>NZ_JANLNW010000077.1 GCF_025465945.1 Pseudomonas sp. 6D_7.1_Bac1 | reverse complement strand
GCGCGCGATGAATTCGTTGGCGGTGCTTAGATTTACTTGAGTCATGTTGGCGCTCCTCAGGCTTCGGCGTTGGCTTTGATCAGACGGTCGTAGGCGTCCTGATCCAGCAGTTGGCCGACAGCGGCGGCATCAGCGGGGATGAAGCGGAAGAACCAGCCTTCGCCCAGTGGATCTTCGTTGACCAGTTCAGGGCTGCTGTCCAGCGCCGGGTTCACTTCCAGTACTTCACCGTCCAGTGGCATGTACACGCCGCTGGCGGCTTTTACCGATTCCACGGTGGCAGCTTCAGCGCCTTTGTCGTAGGCCTTCAGCTCAGGCAGTTGTACGAAAACCACGTCGCCCAAGGCGTTCTGTGCGAAGGCGGTGATGCCGACAGTGACAGTGCCGTCAGCTTCGGTGCGCAGCCATTCGTGATCTTCAGTAAAACGCAACTCGCTCATGGAAACTCCTCAGGGGGCCAGACTCGTCTGGTGGACGCGATTGAATGCTCGTGCAGGGCAGAGCTGAATGGTCAGATGCTTAGCAAGAACGCGGCCAAAGTTTTTTATTTGTTATAAATCAATAGGTTACTGTTTATTACAGGCGAGACGAAAAACCCGGCTGTAGCGAAATCGCTACAGCTTGAGCCGTGGAAAAAAGCCTATGGGGATCAAAGCCTTGCGTAGCGTAGTTTAATCGAGGGTGTAGCGAAATCGTTCCGCTGTAGCGCATTCAGTACAGATGGAGGTCGTTTTTGAGCGAGTTTGATGGTGGGGCAACTGACCTCATCGCGAGCAGGCTCGCTCCCACAGTGATCTGTGTCGTACACAAAACCTGGGATCACAGGAAATCTCCTGTGGGAGCGAGCCTGCTCGCGATGACGATTTCAAGCCTTGCCGGGAATGCCGTACTTGCGCAGTCGATGGGCGATGGCGGTGTGGGAGGTTTGCAGGCGGTTGGCCAGTTGGCGGGTCGAGGGATAGTTGACGTACAGCTGTTCCAGCAGGGTTTTCTCGAACGCTTCCACGGCCTGCTCAAGGCTGTCGACCTCCGTGTCGCTTTGGCGCGCCACGGAGGTGCCGGCGATGTCCAGGTCGCCAATATCCACCAGGCTGCTTTCGCAAATGGCGGCGGCGCGGAAGATCACGTTCTGCAATTGCCGCACATTGCCCGGCCAGCGGTTGCCGAGCAGGGCTGGATAGGTTCCAGGAGCGAGGCGACAAACCGGGCGCTGGATCTGTGCGCAGGCCTGCTGCATGAAATAGCGCGCCAGCAACAAAATGTCCTGACCACGTTCGCGCAGCGGCGGGACTTCGACGTTGAGCACGTTGAGGCGGTAGAACAGGTCCTCACGGAACGTGCCTTCGCTGACCATTTTTTCCAGGTCACGGTGGGTGGCGCTGAGGATCCGCACGTTGACCTTGACCTCACGATCGCCACCGACCCGGCGGAAGCTGCCATCGTTGAGGAAACGCAGCAATTTGGCCTGCAAGTACGGCGACATTTCGCCGATCTCGTCGAGGAACACCGTGCCCTGGTTGGCCAGTTCCATCAGGCCTGGCTTGCCACCACGTTGAGCGCCGGTGAAGGCACCGGGGGCGTAGCCGAACAGTTCGCTTTCAGCGAGGTTTTCCGGCAATGCCGCGCAGTTCAACGCCAGAAACGGCGCGCTGTGTCGGGCGCTGATCGCATGGCAGGCGCGGGCCACCAGTTCTTTACCGGTGCCGGTTTCACCCTGGATCAGCAGCGGAGCATCGAGCGCCGCCACCCTTTGCGCACGGGCCTTGAGGGTGCGAATCGCCGGGGACTCACCGAGCAATGCATCGAAACCTTCGGCGTGATCGTGGTGCAAGGCCGACAGTTGCTCACCGATGCGGTTGGGTTGATACAGGGTCAGCAGCGCGCCGGCATCGGTGATCGGCGTGGCGTCCAGCAGCAAGGTCTGGCCGTTGACGGTGATCTCGCGCAGTGGCAGGCGAAAGCCGTGTTCGAGCAGCGTTTCCAGCAGCGCCGGATCAGCGAACAGCTCGGCGACACTTTCCCCGGCGGGTTCGCGGCCATACAGGGCGATGAGCGCCGGGTTGGCCAGCAACACGTTGCCGGCGCTATCAACGGCCAGCACCGGGTCGGTCATCGCCGCCAGCAGCGCGTCGAGCTGCAGGTGCCGACGCTGGCCGGGAAGAATGTCGACCACCGTTACCGCTTGCACGCCGTGCACGCTGAACAGCGCATCGCGCAGCTCTTCGAGCACTTGCGGGCTGAGGGTCGGAGCGTCGATGTAAACGTTCGGCGGAACCATTTCCACCGCATCCAGATTGAGATTGCGCCCACCGAGCAAGGCCAGGACTTCCTGGGTGATGCCGACGCGGTCGATGAAGCTGACGTGGATACGCATGGGGCGGTTCAGTGTTCTGGAGTGCGGAGGGTGGCAAGTATGCCTTGGAGGAGGGGTGGAGGTGAAATCCAGCGCAGGATCTTATGGCAATGATGATCCCCTGTGGGAGCGAGCCTGCTCGCGATAGCGGTCATTCAGTCAACATTATTGTTGAATGTCACTCCGTCATCGCGAGCAGGCTCGCTCCCACAGGTTCAGCTTTTGTTGAGAGTTCGGGTTATTCCAGGTGCTCGGGTTTGACCGGGTCACCGGATTTGACGTGCAGTTGTGCGCGTACGTCTTCGAACATCTCGTCGTAATACTTGTGCAGCGAGCCGATGCTGGCGGATTTAGGCATGCCATATTTCTGTGCGATGCGCGTGGCGTGTCGGGCGAAGTCGAAGGCCTGGTCCTTGGGCAGGAAGAACTCTTCTTTCAGGTCCTTGTCCTCGACCGAGCCATGCAGCTTGAAGAGCATGCCTGTGCCTTCCTTGGGATCTGTGGTGACTTCATAGTCAATGCAGAGGTTGTAGCTGAAGTCGTCCTTGTTCAGCGCGTGGCGCTCGATGTGCAAGTGACCGGGCTCAAACGTGGCCATGGGCGCCTCCTTCAAAGGCATTGAAGCGGGGCAGGCATGAGGTCTGCCCCGGCTGTTTTTTATCGGTAGGTGATACCAGGTTTAGCCGTGCTGATACGGGTGCCGGCCTTGCCCTGGACAATCGCTTCGATGTCCGAGAGTGAACCGATCACTGCGACTTTGCCAGTGTTGCGGGCGAACTCGCAGGCGGCCTGGACTTTCGGCCCCATGGAGCCAGCCGCGAAGCCGAGTTTTTCGATATCGTCCGGGTGGGCCTGGGCGATGGCTTTCTGGGTCGGCTTGCCGAAGTCGATAAACGTGGCGTTGACGTCGGTGGCGATTACCAGCAAGTCACTTTCAAGCTGTTCGGCCAGCAGCGCCGAGCACAGGTCCTTGTCGATCACCGCTTCCACGCCCTTGAGCTTGCGGTGCTCGTCGTACATCGTCGGGATGCCGCCGCCGCCCGCGCAAATCACGATGCTGCCTTTGTCCAGCAGCCACTTGATCGGGCGGATTTCGAAGATGCGCTTGGGCTTCGGACTGGCGACCACGCGGCGGAACTTGTCACCGTCCGGGGCAATCGCCCAGCCTTTTTCAGCGGCCAGCGCCTCGGCTTCGGCCTTGGAGTAGACCGGGCCGATGGGCTTGGTCGGATTTTTGAAAGCCGGGTCCTTGGCATCGACTTCGACTTGGGTCAGCAGGGTCGCGAAGGGCACTTCGAAGTCCAGCAGGTTGCCCAGTTCCTGTTCGATGATGTAGCCGATCATGCCTTCGGTTTCAGCACCGAGCACGTCCAGCGGGTAAGGGGAAACCTGGGTGTAGGCCGCCGCTTGCAGCGACAGCAGACCGACTTGCGGGCCATTGCCGTGAGCAATCACCAGTTGGTTGCCGGGATGGATTTTGGCGATCTGTTCGGTGGCGATCCGGATGTTGGTGCGTTGGTTGTCCGCGGTCATGGGTTCACCACGGCGGAGCAGGGCGTTACCGCCCAGTGCAACGACGATACGCATAATGCAGTCCTTCTAAACAGAGAAGTAGCGAGCGACTCGGTCTCCCTGTTGGAACTCGGTCAGTGTGGGAGCGAGCCTGCTCGCGAAAGCGGTGTATCAGTCGACATCCGTGGTGAATGTCAGTCCGCCTTCGCGAGCAGGCTCGCTCCCACAGGAGGCTTATTCCTGCAGGAAGAGTCGGGTCGGGCCTTTAGATGTCAGCCAGCGCCGAGACCAGGATCGCCTTGATGGTGTGCATGCGGTTTTCCGCTTGCTCGAAGGCGATGTTGGCAGGCGATTCGAAGACTTCCTCGGTCACTTCCACACCGTTGGCCAGGTGCGGATACCGCGCGGCGATGTCCTTGCCGACCTTGGTTTCGCTGTTGTGGAACGCCGGCAGGCAGTGCATGAATTTCACCCGAGGGTTGCCCGAGGCTTTCATCATTTTGGCGTTGACCTGGTACGGCATCAATTGCTCGATACGCTCGTCCCACGCTTCGACCGGTTCACCCATGGACACCCAGATGTCGGTGTGGATGAAGTCCACGCCTTTGACCGCTTCTTTCGGGTCTTCGGTGATGGTGATGCGTGCACCGCTATCGATGGCGAAGGCTTTGCACTGATCGATGAAGTCCTGATGCGGCCACAGCGCTTTCGGTGCACCGATGCGTACGTCCATGCCCAGTTTGGCACCGATCATCAGCAGCGAGTTGCCCATGTTGTAGCGTGCATCACCGAGGTAGGCGTAGCTGATGTCATGCAGCGGCTTGTCGCTGTGCTCGCGCATGGTCAGGGTGTCGGCGATCATTTGGGTCGGATGGAATTCAGCGGTCAGGCCGTTGAACACTGGCACGCCGGCAAACTTGGCCAGCTCTTCGACAATTTCCTGTTCGAAGCCACGGTACTCGATGGCATCGAACATCCGCCCCAGTACGCGGGCGGTGTCTTTCATGCTTTCCTTGTGGCCGATTTGCGAGGACACCGGGTCGATGTAGGTGACGTGAGCGCCTTGGTCATGGGCTGCAACTTCGAAGGCGCAACGGGTGCGGGTCGAGGTTTTTTCGAAGATCAGTGCGATATTCTTGCCTTTGAGGTGCGGCTGTTCGGTGCCGGTGTACTTGGCGCGTTTCAGGTCGCGGGACAGGTCCAGCAGGTAGTGCAGCTCGCGATTGGTGTGGTGCATCAGCGAGAGCAGGCTACGGTTACGCATGTTGAAAGCCATGGTATGGATCTCCTTTGGTTTCGGTTATCCCCCTGGCTGGGCTCTGTAAGCCTCAGCCAAGGTTTGACGATTAATAGTCGATTGGGTCGCGGATGATCGGGCAGGTCATGCAATGGCCGCCGCCACGGCCGCGGCCGAGTTCGCCGGCGCTGATGGTGATGACCTCGATCCCGGCCTTGCGCAGCAGGGTGTTGGTGTAGGTGTTGCGGTCGTAACCGATCACCACACCAGGCTCCACGGCCACCACGTTGTTGCCGTCGTCCCACTGTTCGCGTTCGGCGGCGAAGCTGTTGCCACCGGTTTCGACCACGCGCAGGGCCTTGAGGTTGAGGGCCTTGGCGACGGTGTCGAGGAAGCTGGTTTCTTCGCGGCGGATGTCGATGCCACCCGGTTTGCTTTCATCAGGGCGCAAGGTGAAGGCCACGATCTGGTTCACCACTTCCGGGAAGATCGTCACCAGGTCGCGGTCGCAGAAGCTGAACACGGTGTCCAGGTGCATCGCGGCGCGGGACTTCGGCAGGCCGGCGACGATCACCCGCTCAACCGCTTTGTGCTTGAACAGGTTCAGTGCCAGTTGGCCGATGGCCTGACGGGACGAGCGTTCGCCCATGCCGATCAACACTACGCCGTTACCAATCGGCATCACGTCGCCGCCCTCCAGCGTGGCGTTGCCGTGCTCCTGATCCGGGTCGCCGTACCAGACCTGGAAGTCAGCGTTGGTGAACTCGGGGTGGAATTTGTAGATGGCGCTGGCCAGCAGGGTTTCCTGACGGCGTGCCGGCCAGTACATCGGGTTCAGCGTGACGCCGCCATAGATCCAGCAGGTGGTGTCGCGGGTGAACTGGGTGTTCGGCAGCGGCGGCAGAATGAAACTGGAGTGGCCGAGGAATTCGCGGAACATTTCGATGGTCTTGCCGCCGAAGCTGCTGGGCAGATCGTCACCGGACACACCGCCGATGAGGAATTCGGCAATCTTGCGCGGCTCCAGGCTACGCAGCCACGAACCGACTTCGTTGACCAGACCCAGGCCAACCTGGTTGGCGGTGATCTTGCGCTCCAGAATCCAGTCCAGGGCCTCAGGGTTGGCGACGATGTCGGTCAGCAGGTTGTGCATTTCCAGCACATCGATGTCGCGCTCACGCATTTTGGTGACGAAGTCGAAATGGTCACGCTTGGCTTGAGCCACCCACAGCACATCATCGAAAAGCAGTTCGTCACAGTTGTTCGGGGTCAGCCGCTGGTGGGCCAGGCCGGGGGAGCAAACCATGACTTTGCGCAGTTTGCCGGCTTCGGAATGTACGCCGTACTTAACTCTTTCCGTGGTCATTACAGATCCTCCAGATAACAAAACAGTCGAGTGTTACAAACGGGTGCTACAGGGTCAGGAAGCCGTCGTAGAGACCATAGGCCGCCACCAGGGCGCCAATGACGACTGCAGCGAAAATCAGCCTCTCGACGTTGGTGAAAACCGGTTTGCCCAACTCGCGCTTGGCCTTGGCGAACAGGATCGCGCCGGGGGCATAGAGCAGGGCGGACAGCAGCAGGTATTTGATGCCGCCTGCGTACAGCAGCCAGATCGCGTAGATCAGCGAGATGCCACCGATGATCAGGTCTTTCTTGCGTTCGGCCAGGGCGTTTTCGTAGCTCTCGCCACGTACCGCCAGCAGCAGGGCGTAGGCCGCCGACCACAGGTAAGGCACCAGAATCATCGAGGTGGCGAGGTAGATCAGCGACAGGTAAGTGCTGGCCGAGAACAGGGTAATGATCAGGAACACCTGGACCATCGCGTTGGTCAGCCACAAGGCGTTGACCGGTACGTGGTTGGCGTTTTCCTTGCGCAAGAACTCCGGCATGGTGTGGTCCTTGGCGGCGGCGAACATGATCTCCGCGCACAGCAGCACCCACGACAGCAGCGCACCCAGCAGGGAAATGATCAGACCGACGCTGATCAGCACCGCACCCCAATGACCGACCACATGCTCAAGCACGGCGGCCATCGACGGGTTCTGCAGTTTGGCCAAATCCGGTTGAGTCATGATGCCCAGCGACAGCACGTTCACCAGCACCAGGAACAGCAGCACGGTGATGAAGCCGATCACGGTGGCTTTACCGACGTCCGAACGTTTTTCGGCGCGGGCCGAGAAGATGCTCGCGCCTTCGATGCCGATGAACACCCAGACGGTGACCAGCATCATGTTGCGCACCTGGTTCATCACACTGCCCAAGGAAGTGTTTTTCGTGCCCCAGATGTCGGCGGTGAAGATCTCCAGTTTAAAGGCGAACACGGCGATCAACACGAACAGCAGCAGCGGCACGACCTTGGCGACGGTGGTTACCAGGTTGATGAACGCCGCTTCCTTGATCCCGCGCAGCACCAGGAAATGCACGGCCCACAGCAGCACGGAAGCACCGATTACTGCCGCCACGGTGTTGCCTTCGCCGAAGATCGGGAAGAAGTAGCCCAAGGTGCTGAACAGCAGAACGAAGTAGCCGACGTTACCCAGCCAGGCGCTGATCCAGTAACCCCAGGCGGATGAGAAACCCATGTAGTCGCCGAAACCGGCCTTGGCGTAGGCGTAGACACCGCCATCGAGGTCAGGCTTGCGGTTGGCGAGGGTCTGGAAGACGAAAGCCAGGGTCAGCATACCCACGGCGGTGATGGCCCAGCCAATCAATACCGCACCGACGTCGGCACTGGCGGCCATGTTTTGCGGCAAAGAGAATATCCCGCCACCAATCATTGAACCTACTACCAGAGCGACTAAGGCGCCGAGTCGTAGTTTTCCGGGAGATTCAGACATTGCATGACTCCATTGCCGGAGAAGAGAGACCACAGGATAAATCTGCTAACTGATAGAGCAGCTGATCTGGATCAGTTCATGGTCACATTCCATTGTTAATGAATGACTTATGAATACTTCCGAAATAGCGCGTGCGTGCCAGCAGAAGCCTGTTCCAGAGGCCTCGGTATAGATCAAACAGGAATGAATCCTATTGCGGAGAACTTGAAGCTAGTTGGTTTCTCAGAATGTGCAAATTTTTGGTGTCTGTTTTCAGTACAGAACTTATTTATCGGGAATGACCCACAAAACTGGCCAATTGCCTCTGTGGTATAGATGAGAAAGTTCTAAATAAGAGTTTTTTTACCGTTATCTGATTAACGTCATGGCACGCTGCATATTTAATGGGATGAATACTTGTTATGGTTTCAAAACATGACAAACAGTCGATTTGAGATGAGAGATAAGGATGTCGCTGTGAGGGTGTTGCTCGACTACCCCCCGCCCTATGACTGGCCGGCGATGCTCGGCTTTTTGTCGGCACGGGCGATTGCCGGGTTGGAGTGCGTGGTCGATGGCGTGTACTCGCGCAGCATCAGCCTGAACGGTGTGCACGGCACATTTTCGATCAGGCCTGCGGTCGGTGATGCGCTTGAAGTGAGGTTGTATTTTCCTGAGGCGTCAGCCGTGCCGGAGATCGTTGCGCGGTTGCGGCGGATGTTCGATCTGGACGCGGACCTGCCGCGCATCCATCGGCAACTGGCGGTTGATCCGCTGATGGCAAGGTTGATTGCCGAGCGTCCCGGACTGCGGGTGCCGGGGGCGTGGGACGGTCTGGAACTGGCGATTCGTGCGGTGCTGGGTCAGCAGATTACGGTCAGTGCTGCGATCAAACTGGCGGGCAAGCTGGTGGCGCAGTATGGCGAACCGTTGTCTTCGCCGTTGTCTGGATTGACTCATGTGTTTCCTGACGCTGCGGTGTTGGCGGCAGCGGATCTGGCAACCTTGGGAATGCCAAAAAGCCGTGGGCGGACGTTGTCTGGTGTCGCGCAGGCATTGCTTGATGATCCCTTGTTGTTTGAATCGAATCGGGACGGCGGCGTTGCGCGGTTGTTGGCGTTAAGGGGCGTTGGCGACTGGACGGCGCAGTACATCGCCTTGCGTCAGTTGCGCGAGCCGGACGCGTTTCCTTCAGGGGACGTGGGGTTGATCAACGCATTGGCCGCGCTTGAGGGTGGGCCGGTGACGCCGCGTGAATTGTTGGTGCGTGCCGAGGCCTGGCGACCGTGTCGGGCGTATGCGGCGCAGTTGCTTTGGACCTCGTTGAGTCGTTCGGACTGAAACTTATCCGATAGTTGCGTTGACTGTTCGGTCGTCATCGCGAGCAGGCTCGCTCCCACCTTTGATGTGTGGTGTTCACAAAGGGTGTGCCCACATCAGACCTATGTGGGAGCGAGCCCGCTCGCGATAGCTATTTCACAGTCACCACCACTGTGCGCGATGTGAACCCAATTCCCCTGCCGCAATCGCCCACTGCAACGGCGTCCCGGTAATCTTCAACGGCACCTGCAACCGATGTGCCGGGCCCCAGACCGTTTGTTCGATCAGCAGGCCCTGATCACCGGCCTCTTCAGCGCGTAACGGTTCCTCGGTCCCCGGCCCCTGTTCAACCAGCAACTTCGCCGTGCGCGCCAGCGACAGTCGCGCCGAGCGGCCGTGTCCCGTCCTCAACCGCTCAGTCAACGCCTTGATCGCACTGGCCGCCATCAAATACCCGGTGGCGTGGTCCAGCGCCTGAACGGGCAGGGGCGTCGGTGCGTCGGCCTGCTTCCAACCCATCCCGGCCTCGGCGATACCGCTGCTCATTTGCACCAGACTGTCGAAGCCTCGGCGGTTTTGCCAAGGGCCGCTCCAGCCGTACGCATTGAGGCTGATGTCGATCAGGCCGGGGGCGAGTGTCTGCCGTTCGGCGGTGCCGTAGCCCAGGCGCTCCAGAGCGTCGGCGCGGTAGCCGTGAAGCAGGATGTCCGCGTCCTTGAGCAAGTTTTCAAATACCACGCGGTCGGCGTTGTTATGCAGGTCCAGGCGTGCGCAGCGTTTGCCCAGGGTGACCTCCGGGATCAGGCCCGGTTCGTTCCACTGCAGCGGATCGATGCGCAATACGTCGGCACCGAGGCCCGCGAGAAAACGGCTGGCAACGGGGCCGGCGAGGACGCGGGTCAGGTCCAGTACCTTGATGCCCGCCAGCGGTAACGCGACCGAGCCTTGCCAGGTTTTTGAGTGCTCGCTGTCGCTGGCGGAAAAATGAATCAGCGGCTCGGCGTTGACAGCCACGCCTTGCGGGTGGGACTGCCATTGTTGCCATGAGCGCATTTCGGCAGCGCAACCGCCGGCCTCGACCACCGCGTGTTCCAGATCGCGTTTGGCCCATTGAGCGACCTTGGCGGCCATCGCACTGCGATCAAAGCAATGTCCCAGCACCTGTTCGGCGGCGCTGCGGTGATGAGGGGTGTTGGTGTGCAGGCGAATCCAGCCGTCGCTGGTGGCGTAGTCACCGGCGATGGGGTCCCACGGCGATGGCACGCTCCAGCCTATCGGACGGATCGAGGTGGCGAACCAGAAGGAGGCGAGACGACGGTCGACTTCAAGGCTCGGCAAGCGACCAGTCTGTTGCAGCAGCAGTTCGCTGGCGGCCTGGCCGGCTGCAGCGATGCTGGCGCTGGCGAGGTCCGTCACGGCAAACGCCGAGGACAACGCGCCGTTAGAGGTGAAGGTAATCGTGGTAGCAGGCAAGCCGAGCGCGGCTTGAAAGGACGTCAGAAAATCAGTCATCGAAGGCCCTCCGGAAGAGAGCCCGAGCATAGTTCAAAAACGTCAGCCCGGATGAAATCCCCCTGTGGGAGCAAGCTCGCTCCCACCTGGATTTCGTATCGGGTTACACCCGGAACTGATCCATCAATTTCATCTGGTGCGTGGCCAGCGAGTTCAGTTGGCTGCTGATCTGCGCCGATTCAGTAGCCTGTTCGGTCAGGGTTTCGGTGACGCTGCGGATCGCCGAGACATTGCGGTTGACCTCTTCGGCCACGGCACTTTGTTGTTCAGCGGCGCTGGCGATTTGCAGGTTCATGTCGCTGATCACCGTGACCGCATCGCTGATTTTTCCCAAAGCCTGCACGGCTTGTTGAATCTGCCCGGCGTTGTTGTGGGCCTGGGTCTGGCTTGAGTGCATGGTCGCGACCACGCCGCGAGTACCGCTTTGAATCCGTTCGATTACCAGACGGATTTCTTCGACCGAGTCCTGGGTACGTTTGGCCAGGTTGCGTACTTCATCGGCGACCACCGCAAACCCGCGACCGCTTTCGCCGGCGCGGGCGGCTTCGATCGCGGCGTTGAGTGCCAGCAGGTTGGTCTGCTCGGCGATGCTGCGGATCACTTCCAGCACCGAGCCGATCTGCTCGCTGTTAACCGCCAGCGCTTCGACTTCGGTCACGGCTTTACTGACTTCTTCGGCCAGCAGATTGATGTCGCGGGTGCTGCGCTCGATGATCAACATCCCGTCGCGGGCCGATTGGTCGGCGCCTTTAGCGGCGTTGGCGGCATTCGACGCACTGTTGGCGACGTCGTGGGCGGTAGCGCTCATTTCGTTGGAGGCGGTAGCGACCTGGTCGATTTCGCGGAACTGTACCTGCATGCCTTCGCTGGTCTGGCGAGCAATTTCCGAAGACTGGTCGGCGGTGCCACGGGCGTCGGTGATGCTCTGTTTGATCTGGGCGATAGTCGGTTGCAACTTGTCGAGGAAACGGTTGAACCAGCTGACCAGTTCGCCCAGTTCATCTTGCTTGCTGTAGTCCAGGCGCTGGGTCAGGTCGCCGTCGCCGCTGGCAATCGCCTTGAGCATTTCGGCGACGCTGTTGATAGGGCGAGTCACGCCGGAGGCGGTGAGCCAGATCAGCAACAGCCCCAGCACGCCGGCACCAATCGCCACCAACAGGGTTTTGAGGGTGCCGCTGGTTTGCGCGTCATCCAGTACTGCTCGCAGTTTCACCGAGTCGGCCAGCAGCACTTGCTGCGGCAGGTCGATCACCACGCCCCAGGCTTTGGAATCGGCAATCGGGCTGACCGGGTAAACGGCGCGGATCAGGTCGCCTTGCTTGAGGATCTTCGGGGTGTTGGCGCTGAGCAGTTGCAGGATGTCCTTGCCATCGACACCGAGGGTGTCGCCGATGCTTTTACCGACCTTGCTGGCATCGGTGCTGTAACCGGCGAGTACGCCGCTGCCGGAAACAATCAGCATGTGCCCGGCGCCATTGAACACTTCACGCTGCGAGTCGATCGCGGCGGCTTGCAGGGCGTCGAGGGCGATGTCGATACCGACCACGCCGATGGCTTTGCCGTCCACCAGCAGTGGCACGGAAATGGTGGTCATCAGCATTTCCTTGCCCGCGACGGTATCGGCGTACGGGTCCAGCAGGCAGGTGCGCTTGCTGTCGCGAGGGCAGGTGTACCAGCTGTTGTACGGCGTGCCGCTCAGGCTCAGGGTGGTTTTGGTCATGTCGTCTTCGACCATGACCGTGTTGATCCCCGGACCTGCGGCGCGGCTCCAGTAACTGGCGAAACGCCCGGTTTCGTTGGACACCCGGACGGCGTCGTTGGCGAACTCGCTGTCCTTGCCATCGAGGGCGTTGGGTTCATACGCGAGCCAGATGCCGAGCACCTTGGTGTTGCGTTCGAAGGCGGTTTTCAGGCTCTGGTTCAGCTCTTCACGCAGGGCCCCGGCTTCCAGCGAGCGCTTGCCGGCCATTTTTCGCAGATCGCCGATCTGGTCGGCGAGGGCGGTCACCACCAGCAGGCTTTCGCCGAAGGTCTTCTGTACCCGAACGGCTTGCTCGGCGGCCTTGGCCTGGAGCAGGTTTTCGACGCTGGCGGTGAGCATCTTCGTGCTGGAATTGCTGACGAGTGCATCGTTCTGATGGGTCTGGTAGATGTTCATACCGACGATCAGCCCGACCACGCCAAGCAGGCACAGTCCGGACAACAGTACGATTTTCAGGCGGATGGAAAGAGAGTCGAACATGGGGCGATCTCGCAAATGGATGTCTTGTTGGCAGAGGATCGGTGTCGACCCATTCGCCAAATCCATTCAGCGCCATTCAGTGGGCATCGGCGTGGGGAGGGTTTTGCATGAGGGAAAGCCGACGGGCGGTCACTGTGGCGAGGGGGCAAGCCCTAATGCCAGTCAGTTAAGGATGGACGCTTCCCTGTGGCGAGGGAGCTTGCTCCCGCTGGGGCGCGAAGCGGCCCTAAAAATGGGACTGCTACGCAGTCCAGCGGGAGCAAGCTCCCTCGCCACAGGTTCAGTATTCGGCTTAACTGATCGGCATTGGGGCCACAGGGGATCTGGTGTTCAGGAGACCTGTGGCAAGGACTCGGGCCGCGACCAGATCCACAAATTGCCCAGGCTCATGCCGGCGATGGCCAGGTAGATCGGCCAGCCGTGGTCGAGCATGACCAGCATCAAGCCGGCGCACAGCAGCATGCTGACGGTGGCGCTGACCTTGGCCCGGCGGGCGATGATCTTGCCGTTGCGCCAGTTGCTCAGGATCGGCCCGAACAGGCGATGGTTTTCCAGCCAGGCACTCAGGCGCGGCGAGCTTTTGGTGGCGGCCCAGGCGGCCAGCAGGATGAACTCGGTGGTCGGCAGGCCAGGTACGACGATGGCGATCAGGCCCAGCGCCAGGCTGGCGTAGGCGAGCAGGCCGAAGAGGAGGCGGGCGAATTTGGAGGAGGCAGGGGCGGGCATGGGTTGGGAAATGACTGGGCGGCTTGATGGAGTGTTGCTGACATACTCAGTCCCGTGTGGGAGCGAGCCTGCTCGCGATGACGGTAGTGCATTCAACATCAGTGTTGACTGACCCATCGCTATCGCGAGCAAGCTCGCTCCCACAGGGGATTGCGTTCCGTCAGGCGAGTTCGGGGGCAGTGGCGTAAGCCTGTTCCAGCAGTACGGTGAAGCGGTTGAACGCATCAATCGCACCTTTCTCGACAGCCGCTTCTTCTTCGGCACTGAACTCGAGGCTGTCGAGGGTTTTGACGAAGCGCTTCCAGCCTTCGGCGCGACCACCGGCAGGTTCTCCCAAGTGACGAGCACCAAAGGTTTCGCTGAGGCCCAGGCCAACGGCACGCTTGATCAGGAACGCAGCGCCGAGTTTCGACCCTTCGGAGACGAAGATCCAGCCAAGGGCTTGCGCCTTGCTCGGGTTGTTCACGGCACCTGGCACCGGGGCCGGGACGTCGGTTTCCAGGTCGGCCAGGTCAGCCTTGGCTGCCTCGGCACGGCAGCGTTCCGGCAGGTCCGGGACGATGGCGATCAGTTCGGCATCGTTGTACAGCGATACCAGCTCCGACTGAAACAGGTACTGGGCAACCACGAAGCGGGCGAAGTTGGCTTGGGTTTCGAACGGTGCGTGAGCTTTCACCAGCGCGTCGAGCCTGGTGTGCGGCTCGTTCGTGATCTGGTTCAGGCGTTGCGAGCGCAGGCTCGGGCGTTCGGAAGTTTGGGCAGCGGTCATGAAAAAGTCCTTGAGAATGAAAGGCGCGTTGTAACTAGACGAACCAGAAGACGCGGCACAGTAAAAAGGCCTCACTGCGCCTGAAGACAACAGCGCGGTGAGGTCTCATGAATCAGATGTCCCAGATCAGGTTGATCGCAAAGTTGCGGCCAGGCTCGGTCAGGCGGTCGAGGTTGGCCGGGCTGAGCACGGCGGCTTCACCAACGCTGTCGTAACCGCGCACGTTGTCCCACTGCCAGTATTTCTTGTCGGCCAGGTTGTACACGCCGGCGCTGACGGTGACGTCGTCGGTCACCTTGTAGAAACCGCTCAGGTCGACAACGCCATATCCCGGCGTCTTGAACTGGCTGCTGACGCCATCTGGCGACTTGAAGCTGGTGCTGTCGACGAGGTTTTTCTTCTGCACCAGGGTCCAGCTGAGCAAGGCCCCGTAGTTGTCCTGGTCGTAACCCAGGCCGAACACGCCGGTCAGCGGGTTGACCGCATTGAGCGGCTCGCCGGTGTCGTTGTTGCGACCGTGGGCATAGGCCACCGAACCCTGGGTGTAGAGACCTTGCGGTGCGCCGAAGGTGTCGAGGTTCAGGCGACCTTTGAGTTCGACGCCCTTGATGGTCGCGTGCTTGATGTTGTTGCTCTGGAACGTCAGCTCGTTGTAACCCGGGGTGACCGCATCTTCGTTGATGAAGTCGCGGTACTTGTTATAGAACACCGCCACATCGAAGTGTCCGGACTCGAAGTTGCCGCGCAGACCCGTCTCGTAGCTCTGGCTTTTTTCCGGTTCCAGGTTCGGGTTGGGTGCCACGTTGTAGCCGGTGGTGGTGTTCTGGAAGCGGCCGTACAACGCCTTGGCGGTCGGGGTGCGGAAACCTTCGGCGTATTGACCGTACCAGGTGTAGTTGTCGGTCAGGGCATAGGTCAGGCCGAACTTGGGCGACACACGATGCCAGGTCTTGTTCTCGTCGCTGACCGTGCCTTTGCCGTCGGCGGCCACGGTGTTGAGGAATTCCTGAGTGATGTGCGGCTTGAGCTGGGTGTAGTCGTAGCGCAGTCCCGGCAGGAAGGTCCATTTGTTCCAGCTGATCTGATCCTGGGCGAACAGGCTGTAGGTGTTGATGGTCGGGTCAGGGAAGTCGCTGGATTTCTTCAACACGTCAGCAGGACTGATCGCGCCGATTGCTGTGCAACCACGGCCAACCGCCAGGCAGGTGCCGCTGCCGCTGCGCGAACCGGTGACTTTTTCTTGCTTGATGGTGGTGCCGTACGTCAGCAAATGGTCGGTTGCACCGATGTTGAAGGCCTTGTCCAGCTGGGCATCGAATACCCACTGTTGTTCTTCGTAGAGGGTTTCGCGACTGCGCATCACGTTGCGGCTGAACGGGAAGTAGTTTTCCAGGGTGCTCTGATCGGTCTTGGCGATCTGGTAGTTCAGGCTCCATTTGAGGTGATCGACCAGCAGGCTATCGAGGGCGAAAGTGTTTTCCAGGCCGAAGCGTTCGCGGGTGACGGTGTCGTTGCCAGTGCGCGAGCGGTACATGCCCATTGGCTGGCCATTGTTGAACGGGCCACCGACGGCGCTTTGCTGGTCGGTGTCGCGGTTGTCCTTGTACTTCTCGTAGGTCAGGCCCAAGCGCGCGTCATCGGCGTAGTTCCAGCCCAGTTTGGCCAGCACGTTGGTGGTGCGGACGTCTTCCGGGTTGGCGGCGGTGCGGTTGAGACCCGTGCCGTTGTTGCTGCCGTAGGATTCGGTTTCATGACCGTCACGCTGGCTGAAGTGCAGCAGGCCGTCGAACTGCTCGGCACGCCCGGCGACGGTGGCGGATTTCAACCAGCTATCGTCGGCGGAGTTGTAGCCGGTTTTCAGGCGGGCGCCGACGTCTTTGCCGGGCTTGATGATGTCGTCCGGGTCGAGGGTGAAGTAGCTGACCGCACCACCGATGGCGTTGCTGCCGTACAACACCGAAGCCGGGCCGCGGAGGATTTCCACGCGCTTGATGATTTCCGGGTCGACGTAATTGCGCTGGGTCTTGGCATACGGACCGTTGAAGAAACCGTTGGGAACCTCGACACCGTCGACCTGAGTCAGGATCCGGTCACCGTCGATACCGCGAATGTTGTAGCCGCTGATGCCGCCACGGGTGCCGGTGCCACCGACCGAAACACCCGGTTCATAGCGCACCAGTTCCTTGATGGTGTTGACGTTGTTGCGGTCCAGTTCATCGCGTGTGTGCACGGTCACAGTGCTCGGCACGCTGTCGACGCTCTGTTCCTGACGGGTGGCGCTGATGGTCATCTGCTGCAGGGCGAGGGTGCCGCCGACACTGCGTTTTTCCAGCACGATGTTGTTATTGCCCAGTTTGCGATAGCTCAGGTTGGTCCCCACCAACAGGCGATCCAGGGCTTTTTCCGGTGTCAGCGCGCCGTGCACGCCCGGCGAGGCGACGCCTTCAGCGAGCTCTGCCGGCAGGCCGACTTGCCAACCCGTGACGGCGGTGAAGGCGTTGAGTGCCGACACCAGCGGTTGCTGGGCGATGGCGAACGTGTAATCGCCCATGTTGCGGCTGGGCTGTTGGCTGGTGGTGGCGGCCATCACGGGCGCGGCTTGGGTACCAGCCAACAGGATGGCGGCAGTCAGCAAGGACAGCGTGCAGTGCTGCACGCGAGCGGAAGGTGAAGAGGACCGGCGGGTAAGGCGAGAGGACATCGATAGCGCTCCGTGTCGCACGAATCTTATAGGTGCAGATACGCATCGAAGATGCGAATCAATTGCATTGGCTATAACGAGACGAACGATGGATGGCTATCGAGTAAAAATAATTCTCATTTAGGCTCTGAAAACTTAATTCAGGATCACCAGCGCCGGGAATTCCCGGAGCCTGGCCGAGGTGACGTGCGCCAGCGAGCGGACGACGTCCAACGGTTGGTCGAGGCGGTAATTGCCGGTCACTGCAACGTTGGCCAATTGCTCGTTGTTGTTGATGATCCAGCCAGGGTAATAGCGGCGCAGTTCGGCAAGCACCTGGCTCAATGGGCAGTTTTCGAACACCAGCCGGCCCTGGACCCAGGCCAGATCGGTCGTCGGGTCGAGTTTGGTCGGTTGATCGAAGCCATTGGGGCCGATGCGGATGCTCTCACCCGCACTCAGGCGCACGCGGGCGTCGTTGCGGTTGGAGCGCAAATCGACATCGCCGCGCTGCACGCGAACCTGGGCTATGCCGTCCAGATAACGCACGGCGAAGGTGGTGTCGCGCACGCTGGCCGTGACCGGGCCCGCATCGATTTCCAGTGGCAGGCCGCGATTGGCCGCGACTTCGAAATAGGCCTCGCCCTGATACAGTCGGGCCACGCGTTGCTGATCGTTGATGGTGCTGGAAAACGCCGAATTAGTGTTCAGCAGGACCTTTGAACCGTCCTTCAGTTGCACGCGCTGACGCTCGCCGACCACGGTCAGGTGATCGGCCTGAATCCGCATCGGCAGGTTGCTGAAACTGAACAACCCGAGGATCAGCACGGCTGCCGTGGCCAGCGGTTTCCAGTGCGGGCGCAGGCGACCAAGTACTGAGACCTTGCGTTTGGCGGCGTTCAAATTCTGGGCGCATTGTGCGACCTGCGGACCGTCCCAGATTGCCTGGGCCTTGGCAAATGCCTCGGCGTTGCGTGGGTCGGCGGCGAGCCAGGCGTGGAATTCGCGGGTTTGTTGCTCGCTCGGACTGTCCAGCACAATCAGCCAGTCCAGTGCCTGGTCCATGGCGCTGCTGCTGGCTGAGTCCCGCGCCGGGGTTGGCGGGTGGGAGTGTGGGCTGTCCGTCACGGGTGTTCCTCGGCTGTGGCTGCAGGAGAGCAGTTTCAAGCTTCAAGCGGCAAGCTTCAAGCCACTGCGTCTAGAAGCGATCAACGACACCGATGCAGATCGCCATAATCAGCTTCAGATCTTTTTGCACGGTGCTCAAGGACACGCCGAGCTGCTCGGCGATTTCCAGATAGCTGTGCCCATGCAGGCGGCTGAGGATGAAAATCTGTTGTTGGCGCGGGGTGAGTTGGCTGAGGCTGATGTTCAAGCGTTCGAGCATCTGTTCGGCATGGGCGGCGTCCTCGGCACTGCTGAGCGGCGCCGCGACACTTTGCACGACGTCCAGCGGAACGTCTTCGAGCATCGTGCGGGACTGAATGCGCCGTGCGCGCAAGTGGTCCAGCGCCAGGTTGCGGGCGGTTTGAAACACGAAAGGTTCGAGGTGATCGATGGCCCGTTCACTCAACGCGCGAGCTACCCGCAGGTAGGTTTCCTGCAAGAGGTCCTCGGCGGTGCTGTGGTTGTTGACCATCCGCTCCAGGGTCCGCAGCAGCGAGACGCGCTGAGCGAGGAAGACATGGTTGAAGCGCGATTGACTCACAGTAGGACCTGATCCATTTCAAGCGAATGATAATGCTTATCATCCGCCTGAAAGGTCAAGCGCTACGTATGAGAATTATTTTCGACCTGGCAGGTACGCCGGGTAACCGGGAATCCGGTACTCGTGTGGCTGCTCCACGGGCAATCGGCCTTATTCGGCGTTGCACAGGGCGAGGCAGTTATCGAGCATGCGGTTGGAGAAACCCCATTCGTTGTCGTACCAGGCCAGCACTTTG
Organism: Pseudomonas sp. 6D_7.1_Bac1; assembly: GCF_025465945.1. GTDB lineage: Bacteria > Pseudomonadota > Gammaproteobacteria > Pseudomonadales > Pseudomonadaceae > Aquipseudomonas. The sequence continues at coordinate 9,262 of NZ_JANLNW010000077.1, read as the reverse complement.
AGCAGCTTGCCGCTGGATTTGGTGTGGTTGGCATCGAAAATCGACGACAGCGGGTTGTGATTGAAGTCGCTGGAGACCAGCGGCAGGGTGTTGTAGCCGAGGATCTTCGAGTGCTGGCTGGCTTCTTTGAGCAGTGCGTTGACCTCGTCAGCGCTGGCTTCGCGCTTGAGTTGCACGGTCAGGTCCACCAGCGACACGTTGATCACCGGCACGCGCACGGACATGCCGGTCAGTTTTCCGGCCAGCTCCGGCAGTACCAGGCCTACCGCTTCGGCGGCACCGGTCTTGCTCGGGATCATGTTATGGGTGGCCGAGCGCGCACGGTACGGGTCGACGTGGTAGACATCGGTCAGGTGCTGGTCGTTGGTGTAGGCGTGGATGGTGGTCATCAGACCGCTCTCGATGCCCAGCTCGCGGTGCAACACCTGAGCCACCGGGGCCAGACAGTTGGTGGTGCACGAAGCGTTGGAAATGATCTGGTGCGATTGGCGCAGGATGTCATGGTTGACCCCGTACACCACGGTGGCATCGGCGCCTTTGGCCGGTGCCGAGATAATCACTTTGCGCGCGCCGGCGCTAATATGGGCGGCGGCTTTGGCGCGGTCGGTGAACAGACCGGTGCATTCGAACACCACGTCAACCTTCTCGGCAGCCCATGGCAAATCGGCCGGGTTGCGAATGGCGCTGACCGAAATCCGGTCGCCGTTGACGGTCAGGCTTTCCTGATCGTGCTGCACATCGGCATCGAAGGTGCCGTGTACGGTGTCGTATTTGAGCAGGTGGGCGTTCATCGAACTGTCGCCCAAATCGTTGATGGCGACGATCTGCAAATCCTGACGATAGCCTTGGGTATACAGTGCGCGAAGGACATTACGGCCAATACGGCCAAAACCATTGATTGCAATTCGTAGAGTCATATAAAAGGCGCCTTCGTCATTTTGTTGTTGGAATTACAAGATTATTCGCAAAAAAATAGAAAACAAGCCTTTTTAGTGGCAATATTTTGTTTTATCTACAACGAGTGACCTGAATCAACTGGTCCGAGTGGTCAAGAAAACGGTCAGCGCTGCACGCGTTGACGCCTCTTGATCAGCATAGACACGAACAGGTCGCCACATCCGTTAGCCTGGAGTTCTACACATGCATCCCCGCGTACTTGAGGTCACCGAACGGCTTGTCACCCGTAGCCGCGCTACCCGTGAGGCCTACCTTGCATTGATTCGCGGCGCCGCCAGCGATGGCCCGATGCGCGGCAAGCTGCAATGCGCCAACTTCGCCCACGGCGTGGCCGGGTGTGGCACCGAAGACAAGCAAAGCTTGCGGATGATGAACGCCGCCAACGTGGCGATTGTTTCGTCATATAACGACATGCTCTCGGCGCATCAGCCGTACGAGCATTACCCGGAACAAATCAAACACGCACTGCGCGAGATCGGTTCGGTCGGCCAGTTCGCCGGTGGTGTGCCGGCCATGTGTGATGGTGTGACTCAGGGCGAGCCGGGCATGGAGCTGGGGATTGCCAGCCGTGAAGTGATCGCGATGTCGACCGCTGTCGCGCTGTCCCACAACATGTTCGATGCGGCAATGATGCTCGGCATCTGCGACAAGATCGTGCCGGGCCTGATGATGGGTGCGTTGCGCTTTGGTCATCTGCCGACGATCTTCGTTCCAGGCGGGCCGATGGTGTCGGGGATTTCCAACAAGGAAAAAGCCGATGTGCGTCAGCGTTACGCTGAAGGCAAGGCCAGCCGTGAAGAGCTGCTGGAGTCGGAAATGAAGTCCTACCACAGCCCCGGCACCTGCACCTTCTACGGCACCGCCAACACTAACCAGTTGCTGATGGAAGTCATGGGCCTGCACTTGCCGGGCGCATCCTTCGTCAACCCGAATACGCCATTGCGCGATGCCCTGACCCGCGAAGCCGCGCACCAGATCACCCGCCTGACCAAGCAAAGCGGCAACTTCATGCCCATCGGCGAAATCGTCGACGAGCGTTCGCTGGTCAACTCGATCGTGGCGCTGCACGCCACGGGCGGCTCGACCAACCACACCCTGCACATGCCGGCCATCGCCATGGCGGCCGGTATTCAACTGACCTGGCAAGACATGGCCGACCTCTCCGAGGTGGTGCCGACCTTGTCCCACGTCTACCCGAACGGCAAGGCTGACATCAACCACTTCCAGGCCGCGGGCGGCATGTCGTTCCTGATCCGCGAACTGCTGGAAGCCGGGCTGCTCCACGAAGACGTCAACACCGTGGCCGGCCATGGCCTGAGCCGCTACACCCAGGAGCCGTTCCTGGAAAACGGTGAGCTGGTATGGCGTGAAGGTCCGATTGAAAGCCTCGATGAAAACATCCTGCGCCCGGTCGCCCGTGCGTTCTCGCCAGAAGGCGGCTTGCGGGTGATGGAAGGCAACCTCGGTCGTGGGGTGATGAAAGTCTCGGCCGTGGCGCCTGAACATCAAGTGGTCGAAGCGCCAGCGATGGTCTTCCAGGATCAGCAAGACCTGGCCGATGCGTTCAAGGCCGGCCTGCTGGAGAAGGATTTTGTCGCGGTGATGCGCTTCCAGGGGCCGCGCTCCAACGGCATGCCGGAACTGCACAAGATGACGCCGTTCCTCGGTGTGCTGCAGGACCGTGGCTTCAAGGTTGCGCTGGTGACTGACGGGCGGATGTCCGGTGCGTCGGGGAAAATCCCTGCGGCCATTCACGTCAGTCCGGAAGCCTACGTCGGCGGCGCTTTGGCACGCGTGCAAGAGGGCGATATCATCCGCGTCGATGGCGTCAAAGGCACCTTGCAACTGATGGTGGACGCCGATGAATTTGCCGCTCGCACACCGGCCAAAGGCCTGCTGGACAACGGCATTGGCTGTGGTCGCGAGTTGTTTGGCTTCATGCGCATGGCCTTCAGCTCGGCAGAGCAGGGCGCCAGCGCCTTTACCTCTGCCCTGGAGACCCTTAAGTGAAATTAGCGCTGGTCGGTGACATTGGAGGAACCAATGCGCGTTTTGCGTTGTGGAAAGACCAGCAACTGGAGTCGATCCAGGTGCTGGCGACAGCCGACTATGCCTGCCCGGAAGACGCCATCGGCGTCTACCTGAACGGCCTCGGTCTGGCGCCCGGTTCGATAGGTGCGGTGTGCCTGTCGGTGGCCGGCCCTGTCAGCGGCGACGAGTTTCGCTTTACCAACAACCACTGGCGGCTGAGTCGCAAGGCTTTTTGTCAGACCTTGCAGGTCGATCAGCTGTTGCTGGTCAACGATTTCTCGGCCATGGCACTGGGCATGACGCGCCTGCAACCGGGCGAGTATCGGGTGGTCTGCGAAGGCACGCCGGAGCCCCTGCGCCCAGCCGTGGTGATCGGCCCCGGCACCGGCCTCGGTGTCGGTACTTTGCTTGATCTTGGCGAAGGCCGTTGGGCCGCATTGCCGGGGGAGGGCGGGCATGTCGACCTGCCGCTGAGCAGTCCGCGCGAAACCCAGCTCTGGCAGCACATCTACAACGAGATCGGTCACGTCAGTGCTGAAACAGCGCTGAGCGGCAGCGGGTTGCCGCGGGTCTATCGGGCGATCTGTGCGGTGGACGGGCATACGCCGGTGCTCGATACCCCGGAAGCCATCACCGCTGCCGGCCTTGCAGGCGACCCGATTGCTCTGGAAGTGCTTGAGCAGTTCTGCTGCTGGTTGGGTCGGGTGGCCGGTAACAACGTGCTGACTACCGGCGGGCGTGGTGGTGTTTATATCGTCGGTGGAGTGATTCCACGGTTTGCCGATTTCTTTCTCAAAAGCGGTTTTGCCCGTTGCTTTGCCGACAAGGGCTGCATGAGCGAGTACTTCAATGGCATTCCCGTCTGGCTGGTGACCGCACCGTATTCCGGTTTGACCGGTGCGGGGGTAGCGCTCGAGCAGGCTTGATACCGCGTCGCCTTCATCGCGAGCAGGCTCGCTCCCACAAGGGTTGAATGTATTCAATTAACCCTGTGGGAGCGAGCCTGCTCGCGATGAGGTCCTGACAGGCAATATAGATCCATGAACGATCAGGCATAATCCGCCCCAACACTAACAACAAGGACGCCGCCCCGTGAGCTCAGTCAACAAGTCGATTTTGTTGGTCGATGACGATCAAGAGATACGCGAGTTGCTGGACACCTACCTCAGCCGCGCAGGGTTCCAGGTACGAACCACGCCCGACGGCGCCGGTTTTCGCCAGGCACTGAACGAGGCGCCGAGTGATCTGGTGATCCTTGATGTGATGCTGCCGGACGAAGACGGCTTCAGCCTGTGTCGCTGGATTCGCCAGCACCCGCGTCAGGCCCAGGTGCCGATCATCATGCTCACTGCCAGTTCCGACGAAGCCGACCGGGTCATTGGCCTGGAGCTCGGTGCCGACGACTACCTGGGCAAACCCTTCAGCCCCCGTGAATTGCAGGCGCGAATCAAAGCCTTGCTGCGCCGTGCCCAGTTCGGTCAGGAGCGTTCCGGCGGTGAGGTGTTGGCTTTCGATGAATGGCGTCTGGACATGGTCAGTCACCGACTGTTTCACACCGACGGCGAAGAGGTGATTCTCTCTGGCGCCGATTTCGCCCTGCTGAAACTTTTCCTCGACCACCCGCAGCAGATCCTCGACCGCGACACCATCGGCAATGCCACTCGTGGCCGTGACCTGATGCCGCTGGATCGCATTGTCGACATGGCTGTCAGCCGTTTGCGTCAGCGTCTGCGCGATACCGAAAAACCTCCACGCCTGATCCGCACCGTACGCGGCAGCGGCTATCAACTGGCCGCCAATGTGGTCGCCAGCAATGGCCACTGAGTTCCTGACTCGGCTGATACGGCGAGTGCCGGTGCCGCGTTCGCTGCTCGGGCGGATGTTGCTGCTGACCCTGCTGGCGGTATTGTTCGCCCAGACGTTGTCGAGCGTGATCTGGGTCTCGCAATTGCGTGCCACGCAGCTGGAAGGACTGGTCACCGCCGCCCGCAGCCTGGCCCACTCGATGACCGCCAGTGTCAGTTACTTTCGTTCCTTGCCGGTAGCGTACCGGCCATTGGTTCTCGACCAGTTACGCAGCATGGGCGGCACCCGTTTCGTGGTGACCCTCAACGACAAGCCGTTGGAAATGCAGCTGTTGCCAGCGACCCCGCGCAAGCAGGCGGTACTGGCTGCGGTGGATGAGGTGTTGCGCCAATCGTTGGGTGCCGACACCGACATCTCGGTGCAATTCGTCAGCCCGGACGATCTGCGGATCTTCAATGGCGGCTTGAAGCTCGATGAGTTGCCGCGTTCCTGGGCGCATTATGCGTTGACCCTGGAACCGGTCAATCCGCCGGTACTGGTCACCCAAATCAAGCTGGCCCAAGGCGAATGGCTGTACATCGCCTCGCTGCTGCCCGAGCCGTACACCAGTCTTGAAGAACAGGGCCTGCCTTCGCAGCAAGTCTGGTTCATCGTGCTCACCAGTGGATTTCTGTTGCTGTTCATCGGCCTGTTGGTGCACTGGCAGAGCCGGCCGCTCAAACGTCTGGCGCGGGCCGCGCGGGACATGTCGCTGGGCGCAGAAGTGGAGCCGGTGGCCGAAGGTGGCGGCAGTGAGGTGGTTGAAGTGGGTCGCGCCTTCAATGCCATGCGCGAGCGCATCAGCCGCTACCTGACTGAACGCAGCCAGTTGTTCAGCGCAATTTCCCATGACTTGCGCACGCCCATCACACGCCTGCGACTGCGGGTTGAGTTGCTGGAAGATGAACAGCTACAAGCCAAGTTCGGCCGTGATCTGGATGAACTGGAGCTGCTGGTCAAAGGTGCGCTGCAATGCGTCAAGGACACCGACATCCACGAAAACATCGAACCGGTGGACCTCAACCATGTGCTCGATTGTCTGGTCGAGCCTTACCTGGCGCCCAATGGCAATGGCCGGGTGACCCAGCAGGGGCGGGCGCTGGCGCCCTATCCCGGTAAGCCGCTGGCGCTCAAGCGCTGCATCGGCAACCTGATCGACAACGCCCTCAAGTATGGGCAGAACGCCCATTTGCACATCGACGACGATGACGCTGCGTTCATCCTGCACGTCGACGACGAAGGCCCGGGAGTGCCTGAGCAGCGACTGGAGCAAGTGTTCGAACCGCATTTTCGTTTGGCCGGCCAGCAGCAGGGTTATGGGTTGGGGTTGGGTATTGCGCGCAACATCGCCCATAGCCATGGTGGGGAAGTCAGCCTGCAAAACCTGCGGGAGGGCGGGTTGCGGGTGACGTTGCAGTTGCCGCGCAGTGTTGATTAGAGAGACCGCGTTATCGTTCATCGCGAGCAGGCTCGCTCTCACACTGGATTGATGTACGACGCAAAACCACTGTGGGAGCGAGCCTGCTCGCGATGGCGTCAGCCCTTCAACACATTCCTCAAGGCAAATGTCACAAGTCAGTGACACACCCAGCCCCCTTCGTTACCTGCGCCTTCCTCTACGTTGTTTAGACTCCCTCGCAGTCATAACAACAAAAACAGGTTCCCTCATGAACACCTTCCAACCTGCCTTCAGCAGTTGGCTGAACGCACCTGCCCACCAGCAATGGCTGGCCGACGAGGGCCTGCGCCTGCTGGCATTCGCCAAGGCGTCGAAACTGCCCGAAGGCTTCGGCAATCTGGACGAACACGGCCAATTGCCGGCCGGCGCCCAGGCACACACCATGAACACTGCACGCATGACCCACAGCTTCGCCATGGCCCACATCCAAGGCCTGCCGGGGTTTGCCGAGCTGGTGGATCACGGCATCAGAACCCTCAGTGGTCCATTGCGTGACGCCGAATTCGGCGGCTGGTTCGCAGCGCCCGAACACCACGACGGCGATACCGGCAAGGCTGCCTACTTGCATGCTTTCGTGGCACTCGCAGCCAGTTCTGCGGTGGTTGCCCAAAGGCCCGGTGCGGACGCCTTGCTCAGCGACGCCATTGCGATCATCGAGCAGCATTTCTGGAGCGAAGAGGAGGGCGCCATGCGCGAATCCTTCAACCGTGACTGGAGCGAAGAGGAGCGCTATCGCGGCGCCAACAGCAACATGCACGCCACCGAAGCCTTTCTCGCGCTGGCCGATGTTACCCGGGACAGCCGTTGGTTGAGTCGCGCGTTGCGGATCGTCGAGCGAGTGATTCACCGGCACGCGGCGGACAACGACTACTTGGTGGTCGAGCATTTCGATCGCGACTGGCAACCCTTGCGCGACTACAACCAGGCCAATCCGGCCGACGGTTTCCGACCTTACGGCACCACGCCGGGCCATGGTTTCGAATGGTCACGACTGCTGTTGCACCTCGAAGCAGCGTGCGTGCAAGCCGGCCTATTGACCCCCGACTGGCTGCTGACCGACGCGCAAAAACTCTTCACCCACAACTGCCTTCACGGGTGGGAAGTCGATGGCGCGCCGGGCATTGTCTACACCCTCGATTGGGACAATCGCCCGGTCGTGCGCCAGCGTTTGCACTGGGTTCACTGTGAAGCCAGTGCCGCCGCGAGTGCCTTGCTCAAGCGTACCGGCGAGGCGCAGTACGAAACCTGGTATCGGCGTTTTTGGGAGTTCAGTGACAGTTATCTGATCGACCGAATCCACGGCAGCTGGCACCACGAACTCGACCCGCAAAATTGCCCGAGCGCGCAGATCTGGGGCGGCAAGCCAGACCTTTATCACGCCTGGCAAGCGGTGTTGATTCCACGCCTGCCACTGGCGCCGAGCATGGCCTCAGCGCTCTATCTCGGTACTTATGTAACCATGCGGTGACATTTTGCCGTCGCTTCGTTACCTGCGATGCGCACGACCCTGTTTAAACTCGTTTGCAGCGCAAGCACCAGACTTGCATGCATAACAACAAGAAAGGTACTTCTAGATGAATGCGATTTCTCGCCTCGCCACTGTCATTTCTCTCGCCTCGCTGTTTCCCCTGACTGCATTTCCGCTCAGCGCGCTTGCCGCCGATTCCAAAGGCTCCGTGGAAGTCGTGCACTGGTGGACTTCGGGTGGTGAAAAAGCAGCGGTCGATGTCCTCAAGGCTCAAGTCGAAAAAGACGGCTTCACCTGGAAGGACGGTGCGGTTGCCGGCGGCGGTGGCGCTACGGCCATGACCGTGCTCAAGAGCCGCGCCGTGGCAGGTAACCCACCGGGTGTCGCGCAAATCAAAGGCCCGGATATCCAGGAGTGGGGCAGCACTGGCCTGCTCAGCACAGACGCCCTGAAAGGCGTTTCCAAAGCTGAAAACTGGGATGGCCTGCTGTCGAAGAAAGTCTCCGACACCGTCAAATACGAAGGCGATTACGTCGCTGTGCCGGTGAACATCCACCGGGTCAACTGGCTGTGGATCAACCCGGCAGTCTTCAAGAAAGCCGGCATCGAAAAAGCCCCGACCACCCTCGAAGAATTCTATGCCGCTGGCGACAAACTGAAAGCTGCCGGCTTCATCGCCCTGGCCCACGGTGGTCAGCCGTGGCAGGACAGCACCGTGTTTGAAGACGTGGTGCTCTCGGTCATGGGCGCTGAGGGCTACAAGAAAGCCCTGGTCGATCTGGACCAGAAAACCCTCTCGGGTCCTGAGATGGTCAAGTCCTTCACCGAATTGAAAAAACTCACCGGTTACATGGACCCCAACCGCGCGGGCCGTGACTGGAACATCGCTGCCGCTGACGTCATCAATGGCAAGGCGGGCATGCAGATGATGGGTGACTGGGCCAAAAGCGAGTGGACCGCAGCCAAGAAAGTCGCGGGCAAGGACTATCAGTGCGTGCCGTTCCCGGGCACTGAAAAAGCCTTCACCTACAACATCGACTCCCTGGCGGTGTTCAAGCTAAAGGCTGATCGCACCGGCGATATCGCCGCTCAGCAAGACCTGGCCAAGGTCGCGTTGGGTAAAGACTTCCAGAAGGTCTTCAGCATCAACAAAGGTTCGATCCCGGTTCGCACCGACATGCTCAATGACATGAGTACCCTGGGCTTCGACTCCTGCGCCCAGGCGTCGGCCAAAGACTTCCTGGCTGACGAGAAGACCGGCGGCCTGCAGCCGAGCATGGCGCACAACATGGCCACGTCCCTGGCGGTACAGGGCGCGATCTTCGATGTAGTGACCAACTTCATGAACGACAAGAGCGCAGACCCGGCCAAGGCCAGCGCCCAACTGGCATCGGCCATCAAAGCCGCCCAGTAATCCCTGACGCCGCGTGACCCTGTGGGAGCGAGCTTGCTCGCGATAGCGGTGTAACAATCAACAAACAATTAGTCACCTTATTCCCGTT
>NZ_JANLNW010000069.1 GCF_025465945.1 Pseudomonas sp. 6D_7.1_Bac1 | reverse complement strand
GGGGGGGGGGGTGGGGGGGGGGGGGGGGGGCCCCCCCCCCCCACAAGGTTGGGGGCGCCCGCGTCCACCGGATTTAGTGGACTGCCTTCGTCGACTAACCGGATAGACCCCTGCCCGCCCCACTCTCTCTAATGAGTGCACCGATTGACCTGAATAAAAAAGGTGCACACCCATGAGTGGCGAAAAAAACGTCGAGCAGTGGAAAGCGTTCATTGAAGGCTGCCTGGACTTCCGTCCGGCAGAAGGCGTGTTCCGTATCGCTCGGGACATTTTTACCGAGCCGCAACTGTTCGATCTGGAGATGGAACTGATCTTCGAGAAGAACTGGATCTACGCCTGCCACGAAAGCGAGCTGGCCAACAATCACGATTTCGTCACGATGCGTGCCGGCCGCCAACCGATGATCATTACCCGTGATGGCGACGGCCAACTCAACGCGCTGATCAACGCCTGCCAGCATCGCGGCACCACATTGACCCGCGTCGGCAAAGGTAACCAGTCGACCTTCACCTGCCCCTTCCACGCCTGGTGCTACAAAAGCGACGGACGTCTGGTCAAGGTCAAGGCCCCCGGCGAATACCCGGAAGGTTTCGACAAGGCTACACGCGGCCTGAAAAAGGCCCGCATCCAGAGCTACAAGGGCTTCGTGTTCATCAGCCTGGATGTTAACGGCGATAACAGCCTCGAAGACTTCCTCGGCGACGCCAAAGTGTTCTTCGACATGATGGTCGCCCAGTCACCCACTGGTGAACTGGAAGTGCTGCCCGGCAAGTCGGCCTACACCTACGACGGTAACTGGAAACTGCAGAACGAGAACGGCCTGGACGGTTATCACGTCAGCACGGTCCACTATAACTACGTGGCCACGGTGCAACACCGCCAGCAGGTCAACAGCGAGAACGGCACCGACGCGAGCAGCACCCTCGACTACAGCAAGCTGGGGGCCGGTGACGCCAATACCGATGACGGCTGGTTTGCCTTCAACAACGGCCACAGCCTGCTGTTCAGTGACATGCCCAACCCGACCGTGCGTTCCGGCTACGCGACGATCATGCCGCGTCTGATCGAAGAGCACGGTCAGGAAAAAGCCGAATGGATGATGCATCGGCTGCGCAACCTGAACATCTACCCGAGTCTGTTTTTCCTCGATCAAATCAGCTCGCAGCTACGGATCATCCGCCCCGTGGCCTGGAACAAGACCGAGATCATCAGCCAATGCCTGGGCGTGAAAAACGAGTCGGATGCGGATCGCGAGAATCGGATCCGGCAGTTCGAAGATTTCTTCAACGTATCGGGACTCGGCACGCCAGATGACCTGGTGGAGTTCCGCGAAGCCCAGCGCGGTTTCCAGGCGCGGCTGGAGCGCTGGAGCGATATCTCGCGCGGCAGCCACCAGTGGGCGACCGGCGCCACGCCCAACAGCGAGTCGATCGGCATCGCGCCAGCTATGACCGGCACTGAATTTACCCACGAAGGGCTCTACGTCAACCAGCACAGCAACTGGCAGAAGTTTTTGCTCGACGGCCTGGACGCGAAATCCCTGAAGCTACGTGAGGTGTGATCATGAATCCGCAATTGCAGTACCAGATCGAGCAGTTTTTTTACCGCAAATCCGAACTGTGCGACGCCAAGGACTGGGACGCCTACCTCAAGCTCTTCGACGAGCAGAGTGAGTTTCACCTGCCGCAATGGGATTCCGAGCACGTCTACACCCAAGACCCCAAGCGCGAAATGTCGTTGATCTACTACGCCAACCGTTCAGGCCTGGAAGACCGCGTATTCCGCCTGCGCACCGGTAAAGCCGCGTCGGCGACACCGATGCCGCGCACCCTGCACCTGATCAACAACGTGCGCATCGGCGAACTCGAAAACGCTGAGCTGGAGGTGCGGCTGAACTGGCACACCTTGTTCTATCGCCTGGCCACGTCCGAGCAGTTTTACGGGACCGCGACCTATCGCCTCAAGCCTCACGCAGACAGCTGGGTAATTACCCGCAAACACGTGTTGCTGCTCAACGACACCATCAACTCGGTGCTCGATTTCTACCACCTCTGAATCCATGGAGACCGAGGCATGAACCACAAGGTTGCGTTCAGTTTTGCCGACGGCAAAACACTGTTTTTTCCCGTGCAGGCCAACGAAATACTGCTCGATGCCGCGTTGCGCAACGGCATCAATATTCCTCTGGATTGCCGCGAGGGTGTCTGCGGTACCTGTCAGGGGCGCTGCGAGTCCGGCGACTACAGCCAGGATTATGTGGATGAAGAAGCCCTCACCAGCCTCGATCTGCAGCAACGCAAGATGCTCACCTGTCAGACGCGGGTGAAGTCCGATGCCGCGTTCTACTTCGACTTCGCCTCCAGTCTGTGTAATGCCGCAGGACCCGCGCAGCTCAGCGGCACGGTCACGCAGGTCCGTCAGGTCTCGGCCAGTACCGCGATCCTGCACCTGGATTTGGGAACGGCCGCCCAGCCACTGGATTTCCTGCCGGGGCAGTACGCTCGCCTGCTGATTCCAGGAACCACCAGTAAACGTTCCTACTCCTTCGCCAACCGCCCAAGCAGCAGCAATCAGCTGCAATTTCTGATTCGCCTGTTACCCGACGGGGTGATGAGCAATTACATTCGTGAGCGCTGCCAGGTGGGCGATACCATTGGCCTGGAAGCACCGTTGGGCGCGTTCTACCTTCGCCACATCGCCAAGCCGCTGATTCTGGTGGCCGGTGGCACCGGGCTGTCCGCGCTGTTGGGCATGCTCGACGAAATCGTCGCACGCGGTTGCGAGCAGCCTGTGCACCTGTACTACGGCGTACGGGGCGCTGCCGATCTGTGCGAAGGCGAACGAATCGGTGCCTATGCTCAACGCATTCCAGGGTTTCGCTACACCCCCGTGGTCAGCGATGCTTCTGCGGATTGGGATGGAAAACGCGGCTACATCGCCGAGCATTTCGATGCCAGCGAACTGCGCGACGCCGCGGTCGACATGTACGTCTGCGGGCCGCCGCCGATGGTCGAGTCGATCAAGAGCTGGTTGCAGGATCAAACCCTGGACAACGTGCAGCTGTATTACGAAAAATTCACTGAAAGTAACGTCTGAGGCGCACAAACGAGCGGTAATTGAATAAGCTGTCGACCTGTAACAAAGCCTGGCCATAACAACGAGAAGGTAACCAGATGGCGGATGAACTACTGCAACAGGGCGTACTCAAGCGGGGGCTGAAAAACAGGCATATTCAGCTGATCGCGCTGGGCGGCGCGATCGGTACAGGGCTGTTTCTCGGCTCCGCCGGCGTGCTCAAGTCGGCGGGTCCTTCGATGATCCTCGGCTATGCGATTGCCGGATTCATCGCCTTTTTGATCATGCGCCAGTTGGGAGAGATGATTGTCGAAGAGCCGGTCGCCGGCTCCTTCAGCCACTTTGCTCACAACTACTGGGGTAGTTTTGCCGGCTTCCTGTCTGGCTGGAACTACTGGGTGCTGTACGTGCTGGTGGGCATGGCGGAGCTGACAGCCGTTGGCAAGTACGTGCAGTTCTGGTGGCCAGAGGTCCCCACTTGGGTCAGCGCGGCGGTGTTCTTCGTCCTGGTCAACCTGATCAACACGATGAACGTCAAAGTCTTCGGTGAAATGGAATTCTGGTTCGCCATCATCAAGGTCGTGGCGATCATCGGCATGATCGCCCTGGGCTGTTACATGCTGGTCAGCGGCACCGGCGGCCCGCAGGCCTCAGTGAGCAACCTGTGGAGCCACGGCGGTTTCTTCCCCAACGGCACCAACGGTTTGCTGATGTCGATGGCGTTCATCATGTTCTCCTTCGGCGGCCTGGAGCTGGTCGGCATCACCGCCGCTGAAGCCAGCGAGCCGAGGAAGGTCATTCCCAAGGCGATCAATCAGGTGGTTTACCGCGTGTTGATCTTCTACGTCGGCGCACTCACCGTGTTGCTGTCGCTGTACCCATGGGACCAACTGCTACAGACACTGAGCGCTTCCGGCGATGCCTACAGCGGCAGCCCGTTTGTGCAGATTTTCGCCTTGATCGGCAGCAACACCGCGGCGCAGATCCTCAATTTTGTGGTGCTCACCGCGGCGCTCTCGGTCTACAACAGCGGCGTCTACTGCAACAGCCGCATGCTCTACGGCCTGGCGGAACAGGGCGATGCACCCAAGGCGCTGATGAAGCTGAACAAACAAGGCGTACCGTTACGGGCGCTGGGCATATCGGCGCTGATCACGATGTTGTGCGTGGTGGTTAACTACGTCGCCCCGAATGAAGCGCTTGAGTTGCTGTTCGCCCTGGTGGTCGCCTCGTTGATGATCAACTGGGCAATGATCAGCCTGACTCACCTGAAGTTTCGCAAGGCCATGGGCCAACGCGGCATCGTCCCGGGCTTCAAGGCATTCTGGTCGCCGTACACCAATTACCTGTGCCTGGCCTTCATGGCCATGATCATCTACGTGATGCTGATGATTCCAGGCGTACGCGCGTCGGTCTACGCCATCCCGGTCTGGGTGCTGATCCTGTTCGTGTTCTACCGGATTCGCCTGGCCAGGACACGCTCGTTGTCGGTCGCTCAATAACCTTCAGCCAGTCGAAAAAAAGCCCCGGCATTCGATGAATGCCGGGGCTTTTGCTTTCTGTAGCAGCTGGCGCAGCCTGCGTTCGAGCGCGCAGCGCTCGTAAATACAAACAACTCGGTGCACCTGATGCACCTCAGCGGATGATTTTACGACTGCTGCGCCCGAGCGCGGACCGAGCCGAACGCAGCCTTCGGCAGCTGCTACGCCGGGAATCCTCTAGCGCCTGGTTCAGAGGGTCGAACGCACGCGCCACAATTCCGGGAACAGTACGGTATCAAGCATCTTGCGCAGATAGCCGACACCTTCGGTGCCGCCGGTGCCTGGTTGGAAGCCGATGATCCGCTCGACCGTGGTGACATGGCGGAAGCGCCATTGACGGAACGAGTCCTCCAGATCGATCAGTTTCTCCGCCAATTGGTAGAGATCCCAATAACGCGAAGGGTCGGTGTAGACCACACGCCAGGCAGCCTCGACCGAGGCGTCATGAACGGTCGGACTGGCCGGATCGCGCTCCAGGCGCTGTGGATCAATCGCCAATCCTGCGCCGGCCATCAACCGTATCGCTTCGTCATACAGCGACGGCGTGGCAATCGCCTTTTCGAGCTCCGCCAACAGCTCAGGCCGATGTGCATGCGGGCGCAACAGCGTTGCACTTTTGTTGCCGAGGATGAATTCGATCTCGCGGTACTGAAACGACTGGAAGCCCGATGACTGCCCCAGAAACGGCCGGATCGCGTGGTACTCGGTAGGCGTCATGGTCGCCAGCACCGTCCAGGCATGTACCAGCTGATCGAAAATCCGCGACACCCGCGCCAGCATTTTGAAGGCTGGCGGCAACTCGCCCAGCCTGACGTGTTCACGAGCGGCCTTGAGCTCGTGCAGCATCAGCTTCATCCACAGTTCGGACGTCTGATGCTGGATGATGAACAGCATCTCGTTATGGTCCGGGGACAAGGGGTGCTGGGCGCTGAGAATCTTCCCCAGGTCCAGGTAGTCGCCGTAGCTCATGGAGTCGGAAAAATTCAGCTCCGCGTTATGCCATTCCTCTGTCTGGTTGTCAGGTGAATAGGGACATTGGCTCATTGAGCAGGCTCCTCACGTGGCGGTGTATTCAGTGGACGCAAAATCGCCCTGACCGGACTCGCGTCCAGGTTGGCAAACCGCAGCGGCAGTGCAATCAGTTCATAGTCGCCTTCCGGCACGTCATCGAGCACGATGCCTTCAAGGATCGCCATGCCATGGCGGGCCACTGCGTTGTGCGAATCCATGCTCTTGGACTGTTGAGGGTCCAGGGACGGTGTATCGATACCGATTAGCCGCACGCCAAGGCTCGACAACAGGTCGACGGTTTCTTTGGCCACCGCCGTGAAATCCGGATCCCAGGTGGCCAACGGTGCCTGTTGATAAGTGCGCAGCAGGACGCGCTCGGGCAGATTCGCAAGGCGCCCTTCCAGTTGCTCGGGCTTAACCAGTGCGCCGCTGTCCAGACAATGCAGTACACGACACGGACCGATGTAGACATCCAGCGACACATCGCCAATGGCCACACCGTCGGCGCTGTAATGCAGCGGCGCATCGACATGGGCACCGGTGTGCGGAGACAGGGTGATGCGGCCGACGTTCACCGGGCACTCGGGGCCGAAGGTCCAGACGCGCTCTTCCTGAAACGGCGTATCACCCGGCCACGTCGGCGTTGCGGTGCTCAAGGGCGGGCTGATATCCCACCACGACATTGTTTTTTTCATTGCATAGCTCTCGGCCTACTCTCACGTGAATGATACGAGTGATGCCTGTACACATTCTTGCGAAAACCTTCATGAACGACCAAATGTTTCGCACAAAATTCTAAATAAGCGAAATTTATCAGGTGGAAATTTCAATCAGCAAAACAGACATCCTGAATGTCCGCTTGAGCGGGTTTGAACGATAGCGCGTTTCTGGACAGCTCAGTGTCGAGTACAGACAACTGACCCGCGGCCGGGCGCTATAGGGTGCGACTTCAGTCCTGCCTAACGCTCGGAGTCAGCATGTCCAAACCCATTACCGTTCTTCGCGATACCCACCCACTGCCGGTGCTGGATGCCTGTAAATGGGAAAAGCTCGAAGGTGATCCGCACACCGTCAACCTCAACGCCTACACCAGCGAAGATGGCAGCAAGATCATGGGCACCTGGATCTGCACGCCGGGCAAGTGGTACGTGGAGTATGTGAAGTGGGAGTACTGCCATTTCCAGGAAGGCTACTGCGTGATCACGCCGGACGGCATGGAACCGATCCATCTGCGCGCAGGCGATATTTTCGTCATTGAGCCGGGGATGAAAGGCACGTGGGAAGTGGTCGAGACTGTGCGCAAGTATTTCGTCTTCGCCTGAATCTGCCCACCCTTGAGCAACCCCCTTCCCGAATGTACGTCGCTGGCTCGTATCGTCCCGAACACAGGCACTTGGGCCGGACATCGCTCAAGGCTACTTGAGCCAGCGGTATCAACGTTCGGGAAGGCCCCAGCCTGGGCGAAAGTGCTCGTATTCCGCCTCGGGCATCTGCACCAGCAGCGGCGTCTGGTGAGGGTCCAGCCAGTTGAACAAACGGGAAATATCCGCTTGATCCATGGCAGTGCAGCCAAGCGTCGGGGAGGTGGGGGCACGCCAGATGTGAAAGAAAATGCACGAGCCTGAGGCGGGTGACGCCGGTGTGTTGTGCTCGATGAAAATACCTTTTCGATACATGTCATCATCGCGACGCATGTGTTCGGAACTGTTCCAGTCCTTGGCTATCGTCGCCCCGTCGACAAGCTCGTTATAGCGTTTGGAGTGGCTGTCATCCACGCATTCGATGGTCGATGTCAGAGTGAGGTAAGGCAGTTTGGTTTTGGCCGTAGTGTCGTAACCAAAAGCCGTTCCAAGTGTGAAGATCCCGGCAGGCGCTTTTCCATCGCCTTCACGTTTGACCGGACCTTCAAGCGGGTCGACATCGCTTATACCCCGGCCCCAGGCCAGTCCGCTTTTGCCAACAACCACCGGAAACGACTCGCCGTATTTCTGAAACGTTTTCCCGTGCCGCTCATAGCGCTGGGCGGTCCCCTGGACGTCAGTCCAGTTTTTTGTGGTGACCACAATCAGCTGATTACTGGTGTCGAGCACCTGCGCCAGCGCTGCAAATGGAAAAAGAAGCACCCACAGCGACCAGGCTTTGAACAATGTACTCACCATTGATCGCTCCTTGATAAACATTGTGTGCACACAGTTACTGGTCCGTGACACTGGAGCCCAGTGGGGTAATGGGGAAGTCCATGACGTTCTTCAAAGCCCCCTCCCCGGTGTAGGTGAAGTGCCACCATTCTTTCGCGTATCCGGTAAATCCCTCTTTTTCCATGGCACTGTTGAGCCGCTGGCGATTTTCTCTGGCGGTCGCGTTGATCGTCGGGTTATCGGTGTGCGCTCGCTCATCGAAGCAATCGAAGCCTGTTCCCATATCGAGTGCACCATCGCGCCAACGCTGCTCATAGGGGGCGGCACAATCGACTTGCGGGGCTGAGGGGGTCCATATTCCAGCAGGTAGAACCTGGGGACTTGTCAGTGTCAGATCCACAGTGCCGCCTTTGGAATGATTCGAAACCCGTGCCACATACCCCAGACGCCAGAAGTCTTGCTTGTCCACGCGCGGATAGAACTCGGCCTTGCGCGGGTCGCCCGGTTCCGTCGCGAAGCGCCCCATATCGGCGACAGCACGGGCGGGCCGATAGCAGTCGAACACCTTCAAACCGTAGCCTTGCGCACTCAGTGCCGTTTGTACCCGAGCGAGGGCCTTGGCGGCGTCCAGCGACAAGATGCACTCCGCCGCCGCGTAGCCGTCGAGTGGGTGTCCGGTGAAGTTGTGAGCGCTGGCATAGCGGATATCTTGCGCGATGCTCGGATCAATCGTACGCAAATAGACCATATGCTCGGGCCTCGGCTCGGCACCGGCCAAGCATGGCACGACAATGCTCAGGCACAGGACTGAGCGTAACCAGGTCCGCGTGAGCAGGCGCTGCGAACACACCGCAAATAGCATCGAGAAAGACAGAGGTTTGAGGATGCATAGATGGCGCATGCGCGGCCTCCAAAGATGCTGGTTTTCAGACCAGATCAGGCGCAATGGGTCGGGGCTGGGACAGTACCAATGCGCAACCCGATGCACCAGTCATGCCGCGTTGAAGCCAGGGTAATCCCGGATTCAAAAAACCGAGAGCCCACCCGACGTGGGCTCTCGGAAAATACCGAGGAAATTGCAGCCTGCGGCAGCTTCTACAGGGGTTTGCGATAGCTGTTGATGATCGCCGAGAAGTCCTTGCCGCCTTCGCCACGTTGACTCATCGCCTGATACAACTGCTGAGCCACCGCGCCGAGCATCACCGGCTGGTGCGCCTGACGTGCCGCTTCAGTGGCCAACCCCAGATCCTTGAGCATCAGTTCGGCACCGAAACCGCCGGTATAACCACGCGACGCGGGTGCCGTTTCGACGATGCCCGGCCACGGGTTGTACATCTCCGAACTCCAGCAACGACCGGTCGAACTGTTGATGATCCCCGCCAGCACCTGGGTGTCGATGCCTAGCGCATCGCCAAGGGCCATGGCCTCGCTGACGCCGACCATGGAAATCGCCAGCAACAGGTTGTTGCAGATCTTGGCGATTTGCCCGGTGCCGACTTCACCGCAATGCACGATGTTGCGGCCCATCTGCGCCAATACCGGTTGCAGGGTGGCGAACAACTCCGGCGTGGCACCGACCATGAAGGTCAGTGTCCCGGCCGCAGCGCCACCAGTACCACCAGAAACCGGTGCATCAGCCATGGCCACGCCTTGCTTGGCCGCAGCGGCGGCGACATCGCGGGCGGTCTGCGGGTCGATGGTGCTGCAATCCACGGCGGGAACGCCCTTGGCGATCCCGGCCAGCACGCCGTCTTCACCCAGCCAGACGCTGCGCACATGGACAGCCGCCGGCAGCATGGTAATCACCAGCTCCGCACCTTGCGCTGCCTCACGCGCAGAAGCGCTGATGGTGCCGCCCAGTTGTGCCAGCTCGGCGAGTACGGCTTTGTTCAGGTCGACCAGGTTCAGCGAATGACCGGCCTTGATCAGGTTGCGCGCCATCGGCGCGCCCATGTTGCCGAGACCGATAAAAGCGATTTTCATGTCCGGCTCCTCAACGCAAATTGATGGTTGTGTTCACACCGTCATTGACGCTGTCATCATCAAACCAGCGACTGGTGACGGTCTTGGTTTGAGTGTAGAACTGCACCACTTGCTTGCCATATGGACCGAGGTCGCCGAGCTTGGAACCACGGGAACCGGTGAAGCTGAAGAACGGAACCGGCACCGGAATCGGGATGTTGATACCGACCTGGCCAACGTCGATTTCGTTCTGGAATTTACGCGCCGCCGCGCCGCTCTGGGTAAACAGGCCGGTGCCGTTACCGAACGGGTTAGCGTTGACCAGGGCAATGGCCTGATCGAGGGTGTCGACTTCCAGTACCACCAGCACCGGGCCGAAGATTTCCTGGGTGTAGATCTGCATGTCGGTGGTCACGCCGGAGAACAGGGTCGGGCCGACAAAGTTGCCTTTTTCGAACCCGGGGACGGTGATGTCGCGGCCGTCCAGCTCCAGCTTGGCGCCTTCCTTGATGCCGCTTTCGATCAGCTCGAGAATCCGTGCCTTGGCGCGTTTGGAAATCACCGGACCCACGTCAGTGCCTGGCTCGCTGCCGGCATTCACGTTGAGTTTTTGCGCCAGTGCCTTGAGGTCTGGCAACCACTGCTTGGCCGCACCCACCAGCACCACCACCGAAGTGGCCATGCAGCGTTGACCGGCCGCGCCGAAACCGGCACCGACCAGCGCATTGAGGGCTTGCTCACGATTGGCGTCGGCCAGCACCACCGCGTGGTTCTTGGCGCCCATCATCGATTGCACGCGCTTGCCGTGTTTGCCGGCCAGGTCGTAGACGTGAGTGCCGACTGCGGTCGAACCGACAAACGAAACCGCTTTGATGTCTTTGTGGGTGCAGAGCGCATCGACCACATCCTTGCCACCGTGAACCACGTTGAGCACGCCGGCGGGAACACCCGCCTCGATGGCCAGCTCAACCAGCAGCATGGTCGACATCGGGTCCTGTTCAGACGGCTTGAGCACAAACGTGTTGCCGCAGGCGATGGCCATCGGGAACATCCACAATGGGATCATCGCCGGGAAGTTGAACGGCGTGATGCCGGCGCAGACGCCGATGGGTTGGCGCAGGGTGTAGGTATCAACGCCGCCAGCGACGTTTTCAGCGAATTCGCCCATCTGCAGGCTGCCGATGGAGCACGCATGCTCGACCACTTCCAGGCCGCGGAAAATATCGCCTTCAGCGTCGGCAATGGTTTTGCCCTGTTCCGCACTGAGGACCACGGCGATGCGCTTGGAGTGCTCGCGAATCAACGCCTGAAGCTTGAGCATGATGCGCATCCGCGCGCCGATCGGTGTCAGCTTCCAGGTCTGGAAGGCACGGTGAGCGGCGCTGATTGCCGCGTCGACTTCCGCAGGCGTAGCGAACGGCACTTTTGCCAGCACTTGCTGGGTCGCCGGGTTGACGATGTCGTGCCATTCGGTGGTCTGGGACTCGACCCATTCACCGTTGATCAACAGCTTGACCTTTTGCACGGTGGTTTCTGGCGTGTGCGATGCGTTCATGTTCGTCTCCTGGCTTCTTGTGACTGAAGCGGTGTTGTTATCTTGGGAGCCAAGGCGAGAAAGTCGCCTTGAGATGAGGCGTGTGCCGTGAATTGGTTGTCGGACTGTTTTTGGAGTATAGATGTGCAAACTTCTAATAAGAACGCACATATAAGCCGGTCCAACATGCAAAAAAACATCACATCGCTAGGCTCATTAAACTGGGATGACCTGAAGTTTTTCCTCGAGGTCGCCCGTACTCGCAAGGCCAGCACTGCCGCCAAACGCCTGGCCGTGGATTACACCACCGTGTCACGGCGGATCAGTTCGCTGGAGGGTGCGCTGGGGACGCTGTTGTTCGAGAAATCGCGGACCAACGGCTTCGTATTGACCGCCGAAGGCCAGCGTTTGCTGGGGTATGCCGAGTCCATAGAAAGCACGCTGCACATGGCGTGCGAGCAGGTGTCCGGCTCGGGTGTGGCGTTATCCGGCCATGTGCGGATGGGCTGCACCGAGGGTTTCGGCAGCTTTTTCATCACCCCGCAACTCAGCCACTTTGTCGATGCCTATCCGGCGATTTCAGTGGATATCCTGCCGCTGCCGCACTTCATCAGCCTGTCCAAGCGCGAGGCGGACATTGTCATCGCCCTGGAGCGCCCGGAACACGGCCCTTATGTCTGCTGCAAACTCTGCGACTACCGTTTGCAGCTGTACGCGACCCAGGACTACCTCGACCAACACCCGCCCATCCGCCGCCCGGCAGACTTGGGCAAGCATCAATTCATCAGTTATGTCGACGATCTGGCGTTCAGCTCGGAGCTGCTGTACCTGGCCAACGTGCTGCCCGGCGCCAGCGCGAACCTGCGCAGCACCAGTGTGATTGCGCAGTTCGTGGCAGCCCAGCAAGGACGCTCGCTGGCGATCCTGCCGTGTTTCCTGGCGGCCCAGGACCCACGACTGCTGCCGGTGCTGCCGGAGGAAATCAACATCACCCGGCAGTTTTGGATGTACTGCCGCGAAGACCTGCGCAAGCTCAAGCGCATTACTCTGCTCTGGGACTACATCCGCGCCGTGACCGAGCAAAATCAGGCGCTATTGATGGGGGAGACCCGAACGATGCACTTTGCCGACTAGTCGGCGCTCACCACGATCGACACCCGGCGATTCTCGGTGCGTCCGGCGGTGGTGGTGTTGGACGCTACCGGCTCGTTGCTGCCAAGGCCGCGCAGCTGAACGTTCTCTTCGCGCATGCCGACACGGATCAGCACTTGGCTGACACTCTTGGCGCGGCGAAGGGAAAGCTGCTGGTTGTAGGCCTCTTTACCCGACCCGTCGGTGTGGCCATCGATCCGCACGCGCTCAATGTCGGCGCCGTGCAGTGCCTTGCCGATTCGCTCGACGATTTCGGTGCTCTGCGCGTTCAGGCTATCAACGTCGCTGCCAAACAACACCTTGCCCGACAATCCGAAGGCCCAGCCCTCCTCGGTCAATTCGAAACCCTGTTGTTTAAGCACGGTGATCTGTGCCGGGGTGAGGCCTTTTTGCGGTGCGGTTTGGCAGCCGCTCAATGCCAGCACGGCCATGAACAAGGTAAAGGTGAAGAAGCGCAGAGAACGCTGAGTATGTGAAAACAAGGCTGTTAACTCCTGGTTTGAACGTTGGCGACAAGGTGCTCCGACCCTGCCGTAAATTGCCCGCCTTGAGAAAGGCGTTTGGCTTGATACATTGCCGCGTCGGCAGCATCGAGCAGAGCACCGGGTGTGGCGCCATGATCAGGGTAAATGGCGATGCCGACACTGAGTGAGGTCAAGACCTGGGCTTCGCCCGGCAACTGAATCGGCAGCTCCATGCTGGCGATAATTTTTTCGGCAATCCGTTCGGCGTCTTCGGGTTTGTGCAGCGGCGTCAGCAGCACGGCAAACTCATCGCCACCCAGGCGCGCGACCAGGTCCTCTTCGCGCAACTGCGCCCGAACCCGGGTTGCCACCGCAACCAGCACAGCATCGCCGGCGGCGTGACCGAAGTTGTCATTGATGCCCTTGAACCGGTCGCTGTCGAGAAACAGCACGGCCACCCGTTCATCGTGTTTGTTGGCATTACGCAACGCACGAATCAGCCGACCTTCGAAAAATGCCCGATTCGGCAGACCTGTAAGGCTGTCATGACTAGCCTGGTGGGCCAGCGTTTCGTTCTCGCTTTGCAGGTGGGTTTGCCAGGACTCCAGCTCATCAAGCAAGGCATTGAAGTCATTGCCCAGGCTGTCCAGCTCGGCGATTCGCGCCGGCGGCACGCGCCGATCGAAGGCCCGCTCTCGGCGTGCGGCGTGAGCGACCTCGGCCAGGCTGCGCAGCGGACCGGTAATCCCTCGCAGTTGACGGCGTGCCAGATACAGCGCGACCCAGGCACTGACCGCCGTACACAAGACAATCCCGGCCAGACCGCTGAGCAAAAAGCGCATCAGACTGCCGCCATGCCCGGTCAGCAGGATGCTGCCGACTTCCTGACCTTGATGGAGGATCGGCATGTTGATGGGTTTTTCCAGAAGCGATCGGGCGATCTGCATTTCCAATTCGGAAACCAGACCGGTTTCCGGTCGCTGCCAACGGGCGAGCAACTGGCCCTTTTCATCGAACACCTGAGCATCGGCCACTTCTTCAGTGGACGCGATCAGCGCCAGCGCTTCGGTCGCCGCCGCGTTATCGTCGAACACCACCGCGGCTTCCACGGTGTAACTGATCGAACGGGCAATCAGGTGCAGGTTGTGATCGGCATACACCCGCAAGGCGAGCACCCCAAGCAAGGTCAGCGACAGACTGGCCATGGCCACCCCGACCAGCGCGACGATCAGGTGTCCACGACCAATGACCGAACGCAAGGTTGGGCGGATACCGGAGCTGAAAAAACTCATGGGGCCGCCGCTTTACGGCGAGAGAGTTGCAGGACGCTGGGGTGAATGCGCACACCGCTGCGAGCCACCGAGTCGAGGTTGACCTCAAATGACACTTGATGGTCACTGACCCGCAGGCAGAACAGGCTGCCCACCGTGCATTGATCGCCCCCCTCGCTGATGCTCAAAACCGGATGGCCTGCCAAAGAAGCGAAGAGCGTACTGCGCTCCTCATTGGTCAATTTGCCGATGTAGATCGCGTCACACTCACTGGCGATGGCCGGGTAATTGGCCAACAGACGCCGAACGACCACAGGACGTCCCGTGGCCTGAGTGGTGCCTTTGAGCAAATCGTCGGTGTACTCGGTCGGGCCGACCACGCATAAACGCAATTGCGCGGGCTCCACCGGCCAGCGAGCATAGCTGAGGATTCCCAACACCACTTGTGTGACGGACCTGGCGCGCTGATCAGCCATGCTCACTGGCGCCTCCGTTTGGGCGAAAACAGGGATGCTCAACAAACAGAAAAGGCCGGCCAGCAGTAGCGGCTTCCAACCAACAATGCGTTCTGTCGTCCAGACAGCCAGCTTCATGCAGGCACTCTCGTTGATCGTTACGAAGATGCCGCAACGATAGCATACCCAGTGAAAGGCTCACGAAAACGGCAACCTTCGATAGGCACCTATTTGTTTATAAAAGCCTGAAGTAACAATTTGGGGTTTCCTATTTTTCTCTGTTTCACGCCATGTCTACCATCGACGCCAATGTGACCCGTAACCGCACTGCGGTCCTAATAACAATAAAAGCTGACAGCGATGTAAGTGAGAACGGATCCACCGAGATCCGACTCATGAAAACCTTTTGCTACTGCCGTAACAGCTCGATTCGGTCATGCGCCGTCGTCGAGCCTTGAGTAGTTGAAGGTATCGCGGAGGTTCACCTATGAAACTTGAAATATTCCGTACCCTCTGGGGCTATCGCGCGAGCAAGGCCCAGGCACTCGATGAGTTGCTGGAAGCCGGCTTCGACGGCATGGAGGCCCGCCTGCCCCTTGAGGCCAGTGAGCGAGCCGAGTTCGGTGCCTTTCTGAAGGCCAATCGAGTGGGTTACATCAGCACGGTTTTTACCGCCTACGATGTGTTGCCGGAACAATCCGCGCCGCCTGCCGAACACCTCCTTGATCTGGACAAAAAACTCGCTTGGGCTGCCGAGCTCAATCCACGCTTCGTCAATGTGCTGGCCGGCAATGACCGCTGGCCGCTGGCGCAGCAGGTGGAGTTCTTCGGCCAGGCCATGGCGCTGGCACGCAAGCACGGGCAAGTCTGCAGCTTCGAAACCCACCGCTCGCGTTCGCTGTTCAATCCCTGGCTGACCCTTGAGCTGATCCGGCAGCTACCCGACTTGCTGTTCACCAGCGATATCAGCCATTGGGTCGTCACCTGCGAACGTTTGTTGAATGATCCGGCGGATGACCTGAGTGCCTTCGTCGAGCGCGTGCACCATATTCAGGCCCGGGTAGGTTATGACCAGGGCCCGCAGGTTCCCCATCCCGCTGCCCCTGAGTACGCCCGGGAACTGGCCTTCCATCAACAGCACTGGGAAGCCATCTGGCGCTCGCAACAGGCTCGCGGTTATCAGATCAGCACCCTGACGCCAGAGTTCGGTGCCGACGGCTACTTGCATCACCTGCCTTTCACCAATGTACCGGTCGCCGACTTGTGGTCGCTCAATATCTGGATGGCGAAAACAGAACGCGAACACTTCGATCGTTTCAACCACTCAACCCTTGCGTGAGGTGTTTGCAACATGCCTGAGAAGATAAATAACAGTGCGCCCCAAGCGAACTTCAAGAGCATTCCGGTGGTGGATATCGCCGGCCTGTTCAGTATCGAACGGGAACATCGACTGGCCGTTGCTGAACAGCTCGGGGTGGCCGCCAGTGACGTCGGCTTTCTCTACATCACCGGCCACGGCATTGATCCGCAGCTGATCACCAACTTGCGCCAGGCGGCCAAGGACTACTTCGATCAGCCCTTCGACACCAAGATGCAGCACTACATCGGCACCTCGAAGACGCATAAAGGCTATGTCCCGGAAGGCGAAGAGGTGTACGCCAAGGGTAAACCGGATCACAAGGAAGCCTTCGACATCGGCTTCGAAGTCCCGGAAAACGACCCGCTGGTGCTGGCGAACACCCCTCTGCTCGGGCCGAACGAATGGCCGTCGCTGCCAGGTTTCAAGGAAGCAGTGCAGGCCTACTACGCGGCGATCTTCGCCCTCGGTCGGCGGCTGTTCGGTGGCTTCGCCCTGGCATTGGGCCTGGAAGAAGACTCTTTCGACAGCATGGTCACCCGGCCGCCATCGAAGCTGCGCCTGATCCACTATCCGTTTGACGGCATGGCTCAGGACGCACCCGGCATTGGGGCGCACACCGACTATGAGTGCTTCACCATTTTGCTGGCTGACAAACCCGGCCTGGAGGTGATGAACGATCTCGGCCAATGGATCGATGCACCGCCTGTTCCAGAAGCCTTTGTAGTGAACATCGGCGACATGCTCGAAGTCATGACCGCGGGTGCGTTCGTTGCGACGGCTCACCGCGTACGTACCGTGAGCGAAGAGCGCTACTCGTTCCCGCTGTTCTATGCCTGCGACTTCCATACCCAGATCAAACCCCTGCCAAGCTTCACCAAGGGAGAGCAGGAGTATGAGCAGATCACTATTGGTGAACACATGTACGGCCAGGCTCTGCAGACTTACCAATACCTGCGCAAGCGGGTCGAAACAGGAGAAATCACTTTGCCGGAGAAGGCGCGTAAGCCTTCGAGCTTCGGACACCTGAAGAATCAGACACAACCATCCTGAACATTGCTGTCGGCCACTACTTTTCTAATCGGAGTCACCGAAATGCTCAACAAAAACAACCGTGCTGCCCGTTTGTCCCTGCTCGCCGCCAGCCTGTTCTGTGCAACCGCCAGCATGGCGTCCACCGCCACACCGGGCCAGTTGAAGATCGGCATGGAAATCACTTATCCACCGTTCGAATCCTATGACAGCCAGAAGAATATTGTCGGCTCCGATCCGGAACTGGCTCAGGCCCTGGCCAAGCAGATGCAAGCCAAGGCCGAGTTCGTCGATACCAAGTTCCCTAATCTGATTTCCGGCCTGAATTCCGGGCACTACGACGCGATCATCTCCGGCATGTACATCACGCCCGAGCGTCAGACGCAGGCCATGACCATTGGCTACGCCGTGACTGGCGCGGCGATCATGGCACCGAAAGACAGCGGTCTGAATGCGCAAACCCCTGAGGAGCTCTGCGGCCTGAAAGTCGGCCTGGAACAAGGCACCACTTGGGTCGCTCAATTGAAGAAACTCTCGACCGAATATTGCGTGCCGAACAACAAGGGCGCCATCACTGTCAGCGAGTTCCCGTCGGCACCGGAAGTGACTCAGGCCCTGCTGTCGAAAAACATCCAGGCCCAAATGGAAATCGCTGGCGCGGCGAAGATGATCGCCGAGCACACCAACGGCCGTGTCGTGGTCACCTCCCAGCATCTGGTCTATCCGCAAACCCTCGGCATCTTCGTCAAGAAAGGCAACGACGAGACCTATCAGGCGCTGCTCAAAGCGTTTGATGCCGCCAAAAAAAGCGGTGACTACGCAGCTATCCTGAAGAAGTACAACCTGGAAGAAGCGTCCAACTAAAGCTACGCCCCTTCGCGGGTCAGCACGCGCCTACAAAAACACCGCTCCCCATGCGGGAGCGGCTTACCCGCGAAGATTTCACCGCGGTTAGAGGTACTTATGCAATTCGATTGGTCGTACTTTTTCTCCCTGTTCGCAGACTCTGCCTTCTGGCAAGCCTGTGTCACCGTGATCGAGCTCAGTTCCCTGGCCTGGTTCATCGGCATGTTGCTGGGTTTTCTCCTCGCCTCGGCCAAGTTGTCTGCTTCCCCCTGGCTTAAATTACCGTCGGCGGTTTACATCTGGTTCTTTCGCAGCATCCCGCTGCTGGTGCTGGTGGTCTTCGTCTACAACCTGCCGCAATTGTTTCCGATGACCGGCTCGGTCCTGTCCAACCCGTTCTACTCCGGGTTGTTCGCGCTGGTGATCACCGAAGCGGCGTATATGGCAGAGATCCATCGCGGTGGCCTTATCTCGGTAGCCAAGGGGCAGAAAGAAGCCGGGCGTGCCCTGGGTATCAGCTTCCTGGGCTTGCAGCGTTTGATCGTGATACCTCAAGCCTTCCGCATTTCCCTGCCCACGTTGATCAACGAATACATCACCGTAGTGAAACTGACCTCGCTGATCTCGGTGATCTCCCTGACCGAACTGCTCACCGTCGGCCAGCGCCTGTATGCGCAAAACTTCCTGGTGATGGAAACCCTCGGCGCGGTAGCGGTGTATTACGTGTTTATCGTGAGCGTGTTCGGCTGGTTCTTGCACAGACTGGAACGCTATCTGGATCTGAACCAACGCAAACCACAGACCCTCGATGAAACGGCCGTGGCCCGACTCAAGGCACAAATCCAACCGCTGACCGCCACTACCGGCCTCCCATCCAGCCTCGGTGCGGCACCGGTTCTGCAATTGGAAAAAATCCACAAGCGCTATGGCAATCACGAGGTGCTCAAGGGCATCGACCTGACAGTCGGCGGTGGTCAGGTAATCTCGATCATCGGCCCGTCAGGCTCAGGCAAAACGTCGTTGATCCGTACTATCAATGGCCTGGAAAGTATTGATCAAGGTGAGATCAAGCTGTTCGGCGATAGCTTCATCCGCCACGACGACACCCCCAACAGCGCCCGGGTTCGCAATGGCGTGCGGCATATCGGGATGGTTTTCCAGAACTTCAACCTGTTCCCCCATCGCTGCATTCTCGACAACATAACCCTGGCACCGCGCTACCACGGCAGCCTCAAGCCGTTGAGCGAACAACGCGCCTATGCACTGCTGGATAAGGTCGGACTGCTGGCCCACGCCCACAAATATCCGCACCAGCTTTCCGGCGGCCAGCAACAACGGGTAGCGATTGCCCGGGCATTGGCCATGGAGCCGAAGATAATGCTGTTCGACGAGCCGACTTCGGCCCTCGATCCGGAGCTGGTGGGCGACGTATTGAACGTGATCCGTGATTTGGCAAAGGAAGGTATGACCATGCTGATCGTGACCCACGAGATGGACTTCGCGATGTCGATTTCCGATCGGGTCATTTTCATGGAAAACGGGCATATCCAGCTGGATGCAAGCCCATACGCCATACGCAATGAGCGGGCCGGGGAACGGGTCCGACGCTTCATGGGCATGACCTCCCAGAGCGAATTACTGCTGGCGGCCGAGTAGAAGACCCGAGAGCCGACCAGGTCTTTGTGGCGAGAGGTCAAATCCTCTCGCCACCGTCACGGCACCGGCTCACCCCAGCTCCAGCATCAACCCGCTCAAGCGCTTGACCTTGCGTCGTACGGACTCTTCAAAAATTCCGGTGCGTGGCTCGATCAGGCTGAACCAGTCCTTGGCGCGAGTGATTCCGGTGTAGATCAGCTCTTTGGTCAGCACCGGGTTCAGCGCATCCGGAAGGATCAACGCCGTGTGGGCGAATTCGGAACCTTGGGATTTGTGCACAGTCATAGCGTAGACGGTTTCCACGTCGTTGAGCCGGCTGGGCAGAACAAACCTCACCCCTCCCTGACCATCGTTACGGGCAAAAGCGACGCGCAGCACTTGGCGTCCGGCGTCCTGCCCATCGCGCTCAGGCAGCTTGAGGGCGATACCGATGTCGCCATTCATCAGACCAAGACCGTAATCGTTGCGCGTCATCAGTACCGGACGCCCTTCGTACCATTGCTGATCACTGTCGATCAGTCGCGCCTTGAGTAGCGCGCCGGTAATACGCTGATTCAGCCCTTCGACACCCCACGGCCCTTTACGCACGGCGCACAACAGCTGGAAAGCGTCGAAGGCCTGCAAGACATTACGTGCCCACTCGACCCAGCAGGGATCGTCAGCAGATGAGTCGAAAGACGGTCGCTGGTTGCGCAAAAGACTCAGGTAATGCCGATACCCCTGCGGACCTTCACCGTGGCCTTCGAGCAACAGTCGCTCAAGCGCCTTGTCTTGCTCACTCTTGAGGGCCAGCGAAAACAGATCAGCGTGACTGCGGGCAGCCAGCAATTTTCGAGCCTCGTCAGCCTGCTGCCGATTGACCCAGCGCGCCAGTTGGCCAATGCCGCTGCCCTCGCCAAATCGTCGCGAGTGACGCAGCATTACGACCTGCTGGGCCAGCGGGTGACTGGCGTCGGTGTCTTCCTGCAGACCGCTGGAACCGAGGTCTTCACCACTGACGACCTCCAGCCAGTCGCGAGTCTGCGGACTGTACCAGCCGGCTTCGGCATCGCGGCACAGATCACCGAGTACGGCGCCGGCTTCCACCGAAGCCAGCTGATCCTTGTCACCGAGCAACACCAACCGGGCATGTATCGGCAACGCATCGAGCAGATTGGCCATCATTTCCAGGTCGATCATCGAGGCTTCGTCGACCACCAGTACATCCAGCGGCAAGCGATTACCGGCGTGATGGCGGAAATGCCGGGTACCCGGCCGGCTGCCGAGCAGGCGGTGTACCGTGGTCACGTCAGAGGGGATTTTGTCCCTGACACTGTCGGCAACCTGCAGTGTGCGAACTTGCTGACTGATGGACTCTGTCAGCCGCGCGGCGGCCTTGCCCGTGGGTGCGGCCAGTCGAATGCGCAGTGGCTTGCCCGCCTCTACCGCAGGCGCCTGAAGCAGAGCCAGCAAACGCACGACCGTGGTGGTTTTGCCGGTTCCGGGCCCTCCGGTGACGATGCTGAATGCGCCACGGGTGGCCAGGGCACACGCAAGTTTCTGCCAATCAATCTGCGCGCAGGAGTTGGCCTGACCAAACAAGCCACTCAGGCGTTCGGACAGGTCATCGGGCGTTGACTCATGGGCGACAAGACGTTGGCGCAGCGCACTGTCGATGCGCCGTTCATATGTCCAGTAACGGCGTAAATACAGTCGCTTGCCGGACAACACCAACGGGCGCTGCAGTGCTTCGTCACCCCCATCGGCAGCCAGGGCCA
This sequence comes from Pseudomonas sp. 6D_7.1_Bac1, assembly GCF_025465945.1. Lineage (GTDB taxonomy): Bacteria > Pseudomonadota > Gammaproteobacteria > Pseudomonadales > Pseudomonadaceae > Aquipseudomonas. Next base: position 7,666 of record NZ_JANLNW010000069.1, on the reverse strand, counting down.
CAAGGCCGCTGGACGCCAGGACCTTGCACCAGTGTGCCCCCTCCAATGCTTCAAGCAATTGCGATGGCAACAACAGAGTACCTGTCTGCAGATCACCTTCCGGTGGCAGAGAAAGCGCGAAATCCGGTTCCTTGAGCGTCTCGAACAGATCAAGGCACACATGCCCGTGACCCAGTTGATGGCTGGTCAAGGCTGCCGCCAGCAGCACCAGTGGATCGCCGTCGGGCGCCAGTTCGTGGAGAAAAGCGACAAAGGCTTTGTCCAGTGCACGAAGCCAGCCACGCTCGACCCAACGTTCGAGCAACAGCAACAGGTCGTCGGCTCGGTTCAACGGCATCAGTTGCGCAAGGCTCTCGGCCGTCAACGGGGTGGGTAACAAATCGGCGAAAGTGCGACTCATAGCAATACACCCTGCTCCCAGGCCGGTTCAGGCCTGGGTTCTGGTTTTCCCTGGAACAGCCGGTCCAGACGTTCGATCAACTCCCGTGGCGGACGGGCGAAATACACACCCTGGCTGGGTGCCCGAGTGCCTCGAAGGAACAGATACAAAGCGCCGCCCATGTGCCGCTCGTAGTCGTAATCAGCGAGCCGCACCTTGAGCTGGCGGTGCAGCGCCAACAGGTACAGCGCGTATTGCAGGTCGTAGCGATGGTCGAGAATCGACTGCTCTATTGCCTGCTCGGTATAAGCCGAATCGTCGGCACCGAGCCAGTTGGATTTGTAATCCGCGACGTAGTAACGCCCGGCGTGCTCGAACGTCAGGTCGATAAAACCTTTGAACATACCGTTGAGCAATACTGACTCGGCGAGCACACGAGGGGCACCGTCATGGGTGTATTGGCGCACCAGTTCGTCGAGCTTCAACACATCGACTTTATGGCTGGCAAACCAGAACTCCATCTCGACCCGGTACTCGGTCAGTTGCCCGAATACCACGGGTGGTTGCTTAGCACCGATGCGTAACGGCGTTTGCAATACGTGCAGCAGCCAGTCGCTCAGGGTGTTGATCCAGCCCTCCCAACCGCGGCGATTGCAGCGACGCGCAATGGCGTTTTCGATAGATTTCGGGTCTGTGGTGAATCCTTCATCGCCCGCCCACTCCAGCAACCCATGGAGAAAAGTCCCGGGATTAGGTCCGCGCGGAAAGCGATGGATATCCCCACCGCTGGCAAGCACTTCGCGTGGCGCATCCGGATCAAGTCGCTCGTCGTCGAAGAGCTTTTGCGCCTGCGGGCTTTCCGGCGCCTCGTCGCTGCCGGTACTCAGGCTGTCGCCAATGCGCAATGCACTGTAGGAAGCGATCCACCAGTTCTCGGCCGCCTTGCGTTTCGGTATCAGCGGCGCGAGCAACGTTGCCTCATTGCGTGGAGGGTGAAAACGTTCGTCCGTGGCTTCCGGCATCTCGCCATAGCTCAACGCCGTGCAGTTTTGCTGCAAGTCCTCCAGCCAACACTTCAGGCCCGCCGATTCGGCCAGTTGCTCGCCGCCTCCCAACAGATAACCCAGCGCAGAGAGGTGCAATACCGAACTGTTGTTATTGCCACGTTTAAGGTCGGTGACGCCGAGCCAGCAAGCGTGCTGGGCACGGGTCAGTGCCACATAGAGTAGACGCAAGTCTTCGGCCAGACGCTCATTGTCCGCCAGGGCAATCAGCTCGGGGGTTGGGCTCAGGGTTACCTGAGCCTTGCCGGTCGCATCGTGGTAATGCAGCGGCAGACGACTGCCATCCACCGGTTTGGCCGAACAGATGAACGGCAGAAAAACCAATGGATACTCAAGGCCCTTGGACTTGTGGATAGTCACCACCTTGACCAGTTGCTCATCACTTTCCAGACGTAGAATCTGCTCTTCGCCGGCCTGCCCCGACAACGCCAGATGCTCGGACAAATGACGGATCAGGGCTTGCTCGCCATCGAGTTCGGCAGCGGCTTGTTGCAACAGCTCCGAGAGATGCAGCAGGTTGGTCAGTACGCGTTCGCCATCGCTTCGAGCAATCAAGGCCTGAGGCAGTTCAAAATCGTGGAGCAAGCGTCGCAGCATTGGCAGGACACCCTGACTGCGCCAGGCCACCCGGTACTCGCGAAACTGCATGACGCGCTTCTCCCAGGCCAACTCGTCCTGGTTCAAACGCTCCAGCTCTGTCAGTGACAGGTTCAGCGTGATGCTGGCCAGTGCTGCACGCAGCGGCCGCTCGACATCCGGTTCGGCGCAGGCCTTTAGCCAACTCAGCAGATCATGAGCCTCTTGGGCCGCGAACACCGAGTCCTTGTCTGACAGGTAAACACTGCGTACACCCCGAGCGGACAACTCGTTGCGTACGGCCTGGGCCTCTTTGCCATCGCGTACCAGAATCGCGATATCCGCCGGGAGCAGCCCTTGCAGATCCTCTGTCCCGCGGACAAAACCCGCACGCCTCTGTTGTCCGCCATTGAGCAATGCGGTGATTTCACTGGCGCAAGCCGCCGCCAGTTGCTGTCGGTATACCACTGCGGACAACGGCTGCTCGCCGGACAACTGCCAGATATTCAGCGCCGGTACAGCCTGACCGTTGATCTGCAAAGACTCTTTGCGGCCCTGAGACTCGACCGGCAGAAATGGAACCGGGTTTTCGCCGCTCTTCTCACGGAACAGAAACGCCCCATGTCCTTGCTCGCGGGCTTCGGCACGCTGGAAGACGTGGTTCACCGCATCGACCATCCCATGGCTGGAGCGGAAATTGGTGCCCAAGGTATGCAAGCGGCCACTCGTCGCCTGACGCGCGCGCAGATAGGTGTAGATATCGGCGCCACGAAAGGCATAGATCGCTTGCTTAGGGTCGCCGATCAGAAACAGCCCGCATTCAGGGTTGTTGTCTTCGATGCGATAGATGCTCTCGAAGATTCGGTACTGCACCGGGTCGGTGTCCTGGAATTCGTCGATCAACGCGACCGGAAATTGCTCGCGGATCAACGTCGCCAGACGCTCACCACCTTCGGCCCGCAACGCGGCGTCGAGCCGCAACAACATGTCGTCGAAGCCCATTTCAGCACGACGACGCTTCTCTTCTTCAAAGCGTGCACTCACCCACTGCGCGGCATGTTTGAGGACCGCCGCGTCCGGGGTCGGCAATGCATCGAGACTGGATTTCAGGCCCGGCATGGCGTCCAGGCCCGGATGACTCGGTGCCTGGCCTTTCCAGGCCTCAGCCATGCCATCGGGTGTCAGACGATTGAAGCCGGTGCCGATATCCAGTTGCTCAAGGCTTTCTTCCTCGGCCCAGGCACTGATTTTCTCGAACCAGGGCTCGAAGTAACGCGCTTGCATCTTGCGGCCGTCGACAGACTTGCTGGCAACGCCTTGCAGACAGATCTCACGCAACTCCTGCGCCCAGTGTCGCCAAGGTGCCTTGAGTTTCACCAACGCGTCACGTCGCTCTTGCAAGCACTCGGCGATCAACTCGGCTGGCGCCGTCCCCTCATCGGCATCATGCTCACTGGCGAACAACCCACGCACCCGAGGCAACAAGGCGGCCGGACCGCCCCAATGGGTACGAACCCAGTTCAGCGCATCACCTTGCATCGGATAGCAAAACAGCCGCCAGTAATCACGCAGTACTTCGCCGAGCAATTCGCTATGGTCGGTTTCCAGTGTTTGGGTAAACAGGCTGCCACTGTCGAACGCATGCTCGCGCAGCATCCGTTGGCACCAACTGTGAATCGTCGAAACCGCAGCTTCATCCATCCACTGTGCGGCGATATCCAAACGGTTCGCACAACCGGACCACTGTTCGGGACTGAACTGCCCACGTAACTCGTCAATCAGGCTGTCGGGTGCTGGAGTTTCATCGCGGAAAAACCGCGCAGCCTCTGCAAGACGAGTGCGGATCCGTTCACGCAGTTCCTTGGTGGCGGCATCGGTGAAGGTCACCACGAGGATTTGCGGTGGCAGCAGCTCACGGCCAAAACCGGCAGACTCGTCACCGTGACCAAGCACCAGGCGCAGATAGAGCGCGGAAATGGTGAAGGTCTTGCCGGTACCGGCGCTGGCTTCGATCAGTTGACTACCGCGAAGCGGGAAGGCTAATGCCAGAGGAACTTTCGCCGTCATGAGTGCGACTCCTCACTGGTCAATGAGCGCCAAGGGGCTTCGAACAGTGGGCGGTAGAGTGCGTCACACCAATCGATAAAGGTTTCATCGGCTACCAAAGCGTTGTAATCGGCAAATTGGCGAGCCAGTGCGGGACTTTCACGACGCTCGCCGTCGGTAGTCTGACCGTCTCCTTCGTAGGCCTTGCGAGCGGCAGCGGCAGCTTTGACCGGATCAGTCTGCCCCAACCAGGCGAAAGCAGTTTTTACCGCAACGGGCAGTGGCTGGCGCATACCTGATTGCCAGGCTTGCAGCAGATTGCCGAGCGTTTTCAGCGCGGCATCTTGCTCGATAGGTGAGAGCAGCAAAGTATCGTCACTGGCCACCAAACCCGTGGTCATCGACAAGCCGCTCGCGCAGGCCACAAGGTGGTTCACCCAAGGTCGGGTCAGACGATGCCATTTGCGGGTCTTGATCGAACCAATGCTGTTGGGGATCGTAGTAACAGCCAGCAACCCGCCATCGCTGCGTTGATGAAGGCCACTGAGCCAGCCTTCCAGGCTCACTCCCTGCAATTGGAGTGTCACCGGTAAAGCACTGTTTTGCGGTGTCGGCCACAACACCAGCAACTGTCGATAACGTTGCAGCAGATCCGGCAGCGGCTCGATCAACTCACGTTGCAAGCACTCGCCGAAACCGGCCATCGGCAACAGACCGCTGTCCTGCAACCTTTTAGCCTGTGCATGCAGAGCATGATCAGGTTGATCGGGGTTAGCCAACGCAGATTCAAGCAAGCTGTCACTCAGGCTGTAGCGTTGCAATGCGTCCAGCACGAAGGGTTCCTCGTCTGCCAAGGGCGCTTCAGCCGCTTCAAAAAATACCTTGAGTCGCTGACTGAAAAAATGGCGCACGGGGTTACGCAGGAAATCCTGTAGCTGACCAAGACTCAGCGGTTCTTCCTGTACATAGGCATCAAGCACTTCCAGGGCTGGAGCGCAGTCATGCTGTTCATGCAACAACTGCCATTCTCGGGCATAGCTGAACAGTTGATCGCCTTCATGGAAATAACGGGCACTGAAGGGTTGTAACGGATGCTCCTGAGTCACCGCCTCAAGGAGTTCCTCACTATCATCGGCGAGCTGCCAGCCGTTAGACAGATGGTCCCGCAGTTGACCGATCAATACCGATGCGGGGCGCTCGCTATTGTCGCGAATGCTGCGCCCGACCCAACTGATATAAAGCTGATCCCGCGCGGAGAGCAAGGCCTCGAGCAACAGATAGCGGTCATCCTCTCGCCGCGACCGATCACCGGGCCGGTAATCACTGCCCATCAGATCGAAGTCCAATGGCGGTTGCGCACGCGGATAATCACCATCGTTCATGCCCAGCAGGCAAACAAGTTTGAAAGGGATCGCGCGCATCGGCATCAACGTGCAGAAGTTCACTGCACCTGCCAGGAAGCGTTGGGACAAGCGACCCTGGTCGAGACCGGCCAGCCAGGCCTCACGGACCACCGTCAGCGGCAACTCGTCCTGCAAACCAACCGATTCGCAGGTCTCCAGCCAGGTTTCGCGGAGCAACTCGAGCTGAGCCAGCAGATAGTCGTCGTGCTCATTGCTCGCGAGGAAAAATAGCTGCACCAACGCCTGCAGGCGTACACCCCATTGTTCGGGTGATGCAGGTTGCGTGAGTTCTCTGTGAGCGATCTGCAAAGCATCGAGCAAAGCTACCAACGGGCCAATCAGTGCGGCATCCAGGCCGCCGATTTCATCATAGGGTTCGATGCCATCGCAGGAGTGACCACTGCCAACGGCATAACCCAGAAGCATGCGACGCAAGCCAAAACGCCAACTGTTTTGCTCAAGCTCATCGGGTAAACCAAGACTGGCGCGCTGTTCAGCGTTCATGCCCCAGCGAATGCCAGCCCCTTCGATCCAGCGATGCAAGGTCGGCAGGTCACGCTCCTCTACTCCGAATCGAGCGCGCAATGCTGGAACGTCCAACAAGTCGAGGATCTCACTGACCGGGAAACGGCTGTCAGGCAATTTCAGCAGATGTTCGACCGCGATCAGCAGTGGATCACGGCCACGCTGGCCCTGGTCAGTCAATGTAAATGGAATAAAACGCCGGTCCTCTCGCTCAAGTTGACCAAACACGGCACGGATGTGCGGAGCATAACTGTCGATGTCCGGGACCATGACAATCACATCGCGTGGACGCAACTGCGGATCAGCAGTGAAGCGCGCGAGCAACTGATCATGGAGTATTTCCACTTCACGCTGGGCACTATGGGCAACGTGAAAACGGATCGACTCATCCTGACTCAGATCGACCGCAGGCCAGAGCAGGCGGGTTTCACTCAGTGGACGTAATTCAAGGATGTCATCCTGCAATTGATTGAGCATATTCAACGGTTGGCTTTCGCTGAAAAGGTCGATGCGCCCATCGCGAAAAGCAGATCGATAGCTGTTCGGATCGTCATAGCTGTCGAGCAGGTTGATGTAGTCACGACCTTGCTTGCCCCAGGCTGCCAGTAGCGGGTGGGCATGTTGATGCAGGGTCTGTGGGTCAAGTACGACCGGCATGCCGGTCTTGCGCGCCTGACGCTTGTATTGGTGCCTTAAAAGGTCTTTATCGGCGACGATGTCAGCCCAATGATGACGACATGGGTTGTGTACACAGAGCAGAACCTGACTGAAGCGAGCCAATCCTGCGAGCGCTTCCAGAGCTTGGGCGGGTAGCGAAGAAATACCGAAAACGATCACCCGGGAAGGTAAACCTTCAGGCGCAGTATTCAGGCCAGAGATTGTTTCAATGAAGCGTTGGTGAACGCCTGCGCGGCTTTGCGCCATGCCTTGCTCACCAACATCCAACAGCAATGCTCGCCACAACTCAGCCTGCCAGCAGTTGGCCGGCGTGAGCGGTTTGGCCTCACCTCTGCCGTTACGCAGTTGATGGCGGCCGGCGGCCCAGTCTTCCAGCCAGTCCGCGCGGTACACCTGATATTGGTCAAACAGATCCGCGAGCCGCTCTGCAAGCTGATAGCGTTTACGCAGATCGGTATCGTGAGTCAGGAAACGTTGCAGCGGTTCGAAGTGCGGCTGATCGATCAACTCCGGCAAAAGGCGCATCAATCGCCAGGTCAGCGGGGCCTTGTCCAGCAAGGACTTCGCTGGAATCTCATCACGTCCAAGCACCGATCGATAAAGTTGCCACATAAAGCTGCCGGGCAACTGCACATCAATGGCCGCAGCTATGCCACAGCCGCCCATATCGTCATCTTCAGGGTCTTCGGCCAACGCCAGCTTCAACCATTGGGCAATACCGTTGCTTTGTACCAGAGCGATTTCATTTTCCAGGGGAGCAAGCGGATAACGCCGCATCCAACTGACCACCAGGCTACGCAGCTCATCCAGGCGATTGCCGTGAACCACCATAAAACCAGCACTGAGGAACGTGGCGTCCGCCATAGGGGCTTCCTTGGAAAGATACAAAAGCTAGGGCCGAACCTTAGCATTGTCAGGTGGCTGTGACAGCCGGGAGCTGTCCGATGTTGCCGTACGAACTTTCTCGCAGGCAAAACAAAACCCCTACCTGCATG
>NZ_JANLNW010000042.1 GCF_025465945.1 Pseudomonas sp. 6D_7.1_Bac1 | reverse complement strand
CCCCCCCCCCCCCCCCCCCCCCCCCCCCCCCCCCCCCCCCCCCCCCCCCCCCCGCTCCCACATTGGGTATTGAGTGTTTCAAATATCCTGTTCAGCTTAGCCCCAGCTCACGCCAGATCCGCAACACTTCGCGACGTTCGGCTACAAACTGGTCACCCGGAATCACCCCGGCCTCATTCTGCAGGGCCTGGCGGTGAGCAGCGGCGCGGTAGGTCTTATAGGCCTCACGCAACAGGCTGGCGTCTTCGGCGGGCATCAACCCGGCCTCCTCCAAGCCTTCCAGAATGCGGATGTTATCCGTATAGCGGAGCAGCGAAGGGTGCACGGCGGACCACGCCAAAGCGGCGTATTGCACCATAAATTCAATATCGACGATACCTCCAGCGTCCTGCTTCAGGTCGAACGGCGCCGCGGCTTCGAAGGCATTGGCTGCCGTTCCGGCACCGGTGCTCTTGCTCCCCAGGTTGTCGCGCATCTTGGCGCGCATCTCACTGACTTCCTGGCGCAGCTTGGGCAGATCGCGTGCTCGCCCCAGGACTTTCGCCCGGACTTTTTCGAAGGACTGGCCGACATCCTGACTGCCCACCAGTACCCGCGCCCGCACCAGCGCCTGATGCTCCCAGGTCCAGGCTTCGTTTTCCTGATAACGCTCGAACGCCCCCACCGAACTGACCAACAGCCCCGATGCACCGGACGGACGCAGGCGCATATCGACTTCGTACAACTGGCCGGAGTTGGTCTGGGTCGTCAGCAAATGGATGATTCGTTGGCCCAGACGAGTGAAGAACTGCGCGCCATCGATCGGTTTTGCACCGTCGGTTTCTGCCAGTGGGTCACCGTCGTGGATGAACACCAGGTCCAGGTCCGAACCGTGCCCCAGCTCCAGGCCACCGACTTTGCCGTAACCGACAATGACGAAACCCGGGTCGCACAACGTGCCGTCGATACGCTGCGGCGAGCCGTACTTGGCCACCGTCTGGCGCCAGGCCAGCGCCAGCACTTGTTCCAGAATGGCTTCGGCGAGCCAGGTCAGGTAGTCGCTGACTTTCATCAACGGCAGGCTGCCGGCAATTTCCGAGGCCGCCACTCGCAGGCGGTGCGCCAGCTTGAAGTGCCGCAACGCTTCCATTTGTTGTTCGAGGTCATCCTCGGGAATGCGCGTCAGCCGCTCACGCAATTCGGCGGCCAACTCCGGTGCCAGCGGCGGCTTGAACAGTCGCCCTTCGTTGAGCAATTCGTCGAGCAATAACGGGAAACGGGTGATTTGCTCGGCAATCCACGGACTGGCCGCGCACAAGGTCAACAGCCGCCGCAGCGCGCCGGGGTTCTCGGTGAGCAGCACCAAATAAGCCGAACGCCGTGCCACCGCCTCAACCAGCGGCAACACCCGCTCCAGCACCAGGTCCGGGCTGGCGTGCTCCACCGCTTGCGCCAGCAAACGCGGAATAAAGGCATCGAGCCGCTCGCGTCCCAGACGCTGCATCGCCCGCAATTGCGGACTGCTGCGCAGGCTGGCGAGCGTCTTCAAGGCCTTGGGCGCGTCGACAAAACCACCCTCTTCCAACTGACGGCAGGCGGCGTCTTCATCCTGCGCTTCTTCCCAGAGCGGCAGCCACTCACCGCCGACCACCACTTCGCGTTCTTCGCCTTCCTCTTCATCCGGGTCAGCGATCACCTGGCGGAAGTGCCAGTCGACCCGGCCGCGCCAATACATCAATTGCTCATGGAACGCCGTCCAATTGGCAAAACCCAACATAAAGGCAATGCGGGCCTGATCGTGCTCGCCATGTGGGAGCATTTGCGTCTGACGGTCGGCAATCGCCTGGATTGCGTGCTCGGTATAGCGCAGGAATTCATAACCTTCGCGCAGCTCGCTGACCACTGCCGGCGGCAGGTAACCCTGCCCTTCCAGCGTGCCGAGTACTTTTAATAGAGGCCGCTGCTGCAAACTCAGGTCGCGACCACCGTGAATCAACTGAAAGGCCTGAGCGATAAACTCGACTTCGCGGATACCGCCGGAGCCGAGCTTGATGTTGTCGGCCATGCCTTTGCGCCGGACTTCCTGCTGGATCAGCTGCTTCATGGTGCGCAGCGCTTCGATCGCCGAGAAGTCCAGATAACGCCGGTAAACGAACGGCCGCAGCATGTCGAGCAGCTGCGCGCCCGCCACCTGATCGCCGGCCACTACCCGCGCCTTGATCATTGCGTACCGCTCCCAGTCGCGACCCTGGTCCTGGTAGTACTGCTCCAGCGCGTTGAAGCTGAGTACCAGCGCGCCGGACGAACCATACGGTCGCAAACGCATGTCGACGCGAAATACAAAACCGTCGACGGTCATCGGGTCCAGCGCCTTGATCAGCCGCTGTCCCAAACGAATGAAAAACTCCTGGTTATCCAGTGGACGCTTCACGCCAACCGTCTCGCCACCTTCGGGGTAAGCGAAGATCAAATCGATGTCTGACGACAGGTTGAGCTCCACCGCGCCAAGCTTGCCCATGCCGAGGATGACCATGTGCTGCGGCTCGCCACTGCGCCGGCCGGTGGGCGTACCGAACTGCAGGCAATGGCGCTGATACAACCATTGATAAGCCTGATCGATGCTCGCGTCGGCCATGTCCGAGAGGTCGCGGCAGGTCTGGATCAGATCGGCCTGGCGGGTCAGGTCGCGCCAGATGATGCGTACTTGCTGACGGTTGCGCTGACGGCGCAGCACTCGGCCCAGTTCATCCTCGGTGGTGGCCGTCTGCACGGCGGCCGCGATCTGCGTGCACAACTCACCGGCGGTGAAACGGCGGTCGAGTTCGCCGGACTGCGCAAGCTCCAGCAACATCAAAGGGTCACGCACGCTCTGTTCAATGACAAAGTCGCTGGCGGCGGTCACTCGGGCAAACGCGGCCCAGCGTTCAGGCGACCAGGTCGACAGGCCATGATCATCATCCAGTGTGGCAACGGCGGCACGGAACGACTGCTCGGCGCGGCTGACAAACGGCAGGAGAATGGCCGGCAGTTCGGCAAGCGAAGGGAGGCTCATGGTCTATCCTTGATCGGCGTAGAAAGGGCTGTCTGTAGTGAACGCATGAAATGCACTACGCAAAGGACTGTCGAACAAAAGTTAGAAATAGCTGAAATTTCGATTTTTTTGGCAGCTGACATCAAACCTCCACCTATTTCAGTTAGCTAAAGACCAACAGTAACGATTATTCTCACAACGCAGCAGGAGGCCACAAGCCAATCCTCTGTAGTTTTACTACTCGTATATACATTCGAAAGGCTGAAATGGCCGACGATTTGTAGTAAAACTACACGCCGCCGAATCAACCTCCGGCATTCCAAGAATTTATAACGTCTGCCCACAAGGCCAGTCGCTAACTCAGGCAACCGATTCTGGAAGCCTTTCCGCCCTGGAGCAAGCCATGCAAGACCTCGATCCCGTCGAAACCCAGGAATGGCTGGACGCCCTGGAATCGGTTCTCGACAAAGAAGGCGAAGACCGTGCTCATTATCTGATGACCCGTATGGGCGAACTCGCGACCCGCAGCGGCTCGCAACTGCCCTACGCCATCACCACGCCTTACCGCAACACGATCCCCGTCACCCACGAAGCACGCATGCCTGGCGACCTGTTCATGGAACGCCGCATTCGCTCGTTGGTACGCTGGAACGCGATGGCCATGGTGATGCGTACGAACCTGAAAGATTCTGACCTCGGCGGTCACATCTCCAGCTTCGCCTCCAGCGCGACCCTGTATGACATCGGCTTCAACTATTTCTTCCAGGCCCCGACCGACGAACACGGCGGCGACCTGATCTACTTCCAGGGCCACACCTCGCCAGGCGTTTACGCCCGTGCATTCATGGAAGGCCGCATCACCGAAGACCAGATGAACAACTTCCGCCAGGAAGTCGACGGTCACGGCTTGTCGTCCTACCCGCACCCGTGGCTGATGCCTGACTTCTGGCAGTTCCCGACCGTATCCATGGGTCTGGGTCCGATCCAGGCGATCTACCAGGCACGTTTCATGAAGTACCTGGAAGCCCGTGGCTTCATTCCTGAAGGCAAGCAGAAAGTCTGGTGCTTCCTGGGCGACGGCGAGTGTGACGAGCCGGAATCCCTGGGCGCGATCTCGCTGGCTGGCCGCGAGAAGCTCGACAACCTGATCTTCGTCATCAACTGCAACCTGCAGCGCCTCGACGGCCCGGTTCGCGGCAACGGCAAGATCATCCAGGAACTCGAAGGCGTGTTCCGCGGTGCTCAATGGAACGTGACCAAAGTCATCTGGGGCCGTTTCTGGGACCCACTGCTGGCCAAGGACGTCGACGGTATCCTGCAACGTCGCATGGACGAAGTCATCGACGGCGAGTACCAGAACTACAAAGCCAAAGACGGCGCGTTCGTACGTGAACACTTCTTCAACTCGCCAGAACTCAAGGCGATGGTTGCTGATCTGTCCGACGACGAGATCTGGAAACTCAACCGTGGCGGCCACGACCCGTACAAGGTCTACGCGGCGTACCACGAAGCGGTCAACCACAAAGAACAACCGACTGTCATCCTGGCCAAGACCATCAAGGGTTATGGCACCGGTGCCGGCGAAGCGAAGAACACCGCGCACAACACCAAGAAGGTTGATGTTGAAAGCCTGAAGCTGTTCCGCGATCGTTTCGATATCCCGGTCAAGGACGAAGAGCTGGAAAACCTGCCGTTCTTCAAGCCAGAGCCAAACAGCGCCGAAGCCCGCTACCTGAGCGAGCGCCGCACTGCCCTGGGCGGTTTCGTACCACAGCGCCGCGCGAAGAGCATCAGCGTGCCAACGCCGCCACTCGACACCCTCAAGGCAATCCTTGATGGCTCGGGCGACCGTGAGATTTCCACCACCATGGCTTTCGTGCGGATCCTTGCGCAACTGGTCAAGGACAAGGAAATCGGTTCGCGCATCGTTCCGATCATCCCGGACGAAGCCCGTACCTTTGGTATGGAAGGCATGTTCCGTCAGTTGGGCATCTACTCGTCCGTCGGCCAGCTCTACGAGCCAGTCGATAAAGACCAGGTGATGTTCTACAAGGAAGACAAGAAGGGCCAGATCCTCGAAGAAGGCATCAACGAAGCGGGCGCCATGAGCTCCTTCATCGCTGCCGGTACTTCGTACTCCAGCCACAACCAGCCGATGCTGCCGTTCTACATCTTTTACTCGATGTTCGGCTTCCAGCGTATCGGCGACCTGGCCTGGGCCGCTGGCGACAGCCGTACCCGTGGCTTCCTGATCGGCGGCACTGCCGGCCGGACCACGCTCAACGGCGAAGGCCTGCAACACGAAGACGGTCACAGTCACATCCTGGCCGCCACCATCCCGAACTGCCGCACCTTTGATCCAACCTACGGCTACGAGCTGGCGGTGATCATCCAGGACGGCATGAAGAAGATGACCGAAGAGCAGCAGGACGTTTTCTACTACATCACCGTGATGAACGAGTCCTACCAGCAGCCAGCCATGCCGGCCGGTGTCGAGGAAGGCATCATCAAGGGCATGTACCTGCTCGAAGAAGACACCCGCGAAGCGGCGCACCACGTTCAGCTGATGGGCTCCGGCACCATCCTGCGTGAAGTCCGTGAAGCGGCGAAGATCCTGCGTGAAGAGTTCAACGTCGGCGCTGACGTCTGGAGCGTAACCAGCTTCAACGAACTGCGTCGCGATGGCCTGGCCGTAGAGCGCAGCAACCGTCTGCACCCGGGTCAGAAGCCTAAGCTGAGCTACGTCGAAGAGTGCCTGAACGGCCGTCAAGGTCCGGTCATCGCGTCTACCGACTACATGAAGCTGTTCGCCGAGCAGATCCGTCAGTGGGTCCCGTCCAAGGAATTCAAAGTCCTGGGCACCGACGGTTTCGGCCGCAGCGACAGCCGCAAGAAACTGCGTCATTTCTTCGAAGTCGACCGTCATTTCGTGGTGTTGGCAGCCCTTGAAGCACTGGCTGACCGTGGTGACATCGAACCTAAGGTTGTGGCTGAAGCCATCGCCAAGTTCGGTATCAACCCGGAAAAACGCAACCCACTGGACTGCTGAGGAGACACTCTGTGAGCGAACTCATTCGCGTACCTGACATCGGCAGCGGTGAAGGTGAAGTAATTGAACTGTTGGTCAAGGTCGGTGATCGCATCGAGGCTGACCAGAGCCTGCTGACACTTGAGTCGGACAAGGCGAGCATGGAGATTCCGGCCCCCAAGGCCGGCGTCATCAAGAGCCTGAAAGTGAAGCTGGGCGATCGCCTGAAAGAAGGCGACGAGCTGATGGAACTGGAAGTCGAGGGTGCCGCTGCGGCACCTGAGGCTCCGGTCGCTGCTCCTGCGGCCGCCGCAGCACCTGCGGCTGCACCGGCACCACAAGCTGCTCCAGCGCCAGCCGCTGCGCCTGCTGCTGCCACCGTTCAGGACATTCACGTCCCGGACATCGGTTCGTCGGGCAAGGCCAAGATCATCGAATTGCTGGTCAAGGTTGGCGACACCGTTGCGGCTGATCAATCGCTGATCACCCTGGAGTCTGACAAGGCCAGCATGGAAATCCCTTCGCCGGCTGCCGGCGTAGTGGAAAGCATCGCGGTCAAACTCGAAGACGAAGTCGGCACTGGCGACTTTATCCTCAAGCTGAAAGTGGTAGGTGCTGCGGCACCTGCTGCACCGGCACAAGCTGCCGCTCCAGCGCCGGCTCAAGCCGCTGCGCCTGCCGCTGCTGCACCTGCTGCACCTGCTGCAAAAGTCGAGGCCGCTCCGGCGCAGGCGCAAGCACCAGCGCCAAGCGGTGCCAAGGTTCACGCAGGCCCGGCGGTTCGTCAGCTGGCTCGTGAGTTCGGCGTCGAGCTGAACGCGGTGAGCCCAAGCGGCCCACACGGTCGTGTGCTGAAAGAAGACGTGCAGGTTTACGTCAAAGCCATGATGCAGAAAGCCAAGGAAGCTCCAGCTGCTGGCGCAACCGGCGGTGCCGGTATTCCGCCGATTCCGGTCGTGGACTTCAGCCGCTTCGGTGAAATCGAAGAAGTGCCGATGACCCGTCTGATGCAAATCGGCGCGTCGAGCCTGCACCGCAGCTGGTTGAACATTCCACACGTGACTCAGTTCGATTCGGCTGATATCACCGACCTGGAAGCGTTCCGTATCGCTCAGAAAGCCGTTGCAGAGAAGGCTGGCGTCAAGCTGACCATCCTGCCATTGCTGCTCAAGTCCTGCGCGCACCTGCTCAAGGAACTGCCGGACTTCAACAGTTCGCTGGCACCAAGCGGCAAGGCGATCATCCGCAAGAAGTACGTGAACATCGGCTTCGCCGTCGACACCCCTGAAGGCCTGCTGGTACCGGTCATCAAGAACGTCGACCAGAAGAGCCTGTTGCAACTGGCAGCCGAAGCCGCTGCGCTGGCTGCCAAGGCCCGCGACAAAAAGCTCACCGCTGACGACATGCAAGGCGCCTGCTTCACCATTTCCAGCCTCGGGCACATTGGCGGCACCGGCTTCACGCCGATCGTCAACGCGCCGGAAGTGGCGATCCTCGGTGTTTCCAAGGCAACCATCCAGCCCGTCTGGGACGGCAAGGCCTTTCAGCCGAAACTGATGCTGCCACTGTCGCTGTCCTACGATCACCGCGTGATCAACGGCGCTGCTGCTGCACGCTTCACCAAGCGTCTGAGCGACCTGTTGGGCGACATCCGCACCATCCTGCTGTAAAGCGGCGGCCCTCCTTCATCGGAGGGCCACTCGCGTTCCACGCTTTCCGAGCGCCACGCTCGTACCTCAACCCCGCCAATTTGGCGGGGCTTTTTTTGCCTGAAAAAAACCCGCCATTTCACGACACCGTCAACACTCGTTGAAGGCCTGTACGTATTCCTACTGTTGATAATAACCGAGACTACTTCTGTGGATTATTCAAGCCACAACCAAAGTCCACTTACCCATCAATATTTATCGCCCGACGAGCAATAGGATAAGTCCGACAAAGCAACTGACTGCTTTCACAAGACACCATAACTTTCACAGTTACATTTCGAACGGACTCGAAAATGTTTAAACCTACTGTCGGCCCGATTATTGGTCACACAACAACTAACCATGTACGCATCTTTTTACGCGGCGAGGTAAAAAAACACTCTCCGGTATTTGCTGGAATACGTTATCGCCGCGCCGGCGATGCACACTGGTCCAAAGGTCTTTTTGTTGCCCTGACGCCATTACGTGACATGTCCGACGTTATCGCGCTTAATAACCTTGCCCCCGATACCGCCTTCGAATACCAGGCCGGCTGGTTCAGCACCATGAGCCCGGTGCACACCGTGGAAACGGTACAGGAGCTACCCCTGCAATGGCCGAAAGAGATCTACCGCTTTCGCACCGCATCGAGCAAAACCAATGCAGCACGTGGCTATGTCGTTGGCTCATGCCGTTACCTGCGCATGACGCTGGGCGTACCGTCGGCCCCCGCCAAGGGCGACAGGATATTTGCCGCCATCAACGTTCTGGCCGAAAAATCATCGCCCCCCATCAGCGCCCTGTTGATGACGGGTGATCAGGTTTATGTGGATGACCTGAACTTTCTCAGCCCTGACCGGGAATTCAAAGAAATCATCAGCAAGTATCGCGCCGCCTTTTCCCAGCCTCACATCCAGAAGTCAATGGCATCACTTGCGACTTATATGATTCTGGATGACCACGAAATAGAAGATAATTGGCCCGCCAACGAAAGCGCAGCCGACAAGCTCCTCTATAAGAATGCAATGGCCGCTTATGAGTTGTATCAGGCCAGTCATAGCCCTGTTCACGAGTTACTGCCTGACGGGCAACCAAGCCGCGAACTTAAGCATTACTGGTATCAGTTCTCCAATGGCGATATCGAATGGTTCGTGACCGACAGTCGAACCCGGCGCACGCTTTCGGCCGATGATCGACGCATCCTCGATGCCGAGCAGGAACAAGCACTGCTCAAATGGCTGATCAACAGCCCGGCACGGGTCAAGTTCGTGGTCACCAGCGTGATGTTCTACCCCGACCGCAAGCACCATGGCGACGATGCCTGGAAAGCCTTTCCCGAGCAGCGTCTGCGCCTGCTGGAAACCATCCGGACCCACAAGATCAAGAACGTCATTTTCGTATCCGGTGACGTTCATGGCTCCCTCACAAGCCGCCTGAGCCATAGCGAAGACCCCGACTTCGAGGTTCACACCATCGTCTCATCACCCCTGTGCAACAGCGCACTGCTGCCCTACGCCAAAGCCTCGACTTTCATACTCGACCAGCCGCTGGTGCGGACCGCTGCCGGCGACTATCACCACCAACTGACCAGTCATGTGGTCAGCCAGGACAACTTCGCCCACCTGGTGGTCGACACGCAGCACATTCAGGTGACTTACCACGACGCCGATGGCAAAGCCCTGCAATCAATAAGCATCGCGCTGCGCAGCGATCTGTAAAAGGGTTCACTCGCCTTCGACGTAGCAGCTGCCGAGCCCGCGAGGCTGCGTTCGGCTCGGTCCGCGCTCGGGCGAAGCAGTCGTTGAATCAGCTAGCGAGCTCTTCCAGGCAAACCGCGCACTCAGGATTTGCGAGGACTTCGTCCTCGAACGCAGCCTCGCGGGCTCGACAGCTGCTACGGGAGCTACGGGAGCTACGGGAGCTGGCGCAGGTTGTGTTTCTGGCGCCAACTATCTGATCCTCAATCGTTTCAGCAGCTTATTGCAGAAATGCCGCCGCCTGCCGATACATTCTTATAGCACTTAGCCTCCATCCTCACTTGTCAGTCTGTGCCGCATGATGCAACCTTGCCGCAGGCAACAGTAAAGAGGGCGCGAGCCCGGCGCGATCAGCATTTTCGAAGCGAGTTTCTTCCATGAAAAGCCATCCCGATGCCGCCAGCCGTATGGTGGCCGAGGTAGTGACGCAGTTGCCTGTGCCCTCGCGGCTCGGCATGCTGCGTTTCGAACGGCTGAATGAAGCAAGCTGGGCGCTGCTGTTCCTTGATCCTAATTGCGAACGCCAGTTCGGTTTGCCCGCTGTCGAGCTCTGCGCTCTGGTCGGCTCACCCTATGCGAGCCTGATGGAGCCCGAAGCGCGCTATCAACTGCACGATGCGATCCAGCAGCAATTGACTGCAAGCCCGCATTACCTGATCCGCTACACGCTGCACACCGCCCAGGGCTCCCTCAGCCTGCTCGAATTGGGCGAAGCCTACAAACAACACAATCGCCACCTGCTACGCGGCTATCTGCTGGTGGTGGACGGTTTGTTTACCGATGATCCGCTGCTGCCAGCGCTGGACCTGGAAACCCAGAATTCGCGCCTGCAAATTGCCCTGGAACTGAATCAGCGTGCCCAGCAGGAACAATTGCTGCATCTGGAACGGGTTCGCGCTCAACAGGACCTGATCCTGCTGCTTGCCCGCCAGCGCTACAGCACCGGCAACTCCCTGCAAGAAGCCGCCGAACTGATCACCCGCAGCGCCTGCGACATCTACGAAATCGACTCCGCGAGCCTGTGGAATCTCGAAGGTCAGCAGTTGGTGCCGATTTCCGCGTACCACCGTGCCTCTCAAGAGTACCGGATGCCGGACGTGATCGACGCCAGCAGCTTCCCGGACTATCTGGAAGCCTTGCACACCAGCCGCGCAATCGACGCGCACAACGCCATGCGCGACCCGCGTACCCGGGAAATGGCCGAGAGCCTGCGCCCGCGTGACGTCAACGCCATGCTCGACGCCAGCATCCGCATCGACGGCCAGGTGGTGGGCGTGCTGTGCCTTGAGCAAATCGGTATGACCCGCGCCTGGCAGTCGGACGAGATCGCCTTCGCCGGCGAGTTGGCCGACCAGTTCGCCCAGGTCATCAACAACCACAATCGCCGCACCGCCACCAGCGCCCTGCACCTGTTCCAGCGCGCGGTCGAGCAAAGTGCCAACGCCTTTTTGCTGGTCAACTGCGACGGTGTGGTCGAGTACGTCAACCCGAGCTTCACTGCAATTACCCAGTACAGCACCGAAGAAGTCCATGGCCATCGGCTGTCGGAACTGCCGGCGCTGGAAAATCTCAGCGAGCTGCTGTTCGACGCCCCCTCAAGCCTGGCCAAGAGCAACAGCTGGCAGGGCGAATTCAAGAGCCGGCGCAAAAACCTCGAACCGTACTGGGGCCAGCTGTCGATCTCCAAAGTCTACGGCGACAACCGTGAACTGACCCACTACATTGGCATCTACGAAGACATCACCCAGACCAAGCTCGCCCAGCAACGTATCGAGCGCCTGGCCTACACCGACAACCTGACCAACCTGGGCAACCGTCCGGCGTTCATCCGCAACCTCGACGAGCGTTTCGCCCGCGACAGCGACAGCCCGATCTGCCTGCTGCTGGTGGACATCGACAACTTCAAACGAATCAATGACAGCCTCGGCCACCAGACCGGCGACAAACTGCTGATCAGCCTGGCCCGGCGGCTGCGTAACAGCCTGAGCCCGAGCGGCAGTCTGGCGCGTTTCGCCAGTAACGAGTTCGCGGTGCTGCTGGACGACACCCACCTTGAAGCCGGCCAACACATCGCCAGCCAGTTGTTGATGACGCTGGATAAACCGATGTTCGTCGACAACCAGCTGATCAGCGTCACCGGCTCCGTGGGCCTGGCCTGCGCGCCATTGCACGGTCGTGACCCGCAGACGTTGATGCGCAACGCAGGGCTCGCGCTGCACAAGGCCAAAGCCAACGGCAAACATCAGGTTCAGGTATTTACCGAAGCGCTGAACGCCGAGGCCAGCTACAAGCTGTTCGTGGAAAACAACCTGCGCCGCGCCCTGACCCAGAACGAGCTGGATGTGTTCTACCAGCCCAAGCTGTGCCTGCGCTCCGGGCGCTTGCTGGGGATGGAAGCCTTGCTGCGCTGGAACCATCCGGAAAAGGGCATGATCCGCCCGGATCAGTTCATCAGCGTTGCCGAAGAAACCGGCCTGATCATTCCCATCGGCAAATGGATCGCCCGTCAGGCCTGCCGCATGAGCAAAGAGCTGACCGCCGCCGGGCTGGGCAACTTGCAGGTGGCGATCAACCTGTCACCCAAGCAATTCTCCGACCCGGACCTGGTGTCATCGATTGCCAACATCCTCAAGGAAGAACAGCTGCCCGCGCGCTTGCTGGAGCTGGAACTGACCGAAGGCCTGCTGCTGGAAGCCACCGAAGACACCCACTTGCAGCTCGACCAACTCAAGCGCCTGGGCCTGACCCTGGCCATGGACGACTTCGGTACCGGTTACTCGTCGCTCAGTTACCTGAAGAAATTCCCGATCGACATCATCAAGATCGATCGCAGCTTCATCCATGAAATCCCGGACAACCAGGACGACATGGAAATCACCTCGGCAGTGATCGCCATGGCTCACAACCTCAAGCTCAAAGTGGTCGCCGAAGGCATCGAAACCTCCGAACAGCTGGCGTTCCTGCGCCGCCATCGCTGCGACGTAGGCCAGGGCTACCTGTTCGACCGGCCGATCCCCGGCGCCGAGCTGATCGCGAAGCTCAAACGCTACCCGCGTGGCCCAATCGCCTGACAGCGCTGTAACACTCGGGCACACTGTGGGTCTTATTGCGTATATCGCTCATCCCAACCTGACTGAGAGGACTGATCATGGTTCTGCGCTCGGAAATTCTGGTGAACAAAAACGTGCTCCCGACTAAAGAACAAGCTCTGCCTGGCCGCGAAACCCCGATGACCGTGCCCGAAAAACACTTCGTCCACGACGCCCCGCTACTGGGCCCGTTCGTGACCGACGTGGAATTCGCAATCTTCGGCCTGGGTTGTTTCTGGGGCGCGGAACGCAAATTCTGGCAGCGTGAAGGCGTAGTCAGCACCGCCGTGGGTTACGCCGGCGGCTTTACCCCGAACCCGACGTATGAAGAAGTCTGCTCGGGCCTGACTGGCCACAGCGAAGTCGTACTGGTGGTCTACGAGCCGGCAAAAGTCAGCTACGAAGCGCTTCTGAAGATGTTCTGGGAACTGCACAACCCGACCCAGGGCATGCGCCAGGGTAACGACATCGGCACGCAGTACCGTTCGGTGATCTACGCCACCAACCCGACTCAGCTGGCAGCCGCCAAGCACAGCGAGCAGGTGTTCCAGACCGAACTGACCAAGGCCGGCAAAGGCACCATCACGACCGAAATCGAAGAAGCCCCGACGTTCTACTTTGCCGAGGCCTATCACCAGCAATACCTGGCGAAGAACCCTGAAGGGTATTGCGGGATTGGCGGTACGGGCGTGACCTGCCCGATTTGATTTACTGCCTCTGAACAGCTTCGCGAGCAGGCTCGCTCCCACAGGTCATGTATCGACGTCACTTGTGGCGAGGGAGCTTGCTCCCGCCGGCCGGTCCGCGCTCGGGCGAAGCAGTCGTAAATCGGTGTGCACTCTCTATTTGAAAGAACGTTGTCGCCGATTTTAGGGCCGCTTCGCGGCCCAGCGGGAGCAAGCTCCCTCGCCACACATTACTCAGCAATCAACCAATCCATCTGCCACCCGCCCTGGGTCTGCCCAAGCTTCTTGGACAACCACGGCAGCAACTCGCGCAATTCTTCTTCCAGCCCCCACGGCGGATTGGCAATCGCCAACCCGGAACCGTTGAGGCTGTTCGGCGTATCCAGCGGATGCACCAACAACTCCACGCGCAACAACTTCGGCGCGCCGGTGCCAGCCAGGTCCTGGTAGAAACGACGCAACAGGCGCTGATCCTTCACCGGGTACCAGATCGCCGCCACGGTTTGGCGCATCCGGCCAATCGCCTCTTTCAGCGACGCGGCACAACGCTGCATCTCATCGAGCTGCTCGAACGGCGGATCAATCAGCATCAACCCACGCTTCTCCGGCACCGGCAACAACGCCCGCGGCACATGCCAGCCTTCGCCCAAGTGCACTTTGACCCGGCGATCGCCCTTCATGTTGTCCTTGAGCAGCAGCCCGTCTTCCGGGTGTTTCTCGTTGAGCAACACCCGGTCCTGCGGACGGGTCAAACGCCGCGCCAACTCCGGCGAGCCTGGGTAGTAGCGCAACTCGCCATCCGGGTTCATTTCATGCAAGACGCGCATGTAATCGGCGGTCAGCGGTGGCAGATCCTGCTCACCCCACAAGCGTGCGATACCTTCCAGGTATTCACCGGTACGGCTCGCCTGGTCGCCCTGCAGGTCATACAGACCAATGCCGGCGTGAGTGTCGAGATAGGCAAACGGCTGCTCCTTGCGCGACATCAAGGCGATGAGGCGGGTCAAAGTCAGGTGTTTGAACACATCGGCGTGATTGCCGGCGTGGAAGGCGTGACGATAATTCATGGCTGCTCCTGCGAAGGAGGCGAAGTTTACCTTGTACCGCGCCCAGCGTCAGGGGTTCACAGCCGAGCGGAAGATCGACGCACCACCTGTGGCGAGGGCGCTTCCCCAAATGCCAGTCAGTTAAGCGCTCCCACAGGTTTGTGCCTTAACTGACAGGCATTGGGGCTTGCCCCCGCTGGGCCGCAAAGCGGCCCCAAAACCGGCGATCACCTTTTTCAGACATATCGCATTCGCCGGGATTACGACTGCTACGCAGCCGAGCGGGGCGGTGCGGCGTTCCGACAAGCCCCCTCGCCACAAAACCGCGTAACGTTACGTCGAAGGCCGCTTCTGCAACCGCCGCCCGATCACATCCAGCAGATCGCAACCATCGCGCAGCGGAATGGCACACAGCAACGCAAAGTCATTCAGAATCACCGAATCACTGGCAATCTCCCCGCGCATGGCCAGGTTTTCAAGCACCTGAGTCACGGCGCGAATGCGATAACCGGCAGCGTCATGCAGGATATCCAGCGGCGCGTGGGTGTCGACGAACAGGGTGGGCATGTCGCTGCAGTTGCTGGTGAGGGCCATGTAGCGGTTGGAAGGATGGGAAGTTGGCGGAACGTAGGGTGGATCGGGATTAAGTGCGGTCATTGTTCTGACTCCTAACGTATGGATTGAAGCCGCCAGACATCACTTCCACGCAATAGGTGGCGGCTGTACGCAGGTGTGGAAGACCGGGACGTTAGGCACCCGGCGCACTCGAAAGCGCCCCGCGCACAGCCACCATAAAACTCAGACGATAAAAAACGCCGAACTGGTGGCGCTTTGTGCGCCTAACGATAGAAGGGCTTCCACGCCCTGTCACTGAATTTGCAGTGACACCCAAAGGCTATCGATGAAGCCCATCACGCACCAGTTCATGCACACCACCACAACGTGCGGGAAATCTCCGACGACCTTGACCGGAGATTACGTTGCCCCCTCATCCGATGCCTTCAGTAAGTCAGTCAAGGTCCATAGCTAGAGCATGGCCAAAACATGTTCCAACCAAGCTTTTCCTGAGGACCACGCATAGGGGTAATAGTAGGAACATCCAATTTCATCAAACAAAAATGTCTGTAATTCCTCTTCACTTTGGATAGTACGCAAAACGACTTGCAACTCGTCCTTCACTTGAGAAATATTTTCTAGAGATGAGTCAGCAACAAACGACCGAATTACATCATCTACGGTTTCGTGATCACAAGCCCAATCCTGATGGAGGTAGCCAGCCAAAAACTGAAATAGCGCTGGAAATTTTGTGCTCATTACTCTGCATACCCCGTATGTATTCGATAACCGTCGGGTAATCGCTTGTCCCTGCGCAAAATTAGAAACACCCCGGAAGCAGGCGCTATGTTAGATGCTTTACGCCTTAAAACAACACCGACTGGATAAGGGACAGAATCACTAATAATGATCTGGCTATCCCTACTCTTCATGAATTTTGCTATTTGCGCCTTATTTGTCGCTAACACACTAGAGATGGATTTTTCCGCCGTCGCCCGATCATAGAAAGTAGATGCCCTGCCGAGCCATGGCTCCGCAGTAAGCCTCTGTGCTAACTGCGCTTCGGTCCGACCAATATGCTTCGCAATAAGATGTCCTCCTTGAGCCTCATGTACCGCCAAGCCCCCACCAGGAACAATTTCGCTGAACGGCCCATCAGCGTCTATATCGCCAGGGCACGACTTACAAGCCAACCCCAACGGATCAACCCACCCCGTCGGATTCGGGGTGTACTGGTAGCCGTTTAGCCCGCCCGCCAACTTGATCGGGTCGGGCGTCAGATAGCGGCCGATGTCCGGATTGTAGTAGCGATGCCGGTTGTAGTGCAGGCCTGATTCGGCGTCGAAGTATTGGCCTTGAAAGCGCAGCGGCTGTTCGAGTTGCTCGCCGCCAAAGTGCTTCAGGCTGGCGAGTTTGCCGTAGGCCTTGTAGGTGGCGGACCAGACGATCTCGCCGCTGTAGTCGGTCAGTTCCTGCGGTGTGCCGAGGTGGTCGAGTTGGTAGTAGAACGGGCAGGCCTTGCGCGGGCCTTTGCCGTCGAGCATCGCCAATGGGCGGAAGCTGCCGGGTTCGTAGAGGTAGCTGCGGTAGTGCTCTTTGCTGCTTTCGGCGACGAGGTTGTCGCCTTGCCAGAAGAACTCGGTGGTGTGGCCGTCGACGGTTTTGGCGATGCGGCGGCCAAAGGCGTCATAGCGGTAGCTGGCGGTTCTGCCATCCGGCAGCGTGATGCCGATCAACCGGTGCTGGCAGTCGTAGCGGTATTCGGTGACCAGTTTTTGCCCGGTGCCACGACGTTCGCGGATCAGGTTGCCGAAGGCGTCGTAGTCGTAATGGCGGTCGCCTTGCAGCAGCAGGCGGTTGCCCTGGATTTTCGTCGGACCGGGGCGGTCCTGCATGATCAGGTTGCCCGCCGGGTCGTGAGCGAAGGTTTCCGGTGGATTGTCGCGGGTGTGACGGACGCGGGTCAGGCGGTTCAGCGGGTCGTACTGGTAGCTGCGTTGGCCGTGACGGGTGTCGGCGATGTGATCGAGATTGCCGTTGGCGCTGTAGGCATAGTCACGGCGGTACAGGTTTTTTTGCTGTTGGCTGACGGCGTGGGCTTGCAGACGTCCCTGATCGTCGTAGGCGTATTCGCTGAGCAGCAGGCCTTGCTGGCGCTGTCGCTCGCGGCCGAATTCGAACTGATGGCTGGTGAGTCGTGCGCCGTTGAGGTCGATGGCCGTCAGCGCACCGCCCTTGGCGTGGTGGTAATCGAGTTTGCTGTTGTCCGGCAGGCGCAAGTGATTGAGCTGGCCGCAGGCATCGTAGCCATAGCGCAAGGTGCCCCAGCCTTGGTGTTCGGTGATCAGCCGGTCCTGCTGGTCGTACTCGAATTCCAACGGGTGGTCGTGGCCATTATCGACGCTGACCAGTCGGCCGAGGCTGTCGTAGCAATACTCGACGTTGACGCCATCGGGCAGGGTCTTGACCAGCAACCGCCCTGCCGAGTCCCGCTCATAAGCCGTCACCCGCTGCGAACCGTCATCACCGAACTCGGTTTTTTCCAGCAGGTGGCCGTTGAGGTCGTAGGCGTAGGCGGTGCGGCGACCGTCGAAACCGGTTTCCTGTCGGATCAGGCCATTGGGCGTGTAGTCCAGCTGATACTTTTCGCCGGATTCGTTTTCGATTTCCGTGAGTAACAGCTGCGCGTTGTCGTAGCGGTACTTCAGTTGCGTGCCGTCAGCATTGATCCGGCGGCTGACCAGGTGCAAATCGTCGGCGTATTCGTAGCGGGTGACACGGCCCAGTTCATCGCGTTCGGCGGTGATTTTTCCGTAGGCGTTGTAGCTGAAGGCGCGGGTTGCGCCGCTGGGCAACGTCGTTTGAAGCAGTCGTCCGACGGCATCCCATTGGTAGTGGGTGACGGCACCGTGTTCGTCCTGACGAGTAATCTGTCGACCCAGCACGTCATAGGTGAAGCGCCGCTGCCCACCCTCCGGCAACGTCTCTTCGAGCAGCTGTCCCAACGCATTCCAGACAAAGACATGACGGCTGTTGTCCGGAAAACGGATCGACAGCAACCTGCCTTTTTCGTCGTAGTGATAGTGGGTGACATGGCCGTCGGGATCAGTCGCCTCGGTAACATCGCCCTGAGCATTGCGCCCATAGGTCCAGACCGCTTTGCCGCGATAGCGCGCATGCAAATAACCGTCGCGGTACTCGTAGGCCGTCGGTTCGTCTTCCGGCGGAATCAGCGCGACAAGCCGTCCGACCTCGTCGTAACGGTATTCAGTGACGGCGCCAAGCGGATCCTGCTCGGCAATCAGCCGACCCTTTTGGTCATAGGCCTTGAGATGTTCGCCACCATCGAGCTCGACCTTACGCACCAATCGTGCCCGGTCGTCGTGGACGTAAACCTCCTCACTACCATCGAGGTTCTGAACCGTGACACTGCCCTGATCATCCCAGACATAACGCGCGTCCATCTGCGAAAACGACGCCCAGTGCCGAATGCATCTGGCAGCCTTGCCGGACCTTTCCCACTCCCAGAAGTAGCTCGCCCCACCGGCCAATTGCCGCTGCACAATCACGTGCTGATCGTCGTAGTCGTAGCGCTCGCTTTCGGCGGCGGCGTTGGTCGCTTCGATCAGTTGATCACGTTCGTCGTAGCGATAACTGACCAGCGTCTGCTCAGTCTTCCAGGCTTCATCAAGGCTGTCGGCCGGGCGAAAGACCTGATAGTCGACGGCGATCAAATGACTGCGGTCATAGCGCAACAACAAGGCGCGACCGGTACCATTGTCGAGGCGCTTGATACGCTCCTGACGGTCGTGGGTGATGCGCAGTCGGTTGTCGTAGCCGTCGCTGATGGTCGTCAGCCGACCATTATGAAAGTGGTAGAAACGCGTTTCGTCGCCGGCCTGGGCCAGGATCAGTTCGTCAGGCTCATCGCCCAGATAAATCGCCGCCCGCGAGAGGCTGTTGTGGATCGCCGGGCGTTCGTTATTCGGCAGCGGGAAGGTGGTGCGACGGTTCTCATGGTCAATCCAGATCACGCTGTCGCCGTCGATTTCCAGTCGATGGGCGAGGCTATGACTCCAGCCGAAACCGAGGCCGCAATCGATCTCGGCGGCACTGGTACGATAGAGCCGGGTGAAGTCGAACGGCAGAATCCCGTCCAGAGAACCGTCATTCAGGGTCAGCAGTTCTTCGCCGGTGACCATCGACACCGGGCATTTGTTGGTCGCGGTTTTATTCGCCGAATCGGCGCTGTCGCCGTTGGGGTTTTTCGCCTGAGTCGGGACGTCGACGTGAGGCTCGTCTTTTTTTAGCGTGGTGTTCTTGCGGCCATTCCAACGCAGCTGCATCCGGCCTTTTTTCAGACCCGCCGCGACGCCTCGGGCGGCGACTTTTTTGTAGCGGTCGACGTAGCTGATGACGCTGTTGATGATCGTGAAAATCGCTTTGACCAGGCGCAGCACGGCGCCAAGAAGCTGTGCGCTGCGTTCGGCCAGACGCATCGTCAGATAGGCGATGCCTGCACCCGCCCCGGCGAAGGTCAGGACGATGCCGATCAGAATGTCGATGAGCAACTGCACCACCACCGTCGACACGGCCTCGGCGGTTTTGCCGGCGATCTCGCTGGGTGGCAGCATCTCCAGCCAGAGACTGGCTGTGCGCAGCAGTAAGCACAGCGCGGCTTCGTCACCGGCCAGCAGTTGCACCCTCTCCATCTCTACCGGAAATTTTTCGGCCAGTTCGCTCAGTTGATCGACACTGGCGCCAAGGCGCTCAAGGTGTTTGCCAGGATTCTTGAGGATGTCCGACAGCAGGCTGATGCTGTCCCAAACACCCTGGATAGCAGCCCAACTTCCCGCGAGCATTCCATTGCCCACCGCTGCCAACGAGGCCGACGCCGATTGCTGTGACCACTGTGGCTTGAACCCTTTCCACTCGCTACGCAGCCAGTCTTCCAGTTCTTTGGTCAGGCCGTCGTAAGAGGAAAAAAGCTCATCGACCTGGTCCGGGGTCACTTCACTGTGGACATGAACGCGATAGAACTTCCCGGCGGCGCCCTTAAACTGCCCCTTGCCGTTTTCATCAAGCGTGACAGGTGTCTTTTCACCGCCCTCCACGGCAATTACATCGACCTGAATATTGCCCAGTGGAATGTCATAAACCGATTCGAACTTGCTCTCGATTTGCAGAACCCCATTGGCCGGACACTGCGCAACGCTGGAGAAAAAGTCGTTATCACTACGGCCCACCGTCGTGCTGGTATTGCCCAGTTTGATCACCCGGTCCATGTCCAGCAGCGAGGGCATGTCCGTGGCGCGACTGACCTTGTCAGCGGCCCGACTGAACCAGTGATTGAGTTGTTCGCGATAGAGGCTGAGGGTGTCTTTGAAGCTGTCGAGTTCCTGCTCGATGCGGACGATCTGATCCATCAGTTCAGCTCTGCCATCAGGTATGCCAGCAACTCGGCTATCGGTGCCTCTGGCAGGTCGGACGCCTCAAGAAAGATCGCGACCTTGCGTCGTAAAACGCTTTCGGAAAACGCCTCGTACAAGTCTGGGCGATCCTCGCTCAGCCACTTCAGCAGGTTGTTGACTCGGGTGACGACGGCCTCGGTACCGAGCTGTTCCAGCAGCGATCCAGAGACTTCCCACCATGGAAAAACCCTGGAGGTTTTCAGCGCATTTCCACCGATTTCGAGTTCCTGGCCATTGATCAGGCATCGACCAATCACCGGCATCAGTTGCACGGTGTCGACCTCGGCAGACTGAAGAATCGGCAGCAGATAACGTCCGTCCCAGAAGCGGAAAAACACCGCGTTGCCGTTGGGTAACAGGGCTTGCGTGAGGCTGCGCAGATGATCGACCAGCACCTCTTGAGGGGCAGAAGAAACCGCCAGCCAACCCCAGTCGCGAGATTCAGTGGTGGCGACCCAATCCAGAAACTGACTGCCAGGCAGGACGATGCCGACATAGGGCATTACCGGCTCCCACTCGGCGTAGGCGGTGTCGGCCCATATCGGGCTCGGCGCTTTTGCCGTGATCGAGCGTTGCCAGGTTTTAAAGGGTTCAGCGGCGCTGGCGCTGCTGAAAATCGCGAAGAGTTGCTCTGACGGTTTGAGGGGTTGGCTTGCCAGCCATTCGTGGGGTGACAGGCGATCAGGCTGCACAGACACCCTCCTTGCAACGCTCGCATTCTTCGCAGAATGGCGCATCACTTTGCAGGCTGAGTATCTGCGCCACAGTCAGTACCGCTGGCACGGCAGCGCTCAGTTTCTCGGGCACTCCCGGCAACAGTGGCGTTGCCACCATCGACGCCATGGGCGCCCCGCCCACCTGAATCGGCACGCTGCTGAAAATCCCTGCGGCACTGATGCTGATCCACTGCCCGCCGGCCTGAATGGTTGCGCTGGCGCCACCGTCGATGACCACTTGCTGGCCGGCGCTGACGTGGAATTGCTGACTGGCGTTCAACGCCTGACTGTTCACCCGGATATGCCGGTCGCCGGTCACCACCAGGTGATCGTCCTGCTTCAGCTCGGTCAGGCGATTGCCATGGGTGATGCGCTGTTCGTCAGCCTTCAGTTCATGGCTGGAACTGCCGGCGACTACGACCCGGCGCTGGTTGTCCACTTGCACACGCTGGTCATTGAGCACGTGCTGGGTCCAGTCGCGTTGAGCGCGCAGGTAGATTTCCTCGGCACCCTTGCGATCCTCGATCCGCAACTCGTTGTAACCGCCGCCACCGGGGCTGCTCTGACTGCGAAAAATACTTTTGGTGTGGTCGGCTGGCAGGTCGAGCGGCACCTGCGTCGCCGCGTTGGGTAGACACCCCATCACCAGTGGCTTGTCGGCATCGGCGTCGGCAAACCCCACCAGCACTTCCATGCCGACACGCGGAATCAACACGCTGCCATAGCGGTCATGGGCCCAACCGCTGGCTACCCGCAGCCAGCAGCTGGAGTGCTCATTGAGCTGACCGTCGCGATCCCAGGCCAGTTGAACCTTGACCCGGCCGTACTCGTCGCAATGGATTTCGCTGTCAGCCGGGCCCGTCACCACGCCAGACTGATAACCTGCGATGCGGGGTTTCTCGACCAAGGGTGGTCGGAATGGCACCTGCCACGGCGTCGCCAGAAACGTATTGCGATAGCCTTGAAACTCATCCGGTGAAGCACTGCTGACGGACTCTTCCAGTACCTGAGGCTGCCTGCCGCGATGTTCGATCCGAGTCACCAGCCACAGGTCATTCCAGTCGTTGCGCGGGTGATCAGCGATGGGCAGGAAATGCCCACTGACCAGGGCGGATTGATCGCTGAGACCTTCGGCCTGGCGGTAGTCGGCACCGTGACGTTCAAGTGCGCGCTGAGCCAGATGCTTACCGTCAGCGCGATCGGTGAACTGACCTGGGAAGTGGTAGTCCTCCAATACCGGTCGCTGCTCGCTGTCGACCGTGCAGTGCAGCTGCAGACCGGGTTTGTGGAAGTCGTAATCACGACGGGTCACCGCCGTGGTGCGAGTTTCCAGGCGCACATTGAAACGCTTGATCGTCGGCGCGTCGGCCGCCATTCCGCTGCCTGGCAGGTACAGGGTAGGCTCGGGCAACCGGGGGAAAACCGTCTGGTCGTCACCGAACACCAGCAAATGGCCGCTCGGGTTGTGCTGGAAGTGGTAGTGAATGCCGATCTCGGCGCACAACCGCTGAATAAACGCCAGATCGCTCTCGGCGTATTGCACGCAGTACTCGCGCTCCGGGTATTCACCACCGAGCTGGAATTCAAACGCATCGCGCTGGATCCCGTGGTGCTTGAGGATCTGCGTGATGATCGCCGGAACGCTTTTGTGCTGGAAGATTCGCTGGTTGATGCGTTGATCGAGATAGGCCAGTCGCGGCACCAGACTGATCTGGTAGCGGGTCAGGCGCTGGCCGGAGTCGCCTTGGGCGACGCGGTACACCTGACCATGAACACCAGCGCCTTGCCCATCAAAACTGAGGAAGGCCTGACGATGCAGGAGGTCTTCGAGGTCGAGATCCGGGTATTCGCTGACCAGTTCCAGGTCAAAACGATAGGGCTGACTGATGGCTTCCTTGCCCGTGAACTCAAGCACCTTGAGCTCATGCTGGACGCCGTCGAGGGTCAACGTGAAACGCGGTTGATTGGCAGGCGTGAGCATCCAATGTCTCTGAAGCAGAATGAAGGCGGGCGATTCTGCATGAGCGACAAGGGGGGTTGACCGAGGGTCTGAAAAATCAGATTTGTCCTGATTTTTAAGAGAGTTTTCCTTCAGATATCGGGATTAACTACTACAGACATTCCCGCCGGACGGGCTGCACTAACGCCTTCTCGAGCCACAACACAACTTCTGTAGCAGCTGGCGAAGCCTGCGTTCGGCTGCGCAGCAGTCGTAAAATCATTCACCGTATTTGTTCAGATAAACCGCGGAGGGTGGTTTTACGAGCGCTACGCGCCCGAACGCAGGCTGCGCCAGCTGCTACGGGGATCGCGTGATGAGTTGAATCTGCGCTCCAAAAAAAAACGGCCCGCGTCCATCAGGGCTGCGGGCCGTTCTTTATTCAGCGAAGGATCAGAGCATCACTTGTTCAGGTGGAAATCTTTTTCCGCCGCGGCGAAACGCTGCAGCATGCCGGCCGACGGTGCCCCCATTTTGCTGACCAGCAAAATGGCGAGGCTGGCAAAGATGAAGCCCGGGATGATTTCGTACAGACCCAGCAGGTTGAAGTGTTTCCAGACGATCACGGTGAGTGCGCCGACCACGATACCGGCCAGTGCGCCGTTACGGGTCATGCCCTTCCACAGTACCGAGATCAGTACCACTGGACCGAACGCGGCACCGAAGCCGGCCCAGGCGTAGCTGACCAGACCCAGTACGCGGTTTTCCGGGTTGGCGGCCATGGCGATTGCAATCAGTGCAACCGCCAGAACCATGGCGCGACCGACCCAGACCAGTTCAACCTGGGAAGCGTTTTTACGCAGGAAGGACTTGTAGAAGTCTTCGGTCAGGGCGCTTGAGCACACCAGTAACTGGCAACTCAAGGTGCTCATCACCGCAGCCAGAATGGCCGACAGCAGTACACCGGCGATCCATGGGTTGAAGAGGATCTTGGCCAGTTCGATGAACACCCGCTCGTGGTTTTCACTGACCGGCATCGCCACCGCCGGGTTCGCCGAAAAGTAAGCGATACCGAAGAAGCCCACGGCTACAGTGCCACCCAGGCAGAGGATCATCCAGGTCATGGAAATGCGACGGGCGTTGGCAATCGACTTGACCGAATCCGCCGCCATGAAGCGCGCCAGGATGTGCGGCTGACCGAAGTAGCCCAGCCCCCAACCCATCAGCGAAATGATGCCGATGAAGCTGGTGTTTTTCAGCATGTCGAAGTTGCCTGGATCCTGTGCCTCAATGGCCAGGAACGTGGTATCGACGCCGCCAGTGGCCAGCAGCACGATGATCGGCGTCAGCAACAGGGCGAAGATCATCAGCGTGGCTTGAACGGTGTCGGTCCAACTGACGGCCAGGAAACCACCGACGAAAGTGTAGGCAATGGTCGCTGCCGCACCGGCCCACAGTGCAGTTTCGTAGGACATGCCGAAGGTGCTCTCGAACAGACGGGCGCCGGCGACGATGCCAGATGCGCAATAAATGGTGAAGAACACCAGAATCACAACAGCGGAGATGATCCGCAGCAAGCCGCTCTTGTCTTCAAAACGGCTGGAGAAGTAATCCGGCAGCGTCAGCGCGTCACCGTTGTGCTCGGTCTGTACGCGCAGACGACCGGCCACGAACAGCCAGTTCAGGTACGCACCGACGATCAGGCCGATGGCGATCCAGCTTTCCGACAGACCCGACATGTAAATGGCGCCCGGCAGGCCCATCAGCAACCAGCCGCTCATGTCGGAGGCGCCAGCGGAAAGCGCGGTCACCACGCTGCCCAGGCTGCGGCCACCGAGAATGTAGTCAGAAAGGTTATTGGTGGAGCGATAGGCCATGAAGCCGATCAGCACCATGGCGGCGATGTAGATCACAAACGTGATCAGGGTTGGATTGCTTGCACTCATTCAATGACGCCCTGGCTTTGTTTTTATGTCGCAGCGGTCTTTTGAACCGCCGCCAAACGAATACGTTTGAGCGACGATCGGGTAAGCCGCGCATTTATGACTGATGTTTCCCCAGGAAAGCCATCAGCCGATGAACCGCATCAAAGACGGTTGCACCTTGGTGCACGAATGCTATTCAACAAAGCAAATAAGGTGCAACCAGTTTCTTGAGAATAAGTTGCACCTAGTATGAATTTCCTTTTAAACCCCGCTTTTTGCTCCTTTTCGAAGCAAGAAGCTCTGCCACCTACTGCAAAAGGCACCAAGCAAGGGCGGTGTCCGCGTACCAGAATTTATTTCCTGACAAGCTGCCGATTATTCCGACAAAAAAGGGTTGCACCCGGTTGCACCTCTTTCGGCGCACGGCTAATCTTGCCGCCAGCTGATGCCACGCAGTCGTGGCAAACATGAGGATAAAAATATGGCTACCACCACCCTTGGGGTCAAACTCGATGACCCGACCCGCGAGCGCCTCAAAGCCGCCGCGACCTCGATTGATCGCACGCCGCATTGGCTGATCAAGCAGGCGATTTTCAATTACCTGGAAAAACTCGAGGGTGGTGCAACCCTGACCGAACTGAGCGGTTTGACCCGCTCCGAAACCGATGACGGCGCTGAGCCCCACGTCGATCACGCCCATCAGTGCTTCCTCGAATTCGCTGAAAGCATCCTGCCGCAATCGGTGTTGCGCGCCTCGATTACGGCCGCCTACCGTCGTCCGGAACCGGAAGTAGTGCCGATGTTGCTGGAGCAGGCTCGCCTGCCTGCCCCGATGGCCGACGCCACCAACAAACTCGCCGCCTCGATTGCCGAAAAACTGCGCAATCAGAAGAGCGCTGGCGGCCGTGCAGGCATTGTTCAGGGCCTGTTGCAGGAATTCTCCCTGTCGTCCCAGGAAGGCGTAGCACTGATGTGTCTCGCCGAAGCGCTGCTGCGCATCCCGGACAAAGGCACTCGCGATGCACTGATCCGCGACAAGATCAGCACCGGTAACTGGCAGCCACATTTGGGTAATAGCCCGTCACTGTTCGTCAACGCCGCCACCTGGGGTCTGTTGCTGACCGGCAAACTGGTCGCCACCCACAACGAAACCGGCCTGACGTCGTCCCTGAGCCGCATCATTGGCAAAAGCGGCGAGCCGATGATCCGCAAGGGCGTCGACATGGCCATGCGCCTGATGGGCGAGCAGTTCGTCACCGGTGAAACCATCGCCGAAGCGCTGGCCAACGCCAGCCGCTTCGAAGCCAAGGGCTTCCGCTATTCTTACGACATGCTCGGCGAAGCCGCACTGACCGAACATGACGCGCAGAAATACCTCGCGTCCTACGAGCAGGCCATCCACTCGATCGGCAAGGCTTCCCACGGTCGCGGCATTTATGAAGGCCCGGGCATCTCGATCAAGCTGTCGGCCCTGCACCCGCGTTACAGCCGTGCCCAGTACGAACGCGTGATGGACGAGCTATACCCGCGCCTGCTGTCGCTGACCCTGCTGGCCAAGCAATACGACATCGGCCTGAACATTGATGCCGAAGAGGCTGACCGCCTTGAGCTGTCGCTGGATCTGCTGGAACGCCTGTGCTTCGAGCCGCAACTGACCGGCTGGAACGGCATCGGTTTCGTGATCCAGGCCTACCAGAAGCGTTGCCCGTACGTGATCGATTACGTGATCGATCTGGCCCGCCGCAGCCGTCATCGCCTGATGATCCGTCTGGTAAAAGGCGCCTACTGGGACAGCGAAATCAAACGCGCCCAGGTCGAAGGCCTGGAAGGCTACCCGGTCTACACCCGCAAGGTGTACACCGACGTTTCCTACATTGCCTGCGCACGCAAACTGCTCTCGGTACCGGAAGTCATCTACCCGCAGTTCGCCACGCACAATGCCCACACCTTGTCGGCGATTTACCATATCGCAGGGCAAAACTACTACCCGGGCCAGTACGAGTTCCAGTGCCTGCACGGCATGGGTGAACCGCTGTACGAACAGGTTGTAGGCAAGGTTTCCGAAGGCAAGTTGAATCGTCCGTGCCGCGTGTACGCACCGGTCGGTACTCACGAAACCCTGCTGGCGTACCTCGTGCGCCGCCTGCTGGAAAACGGCGCGAACACCTCGTTCGTCAACCGTATTGCCGATCAATCAATCTCGATCCAGGAGCTGGTAGCCGACCCGGTGAGCAGCATCGAGCAGATGGCGACGCTGGAAGGCGGCTTCGGTCTGCCGCACCCGCGTATCCCGCTGCCGCGAGACCTCTATGGCAGCGAGCGCGCCAACTCCAGTGGCATCGACCTGGCCAACGAACATCGTCTGGCCTCGCTGTCCTGCGCGCTGCTGGCCACCGCTCACAACCAATGGAAAGCCGCGCCGATGCTTGGCTGCGCGTCCGGCACTGAAGCCCCGGCACCGGTGCTGAACCCGGCGGACCTGCGTGACGTGGTCGGCCATGTACAAGAAGCCACTGTCGCCGATGTCGACAACGCCATCCAGTGCGCACTCAACGCCGCGCCGATCTGGCAGGCCACGCCACCGGCCGAACGTGCCGCGATCCTCGAACGTGCCGCCGATTTGATGGAAGGCGAGATCCAGCCGCTGATGGGCCTGTTGGCTCGTGAAGCCGGCAAGACCTTCGCCAACGCCATCGCCGAAGTGCGTGAAGCCGTAGACTTCCTGCGTTACTACGCAGTGCAGGCACGCAACGATTTCACCAACGACGCCCACCGCCCACTGGGCCCGGTGGTGTGCATCAGCCCGTGGAACTTCCCGCTGGCGATCTTCAGCGGTCAAGTCGCTGCCGCATTGGCCGCCGGCAATCCGGTGCTGGCCAAACCGGCTGAGCAGACGCCTCTGGTAGCTGCTCAAGCCGTGCGCTTGCTGCTCGAAGCCGGGATTCCCGAAGGCGTGCTGCAACTGCTGCCGGGCCGCGGCGAAACCGTCGGCGCCCGTCTGGTTGGCGATGATCGGGTCAAAGGCGTGATGTTCACCGGCTCCACCGAAGTTGCGCGCTTGCTGCAACGCAACGTCGCCGGTCGCCTGGACACCCAGGGCCGTCCGATCCCGCTGATCGCCGAAACCGGCGGCCAGAACGCGATGATCGTCGACTCCTCGGCGCTGACCGAACAAGTGGTTATCGATGTGGTGTCCTCGGCCTTCGACAGCGCCGGCCAGCGTTGCTCGGCCCTGCGCGTCCTGTGCTTGCAGGAAGATTCCGCCGACCGCGTGATCGAAATGCTCAAAGGCGCCATGGCTGAATGCCGTCTCGGCAACCCTGAGCGACTGTCCGTGGACATCGGCCCGGTGATCGACGCCGAAGCCAAGGCGGGCATCGAGAAGCACATCCAGGGCATGCGTGAGAAAGGTCGCAACGTCTATCAGGTCGCCATCGCGGACATGGAAGAATGCAAGCGCGGCACTTTCGTGATGCCAACCCTGATCGAACTGGAAAGCTTCGACGAGCTGCAACGGGAGATCTTCGGTCCGGTGCTGCACGTGGTGCGCTACAAGCGCAAAGACATCGACCAACTGATCGAGCAGATCAACGCTTCCGGCTACGGTCTGACGTTGGGTGTGCACACACGCATCGACGAGACCATCGCCAAGGTGGTCGACAACGTCAATGCCGGTAACGTCTACGTCAACCGCAACATCGTCGGTGCTGTGGTCGGTGTGCAGCCGTTCGGTGGCGAAGGCTTGTCGGGTACTGGCCCGAAAGCCGGGGGTCCGTTGTACCTGTACCGCTTGCTGTCGACACGTCCTACCGACGCGATCGAACAGTCCTTCGCTCGTGGCGATGCCCTGAGCGCGCCGGACGTTCGTCTGCGTGACGCCATGAGCAAACCGCTGACCGCCCTGCAAGCCTGGGCTGACAGCAACAAGCTCACCGAGTTGAGTGCACTGTGCGCGCAGTTCGCGGCGCAATCGCAAAGCGGCATCACCCGCACGCTGAACGGCCCGACGGGCGAGCGCAACAGCTACGCCATCCTGCCGCGTGAACACGTGCTGTGCCTGACGGAGGTCGAAGCCGACCTGCTGACTCAGCTGGCGGCGGTTCTGGCCGTGGGCGGCTCGGCGGTCTGGCCGGAAGGAGAACTGAGCAAGGCACTGCTGGCTCGTCTGCCAAAAGAGGTGCAGGCACGCATCATGTTGGTAGCTGACTGGAACAAGGACGAAGTGCTCTTCGACGCAGTCCTGCATCACGGTCACTCCGACCAGTTGCGTGCGGTCTGCCAGCAAGTGGCCAAGCGCGCCGGTGCCATCGTCGGGGTTCACGGCCTGTCGCAAGGCGAAACCGGCATTGCGCTGGAACGCCTGGTGATCGAGCGCGCGCTGAGCGTCAATACCGCTGCGGCGGGTGGTAATGCCAGCTTGATGACGATCGGTTAATCCGTAATACGACCGGGCATTCGCAATGACTGCCCGATTCACTACACCCTGTGGGAGCGAGCCTGC
>NZ_JANLNW010000012.1 GCF_025465945.1 Pseudomonas sp. 6D_7.1_Bac1 | reverse complement strand
ACGCGCCGTGAATTCATCATGAGTGTCGAGGAGGGTGGTCATGCTGATTCCTCAGGCGTGATCTTTGATCAGACGGTCGTAGGCGTCCTGATCCAGCAGCTTGGCGACAGCCAAAGCATCGGTTGGCTTGAAGCGGAAGAACCAGCCTTCGCCCAGTGGAGCCTCGTTGACCAGTTCTGGATTGCTTTCCAGCGCTGGGTTGGTTTCAACCACGTCACCGTCCAATGGCATGTACACGCCGCTGGCCGCCTTTACCGATTCGACGGTGGCGGTTTCGGCGCCTTTGTCGTAGGCCTTCAGCTCAGGCAGTTGCACGAACACCACGTCGCCCAGGGCGTTCTGTGCGAAGGCGGTGATGCCAACGGTAACGCTGCCGTCAGCTTCGGTACGCAGCCATTCGTGATCTTCAGTAAAACGCAATTCGCTCATGTGAACTCCTCAGGGGTCAGACTCACCCGCTTCTTGTGGCGGGAGACGATTTACAGGCTCGTGCCGGGCAGCGAGCGTGGCTGGAGAGCCCATAGCAAGTGCAGTGCCATTGTTATTTATTGCTTATAAATCAATTAGTTGATGTGTTTATGTGGTGTTGGATGGGACGCTTCTGTAGTGAATTCAATACAGAGGGTCCGGGTAGCCTGGGCGAAGGAGGGGAAAGGCGATGAGGAGGCGGTGTTACAGCGTTTTGTCTTGAATTCGGTACGCTGTAGCGATTTGCATACGGCGCACGTAAAAGGGCTGTATGGGCGGCGGTCAGGCCTTGCCGGGAATACCGTATTTGCGCAGGCGGATGGCGATGGCGCTGTGCGAAGTATGCAGGCGTGCGGCGAGTAACCGGCTGGAGGGGTAACTGCGGTAGAGCTGTTCCAGCAGGCTCCTTTCAAAACCTTCGACGGCATCTTCCAGACTGCCGACCTCGCCGTCGTTTTGCCGCGCCACCGCCGTCGTGGCGATATCCAGATCGTCGATGCCCACCAGCGGGTTCTCGCAAATAGCGCTGGCGCGGAAGATCACGTTTTGCAGTTGGCGCACATTGCCGGGCCAGCGGTTTTCGAGGAGCGCCGGATAAGTCCCGGGTGCCAGACGACAAACCGGGCGCTGGATCTGTGCACAGGCCTGCTGCATGAAGTGCTGGGCCATCAACAGGATGTCATGGCCGCGTTCGCGTAGTGGCGGCACTTGCAGATTGAGTACATTCAGACGGTAGAACAGGTCCTCGCGAAAACTGCCTTCGCTGACCATTTTTTCCAGGTCACGGTGGGTCGCGCTGAGGATCCGCACGTTGACCTTGACCTCACGATCGCCGCCGACCCGACGGAAGCAACCATCGCTCAAAAAGCGCAGCAACTTGGCCTGCAGGTAGGGCGACATTTCACCGATTTCGTCGAGGAATACCGTGCCCTGATCAGCCAGTTCAAGCAGACCAAGTTTGCCGCCGCGCTGGGCGCCGGTGAAGGCGCCCGGGGCGTAGCCGAACAGCTCGCTCTCGGCCAGGCTCTCCGGCAATGCCGCGCAGTTCAGGGCCAGGAACGGCGAGTCGCGCCGCGTGCTGAAAGTGTGGCAGGCACGGGCCACCAGCTCTTTGCCGGTGCCGGTTTCACCCTGAATCAGCAGCGGTGCATCGAGTGCTGCAATGCGCTGGGCTCGGGCTTTCAGGGCGCGCATCGGGAGTGAGTCGCCAAGCAGCGCCTCGAAGCTTTCGGCGTGGTCGTGATGGAGGGCGGCCAGGCGCTCACTGATGCGGTTTGGCACGTACAGCGTCAGCAAACCACCCGCCAGCGGCCGGCTGTCCAACTCGCCGGCTTCGCTGATCGGCATGGCATCGAGCAGCAAGGTCTGGCCTTTGAGGGTGACCTCGCGCATGGGCAGGCGATAGCCGTGTTCGATCAGCGTACGTTGCAAGGAGGGCTCATCGAATATTGCCGTCAGCGGCTCACCGGCCGGTTCAC
The DNA here is from genome assembly GCF_025465945.1 of Pseudomonas sp. 6D_7.1_Bac1. Classification (GTDB taxonomy): domain Bacteria; phylum Pseudomonadota; class Gammaproteobacteria; order Pseudomonadales; family Pseudomonadaceae; genus Aquipseudomonas. Next base: position 29,659 of record NZ_JANLNW010000012.1, on the reverse strand, counting down.
GACCACACAGTGCGATCAGCGCCGGATTGGCCAGTAGCACGTGGCCGCGGCCATCAACCGCCAGCACCGGGTCGGCCCTGGCAGCGAGCAAGGCATCCAGTTGCAGGCGTCGGCGCTGGCCGGGGAGGATGTCGACCATCGTCACCGCTTGCACACCCTGCACGCCGAGAAAAGCCTCGCGCAGCTCTTCCAGTACATCGGCACCGAGGGTCGGCGCGTCGATGTAAACGTTCGGTGGCACCATCTCGACGGCATCCAGATTGAGGCTGCGCCTACCGAGCAGGGCCAGCACTTCCTGGGTGATGCCGACGCGGTCGGTAAAGGTGACGTGGATGCGCATAGGAGGCCTGAAAGGGTTGCGAACCGGATCGCTACGATGAATGAGTATGCCGGGCTCTGTTCGATTGTGGCGAGCGTGACGGTCGTATTGCTTGCCATACGGTACGTGGCCGTCAGTGGCCTGTCAGGTGTGGCCAGCGTTGCGCGAACAGGCCGCCAGATCCTCGAGGAAGGTTTGAAGTATCGGCGGTGGGGCAGTGCCACGTCGGGTGATCACATCGAAGGGCGACATCAGGCGCAAGCTCGTTGGCGCCAGTTGGTGCATCTCGCCTGTCTTGATCCACTGATCGGCGAAGTGCATGGGCAGAAAACCCAGGTAGGCGCCAGAGATAATCAGGATGGCCAGGGCCTCGATGTTGTCCACCGTTGCCGCGGCTTTGCTGACGCCCAGGTGTTCCAGGTCGTATTGCTGCATGTAGCCCCTGGCGACGATGCGGCTCGCGCCGATCTCTTCGAGCAGTTCGGCGCGCTCGGCCTTGCTGCCATAGAGCGGATGACGCCGCCCGCAATACAGGCCAAGTGCTTCCTGATAAAGCGGCGAGTGCAACAGGCCGGGAACGTAGATCGGGAAGTGCCCGATGGCCAGGTGCAGTCGCCCGTCGAGCACGCGCTCCTCCAGTTCTGCGGGGGTGCCCACATACACGTTGAGGTGGACATCATGTCCCCTGGACACGAAGCGTTGCGTGGCCCGCGGTATCGGTGAGTCCGGGTCGGTGATGGTGGTGTCGATGATCCCCAGGTTGAGTTTTCCACTGATGTGCTGCTTGAGCACGTCGGCGTCCATGCAGAAGTTTTCCACCGCCGAGAGCAGGCGCTGGGTGGCTTCATGGATCGCCACGCCTTGCTCGGTCAGGCGAAAACCACTGCGACCGCGTTGGCAGAGTTTGACCCCGAGCCGGGTTTCCAGATGGGTCATCTGTTCGCTGATGGTCGACTGGCCGGCATTCAAGGCGGCCTGCGCGGCGGAAAACCCTCCGCACCTGACGATCGTGGCAAACACCCTGAGCAGTTTCAGGTCGACATCGTGCAGCTGAATCACCTTGGATCTCCTGCCTGTGGATGCATCGGCAATGCCGATATGAGTATCTGATGTTTAGCATTTTTTCCACGAAAACCTGCGCCCATAGTCACTCCAACGGCGGTCGCCTATCCAGCCCGCTGAACCTATAACAAGAATTGGAGATGCCTGAACATGTCGAAGCATGGTTATGAGTCCGGTCGCCTGAACCTGCCATTCGTGGGTCACTGCACCTTTGCCAAGTCGCCGGTGTGCACTGATTGGGATGCGCTCGATGCGGACGTCGCCATCCTTGGCGCGCCCAATGACATGGGCACCCAGTGGCGTTCCGGCGCACGTTTTGGGCCACGCGGGATTCGCGAGGCATCGACGCTGTTTTCCTTCGGCCACGCCGGCGCCTATGACCACGAAGATGACGTCATGTACCTGACCGCATCGGACGTGCGCATGGTGGACGTGGGCGACGCGGATATCGTGCATACCGACATGGTCACGAGCAACGAGAACACCGAGTTCGCCGTGCGCAAGATTCTTGATGCCGGCGTCATGCCTGTGGTGCTCGGTGGTGATCACTCGATTCACGCCCCGGTGATCAAGGCTTTCGAGGGGCGCGGCCCGATCCACATCATCCACTTCGATGCGCATCTGGATTTCGTCGACGAGCGCCATGGTGTTCGCTATGGACATGGCAACCCGCTGCGTCGCGCTTCGGAAATGAACCACATCGTCGGCATGACCCAGATGGGCATCCGCAACGTGTCTTCTTCCAACCGCGATGACTATGAAGCCGCCCATGCCGCCGGCTCGAAAATTCTCTCGGTGCGCGATGTCCGCCGCCTCGGCGTCGAAGGTGTGCTGGCGTTGATCCCGCAAGACATCAACTACTACATCACCATCGACATCGACGGTTTCGACCCGTCCATCGCGCCCGGAACGGGCACGCCCAGCCATGGCGGCTTCCTGTATTACGAAGTGCTGGAAATCATCCAGGCCCTGGCCAAACGCAGCAAAGGCAACATCGTCGGCATGGACCTGGTCGAGGTCGCGCCCGTTTATGACCCGACCGGTATGACCTCGATTCTCGCGGCCCAGCTGCTACTCAACAGCATCGGTTTCATCTTCCACGAGCGGGCTCAAGCGCGTCAGAACATGAGCGAAGCCACCCCGGCCTGATGGCCCGGATCGATCATCGAACCACAATGCCCCGGCAGGACCTGACTGCCGGGCAGAGAAAATAAAAATGGACACGATCGTTAAGCATTACCTGCAGAAATTCGGAGTATCCGAAGCCACCCAAACCTTTCTCGGCAAGGTTCAGAAGATGTTCATCGGTGGCGCCTGGGTCGAGGCCAGCGATGGCCAGACCTCCGAGGTCATCGAGCCGTCGACCGAGGGCCTGATCACCCGCATTCCCATGGGCACGACCCAGGATCTGGATCGCGCGGTGCAAGCCGCCCGAGCCCAGTTTGACGGTGGCGCCTGGCGTCAGGCCAAGCCGCGCGAGCGTGAGCGGCTGATGCATCGTCTGGCTGATCTGATTGAACACAACGCGGCAGAACTGGCCGAAATCGAATCGATTGACATGGGCAAGTCGGTGGTTTTTGCGCGGGAAGTCGATATTCAGGGCACGGTCGATACCCTGCGCTATTTTGCCGGCTGGGCCACCAAACTCCACGGGCGTACCGTCGAGCCCTCGTTACCGGGCAACTACCTGGCCTATACACGCAAGGAAGCGGTGGGCGTTGTCGGCGCCATCGTGCCCTGGAACTTCCCGCTGCAAACCATGGCCTGGAAGCTTGGTGCTGCCCTGGCAACCGGTTGCACGGTGGTGGTCAAACCCGCCGAACTGACCTCGCTGTCGGCCTTGCGTTTCGCCGAACTGGTTCAGGAAGCCGGCATCCCGGATGGGGTGATCAACATTGTCACCGGACGCGGCAGCGTGGTCGGTGCGGCAATGGCCACGCACCCAGGTATCGACAAACTCACCTTCACCGGTTCGACGCCGGTAGGCCGCACCGTCGGCCGTGCGGCGCTGGATGAAATGAAGCGACTGACCCTCGAGCTCGGAGGGAAATCACCGGTTATCGTGCTGGCCGACGCTGACATCCCGGCCGCCGCCCAAGCCATCGCCAACGGGGTGTTTTTCAACTCGGGTCAGGTGTGCGATGCCGGTACACGCGCCTATGTTCATCGCAGTGTCTACGACGAATTCCTGCGCGAGTTGATCGCCTACACCCGGACCTTGAAGATTGCCCCGGGCCTGGACCCGGACTGCTTCATCAGCCCGTTGGTATCGGCCTTGCAAAAGGAGCGAGTGACAGACTACATCGAAACCGGCAAGCGCGAGGGCGCCGAACTGGTCTACGGCGGCCAGCCTGTCGAGGGTCCCGGCTATTTCGTCGAGCCGACCATCTTCGCCCATTGTCGCAACGATATGCGCATCGTCCAGGAGGAGATCTTCGGTCCGGTTCTGGTAACTGCGCCTTTCGACGATGAAGAGGAAGCGCTGGCACTGGCCAACGACTCACCCTACGGGTTGGCGGCCGCGCTCTATTCCAATGACCTTGGACGCGTGCACAGCCTGATTCCGCGGTTGCGAGCGGGTTCGGTGTACGTCAATGCCCACGGCACACTCGACCCGGCGATGCCGTTCGGTGGTTACAAACAATCCGGATTCGGCAAGGATCTGGGGCCAGAACAGCTCGATTACCTGCTGGAGACCAAGGCGGTCTGGATCACGCTGCCTTGAGGTTTGGTTCATTCCAAAACGGCGCCAGCAACAACGCCAGGTAGGCACGCGGGACACTGAATCTGTGGCGAGGGAGCTTGCTCCCGCTGGGTCGCAGAGCGGCCCAAAAAAATGGGACTGCTGCGCAGTCCAGCAGGAGCAAGCTCCCTCGCCACAGGGTCGTTCACCCGAAAGAATGCAGTTATCTCGTCATGATCTTCCAACAATAAGAGTACGTCATGAACACTAACGCCAAGCCCGCCCCGAGCGCGTCCGCCCGCGACGACAAGCCAGTCGTCGAAGGGCATTCGATCGACTTCATCCCCGAAAACGAGCGTACCGACAAACTGTCGAGCCAGGGACCGTTCTGGTTCCTGGGCAATTTCACGTTCTTTACCATGACCATCGGCTTTGTCGGTCCGAGCGTCGGGCTGACCGCTCTCTGGACCACCCTTGCCGGCACGCTGGGCATCATGTTCGGCACGTTGTTCATGGCCTTTCACGGTTCGCAAGGACCTCATCTGGGGCTGCCGCAGATGATTCAGTCGCGGGCGCAGTTCGGCTATCGTGGGGTGATTCTCGTGTTGTTGGCGACGCTGTTTGTGTTCGCCGGGTTCAACATCGTCAACCTCGTGTTGATGATGCAGGGCCTGCACACGCTATTCGGCTTCAACCCCGCAGTGGTGGCGGTGGCCGTGACGGTGCCGGCGGCCATACTGGCGATCCTCGGCCATGACTGGATGCACCGCAGTTTCAAATGGGCGTTGTACCTGTCGATTCCGCTTTACGGTCTGGTGACGTTGGCGGTGCTGATGCATTGGGTTCCCGATGCGCCGATGCCGGTACTCGCAGCCGGTGAGGTTGCCCCGGCCCAGCTGGGCTTCAACTGGACCGGTTTCATCGCACAGTTCGCTGCGGCGGCGAGTTACAACATCGCTTACGCCCCTTACGTTTCCGATTATTCGCGCTACCTGCCCAAGAACACACCGAGTGGGAAGTTGATCGCGGTGGTCTTTTTGGGCGCCTCGTTGTCCGGCGCCTGGATGATTTCGGTGGGTGGCTGGTTGGCCGATCACTTGCATTCCACTGACGTGCTGGTCGCCCTCGGGCAAGTGGGCAACACGGTGTCGCCGATCATGGGTACTGCGGTAGTAGTCATCACGATCCTGGCCTTCCTGCCGGTCATCGCGATGAACATTTACAGCGCGAAACTGACCACGCTGACCTGCGTTGACTCCATCAAGCACATCGAGCCGACGCGCAAGGCGCGCATTCTGGCGATTGGTTTCGTGATCCTGCTGCAACTGGGCGTGGCCTTGAGCATCCAGAGTTCGGGCAAAGGGCTGTCGGTGCTGGGTATCTACCTGGTGGTGATGCTGTACTTCCTGGTGCCATGGACCTCGGTCAACCTGACCGACTACTTCTTCGTCCGCAAGGGCCGCTACGCCATCCCGCATTTCTTCATGCCGCACGGCAACATCTACGGCAGTTGGGGGCTGCGCGGCATCGCCGCATATGCAATCGGCTTCATTTCCATGATCCCGTTTTTTTACATCTACGACGGCGTTGAACAGCGCGAGGTCTATGTCGGCCCGCTCGCCAAAGCGCTCGGCAGCATCGACATCGCCTGGCTGGTCGGGCTGATCGTGTCGGGACTTGTGTACTACTGGTTCAGCCGCTCGATCGACCTCAAACGCGAAGAAGCCGTGATCCGGCACATCGAGAAAACTTCCCCGCAATACACCACCGGCGACAAGCAGACCCACTACCCGTTGCCGGTTTTCAACGAATCGACGGTCGGGAGATAACCATGGCCACCCAAAAATACGACTACATCATCATCGGCGCGGGTTCGGCAGGTTGTGTGCTGGCCAACCGTCTGAGCGAAGACCCCGCCACCTCAGTGCTGGTTCTGGAGTTCGGCGGCAGCGACCGCAGTGTGGTGATCCAGATGCCGAGTGCTTTCTCGATCCCGATGAACACCAAGAAGTACAACTGGCGCTACGAGACCGAGCCGGAGACTTACCTCAACGGACGTCGGATCCACTGCCCGAGAGGCAAGGTGCTGGGCGGCTCATCATCGATCAATGGCCTGGTTTACATCCGTGGCCACGCGTATGACTTTGACGAATGGGAGTCGCTCGGCGCACGCGATTGGGGCTATCGCAATTGCCTGCCGTACTTCAAGCGGGCAGAGAGCCACGAAGCCGGTGGCGACAGTTACCGTGGGAGCTCCGGGCCTTTGCACACCAACAACGGCAATAACATGAAAAACCCGCTGTATGGGGCCTGGATCGAAGCCGGGGCCGAGGCGGGTTACATCAAGACCGACGACTGCAACGGCTTTATGCAGGAAGGGTTTGGTGCCATGCACATGACGGTGAAAAATGGCGTTCGCTGCTCCACGGCCAATGCTTACTTGCGGCCGGCCATGGGGCGGTCGAACCTGACCGTGGTCACCCACGCGATGACGCGTCAGATCATCCTCGAAGGCAAGCGTGCGGTGGGGATCGTCTATGACTGCGAAGGCCAGACACACCAGGTCTATTGCAAGCGGGAAATACTGGTTTCGGCCGGGCCGATCGGTTCGCCGCACCTGCTGCAACGGTCCGGTATCGGGCCGGCAGATGTGCTCAGGAAAGCCGGGGTCGAAGTCCGGCATGACCTGCCAGGGGTAGGGGAAAACCTGCAGGATCACGCTGAGGTTTACATCCAGTTCGGCTGCAAGGAACCGGTAACGCTCAATAGCAAAATGGATCCCCTGAGCAAGCTGTTGATCGGTCTGCGCTGGTTGTTGTTCAAGGATGGACTTGGCGCCACCAATCATTTCGAGGCCGGTGGTTTCATCCGCTCCGAGCAGGGCTTGCGCTGGCCAGACATCCAGTTCCACTTCCTGCCTGCGGCGATGCGCTACGACGGCAAAAAACCGATCAAGGGCCACGGCTTCATGGTCCTCACCGGGCCGAACAAACCCAAAAGTCGGGGCCATGTGCGGATTCGCTCCGCAGACCCCTATGAGCACCCGGAGATCCGCTTCAACTACTTGCAGCGCGAAGAAGATCGTGAGGGATTCCGCCGCTGCATACGTCTGACACGCGAGATCATCGGCCAACCGGCTATGGATCGCTTTCGTGATGGCGAGATTGCACCCGGCGCGCAGGTCACCAGTGATGAAGACATCGACGCGTTCGTGCGCGAAAACCTGGAGAGCACCTACCACCCTTGCGGCTCGTGCCGCATGGGCGAGGATGACATGGCGGTGGTCGACTCCCAATTGCGTGTGCGGGGCATCGAAGGCTTGCGGGTGATCGACTCGTCAGTGTTCCCGACCGAGCCGAACGGCAACCTCAACGCCCCGACCATCATGCTCGCCGAGCGGGCATCCGACCTGGTGCGCGGGCGCAGCATGTTGCCAGCGTCCGATGCGGCAGTGGGGCTGGCCAAAGATTGGGAAACCCGTCAGCGCTCCATGGCACCGGGACGTAATGTGAGGGTTTGATTTCGGGGGAAACAGGGAATTGTCTAATCCTGAAACAGGTGTAAACCTTATTCGGGACGGGACAGGGACAAACTCAACAAAAAAGCCCCAGGCCATACGACCTGGGGCTTTTTCGTTTTGCGTATGGTGCACCAGGCGGGATTCGAACCCACGACCCCTGCCTTCGGAGGGCAGTACTCTATCCAGCTGAGCTACTGGTGCAATGCGGGCGCCATGATACTCATATGCACTGCGGGCGTCCATGCTGCTGAATAACCTGATGTTTCGCGCCCGCCCAACGGGTGTTTGCTACGTTGATCAGAAAAACAGGGCAAATGCGGCGTTTTCGTTCTTTTTTTCGAACAGCCTATTGTCCTTTACCCCCTTTGATCCTAGGATTCGTTTGAGATTTCAAACGCTCTTGTCTGGGTGCTGAACCGCACGAGTTTCAATCAGTGCGCTATTTATGTGCTTCAGCCCGGTGAATGATTTCCCTGACGGCAGCCTTCAAGGCGCCTTTCTACAATCATAATTCGCTCCGCGCGTGCGCGGTGCTGTTAAGGAAAGCCGACATGCAGCTTAAAGACACCCTGTTGTTCCGCCAGCAAGCCTTCATTGATGGCGCCTGGGTTGATGCGGACAGTGGTCAGACGATCAACGTCACCAACCCGGCAACGGGCGAAATTCTGGGCACCGTGCCGAAAATGGGTGCTGCCGAAACCCGCCGTGCGATCGAAGCCGCTGACAAAGCGCTGCCGGCCTGGCGTGCACTGACCGCCAAGGACCGCGCGAACAAACTGCGTCGCTGGTTCGAACTGATCATCGAAAACCAGGACGACCTGGCTCGCCTGATGACCCTGGAGCAGGGCAAGCCATTGGCTGAAGCCAAGGGCGAAATCGTTTACGCCGCGTCCTTCATCGAATGGTTCGCCGAAGAAGCCAAGCGCATCTACGGTGACGTGATTCCGGGCCACCAGCCGGACAAGCGCCTGATCGTGATCAAGCAGCCAATCGGCGTGACCGCTGCGATCACGCCGTGGAACTTCCCGGCTGCCATGATCACCCGTAAAGCCGGCCCGGCCCTGGCTGCCGGCTGCACCATGGTGCTCAAGCCTGCTTCGCAAACGCCATTCTCTGCCTTCGCCCTGGCTGAACTGGCCCAGCGTGCCGGTATCCCGAAAGGCGTGCTGAGCGTTGTGACCGGCAGCGCCGGCGACATCGGCAGCGAGCTGACCGGCAATCCGATCGTGCGCAAACTGTCCTTCACCGGCTCGACCGAAATCGGTCGTCAGCTGATGGCTGAATGCGCCAAGGACATCAAGAAAGTGTCCCTGGAACTGGGCGGCAACGCACCGTTCATCGTGTTCGACGACGCGGACCTGGATAAGGCCGTCGAAGGCGCGATCATTTCCAAGTACCGTAACAACGGCCAGACCTGCGTCTGCGCCAACCGTCTGTACATTCAGGATTCGGTGTACGACGCGTTCGCTGAAAAACTCAAAGTGGCCGTGGCCAAACTCAAGATCGGCAACGGTCTGGAAGAAGGCACCACCACCGGTCCGTTGATCGACGGCAAAGCCGTGGCCAAGGTTCAGGAGCACATTGCTGACGCCCTGAGCAAAGGCGCGACCCTGTTGGCCGGTGGCAAGGTCATGGAAGGCAACTTCTTCGAACCGACCATCCTGACCAACGTGCCGAAGAGCGCTGCAGTGGCCAAGGAAGAAACCTTCGGTCCATTGGCACCTCTGTTCCGCTTCAAAGACGAAGCCGAAGTGATCGCGATGTCCAACGACACCGAGTTCGGTCTGGCCTCGTACTTCTATGCGCGTGACCTGGGTCGTGTGTTCCGTGTGGCTGAAGCCCTGGAATACGGCATGGTCGGCGTCAACACCGGGCTGATCTCCAACGAAGTCGCGCCATTCGGCGGCATCAAGGCCTCGGGCCTGGGCCGTGAAGGCTCCAAGTACGGCATCGAAGATTACCTGGAAATCAAATACCTCTGCCTGGGCATCTAAACCCGGCCAGATGTTCAGCACAAAGGGCACGAGAGCGCTGTCCCTTTGTGCGTTTCAAACAGATTTTTATCTGTGGTCGGGAAAGCTGTGGCAGTCGATCATCGCATGCTGCCGTAGTTGCCTCCCCGCCACGTATTCCTTGAGCCACGCCGACCGATGAGCGGCGAATGAGGACTTTATGAGCAAGACTAACGCTTCTTTGATGAAACGCCGCGAAGCCGCTGTACCACGCGGTGTTGGCCAGATTCACCCGATCTTCGCCGAGTCGGCGAAGAACGCCACCGTGACCGACGTTGAAGGTCGCGAGTTCATCGACTTCGCCGGCGGTATCGCCGTGTTGAACACCGGTCACCTGCACCCGAAAATCATCGCGGCCGTGACCGCGCAGCTGAACAAGCTGACTCACACCTGCTTCCAGGTGCTGGCTTACGAACCGTACGTAGAACTGTGCGAGAAAGTGAACGCCAAGGTTCCAGGTGATTTCGCCAAGAAAACCCTGCTGGTGACCACCGGTTCCGAAGCGGTAGAAAACTCCATCAAGATCGCCCGCGCCGCCACTGGCCGTGCCGGCGTGATCGCCTTCACCGGCGCTTACCACGGTCGCACCATGATGACCCTGGGCCTGACCGGTAAGGTCGTGCCTTACTCGGCCGGCATGGGCCTGATGCCAGGCGGCATCTTCCGCGCGCTGTACCCGAACGAACTGCATGGCGTGAGCATCGACGATTCGATCGCCAGCATCGAGCGCATCTTCAAGAACGACGCCGAGCCGCGTGACATCGCTGCCATCATCATCGAGCCAGTTCAGGGCGAAGGTGGTTTCTACGTCGCGCCAAAAGAGTTCATGAAGCGCCTGCGCGCCCTGTGCGACCAGCACGGCATTCTGTTGATCGCTGACGAAGTACAGACGGGCGCTGGTCGTACCGGCACCTTCTTCGCCATGGAACAGATGGGCGTTGCTGCCGACCTGACCACCTTCGCCAAATCCATCGCTGGCGGCTTCCCGCTGGCCGGTGTGTGCGGCAAGGCTGAATACATGGACGCCATCGCTCCAGGCGGCCTGGGTGGCACTTACGCCGGTAGCCCGATCGCTTGCGCCGCTGCGCTGGCGGTGATGGAAGTGTTCGAAGAAGAGCACCTGCTGGATCGCTGCAAAGCCGTTGGCGAGCGTCTGGTGACTGGCCTCAAAGCCATCCAGGCCAAGTACCCGGTGATCGGTGAAGTGCGTGCCCTGGGCGCGATGATCGCGGTTGAGCTGTTCGAAAACGGCGACAGCCACAAGCCTAACGCCGCCGCCGTCGCCCAAGTCGTGGCCAAGGCGCGTGACAAGGGCCTGATCCTGCTGTCGTGCGGTACTTACGGCAACGTGCTGCGCGTCCTGGTACCGCTGACTTCGCCGGACGAGCAACTGGACAAAGGTCTGGCGATCATCGAAGAGTGCTTCTCTGAACTCTGATTGCCAAGTGTGACCTGATCGACAAAAAACCCGCTTCGGCGGGTTTTTTTTGTTCCTTCAAACACATCGGCGGCTTTTACGCTGTATCGAATTGTCAGCATTGTCTAAGGTGCAGGCATTGCCTCGGAGTGTACTGATGACCGCTGTTGATTTACCTGCTGTGCCGCGAGTACTGATCGCCGAGGCTGATCCTTGGTCCCGAGACCTGCTCAAGCAGGTGTTGTTGCACGTGCGCTGCGATGCACGGCTGGATCTGTGCGCCGATGGCCAGCAGGCGCTGGAGTTGTTGAGCGAACATCCCTACGACCTGGTGATCGCCGATTGGGAGCTTCCCGGCGTCGATGGCCTGGGCTTGCTGCGCAGCGTGCGTCAGCGTCGGCGTAACCCGGTGTTGCCGTTCATTCTGATGAGCAGCCGCAACGACAGCGCCAGCGTGCGCGAGGCATTGCCGCTGGCCCCGACGGCCTACCTGACCAAGCCCCTGAACATGGAAGGCCTGACTCAGCGCCTGCAGGACTTGCTGCTGAGCGCGGGTCAGACGGTTTCTTGTGATGTTCCGGCGCTGGCGCCTGGCATGACCTTGTCGGCGTTCCTTGAGCGGCGGCGTGAGCTGGCGGACGGTGCGCCGCTGCTCACCGACGTGCAACTGGCGGTCAAGCGCAGCCTGAACCCCAATGGCCTCGATCTGAAGCTGCTGGAAGAGGAAGTGCGCACTGACCCGCAGATCACCGCCGTGTTGATCGCCGCCGCCAACAGCGCCGCGCAACACCTTGGCGACACTGTGCAGACTGTGTCTCAGGCCCTGCATCGCCTGGGCTCCGGGCAAAGCATGAACCTGATCCTTGGCCTGGCCCTCAAGCGCAGTGCGAAGTTGAGCGATCCTTGCCTGGCTGATTACGCCGAGCGCTACTGGAAGCTGTCATTGCACACCGCTGAATACGGGCGGACCCTGGCGCGCTTGCTTGATCTGGATCAGGAGCGCTGCTATTGCGCCGGCTTGCTCCATCGTCTGGGTGATCTGGCGCTGTTGCGTTGCTTGCAGGAGTGGAAGCTGGCGGGGGGTGAACTGGATGAGCTGGAGGAGGTCGGTGACGCGCTGGCTGAATTTGGCGCGGCCTATGGCTCGGCGTTGCGTACCCGCTGGCGGCTGCCGCTGGAGCTGCGAGAGTTGATTGCGGCGGTCTATCAGCTCGGTGGCGGGGTTTACTCCCGCGAAGCGCTGGTGATGAACATGGCGGCGCAACTGGCGCGCCTGACCGAGCATGAAGGTGTGGAAGAACTGGCCAAAAGCCGAACGGCACGCCTGCTCAAGATCGGCCTGCCGGAACTGATGCGCTTGCGCAGAAAGTAGTCCTGACACCAAACCTGTGGGAGCGAGCCTGCTCGCGATGAGGTACTGACATTCAACATTGATGTTGGCAGATAGTCCGCCATCGCGAGCAGGCTCGCTCCCACAAGGGGAGGGTGTTGAGCCTGTTAGCCGGAGATGATCCGGTTCTTGCCCTGGCGCTTGGCCTCATACATCGCGGCGTCGGCGCGGGCGTAGAGGTTGTCGAGGGATTTGTCTTCGGCGGTGAGGTTGGTCAGGCCCTGGCTGACAGTGATGCCGAAGGTCTGATCGCCATGGCTGAAACTCAAGCGCTGGATTTCCCGTTGCAGGCGCTCGGCGACTTGCTTCGCCATATCCGGCGTGCAGCCGGGAAATACTGCCGCAAACTCTTCACCGCCAATTCGCCCGAACAGGTCGCCACGGCGCAACGCTGCGCGCCCGCATTCGGCGAGCTGTTGCAGTGCGTGGTCGCCTTGCTGGTGGCCGTAGGTATCGTTGATGAGTTTGAAGTCATCGATATCCAGCAGCAGAAACGCCAGCGATGAACCTTGCATGCGCGCTTGTTCGAACTCGCGGCTGGCGCACTCGAAGAAGTGTCGGCGGTTGCTGCTTTGGGTCAGCACGTCGGTGGTCGCGAGACGTTGCAGCTCGGTTTCCAGCTGCTTCTTTTCGGTGATGTCCTCGGCGAAGCCGACCACGATCACTGGCTGCCCGGGCTTGGCCTGACGGTTGATGAAGCATTTATCGCTGAGCCAGCGCACCTGACCGTCGGCGGCGATGATTCGGTACTCGCGGTCTTCGACGGCGCCTTTTTCCAGTACCTCGGCCAGGCTGCGTTCGGCGTAGTCCAGGTCATCCGGGTAAATGCTGTCACGCCATTGGTGATAATCGGCCAGCAACAGGCCGGCGGGGCGACCGAAAATCCGCTCATAGGCCGGGCTGACATACAGCACCTGGCGAGTTTCCCAGTTGAAAGCCCAGAGCACGGCGTTGACGCTGACCAGCAACGAGCTGAACAACTGCTCACGTTCGCTCAGGCGCGCGACTTCGCCCTGGGCATGCATCAATGCCATCAGGGTTTGCGCGGCCTCGGGCCACGGTGGGAGGGACAGGTCTTCCGGGTTCTTATTGACCATCGGCACAACTCTCAAAGGGCGTACCGCGAGCTCGACAGCGGCCACAACAAAGCCCGCCTGGATGGCGAAGTGCTCTTTGAGATAGGGGATTTTAAGCTTAGTTCCCGCATTTTGTGGCGAGGGAGCTTGCTCCCGCTGGGCGGTATACCGCCCCAATCTGGCGACTGCGTTTTGTCAGTTAAAACGCGTCGCCGGGATTGCGAATGCTGCGCATCCGAGCGCGAGCAAGCTCGCTCGCCACAGGTCAGGCAGGGCGCAGCGAGTAGGTTTTCAACTGGTTGGCGAAGTCGCGCAGCGATTGAATACCGCTGGCTTCGGCTTCGTGGACCCAGTCCTTGATGGCCGCCAGCATGTCGTGGCCATTTGAGCTGGTCTTGATCCAGATCTGCTGCAAGGCCAGACGTTTCTCGTAAATTACCTTCAGCGCCTGGCTGTGCTCGAGCATGGTCTGGATGCGCACATGGTGCCTGTCATCCAGCAGGCTGGTTTCCCGCGAGAGCAGACGCTTGGCGCGATGGAATTGGTGGCGAACCGAATGGTCGACCTTTTCCAGCTCTTGCTTGACCAGCGGTCCGATCACCAGCTTGCGGTACTGGGCCATGATCTGGAAGCGGTTGTTGAGGATCGCCATGGCGGTGTCCATGTCCAGGCTGCCTTTGCCTTCGACACGGTGGGCGATCGGTGCAACACGCTGAACCTTGGCCAGACGCAGGAAACTGAAGACCTGGATCCACGCCCAGCCAAGGTCGAACTCCCACTTCTTCACCGACAGTTTTGCCGAGTTAGGGTAGGTGTGATGGTTGTTATGCAGTTCTTCACCGCCGATCAGAATGCCCCAGGGCACCAGATTGGTCGCAGCATCGCGGCATTCGAAGTTGCGGTAGCCAACGGCATGGCCCAGGCCATTGACCACGCCAGCGGCCCACACCGGGATCCACATCATCTGGATCGCCCAGATAGTGATGCCGATGGTGCCGAACAGCAGCAGGTCGATGATGCCCATGATCGCCACGCCCAGCAGTGGATAAGGGCTGTAGAGCTTGCGCTCGATCCAGTCTTCGGGGCAGTTCTTGCCGTAGATGCGCAGGGTCTCGGGGTTTTCCGCTTCGGCGCGGTACAGCTCGGCACCTTTGCGCAAGACCGTAGACAGACCTTTGATCACCGGGCTGTGCGGGTCATCGATAGTTTCGCATTTGGCGTGGTGCTTGCGATGGATGGCGGTCCACTCGCGGGTGTTCTGCGCCGTGGTCAGCCACAGCCAGAAGCGGAAAAAGTGTTTCAGGCCGGCATTGAGCTCAAGGGAGCGATGGGCTGAATAACGATGCAGATAAACCGTGACGCCCACGATGGTGATGTGGGTCATTAACAGGGTGACTGCCACCAGTTGCCAGGGCGACAAGCCGAGTAAACCTTCGTACCACATAGGCTGTATGGCCCTCGATAAAGAAAAAAACAGCTGGCGCATTATCACTCAGCACACAGATAAAACCAGTCGCCCTTTCAGATAAGAGTGGCTGGATGTTTCCTTGAATCTATAATTCCAACCTTTTTTGTAGGGACATGGACGACCGAATGTCTGCTTCTTATCGCGATGCCGTGCGTGCAGCGCTGCTCTATCTGGTGTTTTCTGTCGTTTGGCTGGAATTCACTGGTTATTTATTGACCAATTTATTCGATGAGTCCGCTGATCTTCAGCGATGGCAACTGATCAACGGTTATGCCTGGGTGGTGCTTAGCGCCGGGTTTATCTTCATTGCCCGAGCGCGTTTGCTGGGTTTTCTCGGGATCGGCGCCAAATTGCGCCATCGCAACGAAGATCGCGTGCGATTGCGCCAGGCGCAGGCGGTGTTCGATTGCACTCGCGAAGGGGTGCTGGTCACTGACCGCGAGGGGTTGATCGTCCACGTCAATCGGGCCTTTATGGAAATCACCGGTTACCCGTCCGAAGAGGTCTTGGGCCACAGGCCGAGCCTGTTCAAGTCCGGTCACCATTCGCCAGATTTCTATCAGGAAATGTTCCAGGCGTTGAACCGCACCCGCGAATGGAGCGGCGAGATCTGGAACCGACGTAAAAGTGGTGAGATTTACCCGCAATGGCAGACCATCCGGGTCATTCACGATGACCATGGCCGGCTGAGCCACTACGTGGCGGTGTTTTCTGACATCAGCGCGATCAAGGACTCCGAACACGAACTCGCGTATCTGGCGCACCACGACCCGCTGACCGAACTGCCCAATCGTCTGCTGTTCAGCGATCGCGTGGAACAGGCGCTGGCGTCGGCGCAGATCCACAAGCGCGGGTGCGCGTTGCTGATGATCGATCTCGACCATTTCAAGATGATTAACGACAGCCTCGGGCATAACGTCGGCGATCAATTGCTCAAGGCCGTGGCAGTGCGCCTGCAAGGCATGTTTGGCCCCGGAATCACCTTGGCACGCTTGGGTGGCGACGAGTTTGCCGTGCTGGCCGAGAGCTGCCCGCAGCTGGTGCAGGCTGCCGCGTTGGCGCAGCGGATCATCGATGGTCTGAAAGAGCCGTTCCCGATCGATGCCCATCAGCTGTGCATCAACGCCAGCGTCGGTATCAGCCTGTTCCCCGGCGACGCACTGAGCGCCGAGCAATTGCTGCGCAACGCCGATTCGGCACTGTTCAAGGCCAAAAGCTCCGGTCGCGACGGTTATGCCTTGTACACCGAGGAACTGACCGCCCACGCCCAACACCGGGTCGAGATCGCCTTTGAATTGCGCCGCGCCCTGGAGCAGCAGGAGTTGCGGGTGTACTACCAACCGGTGCATGACCTCAAGACCAGCCGCTTGATCGGTGTTGAAGCGCTGGTTCGCTGGCAGCACCCGCAGCGCGGGTTGGTGTCGCCGGGTGAGTTCATTCCGATTGCCGAACGCACCGGGTTGATCGCCGAGATCGACGCCTGGGTCATGCAGCAGGCTTGTCAGCAGATGTGCGCCTGGCAGAAGGCCGGCGTGGTGTTGTCGTTTATCGCGGTGAACGTTTCTACCCGTCTGTTTGCCCGGCGCGAACTGTATGAACGGGTCGCTCAAGTGCTGCACGACACGGGACTGGACCCGGCGTACCTGGAATTGGAAGTGACCGAAAGTGCGGTGATGGACGATCCGGAAGTCGCGCTGGAGCAAATGCACCGCTTGCGTGAACTGGGTGTGCGGCTGGCTATCGATGACTTCGGTACCGGTTATTCGTCGCTGCTGCGACTCAAGCGCCTGCCGGTGCAGAAGCTCAAGATCGACCAGGGCTTTGTCGCCGGCCTGCCATGGGACGACGATGACGCCGCGATCGTTCGAGTGATCACCGCCCTTGCGCAAAGTATGGGCATGCAAGTGCATGCCGAAGGCATCGAGCAGGTCGAGCAGGCGGGTTTCCTGCTCGAACAGGGTTGCGATCTGGGCCAGGGTTACTGGTTTGGCCGCCCGATGCCGGCCGAGGAACTGGACTGGACTCGGGCGTCGGAGATTCGCTAAACACGCGGTCTGCTCTTGTGGCGAGGGAGCTTGCTCCCGCCCGACCGGGCTGGCGTTCCAGTGCGAAGCGCTCGCAATCCGGGTGGTGAGTTTTCCTGAAAGGCAGAGGTGCCTGATTTTAGGGCTGCTGTGCAGCCCAGCGGGAGCAAGCTCCCTCGCCACAGGGTTCTAAGTACCTTTCGAAAACATCAAATCCCAGCGCAAGCCCTTGCCTCGTCAAATAATGTCTTTCGGTTATATAAACATTCTTAAATAGTATTTTTAAGAATATCTGCGCCTATCTACTATTGCTCTCACGCCGCAAGCAGTGCCGCCACTGCCGGGCACATCTCATTCAAGGAGCAGCACCATGAGCGCATCTCTACGTAGCGTTGACGGCCAGGACGAAGCAACCATTTTGCGCGAGATCCAGAGCGCACTGCGCGATCTGCGCTTCGGTGCGGTGGAGATCACCGTGCACAACGCCCAGGTGGTTCAGATCGAACGCAAAGAAAAATTCCGTTTGCAGAACCCAGGCAACAAGCCGAGCTGAAGCACTGGCAAGCAGGCAACCCGATTCCAGAACTCCATAAGAACAGCCAACACAAAAGAATTCAGGAGCTGCACCATGTCGTCGATTCGCCGTTACGCTTTGGCCGCTCTGGCCAGCGCCCTTTTTGCCGGTTCCGTGGTTGCCAAGGATTACGAACTGCTCAACGTGTCGTACGACCCGACCCGTGAGCTGTATCAGGACTACAACGCCGAGTTCATCAACTTCTGGAAGAAAGAGCACGCTGGCGACAACGTAAAGATCCAGCAATCCCACGGTGGTTCGGGCAAACAAGGCCGGGCGGTGATTGATGGGCTGCGGGCCGACGTGGTGACCCTGGCGCTGGCCGGCGACATCGACGAAATCGCCAAACTGGGCAAGACCCTGCCGGCTGACTGGCAAAAACGCCTGCCGGATGCCAGCACGCCATACACTTCGACCATCGTGTTCCTGGTACGTAAGGGCAACCCCAAAGGCATCAAGGACTGGGGCGACCTGACCAAAAACGGCGTTGAAGTGATCACCCCGAACCCGAAAACCTCCGGCGGTGCGCGCTGGAACTTCCTCGCGGCCTGGGCCTATGGTCTGAAAGCCAACGGCGGTGACGAAGCCAAGGCCAAAGCGTACGTGCAGACCCTGTTCAAACACGTCCCGGTGCTGGACACCGGCGCTCGCGGCTCGACCATTACCTTCGTCAACAACGGTCAGGGTGACGTGTTGCTGGCCTGGGAAAACGAAGCCTTCCTGGCGCTGAAAGAACAGGGCGGCGCCGACAAGTTCGACATCGTCGTGCCTTCGCTGTCGATCCTCGCCGAACCGCCAGTGGCGGTCGTCGACAAGAACGCCGAGAAGAAGGGCAACGAGCAGATCGCCGAAGCGTACCTCAAGCACCTGTACAGCCCGGCCGGTCAGGAAATCGCTGCGAAAAACTTCTATCGTCCACGTGACAAGGACGTGGCCGCCAAGTACGCCAAGCAGTTCCCGACCCTGGAGCTGGTGACCATCGACAAGGACTTCGGTGGCTGGAAATCCGCCCAACCGAAATTCTTCAATGACGGTGGCGTGTTCGATCAGATCTATCAGGCGCAGTAACCTGCAATAGCCGATAAACGAGCCCCGATTTCACCGTCGGGGCTTTGCGCGTTCTCAACCAGGGACTTTTATGTCGCGTCGTATCTCCCCCGTCATACCCGGCTTCGGGCTGACGCTGGGCTACACCTTGGTGTACCTCAGTCTGATTGTGCTCATTCCACTGGCGGCGATGTTCGTGCATGCCGCTCAACTTACCTGGGATCAGTTCTGGGCAATCATCTCGGCGCCACGGGTGCTGGCGGCGCTGAAGCTCAGTTTCGGTACCGCGCTGTTCGCCGCGATCATCAACGGCATCATCGGCACGTTGCTGGCCTGGGTGCTGGTGCGTTACACCTTCCCCGGACGCAAGATCATCGACGCGATGATCGACCTGCCGTTCGCGCTTCCAACCGCCGTGGCCGGTATTGCGCTGACCGCGCTGTACACGCCTACCGGTCTGGTCGGGCAGTTCGCTGCGGACCTGGGTTTCAAGATCGCCTACACGCCGCTCGGCATCACCCTGGCGCTGACCTTCGTCACGTTGCCGTTCGTGGTGCGTACGGTGCAGCCGGTACTGGCCGACATCCCGCGAGAAATCGAAGAGGCCGCCGCGTGCCTGGGCGCCAAGCCGTTGCAGGTATTTCGCTACATTCTGCTGCCGGCGCTGCTGCCTGCCTGGCTGACCGGTTTTGCCCTGGCGTTTGCGCGGGGCGTTGGCGAATACGGCTCGGTGATTTTCATCGCCGGCAACATGCCGATGAAAACCGAAATCCTGCCGCTGCTGATCATGGTCAAGCTCGACCAATACGATTACACCGGCGCCACCTCCATCGGCGTGCTGATGCTGGTGGTTTCCTTCGTCCTGTTGCTGCTGATCAACTTGTTGCAGCGGCGCATCGAAACCCCATAAGGAGGCGGCACCATGTCCCAATCGTCTATTGCCGCTGCGTCTTCGGCCAATGCCGCCCGCCGTGGCAGCGCTACGTCGCGGCGGATTCTGATCAGTCTCGGCTGGCTGATTTTTGCGCTGTTTCTGCTGCTGCCGCTGTTCATCGTAGTGTCCCAGGGTTTGAAGCTTGGCCTCGGCGCATTCTTCACCGCGATCTTCGAACCCGACGCCTTGTCGGCCTTGAAACTGACGGTGATCGCCGTGCTGATTTCGGTGCCATTGAACCTGGTGTTCGGCGTCAGCGCGGCCTGGTGCGTGAGCAAATACTCGTTCCGTGGCAAAAGCATGCTGGTGACCCTGATCGACTTGCCGTTTTCGGTGTCGCCGGTGATCGCGGGTCTGGTCTATGTGCTGATGTTCGGCGCCCAAGGCATTTTTGGTCCGTGGTTGCAGGACCACGACATCCAGATCGTCTTCGCCTTGCCGGGCATCGTGCTGGCGACAATTTTCGTCACCGTGCCGTTTGTGGCGCGTGAACTGATCCCGCTGATGCAGGAGCAAGGCACGCAAGAAGAGGAAGCCGCACGGTTGCTGGGTGCCAACGGCTGGCAGATGTTCTGGCACGTGACCGTGCCGAACATCAAGTGGGGCCTGATCTACGGCGTGGTGCTGTGTACCGCGCGGGCGATGGGCGAGTTCGGCGCGGTGTCGGTGGTTTCCGGGCACATTCGCGGGGTGACCAACACCCTGCCGCTGCACGTCGAGATCCTCTACAACGAATACAACCACGTCGCCGCGTTTGCCGTTGCGAGCCTGTTGCTGATCCTGGCGCTCTTCATCCTGCTGCTCAAGCAGTGGAGCGAGTCCCGTATTAACCGCCTGCGCGCCAGCGCCGCGGAGGAATAAGTCATGTCGATCGAAGTCCGTAACGTCAGCAAGAACTTCAACGCCTTCAAGGCGCTGAACAGCATCAACCTGGACATCCACAGCGGTGAGCTGGTGGCGTTGCTCGGCCCGTCGGGCTGCGGCAAAACCACCTTGCTGCGGATCATCGCCGGCCTGGAAACCCCGGACGCCGGCAGCATCGTGTTCCATGGCGAAGACGTCTCCGGCCATGACGTGCGTGATCGCAACGTCGGGTTTGTGTTCCAGCACTACGCCTTGTTCCGCCACATGACCGTGTTCGACAACGTTGCCTTCGGCCTGCGCATGAAGCCGAAAAACCAGCGTCCGACCGAGAGTCAGATCGCAGTCAAAGTCCACGAACTGCTGAACATGGTGCAACTGGATTGGTTGTCGGATCGCTACCCGGAACAACTGTCCGGTGGTCAGCGTCAGCGTATCGCCCTGGCCCGCGCGTTGGCGGTAGAACCCAAGGTTTTGCTGCTCGACGAGCCCTTTGGCGCACTGGATGCCAAGGTCCGCAAAGAGCTGCGTCGCTGGTTGGCGCGGCTGCACGAAGACATCAACCTGACCTCGGTGTTCGTGACTCACGACCAGGAAGAGGCGATGGAAGTGGCCGACCGCATCGTGGTGATGAACAAGGGTGTGATCGAGCAGATCGGCTCACCGGGCGACGTCTACGAAAACCCGGCCAGCGATTTTGTGTACCACTTTCTCGGTGATTCGAACCGCCTGTACCTGGGCGACGACAACCACGTGCTGTTCCGTCCCCACGAAGTGTCGCTGTCGCGCACTGAACTCGACGATCACCATGCGGCGCAAGTGCGCGATATCCGTCCGCTGGGTGCGACCACACGCATTACGTTGAAGGTCGAAGGCCAGAGCGAGCTGATCGAAGCGGAAGTGGTGAAAGATCACGACAGCCTGACCGGGCTGGCCAAGGGCGAGACGTTGTTCTTCAAACCCAAGGTCTGGCAGAAAATCGCCAGCCTCTGAAAAAGCATCGCGAGCAGGCTCGCTCCCACACTGGATCTATGGCGCACATAAATCCCCTGTGGGAGCGAGCCTGCTCGCGATGGCGTCCTACGCCGCAGCACGTTTCGGATTGACTCGCACCACCCCCGCCCGCGCCTCGATCTGCTCTTTGAGCTCATGCCGCAACCCCAGCAAAAACGCCAATTCCGCCACCACAAACAGCGGCCCGACGATCAATCCCGTCACATCATCGACAAACGCCGGTTTGCGTCCTTCGTAGTGATGGCCGACAAACTGGATCGCCCAGCCGACCACAAACATCGCGACGCCGCTGCTCAACCAGAACAAGGTGCTTTGTGCCGCGAGGATTTGGCCTAGCCAAACGGACAGGCCCAGCAGCACCGTCATCACCACCCCAAGACGTACTTCCAGGCGCAAATAAAACCATGTCGAGGCCAGCGCCAACAGCATCGCTGGAGACAGCCAGAGCCCGGCCACCGGCCATCCTGGCCGTGACAGCAGCACTGCGACAGCGACCACAATCAGCGGAATGCCAATGAAGTGGCTGGCGATGTTGCGCGGGTCACGGTGGTAAGCGGCGTATTGACTGAGGTGGTCAACGAGGTTTTTCATTGTTATTCCTCCTGTAGGGATGTCGATCATGCCCTGCGGCCCGTCGTTGCTCTGTCAGCCAGACGACAATCATCTTGGAGTACTCATGGATATGCAGGCCTGGCGGTCACGCCTGATGAATGGCCAGTGGTTCAGCCATTTGCCGCCCTTGTTACAGGATAGTCTGCTGTCCCTGGCCCGCGTGCGGCGGTTGTCGCCGGGGCAACGGCTGTTCAAGCGCGGCGATCCGCCGTGTGGTCTGTACGCGGTGCTCGAAGGCGCGGTGCGGGTCGGCGCGGTGAGCGAGCAGGGCAAGGAGGCGCTGTTGAGCCTGATCGAACCGCCGCACTGGTTCGGCGAAATCTGCCTGTTCGATGGCCAGCCGCGCACCCACGACGCCTATGGTGTGGGCCACTGCATTCTGTTGCACATACCGCAGTCGGCACTGCTCACCTGGCTCGAAGAGCACCCGCACTACTGGCGGCAACTGGCGCTGCTGATGAGCCACAAACTGCGCCTGACCTTCATCAATCTCGAACAGTTGACCTTGCTGCCGGCCCCGGCGCGCGTGGCGCACCGCTTGCTGATGATCTCCGATGGTTACGGTGAGATCGAACCTGCACGCCGTGTGCTGCAATTGCCTCAGGAGCAGTTGGCGCTGTTGCTTTCGTTGTCGCGTCAGACCACCAACCAGATCCTCAAGGATCTGGAAGGCCAAGGCATTCTCCACCTGAGTTATGGCGAGATCGAGATCCTCGATGCGCAGCGGTTGCGGGCGTTGGCGATGGTCTGAATCGGCCTCGTCATCCGAAATATCCGTTAGTGATGGGCTTTGTGCGCCAAGGCGCCTAGCCTGTGGTGACGATTATCCGAGGTGTGCCATGCGTTTGCTGTTAGTGGAAGATGAACCCGAAACCGCGAAACTTCTGGCCCAGGGCCTGAGCGAAGCCAGTTACGCGGTGGATGTGGCGGACAACGGCATGGCCGGTCGACGTTTCATCGAAACGGCTGAATATGACCTGATCATTCTCGATGTGATGCTGCCCGGCCTCAACGGTTGGCAGCTGTTGCAACAGATCCGCCAGCTCGGCGCAACGCCGGTGCTGTTCCTGACCACCAAAGATGGGATCGAGGATCGGCTGCGTGGGCTGGAACTGCATGAAGATGACTACCTGCTCAAGCCGTTCGCCGTGAGCGAGCTGGTGGCACGGGTGCGCAAGTTGCTGAGGCGCGGGCGCAACGCAAACCCGTAGCCCCTACGTCAACGCAACCCATCGCGGAACTGCCCCGGCGTCATCCCGGTCCAGCGTTTGAAGGCGCGGCTGAAGCTGCTGGTGTCGGCAAATCCGAGCAGATAGCTGATTTCGCTCAGCGAGCACTGCGGATCTCGCAAGTGCAGCAGTGCCAGATTCTCGCGACACTCATTGAGCAACGTATCGAACCGGCAGCCTTCGTCCGCCAGATGCCGTTGCAAGCTGCGCAAACTCAAGTGCAAGGTCTCGGCGATGCGTTCGGCGCTGGGTTCACCTTCCGGCAACTGCGCTTCGATGGCGTCGCGCACCTTGCGCTCCCAGGTCAGCAGGCGTAGTTGCGTCAGGGCGCGCTTGAGCACGGTTTCGTTGTGTTCGGCCAGCTCCGGGTTGGCGTCATCCAGATGGCTTTCAAAGTCCTCGATGGAAAACTCCAGCCGGTCTTCGTCAGCAGCAAAGAAGATCGGGGCGCGGAACACCGTGTGCCATTGTTTCGGGTCGGCCGGTTCCGGGCGACGCAGGTACACCGCCAACGGTGCATAGTCCCGGCCCAGACGGTTGCGACAGGTGCGCACGTAGATCGCGGCGAAGGCGTCGATCGCTTCCCGCGCTGGCGCCGGACTGCCTTCGGGGACCTTGAGGGTGAAGCAATAGCGATCTTCGCCACGGGTCAGTTCCAGCTCCAATGCGTCGCTGATCACTTGGTGATAACGCACGATGCGCTCGAACACCTCACGCAGACTGCCGCTGGCCACCAGCGCATATCCCAGTGCGTGGAAGGTGGTCGGGCTGACGAACCGCGACACCCGCAAACCAATCGCCGGGTCGCCGCTGACCTCGACGGCCAGCTCCCACAGTCGAGTGGTGGCCGATAACGGGTAGCGGGCGTTGGGGTCGTCCATCAGTTGCGGGTCGAGCCCGGCTTGCAGGCACAGGGCGTTGCTGTCGAGGCCGAGGGCGTCGAGTTGTTTGCGCAAAGCGCGGGTCCAGCTGGCGAGGGAGGTGGGTTCAATCATGATGATTGGCGCTTCCGGTCAACAGGTTGGCGTTCACAGCTAACGCCCGAAGCGATCGCGCAGGGCAGGATGCGAACATCAATAACCAGAGGATGGAAGCATGCATGGTACTTCTGCAAGTCCCCAACGCCTGAATGTACAACAACGATCTGCACATATTCGGGAAGTGGTGCTCGCCCGCGGTATCGAACTGCGTCAGCGCTACCCGATTCTCAATCATCAGGACGCTTTGGGGGTGGGCATTCTGGCCTTCGCCCTGGCCGGGATGATCGGCTCGGCTGCGCTCTACATGACCGGGCACATGGCCTGGTGGGCGTGCCTGCTGCTGAATGCTTTTTTTGCCTCGCTGACCCATGAGTTGGAACACGACCTGATCCACAGCATGTATTTTCGCAAGCAACGCGTGCCGCACAACGTGATGATGGGGTTGGTCTGGCTGGCGCGGCCGAGCACCATCAACCCGTGGATCCGCCGCCATCTGCACCTCAATCACCACAAGGTGTCCGGCAGCGAAGCCGACATGGAAGAACGCGCCATCACCAACGGCGAGCCCTGGGGCATTGCGCGTTTGCTGATGGTCGGCGACAACGTGATGTCAGCGTTTATCCGCATGCTGCGGGCCAAGACCTGGGCGCACAAATTCAGCATCATCAAGCGTACCCTGAAGGTTTACGCACCACTGGCGCTGGTGCACTGGGGCGCGTGGTACCTGTTCCTCGGCTTTCACGCGGCCAACGGCATTGCGTATTTGCTGGGGACGTCGGTGGAGTGGTCGGCGACCACGCTGTCGGTGATGCAAGTGATCAACATCGCCGCTGTGGTGATCATCGGCCCGAACGTGCTGCGCACCTTTTGCCTGCACTTCGTCAGCTCGAACATGCACTACTACGGCGACATCGAGCCGGGCAACGTGATCCAGCAAACCCAAGTGCTCAACCCGTGGTGGATGTGGCCGTTGCAGGCATTCTGCTTCAACTTCGGCAGCAGCCATGGCATCCATCATTTTGTGGTGAAGGAACCGTTTTATATCCGCCAGATGACCGTGCCGGTGGCGCACAGGGTGATGCGCGAAATGGGCGTGCGCTTCAATGATTTCGGCACGTTTGGACGGGCGAACCGGTTCACCCGCAAGGAGCAGGTGGTGGGGGAAGAGGTGCGTACGGCTCAGGCTTGACGGTGTGTTTGAGGCCCCGATCGCGAGCAAGCTCGCTCCCACACTGGTTCTCCATTGTTTGCAGGTTTTGTGTCCGCTGGAGATCAAATGTGGGAGCGAGCCTGCTCGCGATAGCGGTGGTTCAGGCTTCCCTAATCCGGCTGAAATGGCGAAGCACTGAGGATCACCCCGGTTTCTTCGACGTATTTTTGCCAATGCTCGATCAGCGCTCTGAGTTTTTCCGGCTGACTCAGCGCCAGATCGTGAATTTCCCCCGGATCCTGGCCCAGGTCATACAGCTGCCAGGTCGCCGGCCCCATCGGCCCAGGGATGTACACGGCCTTCCAGTGCCCCTGACGAATCGCCCGGCGCCCGAACAATTCCCAGCCGGTCACCGTGTGTTCGTCATGCACCTGTGCGGTCTCGCCGGACAGGAACCCCAGCCACGATTTACCGCGCAACTCTGCCACCTGTTTGCCACGCCATTGCTTGCCCGGATGACGCACGCCGGCCAGGTCAAGAATGGTTGGCGTGATGTCCATCACTGTGCCAAAACCATGACTGATCTGCCCCTTCAGCGGCAGCGCCGGGTAATGCACCAGCGCCGGCACCCGAATCCCGCCCTCGGTGGTAAACGCTTTGTACAGCCGCGACGGCGCGGTGGCGGTTTGTGCCCAATTGGGCCCGTACCAGACGTAAGAATTGGCGCGGCCGATGTTTGCCAGGCTGTTGTCGTAATGCTGGTTCAGATAGGTCAAAAGCTCCGGGCCGAACTTGGGAAAGGCTTCCAGCAGTGCGCCCTCGGCGCCGTTGTCGGACATGAACAGGATGAACGTATTGTCCAGTTGCCCCTGGTTGCGCAGGTAGTCGACCACCCGGCCTATGTTCCAGTCCATGCGCTCGACCATCGCCGCGTAGACCTCCATCGCTCGCGCCGAAATCTGCCGTTGTTCATCACTCAGCGAATCCCATTGGGCGCTGAGCTGAATCAGCGGATGGGGTTCGACATCGGCGTCAATCAGCCCCAACGCCTTGAGTTTTTCCAGCCGCTCCAAACGCAACACTTCAGGGCCGGCGTCATAACGGCCACGGTATTTCGCCACGATATCGGCCGGCGCCTGCAACGGCCAGTGCGGCGCGGAAAATGGCAGATAAGCGAAGAATGGCCGGGTCTGGTCGCGTTCCTTGAGGTACTGCAGCAACTTGTCGCCAAAGGCATCGGAGGAATAGAAATCATCCGGAAGTTTATCGACGAAGGTGTCGTCCTCGATGTACAGCGCGGGCGTCGACTTCAACAGGCGTGGCGTCTGCTCGTCGTAGGTCGGCTCGAAACCGTAATGGTTGGCGGCGCCGGGCAGCAACGAGAACGAGCGCTCGAAACCACGAGCGTGGGGCGCCAGTTCGGCGGTCAGGCCCAGGTGCCATTTGCCGCTCATCAGGGTCTGGTAACCCGCCTCGCGCAGCAGTTCAGGCAAGGCCACCACGCGGTCATTGAGGTAGCCTTCGTAACCCGGTTTGCCAATCAGCTCCGGGGTCAGTGCCTCGGCCATGGTGCCGATGCCGGCGATGTGGTGGTCGGTGCCGGTGAGCAGCATCGAACGGGTGGGCGAGCAGGTCGGCGCGGTGTGGAAATCGGTCAGGCGCAGGCCATGGTTGGCCAGTGCATCGAGGTTCGGCGTGGCGATTTCGCCACCGAAGGCACCGAGATCGGAAAAGCCCAGGTCGTCGGCCAGGATCACCAGAAAGTTGGGACGTTGCGGCATCAAAGGATCCTCGTTAGCAAGCAATGAACGTCAGCGGCAGGTCGCGGATCTGCTCGGGGACGGGCGGTTGGTAGTGGTCGTCGCTGGTCAGTTCGTGAAGCAGTTCTTCGCGCAACTGGTGAAAGTCGAAACTGCTGCGCTGGCGCGGGTGCGGCAGGGCGATGTCGACCACCTGTTTGATCCGTCCGGGGCGCGGTTCCATCACCACCACGCGGTCGGCCAGGAAGATCGCTTCTTCGACGTCGTGGGTGACCAGCACCGTGGTGATCCTGGCCCGGCTGCGGATGGCCAACAGCTCGTCCTGCATCTGCTGGCGGGTCAGCGCGTCGAGGGCGCCAAAGGGTTCGTCGAGCAGCAGGATTCGTGGGCTGGCCACCAACCCGCGGGCAATCGCCACCCGCTGCGCCATGCCGCCGGAGAGCTGGTGCGGATAGGCGCGGGTGAAGTCGGTCAGGCCCACCAACTCAATGAAATCGCCAATGCGTTTTTGCCGTTGCGCGGCGCTTAGCGGTTCGTTGACCAGGCCCAGGCCGATATTTTCTTCGACGGTCAGCCACGGAAATAAACGGTGTTCCTGAAACACTATGCCGCGCTCACCGCCGATGCCGGAGACGGCTTTCCCGTCGACGCTGATCTGCCCGCGAAACGCTGTGTCCAGCCCCACCAGCAAGCGCAGCAAGGTGGATTTTCCGCAGCCGCTGGAGCCGACAATCGCGACGAATTCACCTTCGGCAATCTCCAGGTTGAATTCGCGAATCGCTTCCAGCTCAAAGCCGTCGACGTCAAAGGATTTGCCCACGTGGTTGAAGCTGACAATCGGTGCGTTCATGCGTGCCTCCAGCGCGTGGCGCGGGTTTCAATGTGTTGGCCTATGAGATTGAGCAAGGCGCCGGTCAGGCCCACCAGCAACATGCCGGCCATGATCAGGTCCATGCGCAGCAGTTGCTGGGCGCCGATCATCTGGCTGCCGATGCCGCCGTTGGACGGCATGAAATATTCAGCGCCGATGGTGCCGAGCCAGGCGTAAATCAGGCTCAAACGCAGCCCGGCGAAGATCCCCGGCGCGGCGCCTGGCAGGATCAGCCGGCGCAGGCGTTGGCCGAGGCTCAAACGCAGGACTTGCGCGGCTTCGTTGAGTTGCTTTGATCCGTTGGCGACACTGCGTTGGGTGGCGATAAACAGCGGAAAAAACGCGGCGAGGGCGACGAACACCCACTTGGCCAGTTCCCCCAGACCGAACCACGCGGTGAGCAGCGGCACCCAGGCGAAAATCGCGATCTGGCGGATGGCCGCGAGGGTCGGGCCGAGCAGGCGTTCGCTGACCGGTGACAAACCCAGCAGCAGCCCCAGGGCAAACCCGAGACCACCGCCCAGCGCGAGCCCCCCGAGGGTACGACCCAGACTCAGCGCCATGCCGTTCAGCAGCGTGCCATCCAGCAAGCCGTGGCCGGTGGTTTCCAGCACCGCCCAAGGGCTGACCAGAATGTTCGCATCGACCCATTGCTGGCCCGACGCCACTTGCCACAGCGTCAGCAAGGCCAGCGGCAGCAGCCACGGTTGCAGGCGCTGCCAGCCTTGATAACGCGGGCCGCGACGGATTTGCGCGGTGGCCGGGTGCGGCCAGTGCACGAGTTTGCGATCCAGCAGGCCGATGCCACGATCCATGGCCACGCCCATCACACCGATTACCACGATGCAGACGAACACAATGTCGAGCATGAACAACTGCCGCGCCCAGACCATCAGGTAACCAATGCCTTCGCTGGAGGCCAGCAGTTCAACCGCCAGTAACGAGGTCCAGCCGGCTGCCAGCGCCAGGCGTACACCGGCCATGAACGCGGGCAGTGCGGCAGGCAATACCAGCCGTCGAACCAACAGTCGCGGCGGCAAGCGCAACACCGCTGCGGCTTCGCGCAGTTTCGGTTGGGCATCGCGCACGCCGACCAGGGTGTGCAGGGTCACCGGGACCACGATGGCTTTGATCAGCACCACCAGTTTCAGCACCTCACCGATGCCGAAAAACACCATGAACAGCGGAATCCAGGCCAGCGTCGGCACTTGCGCCAGCGCCGCGAAGGTCGGGAATACCAGGCGTTCGAAACGACGACTGAAACCCAGTGCTGCGCCGAATACTGCGCCCGCGCTGATCCCCGCCAGCAAACCCCAGAACAGCCGCTGAAGGCTGACCGCCAAATGGCTCCACAATTCGCTGTTCGACAGTTCGACCGCGCTGCCCCAGACCAACGACGGCGCCGGCAGAATCTGCTCACTCATCCAGTGATTGCGGCTGGCCAGCCACCACAGGGCAAACAGACTGATGGGCAGCAACCACGGTAATACCCGGTGACTCAGGCTTGGCCAGAGTCGCCGGGCGTTCAACGGCGGGGCCGCCAGTGGCAGGGTTAACAGAGAAACACGGGCCATGGATGACCTCCGTTGTCGGGATGCAAAACAGGCCTGCCTTTGTGGGGGGGGGGGGGGGGGGGGGGGGGGGGGGGGGGGGGGG
>NZ_JANLNW010000083.1 GCF_025465945.1 Pseudomonas sp. 6D_7.1_Bac1 | reverse complement strand
TTTTTTTTTTTTTTTTTTTTTTTTTTTTTTATTTTTTTTTTTTTTTTTTTTTATTTTGTTTGTCTTTGGGTTTTTTTGTGTGTTGTGGGCTTTTTTATATTTGGGGGCCCCGGGGGGGTTTAAAAAAAAACCCCCAACGCCCCCTAATGCCTGGTACAGCTTTTGCTATGTCGTGGTGCGTCAGCCAGTGCTGTTGTACTGAAACAGGGCGTGCTTCGCGAAAACCTTAACCCAAATAATAGAAACGCGCGCAAACACCCGAGCAACGATTGACCTCAATGAGTTTTTTGCGCCAAAACGGTTCGCCGGAAAAAGAATCGATGCCAAGACTGGTGTCAATTTGGTGCGCACATTGGCTCGGTGAACTGCTTTGGTGCTTTTGCGACTTTAAGGTCTGCCAACTCCATGGAAAATTTGCAAAGTGCTGTGGACAGCCTGGTCCATAGCTCCAATACGCTGTTCATTCTGATCGGCGCTGTCATGGTTCTGGCCATGCATGCCGGTTTTGCTTTTCTGGAAGTCGGCACGGTTCGGCAAAAAAACCAGGTCAACGCTTTATCGAAGATCCTCAGTGACTTTGCCATTTCGACGCTGGCCTACTTCTTTATAGGCTACTGGATTTCCTATGGCGTCAATTTCATGCAACCGGCGGCGGTGATCAGCGCTGATCACGGTTATAGCCTGGTGAAGTTTTTCTTCCTGCTGACCTTTGCCGCGGCCATTCCGGCGATCATTTCCGGGGGGATTGCCGAGCGTGCCCGATTCGCTCCGCAGTTGTGCGCGACGGCGTTGATCGTGGCATTTATCTACCCGTTTTTTGAGGGCATAGTCTGGAACGGAAACTTTGGTCTGCAAGCCTGGCTGTTGGCGCGTTTTGGTGCCGGTTTCCATGATTTCGCAGGTTCTGTGGTAGTGCACGCCATGGGCGGTTGGCTGGCGCTGGCGGCGATTTTGTTACTCGGACCACGCAATGGTCGTTATCGCGACGGGCGTCTGGTGGCGTTTGCGCCGTCGAGCATTCCGTTTCTGGCATTGGGTTCGTGGATTCTCATCGTCGGATGGTTCGGTTTTAACGTGATGAGCGCACAAACCTTGCAAGGCGTCAGCGGTCTGGTGGCGGTCAACTCGTTGATGGCAATGGTCGGCGGCACGGTGGCAGCGTTGATTGTCGGTCGTAACGACCCGGGGTTCCTGCATAACGGCCCACTGGCCGGGTTGGTGGCGATCTGCGCGGGCTCTGACCTGATGCACCCGGTTGGCGCCCTGGTAACCGGAGCCATTGCCGGCGCCTTGTTCGTCTGGTGTTTCATCGCGGCGCAAAGCCAATGGAAGATCGACGATGTACTCGGCGTCTGGCCGTTGCACGGTCTTTGTGGCGTTTGGGGCGGGATTGCCTGTGGGATTTTCGGTCAGAGCGCATTGGGTGGCTTCGGCGGGGTGAGCCTGATCAGTCAGTTGATCGGCACCGCGCTCGGTGTGGCCGTGGCATTGATCGGAGGCTTTGCGGTGTATGGCGCGATCAAGCTGTTCCATGGGCTGCGCCTGAGCCAGGAAGAAGAGTATTACGGGGCGGATCTGTCGATTCACAAGATCGGCGCGGTCAGCCAGGATTGATTGCCTTTAGCTGAGCGACCGAGCTCGCGCAGGAAGGCGGCAACTGAGGCCAATGATTTGCATCAGGGTTTTGCCAGACTGTTCAACTCGGTTGTCGTCACGAATGGCCCTGTCGCTCGACGACTTTTCATCCCGGGCCTAGAATAATCACCCAATCCTTGTCGGTCTGTTCGTCATGCCTCCTGAATGCCAGTTGTTCGGCACCCTTGGTTGCCATCTCTGTGAACTCGCTGAAGCGGAGCTGATGCCGCTGGTCGAGCACGGTTTGTTGCTGGAACTGGTCGACATTGCAGACAGCGAAGCCCTGTTTGAAGCCTATGGTTTGCGCATTCCGGTTCTGCGTCGCGTTGATACGGGTGCCGAACTGGGGTGGCCCTTCGACGCCGAACAGGTGGTGGCATTCTTGCGCTGACCCCTTCTCGTTTTCAGCGGCAGTCATTCCGCCTGTCGTGATCCCCAGGTAATGCATTGGCGTAACCCCGAATATTCGTCTACTGTATGTGCATACAGCTATTCGCATTAGAGGGACGTAGTATGGTCAATGTTGAACAGTTGAAAGCCAGCGTGAACCGGATGTCGGCTGATGTAGTACAGGAGGCGGTGCTGGAGTTGCGTCTGGATGGCCTGGTTACCGAAGGGAAAACACCCTTCAACAAGTTGCACTTCAACACCTGCTTCGCTGAAATCGAAGCCTTGTTTCAGCGCGCGGGTTATCACCGTCAACTGGATGTCGTGGGTTATCAAGGGCTGTTGTACGCCCTTTATGATCCTGGTCGCTGGGAGGCTGTCGACGTATTGCGCTGGCTGAAGGAGTTTACCGAAGCGGCGGCACAGCGAGAGTCGCTTACCGCGTGACATTCATGAGGGGCGCTCACGCGGAATCTCTCCTAGGTTCGTTCAGGTCCTTGTTGGATAATGCGCACTTGCATTAACGGCCAGAGCTTTCGTATGTCCACCTCATCTTTTTCCGCCGCTCAGAATCAGGCCAGTACGCTATACCTGCCGCCGGGCGCCTGGTTGACCGTACTCGATTGTCTGTGCGAGCACTTCAGCGCCATTGGTCGCGAGCAATGGCTGGACAGGATCGCCCGTGGTCGTGTCCTGGATGGGCAAGGTCATGCGATTGCCGTTGACCTGCCTTACAAGGAAGGTTTGCGGATCCACTATTTTCGGGAAGTCCCTGACGAAAAAACAATCCCGGTGCTCGAGACGATTCTGTATGCCGATGAGCACCTGGTGGTCGCGGACAAGCCACACTTTTTGCCGGTTACCCCGGCGGGCGAGTACGTCGAACAGACGCTGCTGCGGCGTTTGATCCGTCGCCTGGATAACCCGCATCTGGTGCCCTTGCACCGTATCGACCGGCACACGGCAGGGCTCGTGCTGTTTTCTGCCAATCCCCAGAGTCGTTCGGCGTATCAGTCACTGTTTCCGACACGGCAGATCGACAAACACTACGAGGCAATTGCCCGCGCTTTGCCTGAGTTGTCGTTTCCGCGGGTGCATAAAAGCCGTCTGGTCGATGGCGAACCCTTCTTTCGCATGCAAGAGGGCCCCGGTGCGAGCAATACCGAGACCGCGATTGAGGTCATAGAGAAAAACGCCGATCTCTGGCGTTATGCGCTGTATCCGGTGACTGGCAAAAAACACCAGTTAAGGGTTCACATGACGGCGTTGGGGGCGAGTATTTGCAATGACCCGTTTTATCCCGACGCGTTGAAAGACGTTGAAGATGATTACGCCAATCCATTGAAGCTGCTGGCCAAGGGGTTACGCTTTATCGATCCGGTGTCGGGGCTGGAGCGGAGTTTTGAAAGCGAAATCACCCTGCAGTGGTGAGTCCATAGCTCAAGCAACGCTTCCGGTGAGTGGCGATCTGCTGTTGCCAGAAACAACAAAGCCCGCACTTGGCGGGCTTTATCGTTGAGCGACTGTTGCCGTGAGGCTTACAGGTCTTGAACGGTACGAACCTGATCTTTGTTGACGCGGGTTTTCTTGCCATCCAACTGCTCGAATTCGTAAAAGCCCGACTTGGAATCGAATTCAGGCGTGTCGACCGACTGGATTTCGCGACCGTCATTCAAGGTGATCACCGCAGGCGATGAGCAACCGGCGAGGGTAGCGAGGCCCAGTGCGAGCATTAAAGTGGCGAGGGTTCGTTGCGTCATGTGGTGTCTCCGACTATGAATTTTTTTCATTGCAGAACTTGAGAGGTATGCATGGCGCTCAAGTTCCATGGTTAGGGTCATTCTGACACGCTGTTATGAAGGCTTAACAGCTCGGGTGTATTCAAGTTAGCCAGACGTCGGTCGTTTTCGGGGCATTGCAGCGCGACGGCACCGAGGTTACGCATGATGCGTCCAGGGCTGCGCTCGCCGTCGTTCCAGGCCTTTTCAAATTCGCCTGCCAGCGCCACAGGGATAATGCACAGCAACGGTTCCCAGTGCTCGCCCTGGCGCAGCATCAAGGGTTTGTCCGGCTGCTCGCGGGCGGTTTCTCGCATGGCCGTGAGCAGTTCGGCATCAATGCGCGGTACGTCACAGGGCAGTACCATCAGGTGAGGATGTCGAGCCGCCGCCAACCCGGCGCGGATCCCTGCCAGCGGGCCCGGGAAGTCACTGTTGTCGTCATGGACCAACTGGTCGGCGTAAGGCGCGTATTTTTCCAGATTACGGTTGCAGGAAATGATGAGGTCATCGCTTAAACCTCGAGTCTGGCGGTGCAGATGAGCAATCAATGGCAGGCCTTGCCACACCAGAAGTCCCTTGTCCTGACCACCCATGCGCTGGCCACGTCCTCCCGCCAGGAGCAGGATGGAGCAGGGCGGCAAAGGGTTGTTCGAGGTCATGGCAGATCTCCAGAGGTGCGGTGAAAAAATGAGGCGCTGTGATATAACACCGGGCTGTTTCTCCTACAACTGGACGAGCCTATGAAAGCCAAGGCTGATGTACCTTTCGCCCCGCTGAACATTGCGGTGTTGACTGTCAGTGATACCCGTACGCTGGAAACCGATACCTCGGGACAGGTCTTCGTTGACCGCCTGAGCGCCGCTGGACATAACCTGGCCGCACGTATTTTGCTTAAAGATGACCTCTACAAAATTCGTGCGCAAGTCGCGACCTGGATCGCTGACGACGTCGTGCAAGTGGTGCTGATTACCGGCGGTACGGGTTTTACCGGTCGTGACAGTACACCGGAAGCCGTCAGTTGCCTGCTGGATAAGCAGGTCGACGGATTTGGTGAGTTGTTTCGGCAGATATCGGTCGCGGACATTGGCACCTCGACGGTTCAATCCCGTGCGTTGGCAGGGTTGGCCAATGGCACGCTGGTCTGCTGTCTGCCAGGATCCACCAACGCTGTGCGAACCGGTTGGGACGGGATTCTCGCGGAGCAACTGGATTCGCGGCATCGCCCGTGCAACTTCGTCGCTCACTTGAAACAGGCGGCACCCTGTGAATCCCGCGGGTAAGCCGGGCAAGACGGGCAGTTTGATGCCCGTCGAAGTGGCGCTGGCACGCTTGCTGGAAATGGCTGAGGCGTCGCCAATCCTTGAGCGCGAGCGATTGCCGTTGGCTGCGACCCAGGGCCGTGTTCTTGCCGAGGATCTGGTGTCGACCCTTGATCTGCCTCCATGGCCCAACAGCGCCATGGACGGTTATGCCTTGTGCCTGGCCGATTGGACCGGCGAACCCCTGGTGGTCAGCCAGAAGATCTTTGCCGGGCAAGACCCGGAACCATTGGCGCCGGGTACCTGTGCACGGATCTTCACCGGCGCGCCGGTGCCGGCGGGTGCCGATTGCGTTGAAATGCAGGAAAACGCCGAGGTTCAGACGGACCAACGGGTACGTTTTACCGAGCCGATGCACGCAGGGCAAAACATTCGCCCGCGAGGTCAGGAAACTACGGTGGGTGAGCAGGTGTTGGTCGCCGGTACGCGCTTGGGTCCTATTGAGCAGGGTTTGGCGGCCTCACTGGGGTGCGCGGTACTTGAAGTCGTGCGCAAGGTGCGGGTTGCGGTGTTGTCCACCGGGGACGAACTGATCGAGCCTGGACAGGCCCTTGGCCCAGGGCAGATCTACAACAGCAATCGGGTATTGCTGTGCAGCTGGTTGCAGCGTTTAGGCTGCGAAGTGATCGATGCCGGGATCCTGCCGGACGATTTGCAGGCCACTCGCAATCGTCTCGCCGAATTGGGGAGTGTCGACCTGATCCTTTCTACCGGCGGTGTATCGGTAGGCGAGGCGGACTTTCTGGGTATTGCGCTGCGTGAAGAGGGCGAACTGGCGTTGTGGAAGTTGGCCATCAAGCCAGGGAAACCACTGACGTTTGGGCATTTTCGAGGTGTGCCGGTGATTGGGTTGCCTGGCAATCCTGCATCGACACTGGTGACCTTCGCCTTGTTGGCACGTCCCTATCTGTTGCGTCGTCAAGGCGTGAGAGAGGTTCGCCCTTTGCAGTTTCAGGTTCCGGCAGGATTCGTCTGGTCCAAACCCGGCAATCGCCGGGAATACCTGCGCGGTCGTCTGGAGCATGGGCGGGCAATCATCTACAAAAACCAGAGTTCGGGTGTTTTGCGCAGTGCAGCCTGGGCTGAGGGGCTGGTTGAAGTGCTGGAAGAGCGCACCTTGGTTGAAGGTGACTGGGTGAATTTCATTCCGCTGAGTGAAGTGCTGGGCTAAGCCCGCGCTACGGCCTAGCCCGGCCCGGTATGGATCATGCGGGGCCTGGCCGTTTCGTGGTGCGGGTTATGAGTTGAGCAGCATCACGAGTTGATCGAAGCGGCTGTTGGCGATCCAGCCGAGCAGGCTGATGATCACCGCCGCAGCGCCTGCCGAGTAAGCAAGCCTGTGCTTGATGGATTTGACGTCGTTTCGGACCTCTTCCATATCTCTGCGGATGTACTTGAGGTGAGTCTCCAGCTCTACAACGCGCGGCTCCATGTCGTTCCCTCCAGGTGTGTTGACGGTGCAATTGCATTTGGTCGGGTGATCTGGTCGATCGCCTTTGAGTGTCGCAGCCCGGCTCGCTGGAAATCGGAAGTCATGGCTGTGCATTAATTGCATGGCTCCCTGCCCGAAAGTCTCTGGTGATGCTTGCCGTGGTGCGGGCGACGCCGTTTAAGGTACGGAAGACATTTCCATCCATATACATGCACATCCTTGTGTGTTGTGTTGTTGCCTGATAACTGAAGTCACAAGGTGTACCAATACGAAATGACCGTCAATTGGGCTTATTCATCACGACTTGTAAGAAAAAAGTCGGCATGTAGGTCTCCTCTGAAAACACGTCAATGGCCGGGGCTGCACTAGCGCCTTGAACCTGCCAGAGGGATCGCCGTTACTGGGGCGCTCAATCCAGCCTAGTCATCGAGACTGATGATTTGCTCGCGCACGGCAAACAGCACCAGGCCGGCGACATCGAAGATCTGCAAGCGCTTCATGATCTGAGAGCGGTGGGTTTCCACCGTTTTGATGCTCAGTCCCAGGCCGCTGGCAATCTCACGAGTCGATTTACCACGCACGATCAAGCGCAAGATCTCCAGCTGACGTGCCGTCAGATTATGGGTGTCGACCGGTTCTGGCTGGCTTTTCTGGGCACGAACCAGGGCCTGGTTGATCACGGTGTGAGCGATGGCCGGGCTCAGGTAGCGTTCGTTGTTGCGCAAGGCTTCAAGCGCGTGTTCCAGTTCCGTGGCAGTGGTGTCCTTGAGCAGATAGCCATGGGCGCCTGACTCCAGGGCCTGCATGATCAGCGCCGGGTCGGTGTGCATCGACAATATCAGCACCTTGCTCTGCGGGCGTACGGCCTTGAGTCTTTGCAGAGCCTCAAGCCCGCCGGTTTCCTTCATGGAGATATCCAGCAGGATGATGTCGGGGCTTAGCTTCTCGACCATTTCGAGCAGCTGTGCACCATCATTGGCTTCACCGATTACGGCGTAACCCGGAATATCCAGAACCAGCGCGCGTACGCCGGCTCTGATTAGCGAGTGGTCATCCACCAGAAGCAAGTTACAAGTCAATGTAGAACCTTATTCGTACTGGCTCGTTCAAGCGCGCGCGGCGCCCAAGGGAAAAGTGCTTCGATCTGCGTGCCCTTGCCGGGTTCGCTGATGACGCTCAGGGTGCCGTCCAGTTGTTCGATCCGCTCCGACATTCCGGCCATTCCGCGCTGTCCTTCACGGCCCGGATGGGTGGCTGGAGAAAAGCCCAGTCCGTCATCGCTGATAAACAATGCAAGCCCTTGGGGCAGACGCTGCAGGCGGATCAACAGATTTTTGGCTTGGGCATGGCGCAGCATATTGGTGACGGCTTCCTGAGTAATCCGAAATGCCGCGACCGCCATTTCTTCCGGAATACCGGTCAGACGTTGCTGGCATTCAAGGCTCCAGTTCACGGTAGTGTTTGCCAGTGTCTTGAGCAGATGCGCACGCAAACTGGCTTCCAGGCCAAGGCTGGTGAGTTGTCTTGGATTGAGAATGGCCGACACATCGCGAACTTTGGTCAGGGTTTCTTCCAGTGTGTCGCAGAGCACGGTGCAATGGCTTTGCAGTTCTTCAGGCAGACGTCGCTTGAGCCATTCGCTTTGAAGCTTTGCCGCCGTCAGCAATTGGCCGATATCGTCGTGGAGTTCACGGCTGAGCCGATGGCGCTCGTTTTCCTGTACTTCCAGCAAACGGTCGGCGAGTTCCTGAGGCTGGAACTTGATAGATTTACGCGAGCTGCAATGCTGCACCCAGACACCGGTGGCTGCCGCCAGATTCAGCGCCAGCAGGGCAGCTGGAAAGTGGCATGGGAGGCAATAAACCAGCAGGCTACCCACTGCCGAACACAGGCACAGCAACAGCGTGAACCGGCGAGCGCTTTTTCGAGAGGGTAGCCAAGAGGCGGCTGACTTGAGGCTGGCGTACATAGTGGATGGAGCCAATGACTGTTCGCTGCGGGCAGACCGGTCATGGTGGCTGACAGGTCTCTGTTTGGACAACGCTGGTGATTGAATCCTGGCATCAAGTTAGCGCGGTCTGATGATCAAAATCGAGTTGTGCACTTTCCAGGGGATGGACCTGGTCTTGAGTCAGAGAACCATAATGCAGAGGCCCACTAATTGGGCTGCATAATACCACTTAACATACCGTTGGTCGCGTTTGCTATATATGTCCAGGGACTCAGGAAATTTGGCGTTGTTGGACGTCATTTTCACGTCTGGCGGGAGTTGGCTGGCGACTGAGCGTACAGCTTGTACTCGTTGCATTATTCAACAGTTCGCAGCGCTCTAAACGGTCAGTTTTGGAGGTCGGAAGTCCACAGTTAATAGCTGGGTTATTACGTTGACTCTGTCGTTAAAAGATATGAAAGTTTCAATTGCGACGCGAAGGGCTGTTGCTGCAAGTGCTGAGGCTAATCAAGCGACTCTGCGCATTACTTGATCTGACTCAGGCATGCCTTGCCGAAAGTGGGGCGCATGCGAATGGCCTGGTGGGTGATGCCAAGCGCGTCGGGGCACGGCCAATTTCCATCGCGAAGGCTTCGATCAACGATATCTGTTCAGCGTCATCAAGGCTGAGTTGGCCGGTAGTCAGGTCGACCAGTTCAAGTTGCCAGGCCATCAATGTGAAGCACTCTTTCAATGCGCACAGTGCCTGGTCATTCAGATCGATTTGACTGTGTGCATTGCTGAGTAAGGCGTGAATGCACATCGAGAACTCCGATACGGCCCGCAGTGCCAATGCATCG
Organism: Pseudomonas sp. 6D_7.1_Bac1; assembly: GCF_025465945.1. Lineage (GTDB taxonomy): Bacteria > Pseudomonadota > Gammaproteobacteria > Pseudomonadales > Pseudomonadaceae > Aquipseudomonas. The sequence continues at coordinate 22,620 of NZ_JANLNW010000083.1, read as the reverse complement.
GCCCGATTGGCCAGGGTGAACAGTGTGCTCAGCATGCAGTCGATGGCGTCCTGATCATTGTTGATCAGTTGCAGGTGACTCAGGCATTCCTCGGATTTGGCCAGCAGCGTTTCCGCCTCGATCAAAAATTCGGGCAGTCGCTGATTCCAGTTTTTACGATCGTTCAGCATGCTTCTCTCCACGACATCAAGTCAGGTGATGCAATTGGGCGTGTAGCGAACGAGCGTAAGGTACTGCCGGACGATGACCGGTATCTGTAGGGCAGTTCTGATTTTCTACGGCTGGCGATGAACGGTCTGTTTGCCTTCGACGCGAATGCCCCGAGTGAACGAGCCTGATTTGCAGCGTTACGAGGTACCGCAATAACTCGCCATAAGGCATGAGCGGCGTAACCTGACTGGCTGAAAAACGAGCTCGGCAACGGTTCTTCGATCACAAACAAAAGCCTGACTCCATTCATGCAGTGAGAATGGCGTCACATTAATGGCTATTGGATATCGCGAATATCAGGCTGGTCCTGATTGTGGCTAGGGGATTCCCTTACGCCACGGAACCTAATGCGCAAAGACGGGTCGTGCAGAGGATTTTGCGATGGATGAATTGACCATCTCAGTAGAGCATGATGTTAATGTGACATCAATTCCTTTACGTGGCATTTTGTTTGCGGGTCAAGATTCGGCGTGAACCGCCGATAGCATTCTCGAGTGAATTTATCAGAAAAGCCCAGGAGTCATTAATGGCCGGCATTCTCGACACAGTAGATCAACGCACACAGCTGGTGGGTGAGAATCGCCTGGAAATTCTCATGTTTCGTCTGGCCGGTCGCCAGTTGTTTGCGATCAACGTTTTCAAGGTGCAAGAAGTCCTGCAATTGCCAAAGCTGACCCTGATGCCGCAGCGTCACCCGTTTGTGTGTGGTGTGGTCAATCTGCGTGGCCAGACGTTGCCAGTGATCGACCTGTCTCAGGCCATCGGTATGCGGCCGCTGATCCCTGGGCCCAACAGCACCATCATCGTCACCGAGTACAACCGCTCGGTGCAGGCATTCCTGGTCGGTGGTGTCGATCGCATCGTCAACATGAACTGGGAAGCCATTCTACCGCCACCAACCAGTGCCGGCCGCCAGCATTACCTCACGGCCATCAGCAAGGTCGATGACCAGTTGGTGGAGATCATCGACGTCGAAAAAGTACTGGCCGAGATCGTGCCCTACAACGCCAAGGTTTCGCGTGACAAGCTCGAAGACCCGGTGCTCGAGCGTGCCCGCGGTCGTGAAGTGCTGCTGGTGGACGACTCCAACGTAGCCCTGTCCCAGTTGCGCGATACGTTGGGGCAACTGGGGGTGAAAATGCACATTGCCAGCGACGGCCTGAAGGCACTGAACATGCTCAAGGCCTGGGCGGATACCGGCGTGGTCATGACCGACAAACTGCTGATGATCTTCACCGACGCGGAAATGCCCGAAATGGACGGCTATCGCCTGACCACCGAGATCCGCAACGATCCACGCCTGCGCGGTCTGTACGTGGTACTGCATACCTCGCTGTCCGGCAGTTTCAACGACTCGATGGTGAAGAAGGTCGGTTGTGACAACTTCCTCTCGAAATTCCAGCCAGACAAACTGGTCGACGTGGTGCGCCAGCGCCTGATGCTCGACGCAGTTCCGGCCTGACCAACCTTTGCGGGCAGGCGTAATGCCTGCCTGCGATGTGCTTCTTTGATTCGTCGGCCGGCTCGTATATCGTGGCGTTTTTGCCCTCCAGGGAGCTGGCCATGTTGCGTCTGAGCGCGCTTTACCGTTATCCACTCAAGTCCGGTAAGGGCGAAACCCTGCAACAGATCAGCCTGGATAAACTAGGGCTGGAAGGGGATCGACGCTGGATGCTGGTAGACGAGGCCAGCGGACGCTTCCTGACGCAACGCGCGGTATCGGACATGAGTCAGTTGTCAGCGTTGTGGAATGCTGCCGGTGGCCTGACGCTCAGTGCACCCGGTCGCTCGCCGATCGATGTTGCCTTGCCTGCCAGTGATGCTGAACTGCGTGGCGTGACCATTTGGCGCGATACCTTGCGGGTTCCTGATGCGGGTGATGCAGCCGGTGCCTGGGTCAGTGAATTCATCGGCAAGCCGACCCGGCTGGTGCAGGTGCCCGAGGCGCTGGCCCGGACCACTCAGTCCGGCTATGGCAAGGATGACGATAAAGTCGCCTTTGCCGATGGTTTTCCGCTGCTGTTGATTGGCCAAGCTTCACTTGAGGACCTGTCGCAACGCGTTGGCCGTCCACTGGAGATGCTGCGTTTTCGACCGAATCTGGTGATCGAGGGCAGTGAGGCGTTTGCCGAAGATAGCTGGAAGCGCATTCTGATTGGCGATGTCGAGTTTCGCGTGGTCAAGCCGTGTTCACGTTGCATCCTCACCACCATCGACCCGCAGACCGGTGAGCGCAGCGACGACCGCGAGCCCTTGGCAACGCTGCAGAAATACCGCGCGCAAGAGGATGGCGCGATGTTTGGCCAGAACCTGGTCAACGACGGCAATGGCCGGCTTGAAGTCGGCATGCCGGTAACGATCCTCGAATGATGCGTTAGCGTCTGAATGAAAAATGCCCGTGTCCAAGGACACGGGCATTTTTTATCGCGGTGAAACGCTTAGCCGCGGTATTCACACAGGTAAGCAGTGTCGACAGCGACTTTCAGCTGGAACTTGCTGTTGGCCGGTACGTTGAACTGGCTGCCGGCGGCGAAGGTTTCCCAGTCGCTGCTGTCAGGCAGTTTGACGGTCAGGGCGCCGGAGACCACGTGCATGATTTCACGCTGGCTGGTGCCGAATTCGTATTCGCCCGGTGCCATGACACCGATAGTGGCCGGACCTTCAGCAGTGCCGAAGGCAATCGACTTGACGGTGCCGTCGAAGTACTCGTTGACTTTAAACATGGGCGATTCCTCGAAATGGGCTAAAAAGGCCGGCCAGTATGCACAAGGCCTATTCGCCCGTCACCTCAAGGATCAGCGCGCAAGAATCAGAGGTAATAAGCGCGCGGTATTGCGTGCATCTTCCAACGCCCGGTGCTGTTGACCGTTGAACTGCATTCCGGCCAGTTGCAGAGCACCGTTGAGCCCCAGCGGCCGCTCCAGTCGACGGGCCTTGGCGAAGCGCTGCTTGAGGTTCATATGGGGCACCTGATTCAGGGCGCTGTCGAGTTGCAGGCGCTGCCATTCCTGAAGCAGTTGTTTGCGGTCGTAATCGCCCCAGCTGGCCCAGCCATCGAGGCGTGTGTGATGCTGGCCGAGCCAGCGCTCGAACAGTGGCCAGACCTCGGCCAGGGGCTTGGCAGCGTCGATATTGGCCTGGGTGATGCGGGTCAGCTCGCGACAGAAGGGTGTCAGCAGCGGCCGGCGCAGGGGCCGGACGAAGCGCTGGAAATGGTCCAGTTCGCGGCCCTCGCGATTGACCAGTGTGGCGCCGATTTCGATGATTTCCATCTCGGTCACAGGCCAGCCACCGTCATCAGTTGTCGCTTCGAGATCAATTACCAGCCAATGAGGCATCGCAGGTTTCCTAGTGTCCTGATGAGGCTGAGCGTAGCCAACCGCGACGCATCCGCCTAGCGGCTTATTCAACCTCCAACAAAATCTGACGATTTTTTACCTGATCACCGGCGCTGACCTGCAACCGTTTGATCACACCGTCGATGCCTGCCTTGAGCGGATGCTCCATTTTCATCGCCTCCAGCACCAGCAACAGTTGCCCCCGGCTCACCGGAGAGCCTTCGCTGACCAGCACTTCGACAATCGCCCCATCCATCGGCGCTTTCAGCGTGCCGGTGCTGACGCTGGTCTGGCCGCTTATGGGGGCCAGGGTATGGTCTTGCAGCAGCAGGCTGCCGGGACGAGTGAACAGCCATAGCTGCCCATTCGCCAGTTGATAGGCGTAGCGACGGCGAATGCCGTTGATTTCCAGGCTGGCCCAGCGCTCATTGATATCCAATCGCTTGAGTTGCAGCGTTTCTGCGGCCACCTGAATGCGTAATTGCCCGTCGGGCAGGACGGTCACCTCGGTTGCCCAGCGACCGTCGCCGAGACCGATTTGTTGCAGCAACGGCGCATTGGCGTTGTTGCGCCAACCGGCGAGTCCAGGCGCGTGGACGCTGGCGGACTGCTGATAGAACAGTGCCGCGGCGATGGCCAACTCTTCAGCCGTGGGTGCGTGCGGGTGAAGGCTCGGATGATCAGCGAAGTGCTGAGGGATGAACCCGGTGTTGAAGTCCCCGGCGATAAACTGCGGATGCTCCAGCAAACCAGCGAGCAACCGCTGATTGGTCTGCAGGCCCAGCAAGGCGCTGTCTTCGACCGCCCGCAGCAACTTGCGCCGAGCCTCTTCGCGGGTGGCACCGTAGGCGATGATTTTGCCGAGCATCGGGTCGTAAAACGGACTGACCTGCTGACCTTCGAGCAGGCCGTGGTCGATCCGCACCCCGTCTTGCAGGGCCGGTTCCCAGCGCGTGAGGCGCCCGGTCTGGGGCAGGAAACCCTGCGCCGGATCTTCGGCGTAAAGGCGCACCTCCATCGCGTGGCCCTTGAGTTCGACTTGTTCCTGGCGCAACGGCAATGGCAACCCGGCGGCGACATCCAGTTGCCAGGCCACCAGGTCCAGGCCGGTGATTATTTCGGTCACCGGGTGCTCGACCTGCAAGCGAGTGTTCATCTCCAGAAAATAAAATTGCCCCTGCGCATCGAGCAGGAACTCTACGGTGCCGGCGCCGACGTAATTCACCGCGCGCCCAGCCGTCAATGCGGCCTCGCCCATGGCCCGACGCAACTCGGCGGTCATCACCGGGCAAGGCGCTTCTTCGATGACTTTCTGATGACGACGCTGGACAGAACAGTCGCGCTCGCCGAGGTAAATCAGATTGCCGTGCTGGTCGCCGAATAGCTGGATTTCAACATGACGCGGATCGATCAGCGCTTGTTCAAGAATCAACTCGTCGCGGCCAAACGCGTGCAGGGCTTCGGAGCGCGCGGTGCGGATCTGCTCGAGCAATTGACCCGCGTTGTGCACCAGGCGCATGCCGCGTCCGCCGCCACCCGCGCTGGCCTTGATCATCAGCGGATAGCCGATGCGTTCGGCTTCGCGGCTGAGAGTGGTGTCGTCCTGCTCAGCCCCTTGATAACCGCCAATGCACGGTACGCCAGCAGCGAGCATGGCGATTTTCGACAAGCGTTTGCTGCCCATCAGTTCGATGGCCGCAGGACTTGGACCGATAAAGGTGATGCCGGCCCGGGTGCAGGCTGTGGCGAATTCAGCGTTTTCCGAGAGAAAGCCATAGCCAGGATGGATCGCGTCTGCACCGCAGCGCTGTGCGGCGTCGATGATTGCCGCGCCGTTCAGGTAAGACAGCGCAACGGCTGCGGGGCCGATGTTCACCGCTTCATCGGCCATACGTACGTGCAGGGCGTCGGCGTCGGCATCGCTGAATACCGCCACCGTGCGATAGCCCAGTGCCTGGGCGGTGCGCTGGATGCGGCAGGCGATTTCACCACGGTTGGCGATGAGGATTTTGCGCAGGGTGGGCATGAGTTGATCCTTTGAGTGTTGCGGTGTTTGTGAGGGCCTCATCGCGAGCAGGCTCGCTCCCACAGTTGATCTTCGGTGTGCATGAGATAGTGCCCCTGTGGGAGCGAGCCTGCTCGCGATGCTCTTAGGGCGCCCACCCCGGTTTGCGCTTTTGCACAAAAGCCATCGTCCCTTCGACGCCTTCCGCCCCGGTCACGGCTTCGCTGAACCATTCGGCCGCCTGGTCGAGCAACGGCCCCAGCGGTTGTTCGGTGCTGGCCAGCAACAAGGCTTTGGTCGTGGCATTGGCGCCGGGTGCGCAGCACAGAACATGGGCGAGCACCGCGTCCAGGCGTTCGGCCAGGGCTTGTGCATCGTGTTCGACAAAATGCACCAGCCCCAGACGCCGGGCTTCATGCCCGTCAAAACGCGCAGCGGTCAGCGCCAGGCGCCGTGCCTGAGTCAGGCCGATGCGCTGGACCACGAACGGTGCGATTTGCGCCGGCAGCAGGCCGAGGCTGGTTTCCGGCAAACCGAACTGGGCATTGTGGTCGGTCAGTGCAATATCGCTGACACAGGCCAGACCGAACCCGCCGCCAAGCACCGCACCCTGCAACACGGTGATCACGACTTGTGGCGCGTGCTGGGCTTCTTCGAGCAGAGCGCCAAACGCGCGGTTCAACTCGCGGTAAGCCTCCTGACCTTGAGCGCGGGCGTTGGCCATGTCTTTCAAATCACCACCGGCACAAAAGTGTCCGCCGGCACCGCCGAGCACTAATGCGCGGATGTCCCGGTCATCGCGTACCGCGGCCAGTACAGCACGTAACTCGGCGACCATCTGCAAGCTCATCGCGTTGCGGCAGTCCGGCCGGTTCAAGGTGATGTGCAGAACGCCGTTGTGGGGTTCCAGCAGCAGGGTCTGGCAAACGGGCAGGGTGCTCATTTTTTCTTCCCGGGCAGGATGCCCATCAGTTTGCAGATGATCCCCAGCATGATTTCGTCGGAACCGCCGCCGATCGACACCAGCCGCACATCGCGGTAGGCGCGGGCCACCGGGTTGTCCCACATGTAGCCCATCGCGCCCCAGTATTGCAGGCAACTGTCGCTGACTTCCCGGCCCAGACGTCCGGCCTTGAGCTTGGCCATGGACGCCAGGCGCGTGATGTCCTGGCCTTTGACGTATTGCTCGGTAGCCTGGTAGACCAGCGCCCGCAGGCATTCGATTTCGGTGGAAAGCTCGGCGAGGCGGAAGTGGATCACCTGGTTGTCGATCAGCGCGTTGCCGAAGGTCTGGCGTTCCTTGCAGTACTCGATGGTGCTGTCGATGCAATATTCCAGGCCCTTGATCATGTTTGCCGCACCGAACAGGCGTTCTTCCTGGAACTGCAGCATTTGCATCATGAAGCCTGCGCCTTCGTGGCCGATGCGGTTGCGTTGCGGCACGCGCACATTGTCGAAAAACACCTGTGCGGTTTCCGAACTGCGCATGCCGAGTTTGTCCAGGTGCGAGCCGAGGCTGATGCCGGGGCTGTTCATCGGTACCATGATCAGCGACTTGTTGATGTGCGCCTTGTCGTCCGAGGTGTTGGCCAGCAGGCAAATGAAGTCGGCGCTCGGGGAGTTGGTGATCCACATCTTGCTGCCGTTGATCACGTAGTCGTCGCCATCCTTGCGCGCGGTGGTTTTCAGCCCGGCGACGTCAGAGCCGGCACCGACTTCCGAGACACCGATGCAGCCGACCTGTTCACCGCTGATCGCTGGGCGGAGGAATTCTTCGCGCAATTCGTCGGAACCGAATCGAGCAAGGGCCGGGGTGCACATATCGGTCTGCACGCCAATCGACATCGCAATCCCGCCGCAGTGGATGGTGCCGAACTCTTCAGCAGCGACAATCGAATAGCTGTAGTCCAGGCCCATGCCGCCAAACTTTTCCGGTTTGGAAATTCCCAGCAGACCGAGTGCGCCGGCCTTGCGGAAAATCTCGTGGATCGGAAAGCGTCCGGCCTTTTCCCATTCATCGACGTACGGGTTGATTTCGCGCTCGACAAATTGGCGAACGGTCCGGCGCAGTGCTTCGTGTTCCTGGGTGAAGATCATTTTTATTGTTCTCCCTAAACTGGTGGTGATCAGAGCCTCAAAAGCGTGCGATACCAAAACTGTTGGATTGCAACTGACGGACCTCGGCCTCATGACAGATATCCAGCAGGTAGCCGAGCAAGGTGCGGGTATCTCGTGGGTCAATCAGCCCGTCGTCCCACAGGTTGGCGCTGCCATAAAGTGCGGTGGACTGGCTGTCGAGTTTTTGCGCGGTGACCTGTTCGAGCATGTCGAGCATCTTCGGGTCCGAAACCAAACCGTCCTTGGCCTGCTTGGCTTCGGTGACAATGCGCAACACCTTGCCGGCCTGGGCGCCGCCCATGACAGCCGTGCGGCTGTTGGGCCAGGCGAAGATGAAGCGCGGGTCCAGACCACGGCCGCACATCGCATAGTTGCCGGCGCCGTAAGAACCACCCACCACGATGGTCAGCTTCGGCACCCGTGCATTGGCGACTGCCTGAATCATCTTCGCACCGTGTTTGATCACCCCTTGCTGTTCCGACTCGGTACCGACCATGAAACCGGTGGTGTTATGAAAAAACAGCAGCGGTGTCTGGCTTTGATCGCAGAGCTGGATGAACTGCGCCGCCTTGCTCGCGCCTTGCGGGGTGATCGGGCCGTTGTTACCGATAAAGCCGCAAGGCCGGCCCTGGATCTTCAAGTGGCCGCAAATTGTCTGTTGATCAAACTCGCCCTTGAACTCGAGAAACCGCGAGCCGTCGGCGATGCGTGCAATGATCTCGCACACGTCGTAGGGCTTTTTCGGATCGTCGGGAATCAGCCCCAGCAGTTCGTCGATGGGGTAGAGCGGCTCGTCCCAGTGTGGCGCGGTGTGCAGCGGTAACCGCGCATTCCACGGCAGCAGGCTGACGATTTCGCGTACCAGGCGCACGCCGTCGGCATCGTTTTCGGCCAGGTATTCGGCGGTGCCGGCGGTTTGCGCGTGCATCTCGGCGCCACCGAGTTCCTCGTCAGTGGCGACTTCGCCGGTGGCGGCCTTGAGCAATGGTGGGCCGGCGAGAAACAGCTTGGCCTTGCCGCGCACCACCACTACGTAGTCCGAGAGCCCCGGCTGATAAGCGCCGCCGGCCGTGGCCGAACCGTGCACCACGGTAATTTGCGGCAAGCCCATGGCCGACATCCGCGCCTGATTGGCGAAGCTGCGTGCGCCCTCGATAAAAATTTCGGCGGCGTAATTGAGATTGGCGCCGCCGCTCTCGGCGAGGGTGATCACCGGCAGTTTGTTTTCCATGGCGATCTGTTGCAGGCGCAGGGATTTTTTCAGACCGCTGGGGGAAATGGTTCCGCCCTTGATCGCGCTGTTGTTGGCGACCACCAGCACCCGCACGCCGGACACGTAACCAATCCCGGCGATCAACCCGCCACCGGCCTGGCTACCGTCCTTGTCGTCGTGCAGTTTGTAGCCGGCCAGGCTCGCGAGTTCGAGAAACGGCGCGCCGGGATCGAGCAACAGATTCAGGCGTTCGCGTGGCAAGAGTTGCCCGCGTTTGTCGAATTTCGGTTTGGCCTCAGCGGCTTTGGCCAGCAGGTTGCGTTCCAGCTGACGGATCTGCTCGATGCTGTTCAACATCGCTTCGCGGTTCTGTGCGAACTGCGGGGCGTGGGTGTCGAGTTGTGAATCAATCATCGGCATGGATCAGTCCTCGTTCTTGAGTACGTCTGGTAAGCCCGCGCGGTGAAAGCCATTGAACGACTCACTGTTCTGCGCCTTGTGCAGCGGCCATGCGCGACTGCCGAGGCTCGCTGCACCGTCGATCCGCAGCGTGCTGCCGCTGATAAAGGACGCCGCCGGGCTGAGCAGAAAAACGATCGCCGCGCTGACCTCCGACTCGGTGCCGATCCGCTTGAGCGGTACGTGTTCGCACAGGGTCGGGATCACCGCTTTGAATGCGCCTTCGTAGGTGTCCATGCCGCTGGACGCGATCCAGCCCGGCGCCACTGCGTTGACCCGCACCCCGGCGTAGCCCCATTCGAATGCGGCGGTCTTGGTGAAGTTGTCCATGCCCGAACGCGCCGCGCCCGAGTGGCCCATGCCGGGCATGCCGCCCCACATGTCGGCGAGCATGTTGACGATGCTTCCACCGTGCTTGCTCATCGACTGATTGAACACCTCCCGAGCCATCAGGAAGCCGCCCACCAGATTGGTCCGCAGCACGGTTTCGAATCCTTTCTGATTGATCGAGGCCAAGGGGGCCGGGTATTGGCCACCGGCATTGTTGACCAGGCCGTGAACCGGCCCGTGGTCCTTGATCAGTTGCGCTACCAGTTGCTTGACCGCTTCTTCGTCGCGAATATCACAGGCTTGCCAACTGGCTTTGCCGCCGTCTTCAGCGATTTCTGCCGCGACATTTTGCAACTTTTCGGGTTTGCGCCCGACCAGCAGCACATGGGCGCCGAGGGCCGCCAGTTCGTGAGCGGTACACCGGCCGATGCCACTGCCGCCGCCGGTGATAATGAGGGTCTGGCCGGCAAACAGATCGGGTTTGAATATCGAATCAAAAGCCACGGCGACAGTCCTCTAGTTGACTTGGTCAGCGATGCTTTGCGGCACCGGGATCTGGATCTCCAGCAGTTGCTGGGCGAACGCTTTGCCTTGCGGGTCGATCCGCAGGCTGGCCACGCCACCGCCGCCGAGGGCGTTTTCCAGGAGAAAATTCAGGCTGTGAGTGCCGGGTAAATACCAGCGCTCGACACGCCCGTGGATCGGGTCGAGGACGTGATTCATCCAGTCGACGACCACCGCAGGCGTCAACGCTTCGGCGATCCAGGGCAGGAACTCGGGGGTGCGGGCCATGACGCCGATGTTGCTGTGGTTACCCTTGTCACCGGAGCGCGCCACCGCGAGTTTCACCAGCGCCACACTGGCATCGGCCCGACCTTGGGGGGTGGGTGGAGCAAAAGCTACCGGCAGATCGGCGCTGTCGAGGTGATCGAGGGCGGGCAGGGCGCAGGGGTGACGTTGGCCTTGCAGGTCGATTTCCAGCGCGCAGGTATTTTTGTCGATCAGGAACGAGAACAGACGGATCAATGGATACACCGTCGGCCGTCCACCGACGATTCCGGTCAGTCCTGGCGCCATACCAGTGGCGGCCTGGGCGATTTCCCGGGAGAACAGGATCAGCGCCTGCTTGCTTGGGTGCCGCACGGCTAGTTTGATCACCACTTCGCGGCTGTCCGGGCGCTGGCCGTGGGGACCATACGTTGCTTCGCTGCCGAGCAGTTCAATGTTTACTTCGCTGTAGGGCTCCCAGCCACGTTGGCCGAACATTTCCGAGGTCTTGGCGATGATCGCCTGGCTCACCCGTTGCGCCTTGGCGACTGCGTCGATTCCGGCGATCAGGCAACTGGCGGTGCAGCGAAAACCGTCCGGGTAGGTCGCGCTGACTTTGTATTGACGGGGTGGTGGCAAGCCTTTGGCACCGTGAACTCGCACGATGTTTTTGCCGTGTTGCTGGAGTTTGACCTGGCTGAAATCGCAGACCACATCCGGCAGCAGGTAGGCCCGTGGATTGCCAATTTCATATAGCAACTGCTCGCCAACACTGAGCGGCGTGACCAAGCCACCGGAGCCTTCGGGTTTGTTGATCATGAACTGGCCATCGGCACTGACCTCGACGATCGGAAAACCAATGTGTTCGTAGTCCGGCACCTCTTGCCAATCGGTGAAGTTGCCGCCGGTGCACTGCGCGCCGCATTCGATGATGTGCCCGGCCAGTGCGGCCTGGGCCAGTTTGTCGTAGTCCTGCCACGACCAGCCGAATTCATGCACCAACGCCGCACTGACCACCGCGCTGTCGACCACTCTGCCGGTGATGACGATGTCCGCGCCCAAGCGCAGTGCTTCGACAATACCGGGGGCGCCGAGGTAGGCGTTGGTCGACACGCACATCGCTGGCAGGGGCGCGCCGCTGAACATTTCCTTAACGCCGCAGGTAGCCAACTGCTTGAACTGCGGTTGCAGGTCATCACCGAGCAGCACGGCGATCTTCAGAGGCACGCCGGCGTTATCGCACGCCGCTTGCAGCGCTGCTGCGCAGGCCAGCGGATTGATCCCGCCAGCGTTACTGATCACGCGGATGTTCTGTTCGAACAGTTGCTTGAGCAGGGGGCTGAGGACTTCGACGAAGTCGGTCGCGTAACCGGCCTGCGGATCTTTCATCCGCGCGCCGGCCAGTAAGGACATGGTGATTTCTGCCAGATAGTCGAACACCAGATAGTCCAACTGAGCGCCTTCAACCAACTGCGCGGCAGCGGTGGAGGTATCGCCCCAGAAGGCACTGGCGCAGCCGATACGAACGGTTTTGTTCATTGCAAGCCTCCGACAGAAGTGGATCGAGACTACCAAGCAAGCGCTTGGTTTGTAAATGCCGATTACATCTTCTGCCCAAGCGCTTGCTTGGTCGCCCCGGCCAGCTTAAATTGCCCGCGCAAACCACTGTTTTGGTGGAGTGAACACACAGTTGATTGAGCGACTGTAGGAGAGAACGGGTGGACGAGCAAAAAGCCCTGCTGGTAATGCGCGAGTTGGTCGACAACGGGCAACTGACCGACCCTGACAGCGCTCGCGGCAAACTGTTGCAAATGGCTGCTCATCTGTTTCGCAACAAGGGTTACGAGCGCACCACGGTGCGTGACCTGGCCAGTGCGGTCGGGATTCAGTCGGGAAGCATTTTTCATCACTTTAAAAGCAAGGACGACATCCTGCGGGCGGTGATGGAGGAAACCATTCGCTACAACACCGCGTTGATGCGCGCGTCCCTGGCGCAAGCGACCAGCGTGCGTGAACGGGTGCTGGCGCTGATTCGTTGTGAATTGCAGTCGATCATGGGCGGAAGCGGCGAAGCGATGGCGGTGCTGGTCTATGAATGGCGTTCGCTCTCCGAAGAAGGTCAGGTCCAGGTGCTGGCGCTGCGTGATATCTATGAGCAGATCTGGCTGCAAGTGTTGGGTGAGGCGAAAGAGGCCGGTTTCATTCGTGGCGACGTGTTCATCACCCGGCGTTTTCTAACTGGCGCATTGTCCTGGACCACCACCTGGTTTCGTGCGGACGGCAGCATGAGCCTCGATCAATTGGCGGACGAAGCGTTGATTCTGGTGCTGGAAGAAAAATGACGGTTTTGCCAAAACCTATTAAATAGCCATCACCAAGTTGTCTAAGTGGGGGAAACCGCCTAGCTTTGTAGTGAATGTATTTTTATAGGTGGGTTTGTTTTGATGTCTTCGCCAATTCGGAAGGTTTTACGGATTTCGCTGATGGCGCTGAGTGCGCTGTTCGTACTGCCAACGTCGGCCGCACAAGTGGTGCAGGTGGGCGCGGCGCATTTTCCTCCCTATACCGTTCGACCGGAGAATGGCGACGATACCGGGCTGCTGCCGCAGTTGGTCGAGGCGCTGAACAAGATGCAAACCGACTATGAGTTCAAACTCGTGCCGACCTCATTGCAGCGTCGATTCGGTGATTTCCAGGATGGCCGGACTGACATGGCGATCTTCGAAAACCCGGATTGGGGTTGGAAGGATATCGCGCACAGCACCGTCGACATGGGGCTGGAAGATGCTGAAATCTTTGTCGCACAGAGCAAGCCGGATCGTCAGCAGAGTTACTTCGCCGATTTGAAAGGCAAGCGTCTGGCGCTGTACAGCGGTTATCACTATGAATTCGCCAATTTCAATAACGATCCGCAATTTCTCAAGGACACTTACAACGCGACGCTCACGACTTCCCACGACAGCAATATTTTAATGATCCTTCGCGATCGTGCCGACATCGCACTGGTCACACGTTCGTATCTTTACGATTACCTGCTGCGCAATGAAAAGGTCGGGGCACAGTTGCTGGTATCCCAGCGTATCGATCAGGTTTATCACCATTACGCGCTGTTACGTCCGCAAGCGCCGATCAGCGCAGAAACCTTCGGCAAGTTGCTGCAAGGCCTGCGGGACAACGGGCAGATGCTGAAGATTTTCGATCCGTACAAGATTGCCATCGTGCCGGTGCCCAAGGTCTGATATCAGGACATCAGTCGCCGATTTCACTCCAGCCCCTGAATTTCCTTCCCGGGCTCACGTCACATCGTTGGACTGTCGACGATTACCGTGAGCCCGCCCCCTGTTCAATCTGAATGACCTGATGGCGGAGCTGTAAGGGCTTTAACCGTCAAAGGATCGCAGGCTTGTTACAACCTCTATTGAAGTTCGGATTGACTGTCCCCCGTCACCGGGACAGTCTGCCGAAGTTTTTTGGTTGACCCCATTCAGAAAGGAGACAGTGGATGCCCTTCGTTACGATTGATGGACAATCGCTTCACTACCTTGATCAAGGCACCGGCCCGGCGGTGCTGTTGGCCGGTAGTTATTTGTGGGATCAGGCCATGTGGGCGCCGCAGATTGCGGCGTTGTCGCAACACTATCGGGTGATTGCGCTGGACCTTTGGGGGCACGGGGAATCGGGACCGTTGCCTCAGGGCATGACTTCGCTGGATGATCTGGCGCGTCAGGCACTTGCGCTGCTTGATCATCTGGATATTGACCGCGTCACCCTGGTCGGCCTTTCGGTCGGCGGCATGTGGGGCGTGCGTCTGGCGCTGTCGGCCCCGCTGCGCCTCAACGGCCTGGTGCTGATGGACACCTATGTCGGTGTCGAACCCGAGCCGACTCGCCAGTACTATTTCTCGTTGTTCAAACAGATCGAAGACAGCGGTGTGATCTCGCCGCAGCTACTCGATATCGTGGTGCCGATTTTCTTCCGCCCGGGCATCGATCCTCAGTCTGCGCTCTATCAGGATTTCCGCGCCAAACTGGCCTCGCTGCCGCCTGAGCGTTTGCGCGAAAGCATTGTGCCGATGGGCCGCATTACGTTTGGTCGGGATGATCTGTTACCGCGCCTGGGCGAGCTGAATCCTGAAACCACGCTGCTGATGTGCGGTGATCAGGACAAGCCAAGGCCGCCGTCGGAAACCATGGAAATGGCCGAGTTGATTGGTTGTCCGTATCTGTTGGTGCCGGAGGCTGGGCATATCTCCAACCTGGAGAACCCGGCGTTTGTGACAGAAGCGCTGTTGGCATTTTTGGCTGAGAGAACCTAGTCGATTATCCAGTCGCCATCGCGAGCAGGCTCGCTCCCACAGGGATATGCGATCAACTGTGGGAGCAGCCGGGCGGCGCTCCGTCTGCTCGCGATGGCGTCGGTGAATCCAGTAGAAATCTGACGGCAAAAACTACTTCGGCCCGAGAATCTTCACCAGTTTGTCCGGCGACGGCGCGCCTTGCTGCTGTTGCAGTTCGCCCTTGTCGTCCATGTAGAAAATCGCCGGGGTGGCGGACAATTCGAGCTCTTCCATCAACTTCATGTTGGCGTCGAGTTTGGCCTGGATGGCGGCGGGAATGGTTGTCAGCGCTTTCAGCGCGCTTTGCTTGCCAGCCTTCTCATGATCTTCCAGGGCCTTGCTCGGGTCCTTGCTGGCCAGCAGGGCGGCGGACTTGCCCGGGCTGTCTTCGCGGATGATCCCGACCATGATGTGCCGCAGTTGCACCTTGCCGGATTTCACCCAAGGTCGGGCCTGCTCCCAGAACAGGTTGCAGTAAGGGCAGTTCGGGTCGCTGAACAGGTAGACGGTGCGCGGTGCGTCCTTGCTGCCGTCGGCGATCCAGTTGCTGGCGTCCATCTTCGCCCAGACTTCCTTGGCCATCGGCGCGTAGACCAGTTTTTGCAATGGCTCGGCGCTCAGGTCCTTGCCGTCGGCGTCGTACAGGTTGCCGAGCAGTACATGCTGGCCGTCGGGCGTCAGGTACAGGGTCATGCCGCGGTGTTGATACTGCGCCGCGTAACCGCGCAGACCATCGGGCGCGTCGAAACTGCCAATGATTTTCGCGCCTTTCGCTTCGATCTTGCGGATCGCCGCAGGCAGTTCTTCGGCGTGTACCAAGGGGATTTGCAGCAGGGCTGCGCCCAGGGACAGCGTCAGCAGGTGGCGGAGGCGGGGCATGGCAGTTTCCTTGACGGTGTGGCCTGTATGGCCGGATTCGGGGTATCGAAGCTTTCGAGGGCGCGGGCCAGGCTGGCTTCTGAAAGCTCACCCAAGTGGCTACCTAACAGTCGACCCTCGGCGCTATAGAACAGCGTAGTTGGCATTGCCATCGAACCGACGGCTTGACCCAGTCGGCCGCCACCATCGAACAGCACGTTAGACAGGCTCAAGCCCTGGGTGGCGAGAAAGGTGCTGACGCTTTGTATGCTTTCGGCCTGGTTGACGAACAGGAAGGTCAGGTCGGGCCGATGTTGCTGGGCGTTCTCCAGTACCGGCATTTCGCGTCGGCAGGGCGGGCACCAAGTGGCCCAAAGGTTGATCACCAAGGGGCCGCCCTGATAATCGTCCAATTGCACGGTTTCGCCGGCGGCATTGCGCAAGGCGATGTCTGGCAGGCGTGTGCCCTGTTCGTAAAGGCTCAGCGACATACTCGCCAGTAACCAGAATAACAGGCCGCTGCCAACGCCCAAGCCCAATGGTTTACGTAGCGCCGGCCGACGCCAACCGCGCAACAGCGTTGCCAGCAGCAGGGCAATCACCCCTGGCCAGGCGAGGAAACCGCCATCGCGCAGGTCGATGATCTGCCACGGGTCATCGCGGTAGTGGGTCCAGTAGGCCAGCACAAAACCGATCCTGGCAGCGAGCAGTCCCAGCAGGAACAGGCTGAACAGCACCGACTCGGGGTTCTCGCCACCGCGTTTGGCCACCCGCCAGCCGACAAAGGTGGCCAGTGCCAAGGCACTGATCAGCAGCAGGTGGTTGAGCGCAATGGCAAAGGTGCCGAGGGTAAAGGTCAGCATCAACGAGCGTCCCGGGTGATGTTCCAGCGTTGGAGGAAACCGGCGGCATCCACCTCTCCGGTGATGCGCTGGCTGCGGCGCTCGATGCCGTCGGCGCCGACCCACAACAGGCTTGGCGGCCCCGGCACTTTATAACGGCCGAGCAGCTCACGGCTGGCGGCATTGTCGGCGGTGACATCCAGGCGCAGCAAGCGGACTTCTTTCAGCGCGTCCACTACCTGGGGGTTGCCGAACACCTGTTTCTCCATGATCTTGCACGACACGCACCAGTCGGCGTAGTAGTCCAGCAGCACCCACTGACCTTGTGCGAGGGCAGCGTCCAGTTCGCGTTGCAGCGCGGCGGGATCCTTGACGGTGATGAAGGCGTCATGGGCCGAGGTGCTGGTGACGCTGTTCGATGCCTGTGCGCGGTAAACCTGCAACGGGTTGAGCAGGTCATCACTGCCGCCCGCGGCACCAATCAACAGCAGGCTGCCCCATAACCCGGACAGCAGCGCCATGCCACCGAATACATGAGCGGCGCGGCTGAACCCACCGGTCTGGCGCCAGGCGCTGTAGGCGATGATCAGTAGCAGCGCGCCCCACAGACCGACCCACAGCGACTCATCAAGCACCGGTCGCACCATCACCAGCGCTGTCCCGAGGAACAGGAAACCGAAGATGCCTTTGAGCAGGTTCATCCAGGCGCCGGGTTTGGGCAGGAAACGATTGCCGACGGTCACCAGCAGCAACAACGGCAAACCGATGCCGATGCCCATGGCGAACAGGATCAGCCCGCCGTGCAGCGCGTTGCCGCTCTGGGCGATGTACAGCAAGGCCCCGGCCAGTGGCGCGGTCATGCACGGGCCGACCAGCAACCCGGACAAGGCGCCCAGTACGCCGGCACCGATCAGACTGCCGCCGCCCTGTTTGCGGCTGGCGTTTTCCAGGCGATCACGCAGGGCGGCGGGTAATTGCAGTTCGAAGAAACCGAACATTGGCAGCGACAGCAGTACAAACACCACGGCGAAACTGCCAAGCAACCAGACATTCTGCAACAGCGCCTGCAAGTTCGCACCGAGCAACGCGGCTAATACGCCCAGCGCCGCATACACCAGCGCCATGCTGACCACGTAGCTGCCGGCCAGGGCAAAACCGCGCTTGGGGCTGGCGCCACTGCCGACGATCAAACCGGCGAGAATCGGCAACATAGGTAACGAGCAGGGAGCGAAGGCCAGTAGCAAGCCCAAGCCGAAGAACACCAACAAACTCCAGCCCAGCGCCTGCTGTTGCAGACCGCTGGCCAAGGCTTGATCCGGTGCTTCACTGGTGCTGACCGCCGTTGCGCCGCCACCCAGATCCACCACCTGAGTCTGCGGCGGATAACACAAACCGGCATCGGCGCAGCCCTGGAAGCCAACCTTGATCTGGCCACTGGCGCCGGCCGGAATCTTTAATTCCAGGCCTTGGCGATAGACCTGCTGATCACCGAAGAACTCATCGCTGTGGGCTTCGCCCTCGGGCAGTGCTGGTTTGTGGGCATCGGGTAAACCGTTGAAGCTCATGCGTTTCTGGTACAGGTAGTAACCGTCGGCAATTTGCCAGAAAAGCTGGGTTTCTCCGGATTCAAGACGTTCGGAGGTAAAAACAAAGGCTTTACCGACCGGGAGGAAATCGGGTTTGGTGTCGAACGGATTCGATGTCGCCTGGGCCACCCCCGCAATGAAAAGAAAAAATAGTAGAAACAGACGACGCATGGGTAAGCCTTATCACGGTGCAAGTAGGGTGCACGATGCCGGGTGGCGATTAACCGATGATTAACCGCGTTATTCTTGTGGCGACGGCGCGTCGGGCATAATGTCCGCTTAATCCGGCACCTTCTTAATCACTGCTTTTCTACAGGTCTCACCATGCACGTACTGGTTTGCGAAGACGATGAGCTGATCGCCAGCGGCATCGTTGCCGGCCTCACGGCCCAGGGGCTGACCGTGGAGCACGTTGCCACCGCTTCGGCGGCACGGGCGATGCTCAAGGTCGCCGAGTTCGACGTGATGGTGCTCGACCTGGGGCTGCCGGACGAAGATGGATTGAAGCTGCTTCAGCAGTTGCGCCATCACGGCCTGGAGATTCCGGTACTGATTCTCACCGCGCGCGACTCGGTAACCGACCGCGTCGATGGCTTGCAAGCCGGCGCCGACGACTACCTGCTCAAACCCTTCGATTTGCGTGAGCTGGCCGCGCGCCTGCACACCCTGTTGCGGCGAGTGGCGGGGCGTAGCATCAATCTTATTGAACACGGCGCACTGACCTACGACCCGAGTAGCCGGGAAACCCTGCTCGCCGGTCAACCGGTAGACCTGTCGCGCCGCGAGCAATCGCTGTTGCAAGCCTTGCTGCACAACCGAGGCCGGGTGCTGTCGACCGAGCAACTCAAGGACAGCGTCTACGGTTTCAACGATGAACTGGAAAGCAACGCCCTTAATGTTCATATCCACCACCTGCGGCGCAAACTCGGCAACGGCATCGTCGAAACCGTGCGGGGGCTGGGCTATCGTCTCGGACCGGCTGATGGCGGAGAGCAATCGAAATGATGAGTTTGCGTTTGCGCCTGAGTCTGACCCTCGGCGCGGCCTTCGCGCTGATCTGGGCCCTGGCGGCGGCCTGGATGCTCAGCGACCTGCGCAATCAGATGATGTTTTCCCTCGACCAGCGGCTGGTGGCTTCGGCACGCATGGTTGCCGGGTTGCTGGAGCAATTGCCGGCGCTGCCGAGCAAGGGTGATGGCACGCATTTCAGTGCTGAGCAGTTGAATATTCCGGGGGGCATGGCCTGTCAGGTCAGCTCCTTGCGCGGCGAGATTCTGGCCCGCAGTCACAGCACTCCCGAACAAACCCTGGAAGCCGAAAAAATGGGCTTCCACGACCAGATGATCGACGGTGCGCGCTGGCGCAGTTTCACCTTGGCTCGCGGTGATGTACGGATTACCACAGCCGACCGGCAGGTCGAGCGCGAGGCGTTGAACATGTCGGTGCTGTTGGCCGCGTCGGTGCCGGTGGGCGTGGCGTTGCTCGGTTGCCTGTGCCTGCTCTGGCTGGGTATCGGCCAAGGCCTGGCGCCACTTAATCGCATGCGCGACGCCTTGATGCGCCGTAGCGCCGACTCCCTTGAACCGTTGCAGATCCAGCCGCTGCCGAGCGAACTGCAACCCTTGCTGGAAACCCAGAATCAGTTGCTTCAGCGGATCGGCAAGACCATCGAGCGCGAGCGGCGGCTGACTGGCGATGCGGCCCATGAGCTGCGTAGCCCGCTGACGGCGATCAAGACTCACCTGCAAGTGGCGCGCATGACCGAAGGTGCCGCCCGTGATCAGTCCCTGGCCCGTGCCGAGGAGGGCGCCGACCGCTTGCACCGGACCCTTGAGCAACTGCTGTTGTTGGCCCGGGTCGAAGGCAGTCTGTCGTTCGATGACGGCGTACAGTGCAGTGCCGAACAAGTGGCCCGTTTGGCGATTCAGGACGCGGCCAGCGGTGATCGCCAGCGAATCAAACTGCACTTGCCAGCGAGTTACTCACAGGCACCGGTGCATATGCCTGCCGTGCTGTCGATTGCCGCGTTGCGCAATCTGTTGGACAACGCCTTGCGCCACACCCCGTCGGAGGCGGCGGTGGAGCTGAGCCTGGAAACCATGGGCAATCGCGTGCGTTTTCAGGTGCGCGACCACGGTCCGGGAATCGCCGCCGAAGACCTGCAACACCTGACCCAACGCTTCTGGCGCAACGGCGCGAGCACCGGTTGCGGTCTGGGCCTGGCGATTGTTCAGGCGATCGTCCAGCGTTGCGATTGCGTCCTGCATTTCGACAGCCGTGCCGACGGCTTGCGGGTTGAGCTGACGATGCCGTTGCAGTCGGCCTGAACACCCCCCACACATATCCCTGTAGCAGCTGGCGAAGCCTGCGTTCGGCTGCGCAGCGGCCGAACGCAGGCTTCGCCAGCTGCTACAGATCGGGTTACACCAAATGTAACGTCTCTACGTTGGCTATCCAGCTTCGGAGGACGCTATTGTCTTTGCCAGCTGACTCAAAGGATTGAGGTGATGGCGCTATGGACGCTTGCATACAAATCTGCAAAGCCGGGCCCGCGGACGCGGGGATCATCAGCCGGATCGTCGAGCGCTCGATCAAGGTCGGGTGCGCTGGGGACCATCGCAATGACCCGAAAGTCGTCGCGGCCTGGACCCACAACAAAACCGTTGAACATGTGCGGCCCTGGCTAGCGGACCCTCGCCTGTACCTGAATCTCGCGTTGCTGGCCGACAAGCCGATTGGTGTGGCCATGGCCGCCATCAGCGGCAAGGTCGGGTTTTGTTACGTCCTGCCGGAATGGTTTCGGCGTGGTGCCGGGCAAGCGTTGGTGCAGGGCCTCGAAACCTGGTTGATCGAACAGGGTTTCAGTCGGGCGCGACTCAACAGCACCCGTACCAGCGAAGATTTTTTTCAGCACCTTGGTTACCGGCGATGTGCTGAAACCTTCAGTGTTGCCGGACTCACGGCGGTCCCCATGGACAAGTCGCTGACAGCTCCCCCCATATGAAAGAAAATATTTCGCTGACTTGTAGGAGGCTGGCAAGCCAGGCTCCTACAGATCGGGGGGTTACTGCGGTTTGAACATCTCCATTGCCCGTTTTTCGATTTGTGCCTGGGTCAGGTCCTCCTTGCGGGTCGACAGGAACCACACATGGCCGAAGGGGTCTTTCAAGGTGCCCGAGCGGTCGCCGTAGAACTGATCTTTCACTTCAGAAATCACCGTGGCGCCTGCCTTGATCGCCTGGGCGTAGCGTTTGTCCACATCCTCGACATACAGATGCAGGCCGACGGACGGCGATTTATCGGGGTTGCTCAGCGGGCCTTGATCGCACGGCGTACCGAGCATGACGGGGCAGTCGCCAATGCGCAGTTCGGCATGGCCGATGCCACCGTCGGGCATCGTCAGGCGCATGACTTCCGTGGCGCCAAAGGCTTTCTTGTAAAAATCGATCGCCTCGGCGGCTTTCTGGATTCCCAGGTAGGGTGTGATGCTGTGATAACCCTCGGGAATGGGTTTAACGCTCATGACCGTACTCCATGTTTTTGTGGGTGGATGTCGCGAAATGTTTCGCCGATTTCCGGTCGATTCACTATAGGTCAGCCCCATCCAGGCAACCGAGTGGCCGACGGGTTGCATTCCCACGCTGAGTGGGAACGATCATTCGGTCATTTCGAGGGCTCCAACAATCGCGCTCCCGGCCCTTGCTCACCCAGCACATCCCCGTAATTGCGCAACGGACACGCCTCCATCGACAAGCACCCGCAGCCAATGCAGCCGTTGAGCTTGTCGCGCAGCAGGATCAGTTGGTTGATCCGTTCATCCAGGTCGTTGCTCCATTGTGCGGACAGGCGCTTCCAGTCCGCAGCTGTCGGGGAACGATGATCGGGCAGCGACTTCAGCGCTTCGCCAATTTCCGCCAACGGAACTCCCAAGCGCTGCGCAACCTTGATCAGCGCCACCCTGCGCAACACTTCCCGTGGGTAACGCCGCTGGTTGCCCTGATTGCGATTGCTTTTGATCAGCCCCTTGGACTCATAAAAGTGCAGCGCAGTGACCGCCACGCCGCTGCGTTCTGCCAGTTGGCCGACGCTCAGCTCTTTGTGCAGGTTTTCTTTGGTGATCATCTGAAATGCCGCTTGACCTCTAGTTAACTGGAGGTTTTATCCTGCTGAGCTTCACATCGCAAGATTCGGCTTACAGGCCAGGGGGAATCCTCATGCAGTCAGTAGAGAAAAATCACAGTTTTACCCAACTGATCGAATTCGAGATCGAACCCCATCAGCAGCAGGGTCTGGTCTCAGCCCTGTCGGCACAAACCGAGCGCCTCGCCCAGCATTACCAAGGCTTTCTCAGCGCCAGCGTGCAGGCCAGCGCGGATGGCCGGCGGGTGCTCAATTACCTGCAATGGCAATCGCGCGAGGCTGGCGAGGCGGCGTTTCAGAGTTTCGAGAGCGGTGAGCAGGATTTCTGGCAACTGATCCGCGCCTATCGGGCCAAAGGTGTCACCTTCGACTCTTATCAGGTGCTGCGCAGCATCGAGCGTCGCCCGGACGATGCCT
>NZ_JANLNW010000068.1 GCF_025465945.1 Pseudomonas sp. 6D_7.1_Bac1 | reverse complement strand
GAATTCCGAAACCCCTATCTGCGTATGCAGGTAGGGGTTTTGTTTTGCCTGCGAGAAAGTTTCATTTCAGGATTGAAACAAAATTGCACAGTTATTTTTCGGTCAGAACACTAAAATAGAGCCCTTATTTTCAGAACCTGAGCCCTTTATGCCAGATTCGGTTGACACCCCTGGGCTGTCAGATTTACCGCTGGACGACTTGGTAGCGTGTCATGAATGCGACTTGTTGATGCGTAAGCCGCAACTTGCACATGGCGAGAAAGCTGTATGTCCGCGCTGTGGTTATGAGCTCTATGCCCATCGGCACAATGTCGTGGAGCGTAGCCTCGCACTGGTGATCGCCGCGTTGCTGTTGTACGTACCCGCGAACTTTTTACCCATCATGCAGCTTCATCTACTCGGACAGTCGTCGCACGACACTGTCTGGAGTGGCGTCGTTGGCCTGTTCGATACCGGAATGCAAGGCGTGGCAGTGGTGGTGTTCCTGTGCAGCATGGGGATCCCGCTGCTCAAGTTGCTCTGTCAGTTGTTGGTATTGCTGAGCGTTCGTTTTGATATTGGGCGCAGCTATGGCTTGCTGCTCTATCGCGTTTATCACCATCTACGCGATTGGGGAATGCTCGAGGTCTATTTGATGGGCGTGCTGGTGGCCATCGTCAAACTGGCTGACCTTGCGTCGATAACAGTTGGCTTGGGCTTGGTGTGCTTTATCAGTTTGCTGTTGGTCCAGGTTTGGCTTGAGGTAGTGATGTCACCTCATCAGATCTGGCAGGCGCTGTCAGGAGAGGATGCTCATGCGGGCGATTGATGCAGGCATTCTGATTTGTACTGAATGCCACGAGCTGAACAAGCAAGAATCGGACACCGACGAGCAGACATGTACCCGATGCGGTGCACTGGTTCATGCGCGTCGCCCCAATAGCCTGATGCGCACCTGGGCGTTGCTGATTACCGCGGCGATTCTCTATATACCCGCCAATGTGTTGCCGATCATGACCGTCAGCACATTAGGACAGGGTGAAGGCGATACCATCATCTCCGGCGTGATTACCCTGGTTCAGCACGGAATGTTTCCGATTGCTGCCGTGGTGTTTGTCGCCAGTATTCTGGTGCCGACTTTCAAACTGGTGGGTATCGCTTTGCTGTTGTTTTCGGTGCAGCGCCGCCAACCTTTATCCGCAAGGCAACGCATCGTGATGTATCGGTTTATCGAGTTCATTGGCCGATGGTCAATGCTGGATATTTTCGTTATCGCGATTTTGGTGGCGGTGGTGAACTTCGGTCGGCTTGCCAGTATCGAAGCGAATCTCGGTGCGGTGGCCTTCGCCAGTGTGGTGATTTTGACAATGCTTGCTGCAGTAACTTTCGATCCCCGACTGATTTGGGATAACACGGAGTCGGACGACGACCATGACTGATTTGCCTAAAGCAAAAACTCGACCGGCTTCGAACTGGTCGGCCATCTGGGTGCTGCCCCTGATTGCGTTGATAATTGGCGGATGGTTGGGCTGGCGCGCCTACAATGAGACCGGCATTGAGGTTCAGGTTCGCTTTGAAAGCGGCGAAGGCATTCAGGCCAACAAAACCGAAGTGGTCTACAAAGGCATGTCGGTCGGTAAGGTAAAAAAACTGACTCTGGATGATGACGGCAAAACCCGTGGGGTTATCGCCACCATTGAAATGAACAAGGACGTCGACAGGTACCTGAAGACCAGTACGCGTTTCTGGCTGGTCAAGCCGAGTGTTACGCTGGCCGGGATTACTGGCCTGGAAACACTGGTCTCGGGTAACTACGTGGCGATCAGCCCGGGTGAAGGCGATCCAAGCCGCACGTTCACGGCCTTGGTAAAAGAGCCGCCGCTGTCTGATTTCAAACCAGGCCTGCACCTGACCATCAAGGCCGATCGCCTGGGCTCTCTGAATCGTGGCAGTCCGGTGTTCTATAAGCAGATCCAGGTCGGTCAGGTGAAAAGTTACCAGCTGTCCGAAGACCAGAACACCGTCGAGATCAAAGTCTTCATCGAACCCACTTACGCCAACCTGGTGCGCAAACATACGCGTTTCTGGAATGCCAGCGGGATCAGCATCGATGCCAACCTGTCTGGCGTGAAAGTGCGCAGTGAGTCGCTGGCCAGTATCGTCGCGGGCGGTATCGCCTTCGCCACACCAGACAACCGCAAAGATAGCCCACCCACCGACCCGAGTTTGCCGTTTCGTCTCTATGAAGACTTCGACGCTGCTCAGGCCGGTATTCGCGTCAAAGTGAAACTCAGTGACTTCGAAGGCCTGCAAGCCGGCCGCACGCCGGTGATGTACAAAGGCATTCAGGTCGGTAACCTGAAAGCGCTCAAGGTCGATCCGGACCTGTCCAGCGCTACGGCCGAGCTGACCCTTGATCCGCTTGCCGAGGATTATCTGGTCACCGGGACTCAGTTCTGGGTGGTCAAACCGTCGATTTCGCTGGCGGGGATCACCGGACTCGAAGCCTTGGTCAAAGGTAATTACATCGCCGTGCGTCCTGGCGACAAGGGCGGGGCGCCGCAACGCGAATTCGAAGCTCGGGCCAAAGCCCCGCCTCTGGATTTGCGTTCTCCAGGTCTGCACCTGGTGCTATTCACTGAAAATCTCGGTTCGCTGGAAGTCGGCAGCCCGATTCTCTACAAGCAGGTCAAGGTAGGTTCGGTGCAGAGCTATCAGTTCTCGCGCACCAAAAAGCAGTTGGTCATCGGTGTGCACATCGAGAAAGAATACGAAGGACTGGTCAACGCCTCGACGCGATTCTGGAATGCCAGCGGGATTACCCTGACCGGTGGCCTCACGGGCGGGATTCAGGTCAAAAGCGAATCTCTGCAAAGCCTGATGGCCGGCGGTATTGCGTTCGAAACACCGGAAGCCAAGGCACCGTTGCAGAAGCGCATTCCACGTTTCCGCCTGTTCACCAGCCATGACGAAGCGACGCAGAAGGGCGCCGTGGTCACGATCAAGATCGATCGTGCCGACGGCTTGCGCAACGGCACGCCGATTCGCTTCAAAGGTCTGGACGTCGGCAAGGTAGAAGACGTCGACCTCAGTGATGACCTGCAATCCGTGCTGCTCACCGCACGGATCACCGAAGTGCCGGAGCGCATTGCCCGGGTGGGCAGCCAGTTCTGGGTGGTCAAGCCGGAGCTGGGCCTGATCAAAACGTCCAACCTGGAAACCCTGGTCACCGGGCAATACATCGAAGTTCAGCCCGCCGCGAAAAACCTCGGGCCGCAAAAAAGCTTTGTCGCGTTGCCCAAGCCTCCCGAGGCGACGACGCAAGAAGCCGGTCTGAGTCTGGTGTTGAGCGCTGCTCGCCGTGGTTCGTTGAAGACAGGGGTGCCGGTGACTTACCGCGAAGTAACGGTGGGCAAGGTCACTGGTTATGAACTGGGGCAGACGGCCGATCGGGTACTGATTCATATCCTGATCGAGCCGAAATATGCGCCCTTGGTGCGCAGTGGCAGCCGATTCTGGAACACCAGCGGTTTTGGCGCGGACTTCGGTTTGTTCAAGGGCGTGACCGTGCGCACGGAATCACTGGAAACGTTGATTCAGGGCGGTATTGCCTTCGCCACGCCGGAAGGTGATCGCATGGGCAGTCCTGCGCGTGCTGAACAGACCTTCCCGCTGTTCGACAAGTTCGAGGACGAGTGGCTGGTCTGGGCACCGAAGATTTCCCTCGGTAAATAACCCAGAACGGCAATCACAAAAAAGGCCGCGATCCATTGGATCGCGGCCTTTTTCGTTACGACTCTGGCGAGAGGTTTAAACCTCGTCCAGCTCCGGCTCGGTCGACTCAACCTTGACCGCCGCTTTCACCTCATCATGCCGACGAATGTACTTCCAGTCCGCCTCGTCGATGTAGATACCATGCGGCCCGCTACCACCTTCCAGGTCGATAGCGACACTGGCGCAGACCTGCGGCTTCACACTGGCCAGAATCGGCACAAAGCCCAGCTGCAAGCTGGTTTCCAGCAAGGCTGCCTGGTTTTTCTCGTCGATATCCGCCGCCTCGTCGAGGTAGTACGGCAGGCGTACGCGACCGGCCTGGTCGCGGTCCATCAAGTGCAGCAACAAGTACATGTTGGTCAGCGCTTTGATGGTCATGGTGGTGCCGTTGGACGCCGCGCCATCGATGTCGGTGTGAATCACCGGCGATCCGTTGACCTTGGTGATTTCGAACGCCAGCTCGAACAGATCTTTCAGGCCGAGCTGATTGTGGTTCGCCGCCACCAGACGTGCCAGATATTCCTTGGCTTCTTCGTTCTTGTTGTCCTGATCGGCGCTTTGGCTCAGGTCGAACACCGACAGGGTTTCGCCTTCTTCATACTGACCGGCACTGTGGATGATCTGGTCGATATGCTTGAGGGCTTCCTTGTTCGGCGCCAGCACGATGCGGAAGCTTTGCAGGTTGGAGACCTGACGCTTGTTGATCTCGCGGTTGAACAGCGCCAGTTGGTGTTCGAGGCTGTCATAGTCACTGCGGATGTTGCGCAGGGTCCGGGCGATGTCGGTGACTGCCGCACGGCGGGCCTTGCCGAGGGTCAGGGCTTCGTCGGTGCGGTGCGCGTAAGCATTGATCAGCAATTGCAGGCGACGCTCGACATCGTCTTCGCTGTCGAACTTGGCCACACCCTTGAGCCGGACCTGCGCGTAAAGCGCCTCGATCTGCCCGTCGACACGCAGCAGGCCTTGCCAGCTGTCCTGATAGTCATTGAGCAACGGCAGCAGGTTGTCCATGGAATCGTCGATCGGGTCCATGAACGGTGTACCGAACGGCAGGTCTGCCGGCAACAGCTGACGGCGTCGCAGGGCGTCGTCGAGGGTGCGTTGCTTGGCTTCCATGTCGCCGATCTGCCGGCCGACCAGTTGCAGTTTGGCCGACAGTTGCTGGACGCGTTCGGTGAAGGCATCGCTGGAGCGTTTCAACTCGTCCTGGGCGGCTTCCATCTGTGCCAGTTGCTCAAGCTTGTCGCCCTCTTCGGCGCTCAGGGTTTGCGAGCGACGGAAGTCTTCCAGGGCTTTCTGTGCATCCAGCACTTGCTGGTACAGCGCTTCGGTCTGGGTTTTGCTGGCCGCGCGGTCCGCCGCTACGGCCGCCTGAGTTTTCAGTTGCTTGAATTCTTTGTCCAGACGCTCTTTCTGATCGCGCAGCGCGGCGCGGTCGGCCAAGGCTTGCAGGGCCGGCGGCTCGATGTGCGAGAGGTCGATGGACAGGCCCGGCGCTTCGAAACGTTCGCCTTTGAAACTGTCGAGGATCAGCTCCATGGATTTGACCCACTGGCCGTCCTCATCCAGCGCAATGCCATGCTCGCCCAGCGGCAAGCTGAACAGTGCACTGTTGAACAGACGCATCAGGCGTTCGACGTCCTGTTGCGAGAACTCTTCACGCAAGCGGGCGTAGCTGTTGTTGTCGGCGTGATCGAGTTGTTGCTTGACCGACTTCAGGCGTTTTTCCAGGTCCCGTAGACGCTCCTCGAGGTCTTCGGCGCTGAACTGACGGGACTGCGCCAGCGCACCGGCCAGTTCATCGTGTGCGTCCTTGGCGGCGAGCAATTGCTGTTCGAGGACTTTGACGTCATCGACCAGGGCGAAGCGATGCTTGAGCACCGACAACTCGCCGAGCCAGCGCTGGATGCCGGTGATTTCGCGTTCCAGGCGCATCAGTTCTTGGGTACCGCCGCGCTGATCGTTTTGCAGCGCGTCTTGCTCGTTGCGGTAGTGCTCGGCCTGGATCGTCAGCTCTTCCTTGCGGGCACTGGCGTAGTCCGACCAGGTGCCGAGCAGGGAGTCGAGCAGCGGCGAGATGCGGTGCAATTTGCCGCGCAGGATGTTGCGCTGGGTAACGCCGGCAGCAAGGGCTTCGACCAACGGACCGGCAGTGACCAGCGAGTTGTAGTCCTGCTCCATGCGGCGCACGTCGCGGAAGGCTTCTTCGCACGCGGCGATGTAATCAACACTGCCGGAACGCAGGCTGTGCTCGAAGGCATCAAGGAACAGCTGCTTGAGTTTGGCTGCGGTGATTTCGCGCATGTGCAGCAGGTTGATGAACAGTGCGCGGAAGGTCTTCAGGCTCTGCTCGCTGGTGGAGCGCAGCGGGATCAGCGTCAGGTCCAGCGGAATCGAAGTGTGACCACCTACTAGCAAGCGACGCAGTTCATCAGGCTTTAGCTCGTAGGCTTTCAGGCCTTCGCGCTCAAGGTTGGTGAACAGCTCTTTCTGGCGCAGGCAGGTGTCGTTTTTCTGGTAATGGGCCAGGTCCAGTTTGCCGGCATAGGCAAAGAACTGGTGACCGAAACCGCCACCCGGGCCGCGACCGACTACGCCGATCACATGAGGACCGTGCGGCAGCGAGACTTCCACCAGGATGTAGCTGGTGTCCGAAGCGAAGTAGAAACGCCGCGATTGCTCCAGGCTGTACTTGCCGAAGCTCATGTCCGACATGCGCGCCAGGATCGGGAACTGCAAGGCGTTGATCGAGGCGGATTTACCGAGGTTGTTCGCGCCGTAGACCGACAGCGGCTCTTCCAGCGGGAACAACCCGAGGCTGTAACCGGCGGTGTTCAAAAGGGCAAAGCGGCGAATGCCGTAACGTTCCTTGCTCATGCGTCGAGCTCCTGTTCTTCGGCAATGGCGCGGGCCAGCGCGTCTTCTTCGCTGTCCTCTGCGAAGTCACTCAAATCCAGCGGGTCATCGGTTTGCAGCAGTTTTTCGTCGCTGTCGTCATCGATCAGCACCGGCGCCGGCAATGGCAGCACGCTGTGCAGACTGGCGGCCAGGTCACGGTCCTGCTGAACCGACAGGCAAACGTCGAGGAAACGGTGCATCGGCGGCAGGAATCGGTAGATACCGTTCTCTTCGCCAGCGAAACCAAGCTGGGTCATGCGGCGCATGATTTTTTCTTCCAGCTCTTCCTGGGTTTGCACTTCGGCCTGAATGAACAGATCGCGGTACTTTTCCAGCAACGAGGGCAATTCATCGCGACCGAGGCTGCCGCCATCGAGCACGGCGATCGGGTCGCGGCCCTGGTCGGCCAAATGCTCGACCAGGATGAAGGTGAACAGCGCTAAACGTTGAGCCGTCTTGTTCACCGCCGCTGCCGCGAGGTCCGGAACGAAGTAGTAGAAGCCGCGTGTGTCGCAGACCAGTTCAAACCCCAGGGCTTTGAACAGCGTGCGGTACTGGTCCTGAAAGTTCGACAGCTGCGCATACAGTTCAGGATCGCGACGGCTGACGTGGTAGCCCTTGAACAGCTCGCGAAAGATCGGTGCCAGCTGAGACAGTTCGGATAGATCAAGATGCATGTGGAGTGCTCGCAGAATTCTCGGTGACGTCGGTGCCGGCCGAGAGCAGGGCGAAGGAGCGCAGGCTGACCTGGTGCTCGTGAGTGTGATAGTCGCGGCGTTCCAGACGCTCGCGTTTGAAGCGTTTTTCCCGCGACAGGCGCGAGAACCAGTACAGCAACTCGTCGGTGGCGCCGTCTGGTTCCTGTTCCAGCAGCCAGGTCATCAGGTCCGGCATCGGCAGGGCGTCTTCGCAGCGTTCGAGCATTTCCCGGACGGTGCGCGGTGCCCGTGGGGCTTCGCCTTTCTGAGTCTTGTGGGCTTTGGGGAAACGCGCCGGTTTTGGCTCGAAACGCGCCAGTGCATAAACATAGGCTTCGACCTGACTGGCACTGCCCAGGAAGGTGCTTTGCGGTCGGGTGAACATCGGCATCGCCGCTTGCGGCACCGCGTCGATGCCCTTGCGGCGGATCATCGACAGGGCCAGCGCCGCACCACGGGTCACGGCGTTGTGTCGGCGCGCCTCTTCACGCAGCGGCAGCAACAGTTCACGAGCGTGACGCAAGGTCAACTGAGCGCTGGTCTGCATTTCGAGAATACGCGCGTGGGTGCGCAGCAGCATGTCGTCGTCGACCAGGTGGCCGAGGCGCTGTTGTTCGCTGAGCATGCGCAGCAGGACATTTTCAACCTTGCGCACGCCTTGCTCGAAGGCACCATCGGCGTTGACCAACTGGATCATCGGTTCGACGTATTCGTCCCACGTCGCCAGCACTTCGGCATAACGCTGACGCAACGGGATCTGCCGGTCACTGGTCTTGGCCCGCTCGGCGACGGCCACCAGGGCCTGTTCGTCGTTGGCGAGTTTCTTCAGCACATCGCGCACGCGCATGTCGAGCAAACGCAGTTGGCGCGCCAGATCATTGCCGTCACGGATGTCGAAGGCGTCCTGAATGTAACCGGCCAGCCGCTCCAGATGGCGCAGGTAGGCTTCGATTTCCAGGCACAGGCCCAAGCGATGCTCACGGCGCAGATAGGCGAGGAAGTCGTGGATTTGCGCGTTCAGTTCAAAACGGTTCGGGCTTTTGGCCACTGGAACCAGAATGTCGAGGCGGATCCACACATCCAGCAGGCTGGTGATGTCCTGTGGCGTGCTGTCCAGTTGCTGGGCGGCCAGTTGCGAGCGCAGTTCGTTGAGGCTCAGGGTGCCTTGGTCGAAGTGCTCGCACAAAGGCTCCAGAAGTGCCCAGTGTTCGGCGAGGGCGCGCAAGACGCGCTTGGGTTCGATCATTGGAATGGCCGGCTGGTTGGCGATTAAAAGCAGCGATTGTACTGCATCACGCGCGATGGGAATCACTCTCGCAGGATCGGCGGGACGGACAGTCGCTTTTCTATCGATCAACTGCGGGTGATCTTGAGCGAAGGGCGGTAGAATCCCTGCACTTTAGTTATCCACAAGTGGCCGACCTTTGCTTATCGAGTCCCGTCGCCGCGCCTATATGACCGCCATGCAGGTGGTCAACTGGCTGCCGCGCACCGAGTTACCCTTTGCCGCGCCGTCGCGGCCCGAGCTGCTGGAAGCGCCAGAACCGTTGGTCGAGACGCCAATGATGGCGCCGACTCCAGCCGCGAAAGCTGTCGCAGAGCCCGTGGCCAGGCCGACTGAGCGGGTCAAGGTCGAAGTGCCGCGCCCAACGCCTTCGGTCGCGCGTCCGGCGAGCAAGCCGGTCGAGGACGCGGAAGAGACATCGGTCGTGGCGAAGACACCGCCAGTGCCGCCACCGCGTTTTGCCCTGCAATTGCTGCGTGCCGGCCGTTGCCTGCTGCTGGTGGAGTTACCCACAGGCAGTGCGTTCCAGACGCGTGATCCAGCCTACTTGCTGCTCAAGGACATGCTGCGCGCCGCCGGTCTGCCGGACAGCCCGCAAATTGTTGGCGAACCGGTCCGTTGGCCGCTGCTGACGCGTGGAACCATGGATCAAGGCCCAGAGGCCGCTCGCGATTTCGTTCAGGGTTTCCTTTCGGCTCGCCTGGAAGATGCACCCTGCGTATGCCTGTGGTTGATCGGCCTGCCGGCGGTGCGTTTTGCCGGTGAGGCGGACGCTGAATCCTATAACCGCGAACTTCAGGTAGAAGGCCTGGGATCGGTCTGGGCGCTGCCTGGCCTGGAATTATTAATGGAAGAGCCACAGCGTAAGGCTGATGTCTGGCAAGCCATGCGTCGGCTGATGGCGCGCTGGAAAGAATCAAATGAGTGACGCTGTATCGTTTCGCCCGATGACCGAAGCAGATTTGGACGCTGTACTGAAAATTGAATACGCGGCGTTCAGCCATCCCTGGACCCGTGGAATTTTTCTTGATGGTCTGGGCAAGTACCAGATCTGGTTGATGTTCGAAGGTCAGCAGCAGGTTGGCCACGGCGTGGTGCAGATCATCCTCGATGAGGCGCATCTGCTGAACATCACGGTCAAACCGGAAAATCAGGGGCGCGGCCTTGGCCTGATGCTGCTTGAGCATCTGATGTCCCGTGCCTACGCAGCCAAAGCCCGTGAGTGCTTCCTGGAAGTACGCGATAGCAACCGCGCGGCGTTTCGCCTGTATGAGCGTTATGGTTTCAACGAAGTCGGTCGCCGTCGCGATTACTACCCGGCGGTGGGCGGGCGTGAAGATGCAGTTGTCATGGCCTGCACGCTGGTGGATTGAGCCTTAAAAGCATCGCGAGCAGGCTCGCTCCCACAGTGGAACTGTTTAGTACACAAAATCTGTGACTGACATAAACCCAGTGGGAGCGAGCCTGCTCGCGATGGCGTCCTATGAGGCGCTAAAGGATTACCGATTGCCATCAATCGGATCGCGCTCCGCCAACTCAGCCTCATCCAGCCCGTTGCCGCCGCCGATCTCGTCCTCATCGACAATGCTCAAGTCCCAATCAGCCTGTTCACCTTCTCCGGCTTCATGGGCGTCACGGGCGCCATCTTCACGGATCAGGTTTCCCGGGCTCATGTCGTCGTCGGTGGATTCGTCATCATCCGTGGAGTTCTCGGGCATACCCGCTTCACGGATGTGTTTCCTGGGCGTCTGTTGATCACGCTCATGCTCGGGGATCAGGCCGCCGATTGTCTCGCCGGGTTCTTCTTCATCGAAATCCAGTTCGCGCATCGAGCCCATGCGATCTTCGTTGTCGTCGATGGGCTCGGGTTGTACCGAGCCGTAGGGACGTCGTGAATCAGTCATGGAAAATCCTCATAATGTGGAACCCTATAGGGTGGACAAGCGCTACCCTTGAAGATTCCAAGGTATTTGACGTTCGACTATCTGCAACACCCGCGTGACCCCGATGGACGGTTGTCTGTCAAAGCAGGGCATCATTCTTGAGGCTTCAGAGCATGAACGAATTACAAGATCTGATTGATAACAACGAGCGTTGGGCCGATGCGATCAAGCAGGAAGATCCTGACTTCTTCGCCAAGCTGGCGCGTCAGCAAGCTCCGGAATACCTGTGGATCGGCTGCTCCGACGCGCGCGTGCCGGCCAACGAAATCGTGGGCATGCTGCCCGGCGATTTGTTCGTGCACCGTAACGTTGCCAACGTGGTGCTGCACACCGATCTCAATTGCCTGTCGGTGATTCAGTATGCGGTGGATGTGCTCAAGGTCAAACACATCCTGGTCACCGGCCACTACGGTTGCGGCGGCGTGCGCGCCTCGATGCAGGACCGTCAGTTGGGCCTGATCGACGGCTGGTTGCGCTCGATTCGCGATCTTTATTACGAACACCGCGAAGCGCTTGGCCAACTACCCACTGAAGAAGAGCGGGTCGACCGCCTCTGCGAACTCAACGTGATCCAGCAAGTGGCCAACGTCGGTCATACCAGCATTGTGCAAAATGCCTGGCACCGCGGGCAGAGCCTGTCGATCCACGGCTGCATCTATGGCATCAAGGACGGTCGCTGGAAAAGCCTGAACGCGACCATCAGCGGTTTCGAGCAACTGCCTCCGCAATACCGTTTGCGCCCGGTCGGTGCCTTGTAAGCAGTGGCGAGCCTCTGTTCAGCAGGGGCTATGTCGATGCCAGTATTGCAAGAACTTCTGGCCCTCGGCGTTTGGCGGATCATCGTAGCCGGTGATCCAGCCACGGCAGCCGGGCGAACCGCACTGACAGGCGAACTGGTGCATCAGTTTGTCTTCGGTGCTGGCGTAGTCCATGCACAGCACGCTGCCGGGGGTGATGTCTTTCAACGCCCATAACCACATCTCACTCATGTCGAGAAAGACATTCGGGTCGCAGGAGTGCAGCAGTAGCCCCGAAAAAAACGGGTCGTAGACGTGGATCCCCGGTATCAATTGCAGGGTATGCAGTTGGCGGGTGTGAGTCAGTAGCCCGGATACCCGGCAGATTCGGCTGATACGCAGGTAATCGCGCAGTGCCGTGATTGCCGCACCGCGCCCGTCGTTAGTCTGGATAACCGTGAAGTCCGTTCTGGAAGGATAGCCCTGGCGAGTGCTGAGCCCTTCGTACGGGTAAATGCACTCGTGGGGCAGTGGACGCGCCTTGTCCTGAGCCTGGGGTTTCATAACGATCCTTGTCTGATAGGTGCTGCGACCTCCGTAGGCTGGCGATCCTGTCAGCCCTGCAGCACATGGGTACGCTTGAAGAGTCTCGCAAATGCAACAGACGGTCTACTGTCAGATCTGACAGGAGACAGCGGCTGCCTGCTGCGTCAGCGAATGCTTACGCAGCAGGCTTGCACGCAGGATTACAAGTGAGTTGCAGCCAGCGCGGGTGCAGGCACCTTTAGCTGGTCCAGTTGAGGTTTGATGTCCGCGGTCGAGCATTTGGCCGCCGCTTGCTCGGGCGTCAGGTTGCGGATCGAGGTGTAGAACAGCTCGCAGGTTTTCTCTTTCTGGGTCACTTGCCAGGTTTGCGTGCAGGTATTGAGTTGTGTACTCGGGTCACTGGACGGTTTGCTGCCCATTCCCGCTTGCCAGCAAGCCGCACTCAAGTCCTGGCCCATCACCTTCAAACCCACTGCGTCGGCCTTGGCCTGATCGCCGTCATAGCTCGCCGGGTCGGCCGCATACCAAATGTAACTGGGGTGGTTAGAGCCCAGCACCGGCACCTTCACGCCCGGGGTTGGGATGATTTGTGCCAGGCCCAACACGGCCACGGTCTGCCCGTACTGCTCCTTGACCCAGTTACGCACCGGTGCACCGAACGCAACCATTGGCAAGGTCACGCCGCTGGCGGTCTGGCTGAATTGCTTGACCAGGGTGGTCTGGTAGTCCTTGAAGTAGCCGTAGACGCCTTCAAGGTCCTTGCCGGCGGTGGATGGAGCGGCAATTGGCGCGATATCGATGATGGTCTGGTAGGCCGGTGTCTGTTCGGCGGCGATGCCGTTGGCGGTCAGCAGCGTTGCCCAGCGGTCGGTGGTCTTCGATTCCAGGTAATCCTGGGCCTGGGTCAGTGAATAGTCCGGTGGGAAGTGCAGCAACTCGACGCTTTTACGGTTTTCCAGCGCCATGCCCAAGGGCAGGAACAGGTACCAGCTGTACGCCCACTTGCCGTCGGCATTCAGTTTGTTGGCGCCGGCGTGGGCCAGATCCCCTGCATCGAGCAATGCAGTCAGCGGTTTTGCGTAGTCCTTTGGCACGCCGCTGATATCAGCGTAGAGCTGATCGTTGTCGGTTTTTACCCTGACTTTTGCCGCGCTGTAGCCATCCCGTTGAACGCTTTGGGTCAGGTAGTGCTCGACCGTTTGCTCCAGCGTCCAGTTGCGATAGCAAATCACGTTACAGTTGTTGGGGTAGGCAAACAGCTGCGTTACCCGTTCGGTACTGCCCAGTTTCAGGTCGGTATCGGCGTGGGCGGTGGCACTCAAGGTAAGGGCGGCGAGGGTGAGGCTCAATCCTGCGAGTTTGAACATGCTCAGATCCTTTTCAGCGTGGGCCCCGTAAAAGTGGGGGTTAACGCCATACTGGATCAGGGGTGACAGACAAGGAAGTAGGGGGAGCAGTTTTTTTTATCGTCGGGGCCTGGCGCCCGACGTAGCAGCATGAACATGCTTGTCAGCCCGCCAGATCAGGGGGCGGGCCAACAGGATGTTGATAATTACAAGAGACGTAACGCCAGTTTACTACCTGCGTAAAGGTATTCGACTTGTGCAGCCACAGCATCTTTGACGATGGCTTCACCTGTATCGGTCAGCTTCGCCCTCTTGGCATCGATGACTGACAGTTGCAGCAGTTGCATGGCAACGTCCATTGCTTTTTGAAAGGCGGTTACATTGTTGTGCTGGCCAAACTCGCGAATAACTTCCTCCAGGCGCCGGTCGGAGTCATCACGAAGTTTTTTGTATTCTGAAAAGGAAACGCTGCCGTCTTTGTAGATTTCAGCCAGCATTTCTTCCAGTGTTTTTGATAGAGGAGACATCTATTCATCCTTGGGTGGTTTGCCTGTATGGCATGCAGGACATGCACAGGTCGAAGCTTAATCCAGGGAGATAGATGTCAGCGGTAGGGCGTCCCTTTGTTTGGTGTCGGGACATGCTGTCTCTATTGGTAAGAAAAACGTTGTAGGAGCAAGTAGGATTTGATGTGAAAGACGTGGGATTCGTAGAGCGCTCGCTCCTCAGGTAAGGAGCGAGCGCGTTCGTCAAACAGAGAAATGCAACGCATTGCTCAAATCGCCCATCGGCTTCTGGCCTCGGGCGATCATCGCGGTGTCCCGCTGTTTGATCCCGTCGAGCGTTTCAAGCTGGAACACCCGGGTGATTAACCGCAGGATCGACGCGGTATCGTACACCGTGTGATCCACCGTGCCTTTGCGGGCAAACGGCGACACCACCAGCGCCGGCACCCGCGTGCCCGGCCCCCAACGATCACCCTGCGGCGGTGCAACGTGGTCCCACCAGCCGCCGTTTTCGTCGACGGTGACCACCACCACCATGTTTTTCCACTGCGGGCTTTCGCGCAGCACTTTCAGGGCGCGGACGATATGCCGATCACCCGACGCCACATCGGCGTAACCGGCGTGCATGTTCAGGTTGCCCTGAGGCTTGTAGAAACTCACCGCAGGCAACTTCCCGGCTTCGGCATCGGCAAAGAACCGGTTGGTGCTCGATTCGTCCCCCAAACCACCATCGCGCAGGCGTTTGCTGCGTTCGGCCGGGTTTTCCGGACCCAGTTGCTTGAAGTAGTTGAATGGCTGATGGTGATACTGGAAGTTGGGGATCTTCGGAATGCCCCCCGAATCCTTGTACTGCTCCAGCGTCGCCTGCCAGGCGCCGGCGTACCAGGCCCAGTCAATGTTCTTCTTCGACAGCTTGTCGCCGATGTGTTCGTGGCTTTGCGGCACCAGCACGTTGGGCAGATCGGCTTTGGAGTATTCCTGACGGTCCGGGTCACGGATCCAGGTCGGCCAATAGGGCGGGGCCATGGTGTTGACTGCGTAGCCGTCGGGGGTCAGGGCGCTTGGACCGAATTGCGGTGGACCGGTCAGGGCGCTGGCCGGGGATTTCTCCAATGGTTTGAGGCGCGTGTCGAGCGGGTCATCGCTTTGCAGCGAAGCCATTTGCGCCTTGGCCACCGAATTGGCGGCATTCGGGTAAAACGGCACTGCGGCACTGATCAGGTATTGATGGTTGAGAAACGAGCCGCCAAATGCGCCCTGGAAGAAGTTATCGCAGAGCACGAACTCCCGGGCCACGTCCCACAGGCGCAGGGAATAACGACTTTGGGCGTAGTGGCCCATGGTTAAACCGCCGGAGTCGGCCCAGGCGACAAAACGGTCATTCTTGCCACCGTTGATCTGCATCTGGTTCTGATAGAACACATGCCACAGGTCCCGCGTCACCAGGCCAAACGGCAAGTCTTCGCCATTCGGGCCTTTGAGGGCGAAGGGAGCGTTGGGCAAGTGCTCCTGGAATTGGGTTTCGCTCGGATAGGTCACGCCATCGAGGGTTTGTGGACCGATCTGCAACACGCCACCCCAGGCCGGCGGCAAGGTTTCCAGCAGACTGCCGTCACGGTCGCGCTGCTGATAATCCTCAGGCTTGAGCGCTGACAACGGCTTTTCAAGGCCCGGGAAATCGCCGAACAGGTTATTGAAACTGCGGTTCTCGGCATAGATCACCACCACGGTTTTCACCTGATCGTGCAACGCCTTGTCCAGCTCGGCAGGCGACAGCGGACGCTCATCCGGCTTGCCCGGCGTGTCGCCATTGTTGCCGCACGCGCTCAGCGTCGCGCCGACCCCCAGGACTGCAACGCCACCCAGAAAACGCCGACGGCTGGTGTCGGTGGGGTTATCGGTGGAAGGTGGTGCGCCGTTGCCTTCTTTGTCGTCGTTCATCCTGAATCCTGGGTGATTAAGCGTTAAATTGGTTACAAGGCGTTTCGTGCGGACGGTAGCAATCAAATATGACGGAAATGCTACAGGGCGGTTTACGTTATAGATCGGCAAAAAATAGTGGAAGGGTGGGCTAGGGTCTGTTTGAAGATATCGAGGCGTTCACAGCAGCCTGTCAGCGAATATTTCACGACCAGGAATTTAGCGTTAAGTCTTTGCCAGCGCTGCTAGACTGGCGCCATATTGCTTTGAATCGAGAGGGTACTGAATGAAACCGTCAGCCGCTCTAGACCTCAAGCGCGCCGCTGTACGTGAAGTAGTGGGGCGTTTTCACACTGCCAACCCACGGGTTTTCGGTTCGGTGCTACGCGGCACTGACGAAGACGGCAGTGACCTGGATCTATTGGTGGACGCTTTACCAGGTGCAACGTTGTTTGATCTTGGCGGATTGCAGGTTGAACTGGAGGATTTGCTCGGTGTTTCCGTTGATCTGCTGACGCCTGGAGATCTGCCAGTAAAGTTTCGTGAGCAGGTGTTGGCTCAGGCGCTTCCTGTATGAACCAGAATCGCCTCGGCGACTACCTCGACCATATGCGTCAAGCCACTGGCGATGCACTGATCTTTGTTGAGGGTCTGAGCAAGGAAGAGTTTTTTGACGACAAGCGCACTCAGTAAGCGGTCATCATGAGCCTCATCATCATTGGCGAGGCGGCCACCAAAATCATGGATGGCTACTCCGAATTCGCGGCAGCCCATCCTCAAGTGCCATGGCGCAGCATGCGAGGCATGCGCAACCGAATCGCCCACGGCTACTTTGATATCAACCTTGAGGTGGTGTGGGATACGGTTCAGGCGGCGCTGCCGGAGTTGTTGAAGTGTCTGCCTGATGTATCGTCCTAACCGCACCTGCCCGTTTGTGGCAGGCGCGGCTACATCCCGTTATGGCATCACCGGCGCCACATACGTAAGCGTCGTCCCCAGCGCCCAGAGCAGAAACAGCACCAGCGGCGTGTGCACCAGCAGTTGCACGAACGAAAACCCGATCAGGTCCCGTGCTTTCAAGCCGAGCACGCCGAGCAGCGGCAGCATGTAGAACGGGTTGATCAGGTTGGGCAGGGCTTCGGCGGCGTTGTAGATCTGCACGGCCCAGCCCAGGTGGTACTTGAGGTCGTTGGCGACTTGCATCACGTACGGTGCCTCGATGATCCATTTACCACCGCCGGACGGAATGAAAAAGCCGAGGATCGCCGAGTACACGCCCATCAGCAGGGCGTAGGTGTCGTGGGAGGCGATGCTGACGAAGAAGGTCGAGATGTGATGTGCCAGGGTCTGGCCATCGGCGCCTTTGACCACGGTCATCAACGCGGCGATGGAGCCGTACAGCGGGAACTGGATCATCACGCCGGTGGTGGTCGGCACCGCCCGGGCCACCGCATCAAGGAAGCTGCGCGGGCGCCAGTGCAGCAGCGCCCCGAGCATCAGGAACAGGAAGTTGTAGGTGTTCAGGCCCGAAATCGCGCTGATCGCAGGTTTAGTCGCAAACTCATGAAACAGCCAGCCGGCTGCCAGCAGTACCAACAGAATGGTCAGTATCGGGCTGTACTCCAGCCATTCGCCCGGTCGGGTACGCGGCTGAGGTGCCGGCATGCTGAAGCTTGGATCGATGCCGCAGGCCTTGGCATCGCGAGCGGAGTTCGGGCCGGGGGCGGTGGCGTAGGCGATGATCAGCGAGACCACGATCAGCGCCAGCAGCAGAACGCCGGACTGCCACAGGAAAATCGTCTGGGTGAACGGAATCATCCCGGTGATTGACAGGATCGAGGGCGGCAAACTCGCCGGGTTGGCCTGCAATTGTGCCGCCGACGACGACAGCCCCAGCGCCCACACTGCGCCGAGCCCCAAGTAAGCGGCGGCACCGGCGGCGCGGTAATCCATGCGCAAATCGGTACGACGGGCCAGAGCCCGCACCAGCAAACCGCCGAACACCAGCGACAGCCCCCAGTTGAGCAACGAGGCAACCATGGAAATCAGTGCCACCCAGGCCACGGCCGAGCGGCCGTTCTTTGGGATGCGCGCCAGGCGGTCGATCAGTTTCACCGCCGGTGGCGAGCTGGCGACCACGTAGCCACCGATCACCACGAAGGCCATCTGCATGGTGAACGGGATCAGGCTCCAGAAGCCGTCACCGAAGGCCATCGCCGCGTCGGTGGGCTTGGCGCCCATGGCCATGGTGGCGAGGGCGACGATGATCACCGCGAGCGCGGCAAACACCCAGGAGTCGGGAAACCAGCGTTCGGCAAAGTTTGAGCAATGCAGGGCAAAGCGGGCGGAGCGGCTATCTTCGATATCAGCGGCCACGGAAGTACCTCGATTTTTTATGTTTATTGTGGGGCCAGCAGGGCGGCGCAGGCCCTTGCGGTCTGACATAAACAGTAAATCAATTGAGGCGTTTTTGCGGTGCTGTTTTGTGCGCTTGGGACTATGGTCTAACGGGTTGTTCGATCGCGCTTTTGCGTAGACCATGGGCGCCGTGATTTTTTTGCCCATTTCAGAGCCTGTTTTATGACTGCCACCCCTGACACTCGACCGGCGCCGTTCTCCCGGTCTGACTACAAGACCCTGGGCCTGGCGGCCCTCGGCGGGGCGCTGGAAATCTACGACTTCATCATTTTCGTATTTTTCGCCCTGACCCTCAGTCAGCTGTTCTTCCCACCGGAAATGCCCGAATGGCTGCGTTTGCTGCAAAGTTTCGGGATTTTTGTCACCGGTTACCTGGCGCGTCCGCTGGGCGGGATTCTGATGGCGCACTTCGCGGATCGGCTGGGGCGCAAGAGAGTCTTCAGTTTGAGCATCCTGATGATGGCGCTGCCGTGCCTGCTGATCGGGATCATGCCGACCTACGCCCAGATTGGCTATTTCGCACCATTGCTGTTGTTGCTGCTACGGGTGTTGCAAGGCGCGGCGGTGGGCGGTGAAGTGCCAAGCGCCTGGGTGTTCGTGGCCGAGCATGCACCGGCTGGCCATCGGGGGTATGCCTTGGGTTTCCTGCAGGCCGGGCTGACCTTCGGTTACTTGATCGGTGCGTTGACCGCGACCTTGCTGGCACAGGTTTTTACCCCGACGGAAATCCTCGATTATGCCTGGCGTTACCCGTTCCTGCTGGGGGGCGTGTTCGGGGTGATTGGCGTCTGGTTGCGCCGCTGGCTCAATGAAACCCCGGTGTTCATGGCCATGCAGGTGAGTCGCGAGCTGCACGTCGAGCTGCCGCTGCGCACCGTGTTGCGTGAGCATCGGCTGGCAATGCTGCCGGCGGTGATCCTCACCTGCGTGTTGACCTCGGCAGTGGTGACCTTTGTCGTCATCACCCCGACCATGATGCAAAAAACCTTCGGCATGACCGCCAGCCATACCTTCGCCCTGAGCAGTCTCGGCATCGTGTTTTTGAACATCGGCTGTGTGATCGCAGGTTTGATCGTCGACCGTATCGGCGCCTGGCGCACGGTGCTGCTCTATAGCCTGTTATTGCCGTTGGGGATTGGCGTGCTCTACACCAGCCTGATCGGCGGTGCACAGTGGATTGGCCTGGCCTATGCCATCGCCGGTCTGAGTTGCGGGGTGGTCGGGGCGGTGCCATCGGTGATGGTCAATCTGTTCCCGGCGCGGATTCGCGTCTCGGGGATTTCGTTCACCTACAACATTGCCTACGCCATTTGGGCCAGCATCACGCCGTTGTTGCTGATCGGTCTGATGCCCTGGAGCCCATGGATTTGCGTGATGTTCTGCGCGGTAATGGGGGCGGTCGGGATCAGCGCAGCGCTGTACTTCGGTTCGCGCCTGCCGCGGGTCGAACATGCGGCTGGCGTTGAGGCACTTCAATCGTAAGGTTCGTCTTCCCCAAGCACCCTTCAAGGCGCCGGTTTTGAGGCGTTGCTGTGTGGATGATGGCCATGTGCCAACTATTTTTGTAGGACAGCCTCGAAACACTCTTCAGAAAAATTTTGTAATGCCGATGGTTAGGCTGAAGGACGCTCTCAACCCTGCCCATCGGTGCATCGCTATGTTCAACAAACGCTTGAAGCAGGAGCTGTCAGCTCTTCGCGAGGAACTCTCCAGCCTTCAACAAGTGAAGGACAGTCTGGAAAGCGAGATGCTCGTGCTCACCCTGGACCCTGAAGGGCGGGTGCAATCGATTAACCAGAATTTCGCCCAGGAAATGCTCTACAAGGGCAATGACCTGATTGGCCGGCACATCGAAGATATCGTTCCGGTCCATGTCAAAACCGATGAGTTTCACCTGCGCTTCAAGAATGCTCTGACCCGTGGCGAGCACTTCGCGGGCGCCGTACGTTTGCTCAGAGGCAATGGTGAGGAAGCGTGGTTGCGTTCGATCTCACAGCCGATTCGTAGCTCGGACGGCCGGATCAAACACTTTTCGATTTACTCCAGCGACCTGACCCGCACCATTGAAGCCTCCCGTGAGCACGAGAATCTGCTCGGGGCGCTGGTTCGTTCGACGGCGGTGATCGAGTTCGACCTCAACGGTAATGTGCTGACGGCCAACGACCGGTTCTTGAACGGTATGGGTTACAGCCTGGCGCAGATCAAAGGCAAACATCACCGCACGTTCTGTGAGCCAGAGGAGTACAACAGCTCCGCGTATCAGGACTTCTGGCGGCGTTTGAACGCCGGTGAGTTCGTGGCTGACCGCTTCAAACGCGTCGACAGCCACGGCCGGGTGGTCTGGCTCGAGGCGTCCTATAACCCGGTGCTCGATGCCAACGAAAAACTCTACAAAGTGGTCAAGTTCGCCACCGTGATCACCGATCAGGTCAACCAGGAGCAAGCGGTCTCGGAAGCGGCGAACATCGCTTACAGCACCTCGTTGCAGACCGACAGCTGTGCGCAACGCGGCACCACCGTGGTCACTCAGGCAGTGGATGTAATGCGTGAACTGGCCAGGCATATGCAACAGGCCGGTGAAGGGATCGAAGCGTTGAACGAGCAGTCGCTGGTGATTGGCACCATCGTCAAAACCATCAGTGGTATTGCCGAACAGACCAACCTGCTGGCGCTCAACGCCGCCATCGAAGCGGCACGTGCCGGTGAGCAAGGACGAGGTTTTGCGGTGGTGGCGGACGAGGTTCGACAACTGGCTTCGCGAACCAGCAAAGCCACCGACGAAATCGTCGGCGTGGTGCGTCAGAACCAGGATATGGCGCGCGATGCCGTGGTGCTGATGACCGACGGCAAACTCCAGGCCGAACAAGGTCTGGCATTGGCCGCCGAGGCGGGCACGGTGATCGTCGAGATTCAGGACGGCGCGCAGAAAGTGGTAAACGCGGTCGGGCAGTTCGCCAATCAGCTGTCGACCTAAGCGCGGCTTGAGCGAGCCTGTCCTCGTTCTGAGGTACAGGCCGCTGTTCAGTTTCGTTCTGCACTACGTCCGAGGTGATACCGCTACAATTCGCTCTTTTCTCAGGAGCAGACATCCATGAGCGTTTCCCACCGCCGTCCGGTTCCCTTGTCCAAGGCCTACCGTCTGCTCAATCATGGGCCGACCGTACTGGTCAGTGCGGCCCATGACGGCAAGCGCAATATCATGGCGGCGGCCTGGGCGATGCCGCTGGACTTCGAGCCGCCAAAAATCGCCGTAGTGCTCGACAAGTCGACCTGGACCCGTCAGTTGCTCGAAGCGTCGGGCAGCTTTGTGCTGAACGTTCCCTGCGCCGCCCAGGCCGACATCGTACAAACCGTCGGCTCGACGTCCGGTCTTGAACGGGACAAGTTCCAGGCCTATGGCCTGCAAACATTCGCCGGTGAACAATTTGATGCGCCAATGCTTGAAGGTTGTGTGGCCTGGCTGGAATGTCGCCTGCTGCCCGAACCGCACAATCACCAGCAATACGACCTGTTTCTGGCCGAAGTGATTGCCGCCCAGGCCGACGAGCGCGTATTCAGCGAGGGTCGTTGGCACTTCGAAGGGCACGATGCATTGCGCACGCTGCACCATGTTGCCGGTGGCCATTTCCTGAAAATTGGCGATCCGGTGGCCGGAAAAAATCTGGACGATTGAGCGTCGTCAGATCCACAGATCATTCACTGCCGTGCGCTCGCCACCTTCGCTCCCGGTATTGAGCACGCCCTTGGGTTCGATCAGCAGCAGTTGGACTTCCTGTTCGGCAAACGGTTTGTGCTCGACGCCCTTGGGTACCACGTACATTTCACCTTGGGACACCAGCACCTGACCGTCGCGAAAGTCGATGCGCAATTGGCCTTCCAGGACGATAAAAGTCTCGTCGGTGTCCTGAT
This sequence comes from Pseudomonas sp. 6D_7.1_Bac1, assembly GCF_025465945.1. Classification (GTDB taxonomy): domain Bacteria; phylum Pseudomonadota; class Gammaproteobacteria; order Pseudomonadales; family Pseudomonadaceae; genus Aquipseudomonas. The sequence continues at coordinate 10,267 of NZ_JANLNW010000068.1, read as the reverse complement.
GATCGTGCCAGATGAAATCCCCCAGCAGTTTCACTACCTTGAACTGGTAGTCGTTCATTTCGGCGATGACCCGGGGCGACCAGTGCTCGTTGATCTGCGCAAGTTTGTGGGCAAGGTTCAGACTTTGATACGGCTGCATGGCACGGCTCCCGTTGGCGGATTGTGAGCCCACGATAGTCAGCGCGGCCGCGTACTTCTTGCACGATTGTGCATGGCTTACGAGCGATGCATTTTCATCCAGCGGGCGGGTGACAGGCCGTAGGTCTTGCCGAATTGGCGGGTCATGTGGCTCTGATCGCTGAACCCGGCAATCAGCGCAGCATTGGTCAGCGACTCGCCCTGAATCAACAACGAGCGCACCAGATCAAGGCGGCGCATGGTCAGGTAGCGGTAAGGACTGGTGCCGAACAGTAAGCGAAAGTCCCGCGACAGACTCCAGCGATCACGTCCGCTGTGGTCGGCCAGTTGATCCAGGGTCACCGTTTGGTTGAGCGCACTGTGCATGAACTCGCGAGCTCGCTCAGCCGCCAGATAATCAAAGCTCTGGCGATGCGCGGATACCCCTGATACGGCGCTCATGGCGTGCGCCAGATCAAACAGCGCATCCTGCTGTTCCAGCGTATCGAGTGGGCGGTCGAGGCTTTGCAGCAAGACCTCGGTTGCAGCGAACAAGCGTGGATCGGTGGAAATGCCGGTCTTGATGAAAGGGAGCGGTTGGCCGCCGAGCATCTGCTGGATCAGTGCCGGCTCGACATAGAGCATCCGGTATTTAAAGCCGTCCTCGGTCCCCGCCTCGCCATCGTGGACTTCGTCCGGGTGCAGCACCATGGTCGTGCCCGGCAGGCTATGGCGCCAATCTCCGCGATACTGAAAGCTCTGCACACCGGACAGCGTGCGACCAATAGCGTAGGTGTCGTGACGGTGGAGGTCGTAAGCGTGACCCGAAAAAAACGCCTCGATACGCTCCAGCCCGCTCGAATCGGGGGCTCGCTGGAACCAGTCGGTGAGGCTTTTTTGCTTGCCCATGAGGAGCCTTCTTGGCCGGGTGCTCGGTGACGAACACGGTAGCTCAGGTGCGGGTTGGCTGTCAGCCGGATTACCGGTTGATTGATCCATATGCGATTGACACGGGAACTGAATCTTTAACCGGTTCTGCTTGCCGTGTTAAGAAGCACTACTCTTTAGAAGCGAGGCTCGCTGATGACCGATTCAAACAATACGCAGGTGTACCTGTTTTCCTATGGAACCCTGCAGGACAAGGTCGTGCAACTGGCCAACTTCGGGCGCGAGTTGTCCGGCAGTGCCGACCAGATGCTCGGTTACGAGCAGTCCTGGGTGGAAATTACCGACCCCGAAGTGTTGGCGACCAGTGGCAAGACCCACCATCCGATTTTGCGTCCCGGCGCTGCTGACAGTGCGCCGATCCCGGGTATGGTATTTCAGATCACGCCCGCGGAGTTGGCGGCCGCTGACAGCTACGAAGTCTCGGATTACAAGCGGGTCAGCGTAGTGCTGGCGTCCGGGATCGAGGCGTGGGTTTATGTAAGTGCCTGAGTCTGCAAGAGCAGACGCTGCTTGAATCTTCTGTGGTTTTACCGAATGATGCGAAAAATCGTATACAAAAACTATTATTCGAGGTGACAACATCATGAAGGTCAGCGCACGTAACGTTTTCAAGGGCACCATCAGCCAGTTGCAGGCAGGCGCGGTCAATGCCGAGGTTGCACTGACACTGTCCGGCGGTAATCAACTGGTTGCCGTGGTGACCATGGAAAGCGTCAAGAGCCTTGGTCTGGCGGTCGGCAAAGAAGCGGTCGCTCTGGTGAAGGCGCCGTGGGTCATGCTGATGACTGAGTCCAGCGATATTCGCCTCTCGGCGCGCAACTGCCTGGAAGGCAAAGTCACCAGCGTCACCGATGGTGCGGTGAATGCCGAAGTGGTGATCCGGCTCGACGGCGGCGCCGAGGTCTATTCGATCGTCACTCGCGAAGCGGTTGCGGAACTGGGTCTGGCTCCTGGCGTTAGCGCTACTGCGGTAATCAAGGCATCGCATATCATTCTGGGTGTGCCGGCCTGATATCAGTGGCGAGCAGGGGCGGGCCAGGCCCACCTCTGCGTTGCTGTCAGATTCTCGGAGCGGCGCAATCGGTCAAATGCCTCTGACGGGTTTGATCAGGCTCTCTGCCGGAATCCCGAACAGCTCATGAAGTTTCCAGATCATCGGCAGCGTCAATGCACGTTTGCCGTTGAGCACCTCATACACCCGGTTTGTCCGGCCAATGGCTGGCGCCAGGTCAGCGGCAGACAAGCCCGACTGTTCCATGCGAAATTTGATTGCATCTATCGGGTTGGGCAGGTCAACCGGAAACTGCTTCGCTTCGTAGGCCTGAATGAGGGTGATCATGACGTCGAAGTAGTCACCTTCAGGCGTGCCCGGTTCAGGTTCGTTGTCAAATAGCGCAGACACTTCCTTGAGGGCCGCACGGTAGTCCTGTTCGGTGTGAATCGGACGAATATTCATGGGTTACTCCATTTCAACGGTATCGGCGTCGATAGCGTCGTACTGCTCGTGGGGGCCGACAAACTTTATGTAAACGGCCCCGAAGCGGTAGGCCACAGCGACGACAAGTCGATAGTCGTTGCCCTTGATGTTGAACACGACTCTACGGCTCTTGAGAATACTGGCGCTGCCAAAATGGGCCTTGATATCCGCAGGGGTTGCCCAGTTCGCGTTTTTTGCTTCGTCAATCCAGGCGAGGAATGACTGCTCTGAGTCAGGGAATCTTTCCCAAAATCCTTTTATGTGACTGATAGCGATAATTCTCATGAGGCGATCCTAGTCCCGTGGTGGGACTGTTGCAAGGCTGCGAAAATAAGAAGCGATGTACGGACTTGTCGAGCATGGAAGATCTTATGCGCTGGCCGAGCCCATGAATGTCAGGTAAAGACTGGGGCGCGGGATGATCCAGAGCCTTTGCCCATAAAAAAGGGCCTACCTCGCGGTAAGCCCTTTCGTGTTTCCATTCCCGATCAATCTCCCAACGCCTCGCCTTCACGCCGTGGGTCCGCTCCACCAGCCCAAGAGGCTTTGCCCTGCGCATCACGCACTCGAACGATGGCCTGGGTGCCGCTGGTCATGTCGATTTCATTGACCGCATGCCCTTTGTCCTTGAGGGCCTGGATCAGCGCCGGGCTGAACTGACCTTGCTCCAGTTCGGTCGGGCCGTTGCGGCTGCCGAAGTTGGGCAGGCTGATGGCGGCTTGCGGGTCGAGGTTCCAGTCGAGCATGCCGACCACTGACTTGGCGACGTATTCAATGATTTGCGAACCGCCGGGCGAGCCGACCGTCGCGACCAGCTCACCGCTGTGGCGATCGAAGATCAGCGTCGGTGCCATGGACGAGCGCGGGCGTTTGCCGGGTTCGACGCGGTTGGCCACGGGTTGGCCGTTTTCTTCGGGGATGAACGAGAAGTCGGTCATCTGATTGTTGAGCATGAAACCCTGCACCATCAGGTGCGAGCCGAAGGCAGCTTCAACAGTGGTGGTCATCGACACCGCGCCGCCCTGATCGTCGACGGCAACCACTTGCGAGGTGGAGATCCGCAGTGGCGAGCGGTCAGGGGCGTAGGCCACCTGAATGCCCGGAGGAGTGCCAGGTTTGGCGCTGCCCATGCTGCGCTCACCGATCAAGGTTGCACGGCTGGCCAGGTAGGCAGGGGAGACCAGTCCGGCGACCGGAACCGGCACGAAGTCCGAGTCGGCGACGTACTGCGCGCGGTCGGCGTACGCCAGGCGCTCGGCCTCGGCAATCAGGTGCACGGCTTCAGGTGCCGGTTCGATGCCTGCCGGTTTGTTGGTCTTGATGGGGCTCAATGGCGCCAGAGCGAAGCGACTGTCGCGGCTTTCGAGCGCCTGCAAGGTGCCGAGGATCTGTGCCACGGCGATCCCGCCCGAGGATGGCGGTGGCATACCACAGACTTGCCAGCGCTTGTAGTCGGTGCACAGCGGGGCGCGCTCTTTGGCGCTGTAGCCTTTGAGGTCGTTCAGCGACAGGCTGCCGGGGTTGGTATTGCCCTGAACCTTGGCGACGATCTCCTGCGCAACCGGACCTTGATACAGCGCACTCGGGCCTTCTGTGGCGATGCGTTTGAGGACCTTGGCCAGGGCCGGATTTTTCAGCAGCGTGCCCACGGCTTTCGGGTTGCCATCGGCATTCAGGAAGTACGCGGCCATGTCGGGCGAGCGTGGCAGGAACGGGTCGGAGGCAATCATCGTGTGCAGGCGTGGCGAAATCGCAAAGCCCTTTTCCGCCAGGGCAATGGCCGGCTCGAACAACGTCGCCCATGGCAGGCGACCGTGCTTCTGATGGGCCAACTCCAGTGCGCTCAATACACCCGGTGTGGCGACCGAGCGACCACCTATCTGCGCCTCGGTGAACGGCATGGGTTTGCCGTCGGCTTGCAGGAAGAGTTTTTCAGTCGCACCGGCGGGTGCGGTTTCACGGCCGTCGTAGGTGCGCACCGCCTTGCCGTCCCAGAGTACGATCAACGCGCCGCCACCGATCCCCGAGGATTGTGGCTCAACCAGCGTCAGCACCGCTTGCATGGCGATGGCGGCATCGATTGCCGAACCGCCCTGGCGCAGCATCTCCCGCCCGGCAGCGGCTGCCAGCGGATTGGCGGCTGCGGCCATATGCCTGGAGGCGTATTGAGTGTGCAGGTCGGTGCGATACCCCGAGGCGATTTCCGGGGCCACCGGCAAGGCACTCGCGGACGGCAAAGAGGGTGGGGTGTTGCAGGCAGCGAGGGTCAGCGCGGTGGCTATCAGCGAGAGGGTCGCCAGGCGGTAGCGGCTCAAATGGAAGGCTGGGAACACGTGGAACACTCCATCCGTGGGATAAACGATCGGCGGACTGTATCGGCCAAAGGCGTCAGCTGCAACGCTGGTCTTGCGCAGGTTGATCGATGGATGGGTACTTTTTCCCTTCTTCAGCGCAGGGTTTTTCTGTAGGGTCGGGGGCGCGAGATCTTCGCTAATAACAAGCCAATAACAACAAGAGGCCGACATGCAGACCGAGTTCCCAACGCAGCCAGGTTACCGCACACAGCGTGAACAGTTTCTGGCGGCAGCGACCGCAGCCGGCGCCCGGTTGACCGAATACCCGCATCCACTCAAAGGGCCGTTCGGCGAGCCCCTGAGCACTGACGTGGCGGTGCTCGGCAACCCCGACGCAAAGCGTCTGCTGGTGATGTTGAGCGGTACCCACGGGGTTGAGGGTTTCTACGGTTCGGAGTGCCAGATCAACTGGCTGAACGAGTTCGGCAAACGCCCACTGCCCGCCGACGTCGCGGTAGTGATGATCCACTTGATCAACCCTTGGGGTACGGCGTGGTTGCGTCGCGTTAATGAAGACAACATCGACCTGAACCGCAACCACCTGAACTTCGAACGCCCGCTGCCCGACAATCAGGCCTATGCGGCGTTGAACGAGATTTATACCTTCAGCCAGTTGCAGGGCCCGGAGCGTGATCGCGCCGATGCCTTGCTCGCCGCACAGTTAAGCGAGCATGGCTGGCCGGCAGTGATGTCGATTGTCGAGGGCGGTCAGCACAGCCATCCCGATGGTCTGTTTTACGGCGGGCTGGCGCCGAGTTGGTCGAACCGGACGTTGCATCAGATCATTGCGGCGCATCTTTCTCAGGCCGAGGTCGCCATGTGTTTCGACCTGCACTCCGGCGCGGGAGAGTACGGCCATCCGATGTTGTTGACCGTTACCCAAGAGGCCTACCCGGCACTGGAACAGGCGCAGTCCATTTACGGTCCGTGGCTCTACACCATACAGACCGGCGCGCAGACCCAGAGTGAAACCGGGATTGCCGCCACAGCTACCGGCTACACCTCACAGGCGCTGCTCGATGCGTTGCCGCAGGTGCGCCTGATGCCGTTTGTCATTGAGTGCGGCACCTACCCGGGAGAAGCGGTGCATGCTCATCTGCGCGACGATCACTGGCTGCACCTGCACGGTGATCCGAGTGATGCAGTGGGGCGCGAGATCAAGTTGAATCTTCTTGAGCAGTTCTATCCCGCCGACAGTGACTGGCAGGAAATGGTCTGGGTTCGCACCCGGCAGATATGGGAAAAGGCGTTGTCTGCATTGCCCACGATATAGTCGAACGCCTCGGCGCGTGATGAACACTGCGGCTCACATCGCGATGTGGGCCGGCGGTGGACCAGGCACTTTTCTTCAGGCATAAAAAAACGGCCTACCTTTCGGTAAGCCGTTTTTAGTACTTGGTGGCTACACAGGGACTTGAACCCCGGACCCCAGCATTATGAATGCTATGCTCTAACCAACTGAGCTATGTAGCCAAGTGGCGCGCATTATTGGCTCGTAACGATGATGTGTCAAGCGTAAATCTAAAATATTTCTCTACGCTTTCAACCGCTTATCGACCTGACCCGCAAAAACGGATGAGTTTGCCGCTTCAACCCAGCTGAAACCGCCCGGTATTCTCGCTCAACGCCCTGCTGCCCGAACTCAAGGTGTCCGCCGCCAGGTTCACCGCCCGTGCCCCTTCGAGCAGGCGTACGGCGGCCTGATCGACCTGCTGGATGTTGCCACTGACCTCATCGGCGGTGCTGGCTTGCTCTTCAACCGCAGTGGCGATTTGCGCCAGGGTATCGGTGACGCTTTGCACCGCGCTGGCGATTTCCCCCAGGCGTTCACCGAGACCGGTGACCGCTTGCGCGTCAGTTTGGGCCTGGTCGCAGGCAGCTTCCATCAAACTCACGGCTTCGTTGACGGTGCTGCGCAGGCTGTCGACGGTGCCGGCGATCTGCGCGGTGGAGGACTGGGTACGTTGCGACAGGCTGCGCACTTCATCAGCGACTACCGCAAAACCTCGACCTTGTTCACCTGCACGGGCCGCTTCAATGGCGGCATTGAGCGCCAGCAGATTGGTCTGCTCGGCAACGCCGCGAATGGTGTCCACCACCAGTTGAATCTGCTGCCCTTGTTCGCTGACTCGGCCCAGGGCGGCGGCGGTGTCGTTCAGTCGCTGGTTGAGCTGCTGAATGCTCGCCGTGGTGCGTTGACTGTCGCGGCTGCTCTCGGCGGCTATGCGCTGGGTCTGCTGAGCGCTGCCTGAGGCCTGTTCGCAACTCTGGGCGACCCCTTGCGAGGTTGCGGCGAGCTGCGTGGCCGCGGCGGCGATCTGGCTGATCTGCAACTGTTGGGCTTCGACTTCGCCCAGTGCACCGCTGGCGTGAGTATTGAGGGCTCGCACCGCGTTGCTCAGTTGCAGGGTTTCGTGATCGACCCCCAGCAGGCTGGTGCGCAGTTGCACCACCGCAACGTTGAGTGCAGTGCTGATCGCTGCCAGTTCATCGCGACCGTGTACCGGCACTTGCAGGCTCAAGTTGCCATCGCGCAGGGCTTCGGCCAGCAGCGTGATGCCGCTGGCACTGCGGCGGATCGAGGCTTGCAAGCAGATGAACAAATATAGCGCGGCGAGCAGCAGGCAACCGAGGACGCTCGCCACCAGAATGAACTGGCGAATGGCTGAGCCGTGGTAGTAGTCCAGGCGCTGATCCAGTGACACCAGTGATTGCTGACGCAGCGAGGCGAGGTCAGTGAGGAGGGCGTCGAGGTTGCGCTCGAAGTCTTCCGGTTTGAGCGTGATGCTGGCGCCGAACATGCCGTCATCCAGCCCTTTCAACCCGGCGTCCAGATGCTTGAGGCTGTCGTGGTATTGCCCGGCCCAGGCCTGCAACGCACTTGGCAACCGTGCTTCGAGCAAGCTGCCGGTCTTGATCAACTGCTCGCGGGCATCGCCAATACGGCTGCGCAGGTCGCGCAGTTGCAAGCGGCTTTGCAGCGAGAATTGTCCGGACACCACCGATGCCTGGCCGATGCTGGCGAGGCGACCGACCCGTTCGATCAGGTCCGGTGCGTGCTGGGTCGAGATCTGCGTCAGCAAGTACGTTTCCAGCCACGGAGCCAGTGTCAGGCGGTTGTCCATGGCGATCTGTTCGCGCAGTGCTTGCAGCGCGCTGAGGGCCGCAGTGAAGCGCTCATAGCCATCCGGCCACCAACCAACGCTGCTCAGGCTTTTCGAGTCCAGACCATTGAGTGCGGTTTGCAGGGTTTGATAGCGACTGAGGGTGTCGGCCTCGGCCCCTTCGGTTGTCAGTGCATGGCCCAGATCGTTGACGGCTTGATTCAGTGCAGGCTGCACCGCATCGAATGCGGCCATCGCGGCGACGGTGGCCGGTGTTGGCTGGCGATTGGTTTCAGTGGCGCGCCAGCGGGCGGCGCGGTCACGTTGGGCGGCGAGCAGGTTGTCCAGCGCATCGAGGGCCAACAACTGGTGCACGCCGGCACGCTCGCCTGCGATCAGGGTGAGTTTGTCGCGGTAATCCAGGCCAATCATCCACAGGCTGCCCGCCAGCGGCAGGATAAACAGCAGAAACAACAACTGAAACTTGCGGGCGAAACCGAAACGCCCAAGCAGTCCAATCCCCGGTGCCAGAAAAGCCTGCATGCCCGACTACTCCTCTGGGCACCACGCACCATTGGCGTGCGGTCGCGGCGATATGACCGCAACCCGTGCCCTCATAAAAGGCCTCGAAAGTTCACCTCGACGGGTCATGTAGGACCGGCGCTGTAGTGAAACTTCCCATTCTCGATCCCCTTTGTAAGGGGCCGCGTTGAAGCGGATAAGTAAGGCAAGATTCAGACCATGGCTTTGCGCTATTACTTGACGGTTGATTATTTAGAGGTCGTTAGCAGGCTAAGGGGATGGCATTGCTGCACTGAAAAATGGCACATTGGCGCACCTGCAAGTGCGCTCACTTCCGTTGTATGGACACTCTCATGGCTACCAGTAACGCTCAAACTGCCGTATCGCCGGCCCCTGCGACTTCGCAAAGCAGCCCGTTGGTCATGCGAATCATCGGCGCAGTGGCGCTGGCGCATTTGATCAACGACCTGATTCAGTCGGTGCTGCCGTCGATCTACCCGATGCTCAAGGCCAATTACGGGCTGACCTTCACACAGGTTGGCCTGATCACCTTGACCTTTCAGCTCACGGCATCGCTGTTGCAGCCGTGGGTCGGTTACTACACCGATCGCCATCCCAAGCCGTATCTGTTGCCGGCAGGGATGATCTGCACCTTGATCGGTATTCTGATGATGTCTCAGGTCGGCAGTTTTCCATTGATTCTGTTGGCGGCGGGGTTGATCGGGATCGGCTCTTCGACCTTTCACCCGGAAGCGTCTCGCGTGGCGCGGTTGGCCTCGGGCGGGCGTTTTGGCCTGGCGCAATCGACCTTTCAGGTCGGGGGTAACGCCGGCTCGGCGTTCGGGCCGCTGCTGGCGGCGGCGATCATCATTCCGTTCGGCCAGGGCAACGTCGCCTGGTTCGGTTTGTTCGCAGTGTTTGCGTTGGTGGTGTTGTATGGCATCAGCCGTTGGTACGCCAACCACTTGAGCCTGTTCAAGCTCAAGCAAGGCCAGGTGGCAACTCACGGGTTGTCGAAGGGCAGGGTGATCAGCGCCTTGGTGGTACTCGGATTGCTGGTGTTCTCCAAGTATTTCTACATGGCGAGCCTCACCAGTTATTTCACCTTCTACCTGATTGAGAAGTTCGACCTGTCGGTGGCGAGTTCACAGCTGCACCTGTTCCTGTTTCTCGGGGCTGTCGCGGCGGGGACTTTTTTTGGTGGGCCGATTGGCGACAAGATCGGCCGTAAGGCGGTGATCTGGTTCTCGATCCTCGGCGTTGCACCGTTCACCTTGATCCTGCCTCACGTCGATCTGTTCTGGACCAGCATCGTGAGCGTGGTGATTGGCTTCATCCTGGCCTCGGCATTCTCGGCGATTGTGGTCTACGCGCAGGAACTGGTACCGGGAAATGTTGGGATGATTGCCGGGGTGTTCTTCGGTCTGATGTTCGGTTTTGGCGGGATTGGTGCGGCGCTGCTGGGGCATCTGGCGGACATTCACGGCATTGAATACGTGTACATGCTGTGTTCGTTCCTGCCGTTGTTCGGGGTGTTGGCGATCTTTTTGCCAAGGACCAAAAAGATCTGACCCTACACAAATCTAATGTGGGAGCGGGCTTGCTCGCGAAAGCGGTCTGTCAGTCGACATCAATGGTGAATGTCGATCCGTCTTCGCGAGCAAGCCCGCTCCCACAGTAGTTCGGTGGTGAGGCCGGTGATTCTTTCAGGCACAAAAAAGCCGCGTATAAACGCGGCTCTTTCT
>NZ_JANLNW010000033.1 GCF_025465945.1 Pseudomonas sp. 6D_7.1_Bac1 | reverse complement strand
ACAACTCCTAATGACTCACCACAGCGACATGCTGATCGTCGGCGCCGGCATTCTGGGTTTGTCCCACGCCTTCGCCGCAGCCAAACGCGGTTTGAAGGTCAAGGTCTTCGAACGCAGTGCCACGCCGTTGGGCGCGTCGGTGCGCAACTTTGGCCAGGCGCTGGTCACCGGCCAACCACCGGGGCAGATGCTTGAACTGGCCAAGGCCAGCCGAGAAATCTGGGGCCAATGGGCGCAATTGGCGGGCTTGCAGCTCAAGCGCAACGGCTCGTATTTGTTTGCTCGTACCGAAGCTGAAGAGCAATTGCTGGAAGCCTTCTGTGCCGGGCGCGCCATCGAACACGGTTATCGAGTCGAGCTATTGCGCGGCGCCGCATTGCGCGATCTGTACGGCGGCCAGTTCCGGCATCACCGTGCGGCATTGCACGGTCTGGATGACCAACAACTGTATTCGCGCGAAGCGATCCCGGCGTTGATCGACTACCTGCGCCGCGACCTCGGCGTGGAGTTTCACTTCTCCACCCTGGTGCGCGACATCGAACCCGGCCGTGTGCACAGCACCGCGGGCAGCTTCACGGGCGAGCAGATTATCGTCTGTTCCGGCCACGATTATCAGACCCTGCTGGCCGAGCCGATTACTGCGCTCAAGCCGCAGATCTGCCGTCTGCAAATGCTCCGCGCCCGGCCGCAGATCAACCTCAACCTGCAACACGCGCTGCTCACCGGTCTGAGTTGCGTGCACTACGGCGCATTCGCCGATCTGCCGGAAGCTGCGGCAGTGCAGGCGCAGATTCTGCGTGAGGCGCCGCATTTGCACGAACACGGCATTCACCTGCTGATCAGCCCGACGCCGCACGGCGAACTGATTATTGGTGATTCCCACGACTACGGCAGCGACCCGTCACCGTTCAATGCTGAGCAGGTCGATAACTGGATGCTCGAACTGGCCGAGCAGACCCTGGGCTGCAAGGTGCAAGTGGTCGAGCGCTGGCAGGGCGTCTACGGTGCTCGCGGGGCAGTGCCGTTTTCGTTCTTGCAGGCCGCACCGGGCGTGCATGCCGCATTGATGCACACGGGCGTCGGCATGAGCGTCGGGCCGGCGATGGCTGAACGTAACGTCAGGACCTTGTTGGGAGAGCACTGATGGGCCACAACGAACAGGTGATCGCCGAAGTGTTCGGCTGGTACGAGCGCTTCGGTGACAGCGATTACATCGGCGAACCGGTATCGCAGATCGAGCACATGTCCCAGGCCGCTGAACGGGCCATGGCCGAAGGCTTCGACAATGAAGTGGTGCTGGCCGCGTTCTTCCATGACATCGGGCACCTCTGCGCCGAGAACGCCGAGAACATGGGCGGTTTTGGCGTGGTCAGCCATGAACGCCTCGGCGCCGATTACCTGCGTCGCCTGGGTTTTAGCGAACGCATGGCGCGGCTGGTGGAATATCACGTTCAGGCCAAGCGTTACCTGACGTTCAAAGAGCCGGGTTACTACGAACGCTTGAGCGAGGCCAGCCGGCGCACGCTGGAGTATCAGGGCGGGGTGATGACGGCTGCCGAGGCGCAGGCGTTTGAGCGGGATCCGTTGTGTGCGATTAGCCTGCGGATGCGCCAGTGGGATGAGCAGGCGAAGGCGATGTGGGTGCCGGTGATTGATCTTGAGATATTGAAAGAGAAGGCTGGGCGATTATTGGCGGCGTAGAGCCGTGGAACCGAGTGGCTGCCATCGCGAGCAGGCTCGCTCCCACACTGGACCTCCTGTGAACACACAATTTGTGAGCACCAGAGATCAAATGTGGGAGCGAGCCTGCTCGCGATGGGGTCGGTACAGACGCTCGAGATTCAAGCCTCGATCACCTTCTGCGCCAACACCTCAACCTGCTCCTGCCGCTCCGCCTGACTCAACTTCGCCTGAGGATTGAGCGACGACCACTGCGGATGCGCCCGCGCCTTGCTCAGTGCCTCGGGCAATTTCCCTTCGCGCCAGCTCTTGTCCTGTGGCGTGGCGACCTGGATGCTGTCCATCGCCGCGTGCCCGCGCAGGTTCAAGGCCTGCACCAGTTGCCGCTGACGCAATGCCAACAAACGCAACACGCTGTCGTCGACGGTCAGCTCGCGCTGGCCTTTGATTTTGCCCAGCAAGCGGCTGCCGTAACTGCGCGCCGTTTGCAGGGCGCCACCGGCAATCGCCCCGGCCAGTGCCGCCGCGCCGAGGGTCAGGCCGCCCACCAGCAAGTCCACGCCGGCACCGGCTGCCGCGCCAGCGGCGATCCCGCTACCGACCCGCACACCCAATTGTCTGAGGGTTTCGGGGTTGAACAAATCATCGCCCCAACGGCCATCCAGCAGCGGCAAGTCGCTGGCGTCGGCGTCCTGTGGGCGGAACGCGTACAGCTTGAGCAGTGCTTCGACGCAGCGTTGTTCGCGTTGGCGAACGGCTTTGCGCAGTTCGCTGATGGCCTGCTGTTCCTGCTCAGCGTCACTGACCACGCTGCGCCGACACGCCGCGCAGTCGATCAGCAGTTCGGCGATCAAACGTGCCGCGCTTTGCTGGCGCGCTTTGCGTTGGGCCTGTTGGTCGACGATCAATCGCTCAAGCTGTCCACGCGCACTTTCCATCAACAAGGCGAGGCTTTCATAGAGGCGCCGCTCGCCATCCTCGGGCGGTGCCACGCTGTCAAAACGCACCAGCGCATGCAGCCCCAGCCGTGCCAGGGCTTCGCGCCAATCCGGCTCGCGCTGATTGGCGCTGCTGACGAAATTCAGTACAGGCAGCAGCGGTTTGCCGCAACCGGCCAGTACTTCGAGTTCATCGCAGTACTTGGCCAGCACCGGCTCGCGGGCGTCGATCACGTACAGGCCGGCGTCGGAGGCCAACAGTTGGCGCAGCACTTTGGCTTCCTGCTCGAATCGCTGACGCGCTTCACTGCCGTCGAGAAAACGTGCCAGTCGTGCCGGACCGTCGAGGCGTTCGCCGGGACGCTCCAGGCGCTCCAGGTGATCGAGCAGGGCAATGGCGTCTTCCAGCCCCGGCGTGTCGTAGAGTTCGAGCAAGGCTTCGCCATCGACGGACAATCGAGCGCCCTCGACATGCCGGGTAGTACTGGGGCGATGGGAGACCTCACCGAAACCGACGTCGCGGGTCAAGGTGCGCAGCAATGAGGTTTTGCCGACGTTGGTGTGGCCGACCACGGCGAGTTTCAGCGGCCGCTTTTTGGAGTCAGTCATGACCCGACTCCAGCCAGTTCATCGGTGCGCAATCGGCGAACGGTAACTTCAACTGTTGCAGCGCGGTGTGCCAGTCGCCGAGGCGATCGGCGTCGAGTGCCTGACCGGGTGGCGCTTGCAGCAGCCAGATCCGTGTTGCGCTGGCGCTGCGGGCGAGCTCGGCGATCAACGCCAGACTGCCGCGATCCGGCGAGCGTCGAGGGTCACAGGCAATGGCCAGGCGTTCCGGTGGGAAACGGGTCAGTTGTTCCAGCAACTTTTGTCGGGATTCGCGGCTGTCGAGGATGCCCGCGTTTTTAACGTTCTTCGGCAGTTGTGGTGGCCATGGGCGTTGGTCGTCCAGCTCGATGGCCACCAGTAACGCGCCGTCGCTGTCCAGCGAGTTGGCATCGCTTTCGACCTGATGCAGACGTTCAGGTGCTGCATCGTTGACACCAAGGCGTTCGCTGCTCGGCATCAGCCGTTCGCGCAACGGCGCGTAACCGGGCAGGTTCAGGTCCAGGTGCAACGCAGTGCGCCCGGTCTTCCAGCGCCACAGGCAGAACAGCGCGAGCAGCAAACGCGGCAACACGCCGTACACCAGCAACACCCCGACCAACCATGCGGCCCAGGCTTGCCGGGCGCTTTCGATGTTCAGCGCGGTGTCGCCGCTGGCGCGAATCATCTCCACGGTCGGCACGCTGAAGCCGAGCAATGCGGGCAGCGCGCCGAGGGTCTGGGTCATGACGACGAAGGTCTCGCCGCTGAGAATCGTGGTTTCCCAGACGAAGCCGTAGCGCCGGGTCGCCATCAGCATCAGCAGAATCGCCAGGGCGCTGAGCATCGCCAGCAGCCACAAGCCGTTGACCAGTACACCGAGCACCCAGCGATTGAGTTTCTGGCGTTGCAGCAACAGCAGCAGGGCCGGTGCCAGTTGTGCGGCTTTGGCGTCGCGGGCGAATTTTTCGCTGAGCCACAACCATAAACGGCCGAGTGTGGCGCCGTAATCGCCAGCGAATATCAGGCCCGAAGCCCAGCTCAACAGCAGAATCAGGTTCAGTCCGAGCAGGCTGCCCAGAGCCCAGAACACGTTGACCGGGGTCTGGCCGTCGTTCAACGCGGCGAACGCCAGGCCGGCGCCACTGACGATCGCCAGCACGGCCAGTACGACCAGCGCCAGTCGCGCACCTTGCAGCCAATGGCGCAGGGCGCCGGTCAAGCCATCGCGCTCGGCCAGCCACAGGGCGCGCGCCTCGATGCGGGTTGGCAAGTCGCCGCCAGCGCTGCGGGCCAGTCGGTTGGCTTCCTGGTCCTCCAGAGCGCCTGCGTGTTCCTCGCGCAGGCGGATGGTTTCGGTTAGCCAGAGCTTTGTCAGTGGTGTCAGTTCAGTCACGCGGCATCCCGTCGCTCAAATGAACGCTGAGCATAACCGCTGTGGCGCTTATCGGGGTAAGCAAGGCTCTGGTATCCTCGCCGACATGAAAAAAACTCTCCCCCTCAGCCTGATCGCAGCCCTCGGTGAAAACCGGGTGATCGGCGTCGACAACAGCATGCCCTGGCACTTGCCGGGTGATTTCAAATACTTCAAGGCCACCACGCTGGGCAAGCCGATCATTATGGGTCGCAAGACCTGGGATTCGCTCGGTCGCCCGTTGCCTGGCCGGCTGAACATCGTGGTCAGCCGTCAGGCCGACCTGCAACTTGAAGGCGCAGAAGTCTATCCGTCGCTGGAAGCAGCGGTGGTTCGGGCGCAGGAATGGGCGCTGGAGCAGGGCGTCGATGAGCTGATGCTGATTGGCGGCGCGCAGTTGTACGCGCAAGGCTTGGCACAGGCCGACCGGCTGTACCTGACCCGCGTGGCGCTGAGCCCCGAGGGTGATGCATGGTTTCCGGAGTTTGATTTGAACCAGTGGAAACTGGTGTCGAACGTTCCGAATCCGGCGGAAGGCGACAAACCGGCGTACAGTTTTGAGGTGTGGGAGAAGGCCTAAAAGCATCGCGAGCAGGCTCGCTCCCACACTGGATTTCAGTTGTTCACAAAATCTGTGGCTAACCTGAAACCCTGTGGGAGCGAGCCTGCTCGCGATGGCGGTCTGTCAGGCGCAGCTTAAGCCTGCGCCAATTCCTCGTGCTCATCCGCCTCCAGCAGCTCTTTGTCAGTCTGCTGCATGATCTGGCTGGTGATCGCGCCAGCGGTCATCGAGCCACTGACGTTCAACGCCGTGCGGCCCATGTCGATCAGCGGCTCAACCGAGATCAGCAGTGCCACCAGTGACACCGGCAAGCCCATGGCCGGCAGCACGATCAGCGCGGCGAACGTTGCGCCGCCACCGACACCGGCAACCCCTGCCGAACTCAAAGTCACAATCGCCACCAGGGTCGCGATCCACAGCGGGTCCAGCGGGTTGATGCCCACGGTCGGTGCAACCATCACCGCTAACATTGCAGGATAAAGTCCGGCACAGCCGTTCTGGCCAATGGTCGCGCCGAACGAGGCGGCGAAACTGGCGATCGATTGTGGAATGCCCAAGCGACGGGTTTGCGCTTCGATGCTCAGCGGAATGCTTGCGGCGCTGGAGCGGCTGGTGAAGGCGAAGGTCAGTACTGGCCAGACTTTACGGAAGTAGCGCAGCGGGTTGATCCCGGCCAGCGACACTAACAGGCCGTGAACCACGAACATCAGGCCCAGGCCAATGTAGGAAACCACCACGAAGCTGCCGAGTTTGATGATGTCTTGCAGGTTGGAACCGGCGACCACTTTGGTCATCAGCGCCAATACGCCGTACGGGGTCAACTTCATCACCAATCGCACCAGACGCATCACCCAGGCTTGTAGGGTGTCGATGGCGTTGATCACTTTCTGACCTTTTTCGACATCATCCTTGAGCAGTTGCAGCGCCGCGACCCCGAGGAATGCAGCGAAAATCACCACACTGATAATCGAGGTCGGCTTGGCCCGGGCCAGATCGGCGAACGGGTTCTGCGGGATGAACGACAGCAACAGCTGCGGGACATTCAGGTCAGCAACCTTGCCCGCGTAGTCGGTTTGAATGGTTTGCAGACGGGCCATTTCCTGGGTGCCGGCCACCAGGCCTTCGGCGGTCAGGCCGAACAGATTGGTCAAGCCAATGCCGATCAGCGCCGCAATGGCGGTGGTGAACAGCAGGGTGCCAATGGTCAGGAAGCTGATCTTGCCCAACGACGAAGCGTTATGCAGACGGGCCACGGCGCTAAGGATAGAGGCGAACACCAGAGGGATCACGATCATTTGCAGCAACTGCACATAACCGTTGCCCACCAGATCGAACCAGCCGATCGAGGCTTTGAGCACTGGGTTGCCGGCACCATAGATCGTGTGCAGAGCAACACCGAACACCACGCCCAGCACCAGCGCGACCAGGACTTTCTTGGCCAGGCTCCAGGTGGTATGACGGGTTTGTGCCAGGCCGAACAGTAAGGCGAGGAACACCAGCAGATTGAGGATCAGCGGCAGATTCATTGAGACTCCAAAAAGACTTGTGCCAATCGCATTCCGGGGCGATTGCGAACCGGCAAGCCTAACAGCTTGATATCTAATGAATTAATATCAAAAACGCATGGTGACTGTCGTTTTTGGAATAAGGCCGTGATGCTGTGGCGTGGACGCAGAGTGCCCCTTGAAGCATTGCCACGCGGGAGTGTAGGAGCGATCAATACGAAAATGCCCCGCACTTGGCGGGGCATTTATGTGTTCAACGGTTAAGCATTACAGCCCGTCGAGCATCGCTTTGTTACGCACTGCACCCTTGTCGGCACTGGTGGCCAGCAAGGCGTAGGCTTTCAGTGCGGTGGTCACTTTACGTGGACGCACTTCGACCGGTTTCCAGCCTTTCTTGTCCTGTTCAACACGGCGTGCCGCCAGTTCTTCGTCGCTGACCAACAGGTTGATCGAGCGGTTCGGAATGTCGATCAGCACTTTGTCGCCGTCCTGCACCAGACCGATTGCTCCACCGGCAGCGGCTTCTGGCGAAGCGTGGCCGATGGACAGGCCCGAAGTGCCGCCGGAGAAGCGACCGTCGGTGAGCAAGGCGCAGGCTTTGCCCAGGCCTTTGGATTTCAGGTAGGACGTTGGGTAGAGCATTTCCTGCATGCCCGGGCCGCCTTTCGGACCTTCGTAGCGAATGATGACGATATCGCCTGCTTTCACTTCGTCGGCGAGGATGCCGCGCACGGCGCTGTCCTGGCTTTCGAAGATCTTCGCGTTGCCTTCGAAGACGTGAATCGACTCATCGACGCCCGCGGTTTTCACCACGCAGCCGTCCAGGGCGATGTTGCCGTACAGCACGGCCAGGCCGCCTTCTTGCGAGTAGGCGTGTTCGACACTGCGGATGCAGCCGTTTTCACGGTCATCGTCCAGGGTTTCCCAACGGGTCGACTGGCTGAACGCGGTCTGGGTCGGGATGCCCGCAGGACCAGCCTTGAAGAAGTGGTGAACCGCTTCGTCAGTGGTCTGGGTGATGTCCCACTTGGCGATACCTTCGGCCATGGTTTTGCTGTGCACGGTCGGCAGGTCGGTGTGCAGCAGACCGCCACGGGCGAGGGAGCCCAGGATGCTGAAAATCCCGCCGGCGCGGTGCACGTCTTCCATGTGGTACTTCTGGATGTTCGGCGCAACTTTGCACAGTTGCGGAACGTGGCGCGAAAGACGGTCGATGTCCTTCAGATCGAAATCGATCTCGGCTTCCTGAGCGGCGGCCAGCAAGTGCAGGATGGTGTTGGTCGAGCCGCCCATGGCGATGTCCAGCGTCATGGCGTTTTCGAACGCCTTGAAGTTGGCGATGTTACGCGGCAACACCGACTCATCGTTCTCGCCGTAGTAGCGTTTGCACAGCTCGACGATGGTGCGGCCGGCCTGCAGGAACAACTGCTCGCGGTCGCTGTGGGTGGCCAGTGTCGAACCGTTGCCGGGCAGTGCCAGACCGAGGGCTTCGGTCAGGCAGTTCATCGAGTTGGCGGTGAACATGCCGGAGCACGAACCGCAGGTCGGGCAGGCGCTGCGCTCGTACTCAGCGACTTTCTCGTCAGACGCGCTGGAGTCGGCGGCGATCACCATGGCGTCGACCAGGTCGAGGCCGTGGCTGGCGAGTTTGGTCTTGCCGGCTTCCATCGGGCCGCCGGAAACGAAGATCACCGGGATATTCAGGCGCAGGGCGGCCATCAGCATGCCTGGGGTGATCTTGTCGCAGTTGGAGATGCACACGATGGCGTCGGCGCAGTGGGCGTTGACCATGTATTCGACGGAGTCGGCGATGATCTCGCGGCTCGGCAGCGAATAGAGCATGCCGTCATGGCCCATGGCGATGCCGTCATCGACCGCGATGGTGTTGAATTCCTTGGCGACGCCGCCAGCGCGTTCGATCTCGCGGGCGACCAGTTGGCCGAGGTCCTTGAGGTGGACGTGGCCCGGTACGAACTGGGTGAACGAGTTGGCAATGGCAATGATCGGCTTTTTGAAGTCGTCATCTTTCATCCCCGTGGCGCGCCACAGTGCGCGGGCGCCGGCCATGTTGCGGCCATGGGTGGATGTTTTCGAGCGGTAATCAGGCATGGAGCACTCCGGGCGGCAAATCAGGTATCAAAAGGGGAGTGAGCTTCTATTGACCTCGCTGACACACAGCAATAACCGTGTGCCCGGAGGATGCTGATGACTTTGCGGGATCGCCGCGCGCCTCAGCCTGAGCTCATAAACCCGCCGGGGGATGACTGGCGATGAATCATTCGATTCTACACCGCTGGCGTCAGGAAGGAATGCCGGGAAACGTTGAACCAGGGCCTGCAAAGCGCGAGGAGTGACGATTGGCCGGCCATCAGTCGGTAATCAGCCCAGGCTGGCGCCGCTGGGTCAGGGTATTCAAGGTCAGTCCCGCGACACTCAGCACAATGAAACACAACGACAGGGACGTTTGCAGGTCGTCGACAGTCAGGTTGACCAACACGCTGATCAAGCCGCCGACGATGAAGATCAGCGTGCTACCGGCCGAGGCGGACGTCCCGGCGCTGTCGGCAAAAATGTTCATGGCGCTGGACGTGGCGGCCGGGCGTGCGATGGTGGTTCCGGCGGTGCAGATGATCATCGGGACCAGCACAGTCAGGGTCGACAGGCCGAATTGATTCGACAGGTAGAGCATTACCAGACCTGACAGCAGGATCAGGCAAAGCCCGGTGATGATCTGGACATTGGGGTTGATTCGTCTGCCCAGCAGTACCGCGAGAATGCCGCCGATAACGTACGCCGCACCATAGGTCAGCAAGGTCAGCGAGAACTCGTAGGCCGACAGCTGCAATTGCTCCATGAAGATCAGTGGCGAGGTGACGATGAAGGAAAAATGGCAGGCGAATGCAAAGGCTGAAATGAGCCACCAGGCGAGAAAGTTGAAGTCGCTACAGACTCGTCGATAGGCCTGAAAGATGTTTGTGTGCGGCCCGGCGCTCTTGCTGGGGGTACTCTCGAGAAAGAAGCAGGTCTTCAAAAATACGGCGACTGCCAGCGCGATAAAGACCAGGAAGCTGCCCGACCAGTCCATCAGCTCTTGTAGAAAGGTCCCGGCCAGCGGTGAGACGGAAATGAAAATGCCAGTGGCGGTGACCATCAATATCCGCAGCCGGTCACGCTCCTGGCCTTCGAACAGGTCCTGCACCAGCGCCTGGGACAGCACGAAACAGCCACAGCCCAGTGCCTGGATGACGCGGAACAACAGAAAGTAGACGTACTCGGTGGACAACGCGCAGCCGATGGCACCGAGCACTGAAACAACCATGCCTGCCAGCAACAGACCCTTGCGGCCAATGATGTCCGAAAGTGGTCCGATCAGCAGTTGAGAGATGGCAATCCCGATGGCGAACAGGCTGATGGAGAATGCGATATCGGCCTGCGCTGTCTGGAAATGCTCCGACAGCGCAGGAAACGACGGCAGCAGGACGTCAATCGGGAACACCCCGAGCAGGGTCATCGCCATCAACAGACCAACGGCGCCCCTGCGTTTTTTGTCGCCGATTGCTGCCATCACTTCAGGCATCGATCAGTCCCGCCTTGACGAAGAGTTGCTGGTTGTAGGGCAATGCAAAGAAGCCGGAATTTTTCATTGCCCGTAGCGTAGACGCGGCTCCCGAACGGGTGCGCTGGATATCTGCTTCCTTACCTGAAACACCGCTGATTATGTCGGCCCTCGCTTCCGAGGGCAGGCCGACGCTGTGCAGGCTTTCGCTCAGCCATTGTTCATCGATCTCAAAAAAGGCCTTGATGACTTCCAGTAGAAATTTCGCGGCGAACGTGCGTTGGCTGCTGTTCATCGTCAGCCACAGATAGTTGAACACCTCGCAGAAATATCGGCTGTGTCGGGCCTCGTCTACCAGGTGGTCAGTGAGCATTTCGTGGACATTGGAAACCAGGCTGTCGCGGGTAATGTCGAGTAGCTCCTTGGCGATGATCGTCTCCGAGACAAACCCGACCAGGAACCAGGCATGGGCCTTGTACTGATCGCGAGTGTTGTCGACCAAGGCCTTTAGTCGGTGTATCCGGCGCGGTGTCGTGGGGCGATTTTTTATCCCGTAGAGGGCTGCGACTTGCTCGGCAACCAGGTTGGAGAACAGCGCGTGATAACCCTCGTCGGTGTAGAGCTGAAGGGCTGCGGTCTTCATCCGTACGGGGATCGTGACGCCGAGTTCTCCCTGCACGATGGTCTCGACTGCGCGGTTGACGATTCGGTGTTCGAGCACGGTGGTGTAGTCGAGGAAGTACACCAGATGGTTGGCGGTCAACCGATGGCGGATCGATTCGCCGGCTTCTTCAATCAGTGGGTGTTTCAAATAGGGCAGGAAGGTTGGCGGGAACCATGCTTTGGTTTCCAGTTCACGCTCAAGTCCAGGAGGTAGCAGGTAAGCGTTCTGGCTGGTCCGCACCGATGCGTTGTTGTTCCAGTCGCCCAGGGTAAACCTGTGGATCAGCGAGACTGGCCGGGATTCGGGTTCATTGATTGCAATGGGCATCATCGGGCTTCCTGGCGGTTGATCAGGGCGTTCAACTCGTCGCACAGCGCTTGTCCATCACCCTGTCCGCAGCCGACAAAAAACAAAGGCTGTTCTGCACTGTCTTGTAGCCCCAATAGCGCCTCGACCCGATCGTCTGCAAGGGCACCGGTCAGCCAGGTGTTCAGCCCCAAAGCGGTGGCGATCAGCTGGAAGGTTTGAGAGATGTGGCCGGCTTCGACATAGGCCATTCGGTAGGCCCGCGAGTGTTCGTATTTCCACCACAGCGCATCGAAGCGCGAGGTGATGAACAGGCCGAATGGCAGGTTGTTGATGAAGTGCTGACCGCACAGCAGTTGACCGAGCGGCTCGTCAGGCAAGGGATTCACCAGGCTCAGTGCGTGCTGATCGCTGTGGTAGCAATAGAGACCTGGCTTCAATGCACTGACATTTCGCACATAGATGAACCCTTCACAGGCATTCAGCCCACCACCGGAAGGGCTGCTGCGTCTGGCCCCGAGGCCTTCAGGAATGGCGTTGTCGCTATCGCTTTCGCGCTCTTTCAGATGACCGAGTGACAGGTACAGCAGTGTGCTGATGTCGTTGAGCGAGACCGGATCGTCATTGAAGGAGCGACAGGTTTTTCTGCTGAACAATGAACGGACCAGAGAACTTGCCGGCGAGCTGGAAGGGGAAGGCAGGACAATCAGATCGCCTGTCGGGCGTAGCGCACGCATCGCCGTTGGCGCGGGTGCGGCCAGCACTTCATTGCAATGATCCAGATACTGTTTTGACCATTCATGAACATCGTTCGGTGTTTGTTCGCTGGGAATGTTTTTTGTGCCGATATGGAAGATTTTTGAAAGTTCATCCCACCCCCATTCAACCGTGTTCTGTTTTGAAAGGGTCAGTATGTTGGCAGCGAGAAAGTCGCAATCTATTGTATTGCTGCTGTTAAATTGCTCGGGCTCTTCAATGAGTTGTGCGAGACGAGTTGAATAGTCCAGGTTTAGTTCGTACTGAGTATGGTTGTTGTAATCCCAGACTATTAGATAGGGAGGGCGGGCGAGCATGAATAAATGTGGGTTTATATGCATGGTGGCTGGAATACTCTGAAGGTTGTCAGAGAGGGCGCTGGGGCGCCGGCACTCCCCAGCGTCTCAATCACTTAACGGGCTTTTGGAGCGACCAGAAAAGCCAGGTTAGCGATTTTGTTAGCTTCCAGATTAATTGCTTTCATTTTTGTAACTCCCTGTAGTCAAGCAGTTTGTAGTGAGTAGTGTGCGCCACCTGCTGGGTGACATTTAGAGAATAGTTCGTATTGAACTTTCATCAAGGGAGAATTTGGTAGGAGCATTCCAGTAGTTTTGTGGGAGTGATCCTGCAGATTAGGGCTGATTGTAAGTTTTATTAACTGGATTGGTGGGCGCGCGGAAACTTCCTGCAAGTTGATAGGGCTGCAAGAGTAAGAAAGTTATGTTTTTGGTCTGGCGAAAGTTCGCCGGGGAGGGCTGTAACGGGGAGCCGGTGGGCTCCCCGCCAAGCCAGCGAACTCAGCTGTTAGGCAGCAGTCGGCAGGTGATGCTCTTGATGTAGCGGGTTTCAGGGATCGCCGGGTGGACCGGGTGATCCGGACCCTGACCGCCACGTTCCAGCAGCTGGATGTTGCGGTCCAGGTGACGGGCACTGGTCAGCAGGATGTTCTGCAGATCATCTTCAGGCAGGTGCATCGAGCACGATGCGCTGACCAGGATGCCGTCCTTGCTGAGCAGGCGCATGGCTTGCTCGTTCAGGCGACGGTAGGCACCTTCGCCGTTTTTCAGGTCTTTCTTGCGCTTGATGAAGGCTGGCGGGTCAGCAACGATCACGTCGAAACGCTCTTCGCTGGCCTTGAGTTCTTTCAGGGCTTCGAACACATCGCCTTCGATGCAGGTGACTTTCTCGGCAAAGCCGTTCAGTGCAGCGTTGCGCTCGACGCCGTCGAGGGCGAAGGACGAGGCATCGACGCAGAACACTTCACTGGCGCCGAAGGCAGCAGCTTGCACGCCCCAGCCACCGATGTAGCTGAACAGGTCGAGTACGCGCTTGCCCTTGGCGTAAGGTGCCAGGCGCGCGCGGTTCATGCGGTGGTCGTAGAACCAGCCGGTTTTCTGGCCTTCCATGACCGGCGCTTCGAACTTCACGCCGTTCTCTTCCAGGGCAACCCACTCCGGCACCAGGCCGAACACGGTTTCGACGTAGCGGTTGAGGCCTTCGGCGTCGCGCGCGGCGGAGTCATTCTTGAACAGAATGCCGCTTGGCTTGAGCACTTGGGTCAGCGCGGCAATCACGTCTTCTTTATGGGCTTCCATGGTCGCCGAAGCGATCTGCACCACCAAGATGTCGCCGAAACGGTCGACCACCAGGCCCGGCAGCAGGTCGGAGTCGCCATAGACCAGGCGATAGAACGGCTTATCGAACAGACGCTCGCGCAGGGACAGCGCAACATTGATGCGGTGCACCAGCAGCGACTTGTCGAGCGGCAACTTGATGTCCCGCGACAGCAGGCGAGCGCAGATCAGGTTGTTCGGGCTCATGGCGACGATGCCCAGCGGCTTGCCGCCAGCAGCTTCGAGAATCGCTTGATCGCCAGCCTTGAAGCCGTGCAGTGGGGTGGCGGCTACGTCGATTTCGTTACTGTAAACCCACAGGTGACCGGCGCGCAGGCGACGGTCGGCGTTGGCTTTGAGGCGCAAGCTTGGCAGGGACATGACGTCGCTCCAGGTGAAAAAAAGAGCGGGATTATAGCGCTAGATGGGTAGCTGCAGCGCGGTTGTTTATGGGCTTTGCGTCGGACGGATCGCCCATGTGGCGGATTTTTTCCGCTAGAATCGCCTCCTGCCAAGAGTGAGTACTTATGTCCCAAGAGCTATCTTCCGAACAGATTCAACAGGCCCTGCAAGGCATTAGCGTGCCGCCTCAGCCGCAAATCATGGTGGATTTGCAGATGGAGCAGTACATGCCGGACCCGGACCTGGAAGTGATCGCGAAGTTGATCTCCCAGGACCCGGGCCTCTCTGGTGCATTGTTGAAGATCGTCAACTCGCCGTATTACGGCTTGAGCAACAAGATCGCTTCGATCCAGCGTGCAGTGAACCTGCTGGGCAGTCGCTCGGTCATCAACCTGATCAACGCACAGTCGATCAAGGGCGAGATGAATGACGACACCATTGTCACCCTGAACCGATTCTGGGATACCGCCCAGGACGTGGCGATGACCAGCCTGAGCCTGGCCAAGCGCATTGGCTCACAGGCGGTGGACGAGGCTTATGCGTTGGGCCTGTTCCACGATTGTGGCGTGCCGTTGATGCTCAAGCGCTTCCCCAACTATATGTCGGTGCTGGAAGAGGCCTACGCCAATGCCGGCGCCGAGTGCCGGGTGGTGGATACCGAGAACCGTGTACTCAACACCAACCACGCCGTGGTCGGTTATTACACCGCGAAGTCCTGGCGCTTGCCGGAGCATGTGACCAACGCGATCGCCAATCACCACAATGCGCTGGCGATTTTCAGCGACGAGTCTTCGTGCAACAGCCAACTGAAGAACCTGCTGGCGATCCTGAAAATGGCCGAACACATCTGTGCCTCGTATCGAGTGCTGGGCAATCAGACCGAAGACCACGAGTGGAACAGCGTCGGGCATCTGGTGCTCGACTATGTCGGCCTCTCGGACTACGACTTCGAAAACCTGAAACAGACGATTCGCGAGCTCGGCGCTCATCATTGAGTGTCGGACTTTTCTTGAGCTGAGAGCGCCATGCCTGAATTACCAGAAGTCGAAACCACCCGCCGCGGTATTGCGCCGTTCCTGGAAGGCCAGCGCGTCAGCCGCGTGATCGTGCGTGAGCGTCGCCTGCGCTGGCCGATCCCTGAGGACCTCGATGTGCGGCTGTCCGGGCAACGCATCGTGTTGGTGGAGCGACGCGCCAAGTATTTGCTGATCAACGCCGAAGTCGGCACCTTGATCAGCCATTTGGGCATGTCGGGGAATTTGCGTCTGGTGGAAGTCGGCTTGCCGGCGCTCAAGCACGAGCATGTGGACATTGAGCTTGAGTCTGGCCTGGCCCTGCGATACACCGACCCTCGACGTTTTGGTGCGATGCTCTGGAGCCTTGACCCGCTCAATCACGAACTACTGGTTCGTCTGGGGCCGGAGCCGCTGACCGATCTGTTCGATGGCGAGCGGCTGTTCCAGCTGTCACGCGGACGTTCGATGGCGGTCAAACCGTTCATCATGGACAACGCTGTGGTGGTGGGGGTTGGCAATATTTATGCGACCGAAGCACTGTTTGCTGCCGGGATCGACCCGCGCCGCGAGGCCAAGGGGATTTCCCGGGCGCGCTATTTGAGGCTGGCGATCGAGATCAAACGCATTCTGGCCGCCGCTATCGAACGTGGCGGCACGACGCTGCGCGACTTTATTGGCGGTGATGGCCAGCCGGGTTACTTCCAGCAAGAGCTGTTCGTGTACGGCCGTGGTGGTGAACAGTGCAAGGTCTGTGGCACAGAATTGCGGGAAGTTCGCCTGGGGCAGCGTGCCAGCGTCTTTTGCCCACGCTGTCAAAGCTGAGAGATCTCACGGTCTATAGTCAGTGTTCCCACTGCCCAGGCGAAGGACCGTGCCATGACTTTGATTCAAACGCTTGCTGCCGCGCTGCTGTTGAACATCGGTTTATCTGCCCAGGCGTCTGATGGCGGCAGTGGCGACCCCAGTTACAGCATCCACAACCCACCGGCCTACGCGATGATCGGCGATCTGCTGATCGCCCGCCCGTTGCTGGTGGTGGCGACGGTGATCGGTGCGGGAGTGTTTGTCGTGTCCTTGCCGTTTACCGCGCTGGGCGGCGGCATAGGCGATGCGGGACAGGCATTGGTGGTCGATCCGGCGAAAGCGGCGTTCGTCCGGTGCCTGGGGTGTATCGGGCAAGGGTTTGAACAGCAGCAGTGAACATCGTGGGTTTGGGTGGTGTTGCTGCTGGCTCTATCGCGAGCAGGCTCGCTCCCACACAGGATCTATGTCGAGCACACATGTTGTGTACACCACAAAGCCAATGTGGGAGCGAGCCTGCTCGCGATAGGGCCTTAAAGGCGCCGAATACTCAAGCCTTGCCAGTGAGCTTGCGGTACTTCTCCATCAACTGCTCTTCAGTCTCTGGATGAGCTTCGTCCAGCGGGATGCAATCCACCGGGCAAACCTGCTGGCACTGTGGCTCGTCGTAGTGGCCGACGCACTGGGTGCAGAGGTTCGGGTCGATCACGTAGATCTCTTCGCCCTGGGAGATGGCGGCGTTCGGGCACTCGGGTTCGCAGACGTCGCAGTTGATGCAATCGTCGGTGATGATCAGGGACATTGGGACTCCTGCCGGGGTAGTCTGCCCTGGCATCTGAAAACTAATGCGTACAATTGTGCCGCATCGGCGCCCGCAGTGCACGCGGACGCGATGTTTTACGGACCGCAGGCGGCGGCCAGCGCCTAATAGACGCCGGTCGGGCTTACTTCTTGAAGCGCAGGGTCAGGGCGTCGGCCACGGCAGGGTGGACGAACTTGGTGATATCGCCGCCCAGGGCTGCAATTTCACGGACCAGCGTCGAAGAAATGAACGAATAACGCTCGGACGGGGTAAGAAACAGGCTTTCCACATCCGGGGCCAATTGGCGGTTCATGTTGGCCAACTGGAATTCGTATTCGAAATCCGACACTGCGCGCAGGCCACGCAGGAACACGTTGGCATTCTGCTCCTTGGCGAAATGCGCTAGCAGCGTCGCAAAGCCGACGACTTCGACGTTCGGCAGATGTTTGGTGACCTCGCGGGCCAGCTCCACACGCTGTTCCAGGGGAAATAGCGGGTTTTTCTTCGGGCTGGCGGCGACGGCGATGATCACATGATCGAACAGGCGCGAGGCGCGTTCGACCAGATCGCCATGGCCCTTGGTAATAGGGTCGAAGGTACCTGGGTACAACACTCGGTTCATCGCGTCGTCCTGGCGGGAGTCCGTTGGGGAGTCGGATGGTATCGCAGCCTTCCCGGTCGGCCAAGTCGCCTTTGGGGTAAGAAAGCACTATAGACGGTGCGAACAATCTGTTTCTTCACGCTGTTTTTAAACGTTCGGCCAGCGCTGTCGCCAGTTGCGCGGTCAGTCCGTAGATCGACAATTGCGGGTTCGCGCCAATGCTGGTGGGAAACAGCGAACCATCATGGATCGACAGATTACTCAGTTGATGATGACGCCCGAGGCTGTCGGTGACGGCGTTTTTCGGGTTTTCCCCCATGGCACATCCGCCCATCACATGAGCGCTGCCCAGTCGCGTGCGGTACAGCTCAAGGCTCAGACCGTCGATCAAGGTGCGGGCTTCGGCGAGGGTTTTCACGTAGCGCGCATCGGCGTGCATCGGCATGACCGCCTTGGCGCCACCGGCAAACTGAATCTCGGCCATGCTGTGAAACGCCCGACGCAACCCGTCCCAGGCATAGGCGGAGACCTGATAGTCGAGCACCGGCGTGCCATCGCCGCGCAACTCGACGCTGCCGCCAGGGCTGTCTGGGTGAAAACCGTCGCGCAGCAGCGCCAGCATCGCGTGGGTGTGCGGCAGTTGCTGCATGTGCTGGGCGTTCTCCTTGCCAAAACCGCCAAGCAGGGTAGCCGCCAGTGCGGGTTGTAGCGGTGGCACTTCAAGCTTGTAGGACATTTTGCCGGTGGTGCCATCCAGCCACTGAAAGTGGTCGGAGTAAATCGACTGCGGCGCGCCGTAGAACGGGTTGATCACTTCGTCGAACAGCCCGGCGGACATGTTTACCAGATGCAGAAAGGTTCGTTTGCCAAGGCGTCCATAGGGGTCCGGGGCTTTGGAGCGCAGCAGTAGCGCCGGGCTGTTGATGCCACCGCCGGCCAGCACGTAATGCCGCGCCTTGACGGTGATGCTGCGCCCGGTCGGCGCCACGCAGCGCTCATCCATTGCTACGCAATGCAGGCCGGTGATCTTGTCATCCTTGATCAGCAGTTGTTCGGCGCGGGCGAGGTAGAGCAGCTCGCCGCCTTTTTCCAGGGTCGCCGGAATGGTGGTGACCATCATCGATTGCTTGGCGTTGGTCGGGCAGCCCATGCCGCAGTAGCCGAGGTTCCAGCAACCGCGCACATTGCGCGGGATCACATGCCAGCTGTAGCCGAGCTGTTCACAACCCTTTTTGATCACGTCGTTGTTGGCGTTGGGCGGGACCATCCATGGGGCGACACCGAGGCGTTGCTCCATTTTTTCGAACCACGGCGCCATCTCCGCCGGGCTGTGGCCTTTGACCTCGTGTTCCTTGGCCCAGTGTTCGAGTGTCGGTTCGGGGGTGCGAAAGCTTGAGGTCCAGTTGATCAGCGTCGTGCCGCCGACTGCACGGCCTTGCAGGATGGTAATCGCGCCGTCCTTGCTCATGCGGCCGATGCCTTCCTGATAGAGGCTGGAATAGGCCTGGTCTTCGAGCATCTTGAAATCGCTGCTGGTCTTGAGCGGGCCTTCTTCGATCAGCAGCACCTTGTAGCCGGCGGCGCTGAGGATTTCGGCGGTGGTGCCGCCGCCCGCGCCGCTGCCGATGACGGCAATGTCGGCTTCCAGCGTCAGATCATTCGCAAGTTGCGAGCCGTTGTAGGTTTTCCAGCCGCGGGCCAGGCCTTCACGGAACGGATCGGGTACGGGCATCTTCAGGCTCTCTCTTGTTGTTATGGTCTGGATAGGGTGGTGTGCTTCAGGGCCTTTTCGCGAGCAGGCTCGCTTCCACAGGGTTTATCCGATCAATGTGGGAGCGAGCTTGCTCGCGATGGGGGCGCCACGGCCTCAAACGGTAGGCGGTCCTGGGTATCCGCAGTGCGCCCATGATTCGGCGCGGCCGTACCAGGCCATCATCACCAGTTGCAGGATCGAGCTGTGGCCCATGCGCAACAGGCTCAGCGAGCTGTTTTCCCAGCGTTGCAGGAAGTGCTGGATGTCATCGTTGCTGGCGTTTTCCCAACTGCCCCAAATCCCGGTCAACGGTCCGCGGGTCACGCTCATGCCGAGAACATCGAACAGTTGCTGGGTCAGCTTGAGCATTTCCGGCGACAGGTGGTTGAGGCCGTTGTCCAGCGATTGCAGGGTACTTTCGAGGGCGGCCGGGAGTTTCTCGACGGCCACGGCACCGTCGAGCATCACCGGGATCAGCGCCCGCAAAAACGGTAAATCAGTACTGCGCAAAATGGTGAAGCCGCTGGCCGGGTTACTGGCCGAGCACCCACTGAGGCTGGCGCCAAGGCCGGCAGTGGTCAGGAACGCCGTGGCGCAGAGGCTGAATTTAAGCAGGCCGCGCCGTGACAGCGCGGGGGATTCGGACAGGCTTGGGTTCATTATTGTTATTACCCGGTCATGAGGTTTCAGCGGATGAACAGTTTCTGGATCAGCTTCTGGATCGACTTGCCGTAAGGCGGGTAAATCAGCTTCGCCGCGTTGAAGCGCTGCTTGATCAACACACCTTTGGCCTTGCTGAAGGTCAGGAAGCCTTCACGGCCGTGGTAATGGCCCATGCCCGACGCGCCGATGCCGCCAAACGGCATGTCGTCCTGTGCGACGTGCAGCAAGGTGTCGTTCAGGCACACGCCGCCGGAATGGGTTTCGTTGAGCACGCGATTCTGTTCGGCCTTGTTGTAGCCAAAGAAGTACAGCGCCAGCGGACGTGGCCGCTGGTTGATGTAGGCAAAGGCCTGATCCAGGTTCTTGTAAGGCACGATCGGCAGCACCGGGCCAAAGATTTCATCCTGCATCACGATCATCTCGTCGCTGACATTCAGCAGCAGGCTGTGGCTCATGCGCCGGCCCTGATCCTGTTCGAACATCGGGATCAGCAGCGCGCCCTTGCTGGTGGCGTCGCTGAGGTAGCTGTGCAGACGCGCCAATTGGCGTTCATTGATGATGGCGGTGTAGTCCGGGTTGTCCGCGAGTGTCGGATAAAACCCACGAACAGCCTGGCGATAGGCTTCGACGAAGGAGCCGACCCGGTCTTCCGGCACCAGGACGTAGTCCGGTGCGACACAGGTTTGTCCGGCATTCAGGGTTTTACCGAAGGCAATGCGTTCGGCGGCGTCCTTGAGCGGTACATCGTGGGAAACGATGGCCGGCGATTTGCCGCCCAGCTCCAGTGTCACCGGCGTCAGGTTCTCGGCCGCCGCGCGCATGACATGTTTGCCGATGCTGGTGGCACCGGTGAACAGTAGGTGATCGAAGGGCAATTTGGAGAAGGCCATGCCGACCTCGGCTTCGCCCAACACCACGCATACCAGATCTTCGGGGAATACTTTGGCCAGCAGGGTTTTGAGCAGTTGCCCGGTGGCCGGCGTGGATTCGCTAAGCTTGAGCATCACCCGGTTGCCCGCCGACAGCGCACCGACCAAGGGGCCGATGGCCAGGTACAACGGGTAGTTCCACGGCACGATGACCCCGACCACGCCCAGCGGCTGATAAACCACCTTGGCCGCTGCCGGCTGAAAGGCGATGCCGACCTTGCGCGGGGACGCTTTCATCCAGTTTTTGAGGTGTTTGCTGGCGTAATGAATGCCGTGCAGGCTGGGCATCAACTCGGCGAGCAGGGTTTCATCGGCACTGCGGTGGCTGAAATCCTGGCTGATCGCGTCGATCAAGGCCTGACGCTCATCGCTCAGCACGTTACGTAACGCCTTGAGCCATTGCTGGCGCTGCGCGGCCGGTGGCATCGGGTGAGCTGCGTAGGCCTGACGCTGGGCGGTAAACAGATCGTGGAGCTCACTCAATGACTGCTGGGAGTTTTGCAGGTAGGCAATGTCGGCGGGCATGGCAGCTCCGGTTTTTTTAGAATGATGAGGTTTTTAGAGTCTATGCTCTAAAAAGTCAAATGACATCCTCGGGAAGCGATGATTTATCCGTCGGCGGATAGGTCGTAAGATGCCCGGCAACGCACTGAAGAATTAAAGCTCAAGCCATGGCCCCACGAATAAAAACCAGCGAGCGCATCGTGCAGAACAGCCTGGAGCTGTTCAATCAACAGGGCGAACGCAGCATCAGCACCAACCATATCGCCGCGCACATGGAGATTTCTCCGGGCAACCTGTACTACCACTTCCCCAACAAGCAGGCGATCATCGCCGTGTTGTTCAGTGAGTACGAAAGCCTGGTCGAGAGCTTTCTGCGCCCACCCCAGGGCCGCGCCGCGACCGTGGAAGACAAGCGTTTCTATTTGCAGGAACTGCTGGCCGCCATGTGGCGCTATCGGTTTTTGCACCGCGACCTTGAGCACTTGCTCGACAACGATGCCGAACTGGCCGCCCGATACCGGCGTTTTTCCCAGCGCTGCCTGATCCAGGGCACGGCGATTTACGCAGGCTTTGTCGAGGCCGGCATCCTGTGCATGGACAAGGTCCAGATCGAATCCCTGACGCTCAACGCCTGGATCATCCTCACGTCCTGGGTAAGGTTCCTGTGCACCACGCGGGAAAACTCCAACCACCTCAGCGAGCAAGCCATTAAACGTGGTGTGTATCAGGTGTTGGTGCTGGAAGCCGGATTTGTCACGGATCAAGCGCGTGAGGCGGTCAATGCCTTGTTCGAGGAGTTTTACGTGCCGTTGGCCCAGGCTCTGGAAGAAGTGCAGTAGGATCGATCAACGTTAATCACAGGAGCCCGCTATGCCCATTGCGCAACTGATCAATCCGAACGCCCTGGACCAGAAAAAAGACCAGGCCGGGTTGGTGATTCTGGATTGTCGTTTTGCCCTGGAAGACCCGGATTACGGCCATCGCAGCTATGCCGAAGGGCATATCGCCGGTGCCTCGTTTGCTGATCTGAATCGCGACCTCAGTGGGCCAGTGGTCAAGGGCGTTACCGGTCGTCATCCATTGCCGACGCCGCACCACTTGATTGAGCGCTTGCAGGATTGGGGTATCAGCAACGACAGCGAAATCGTGCTGTATGACGACGGCCCCGGTTCCTATGCCGCGCGGGCTTGGTGGTTGCTGGCCTGGCTTGGCAAGCGTAACGGCGTGTTCATTCTCGATGGCGGCCTCAAGGCCTGGCACGCGGCCGGTTTGCCACTGAGTCTTGATGCCCCGGCAATCACCCGTGGTTCCTTTACCGGTGCGCCGGACCACACCTTGTTAGTGAGTGCCGAGAAACTGCAACAGCGCCTCGGTCAACCAACGCTGACCTTGCTCGACGCTCGTGGTCTGCCGCGTTTTCGTGGCGAGGTCGAGCCGATTGACCCGGTCGCCGGGCATATCCCCGGCGCGCAATGTGCGGCGTTCACGGATAACCTGGGTGCCGACGGGCGCTTCCTTCCTGCCGATCAACTCAAGCAACGCTTTGCAGCGAAGTTGGGTGATCGCTCGCCGACCGAGCTGGTGGCCTATTGCGGCTCGGGTGTGACCGCTTGCCATAACCTGTTTGCGTTGTGCCTGGCCGGTTATCCGTTGGCTTCGCTGTATGCCGGATCGTGGAGCGAATGGATTACCGATCCGAAGCGCAAGATTGCCACGGGCGATTAACCCTGTTCGTTGGTCAGCCAGTGCGGGATGCGCCGTTCCAGGTAATAGCCGGGGTTGCGGAACGTGCCGTCGACGAAGCCGACATGTCCGCCCTTGGCCTGCAATTCGAACTGCGTGCTGTCTGATAACTCGCCGGTTTGCGGCAAGCTGTGGAGGAACACGAAAGGATCGTCGGCCGCGTGAATGATCAGCGTCGGTGTACGGATCTCACCGAGAAAGTAGCGGCTGGAGGCGCGGCGATAGTAGTCCTGCGCGTCTTTGAAACCGTTCAACGGCGCGGTCACCCGGCCATCGAAATCCCAGAAGGTGCGCATGTTTTCCAGCGAGCCCAGTTTGGCCAGGGTCTCCAGACTTTCGTGGCGGCCGTCATGTAGAAACTGCCGTTGCTTGTTTTTGATGTAAGCGAGCATTTCGCGCATGAAGTGCGCTTGGTAGACCTTGGAAAAACCTTGACCGATGCGGTCGGCGCATTGATCCAGACGAAAGGGCACCGAGACCGCCACTGCGCCCAGCAACTGGCTGTCGCTGCCGGTTTCCCCCAGGTGCTTGAGTAACACGTTGCCGCCCAGCGAGTAGCCGACTGCGTACAGCGGCGCCAAGGGCCGTGTGGCTCGAAGGTGGTTGATCGCCGCCGCGAGGTCTTCGCTGGCACCGGAGTGATAGCTGCGCGGCAACAGATTTGGCTCGCCCGAACAGCCGCGCCAGTTCAGCGCCACGCTGGCCCAGCCTTGAGTGAACAGGGCTTTTTGCAGGCCGGCGACATAGGGTGAGTTCGAAGAGCCGGTCAAACCGTGCAATACCAGCACCAAGGGTGCATCGGCACTGTGCGGCCCATGCCAGTCCAGGTCGAGGAAGTCACCGTCGTCGAGCCACAGGCGTTCGCGTTGTCGATCCAGGTGGGTGGTTTTGCGCCACAGTGGTCCCCACAAGGTTTGCAGGTGCGGGTTGCCGAGGCCGAAGGCGGGGGTGAAACGATCTGGCGGTGTAGACAC
Source organism: Pseudomonas sp. 6D_7.1_Bac1 (assembly GCF_025465945.1). GTDB lineage: Bacteria > Pseudomonadota > Gammaproteobacteria > Pseudomonadales > Pseudomonadaceae > Aquipseudomonas. Next base: position 11,379 of record NZ_JANLNW010000033.1, on the reverse strand, counting down.
GATTGTTCTCGATGCAGCGGTGCGAGCCCGGGGCTGTTGACCCCAGGCTTGCGCCTTGTTCAGGCCGGTGGATTAACCGGCGATCTCTGCCATACGGTGCCACAACGCGTAGTAGACCCGCCCGGATTTCTGCTCCCGGTGCAGGCGCCAGCCCCCTGGCAGACCGAGGGTCGATGGCGCGGTTTCACTTTCAGTGTAGATCCACGCATCGTCGGCCAGCCATTGGCGTTCTTCGAGCAGGGCGCAAACGGCGGGCAGCAGGTTCTGGTTGAACGGTGGATCGAGGAACACCAGGTCGTAAGCGATCGCAGGCTGGGTTTCCAGGTAGCGCAGGGCGTCGGCGGTCTGCACCTGTCCGGTGGTGCAGCGCAACGTTCCCAAATGCTCTTTCAGGCTGGAAACCGCCAGGCTGCTGGCGTCCAGCGCCTGGCCCATGGCGGCGCCACGAGACAGTGCTTCGAGAAACAGCGCGCCACTGCCGGCAAACGGGTCGAGCACTTTGGCCCCGGCAACATACGGCGCGAGCCAGTTGAACAGGGTTTCACGCACGCGATCAGGTGTCGGACGCAAGCCTGGGGCGTCAGGGAAACTCAGGCGACGGCTGCGCCATTCGCCGCCGATGATGCGCAATTGGTTCACGCCGTTATGGACGTTGTGAACAGGTTTTTTAGGACGCGATGGACTGGCCATTAATGCTCCGGAACCCCGAGCGGCTGCTCGGAAGGTTTGTCAGTAGGGGCCGGTAACGGCTGTTGCGGCACGGTAGGGCCTGCGGTAACGATGACCATTTTGTCCGTGCTCAGGTGTTTGTTCATGGCAGCGGTGACCTGCTCGATGGTCAGGCTTTGGGACTGCTGCATGAAGTCTTCGAGGTAGCTCAACGGCAAGTCGTAGAAACCCATGGCACCCAGTTGGCCGACAATATCGGCGTTGCTGGCGGTGGACAGCGGGAAGCTGCCGGCCAGTTCACGCTTGGCGTCGTCGAGTTCTTTCTGGGTCGGCCCGGTTTTAAGGAAGTCGGCGAGCACGTCTTGCACCAGTTTAAGCGTGCCTTCGCTCATTTCGGCGCGGGTTTGCAGGTTGATCATGAACGGACCACGGGCCTGCATCGGCGTAAAGCCCGAGTAGACGCCATAGGTCAGGCCGCGCTTTTCGCGCACTTCGCTCATCAGTCGGGTGCCGAAGCCACCGCCGCCAAGAATCTGGTTGCCCATGGAGAGGGCCGCGTAGTCCGGATCTGCACGGTCGATGCCCAATTGCGCAAGCATCAGGTTGGTTTGCTTGGACGGAAACTCGATGTGGCCGACGCTGGCCTTTGGTTCAAGCGGTTGTTCGATTTTCGCCAGTGCCGGGCCTTTTGGCAGCGCAGCGGAGACTTGTGCGGCAATCGCTTCGGCTTCGCTGCGCGACAGGTCGCCCACCAGCGCGATCACCACGTTGCCCGCCGTATAGGCCTTCTCGTGGAAGGCCCGCAGTTGCGCCACGGTAATCGGCGGAACGCTTTGTGGGGTGCCGTCGCTTGAGTGCGCGTAAGGGTGGCTGCCATAGAGGCGGTTCATCAGTTCCAGGCTCGCCAGTTTGCCGGGGTTTTGCTTCTGGTATTCAAAACCGGCGAGCATCTGGTTCTTGATTCGCACCAGTGAGTCGGTCGGGAACGTCGGCTTGCCGACCACTTCGGCGAACAGCTTCAGGGCCGGTTCGCGTTTATCCACAGCGCTCAGGCTGCGCAGCGAGGCGACGGCCATGTCTTTGTAGGCGCCGTTGCCAAAGTCGGCGCCCAAACTATCGAAACCTTCAGCGATTTTGCTGACATCTTTACCGGAAATGCCTTCGTTGAGCATGGCGTTGGTCAGCAGGGCCAGGCCAGGTTTGTCACCGTCCTGGCTGCTTCCGGCGGCAAAGATCAGGCGCATGTCGAACATCGGCAGCTCCGGGGCTGCGACGAACAGCACTTTGGAGCCTTCAGCGGTTTTCCAGGTTTGCACGTCCAGCGTGCGGTGGCTCGGCGCCTTGCCGTCGAGTTCGGTCAGCGATTGCAGTTTTTTGCTGGTCTTGGCCTGGTCGAGGGCTTCGCTGGCGTTGGTCTCGGCCGAACGGCTGAAGTAGAAACCGAGCGCGGCGACCAGCGCGACGAGGACCAGCCCGATCAGGGCCAGGCGTGGTTTTTTACTCTCGCTCATGAGCGGTTTCCTCGGGCAGTGGCAGTACATGCGCAACGCTGAGACGTTCGCGAGTGAAATAAGTACGGGCAGCTTTCTGGATGTCTTGCGGCGTCACGCTTTGCAGTTCGGCGAGTTCGGTGTCCATCAGTTTCCATGACAGACCAACGGATTCCAGCTGACCAATGGCAGTGGCTTGGCTGGTGATCGAGTCGCGTTCGTAGACCAGACCGGCAATCACTTGAGCGCGTACTCGTTCAACTTCTTCAGCCGACGGAGCGGTAGTTTTCAGCTGTTCGAGCAGTTTCCACAGACCGGCTTCGGCCTGGGCGATGGTTTTGTGTTTTTGGGTGTTCGGTGCTGCCGACAAGGTAAACAGGCTGTCGCCGCGGCTGTAGGCGTCGTAGCTTGACGAGCCGCCGGAAACCAGTTCTTCGCCGCGTTCCAGTTGTGCCGGGATGCGCGCGCTGTAGCCACCGTCGAGCAGGGCCGCAATCAACCGCAGGGCATTGACCGAGCGTTTGTCTTGCGCGGTGGCGATGCTCGGCACGTTGAAGGCCAGCATCAGGCTTGGCAGTTGCGTCTGTACATGCAGGGTGATCTGGCGCTCGCCGGGTTCGGCCAGCTCCAGCGGAATCTTTGCCGGCGGCACGTCGCGTTTCGGGATCGGCCCGAAGTAGCGTTGAGCCAGGGCTTTGACTTCGTCCGGGGTCACGTCACCGACCACCACCAGCGTGGCGTTGTTCGGCACATACCAGGACGTGTACCAGTGGCGCAGTTCCTCGATCTTCATGCGGTTCAGGTCAGCCATCCAGCCGATGGTCGGAGTGTGGTAACCGCTGGCCGGGTAGGCCATGGCCTTGAAGCGCTCGTACGCTTTGGCCATCGGCTTGTCGTCGGTGCGCATGCGGCGCTCTTCCTTGATCACTTCGATCTCGCGGCTGAACTCGTCGGCCGGCAGGCGAAGGTTGGCCATGCGGTCAGCTTCAAGTTCAAAGGCCACGCCCAGGCGATCACGGGCCAGCACCTGGTAAAAGGCGGTGTAGTCGTCGCTGGTGAAGGCGTTCTCTTCGGCGCCGAGGTCGCGCAGGATCAACGATGCTTCGCCGGGGCCCACCTTCTCGCTGCCTTTGAACATCATGTGTTCCAGGGCGTGAGACAAACCGGTCTGGCCCGGGGTTTCATAGCTTGAGCCAACCTTGTACCAGACCTGGGAAACCACCACGGGCGCCCGGTGATCTTCGCGCACGACGACCTTGAGGCCGTTGTCGAGGGTGAATTCGTGGGTCGGTTGAGGGTCGGCAGCCAAAGCTGATAGGGGCAGACAAACTGTGCTGAGCAGCAGGCCTGCGGCGCGGCGGGCTAGAGCATTCATTCGTTTTTAAACCTGTTGGGCTGCCCGCTTGGTCTTAGCGTCGGCGGGCTAGAGGGTGCTAGGATACTGATCCGTTTTACTGGCGGCCACGCCTATCAGGCTTTTGTGCTTGATCGGGTTGTATGGGTTCCCGGCGGAAAGCCTCGGTTTATCAGCTAAACTCCGCTTTTTCGCCGATTTTGCCAGTCCAGTCCTTCGTGAAATCGATCCTTGAGGTGCTGTTGAGCACTTCGACAACATGTTGCGCGTGAACAAGCTGGGTGAAACGCAGTCTGTTCTGCATCGAATATTTATTTGCCGAGGCGCCATTGGCGCGTCGCTACCGTGAGATAGCCGTCCTCCATGTTTGGTTCCAACGACGACAAGAAGAGCCCAGCTGCGGCTGGCGAGAAAAAAAGCCTGTTCGGATGGCTGCGCAAAAAGCCGCAGGAACCCGTCGTCGAACAGTCACAGCCACTTCCTGAGGTTGCGCCTGAGCCGGTAATAGATGGTGCTTGCGTTGCGCAAGCGCCGGCCCCCGTCGAATTGCCGATAGCCGAGCCGGTAGTGCAACCGGTTGTCGAGCCACAGCCTGCGCCAGTGGCAGAGTTGCCGCGTACGCCAGAAGTCACGCACACGCCGTGGTTGACGCTTCCGGTGGCTGAAGAGCCGGTAGCCCTGGTCGAAGACGAGCTGGCGCCGCATGTCACGCCACCGATTCCTGCGCCGACCGTGGTCCAGCAAGCCGTAGAGTTGCTGGTGGTCGAGCCGCTGCCGGTCATCGAACCGGCAACTGAACGGCCGGTTATTGATGAGCCGGATCTGCCTGAACCAGTGATTGCGGCATTTGTTGTGCCAGAGCCTGCACCCGTGCCTGTCCCAACGCCGGCACCGGCAGTTGTCGCTGCACCGGTAACACCGCCACCGCCACCGCCGGTCGCTCCTGTTGTTCCGGCTCCGGTTGTGGCCGAACCGGCCCGCACCGAAGAAACAAAAGCCGGCTTCTTTGCCCGCCTCAAGCAAGGCCTGTCGAAAACCAGCGCCAGCATCGGCGAGGGCATGGCCAGTCTGTTCCTCGGCAAGAAGCTGATCGACGACGAACTGCTCGAAGACATCGAAACCCGCCTGTTGACCGCTGACGTTGGCGTCGAAGCCACCTCGGTGATCATCCAGAGCCTGACCCAGAAAGTTGCGCGCAAGCAGTTGGCTGACGCCGATGCCCTGTACAAATCCTTGCAGGCCGAGCTTGCCAGCATGCTCAAGCCTGTCGAGCAGCCGCTGAACATCACCTCGCAGAACAAGCCGTTCGTGATTCTGGTGGTCGGCGTCAACGGTGCCGGCAAAACCACCACCATCGGCAAACTGGCGAAGAAGCTGCAACTCGAAGGTAAGAAAGTCATGCTCGCGGCGGGTGACACCTTCCGCGCCGCGGCGGTCGAGCAGTTGCAGGTCTGGGGCGAGCGCAACAAGATCCCGGTAATCGCGCAGCACACCGGCGCCGACTCGGCTTCGGTGATCTTCGACGCCGTGCAGGCCGCCAAGGCCCGTGGGATTGACGTGTTGATCGCCGACACCGCCGGTCGTCTGCACACCAAAGACAACCTGATGGAAGAGTTGAAGAAGGTTCGCCGGGTCATCAGCAAGCTCGACGCCGAGGCGCCGCATGAGGTGCTGCTGGTGCTCGACGCCGGTACTGGCCAGAACGCCATCAACCAGGCCAAGCAATTCAACCAGACGGTCGAACTGACCGGCCTGGCCCTGACCAAACTCGATGGCACGGCCAAGGGCGGGGTGATTTTTGCCCTGGCCAAGCAGTTTGGTCTGCCGATTCGCTACATCGGTGTCGGTGAAGGCATCGATGACTTGCGTACCTTTGAAGCAGAACCCTTTGTCCAGGCACTCTTTGCCGAGCGGGAGCGTTCATGATTCGTTTCGAACAGGTCGGTAAGCGCTATCCGAACGGTCACGTCGGCTTGCATGAGCTGAGCTTTCGAGTCCGTCGGGGCGAGTTCTTGTTTGTCACCGGCCACTCCGGCGCCGGTAAAAGTACCTTGCTGCGGCTGTTGCTGGCCATGGAGCGTCCGACCACCGGCAAATTGCTACTGGCGGGGCAGGACCTGGGCACCATCAGTAACGCACAGATCCCGTACCTGCGCCGGCAGATTGGCGTGGTGTTCCAGAACCACCAGTTGCTGTTCGACCGTACGGTGTTCAACAACGTCGCCTTGCCGTTGCAGATTCTTGGCCTGTCCAAGGCGGAAATCGCCAAGCGCGTGGACTCGGCCCTGGAGCGCGTGGCGCTCTCGGACAAGACCGACCTCTACCCGGGCGACCTGTCCACCGGTCAGCAACAGCGCGTCGGTATCGCCCGCGCCATCGTCCATCGTCCGGCCTTGCTGCTGGCGGACGAACCGACCGGTAACCTTGACCCGCGTCTGGCCGCAGAAATCATGGGTGTCTTCGAAGACATCAACCGTCTGGGCACCAGCGTGCTGATCGCCAGTCATGATTTGGCGCTGATCGCCCGCATGCGTCATCGCATGCTGACCTTGCAACGTGGCCGATTGATCGGCGACGGGGAGGCCGGGGTATGAGTGCAACACGCAGTCCGAAGGTTTCCGAGCGCGTGGCCCCGAAGGCCGCCGATCCGAAGCCACAGAAGAAAAAGCGCGACGAAGACGACGGCCCGGACTTCAGCACCTTGCTGCGCGCCTGGATCGAAAGCCACCGCGCCAGTTTGCTCGACAGTCTGCGGCGCCTGGGCAAGCAGCCGATCGGCAGCTTCTTCACCTGTCTGGTGATGGCCGTTGCCCTGAGCCTGCCGATGGGCTTGTCGTTACTGCTGAACAACGTCGAGCGTCTGGGCGGGTCCTGGCAGCGTGCGGCGCAAATATCGCTGTACCTGCAACTCGACGCCAGCGCCAATGAAGGCGAGCAACTGCGCGATCAGATCAAAGGCTTGCCGGGCGTGGCTGATGCCGAGTACATCAGCCGCGAACAGGCACTGGAAGAATTCCAGCAGCAGTCCGGCCTGGGCGAGGCGCTCAAGGAGCTGCCGCAGAATCCGTTGCCTGGCGTGGTGCTGGTCACCCCGAACGAAGTCGACAAAGCGACCCTTGAAGCATTAAGACAAAGACTTTCCGAGCTGCCGAAGGTACAACAGGCGCAACTTGATCTAGTCTGGGTCGAGCGTCTGGCGGCCATCCTCAAGCTGGGCGAGCGGTTTGTCTTCGGTCTGACCGTGTTGCTGGTTTCTGCATTACTTTTGGTGATAGGCAATACCATTCGTCTTCATATTGAAAACCGCCGCATCGAGATAGAAGTGATTAAACTCGTGGGCGGCACTGACAGCTATGTGCGTAGGCCTTTTCTGTACATGGGCGCGCTTTATGGCTTCGGTGCGGGGATTCTTTCCTGGGGTGTTCTGGCGTTCGGCCTGAACTGGTTGAACGATGCAGTGGTAGGGCTGGCCGGCTTGTATGGCAGTAATTTCGCGTTGGCCGGGGTGCCGGTTGCCGATGGTCTGTCACTCTTGCTAGGCGCAGTGCTGTTGGGGTATATCGGTGCTTGGATTGCGGTAGCACGCCATTTGAGAGAGCTTGCTCCGAAGTAGTGTCTTTTTGCTTGTATGACCTTTCAGCGTTTAGGGGAACTTGTCCTTCGGTTCCCGGTCAATTTTCGCAGTGCTGAACTGCACGAGTTATGTGAGTCGGAGGTTTTTTCGTATGACCACTTCTTTGCAACCTGCTTATGCTCTAGTCCCAGGCGCGAACCTGGAGGCTTATGTGCACACGGTGAACAGCATTCCATTGCTGACACCGGAGCAGGAGCGTGAACTGGCCGAGAGTCTCTATTATGAGCAGGATTTGGGGGCGGCTCGGCAGATGGTGCTCGCCCACCTGCGTTTTGTTGTACATATTGCCCGTAGCTATTCCGGCTACGGCCTGGCCCAGGCTGACCTGATCCAGGAAGGCAACGTTGGCCTGATGAAAGCGGTCAAGCGCTTCAACCCGGAAATGGGCGTGCGCCTGGTGTCCTTTGCGGTGCACTGGATCAAGGCTGAAATCCACGAATTCATCCTGCGCAACTGGCGCATCGTCAAGGTCGCCACGACCAAGGCCCAGCGCAAACTGTTCTTCAACCTGCGCAGCCAGAAAAAACGCCTGGCGTGGCTGAACAACGAGGAAGTCCATCGTGTGGCTGAAAGCCTCGGCGTAGAGCCGCGGGAAGTACGCGAGATGGAAAGTCGCCTGACCGGCCATGACATGGCCTTCGACCCGGCTGCGGAAGCGGACGACGACAGCGCTTTCCAGTCGCCGGCCAACTATCTGGAAGACCACCGGTACGACCCGGCCCGTCAACTGGAAGATGCCGACTGGACCGACAATTCCACCAGCAACCTGCACGAAGCGCTGGAAGTGCTGGACGACCGCAGCCGTGACATTCTCTATCAGCGCTGGCTGGCAGAAGAAAAAGCCACGCTGCACGACCTGGCGCAGAAGTACAACGTGTCGGCCGAGCGTATCCGTCAGCTTGAAAAGAGTGCGATGAACAAGCTCAAGCTGTCGATTGCGGCTTAAGCTGTCACGCAATAAAAAACGCCCCGATCATTGATTGGGGCGTTTTTGTTTGTGCCCAATAATCCTGCTTCACACCGGCCCCCTGTGGGAGCGAGCCTGCTCGCGATGACGGTTGATCATTCAACATTGGTATCGGCTGACCCGACGCTTTCACGAGCAGGCTCGCTCCCACAGTGGATCTCCAGTGCTGCTGGAATCGTGATCGGCTATTGAGCCCAGGGCGCTCGGCGCGAATCGTTCAGTCCGATCAGGTAGCTGTCGCCACCCAACTGACTCATTTGCTGCCGGATCCAGCCCGCGCGCCGCGACACATAAGGGCTCGGATGACTGGCGCTCCAGACGCGAGGGTTCGGCAGCACAGCGGCCAGCAAACTGGCCTGCTGACGGCTGAGCGAGCGGGCGCTCACGCCAAAGTGATGCCGGGCAGCGGCTTCGGCGCCAAACACTCCGTCATCCCATTCCACGCTGTTGAGGTACACCTCAAGAATCCGCTGCTTGGGCCAGAACACCTCGATCAGTCCAGTGAACCAGGCTTCCAGGCCCTTTCGCAGCCAGCTGCGTCCGGACCACAGGAACAGGTTTTTCGACACTTGCTGGCTCAGGGTACTGGCGCCACGAATCGAGCCGCCGAGTTCATTGTGGGCCAGCGCTGCCTGAATCGCACCGAAGTCAAAACCCCAATGCTCGGGGAATTTCTGGTCTTCGCCGGCCATCACCGCAACCTTCAGGTCATCGGAGATGTTTTCCCACGGCTGCCAGTTGCGTTGCACATCGATAGGCTCACCATCGACCCAGGATTCGATCTTGCGCTCAACCATCAGCGCCGTCCCCGGAGGTGGAACAAAGCGAAACACCAACACCAGCAACACGCTGCCAACCGCGAACCAGAGCAGGGCTTTTGTGAAGCGGCGGAACAATAAACGCAGCATAGAGATGGCTTGGCCGAACCTGTCGAGCGGGCCATTATACAGACCCTGTTGAATGATTCTGACTGGAGTTCCTCATGCTGCGTGGCTTTCTGATGCTGGCCGCTTTTTTCGGTTTCACCGGCGTTGGCCTGGGAGCATTTGCCGCCCACGGCCTGAAAGACCGCCTGAGTGCCGAATACCTGGCGATTTTCCACACCGGCGTCACCTACCAACTGGTGCATACCCTGGCGCTACTGGGCGTGGCACTGCTGGCCACGCAGATTTCGGGGCGCTTGATCACCTGGGCTGGCGTATCATTTGCTATTGGCATCCTGCTGTTTTCCGGCAGCCTGTACCTGCTGACCCTGACCGGTGCCAGCAAGCTCGGTATCGTCACGCCGTTCGGCGGTCTGGCGTTCCTCGTGGGCTGGCTGTGCCTGGGGGTTGCCGCCGCGCGCTTGCCGCCTGGCGCTTGAGCTGACTTAAGGGTCCATTTCAAGACGAATGGCTTGGGTCGACCTGACTGATCGGGCTAGAATGCTGGCCCCTAAAAATGATGGCGGCATCCGGCATGCGCATTCAGTTGAACGGCGAATCCCTTGAACTGCCCGACGGTGAAACCGTTGCGGCCCTGCTGACCCGTCTGGAATTGACCGGACGCCGGGTAGCGGTCGAACTCAATCTGGATATCGTCCCGCGCAGCCAGCACACGGAAACAGCTCTCAAGGAAGGTGATTCCGTAGAGGTCGTACACGCCATCGGCGGCGGCTAGAACCTTCGGTCTATCGAGCATTCACAGCATTCTGCAAGAACCTCACCCCACCAGAGGATTTCCGATGAGCAACGTTCGCAGCGACAAGCCTTTCGTCCTGGCCGGTCGTACTTACCAGTCGCGTTTGCTGGTAGGTACCGGCAAGTACCGTGACATGGAAGAAACCCGCCTGGCCATCGAAGCCTCGGGTGCCGAGATCGTCACCTTCGCCGTGCGCCGGACCAACCTCGGCCAGAACCCGGGCGAACCGAACCTGCTCGAAGTCCTGTCGCCGGATCGCTACACCTTCCTGCCGAACACCGCCGGGTGCTTCGACGCTACCGAGGCTGTGCGCACCTGCCGCCTGGCCCGTGAGCTGCTCGGCGGCCACAACCTGGTGAAGCTGGAAGTGTTGGCGGACCAGAAAACCCTGTTCCCTAACGTGATCGAAACCCTCAAGGCCGCCGAAGTGCTGGTCAAGGAAGGTTTCGACGTGATGGTCTACACCAGCGATGACCCGATCATTGCCCGTCAACTGGCGGAAATCGGCTGCATCGCAGTCATGCCGCTGGCCGGTCTGATCGGCACGGGCCTGGGGATCTGCAACCCGTACAACCTGCAGATCATCCTCGAAGAAGCCAAGATCCCGGTGTTGGTGGATGCCGGTGTCGGCACCGCTTCCGACGCGACCATCGCCATGGAGCTGGGTTGCGAAGCGGTGCTGATGAACTCGGCCATCGCCCACGCCCAGCAGCCGATCATGATGGCTGAAGCCATGAAACACGCCATTATTGCAGGTCGTCTGGCGTACCTCGCCGGGCGCATGCCGAAAAAACTCTATGCCAGCGCCTCCTCGCCGCTGGATGGTCTGATCAAGTAAGAGCCATTGATGACTGAATCGAACGACACGCCAATCCAGACGGAAGCAGGCGAAGAGCGCCAACACCGCCGCATCAAGAGTTTTGTGATGCGCGCCGGGCGCATGACCGAAGGCCAGCAAAAGGGCCTGGAACAGGGCACGCCGCTGTTCGTCCTGCCACTGGCCGACGCGCCGGTGGACTTTGACCAGGTGTTCGGTCGCGCAGCACCGCGCTCGCTGGAAATCGGCTTTGGCATGGGCCATTCGCTGCTGGAAATGGCTGCGGCTTCGCCGGATCAGGATTTCATTGGCGTTGAAGTGCACCGCCCAGGTGTCGGCGCGCTACTCAACGGTGTGCTGACCCAGGGCCTGACTAACCTGCGGGTCTACGATTGCGATGCGATCGAAGTGCTCAACCGTTGCGTGGCCGACAACAGTCTCGATCGCCTGATGCTGTTTTTCCCGGATCCGTGGCACAAGAGCCGTCACCACAAGCGTCGTATCGTTCAGGCGTCGTTCGCTGAGCTGGTGCGTAGCAAGTTGAAAGTCGGCGGTGTGCTGCACATGGCCACCGATTGGGAACCCTACGCCGAGTACATGCTGGAAGTGATGAACGTCGCGCCGGGTTACCGCAACCTCGCCGAAGACGGCAAGTGCGTGCCACGCCCGGCCGAGCGCCCGATCACCAAGTTCGAACGCCGCGGCGAACGTCTTGGGCATGGCGTGTGGGATTTGAAGTTCGAAAAACAGTCGTAAGCCTGTGGGAGC
>NZ_JANLNW010000059.1 GCF_025465945.1 Pseudomonas sp. 6D_7.1_Bac1 | reverse complement strand
GGGTTAATTACGCTTTTGTTGCAGAAGGTGCTTTTCTGACCATCAGACGAGGGATTCGGCGCGTTACAGGTGGCACACGCAACACTAATAAGAGTGCACCTATAAAGGCATAGATCACCCACTCCTTCAGATCCGCCCGAACTATCCACAGCATATGCAGCAATCCAAGACCAACGACCACATAAGCCAAGCGATGCAACTTCTTCCAGCGGACACCCAAACGCCGCTGACTATAACGATTGGACGTTACCGCCAGAGCCAACAAACAAAGGAAGCCCAGGCTGCCGATAATAATGTACGGCCGCTTACTCAGCTCCACCCCCAACTGAGACCAATCAAGACCGAGAATAAAAACCAGGTAGGCACTCAGATGCAGAACAACATAAGCGAAGCACCACAAACCGAGCTGCCGCCGTACCGCAATCCAGCCCGCCCACCCCGTCAGCCTCTGTACAGGCGTCATGCTCAAGGTGATCAACAGCAGGATCAGCGTTCCCAACCCCAATCGATCAACCAGCACCTTTCCCGGATCCGGCCCCAAGGCAAAACTCCAGGCCTCATACAGCCAGAGTAACGGCCACACCATCACTGCTACAAAGACGCCGACGCGCCACACCGGAAATCGCATCAGTAGTTCTTCCTCAAGTCGAGGCCTGTATATAGAGAAGCGACTTCATCCGCGTAGCCATTGAACATCTGCGTGTCACGCACATTGGGCTTGAACAATCCGCTCGGCAGACGTCGCTCGCGCGCTTGAGTCCAGCGCGGGTGATCAACCGTCGGATTCACGTTTGCATAGAAGCCATACTCATCGGATGCAATGCTCTGCCAAGTGGTTTTCGGCTGCTCGCTGACCAGACTGATACGCACGATGGATTTGACGCTCTTGAACCCGTACTTCCATGGCACCACCAAACGCAACGGCGCGCCATTCTGATTGGGTAGTTCGCGCCCATACATGCCGACCGCAAGAATCGCCAACGAATTCATCGCTTCATCCAGGCGCAGCCCTTCTACGTAAGGCCAGTCGATCAAGGCAAAACCAGAACGCTGCCCCGGCATAGTCTTGGGGTCCTGCAAGGTTTCAAAACGAATGTATTTGGCCTTGGAGGTAGGCTCGACCTGACTGAGCAGCGCCGAGATGGGAAAACCGATCCAGGGAATTACCATCGACCAGGCTTCTACGCAGCGTAGACGATAGATACGCTCCTCCAACTGATACGGTTTCATGAAGTCTTCCAGTGCATAGCGCCCCGGCTTACTCACTTCCCCATCAACCACGATGCTCCACGGTTCGGTTTTCAGCGCACCCGCGTTCTGCGCGGGATCGCCCTTGTCGGTACCGAACTCATAGAAATTGTTGTAGTGAGTCGCATCCTGGAACGGTGTGATCGTCTCATCCTTGACGGTGACCGCTTCCCATTTGGTTGCAGGAAGCTTTTCGGAAAACCAGGAAGGCGCCTTGCCCGGTTCGACATCTGCATATCGAGCCGCGTTTTCGGCATGGGCCCAACGCGGCAGGCTGTTGACCGCCATACCAGCAATAGCACCGCCAAGCACACTGCGACGAGATAAATAGAGGGACTCGGGCGTAACGTCCGACTCTTGGCAGTCGGACGACTTGGAAAACTTGAACAACATGGCAACTCCGCAGAATTGGAGGACAGATGCACCAATAGACTGCGGAGTATGGGGGAAATTACATCACTCGGCGTTTTTGTGCCGACGAAGACGCAACAGGTATTGCACCGGGCCAGACGCCGCGTAAGCGAGGAACACCAGCAGCAGAATGCGCGGTGGATCACTGAAGACCACGGCAAACACCAGCACCACGGCGAGGATCGCCACGAAAGGTACGCGCCCTTTCAGGTCCAGCTCCTTGAAGCTGTTGTACTTGATGTTGCTGACCATCAGCATGCCGGCGGCGGCAACCATCAGTGCAACGAGAAAGGACATCTTGGAGCCCTGAATCCCGTAATCGCTGAACGCCCAGACAATACCTGCGACCACGCCTGCAGCGGCCGGACTGGCCAAGCCGATGAAGTAGCGCTTGTCCGCAGTGCCAACCTGGGTATTGAAGCGCGCCAGACGCAATGCCGCGCCTGCCACATAGATGAAGGCAACCATCCAGCCAACCTTGCCCATATCCCCCAGCGCCCAGCCGAATGCCAGCAATGCCGGCGCAACACCAAAGGCAACCATGTCCGACAACGAGTCGTACTCGGCACCGAAGGCGCTTTGGGTATTGGTCATGCGCGCTACCCGGCCATCAAGGCCGTCGAGGACCATGGCGACGAAAATCGCGATCGCCGCGAAAGCAAAATACTTGCTCGCGCTTGCAGCATCACCCGCACTCAAGGCGCTCTGGGCACTCATGGAGTTGATGATGGAGTAGAACCCTGCGAACAGGTTCGCGGTGGTGAACAGATTCGGCAGAAGATAGATACCACGATGCCGGACTTTACGGCCTTCAGCGTCATGCCCTTCTTCGACATGTTCATCGATGGGTAGCAGGCTTTCGGCGTCAGAGGCCTGGTTTGGCTCTTCGGGACGTTCGCTCATGGACATTACCTTGCAACGGTGTGGAAAGTTTCGACAGGTGTCTGCGACAAGCGTTCGGCCGCAAACGATGCAGCTTTATACCAGAACCGACCACCCAAACGAAAAAACGCGGCCTAAGCCGCGTTTTCTGTACAAGCTCGTGACTTAGTTCTTGGCTTTGTCGACGATTTTGTTGGCGCCGATCCACGGCATCATCGAGCGCAGTTGCTCACCGATGATCTCGATGCCGTGCGCAGCGTTGTTACGACGCTTGGCGGTCATCGAAGGATAGCCGGTAGCGCCTTCGCTGATGAACATCTTGGCGTATTCGCCATCCTGAATACGTTTCAGGGCATTACGCATGGCCTGACGGGATTCAGCGTTGATGACTTCAGGGCCGGTAACGTACTCGCCGTATTCCGCGTTGTTGGAGATCGAGTAGTTCATGTTGGCGATACCGCCTTCGTACATGAGGTCAACGATCAGCTTCAGTTCGTGCAGGCACTCGAAGTAGGCCATTTCTGGCGCGTAGCCAGCTTCAACCAGGGTTTCGAAACCGGCTTTGACCAGCTCAACGGTACCGCCACACAGAACGGCCTGCTCGCCGAACAGGTCGGTTTCGGTCTCGTCCTTGAAAGTGGTTTCGATGATGCCGGTACGACCACCGCCAACGCCAGCAGCGTAGGACAGTGCAACGTTTTTGGCGTTGCCGGAAGCATCCTGATAGATAGCGATCAGGTCAGGGATACCGCCGCCTTTTACGAACTCGGAACGCACGGTATGGCCTGGAGCCTTCGGCGCGATCATGATCACGTCGAGGTCAGCGCGCGGCACAACCTGGTTGTAGTGAATCGCGAAGCCGTGGGAGAAGGCCAGGGTGGCGCCTTTCTTGATGTTTGGCTCGATTTCGTTCTTGTACAGGGCAGACTGAAACTCGTCCGGGGTCAGAATCATGACCAGGTCGGCAGCCGCAACAGCGGAAGCAACGTCAGTCACTTTCAGGCCGTGAGCTTCAGCTTTGGCAACAGTGGCCGAACCTTTACGCAGACCGACAGTAACGTCAACGCCGGAGTCTTTCAGGTTGCACGCTTGAGCGTGGCCCTGGGAGCCGTAACCGATGATGGCAACTTTCTTGCCCTGGATGATCGACAGGTCGCAGTCTTTTTCGTAATAAACTTTCATGAATTTCCCCTATATCCAGGCCGTTCAGGCCATTCGCTAATTTGGTTTAGATGCTGAGTACTTTGTCGCCACGGGCAATCCCGGTGACGCCACTGCGTACGGTTTCCAGAATCGCGGCAGTGCCGATCGACTGAATGAAGCTGTCGAGCTTGTCGCTGGTACCGGTCAATTGAACGGTATACACGCTGGCGCTGACATCGACGATCTGTCCACGATAAATATCGGTAGTGCGCTTGATCTCGGCGCGCTGTGCGCCGGTGGCCTTGACCTTGACCAGCATCAGTTCACGCTCGATGTGAGCGCTTTCCGACAGGTCGACCAGCTTGACCACTTCGATCAGCTTGTTCAGGTTCTTGGTGATCTGCTCAATCACTTCATCATGGCCGACAGTGGTCAACGTCAGACGCGACAGGGTCGGGTCTTCGGTAGGTGCCACGGTCAGGCTTTCGATGTTGTAGTTGCGCTGCGAGAACAGGCCTACTACACGAGACAGAGCGCCCGGTTCGTTTTCCAGAAGCAGGGAAATAATGTGCCGCATGATTAAGTACGCTCCGTCTTGCTCAGCCACATATCGCGCATGGAGCCGTCTTTGATTTGCATCGGGTAGACGTGCTCGCTGGTGTCGACCGAAATATCGATCACTACCAGGCGATCTTTCATGGCAAACGCTTCCTCCATCTTCGACTTCAAATCTTTCGAGTCGGTGATGCGCACGCCGACGTGACCATAGGCCTCCGCCAGCTTGACGAAGTCAGGCAGCGACTCCATGTAAGAGTGCGAGTGACGGCTGCCGTAACTCATGTCTTGCCACTGGCGAACCATACCCAGAACACCGTTGTTCAGGATGACGATTTTTACCGGCAAACCATATTGCAGACAGGTGGACAGCTCCTGAATGTTCATCTGGATACTACCCTCGCCCGTTACGCAGGCGACGTCGGCATCCGGGAAGCTCAACTTGATGCCCATGGCAGCCGGAAAACCGAAGCCCATGGTGCCCAGGCCACCGGAGTTGATCCAGCGGTTCGGCTTGTTGAACTTGTAGTACTGCGCCGCGAACATTTGGTGCTGGCCCACGTCGGAAGTCACAAAAGCATCGCCCTTGGTCACTTCGCAGAGGGTTTCGATCACGGCTTGCGGCTTGATGACGCTGCCGTCGCCCTTGTCATACGGGAACAGGCCACGATCACCGCGCCACTCGTCAACTTGCTTCCACCAACTGGCAACGGACTCCTTGTTCGGGGTCTCGCCGATTTCCTTGAGGATCGCGACCATTTCGGTCAGGACGCTCTCAACCGGGCCGACGATCGGCACGTCTGCCTTGATGGTCTTGGAAATCGAAGCCGGGTCGATGTCGATGTGAATGATCTTGGCATTCGGACAGAACTTGGCCGGGCCGTTGATCACGCGGTCATCGAAGCGCGCACCGACAGCAAGAATCACGTCGGCGTGGTGCATGGCAAGATTAGCGGTGTAGCTACCGTGCATGCCGAGCATGCCGATGAACTGACGGTCGGTGCCTGGGTAGGCACCGAGGCCCATCAGGGTATTGGTTACTGGCAGATTGAGCATCTGAGCCAGTTCGGTCAGCGGCGCGGAGCCACCACCCAGGATCACGCCGCCACCTGCATAGAGCACAGGACGCTTGGCCGCCAGGAGCATTTCTGCTGCCTTGCGGATTTGCCCGGAGTGACCGCGAACAGCCGGGCTGTAGGAACGCAGCTTGGCTTTTTTCGGGAAGACGTACTCGAACTTCTCGGCCGGGTTGGTCATGTCTTTCGGGATATCGACAACGACAGGACCAGGACGACCGGATTGCGCCAGGTAGAACGCTTTTTTCATGACTTCCGGGATTTCCGAAGCGTGCTTGATCATGAAGCTGTGCTTCACGATTGGCCGGGAGATACCGATCATGTCGGTTTCCTGGAACGCATCGGTGCCTACCATGGTGCTAGGCACCTGGCCGGAAATGATCACCATCGGAATGGAGTCCATGTAGGCCGTGGCAATACCGGTGATGGCGTTGGTTGCGCCCGGGCCGGAAGTCACCAGTACTACGCCGGCTTTACCGGTAGCACGGGCATAGCCGTCAGCCATATGGGTCGCAGCCTGTTCGTGACGAACCAGGATGTGGGTCACTTCCGGTTCTTTGAACAGGGCATCGTATACATGAAGAAGAGCACCACCCGGGTACCCGTAGATATATTTGACGCCTTCGTCACGCAAAAAGCGGACAAGCATCTCACCGCCAGATAAAAGCTCCACGTTGTTCACCTCTAAAACGCCAGAATACCGCCCACATAAGGGGACGGGTCTTAATAGGTTTACTTCTCAG
Organism: Pseudomonas sp. 6D_7.1_Bac1; assembly: GCF_025465945.1. GTDB lineage: Bacteria > Pseudomonadota > Gammaproteobacteria > Pseudomonadales > Pseudomonadaceae > Aquipseudomonas. Next base: position 34,300 of record NZ_JANLNW010000059.1, on the reverse strand, counting down.
CAGAGCATGAGCGACGGTGGTCGCCGACTACGTCAGCACTGACTGAGCAAGTATTGGGATCGTCCCAAGTGTTGCGGGGCTTTCCCACCCAGCGCGAGGTAACGCGTTGCGGGTGTAACAGGTCGGCGCGGATGTGCGCCTCATGATCTGCTGAGTGGGTCTGCTTCTGGCAGTCCCTCTACAGCGGACTTTGGATTCTTCTGTTTCGCCCTCTGCAAGTCAAGTCGTCAATGTGCTTTATTCGAACTAAGCACATGAGAACGCAAGAAAAAACCTTTAAACCGCAGGTGTGTTAGCTTCAATTGCGCAGCTACGACAAGGAAACGGCATGCGAACGTTCTTCTTCACGGCCTGTCTGCTGATAGGCCTGAGCTCTTTGTGCATGGCCGGTCAGATCTACACATGGATCGACGGCCAAGGCGTTACCCATTTCGATGCACAGCCGCCGCAGGGCCAGGAAGCCACCATCGTGGTGACACCCGCCCTGCCCACCGGCAAACCGACCGCACCACCACGCCGCAGCGTCATAGGTGATCAGCAGGCGATCGATAACACAGTGAAAAAGCAGGTCGCCGAGCAGCAAGCCCAGCTCAAGACGTTCTGCGAACAGGCGCGAAACAACCTGGCTCAACTGCAGAACAATCCGAGATTACGAGAGGATATCGACGGTGAAATGCGTCGCCTGACAGACCAACAGCGTCAGGAACGCATCACCGAAGTACAAAGACAGATCAAGGATAACTGCCAATAGACACCTGTAGGAGTTAGTGGGAGGCGGTAATCAGCTGATCGAACTCTTTGAGCAAGACTTGCAGCTGCCGATCCTTGCCCTTGAGATTGCGCGCAGCGAAGACCATCTCGGCCATCTCCTGAATGCCCGAAGCGTTCGGCAGTGGCAGGTTGTTCTCGAGGATGGCCTTCATCCGCGGCAGGAAGATCCATTGCAGCCACTGCTCGAAATCCAGCGTATCGACGGAAAATGGTTCGACACTGGCTAGCGCTTCAGCGCTTGGCGCAAGCTCATCCCACCAGCCCTGAAGACGCAACTCTCGCTCGATCAGCAACAGCTGTTCAGCGATCTTCGGAAAACGGACATCCATCAGAACGAAACCTTGGCCTTTTGACGAGCCAGCGCCGCGCCTGCAGAGTCGCCCTGCTTCTCACGCGCCTGGGCGATCAACCCCCACAGGCTTGCCTGAAGGTCCGGACGCCCATTGGCAAACGTCAAACCACGCTGAGCGAACTGCTCGGCTTGCGCTGCATCACCCTGAGCCAAGCGAACTTGCGCCAGACGATAAAGCACTTGCGGCTCACGCGGGGCAACCCGCTGAGCACGCTCAAGGCTGGAGGACGCACCATTGAGATCACCGCTCGCCTGTTGCTGCTGTGCGGTGGTCAGCAAGGCCAGCACCGGACCATCCAACTGCTCGTCGGCAGACAAACCACCGGCACTGCCAGCCGAAGGAATCCCGCTCGGCGTCGATGGCATGCTGTAGTTACCCTGATTGATCGGTGCCGACTGGATCGGCGTGCTGTAGTTACCCTGGTTGATCGGCGCCGACTGGAACGGCGTGCTGTCGATCGGGCCAGGGGTAATCGGACCAGGCGTGATCGGTTGAGTGCTGATTGGTGTCGAAGTCGTCGCGCCACCACCCGGCACCATCACCACCACGCCGGTATCGCCCTGCGGGATAGCCTGAGTCTGGGCTTGTGCCGGACGCTTCACGGTGGTTTTGCGGAAGCCGCCATTGGTAGAGATCCGCTCACTGTTGGACACCGCCGTACCGGAATCAACCACCGGAATCGAGCCATGCTGCACACTGGAGCAGCCGCTGAGCAAAGCCAGAGCTGTCATCGTAACCGCTGGAATAAACCACTTGTTCACTTGAAACCCTCTTCGCTTAATTCATCCAGCCCTTGACCCAATCCATCACCGATTCGCCTGAAGCGGGGCTTGAGCCACCGCACGCCGCGCCGGGAGGCGGTTCGCTGCCGCGAATATACGGCATCTGCACTGCGCCTGGGCAGTTGGCTTCAGAGCCCTGCCCGGTACGCGAATCAACCCAGGCCTGAACGACATTATCCGGCTGCGGCATATCCAGCGGCAACGGGTCGGCCTTGCGCATGAAACTGGTCCAGACTTGCAGCGCGCCCGTGGCACCGGTGAACGGCGTCTTGCCGTTGTCATCGCGGCCCAACCAGACCACCGCCAGCAGATCCTGGCTGAAACCGGCGAACCAGCTGTCTCGCGAGTCGTTACTGGTACCGGTTTTACCCGCCAGCGTCAGCGTTTTTGGCAGCACGTTGTAGACCGAGCTACCCGTACCTTCACGCATCACGCGCTGCATCGCACTCTGGATCAGGTAGATAGAAGCCGGATCGAAACGCTGTTGAATCTGGAACGGATAACGCTTGAGCGGCTGACCTTCGGCGGTCAGTACGCTGCGAATCCCGCGCATCGGCGTGTTGAAACCGCCGTTGGCAAGGGTCTGGTACATGGTTGCCACTTCAATCGGCGTCAGGCCACCCGCCCCCAGCAACATTGACGGGAAAGCCGGGAATTCACGGGTAATACCCAGACGCGCAAGGGTTTTCAGGACGTTCGGGACACCGATCTCCAACCCGAGACGCGCCGTCGACAGGTTGTAGGAATGCGCCAGGCCCTGGTATAGGAAAACCGTACCGTGGGAGCGACGATCATAGTTCTGTGGCTTCCAGACCTGACCATCCGCCCCTTTGACCGAGAAGGATTCATCGGACAACCAACTGGTCAAGGTGTACTGGCTCGGTTTCTCAAGTGCGGTCAGGTACACCGCCGGCTTGATCAGGGAACCGACGGGCCGTACCGCATCCAGCGCCCGGTTGAAACCGGCGAAACTGGCCTGACGACTACCGATCATCGCCTGGACCTCACCGGTTTCCGGGTTGGTCACGACCATCGCCGCTTCAACGTCTTCCGAACCTTTACGGCCAGCAAGGCGCTTGAACGTATCGTTGACCGAGGCTTCGGCCTTCATCTGCAGGATCGGGTCGAAACTGGTGAAAATCCGCAGGCCTTCTTCGGTCAAGTCTTCCTCGCGGTAGTCTTCGCGCAGTTGACGCTTGACCAGATCGAGGAAGCCCGGGAATGAGCTGTCCGCCAGGCTGCCGCGCTTGGTCACACCCAACGGCATGTTCTTGGCTGCGGCGACTTGCTCGGCGGTGGCAACACCTTGCTCTTGCAGCAGGTCAAGGACCAGATTGCGTCGCTCAAGTGCGCGCTCCGGGTAGCGACGCGGGTTGTAGTAGGACGGCCCTTTGACCATACCCACCAACAACGCGACTTGATGTAACTTGAGCTCGGACAGCGGCTGACTGAAGAAAAACTGACTGGCCAGACCGAAACCGTGCACGGCGCGCTGCCCATCCTGACCAATGAACACTTCGTTGAGATAAGCCTCAAGAATGTCCGGCTTTTTGTAGTGCAACTCAAGCAGCATCGCCATCATCGCTTCGGTCAGTTTGCGGCTCAGGCTGCGCTCGTTGGTCAGGTAGAAGTTCTTGACCAGTTGCTGCGTCAACGTACTCCCGCCCTGACGCATTTGCCCGGCCGAGGTGTTGACCCAAATCGCCCGCATGATCGACTTCGGCGACACACCAAAGTGGTGATAGAAGTCGCGGTCTTCCACTGCTACCAGCGTATCGAGCAGATACGGCGGCACCTGATCGATCTTGATCAGGATGCGGTCTTCGAGGTTTTTCGGATAAAGGCCACCGATCAGCAGCGGCTCAAGGCGTACCACCGACAATTTTGAACCGTTGGTCGACGACAGCTCGGCAACGTAATCGCCGGAGAACCGCACGCGCACCGGCTGAGCCTGCTCCAGACCTTCATAGAACTGGAAACCACGGGTGTTCAAATCAACGGTATTGCCATTGACCGATGCCGCGCCCGGTCCATTGGCCACACTTTCGCGGCGATAACCCAGGGCATCGAGTTCGGTGAGAAAGTCATCCTTGCTCAGCTTTTGTCCGACGAACAGCTCGAGCGGGCGTGCATAAACCTTGGCCGGAATGGTCCAGCGCTTGCCGGAGAACTTCTCCTGGACCACGGCGTCGAGGTAAACCGCAAAGCCTGCGAGCACCACGAGGCCGACCAGACTGAGCTTCAGCGCCCAGCCTAACCAGGGGCGCAGGCCGCTAGACGGAGGTTTTTTAGGGGAACGAGGGGATCGGGTACGAGTCATGGCGGCGGATTATACGCACTTTATTCCCGATCCACATGAGCCCGGCGAGGTTTGCGTTAGCCCCACTTGCCGCCATAATGTCGTCCTTGAATTTTTCCAGTCTCTGAAGGATCGCCTGTGAGCCAGTCCCTGATCGCTGCCCTGCAAAACCCGGCCCTCTACCCTCATCCTGTAGAGGGCTTCCAGGTCATCGAGACGCACATCTCCTGGGTGCTGCTCACTGGCCCCTACGCTTATAAAGTGAAGAAGCCAGTCAACTTCGGTTTCCTCGACTTCACCGGGCTCGAGTCACGCGAGCACTTCTGCGGCGAAGAACTACGCCTCAACCAGCGCCTGACCAAGGATTTGTATCTTGAAGTGTTGCCAATCACCGGCAGCATTGAGGCGCCGCAATTGGGTGGCACAGGCCCAGTGCTCGATTATGCGCTGAAAATGCGCCAGTTCCCGCAAAGCCAGCTGCTCAGCACCCTGCAAGCCAATGGTGAATTGACAACCGCGCACATCGACCAGATGGCCAGCCAGATCGCCCAGTTCCACCTCAACGCCCCGAAGGTTCCGGCAGCTCATGAAGCCGGTACGCCTGAAAGCGTCATGGCGCCTGTGCGGCAGAACTTCGAACAGATTCGCCCGTTCCTCAGCGAAAAGGCCGACCTGCTGCAACTCGAAGCCCTGCAAGCCTGGGCCGAGAGCAGCTTCGAACGCCTGAAACCACTGCTGGCCCAACGCAAGGCCGAAGGTTTTATCCGTGAGTGCCACGGTGACATCCACTTGGGCAACGCCACCGTGATCGACGGCAACGTGGTCATTTTCGACTGCATCGAATTCAACGAACCATTCCGCTTCACCGACGTCTATGCCGACACCGGTTTCCTGGCGATGGACCTCGAAGACCGCGGCCTGAAAAGCCTGGCACGCCGCTTCATGAGCCAGTACCTGGAGCTGACCGGCGACTATCAGGGCCTTGAGCTGCTGAACTTCTATAAAGCCTATCGTGCACTGGTTCGCGCCAAGGTCAGCCTGTTCAGCATGCCCGCCGAGGCCGATCCGGTGCAACGCGCCACGACCCTGCGCCAGTACCGCAACTATGCCAACCTGGCGGAAAGCTACAGCACCATTCCATCGCGTTTCCTGGCAATCACCCACGGCGTCTCGGCTGTCGGCAAGAGCCACGTAGCCATGCGACTGGTGGAAGCGCTGGGCGCGATTCGCCTGCGTTCCGATGTCGAGCGCAAGCGCCTGTTCGGTGAGCAGCACGTGCCAAACGACCCACAAGCCGGTATCTACAGCACCGACGCCAGCGCCGCCACCTACACCCGCCTGCATGAAATCGCTGACGTGATTCTGCGCGCCGGTTTCCCGGTGGTCATCGACGCGACTTACCTCAAGCGTGAGCAACGCGATAGCGCAGCAAAAATCGCCGAAGCAACGGGTGCACCGTTCCTGATCCTTGATTGCAATGCACCACAAGCCGTCATCGAGAGCTGGCTGGCGCAGCGTCAGGCAGACAAGAACGATCCATCCGACGCCAACCTGGCTGTTATCGCAGCTCAGCAAGCCAATCGCGAGCCACTGACACCGACAGAGATTCTCTGTAGCAAACGCGTGCAAACCAATGAAAGCGGCACCCTCGACACCGTGGTCGCGCAAATTCGTCAGCGCTTGCCGGGCCTGTAAGAAACTATTTCAGGGGTGAAGCCCTAACCGGCTTCACGCCTGCAAAATAGTGGCACTATACTGGCGTCATAAAACTAACAGGTGACGTCCCATGAGCCAGCCAAAACTTCTCGACACCCCGCTATTTGCCCTGCTGCACAAAGATGACATCACAGGTTTCAATCGCGAAAGGCCCAAGTCCGGGCCTGTCGACATGGTGGGCGGCGATTTTCGCGGCCTCGACCTGCGCGAGCTGAACGCCGAAGGTATCGATTTCAGCGACGCCTACTTCCGCTCTGCCGACCTGCGTGGCATCGATTTTCGCAATGCGTCTCTGGAAGGTGCGAGTCTGGCCCACGCGCAAATCTCCGGCGCTTACTTCCCGCCCGAGCTGTCGGCCGACGAAATTCTCATGTCGATGAATTTCGGGACGCGCCTGCGTTACCGCACCCGGTAACACCTGCCGTCACCTGAAGTCCGGCGCCCCCGCTGCGCGCTGGACTTTTCTGCGCCCCCTTCCTACTACCCTCACTGCCATTCCAGAGCTATCTGGCATATCGCCTTAGAAGCTTTTGCGTTCAAACCGACCAAACAACCACGCTTTTCCTACTGACCGCTACACTCCTTTGAGGCTCGTCCACGCACTCTTCGGCGGTCGCAAGGAGGCTTGATGAATGATGAACTGCAACACCTGAAAAACCTTGGCAAGACGTCGGCACAATGGCTGCATGCCGTGGGCATCCATAGCGCCTCGGACTTGCGCCGCCTGGGGGCGGTGGATGCTTATCGGGCGGTGCGCACTCGCGGGTTTCGTGCATCGAAGGTGTTGTTGTATGCGATTGAAGGGGCGCTGATGGACGTGCATTGGAACGACATCCCCACCGAACGCAAGGAAGCACTCATTAAACAGCTCGAAGCCATTTCGTCACGCCACAAGGTTTAAATCCCGGCATTTACGAGCAATCCGAACAAGTGTTTGGCGAAAGAGAAAAGAATTCAGAAAACATCGATTGACTTACAAATGAGAATCGTTATGATTATCACAACTGATCGCGAGATCAGCTGATCTTCTGAAAGACCAGTGGTTCGGACTCTCAGATTATCTCCTCATCAGGCTAATCACGGTTATTTGACCCGGCTCTTGCCGGGTCTTTTTTTGCCTGTCGAAAAGTGATTCGAGAGAAACGTCGACGGCTTAATGACGCAGTTGTGCGCAATAGTCCTGCACGGGGCGGCTGGCCGTATACCAGACGTAATCCGCCGATGCCAACGAAACCACGGCCCCCTTTTCCGCCAGCATCACGACAACGGGCGCCGGATGCTCACTAATGTCCTGCACATGTACTGGCACGCCAATGTCCAGTCGCGCGTGATAACCGCCAGCAAACAACACTGCCGGCGCGGGCGCTGCCAGCAATCGCATGGCCATCTGCCGGTCACGTTGTTGCTGAACCGCCAGCATGGCCGGCATCCGGCGCTCGGGTAACAACCCGCAATGGCCGTCGCGAATCTGCGCCAGCAATTCAAGCTTGACCGCTGCTGCGTTCGAACGAGCCCCGCTCACGGCCGGTGCTTGCTTATAAATGCGCCGAACCTCAATCGAATCCAGATTCGCCGCCAAAAGCGGATAAGGCTGAACCAGGGCATACCGCACAATCGGCCCATACAGGTTCCAGTCCCAACCCGATTGCCAGGCCAGTGCCGCCGGCAAATCGGCAGGCCAGCGAGCGGCGCTCAAAGCATGGACCTCATCGACACGCACCTGCTGATCCGACGTCAGCATTTCCAGCAGCAAGCTGCCTTGGGCCCGCTGCCGAGCAAGTGCCTGCAATAACCACAACTGCACATCATGGTGATCGGGATTGTCATGCTGCTCGCCAACGATCAACCGTGGCGCGCCAGCCAACCGTTCGACCAGCGCTTGGGCACTCAGGCGCTGACCGGTGTGCAGATCTCGAATCACGCCAGACGGTTGATCCACGGCACGGGGTGTCAGGTTTTGACAGGCGCCCAGTAACAACAGCGCCAGAATCAATATCCCACGCATGGGCTCACCTCAGCGGGCAATGATCAGCGGATGCCCGCGCTCCGGATGCGGTTGCACCAACACGTCCAGTCCAAACACGGCTTTGAGCGGCTCCGGACGCAGCACCTGCTGCGGCGTGTCCAGCACATGCGGACGGCCATTTTCGAGCAGAAGGATACGGTCACAATACCGTGCCGCCAGATTCAAATCATGCAGAATCACCAGCACCGCCGCACCGCGATCGGCGAACTCACGAATCGCCTGCAAGGTGGTGTGCTGATGCAGTGGGTCGAGCATCGACGTCGGCTCATCGAGCAGCAAGGTCTGCCCGGCCTCACCCGGCCAAAGTTGCGCCAGCACCCGCGCCAGATGCACGCGCTGACGCTCACCACCGGACAAGGCCAGATAACTGCGGCCACTCAAATGCCCGACATCGGCGGCCTGCAAGGCGGCAGCGATAATTTCGTCATCACGCACCCGACCTGTTTGATGAGGCAAACGCCCCATGCCGACCACTTCCTCAACGCGAAAGGCAAAGTCCAGGGTCGAAGTCTGCGGCAACACCGCGAGGCGTTGCGCCCGTTGTGCGCCATCCCAATGGCTCAATTCGTGTTGATCAAGCCACACACGACCGTGATCAGGACGCAACTCGCCACACAAAGCACCGAGCAACGTGCTTTTGCCCGCGCCGTTGGGACCCAGCACGCCGAGGACTTCACCCGGCTTGAGCTCAAGGTCGATGTCCGCCAGGACGATTTTCTTGCCACGGCAGATCTGCAGATTTTCCACTCGCAGCATCAGGCGCGACCTCGCAACAGCAAATACAGAAAGAACGGTGCACCGATAAACGCAGTCACGATGCCAATCGGCAATTCAGCCGGAGCCAGCGCCAAGCGCGCCACCAGATCGGCAAACAGCAACAGACTCGCGCCCGCCAACACCGAGGCGGGTAGCAGAACCCGGTGATCGGGACCGGCCAGCAGCCGTACCAGATGCGGCACCACCAACCCGACAAAACCGATCATCCCCGCCGCCGCAACAGCGGCACCGACGCCCAACGCAGTGCAGAACACCAGTTCACGCTTGAGCCCTTCGACGTTGATTCCCAAGTGGCTGGCCTCGGATTCACCCAGCAACAGTGCATTCAACGCCTTGGCCCGGCGCGGCAACCACAGCGCCACCGCCGCGCTCACCAGCAGCAATGGCCAGAGTCGCGCGTAGCTGGCGCCATTGAGGCTGCCCAGGTTCCAGAAGGTCAGCGTACGCAAGGTCGCGTCGTCCGCCAGATAGGTGAACAAGCCCACCGCAGAACTCGCCAGGGCTGTCAGGGCGATGCCCGCCAGCAACATGGTCGCCACGTTGGTCTGGCCATTACGCCGACCGAGGCGGTAAACCAGCGCCGTCACTCCGAGCCCGCCTAAAAACGCACACAGCGATAACAGATACGGGCCAATCGCCTCAGGCAAACCGCCAAACATCGAGCCGCCGACAATGGCAATCGCCGCGCCCAGCGCTGCGCCACTGGAAACGCCAACCAACCCCGGATCCGCCAGCGGATTGCGGAACAGGCCCTGCATCGCCACGCCAGACAACGCCAGCACCCCACCCACCGCCAGACCGAGCAAGGTACGCGGCAAACGAATCTGCCCGAGAATCAGTTCAGCCTGCTCCAGCCCCTCGGCGGGAACCGGCAGACCGATCAAACGCATCGCCGCGCGCAACGTGTCGAGCAACGGCAAACTGACCGGACCCAGGGCCAATGACAGCCAGATCGCCAGTAAACACAGCAGACTCAGACCGATGAATAAAGAACGCGGCTTTACCAGAGTGGTCATGGGGCGGTGTTTGCCTTGGCTGATTCAGCGGGATAGAACCCGGCGGACAATTTCACCAGGCTCGCAGGCAAGCGCGGCCCCAATCCGCCGACCAGCAGCGTCGGGTCCAGTTCGAACACCCGCCCGGCCCTGGCCGCCGGAGTCGAGGCGAGAATCGGGTTTTCCTTGAACAACGCAGCTCGCGCGGCGTCGCCGGTCAGCGCCCGGTCGGCAAACACCAACACGTCTGGAGATAGACCGGCCAGGGACTCGACAGAAAAAGGTTTGTAACCGGAATGGGTCGCCAGGTTATGCCCACCCGCCTGCTGCAGCAACCAATCGGCTGCGGTGTCCTTTCCAGCGATCAGCGGTTTTCCGCCAGCATGGCCCAGCAGTAACAGCACACCCGGCGTCTTCTGTTTGGTCTGGGCCTGGCTGACTCGGTTTTTTTGCTGCTCCAGTTGCTGTTGATAACCCTGGAACAACGCTGTGGCCTGCGGCTCGCTACCGAGCAATTGACCCAGGTGCTGCAAGTTGCCTTGCAAGGTTGGCAAGTCAGGCTGCGCGGAGAACAACTCGACTTGCACTCCGGCGCTGCGAATCTGTGACAACACCGGCGGCGGGCCCATTTCTTCGGTGCCAATGAGAATCTGCGGACGCAAACTCAGAATGCCCTCCGCCGATAATTGCCGCTGATAACCGATACTCGGCAAGGCCTTGAGCGATTCGGGATGCTGGCTGGTGGTATCGACACCGACCAGTTTCGACTCACCGCCCAACGCACTCACCCACTCCGACAACGCACCTCCGGCACTGACCCAGCGCTGCGGCAATTCGGTCGCTGCAGCCCCATGGTTGACCAAAAGTCCGACACAGAGCGCAATAGCGCTGGTACTCAGGCGCATAACAGGGTTTCCTTTGAGGAGTTTTCCCGCAAAATCGAGGCGCTTCCCGCAACGCACTCACCACGGGCGAAGCACCCATTTGATAATTGTTAGCATTTGCACGTCAAGCACAGACACATTTGCTAACCAGTGAACACGCACCGCATAACCGCCAGAGGCTAGAGCTCTCGGCACTTGAGGATAGTCATGAAGTTTCTTTGCACCAGCGCCGAGCTGGTCGATGCCAGCAGCCGCGGTTTCGAGATCGACGGCCAAAAGCTGTTTGCCGTGCGCCGCGAAGGCCAGGTCTATGTGTATGAAAATCGCTGCCCGCATCGCGGCGTCGGACTGGAATGGCACCCCGACCAGTTTCTCGACCCCAGTGCCAGCCTGATCCAGTGCGCCACCCATGGTGCGCTGTTTCTGATCGAAAGCGGTGAATGCGTGGCCGGCCCTTGCGCCGGGCAGTCCCTCAGTGCCCTGGCGTGTCGCGAAGACAGCCAGGGAATCTGGATAAACCCTTAAGCACCGAGCAACACCTCCAGCCGACGGTCGACGCGCACTTCATGCGAGGTCAGGCTCACGCCGTACGCCAACACTTCAACACCGGCCGCTTTCGCCTCACGCAGCGCGGCCGCGTAACCCGGATCAATCTCCTCGGCCGGGCGTACCGCGTCGATGCCGGTCAGATTCACGCAATACAACTGCACCGCCCGGATGCCGTCCCGCGCCAGACACGCCAGCTCGCGCAAGTGCTTGGCGCCGCGCTGAGTCACCGCGTCCGGAAACGCTGCAACGGCTGAACCGTCGAAGCCCAGCGTGACGCTTTTGACTTCGACGAAGGCCGGGCCGCTCGGGTAGTCGAGACGAAAATCGATGCGGCTGTTTTCCTGGCCATACGGCACTTCACGCTTGAGCCCGGTAAAACCATTGAGCTCAGTGATCAAACCGCCACGTAGCGCCTCTTCAATCAAGGTATTGGCCCGCGCCGTGTTGACGCAGGCCAGCCGCCCTTGCGGGGTTTCGCTGATCTCCCAGGTGCCGGGCAACTTGCGTTTCGGATCGTTGGAGCGGCTGAACCAGACCTGCCCGCCCTCGACCATGCAGTTGAACATCGACCCGGTGTTGGGACAGTGAATGGTCAGCAACTCGCCGCCAACGGTTTCGATATCGGCGAGAAAGCGCTTGTAACGACGAATCAGCCGACCTTCTTCAAGAGGAGGATTGAAGTGCATCAGCCTTGCCAGCTCCGCAGACCACGGGCAATCCGCGTCACCGCTTCCTGCAAGCGCGGCAGGCTTTGGGTGTAGGCAAACCGCACGTGATGACCGGCCTGATACCGACCAAAATCCAGGCCCGGGGTGAAAGCGACGTGTTCGGTTTCCAGAAAGTGCCGGCAGAAGGCAAACGCGTCACCGCCAAAGGCACTGATGTCCGCATACAGATAGAAGGCGCCTTCCGGCTCCACGGCGATCCCGAAACCCAGTTCACGCAAGGCCGGCAGCAGGAAATCGCGCCTGCGCCCGAACTCGGCCCGGCGTTCTTCGAGAATGCTCAGGGTGTCTGGCTCGAAGCAGGCCAGCGCCGCGTGCTGAGCCATGCTCGGCGCGCTGATGTAAAGGTTCTGCGCAAGTTTTTCCAACTCACCGACGGCCGCCAGAGGGGCGACCAGCCAACCAAGACGCCAGCCAGTCATGCCGAAATACTTGGAGAAACTGTTCAGCACAAACGCGCTGTCATCGACTTCCAGCACACTGGCGGCGTCGGTGCCGTAGGTCAGGCCGTGATAAATCTCGTCCACCACCAGATGGCCGTGACGCGCCTTGATCGCGGCGGACAACCCGGCCAGCTCATCGCGGGTCAGGATGGTCCCGGTCGGGTTGGCCGGTGACGCGACCAACGCGCCGACACTGTCCTGGTCCCAGTAACGCTCGACCAGGTCCGGCGTCAGTTGATAGCGCACGTCCGGGCCGACCGGCACCAGTTGCGCCGCGCCTTCCACCAAGCGCAGGAAATGCCGGTTGCACGGGTAACCCGGGTCGGCCAGCAGCCAGTGTTTGCCTGGATCGACCAGCAAGGCGCTGGCCAACAGTAACGCGCCAGAACCGCCCGGCGTGATCAGGATGCGCTGCGGGTCGATGCTCAACCCGTAACGTTGTTGATAGAACCCCGAAATGGCTTCACGCAGTTCTGGAATGCCGCGAGCCGCGGTGTAACGGGTTTTCCCCGCCGTCAGCGCCGCCTGACCGGCCTTGATGATCGGCTCGGCAGTGGTGAAGTCCGGTTCGCCGATTTCCAGGTGAATCACGTCGTGCCCGGCCGCCTGCAACTCATTGGCGCGCGCCAGCAATGCCATGACATGGAAAGGTTCGATAGCGCGGCTGCGCGCACTGTAGGGCTGAGCCATTAGCCTTCCTTCAAACGGGGGGAAAAGAATTGATTCTACCCAAGCGCAGGAACGAGCGAGAATCTAAAGCGTCACAACCCCGGGTTAACCTATATAAATGAGCTCATGCGTAAGGCTCAAGATTGACTAAAATCAATAATTGACCAGGTCTCCAGAGCCACCAGACAAGGCTTTGCAAACATTTGCAAGCCTTACGGGCCGCAGCCTCGACATCCGGGAGTAGCGCGCTCCGATTTGATCTGGTAAGTTCGCCCGCTTGCAGCCGCAGGGCCGGCAGGTGTCGGTGATGGAGCAATCCTGCGCAATGGATTACAAGAGTAGAGGCGGTCCATTTCATGCCCACCCAAGCAAAGCAACAGCAAAACCAGTCGATCAGCGGCTTCGAACCCTACAAAGAAGTGAAGGGCGAGGAATACATGGGTCAGCCCATGCGCGCTCACTTCACCAAGATCCTGAACAAGTGGAAACAGGACTTGATGCAGGAAGTCGACCGTACTGTTGATCACATGAAGGACGAAGCGGCCAACTTCCCCGACCCGGCCGACCGTGCCAGTCAGGAAGAAGAGTTCAGCCTTGAACTGCGTGCCCGCGACCGCGAGCGCAAGTTGATCAAGAAAATCGACAAGACCCTGCAACTGATCGAAGACGAAGAATACGGCTGGTGCGAATCCTGCGGTGTCGAGATCGGCGTCAAACGCCTGGAAGCCCGCCCTACCGCCGACATGTGCGTCGACTGCAAGACCCTTGCAGAAATCAAGGAAAAGCAAGTCGGCAAGTAAGCATCGACTTGAATGAAGAACGGAGCGTGCGAACGCTCCGTTTTTGTTTCTGACTGTTTTGTTCTTTCAATTAACATCGCGCCCATGACTGCCATTAAATCCCAAGCCTACATCGGGCGCTTCGCTCCCACCCCCAGTGGACACCTGCACTTCGGCTCGCTGGTCGCGGCATTGGCCTCGTACCTTGACGCCCGTTCGGTCGGCGGCCGCTGGCTGCTGCGCATGGAAGACCTCGACCCACCTCGGGAAGAGCCCGGCGCCCAGGCAGCGATCCTCAGGGCTCTGGAAAGTTACGGCTTCGAATGGGATGGCGAAATGGTCCGTCAAAGCGACCGTCACGACGCCTACGCGCAGGTGTTGAATCAACTGTTCAACCATGGCCTGGCCTACGCCTGCACCTGCTCGCGCAAACAACTGGCGCCTTATCACGGGATTTATCCAGGGCTGTGTCGCAATGCCGGCCACGCCAGCAAAAACGCGGCGATCCGCTTGCGCGTCCCTGAATTGGAATATCACTTCATCGACCGGGTGCAAGGCGAGTACCGCCAACACCTGGGCCGTGAGGTTGGAGATTTCGTGATTCGCCGTCGCGACGGGCTCTACGCCTATCAACTGGCAGTGGTGCTCGATGATGCCTGGCAAGGCATTACCGATATCGTTCGTGGTGCCGACCTGCTCGACTCCACCCCGCGCCAGTTGTACCTGCAAGAACTGCTCGACCTGCCACAACCGCGCTACCTGCATTTGCCGCTGATTACCCAGCCGGACGGCAACAAGCTCGGCAAGTCCTACCGCTCGCCGCCGTTGTCCGAAGACCAGGCAACACCGTTGTTGCTGCGTGCCCTGCGCGCACTGGGGCAAAACCCCGGCCACGAACTCGACGACGCCAGCCCCGGGGAAGTACTGAACTGGGGCATCAGGCACTGGGATGCGACGTTGATCCCGCGCACACTGACACTGCCCGAAGCGCAATTACGCTGACTAAGCTTGCAGGTTGGCGCCCATCCGTTACCATCGCCGCACGTTTTCGGGCACACACACAATAAAGAGAGGCCGGGATGTACATCTATCGCTTGGTCCTGCTCCTGGTAGTGGGGATCTATCTGTTCTCCCCCGCCATCATGGACTGGTGGATCGACGCCACTGGCGCCTGGTATCGCCCGTATCTGCTGTGGCTGATTCTGATCGTCGTGACCTTCATCCTGCAGAGCCAAAAAGATGCCGATGAGCTTTAGCCTGACCCAGATGATCCTGATCAGCGCCGCTTACCTTGCGGTGCTGTTCGGCGTCGCCTGGATCAGTGAGCGCGGAATGATCCCGCGGGCGATCATTCGCCACCCGCTGACCTACACCTTGTCATTGGGTGTCTACGCCAGTGCGTGGGCGTTTTATGGCACGGTCGGTTTGGCGTATCAGTACGGCTACGGCTTTCTGTCCAGCTATCTAGGTGTCTCCGGGGCGTTTCTGCTGGCGCCGGTGTTGCTGTACCCGATCCTGAAGATCACTCGCACGTATCAGCTTTCCTCGCTGGCCGACCTGTTTGCGTTTCGCTTCCGCAGCACCTGGGCCGGCGCGCTGACCACGATCTTCATGCTGATCGGCGTGTTGCCGTTGCTGGCGCTGCAGATTCAAGCGGTGGCCGACTCGATTGGCATCCTCACCCATGAGCCGGTGCAGCATCGGGTCGCCCTGAGTTTTTGTGCGCTGATCACCCTGTTCACGATTTTCTTCGGTTCGCGGCATATCGCGACCCGGGAGAAACACGAAGGCCTGGTGTTCGCGATTGCCTTTGAATCGGTGATCAAGCTGATCGCCATTGGCGGCGTCGGCCTCTATGCCTTGTACGGCGTGTTCGACGGCCCACAACAGCTGGAAGTCTGGTTGCTGCAAAACCAGACCGCCCTCGCCGCCCTGCACACGCCGCTGCAAGAAGGTCCATGGCGCACGCTGCTGCTGGTGTTCTTCGCCTCGGCGATCGTGATGCCGCACATGTACCACATGACCTTCACCGAAAACCTCAACCCGCGCTCGCTGGTCAGTGCGAGCTGGGGCTTGCCGCTGTTCCTGCTGCTGATGAGCCTGGCCGTGCCGCTGATTCTCTGGGCAGGCCTGAAACTCGGCGCCACCACCAACCCGGAATACTTCACCCTCGGCATTGGCATCGCCGCCAACAGCAAGGCCCTGGCACTGCTGGCCTACGTCGGCGGATTGTCAGCCGCCAGCGGCCTGATCATCGTCACCACCCTGGCGCTGTCCGGGATGGCCTTGAACCATCTGGTGCTGCCACTCTATCAGCCACCCGCCGAAGGCAACATCTACCGCTGGCTGAAATGGACCCGCCGCGCCCTGATCGTCGCGATCATCATGGCCGGTTATGGTTTCTACCTGCTGTTGGGCGCCGAGCAGGACCTGGCCAACCTGGGCATCGTCGCGTTCGTTGCCACTTTGCAGTTTTTGCCCGGTGTACTGTCCGTCCTGTATTGGCCGACCGCCAACCGTCGCGGCTTCATTGCCGGTTTGCTGGCGGGGATTCTGGTCTGGCTAGTGACCATGCTGTTGCCGCTGGTAGGCAATCTGCAGGGCTTCTATATTCCGTTGCTGAACATGATCTACGTGCTCGACGACACCAGTTGGCACATGGCAGCGATCGCGTCCTTGGCGGCCAACGTGCTGATGTTCACGCTGATCTCGTTGTTCACCAACGCCAGCACCGAAGAGGCCAGCGCCGCCGAAGCCTGCGCGGTGGACAATGTGCGTCGCCCGCAACGCCGCGAGCTGCACGCCGCCTCACCCCAGGAATTCGCCACCCAACTGGCCAAACCGCTGGGCGCCAAAGCCGCGCAAAAGGAAGTCGAACAGGCACTGCGCGACCTTTATCTGCCGTTCGATGAACGTCGCCCGTACGCCTTGCGGCGCTTGCGTGACCGAATCGAAGCTAACCTCTCCGGCCTGATGGGCCCGAGCGTGGCACAGGACATGGTCGAAACCTTCCTGCCATACAAGGCCGGCGGCGAAAACTACGTCACCGAAGACATTCACTTCATCGAAAGCCGCCTCGAGGACTATCACTCGCGCCTCACCGGCCTTGCCGCCGAACTCGATGCCCTGCGCCGTTATCACCGCCAGACCTTGCAAGAACTGCCGATGGGCGTTTGTTCGCTGGCCAAGGATCAGGAAATCCTCATGTGGAACAAAGCCATGGAGGAGCTGACCGGGATCGCCGCACAGCGTGTGGTCGGTTCGCGACTGGCCACCCTGGGCGAGCCGTGGAAAGAACTGCTGCAAGGCTTCATCAACCTGCCGGACGAGCACTTGCACAAACAGCATTTGGCGCTGGATGGCCAGACACGCTGGCTGAACCTGCACAAAGCAGCGATCGACGAACCGCTCGCGCCCGGTAACAGCGGCCTGGTCTTGCTGGTCGAAGACCTGACTGAAACCCAGATGCTCGAAGACAAACTGGTGCACTCCGAGCGCCTGGCGAGCATCGGTCGGCTGGCAGCCGGCGTGGCCCATGAGATTGGCAACCCGATCACCGGTATCGCCTGTCTGGCGCAGAACCTGCGCGAAGAGCGCGAAGAAGACAGCGAGCTGAAGGAAATCAGCGGGCAAATCCTCGAACAGACCAAGCGCGTGTCACGCATCGTTCAGTCGCTGATGAGCTTCGCCCACGCCGGCAGCCACCAGCATAATGACGAACCGGTCTGCCTGGCCGAAGTCGCCCAGGACGCCATTGGTCTGCTGGCGCTTAACCGCCGCAACTTCGAAGTGCAATTCTTTAACCTGTGCGATCCCGAGCATTGGGTCGATGGCGACCCGCAGCGGCTCGCCCAGGTGCTGATCAACCTGCTGTCCAACGCCCGCGACGCATCGCCCGCCGGCAGCGCGGTACGGGTAAAAAGTGAAGCCAACGAACACACGATCGATCTGATCGTGGAAGACGAGGGCAGCGGTATCCCGTCGAACATCATGGACCGACTGTTCGAACCTTTCTTCACCACCAAGGATCCTGGCGAAGGCACCGGTCTGGGCCTTGCACTGGTCTATTCCATCGTTGAAGAGCATTATGGACAAATCACCATCGACAGCCCGGCTGACACTCAAAGCCAACGCGGCACCCGTATCCGGGTGACCTTACCGCGTCATGTCGAAGCGACGTCCGCTGTGAACTGAGACCGTCGAGAGAATCGAATCAATGCCGCACATTTTGATCGTCGAAGACGAAACAATTATCCGCTCCGCCTTGCGCCGCCTGCTGGAACGTAACCAGTACCAGGTCAGCGAAGCCGGTTCAGTGCAGGAAGCACAAGAACGCTTCAGCATTCCCACGTTCGACCTGATTGTCAGTGACCTGCGCCTGCCGGGCGCACCGGGCACCGAACTGATCAAGCTGGGCCAGGGCAAGCCGGTGCTGATCATGACCAGCTACGCCAGCCTGCGCTCGGCGGTCGACTCGATGAAGATGGGCGCGGTGGACTACATCGCCAAGCCTTTCGACCACGACGAAATGCTCCAGGCCGTGGCGCGGATCCTGCGCGACCGGCAATCGGCGCAAGGCTCCGTGGGTGAGCCTGCTGCGTTCGGCAAAGCAACCAACGGCTCGGCGAAGTCCGCCGTCGATAACAGCAATGGCGAAATCGGCATCATCGGCTCCTGCCCACCGATGCAGGACCTGTACGGCAAAATCCGTAAAGTCGCCCCAACCGATTCCAATGTGCTGATTCAGGGCGAATCCGGCACCGGTAAAGAACTGGTGGCCCGCGCCCTGCACAACCTGTCCAAGCGTGCCAAGGCACCGATGATTTCGGTGAACTGCGCAGCCATTCCGGAAAGCCTGATCGAGTCCGAACTGTTCGGCCACGAGAAAGGCGCGTTTACCGGTGCCAGCGCCGGTCGCGCCGGTCTGGTTGAAGCCGCCGACGGCGGCACCCTGTTCCTCGATGAAATCGGCGAACTGCCACTTGAAGCCCAGGCGCGTTTGCTGCGCGTGTTGCAGGAAGGTGAAATCCGCCGCGTGGGCTCGGTGCAATCGCAGAAGGTCGACGTACGCCTGATCGCCGCAACCCACCGTGACCTGAAGAGCCTGGCCAAGATCGGCCAGTTCCGTGAGGACTTGTATTACCGTCTCCACGTCATTGCCCTGAAGCTGCCGGCTCTGCGTGAGCGTGGCGCGGACGTCAACGAAATCGCCAATGCTTTCCTCGCCCGCCAGAGTGCGCGCGTGAATCGCACTGACCTGAAATTCGCTCCTGACGCCGATCAGGCGATTCGCCATTACTCCTGGCCGGGTAACGTGCGCGAACTGGAAAACGCCGTCGAGCGCGCCGTCATCCTCTGTGAGAGCCCGGAAATCTCTGCCGAGCTGCTGGGCATCGACATCGAGCTCAGTGACCTGGAAGAAGACGAGTTCATCGGCCTGGCACCGCAACAGGGCAGCGCCGGTAACACCAGCCACGAGCCCACCGAAGACCTGTCACTGGAAGACTACTTCCAGCACTTCGTCCTCGAACACCAGGATCACATGACCGAAACCGAACTGGCTCGCAAACTCGGAGTCAGTCGCAAATGCCTGTGGGAACGCCGTCAGCGCCTGGGCATACCGCGGCGCAAGACCGGTGTGGCCAGCGAGAGCTGAACGTCACCTGTCGAGTGTGCGAGTCACACATGAAAGTGTGAAAAAACTGTTACCGCAGCTTTATCTCGTAACAAAAGCCGGGGCTTACGGTAACGAAGCCCCGGCTTTTTTTGGCTCAAAAAAAAGCAATCAAGACACCTAACCCCTTGTTTTGCTGGGGTTAGCAAAAGTTGGCACGGCGCCTGCTATATGTTTGGTACAAGAACAATAACAAGCAATGTACAAGACAATAAAAATAAGACGTATCGACTCACGCACAATAAAAACAAGACGGCGAGAGGCGTAGCTAACTGATTCTTTTGGAGAGGCGTTGTATTTGGGGCTTGCCCCGCAACCAGGCCGAGAACAACAAAAACTGCCCTAAGGCAGAGCCTGAACTGGTTGGATCACACAGATCATTGCAACACAGCGACCAAAGCAATCCGTTTGCTCTTGACTCCCGATTGGGAGGGCCATGAAGAAAAACTTCATGGCAAGGGCGTTACACAAAAACAAGAAGCCCGAAACCAAAAATAAAAATAGAGCACGCAACTACTTCTTGGGGAGCTTCGGCTCCCCTTGTGGTTTCTGGCGTATGGCCCTTGTAGCAGCTGTCGAGCTATGCGAGGCAGCGTTCGGCGGCGAAGCCGTCGTAAATGCATACACCTCTCACTGCCTGACAGACCGCAATCTCAGATTCTACGACGGCTTCGCCGCCGAACGCTGCCTCGCAGGCTCGACAGCTGCTACGGAGATCCGCGCAGCTTCCTACACCATCCCCCGACTAAATGCTAGAATCCCCGCCCATCATGCGGTCATTCTTCGTTTTGGCCGAACATTCCTTCAAACAGTGCATCCCATGCTGAAGAAGCTGTTCCAGTCATTCCGTTCTCCCTTGCGTCGTACGCAACACATTCGCAGCACGCCTGAAGTGCTCAACAGCGGCCAACACTCGCTGCAACGGGCTCAGTTCAGCCGCTATGCGGTGAACATCGTCGAACGCCTGCAGAACGCCGGCTACCAGGCTTACCTGGTCGGTGGCTGTGTGCGCGACATGCTGCTCAACATTACCCCCAAGGATTTCGACGTCGCCACCAGCGCCACGCCGGAACAGGTTCGCGCCGAGTTTCGCAATGCGCGGATCATCGGTCGCCGCTTCAAACTGGTGCACATCCATTTTGGCCGCGAAATCATTGAGGTCGCGACCTTCCGCGCCAATCACCCGCAAAACGACGAAGAGGAAGACAGCAACCAGTCCTCGCGTAACGAAAGCGGGCGCATTCTGCGCGACAACGTTTACGGCACCTTGGAAGAAGACGCGCAACGCCGCGATTTCACCATCAACGCCCTGTATTACGATCCGGTCAGCGAGCGCATTCTCGACTACGCCAACGGCGTACACGATATCCGCAATCACCTGATCCGACTGATCGGCGACCCGACTCAGCGTTACCAGGAAGACCCGGTGCGGATGCTGCGTGCGGTGCGTTTCGCCGCCAAGCTGGACTTCGGCATCGAGAAGCACTCGGCCGCACCAATCCGCGGCCTAGCGCCAATGCTGCGCGAGATCCCGTCGGCACGGCTGTTCGAAGAAGTGTTGAAGCTGTTCCTTTCGGGCCATGCCGCAGACACCTTCGAGATGCTGGTCGACCTGCAATTGTTCGATCCACTGTTCCCGGCCAGCTCCGAAGCACTGGAACACAACCCGACCTACACCCACACCTTGATCAGCGAAGCGCTGATCAACACCGACCTGCGGATCAAGCAGAACAAACCGGTGACGCCCGCGTTCCTGTTCGCCGCCCTGCTCTGGCCAGCCTTGCCGGCCCGCGTCCTGCGTTTGCAGGACCGTGGCATGCCGCCGATTCCGGCCATGCAGGAAGCAGCTCACGAACTGATCAGCGAGCAGTGCCAGCGCATCGCGATTCCAAAACGTTTCACCATGCCGATCCGCGAGATCTGGGACATGCAGGAACGCCTGCCACGGCGCAGCGGCAAACGTGCCGACCTGCTGCTGGACAACCCGCGATTCCGTGCCGGTTACGACTTCCTGCTCTTGCGTGAGAGCGCTGGCGAACAGACCAACGGTCTGGGCGAATGGTGGACTGACTATCAGGACGCCAACGAAAGCGAACGCCGTGACATGATCCGCGACCTCAGCGGCAAGGACGACGGTGCCAGTGGTGCGCCGCGTAAACGCCGCCGCAGCGGTGGTGCCAAGCGCAAACGCGCTGCTGGCGCACCGAGTACGTCGGGCGAGTAAGTCTATGGAACGCATCTACGTTGGCATGGGCAGCAACCTCGCGGCCCCGGTGGAACAACTGCGCAGCGCCGTTGAAGCACTCGCGCAGTTACCCCGGACAGCGCTGGTGGGAGTTTCGACCTTCTATCAAAGCGACTCCTTGCTGCCGGGTCAGCCGCGTTACACCAACGCGGTCACCGCGCTCGACAGCACGCTTGCGCCACTTGAACTGCTCGATGCGCTGCAAGCCATCGAAATCGACCAGGGCCGCGAGCGCCATGAGCGCTGGGGCCCGCGCACACTGGATCTGGATATCCTGCTGTTCGGCAATCGACTGATCGACGAGTCCCGCCTCAAAGTCCCCCACTACCACCTGCAGGCCCGAGCTTTTGTGCTCTACCCGCTGGCCGAACTGGCGCCAGCGGACCTGCAACTGGCGGACGGCCGTCACCTGCACGAGCTGCTCGCCGCTTGTCCGTTTGTCGGGTTGGAACGCCTCCCCCAGACCTGACATAAATCACCTGTGGGAGCGAGCCTGCTCGCGATGGCGGCTGAACGCTCAACGAAAATGTTGGCTGATAGTCCGCTATCGCGAGCAGGCTCGCTCCCACATTGGTCGGTGTTGCTCCTGCAGAACCTGCTGAATCGCATCAGTAACGCCGGTAACACCAACGGCGTAACATTGCGGTAACACACCCAATTGACTTCCCGAGTTCTCCTCACGACTATAGGCGTCCCGCTGCCGCCAACCCGGCACTACAGGGCGCAATCCAGGCTTTTCAAGCACAACACAAGACCGTGCGCCTGAGTAAATGAAGAATCACGCGCGTTACTCGCAGTAGTTTTCCAAGCGCCTGAATGAGGATCCCTTACATGCCCGCTATTACCTTGACCACCCTGCAGAGCCTCAAGCAAAAGGGTGAAAAAATCACCATGCTGACCTGCTACGACGCCACCTTCGCCCACGCCTGCAATGAGGCGGGCGTTGAAGTGTTGCTGGTGGGCGACTCCCTTGGCATGGTGTTGCAAGGACACGACAGCACCCTGCCGGTGACCACCGCGGAAATGGCTTACCACGTCGCGGCGGTCAAGCGTGGCAACACCGACGCCTTGATCCTCGCTGACCTGCCGTTCATGGCCTATGCCACCCTCGAACAAACGATGACCAACAGTGCCCTGTTGATGCAGGCCGGTGCACACATGGTCAAGGTCGAAGGCGCGCTGTGGCTGGCCGATTCGATTCGTCTGCTGGCCGAACGCGGTATCCCGGTGTGCGCGCACATGGGGCTGACGCCGCAGTCGGTGAACATTCTGGGTGGCTATAAAGTCCAGGGCCGCAATGAAAACCAGGCCCGGCAGATGCGTGCCGACGCGATTGCCCTGGAACAGGCCGGCGCGGCGATGCTGCTGCTCGAGTGTGTACCGAGCGAGTTGGCCCACGAAATCACTCAAGCGGTGAAGATTCCGGTGATCGGCATTGGCGCAGGCAATGCCACCGACGGTCAGGTGCTGGTCCTGCACGACATGCTCGGCCTGTCGCTCACCGGCCGCTCGCCGAAGTTCGTGAAGAACTTCATGGCCGGCAAGGACAGCATTCACGCCGCCCTGAGCGCTTACGTCAGCGAAGTCAAAGCGGTGACCTTCCCTGGCGCTGAACACGGATTCTCTGCATGAACACTGTCAAAACCGTACGCGAACTGCGTGCCGCCGTAGCCCGCGCCCGCAGCGAAGGCAAACGTATCGGCTTCGTGCCGACCATGGGCAATCTGCACAGTGGCCACGTAGCGCTGGTCACCAAGGCTGCCCAACGGGTGGACTTTGTGGTCGCGAGCATTTTCGTCAACCCGCTGCAATTCGGCGCCGGCGAAGACCTCGACAAGTACCCGCGGACCCTGGCCGCCGACCAGGAGAAACTGCTGCAAGCCGGCTGCCATCTGCTGTTCGCGCCAACAGTCGAGGAAATGTATCCGGACGGCATGGCCGGCCAGACCCGCGTCAGCGTTCCGCAGCTCTCTGAAGGCCTGTGTGGCGCCAGCCGCCCTGGGCATTTCGAAGGTGTGGCGACGGTGGTCAGCAAGCTGTTCAACATGGTCCAGCCGGACCTGGCGATCTTCGGCCAGAAAGACTTCCAGCAACTGGCGGTGATTCGCGCGCTGGTGCATGACCTGAACATGCCGATCCAGATCATTGGCGAACCCACGGTAAGGGCCGCCGACGGCCTGGCGCTGTCCTCGCGCAATGGTTTCCTCAGCGAAGAACAGCGGGCCATCGCGCCGGTGGTGTATCGCACGCTGAGCGAAATCGCCGAGACAATCAAACAGGGAGAACGCGATTACCCGACGCTCCTGGCCCGACAGATCGAGCAACTCACGGCGGCCGGTTTGCGTCCTGATTACCTGGAAATACGCCACGCGCTGACCCTGCGTCCAGCGACCGCGGATGACCGTGACCTGGTGATCCTGGTAGCCGCTTTCCTGGGCACGACCCGGTTGATCGACAACCTGCACCTGAACCTCGACGCGCTAGCCTGAACACCGCAGGACAAATGTGGGAGCGAGCCTGCTCGCGATAGCGATCCAACACTCGACAGATATGTTGACTGTCAGTACGCCATCCCGAGCAAGCTCGCTCCCACAGTGGATCTGCGTTGTTTTTTGTAGTTTGCAGTCGGTTTTTCACGTTGTATTGCCGGCCTCAAAGGCTTCGGGCAAACTGCCGCGGTTCGGATCAGCCCAAGGAAACATACATGCACGCCATCATGCTCAAGGCCAAGCTGCATCGCGCCGAAGTTACCCACGCAGTGCTCGACTATGAAGGCTCTTGCGCCATCGACGGCGAATGGCTGGACTTGTCCGGAATCCGTGAGTACGAACAGATCCAGATCTATAACGTCGACAACGGCGAACGCTTCACCACCTACGCCATCCGCGGCGAAGAAGGCTCGCGCATGATCTCGGTCAATGGCGCTGCCGCACACAAGGCCAAGGTCGGTGATCGGGTGATCATCTGCGCTTACGCTCATTACAGCGAAGCCGAACTGCTCAATTTCAAACCGCGCATGCTCTACATGGCGCCCGGCAACGAGCTGAGCCACACCAGCAATGCCATCCCGGTTCAGGTCGCCTGAACCCACCCCGTACTCTGTGCACTGAAAACCCGCCTGCCTGGCTCACCGACGCGCCGGTACAAAAAAGTACCGGCCACAGGTCAGACAAAGCCAAGACAGATCACACCGCGAGGTTTACTGTAATCGCCCTGCGCTATTTTATCGTTTACTCGCAGTTCGACCGGAAAGTGTCTGTCATCGAACAGGACATTCCGGGCTTTTCAGTGTCCTAAAGGCAGTTCAAGTAAAAGGAAACCCGCAGCGATGGCGTACTACCGCACTCCTCAAGACGTTACCGCTCTGCCAGCCTGGCAGGCGCTGAATGATCACCGCCAAGCCATGCAGGATTTCAGCATGCGCGAAGCGTTCAATGCCGACCCGCAGCGTTTCACCCAATTCACCCTGAGCAGCTGCGGGCTGTTTCTGGATTACTCGAAAAACCTGATCAACACCGAAACCCGTAATCTGCTGGTGGGCCTGGCGAACGAAGTCGGCTTGCAGGACGCAATCAAGGCGTTGTTCAGCGGCGAAATCGTCAACGCCTCCGAAGGCCGCCCTGCGCTGCATACCGCCCTGCGCCGCCCGGTGGGCGACAAGCTGTCGGTCAATGGCGTCAACGTGATGCCCGACGTGCACAAGGTACTGAACCAGATCACCGAGCTGGTCGGACGCATTCACGACGGCCTGTGGCGTGGCTACACCGAGAAGCCGATCACTGACGTGGTGAACATCGGTATCGGTGGTTCGTTCCTCGGCCCTGAGCTGGTGTCCGAAGCGCTGTTGTCCTACGCCCAGAAAGGCGTGCGCTGCCATTACCTGGCGAACATCGACGGCAGTGAATTCCACGAACTGTCGGCGAAGATTCGGGCCGAGACCACGCTGTTCATCGTGTCGTCGAAGTCCTTCAACACCCTCGAAACCCTGAAGAACGCCCAGGCCGCACGCGCCTGGTACCTGGCTCAGGGTGGCTCCGAAGCCGAGCTGTATCGCCACTTCATCGCCGTTTCGAGCAACAACGCCGCGGCCGTGGCCTTCGGTATTCGCGAAGAGAACATCTTCCCGATGTGGGACTGGGTGGGCGGGCGTTACTCGCTGTGGTCGGCCATCGGTTTGCCGATTGCCCTGGCCATCGGCATGTCCAACTTCAAGGAACTGCTGTCCGGTGCCTATACCATGGACCAGCACTTCCAGAGCGCGCCATTCGAACAGAACATGCCGGTGCTGCTGGCACTGCTGGGCGTCTGGTACGGCAACTTCTGGGGTGCGCAGAGCCATGCGATCCTGCCGTACGACCACTACCTGCGCAACATCACCAAGCACCTGCAGCAATTGGATATGGAATCCAACGGCAAGAGCGTGCGCCAGGACGGCACGCCGGTTTCCACCGATACCGGCCCGGTCATCTGGGGCGGCGTCGGCTGCAACGGTCAACACGCCTATCACCAGTTGCTGCACCAAGGCACCCAGCTGATTCCGGCGGACTTCATTGTGCCGATCGTCAGCTTCAACCCGGTTGCCGACCACCACCAGTGGCTGTACGCCAACTGCCTGTCGCAAAGCCAGGCACTGATGCTCGGCAAGACCCACGCCGAGGCAGAAGCCGAGCTGCGTGAAAAAGGCATGAGCGAGGACCAGGTGCAAAAACTCGCGCCACACAAGGTGATCCCGGGCAACCGCCCGAGCAACACCCTGGTGGTCGAGCGCATCAGCCCGCGTCGACTCGGCGCGCTGGTCGCGATGTACGAACACAAGGTGTTCGTGCAGAGCGTGATCTGGGGCATCAATGCCTTCGACCAATGGGGCGTGGAGCTGGGCAAGGAACTGGGCAAAGGCGTCTACAGCCGCCTGGTCGGCAGCGAAGAAACCCCGGCAGAAGACGCGTCGACCCAGGGTCTGATCAACTACTTCCGCGGTCGTCACCGCGGTTGATCTGACAGTCCTCACTGTTCCCCAGTGGGAGCGAGCCTGCTCGCGATTGCGGTTTGTCGTTCAACATTGATGTTGACTGACCCGACGCTATCGCGAGCAGGCTTGCTCCCACAGTCGTTTAGCGTATGACTTGAACCCGTTGGTCACTCGGCGCATCTTTATCACTTGTGCAATACAAGAATAAGGAACCGTCATGTTCGATATCAGCACGTTCCCCAACGCCGATGCCGTCCGCCGGGCTGCGCAACTGAGTCAGGACGATTACCAGCGCCTGTACCGCCAATCCATCGAGCAACCCGACGTCTTCTGGGCCGAACAGGCCAAGCGCTTCCTCGACTGGTCCACCCCTTGGCAAAGCGTTCAACAAACGGACATCAACACCGGCGCGGCGCACTGGTTTGCCGGTGCTCAGCTCAACGTCAGCTATAACTGCATTGATCGCCACCTCGCCCAGCGCAGCGAGCAGACCGCGATCATCTGGGAAGGCGACGACCCGGCCGAATCGCTGCACATCACCTACCAGAAACTTCATCACTCCGTCTGCCGCCTGGCCAACGTGCTGAAAAGCCGTGGCGTAAAAAAAGGCGACCGGGTGTGCATCTACATGCCGATGATCCCTGAAGCCGCCTACGCGATGCTCGCCTGTTCGCGCATCGGCGCCGTGCACTCGGTGGTCTTTGGCGGGTTTTCCCCTGATTCCCTGCGTGACCGGATCCTCGACGCCGACTGCCGCACCGTGATTACTGCCGATGAAGGCATCCGTGGCGGTAAATATGTTCCGCTCAAACAGAACGTCGACAAAGCCCTGATCAATTGCCCGGCCGTCAGCACCGTCGTGGTGGTCGAGCACACGCAGGGCGATGTCAATTGGGTCGAGGGCCGCGACCTCTGGTATCACCAGGCCCTGCGCGACGTCAGCGACGACTGCCCGCCAGAACCGATGGGCGCCGAAGACCCGCTGTTCATCCTTTATACCTCCGGCAGCACCGGCAAACCCAAGGGCGTGCTGCACACCACCGGCGGCTACCTGCTGCAAGCAGCGATGACCTTCAAGTACGTGTTCGACTACCGCGACGGCGAAGTGTTCTGGTGCACCGCCGATGTCGGCTGGGTCACCGGCCACAGCTACATCGTCTACGGCCCGCTGGCCAACGGCGCGACCACACTGATCTTCGAAGGCGTGCCGAGCTACCCGAACAGCTCGCGCTTCTGGCACGTTATCGACAAGCACAAGGTGAACATTTTCTACACCGCGCCGACCGCCCTGCGGGCCTTGATGCGTGAAGGCCCGGCCCCCTTGAAGGACAGCTCACGCAGCAGTCTGCGACTATTGGGCAGTGTCGGCGAGCCGATCAACCCGGAAGCCTGGGACTGGTATTTCAACGCGGTCGGCGAGCAGCGCTGCCCGATTGTCGACACCTGGTGGCAGACCGAAACCGGCGGCATCATGCTCAGCCCGCTGGTCAGTGCGCATTGGATCAAGCCCGGCTGCGCGACCCGCCCCATGTTCGGCGTACAACCGGTGTTGCTCGACGAGCAAGGCAAGGAAATCAGTGGTGCCGGCAGCGGTGTGCTCGCCATCAGATCAAGCTGGCCGGCGCAGATCCGCAGCGTCTACGGTGACCCGCAACGCATGGTCGACACCTATTTCAAACCCTATCCCGGCTACTACTTCACCGGCGATGGCGCGCGGCGCGATGAGGATGGTGATTACTGGATCACCGGGCGCATCGATGATGTGATCAACGTCTCTGGACACCGCATAGGCACCGCCGAAGTCGAAAGTGCGCTGGTGCTGCATGACAGCATCGCCGAGGCGGCGGTGGTCGGTTACCCCCACGACCTCAAGGGCCAGGGCATCTACGCCTTTGTGACGCCAATGAACGGCATCGAGCCTGATGACGAGTTGAAGAAAGAACTGCTGACCCACGTCAGCAAGGAAATCGGCAGTTTCGCCAAACCCGATCTGATTCAATGGGCACCGGCCTTGCCGAAAACCCGTTCGGGCAAGATCATGCGGCGCATCCTGCGCAAGATCGCCTGCAACGAACTCGACAGCCTCGGTGACACCTCGACCCTGGCCGACCCCAGCGTAGTCGCCGGGCTGATCGACAAGCGCCTGAACCAATGAGCCAATGATTGAGTCACCCAGGCGCGGCCACTGGCCGCGCACCTTTTAATGCTGTTGCCACCGAGTTGCCATGGAATTCATTCGTAGCCGCATCGAAACCCAGATCATGAGCTTGTCCGGCCTTTCGCTGGGCACGCTCGACCTGGAAAACCCCAAGGGCGATCCCGGCCTTTTCGGCCCCGACTCGGTGAGCTGGCAAGTGCATGGCGACTTCAGCAGCATGCTCATCGGCGGCATCAGCGCCTTGATGCTGCAAGCCCTGCACCCGTTGGCACTGGCCGGGGTCTGGGACCACTCGAACTTTCGTGAAGACATGCTCGGTCGACTGCGCCGCACCGGGCAGTTCATCTCCGCCACCACCTTCGGCTCGCGTCAGGACGCCGACAGGCTGATCGAAAAAGTGCGCACCATTCATCTGCAAGTGGTCGGCACCGCGCCCGATGGCCGCCCCTACGCCGCCAGCGATCCGGACCTGCTGACCTGGGTGCATGTGGCCGAAGTCAGCAACTTCCTCGCGGCCCATTTGCGCTACCGCAACCCGAACCTTTCGCTTGCCGATCAAGACCGTTACTACGACGAGATCGCCTTGGTCGCCGAGCGACTGGGCGCTCGTGATGTTCCGCGCTCACGGCGGGAAGTCGCCGAGTACCTTGAGCGAATTCGCCCACAACTGCTCTGCGATGAACGCAGCCGCGAAGTGCTGCGGTTGCTGCTGAACGCTCCGTCCCCCAGCCTCCTGGCCAAACCCTTCGGCGGGCTGATGATGCAAGCGGGCATCGACCTGCTGCCCGACTGGGCCAGTGACATGCTTGGCGTCAGCCAGAATCCGTTGCAACGCAAACTGATTCGCGCCAGCGTCAATCGCAGTGCGCCGATGCTGCGCTGGGCGGTGCGCAATGGTTCGATACAGCGCGCCAAACGTCGTATGGGCCTGCTGACTTGAAAAAAGCTTCAAAGCATCGCGAGCAGGCTCGCTCCCACATTGGTTTTGTGTTGTACATAAAATGTACAACCAACAAAAATCTTCTGTGGGAGCGAGCCTGCTCGCGATAGCAGCACCTCGGTTTAGCCCCAAGCTGTTAAACTCTCGCGCCAAATTCCCCAGCAAGGCGCGTCCATGTCTTCCTTGAATCAGGCGCTGCGCGCCGCTCTCGATCATCGCCAAGACTTGCTCGCCGAGCTGCACTCGCAAGGCACCGACTGCTATCGGCTGTTCCATGGCAGCCAGGAAGGCGCCGGCGGCCTGACCATCGACCGTTACGGCCCGCAACTGCTGGTCCAAAGCTTTCACCAGTCGCTGGAACGCGAGGACTTGCTCGCGTTGCACGCGACCATCAACCAGCACCTCAACCTGAACACCCTGCTGGTCTACAACGACCGCTCGCGCGGTAACTCGCGCATTGACCGCGAAGATACGGTTTACCGTGCCGACGAAGCCGCGCTTGCCGACCTGGTCGGCCACGAATGGGGCCTGAACTACCGGGTCCGTGGTCGCCACGCCGGGCAAGACCCTCTGCTGTTTCTCGACCTGCGCAACGCCCGCGGCTGGGTCAAGGACCACAGCGTCGGCAAAAGCGTGCTGAACCTGTTTGCCTACACCTGCGGCGTCGGTCTTTGCGCTGCGGCCGGTGGGGCACGCGAGGTGTGCAATCTGGATTTCGCCGAGGGCAACCTGGCCGTTGGCCGTGAGAACGGCCTGCTCAACCCGCAGTTGTCGACCATGCAGTTCGTACAGTCCGATTACTTCCCGGCCATCCGCCAACTTGCCGGCCTGCCGATCAGTCAGCGCCGCGGGCAGAAGCTGCCCAGTTACCCGCGCCTGGAACAGCGTCAATATGACCTGGTCCTGCTCGATCCGCCGGCCTGGGCCAAGAGCGCATTTGGCACCGTCGATCTGCTGCGCGACTATCAGAGCCTGCTCAAGCCGGCACTGTTGACCACCGCCAATGATGGCGTACTGATCTGCTGCAACAACCTGGCAAAAGTCAGCATGGACGACTGGCGTGAGCAGGTGCTGCGCTGTGCAGAAAAGGCCGGACGTCCGGTGCGCGACTGGAAAGTGCTGGCACCCGGCAGTGACTTTCCATCAATGGATCAGCAACCACCGCTGAAAACGCTGATCCTGCAACTCTGACTTCTCGCGAAAAAACCAGACAATTGCTGTCCAAGGTGGTTGCTTCGGAACCAGAATCGCGTGCCATACTCCAAGCCACTCCCGATTCAGATAGATGAAGCCGCACATGCCCAAAGGATTGATTCGCGCCATCGGCGCCTTGTTGATTGCTGTCGCCCTTTACAGCTTGTTGGGGTTTCTGATTTTGCCGGGCATCGCCTTGCGGGTCGCCAATCAACAATTGGCCAACTACGCGACGGTGCCGGCGCACATTCAACGGATCGAACTCAACCCCTTCAGTCTTGAACTGACCGTGTGGGGTCTGAATATCGGTGAGCCGGGCAAAGAACAGGTCGCCTTCGAGCGTCTGTACGCCAACCTGCAAATCGATAGCCTCTGGACCCGCGCACTGCACCTGGCCGACGTGCAGCTGGACAAGCCGAAAACCGAGATTCTGTTCAACAAGGACGGCAGCCTGAACCTCACGCAACTGTTCAAGTTGCCGGCCAGTGAACCGACGCCCGCCGACCCGAACGCCAAACCGTTCCCGATGCGCATCGACCGTATCAATCTGGCCGGTGGTTATGTGCACTTCCAGGATCTGCGTCCCAGCGAGCCGATCGAATTCCTGTACGACACACTCGACTTCGAACTGAACAACCTCAGTACCCTGCCCGACGACAACGCCGCCATGACCCTGGTCGCTGTCGGCCCAGCGGGAGGCCGGATCGACTGGACCGGGCACATCAGCCTGGTGCCCATCAGCTCCGAAGGCACACTGAAAGTCACCGACGGCAAGATGAAATCCTGGTGGCCCTACGTGCGTGATGCGTTGCCACTGGTGCTCGAAGACGGAACCCTGAACCTGAGCACCGATTACAAGCTCAACCTGGACAAGGGAACCGAACTGCTGCTGAACAACACTTCGGTGAGCATCGCACCGTTCGCCATCAAGGCCCCGGATGGCCGGCCGCTGGTGCGCCTCGAACGTCTGGACGTCAGCGAGACCACAGTCGATCTGGCCAAGCAACAAGTGATCGTCGGCAAGATCCGCAGCCAGAAACTCGAAACCTGGGCCGCTCGCGAAGCCGACGGCCAACTCGACTGGCAGAAACTCTTCGCCAGCCAACCGGCCAAACCCACTGCGAAACCCGAGTCAACCAAAGCCCCGGCGGCTGCAGACTCGCCGCAACCAAAACCCGACCCAGCAGCGCCGAGCAAACCCTGGCAAGTGCTGCTCAAGGATGTCGAGCTGCGCAACTATCAAGTGCACCTGGCCGACCGTCAGGCCCAACCTGCGGTGGCACTGGAACTCGGCCC
The DNA here is from genome assembly GCF_025465945.1 of Pseudomonas sp. 6D_7.1_Bac1. Lineage (GTDB taxonomy): Bacteria > Pseudomonadota > Gammaproteobacteria > Pseudomonadales > Pseudomonadaceae > Aquipseudomonas. The sequence goes on along the minus strand of NZ_JANLNW010000059.1, from coordinate 2,056 downwards.
GCTGAACGTCGATGTGAAGAACTTCGATAGCCTCAATGGCTCGCCGTTCTCCCTCAAAGTCGATACTGGCCTGGGCAAGCAAGGCAAGATTCTCGCGGAAGGCGAGGTCAACCTCGCGCCGATCAGCGCCAGACTCAAGGTCCAGACCAAGGACATCGACCTGCGTGTCGCCCAGTCCTACATCAACCCGTTCATTCGCCTGGAACTGCGTTCCGGGATGCTCGGCAGCGATCTGGCAGTCGACCTGAAAAGCACCGAGCCACTGGCGTTCAACGTCACAGGCCGAGCTCAGGTCGATCAACTGCACACCCTGGACACCCTGAAAACCCGCGACTTCCTCAAGTGGCAGCAAGTGGTTGTCGAAGGCCTGAACTACCAGCACGGCGACAGCCTGTCGATCGACAAGATCAACCTGCAACAGCCGTATGTGCGTTTCATGATCAACGATGACCGCACCACCAACATCAATGACCTGCTGATCCCGCAATCCGCCGACAGCGGTGCCAAAACCGCTGCCGCAAAACCTGCAGCGAGCAAAGACAAGCCACTGGGCATCCATATCGGCGCGATTGCCATCAACGACGGTTCGGCGAACTTCGCCGACTTCAGCCTGACACCGAACTTCGCCACCGCCATTCAACAACTCAACGGCCAGATCGGCACCATCGACAGCCGCCAGGTCAAACCCGCCGCTGTCGACATCAAAGGCAAGGTCGACCGCTACGCCCCGGTGACCATCAAGGGCAGCGTCACCCCATTCGACCCGATGGCGGCGCTGGATATCGCCACCAGTTTCAAACGGGTTGAACTGACCACCCTGACCCCCTACTCCGGTAAGTTTGCCGGCTACCGGATTCGCAAGGGCCGGCTCAATCTCGACCTGCACTACCAGATCATCAAAGGCCAGTTGAAAGCCGAAAACAAAGTGGTCGTGGAACAACTGCAACTGGGCGAAAAAGTCGACAGCCCGGACGCCGTGAGCTTGCCGTTGAAACTGGCGATCGCGCTGCTCAAGGACTCCGATGGCAAGATCTCCATCGAGCTGCCGGTTACCGGTGACCTGAACAATCCACAATTCAGCGTGATGCCGATCATCTGGCAAACCCTGCGCAACCTGATCGTGCGCGCGGCCGAGGCGCCCTTCAAGTTCATTGGCGGGCTCATCAACGGCGGCGGGTCCGAGGACCTGGGCAGCGTCTCGTTCGCCCCCGGTTCCAGCGAGCTGAACAAGAACGCCGAGTCGGCGCTCGACACCCTGGCCAAAGCGCTCAAGGAGCGTCCGGCCCTGCGCCTGGAAATCGAAGGCACCGCCGCCCAAAGCAGCGATGGCCCGCTGATTGCCGAGCAGCGACTGGAACGTGAATACCAGTACAACTACTACAAAATGCTCCAGCGTCGCGGCGACAAAGTCCCTGCACAAGCCTCCTTGCTGGAAGTCCCGGACAGCGAAAAGGGCCCGTTGCTCGAAGCCATCTACCGCACGCGCCTGAAAACCCAGCCACCGGCCGAATGGGCACAACTGGGCAAAGCAGAACGCACTGCCAAACTGCACGAAGGCGTGATCAAATTCTGGGCTTCAGACGATGTGCTCTTGCGCGAACTGGGACAACACCGTGCCAGCAGCATCAAGGACTACCTGGTCGATAAAGCCCAACTGGCCGATGATCGGGTGTACTTCATCGACGCAAACCTGGGCCAGGCCGAAAGCGATGGCCGGGTCGTCACGCCCATGCACCTGGACGCCGAGTGAATATGAACGGCCGCTTTCTTGTCAGCCTGACACTGGCGCTTGCCGCCAGCCAGGCGTCGGCGGCCGATACCTTGCGCTGCGGGAGTCAGTTGATCAGCGTCGGCGATCGTTCCAGCGAAGTGCTGCAAAAATGTGGCGAGCCGGTTGCGCGTGATGCATTGGGCTACAAACGCAGCGCCAATCGCCGGGAAGAGTTCCCGGTAGAAGAATGGACCTACGGCCCGAACAGCGGCATGTACCAATACTTGCGCTTTGAAGGCAACCGCTTGGTGCAGATCACCAGCAAACGCGGTAGTTAAAGTTACG
>NZ_JANLNW010000080.1 GCF_025465945.1 Pseudomonas sp. 6D_7.1_Bac1 | reverse complement strand
ATTCGAACACCTGCGCAGCCTGACTCAAGTGCGCATGCCGGATGGGACAGAAGTGTTTTTCCGGTTTTGGGATGGGCGGCATATCTACCCGATTCTTGAGGGGTTGGGTGATGCAGCCGGTGAAGTGTTGCCGGTGTTTGATCGGTACCTGATCAATGGTCAAAGCCTGGAAGTTGGGCCGAGAGCAGTGCCGCCAGTGAAGGATTGGCCATGGTGGGAGGTGCCGAAGAAGTTGCTGGATGGCCTGACCAAGCAAAATCCGTCGACCGTAATCGGCAACATGATGCAGTGGTTGCAGGAGGATCATGCCGAACTTTATTTCTCGTTCCCTGAATCCAACCTGCGAGAAAAAGTGGCGCGCTTCGTAAAACGCACCCCACTCACGGAAGAAAACTACACAGGGCTGCTGAAAGCCCACTTGGAAAACGAGGTGGCCGTATGAGCATTTTGATGGGTTCGATTATTGGGAACCTGACAGCAGAACAACCCGACGCTCAGGTCATCATCAGTGATTTCAAGAAGTGTATTGTCGACTACCGCGCCCATGCCGAAGCCTGGTACGGCGGTGTACTGGATGCAGAACAACAGTTTCAGGTCGGCGACGAAGTCGGTACTCAAAACAAAGACAGCAAAGCGCAGGTCGACCTTTACGCAAACTGTCCGGCCAATGGCAAACTCAAGCTGGTTCACAGTTTCGAGTCTGCACGCTTTGTGCCTATCGGTAATACGCCGGTGCGCCTGGTGCCGGTGGCTGACGGCAAGCTGTATGGCAAAAACGAAGTAGGCCAGCCCATCACCACGACCATCGGCCCTAGCGGGATTCTGGAAGTCGAAGGTCTTACGCCTAAACAGCAATACAAAATCACGTTTTTCCCTAACCCCACGCCAGCGCAAATCGACAGTCTGTTCAATTCGTATCAGGGCGTGATCGGCGATCTCAGCGGTTGGCTGCAAACCCAGTGGAGCACCGACTTCCTGCCGCTCTGGCAAGCGCATAACAGCGCGTCCATGGGCGGCCGCGCCTTGCAAGAGCTGGAAGCGGCCTGGAAAGGTTTTCTAAAAGCCATCATGGGTTTGTGGGGCGACATCAAAAGCCTCTACAACCTGGTTGCGCATCCACGGGAAAACTATGAAAAGCTGAAAAACTTCTTCACCGAGGAAGAAATCAAACGCATCTACGACGCCTCAGCGGAGGCGATTCACACCGCCCTGCTGATCGCCAGTGACGAACCGTTGATGTGGATCTACGTGGCCGCGATCATGGCTTGGGTCAAGATGCTGCCGCCGCAGACCTGCACGGAAGTACTTTCCGAGCTGACCACGGAAGTTTTGCTGAACATCCTGGTCGGCGTGGTCTTGACCGGTGGTCTCGGCTTGGCAGTACGTGTTGGTACCAAGGCACTCAAAGCCACGCAAAACAGTGGCAAGGTACTGAGGCTGATCGAAGACTTCACCGCCATGCTGATGAAAGTCAGCAAGAAAAACGCCACGGCCCACACCGAAGCCGCCAAACCTTTGCTGCTCAACGGTAATTCGGCAGTCAATCAGGCGCGCAAGGCCAGCGTCGAAATCGCCGCCCCCAAGCCCGCGACGACGGCAACAGCACCAAAGAAAAAGCCGCCGGTGACGGGCGGGAAGGTGGAAACCGACGCGCAGATCCATGCACGGGGCAAGAAAGAGAACAGCTCGCGGATAGAGCAAAAAGAACACGTCGACAACGCACCCGATCAGTCGAAAACCCCCGCCGACAAACCTGCACAGTGTGCTAACAAAACCTGTACCGACGGCGAGCCCGTATCGATGGTGACCGGCGAGGAATTGCTGACACTCACCGACGGTGAGCTTGGCGGCCTCTTGCCGCTGGAGTGGACGCGCCTGTACCGCAGCAGTGCGGTCGAAATCGACAGCCGCCTCGGCTTTGGCTGGAGCCATTCGCTGTCCCATCGCTTGAAACTGGACGACGAGGGGGTGCTGTGGACTGACAATGAAAACCGTCAGACTCGCTTTCCGATGCCAACCGAACAACGTCCGGTCATCACCAATAGCCTGGCCGAAGCGGCGATTTATCTCGGCGATGCACCGGGCGAATTGATCCTGACCCAGGCCGGCCCCAAAACACGTTTTTACCACTTCCGTGCCGGGCGCCTGATCACCATCAGCGATGCCTACGACAACAAGTTGCACATCAGCTACGACCTGGTCGACCGCCTTCAACGCATCGACAACGGCGCCGGGCGGGCCTTGCTGCTGCGTTACGACGACCGCCATATCGCAGCGGTGGACTATCAACAGCAACGTCCCGAGTACAACGAACGGGGTGAGCGACAGGACCCGTGGCAGACGGTGCAGACCCTGGTCACATACCACTACAACGAGCGCAATCAGCTTGTATGTGCCACCAATGCCGTTGGTGAGAGCGAGCATTATCGTTACAACGACCAGCACGTCATTCTCGAACGTCAACTGGCGGGCGGCGCCAGTTTCTATTGGGAGTGGGAACGTGAAGGCAAGTTGGCCCGTTGCGTCCGTCACTGGGCCAGCTACTCGCAACTGGAAGCACGTTACGTATGGGATGACAAAGGTACGGTTACCGTCCTCAATGCCGACGGTAGCGAGCAGGTGTACGTGCATGACGAGAATGCGCGGCTGATCAGCGAGACCGCCCCTGATGGCGCGGAAACACAAAAAGCCTATGACGACGAAGGTCGCCTGATCGCTGAAAAAGACGCACTTGGCGCCATCACCGAGTATCAGTACAACGACGCTGGGCGTTTGATTGCAGTCGTACCGCCAGAAGACGAACCGACTCGTTACAACTACTTCGATGGCCAACTCATCGATGTTCAACGCGGCAGAGCTCGCTGGAAATACGAACGCAATCGCCAGGGCGACATCACTCAACAAACCGATCCTCACGGCAACGAAACCTATTACAGCTACGACCGTCAGGGCCGTCTGCTGGAAATCCGCCACCCCGATGGCAGCCGCCATCAACTGGGTTGGAACAATCTCGGCCAGCTGCTGGAAGAACGCCTGCCCGACGGTGGCCAGCGCAAATATCGCTACGACGCGCTGGGTCGGCAGATCACTCGTCAGGAAGAAACCGGCGCCATCACCCACTACCAATGGGATGCCGTCGATCGTCTGACGCAAGTCACCCTGCCCGGCGGCGCTACCCGTGCTTTCACTTACAACCCGTACGGTCGCGTCACTGCCGAACGCGATGAACTGGGCCGCGTTACTCGCTACGAATACGCCGATGGCCTGCACCTGGTCAGCCGTCGAATCAATCCGGACGGCAGCCAACTGCGCTACCGCTATGACAACTCGCGCCTTCTACTCACCGAGATCGAAAACGAACGTGGCGAGCAGTATCACCTCGACTACTTCCCCAACGGCCTGATCCAGCAGGAAACCGGCTTCGACGGTCGCCGCACGGCCTACGCGTACGACCTCAACGGCCAACTGCTGAAGAAAACCGAGTTCGGCGACGACGACAGCGAATTGGTCACCGAGTACCAGCGCGACGCCGCTGGCCGTCTGCTGGTGAAAACCCTCGCCGATGGCGAGGAAATTCACTACAGCTACGATGCCCTTGGTCGTCTCGTTAACGTTGACGACGGTAACTGGCCGCTCGCCTACGAATACGACCTGCAAGACCGCCTCATCACCGAACACCAGGGCTGGGGCACTCTTCGTTACGAGTACGACAAGCTCGGTCAACTCAGTCACTGCCGCCTCCCCGATGGCAGCAAACTCGACTACCGCCACCAATCCGGCGGCCGCCTGAGCAGCATCGACCTCAACGGTTCGCGCCTGACCACTCACCAGTTCAATGCGGGCCGCGAACTACAGCGCCAACAAGGCCTGTTGCTTAGCCAGTATCAGTACGACGAACAAGGACGCCTGCAAGCCCATAGCGTCAGCCAGCAGGACCGCAACCTGTTCCAGCGCCGCTACGCCTACGACGCCAACGGCAACCTCGCGGGCATCGATGACAGCCGCAAAGGCAATCGCAGCTACCACTACGACCCGCTCGACCGGCTGATCAACGTCCGTGGCAGCACCCCGGAAAGCTTCGCCCACGACCCGGCCGGCAACCTGCTCGGTCAAGGCGACCAACCTGCGGCGAACCTTGCCAACGTCAAAGGCAACCGCCTGCTGATGCAGGGCGACCGCCACTATGACTACGACGCCTACGGCAACCTGACCCGCGAACGTCGCGGCACCGGACAAAAACTCGTTACCGAGTACCGCTACGACTGCCAGCATCGCCTGATCGGCGTCAGCCTGCCGGGTGGTAGCAACGCAACTTACAAGTACGACGCCTTCGGCCGCCGTATCGACAAAACCATCAACGGCAGCACCACCGAATTTCTGTGGCAAGGCGAACGCCTGATCGCCGAAAGCGCTAACAACCGCTATCGCACTTACCTCTACGAACCCGGCAGCTTCCGACCGCTGGCGATGCTGGATGGCGAAGGCCCGCTGAAAGCGACGCCGTTCTACTACCAACTCGACCACCTCGGCACACCCCAGGAACTCACCGACTACAGCGGCGAGATCATGTGGTCCGCGAAATACCGCGCCTACGGCAACCTCGCCACGCTCGACATCGCCGAAATCGACAACCCGCTGCGCTTCCAGGGTCAGTACTTCGATGCGGAAACGGGCTTACACTACAACCGGCATCGCTACTACAATCCAGGCACTGGACGGTTTTTGACGCCGGACCCGATCAAGCTGGCGGGTGGGTTGAACAACTACCAGTACGTGCCTAACCCGACGGGGTGGGTGGATCCGTTGGGGTTGAATGCAGATTGCCTCAAAAGCAAAAACAATCCGCAAGCTGGCAAACCAAGCGAACCACCACCGCCCGAAATCTCTCGGAGTGGAGCGTTTAAACAGGCTAAATCCGAAGCTGGAATTTCAAGAACACAGCAACCTGACGCAGTTTATGATCCTACGACAGGGAAAACACATCAGTACAAATATGTGAGAATGACGGACAAAGCCGGTGAAAGTATTTTGAATAGTGAAGGAAAACCGATACTCACACGGGAGTACCAATACACACGTGGTGATGGTTCAAAGGTAATAATTCAGGACCACTCTGCGGGTCACCAATACCATGAGCCTGGGAACAAGGGTGACCAGACTGCGCACTTTAATTTACGACCGATTGAAAACACCAGAACGGGCAAAATCCCAGGTGCAAAAGATCACTTCTATTTCAAGGAGTAAGAATGAAATTCTGGAACGATATTGACGGCAGCACTTTTTTCAATCAGGTTTTCACGACTTCCGTAGCGATTGGGCCCGTTGAGCTTTTCACAGTAAATATCGACAACAGCAGACCAACAATAATACTCGAATTTGACATCGAAGAGCTCCCAGACGCCCCTCCCGCAAAATGGAAAAAAGCTGCATTCAATACATGCCGCATCGGCTTAAACTGCGGCGGAGTCAGCAATCTAACGATCAAAAATATACCCACAAAAGAGAAACTTAATATAACAATCACTCAAAAAGAAAACCTCTTCACGATTCACGCATCGAACAACAACTCGCTAATTGAGTTCACAACAAAATTTCCTTTGCTTTGCGGCCCCTCGGTGTATATGAATGATAAATACTCCGAAGCCACTTAAGCACTAGCAAGTGAAGTAAAACACAAACCCTGAGCCCTTAAAGCTTCTTAGAATGTTTAAACGATGAGTTACTTCGACGACGAATTAGAAAAAAGCCTCTCCGAAGCTAAAATCCCATATAAAAATTACACAAAGAAAAACATGATTTTCTTGTAAAAGAAATCAACGATAAAATCCCATTTTCCGGTTCGAAAATTGCTTGGAATTTATTGCAAAGCAGCATCAACTTTAATGACAATGAAGGCGATTTTGTCCTAAAAAAAATCTCAGAAAAAATAAAAACCCTTGATGTCGCCGAGGTGATTTTTATTGGAGACTCTGCAACCGAAGATGCATATCAAGTAAATGTCCTCGACCTAGAACCAGCGCTTGAAATTCTCGCAGAGATACCCCAGCACACTTATTTTTTCTCCACTGAACTTAGCTGGATAGCGTGTATAACTATGGAGGGTCACGTAGACCTTGGAGTGCCAAAAGTCTAAACTTATAACACCAGACTAGGCCACACTTTAATTCAAGGCCAACTACAAAACCCAAAAAAGAGTAGACACTCACAAAAACAATTAAACGGGGACAGATCATGTTACTTTAGGCACTGCCTTCATCGCCAAACGTGACCCACCTCCCTAAAGGTCCTTATACTCCAATGAAGTTCCAAGATGCCATGATCAACAAAACGAGGCGCTTCAGTGTCGGCCAAGAGCAGGATTCTGAAATACATTATTTATCGATTCCTGTCAGCAATCACCTTGTTGATTACGAAGAGCACTACAAAATCGATAAGGAGTCCTTCCACAGATATGTAGAAGGTCCCTCTTGCGCGATGAACTTTATTGAACAGTGCCGAAATCGCCAAATGGATCACTTGCTTATTATCAAACCTGGCAAGCATCGCGGAGTTTAAACTTAATAAAAATACAACCAAAAATCTTACGAACTACGTTACCCAACACGCGACCCTCATCCAAAACGTGCTACCCCCTAAAGACAAGAGTCTCGCACCGATGAAACAAAGCGAACTATACGAAGCAGTCAAACACATAGGGGACAGATTTATTTTCTAGACGCCGAAGGAAAATAAACCCACAGATTCATTTTCAGTGGATACCTTAGTCTATAAATCCATCCCTTTCTCAGTGGCCACTCCCGTTGAAATCCGATCTCACTGACCCACACACAAAACCTGCCCAAGCCTCCCCCTTTCTTCCACACGATCTGACCGCCGCGATCCAGAACGTGTACGAACTGGCAGGCATGAAGCTGACCCAAGCGGCACGACCCGAAGCGGAAAGTGCCGAGTACGGCGCCGCACGTTTTGGTCTCGACGGCCGCACGATTGTCTTTCGTGTAGCGAAGACCACGCCGACCAAAATTGGGCAGTTCGTTACTTTATGGAAGCGACCGACACCGGGCAGTGTTATTGCGCCACTCGACACTGCCGATGGCGTGGGCTTTGTGGTGGTGAGTGTGTGCGATGCCACGCATCGCGGGCAGTTTGTGTTTGACCCGGAGATATTGGTCTCGAAGGGCATTCTGTCGATCAACGGGAAAGGCGGGAAGCGCGCTATTCGCGTCTATCCGCCGTGGGTCCAGCCCGTCGCGAAAGACGCGGTGAGGACGCAGCAATGGCAGCTTCGGTACTTTCTGCCGCTTGATCACAACGGGAATGCCGATGCCGAGCAGGTGCGTCGGCTCTTTGGCGTGAATACGTAGGGCTTCGGACATTTCCTGCACGTTGTAGTGGTTTTGGTGAACTTGTGCCGGATGGGCCTCACGGATAGCCTTCGTTTGTCGCTGCAAAATCAGCGACAAGGGTGTGGAAGCCCTTCATGAGATCTAGGCGCACAAGCGCCCCTAAATTTAAGCAGGCGCTTTTTTCTTGTCTGCTGTTAAATTATGGCGGCTGTGCGCGGGGCACTTTCGGGTGCGCCGGGTTCCTAGATCTCCCGGTCTTCCACACCCGCGTACAGCTGCCACCCATCATGTGGAAGTGATGCTGGCAGTTCCTTAATTTAAATCTAGGAACAAGCCGAATGAAAAAGATCACCCCCAATCCCCCCGCCCCCGTCAGCCATCTCTTCACCATCGCCCCTGACGTCGACACCGAAACCCTGCTGATCCACACCTCCGAAACCCTCGCCTCGCTCAATGCCATGGCCACCGACCTGGCCTTTGAACTCGAAGGCTCGCGCCGCAACGTGGCGTTGGCGATTCAGCAGTTGGCCGTGCTGGCCGAGTTGATGGTGAACCGGGCGCTGGAGCACCTCGACACGCCGGACTCGGCCTCTGGCGTTCGCCACTGAGTGTTCACGCGCGTTTACCCACTGGAGGTACTGCCATGGCTCGCTACATGCCCATCACCGGGATCGACAATAATTTTCACTCGCTGGTCATCGACACCGAAGCGCCGCTCGACGTGCTGCACGACACTGCTGCCTACCGCATCAGCGCGGTGACGCAGTTGCTGGAGAACCTCGCCCTGCGTGAGGAGACCCACAGCGACACTGTGATTTTGCAAGACTTCGCACGGGTGTTGGCGATTGCGCTGCGCGACGGTTGTGATTTGCTGGATGTGATCGGTCGACGGTTGCAGGCGCAGGTGTCGGCGTTGTAATAGAAGTGGGCGACCCTGGATTCAATGACGGTCAGTTAAGGAAATACATTCCGTAAAACGAAGCAAGTCCAGTGTGGGAGCGAGCCTGCTCGCGATGACGGTTTTACATTCTGCATCAATGGTTACTGTCATACCGCTATCGCGAGCAGGCTCGCTCCCACATTTGATCTTTACTGTTTCAAACCTTGCGTTCGCTTAACTGACTGGCATTAACCTCCCCCTCACTGCGCCGCACTGACAATGATCTTCCCAATCATCTGCGGGTGCAGCGTGCAGTAGTATTCATAGGTCCCCGGTGTATTGAACTGGTAGGAAAACTGGTCGTTGGTGTCGAGCGCTGCCGAATGGAACACCTTGTGGGTTTCCATCAGCGTATGGACCGTTTGATCGTCGTTGACCCAGGTCACGGTGGTACCCACCGCTATCGTCACTTCCTTGGGACCAAACATGAATTCCTTGATGTCGATTCTGGTCCCTTCCGCCCACGCTGGTATCGACACCATCAAGCAACCCAAGGCCAGTACCCGCAATAAATGCTTCATGTCAGCGCCTCCCTTAAACGAGTGTCGAATCGATCAGTGCCAACGGATGATCGCCCTGCGTCGCCTTGACCTCGGTAATCCCCAGGTAGTTGCGCAGTTGATCGGCAGCCACGGTCATCGGTCCCGGTGCTGGCCCGGCACCGGGTGCGGGTTGCGGGTAAGCCGTGCCGCGTGCGGTGTGGAAGGTGATGTTGCCCTCGACCTTCTGGATGACCTGGTGAATGTGGCCATTGAGCACCGTCACCGAACCGTATTTGCGCAACATGGCGATGGCTTGATCACCGTCTTCGGTGCCCCAGCCCCACGGCTGATAGATCGTCCACAACGGAATGTGGGTGAACACCACCACCGGTGTGCTGGTGGACACTGCCTTTAAATCATCCTGCAGCCAGGCCAGTTGCTCGGCACCGAGGGTTGCCTCGTGGCCCGCCTGGAAGTTGAAGACGTTGACCAGCCCGATGAAGTGCACGCCATGGTCGTCGAAGCTGTACCAGCCGTTGCCTTTGGTGCCTTTGCCATAGCGTTCGAGGTAGAGCTTGCCGCCGCCTTCATCGAGTGTGTCGTGCTCGCCGGGTATGTAGTGCACGTTTGAAGGCAGGCCTTTGAGCATAGACGCGGCAATATCGAATTCTTCCGCTTTGGAGAGGTGGGTGATGTCACCTGTGTGGAGGATCAACGAAGGCCTTTTCGGCAGCGCGATAACTTTGTCGATGGCGACCTGCAGGGTCTTCAGCGGTTCGGGATTGGCTTCCTTGTTGAAACCGATGTGCGAGTCGCTGATTTGCACGAAGTGAAAAGTGCTGTCCAGCGCTTTCGGGTCCGATACGGTGCCATCGGCACTCAGGGCAAACGCTCGCGGTATACCGCCACTCAACGCCCAGATAACGCCGGCACCAGCCCATGCCGAGCATTTGAGCAGGTTCCTGCGGTCGGGGTCCAAGGGGCCGTCTGTACGCTTTTCATGTGTTGTCGAACGAATGTTCATGGGAACGCCCTCGTAGCGGTCTACATTGATGAACTGACAGGAAGTACAACCGAGCCGGTCGGGGATTTATTCCAGGCAAAAAAATATTTTTTTTTGGGGGAATAAAACGCAACGCATCCGGGTTATAGGGGGCAAAGGCTGGAGCCACTATGAAGCGATTTGAGGAGCTGATTGCTCCGCACATGGATGCGGCTTTTAACCTCGCGCGCTGGCTGACCGGCAATGACAGCGCGGCGCATGATGTGGTGCAGGAAAGTGCGCTCAAGGCGTTCAAGTTTCTGCATCGCTTTGCGGACGGCAATGCCAAGGCCTGGTTCCTGACGATCGTGCGCAACGAGAGTTACAACTGGCTCAAAGGCTCGGCCGGCCATCGCTGGGTCGCCATCGGCGATGAGATCTCGCAGGACGATCTTGCCTTGAGCCACAGCCAGACACCGGAACGGCTGGCCATGCAGGCGGAGGACGCCGCCCATGTTCAGCAGGCACTGCATGCCCTGTCCCCGGCGTTCCGTGAAATGATCGTCCTCAAGGAGCTGGAAGACATGCCTTACAAGGACATCGCAAAGGTGGTCGACATACCTATAGGAACCGTCATGTCGAGACTGGCCCGGGCTCGCGTCATGCTCAAGCTGGAACTATTGAAGTTGCAAGGCCATGAATGAGATCAACTGCACGCTCTGCCACGAACTGATTCATGGCTACCTGGACCATGAACTGGACGCTGCGACCACTGCTAACGTTGCCGAGCATTTGGCGCACTGCGCCGACTGTCAGCGCGAGCATGACGAGGTGAAACAGCTGATCGCCAGCGTCAAGGCTCATGCGCCGTATTACGCGGCGCCCGATGCGCTGGTTCAGCAGGTCTTCTCCACTCCACCGTTACCGATCTCTGCCTGGCAGACCTTGAGAGACGCCTCGCGTAAGTGGCTGGCACCGGCGTTTTCAGCGACAGCGCTGGCCATGGCATTGGTGCTGTATGTGGCCACGCCTTCGCCTGAGCAGCCCTGGCTGGACGAAGCGGTGTCCAGCCATGTGCGTTCGCTGATGGCCGAGCACTTGAATGATGTCGCGTCTTCCGACCGGCACACGGTCAAGCCCTGGTTTACCGGCAAGCTGGATTTTTCGCCGCCGGTGTTCGACTTCTCGGCGCAAGGTTTCCCTCTGCTCGGCGGGCGACTGGATTACCTGCAACACCAGACCACCGCTGCGCTGTCTTACGGGCGGGCGAAACACATCATCAACGTGTTCATTCTGCCGACGACAGATACCGATAAACCCCGGCAAAGTCAGTCCATCCGCGGCTACAACGTGGTCGCCTGGCAACACAATCACATGCGTTTTATCGTGATATCGGATCTGGAAAAAACCGAGCTGGAGGTCTTCAGCCAGTTGCTTGAACAGGGTGCTTGATAACGGGGGGCGTTACGTGAAGGCCATCGACCCGATGCGAGGCGCGGTGAAATGTTGTTTATCGCGCCCGGAGAAAGGTGTTCGCCCAGTGTTATGGCCTGGCAATCCATGCACCGGTAAAGAGCCCCGACACTGGGCGAACGGGGGGATTTTAATGCAACGCAAACGTTCTGTCCGTTCAAAAATTCTGAATTAATCTGGACATCCCGGTTCCGCGAAATGATTTGAAACGAAAAAAACCGAATCAGACCGATCAGGTTGCGTCCTACCCCCCTGTAGCAGCTGCCGAGCCTGCGAGGCTGCGTCCGGCCGCGAAGCGGTCGTAAAATCAGGAAACGCGTTCATTCAGGCAAACCGCGCATTCAGGATTTGCGAGGACTTCGTCCTCGAACGCCGCCTCGCAGGCTCGACAGCTGCTACGGGGGTGGAACATGTAGATAGCTGTCGTTCTAGCCTTCGTGCTGGGTGGTGATTTTCAGCACGTCGGTGTAAGTCACCACCACGCTCTGGCCAATCTTGAGGTCTTTGAGGTGGGCCCGGACTTCCGGTTTTTCCACGGTGACGACTTTTTTCACGCCGGCCGGGTTTTCGAAGGTCAGCTCGTGTTTCTTCAGGTCGATGGCGGTGATTTTCAGCTGGACCTGAACGTGACGGAACGCTTCGCCGCCCGGATTTGGATTGTCTTTGGTGGCACGCGCTTCCCCGCTGCTTTCGCTGGTGCCCGGCAGGCCCTTCTCGACATCGGTGTCGAGTACAACGGCCACCGAGTGGGTGACGTCGATCTGAACCTTGTCACCGGCCTTCAGATGGCCCAGATCCTTGGCGTTTTCGCTGAGCTGGATAGGCACCTGTTTGCCGTCGGCACTTTCGAGCACCACCTGATGTTTGGCGGCATCGACAGACAGCACTTTGGCGACTACCTGGTCGGCTTCCACAATGTTCGACAACGGGATATCGGCCGCATAGGCACTGAGGCTGCCGGCAGACAGCAACGTCGCAAGGGTGATGGCTTTGGCCAGTGAGTTAAGTTTCATAACGGTACGTTCCCTGTGTTTGAAGTAAAGAGTGCAGACAGCGACCCTCAGCTCATGCCTCAGGTCATCTGTGCCGAAGGAGCATAGACGCAGATCACGATTTCACCCGAAACATTGCAGCTAAAGACTCAATAGCCGGTCATTTCCAGGTACCCGTTGCCGGCATGGCTGCCGCTTAACTGCACCGGCCCTTCCCAGTAAGGAATGCGCAAATCCATCCAGGCCCTGGGGTTCAACGCGCTGCTGGTGATGTCCAGGCCCTTGCCCGGGACTTTGATCGACCAACGCGTCGGTAAACTCCGCCCGGCCACCTCGGAAGACGTCAAGGGCGTGAGGCTGATCTGGTCTTTGGTCAGGTGCTCAGTGCTGCCGTCCGGGTTGATCCAGGTGCCGGTCAGGTACGCCGACCCCGTCTTCTGCCGCACCCGAAACAGCATCAGTTGCGCACCACCGTCCAGATGCAGGGAGAACCAGTCCCAACCGGTCTGATCGGCCGTGAGTGGCTGGCTGCTCCACTCTCGGTCGAGCCAGGCCGGGCCGCTGACCTGATAGGTCGTGCCATCGATTTCCAGGCTGCCGCTGGCCTGGAAGAACGGTTGGCTGTAGTAGTACGACGCCTGGCCCTGCTCGGACTTTTGACTGAAACCCTGCTCGCCTTGCAGCACCAACGGCCGACTGGAACTCAGCCGCAGTCGATAGTTGAAGCCGTTGCCGCTGGCCTGCATTTGCATCTCGGCCAACGGGTTCACGGTGTCGGTTTGAGTGCTCAGGCGCCAGTCATCGATCCACGCCGCAAACGGTACATTCTGAACCCCGGCCTGACCGACGCCACCACGGGCATAACGTTCGGCCGCGTGGTGAACGGTCGCCGAGGTCACCGCCACGTGGCCGAGCCAGATCACCTGGCTGGCCCAGCCGGGCTGCTCGGGGCCGGTCTTCAGGGCATTGCGAAACAACGTCCACTGCACGCCGAATTCCCGGCCTTGCGGGTCCTTGAGGTTGGCGGTGATGTACCACCACTCGACGCGATAACCGTCATGGGCGCCGTGATCGGCCGGGAAACTGAATACCCGGCCGGGCGTCACCTGCTTGAACGCAGCCGCATCGGCGCCTAATCCGGCGAAACTCTCAGTGTTTTTCGCTGCGTCATCGCAACCCGCGAGCAACACCAGCAGCAGGCCGACGAGGCATTTAATCCTCATGGGCAAAGCTCCTCAGCAGATCCGCCGGTTGCGTGCGATAGAGCGTGAACAACGGCCACGCCGACGCCAGCAACGTGGCGAGCATCGCCAGCCCCATCAATTGCGCGAGTTGCAGCGGGAACACCCGCAACGGCAGACGCCAGCCAAACGCCTGAACGTTGATCACCGTGTCCAGACACCAGGCCAGCGCCAGGCCCAAAGGCAACGCCACCACCAAGGTGAGCAGCGCCAGCAACCAGGTCTGCCCGAGGTTGAGCAACATCAGCTGCTGGCGTGTCACCCCCAGCGCCCACAACGGCGCCAGTTGCCCGAGACGGCTCTGACTCTGGGTCAGCAAACTGATGAACAGCGCCACACCCGCTACGCCGAGGGTCAGGCTGTTAAGCGCTGCCGTAGCAGCGAAGGTTCGTTCGAACACCTGCGTCGACCAACCCTTGAGCCGGGCCTGATCGACAATCCGACTGTCGTCCAGGGCAAAGCGCGCTTGCAGCGCCGTCAGCAGCGGCGGGATGTGCGCCGGATCGACGCGCAGGTTGAAGCGACTCGGTGTCAGTTGCGGCCAGTAACGCAGCAGGTGTTCGGCGTTGACCAACAGGTGACCCTTGGGGTTGCCATAGTCGGCGTAGATCCCGATCAACTGCGGCGACCACGTGCCTTGTGGCGTGGGGATGCTCAGGCGGTCACCGAGCCGCAGCTTGAGTCGACGGGCCAGTTGTTCGCTGAGCATCAGCGTGTCGTGCGCCGCCAACTGATCCCAGGGATGCTCGCCCAGCGCTTCAAGCAACGGCCAATGTTCGCGATAGGTCGCATGATCGATCACCCCGTAAAGGTCAGCGGGCCAGCCCTGCAACGACACCGCGACCTGCCAGCTCGGTAACACCGCGCTGACCTGTTGTTGCGGCAACCACTGTTGCAGTTCGCTGGCTTGCGCCGGGTTCTGCGGGTTGACGTAAAGCTCGGCGGTCAGCCGTTGCTCCAGCCAGTCACTGAAGGTCTGGCGAAAGCCGGCGGTCATGCTGCCGCCGCCAATGTTGGCCGCCAGCGCCAACAGCAACGCCATCAGGGCCAGACTCAGGGCGGGCAACTGCTGACGGCAATCGGCGAGAAACCATTGCCCGAGCACCGAACGACTGCGCCGCAGCACGAGGTTCAGCGCGGCATTGAGCAGCACCGGCAAACCCAGCGCCGCACCGATTAACAACGCCGCCATCAGCACAAAACCGCTGGCCAGGCTGTCCCCCCGGATCAACGCGATCAGGCCAATCACAGCGGCGACGGCTGCCACCCAGCCCTGACGCCGCAACCAGCGTGCGTGAGCCTGATGCCAGGCTTGCGGATTGGCCAATGCCAGCAACGGCAGTCGCGCCGCCCGCAGCAAACTATTGGCACCGGCCAGCAGTGCGCCGAGCAGGCTCAAACCGAGCCCACTGAACCACCACAGCGGGCTGAGGCTCAACTGCCCCGCCACTTCGGCGCCGTACAAGCCACGCAAACTGGCGGCAACGTCCGGTAACAGCAGACTGGCCAACAGGTAACCGCTGGCCACCCCAACCATCCCGCCGAGCAGTGCCAGCCCACCCAATTCAATGCTCAGACAAAAGATCAACATCTGTGCGCTGACCCCGCAGGCGCGCAGGGTCCTGAACAACCCACGACGTTGTTCCAGTGCCAGGCCGATGGCAGCGTGGACGATGAACAAACCGACGACGAACGACAGAAACCCCAGCGCGTCGAGGTTCAAGTGAAAGCTCTCGGTGAGCCGCGCCAGATTGTTTTCCTCGCCACTGCGCTTGAGCTGCAACTGACCCGCCCACTGGCCGGGTAACCGGGGCTCGGTGGCGGCGAAATCCTTGGGCAACAACAGTCGTGACAACTGCTCCGGCAACCCCAACACCTGCTGGGCCACTCCGATGTCCACCAGCAACACGCCGGGGGCCATATCGGTCTGACTGCGCAAGGGCGGCAAGGTCTGCCCGTTGAGGCTTTGCGGTTGATCGCCCTCACGCAAACCGAGCGCCTGCAAAGTTACCGGGGCGATCCAGGTGCGGCCCGGCGGGCTGACAAAATCAACCATTTGCGTCAGGTCCAAACGTTGCCCGGCCAGCGCCGAGCCGGTCGGCAACGATAACGGCTCGATGCCCATCAGCTGTAAACGCAGGTCTTCATGGCCCTTGAGTTGGAGTCGCGCCTGCAACAGCGGCGATACCGGCCAACCGGCCCGACGCAGGTTGACGAACAGTGCCTGAGAGAAGGTCGCGCCATTGGGTGCACTCAGGCTGGCCTGGGGTTCGCCGCCAATCAGCTGGCTGGCTCGGGCGTAACTTTCTCGCGCCTGACTGTTCAGCGCTTGCACCCCGGTCAACAGGCTGGTGGCCAGCCAGAGCCCGGTCAGCACACTGAAAAACTGCACCGGGTGCTGACGCCAATGGCTGAGCAGCGCTCGCAAGGTTTCACGCAGAACGCCCATCTCAGCGTTGGCCCGCGTCGACCAGACGTCCGCCGTGCAACAGCACTTTTTCTCCCAGCCGTGCGGCGACCCGCTGGCTGTGCGTGACCATCAATAGACTGGTGGGGCTGTCAACAAGCAGTTCCAGCAGCAAATCGAGCACCTCATCGCTGGTGTGCTCATCGAGACTGCCGGTCGGCTCGTCCGCCAACAGCAAGCGCGGGCGCGACGCCAGCGCCCGCCCCAAGGCAACCCGTTGCTGCTGACCGCCGGACAATTGCTCCGGGTAACGCCGCAGCAAATCCCCCAGCCCCAGCCGTTCCACCAGTTGCGCTTGCCAACGCAGGTCATGACGCCCGGCCAGCCGCGCCTGGAACGCCAGATTGTCCTCGACCCGCAGGCTGCCGATCAGGTTGAACTGCTGGAACACCAGACCGATTTCAGTGCGCCGCCAGTTTGCCAATTGCCCTTCGTTCATCTGCTCGAGACGCTGCTCGCCCATTTGGATGCTGCCGCGATCCACCTTGTCCAGCCCGGCAATCAAGTGCAGCAAGGTGCTCTTGCCACTGCCCGACTCGCCCATCAGCGCCAGGCTGCTGCCTTGAGTCAGTTGCAGGTCGACACCCTGCAACACCGCCAACGGACCTTGCGGGGTGGCGTAGCTCTTGAACACGCCGTGTACTTGAAGCATGGGAATACTCGATCAGCAGACAGTGAAGTCAAGAATAGTGGACGGCTTTGGGTGCCCTGCGTGGTTTTTGTTGTCTGGCAATCTTCCAGCCTTTCACACATTCCCCCGTAGCAGCTGGCGAAGCCTGCGTTCGAGCGCGAAGCGGTCGTAAAATCAGGCAACGCGTTCTTTCAGGTAGACCGCGCGCGCAGGTTTTACGAGGACTTCGTCCTCGAACGCAGCCTCACACTGCTACGGGTCGGAGTATGGCTCACGTGGTCCGTATGGTTATCCCCTCTACCGCAGGCATCTGCCAGCGCTGTTCGATCACCTGCTGCGCCGGGCCGTACAAGCGCAGGATCAGGCTAAACGCAATCGTCATGGCTCAGCCCTCACCATTGACGGCTTCAATGGTCGGCAACTGATAACTGCCATCCAATGCCCATTGTTGCGGCAGGTACAAACGCAGCAGCAGGTTGAACGGACCTTCGGGGGTCGGCAGCCAGTTGCTCTGCGGCGTTTGCGTCGGGGCGGTTTTTGCCAGCGTCAAGGTCAGGCCGCCATCAGTGTCGTAATGCAAGTCGGGGCTGCGATCACCCAGGGCGTAACGTGACAGCGGATTGGCCACCAGCAGTTGGGTCTTGCCGTCGTACAGGGTCAAGGACCAGAAGGCATCCACCGGGGGTAACTGCCCGGCGGCGAAATGCAGGCGATAGGTGTTGCTGCCGTCCAGCAGCTGACCTTGCGCGTCATGCAGCGCCATCGGATACACGGCTTCCACCGGGTCGTTGGCGTAGATGTAACGCCAGGCCACGGCGGCCCGCGTCAGATCGTCGTCACCGAATTTGCGCCCATTGGCAAAATTTCTGTGCCTCGCAGCACCTGCTCGAACGCACCGCCGCCCGGCGCCTGAAGGCGCTGGGCTGGAGTTTTTCCGAATTGCTCGACGAATACCGGCGTTACTGCGCTGAAGATCTGTTGCTCGCCGCGAAGCTTGAACTGGTGGAGATTTCCGACCAGCTCGGTTACAGCGATGTGCAAAGCTTCAACCGTGCCTGCCTGCGCTGGTTCGACTGTGCACCGGGGCTCTACCGCTCGCGCAATGCCCAGCCCCCAAGGTAGACGCGGCGCACAGGCCTACGGAGTGCCGGCGGCAACGGCCGACGGTGCCTGACTCGGGGTCACGATGGTCTTGAGGTCGATATGCCGCCAGGCCGGCTTCGCCCCCAGCCGCGCGTTGAAGCGATAGTTGAAAGTGAAATCGTCAGCGGTCGGCTGACTCAGCGACTTGCCGTAGATCGGCTCGATGGCCGCCAGGTCATAGCCCATCAACTGGAGCAGCGTCGGGAAGATGTTGTAGTGGCTGGAGCGGTCCTTGTTACCGGCCAGCGCGCTCTGCCAGTCGAGGGTGTGCAAGCCGCTACCCTGAATCACCACCAGCGGCACCAGGCCTTCTTCCTCGACCGGATCACCACCGCAATGGGTGTTCAACCCCGGATTGCCGCGTTCATGCAGATCCTGGCCATGGTCGGAGGTGTAGATCAACGTCGCGTTGCTCAGATCAGCCTTGGCAAACACCCGCGCGAAGAACTCGCCGACGTTCCACAACAGGGTGTTTTTATAAGCATTGCGGTACAGCACCCAGTCATCCGGTTGACCATTGAAGCCGTCCCGCTTGCCGGTGTCGGCGACCTCCATGAACTGCCCGCGCGGCAGCGTCGGCCGATAGGCCATGAAGTCGTCCGGGTATTTGTCGTGTACCGGGAAATGCGCGCCAACCTTGTTGATCACCACCAGCGTAGGCTGGCCGTCGTTGAGCAGATCAATCAATTTCTGCGCCGCCGCCATGTCACGGTCGCGCACGCTGGTCTGGTCGAACTGGACGAACTCGTCGATGTCCTTGCGCTCAAGGTCGGTCATCAGGTTCTGCAGGTTGCCGCCGGTGCGTTGAGCGTCGATGTAGACCGTGCGCAAACCGGCCTTTTTCGCGTATTGCCAGATCGATGGCAGGGTCGAATTGATGCGCATGTAGTCCGTGCGCGTGCCGCCATAACGTAAGGTTACGTTGGTGTCGGCGCTGCAATTGGCGACGGAGGCGGCATAGCCGTAGTTGATAATGTCGAGGCCTGGGTGCGGTTCCTTGAGGTTGCTGTGCACGCCAAACGCGGTGTTGATGTCCAGGTAGTTGCCAGACACGCTTTCATCGATGATCAACACGATGTCATGCGCGGCAGGCGTGCTCACCCGTGCCAGGCTGACCGGCTCACGTGGGCCGACTGTGTTGTGCAGGGATTCGTAGGCGAACAGGTTCAGGTAGGCCAGCGGTGTGTACATGATCGGCAAGCCCCGGGCGCCCTCACCGGCCCGCACAAACAGCACCGCGCTCAACAGCATCACGCCCACCAGCGGCGCCGCGACCAACGCATAACCCGGCAATGCCAGGCGCCGGCGCGGCTTGAGGCCAATACCAAACAATAGCAGCAGCCCACTGGCCACGGCGCCAACAATCACTGTCCGATACTGGTACGCCGCCTCTTGAATGAAGCCCCCTGAATAAACCAGCGACACAAAACTGCTATACGTCAGGTAGTCGGCGGTCACGCGCGTATAAACGTCAAAGAATACTGCCGAGACAAACATGACCAGGGCGAACAGATGACGGACCAGCGTCAGACGGATGTAGGCGCTGAGCCATAAGGCCACCACCAGAACGACGAACATCGCAGCGAACAACACCACCGCAATACCCACGCCCATGGCATTCAGGCGTTCAAGGTAGTAGTCGTAGTTCTTCAGCAAGTACAGAACCAGCAGCAGTTCCTTCAGGTATCTCGCCATGAGTCGTTGATCGTTCCTGATGTGCGTGACGGGTTTATTACTGGCCATTTTTTGACACTAGCAGTAGCCCTCCAAAGCGCAAGAAATGCCATCTGAAGTGCAAAAGCGTCAAAAAAAAGATGACTCAAATCTGACACACCAACATCTTGTCAACCCTTGTAATTCAAGGTTTACGACCGTTTATCGCATTCTTTACACCACCTGCAACCCCTCAACAACAGGCAAAAGCCACTGTCTGACGGCACTTGATGGCAGATCGCCTAATTTGCGGGTGCTTTTCAACATGAAGAACATGTCAGTTTGCTGACACGGTTTGCCCACGCTGGGCTATACCCCTTTTGACAGTCTCATCTGAGTTACATCAACCGTTTTACGAGGCACGCCAGTATGGACGTGAGCGTATTTGGTACGGGTTACGTTGGCCTGATAAAAGCAGCTGCCCTGGCAGTTGTCGGTCACCGGGTTTGGTGTGCGGCGCAAGGATCAAACGCATGAAGATCCTGGTCACCGGTGCGGCCGGTTTCATTGGTGCCCATTGTGTGTTGCGGCTGCTGCGCGATGGGCACCAGATCATTGGGTTGGACAACTTCAATGACTACTACGACCCCGCCCTCAAGCATGCCCGGGTGCGCTGGGTTGAGGAACAGGTGGGCAAGTTTCCCTTGATGCAGATCGACGTGGCCGATAGCGAGGCGATCGCTGCGCTGTTTACCCGCGAACAACCGGAGGTGGTCATTCACCTCGCCGCGCAAGCCGGAGTGCGCTATTCGCTGGATAACCCCAAGGCGTATCTGGACAGCAACCTCGGCGGCTTCCTGAATATTCTCGAAAGCTGCCGTCACCATCCGGTGAAGCATTTGATCTACGCCTCGTCGAGTTCGGTCTACGGTGCCAATCAGCACACACCGTACTCGGCCCATGACGGCGTCAATCACCCGTTGTCATTGTATGCGGCCACCAAAAAAGCCAATGAGCTGATGGCCCACAGTTACAGCCACCTGTTCGGCATTCCCTGCACCGGTTTGCGCTTCTTTACCGTGTACGGCCCCTGGGGTCGTCCGGACATGTCGCCGATCCGCTTTGCCCGGGCGATTGTCGAAGGCAGCCCGCTGAAGCTGTTCAACTATGGCCAGCATCAGCGCGACTTCACCTACATCGACGACATTATCGAAAGCATTGCGCGCCTGCTCGATCGCGCACCTCAAATCGCGTCGGGCTGGGACCGCGAACACCCTGATCCTTCGACCAGCATGGCACCGTGGAGGATCTACAACATTGGCGGTGAGCATCCGGTTGAACTCAGGGATTACCTGGCGCTGATGGAAAAGCATCTGGGGCGCAAGGCCGACGTCGAACTGCTACCGCTGCAACCCGGTGATGTCCTGAACACCTATGCCGATGTTCATGAACTGGAACACGACACCGGTTTTCACCCACGGGTAGAACTCGACGAAGGGCTTAGACGTTTCGTTGCCTGGTTTCGTGAATATTACCTGCTGCCCGTCATCCCAACGTCGCTCTCCGGCGAATCATCCCGCCTGACTGAGCTTGCGCAACAACGGAGGAGCCTATGACTGGTCATGAACAAGGTGTGCCGCTGAACAAAATGCGGCTCGATAAGCGTCTTGATCCCGAACACCGCATGCGCCTCGATGCGGCGATCCATATGCAAGGTCGCAGTTGGATCACCGGTCGCGACGGTGGTCGTCCCTGGACCCTGTCGCGAACCAATCGGGTCATCGCCACCCTGGGTGCGTTGATCCTGCTGGTGCTGTTGTCGCCGGTGCTGTTGGTCCTGGCCCTGGTCATCAAGTTCAGCAGCCAGGGGCCCGTGCTGTTTGTGCAACGACGCACCGGTTACCGCGGACGGACGTTCGGCATGTTCAAGTTCCGCACCATGGTGCCCAATGCCGAAGACCTCAAGGAGTCGCTGCGTCACCTGAACAAACACGGTGCCGACGCCATCGACTTCAAGATCGACAAGGACCCGCGGATCACCGGCATCGGCGGCTTCCTGCGGCGCAGCAGCCTCGACGAGTTGCCGAACCTGATCAATGTGGTCGCCGGTGACATGCGCCTGGTCGGCCCACGGCCCACCTCGTTCAACGCCTATCGCTACAAGGACACTCACCTCGCCCGCCTGAGCATCTACCCCGGCATGACCGGTCTGTGGCAGATCTCCGGGCGCAGCAACCTCGATTTCGATAAACGGGTCGAGCTCGACCTGAGCTACATCGCCAACCAGAGCCTTCTGCTGGATCTGAAGATCCTGCTCAAGACGCCCTTCAAGGTTTTCAGCGGCCACGGAGCAAGTTGAATGGACGGTTCAACCACTAAAAGCTTGACCATCGCAAACCCCAGCGAGTCCAACCTGACCTCGACCGTACTCGACATGGACGTGCAAGTCCTGTTCCTGACGGCCGCCAACAGCGGCGACGGTATCAGCACCAGCGCCCTGGCACTGGCCAGACAACTGTCGGAGATGAGCAGCGGCAGAGTGCTGCTGGTCGATGCCAGCCAGTCAGCCAACAACCTCAGCCAGCAACTGGGGGTGCACAAGGAGCGGGGATTTCGCGATCTGCTGTTCAACCACGACAACACACCGCGACTACAGGACTGCATCCTGGAGGTCTCGACGCTGCCCTTTCATGTCCTGCCCAACGGCCGACATATCCGCGGTGCCGAGCACCTGACGCCGGAGCAGTTGCGACCGTTGCTCAAGGAGTTGTCCGAACAGTACCGGTTTGTGGTGATCGATGGTGACCCGGTGTATTCCGCCGCCGACACCCTGGTCATCGCCACCCTGGTGGATGGCGTGGTGATGGTCGTACGTGCCGAGGATACGCGCTGGGAAGTCGCGCAGGCCGCGGCCCAACGCTTGAGCCAGGCCGGGGCAAAAGTGCTCGGCAGCGTCTTCAACGGCCGCAAGTACTACATGCCCAAATGGCTCTACAACAACCTGTAAGCAGCAGCCAGAGGATGACGACATGAACGTGAAATGGCTTGCCCTGCTGTTGCTGCCTCTTGCAGGTTGCTCCAGCCACCCCGAGTACCAGCAGACGCCGGTACAGATTCTCACCGCTCCACCCGCCAACGCCCAGGCCACCGACGTGCCCAAAGTCGAGCAGACATTGCGCCCGGGCGACAAGCTGGATGTGATCTTTCATATCAGCACCAGCGGCTCGTCGGCCTACCGCATTCAGTCCGGTGATCAGATCGGCCTGAACTTCACAGCGGCCAGCCAGCTTAACGGTAACCAACTGGTACTGCCTGACGGCACCATCCAGCTGCCCGGCGCCAATACGTCAGTGAAGATCGCCGGATTGACCAGCGATCAGGCACGTGAAGAGATCCAGCGCGCCTATCAGCGCAAGATGCTGTTCCAGCCCAACCGTAACCAGGTGACGGTGCAGATCATCAGCCCGCTGAGCAATGAAGTCGGCCTCAAAAACGCGCTGAATCACCCCGCCACCGGCATGAGCCGGGAGATCACCGTGGGCAACGACGGTTATGCCAGCTTCCCGGAAATCGGTGCGGTACCGCTGCAAGGCATGACCGTCAACCAATTGGAAACCTTCCTTAATAAACGATATGAGCAACTGCCGGGACGCATGACCGTCGACGTGCTGCTCAAGTCCACCGAAGGCAACGAAATCTATGTGCTCGGCGAAGTCGGCCAACCGGGTTCCTACCCGATCCGCCGGCCGGTCTCGGTGCTTGAAGCACTGAGCCTGGCCCGAGGCACCAACGTCAAGGCGCGGCTCGATTCGGTGGTGATCATGCGGCGCAACGGCAATCAGGTCGAAGCCCGGCGTTACGACGTTGATGCCGCCCTGGCCGGTGACGCGACGCAAATGGCCTACCTGCAACCCGACGACATGCTCTTTGTGCCCAAGACCCGACTGGCCAGCGCCGGCGAACTGGCGCGACAACTGGCGGACGTGGTGCTCTTCCAGGGCATAGGCGTCAGCTTCAGCTACCGCCTCGACAACAAAGGCAGTACTACCAACTAACCTCTTGTAGGTGACCGACCATGAATCCGAAGGAAAACTACCTGCATGAGTTCTTCAGGATCTTCTTCGCCAACAAGCAATTGGTGAAGAGAGTCTTCCTGATCTTTGCAGTGATCGCACTCCTGCTGCCATTGGTGCTCAAACAGAGCTTCGATATCACCGCCCAGGTGATCGTGCAGTCCAAGAAACTCTCCCAGGGCGACGCTACCACGTCACTGACCCAGGACAATGCAACGTTCATCCCGCCATCGCTGGCGGACATGGAAACCGAAGCCAATATCCTGCGTTCACCGGCGCTGATTCGCCAGACCATCAGCGAACTGCGCGACAAGGGCGAATACACCCCGTCTCCCGGAATATTCGTCAAGCTGGTGACTGAGCCGCTACGCAAAGTCATCGTCAACCCATTGCGCGAGTATGTGATCAATCCGGTGCGCGAACTGGTGGGGCTTGAGGTCGATCCGGTGCGCGACACGGCCCTGGACGGGCTGACGCAACAGGCCATCGACAGTCTCAAGATCGAGACGCTGCCCGGTTCCAACGTGATCTCGATCATCTACGCCTTTGGTGATCCGGCGCAGGGCACGAAGTTCGTCGCGCAACTGCTGCAGAACTACCTGCAGAATCGCCAGGAGCTGCAATCGATCGACCTGCCGCAAGCGTTCTACGAACAGAAGAAAAAGCAGTATCAGGTTCGCCTCGATGGCCTGGAAGGTACACGCCTGGGGCTGCTGGAAAGCATCGCCTCGTCCGATCCCAAGGAAGAGATCACCTTCCGCCTGAACGCCATCAACACCGAAGAGCAGGCACTCAACCTGTACCGTGACCGCCTGTTGCAAAGCCAGCGCTGGCTCGACTACCTGAAAACCAGCCTGGCCGCCGCCAACAGCTCAAAACTCAACGACTACACCTTCCCCTACACCTTCACCAACACGGTGGGCGACGTTGCCTATGAGGACCGGGAAATCAAGCAGCTGGGCGAGCAGTTGACCACCCAGGTCAGTCGCTACATGAATGACCTGGCCGTGTTCCAGCCCGGCAGTGAACCGATGATGCTGACCCGCGAACAGATTACCCGCACCCGTCAGCAGTTCTTGAAAATTGTCAGCAACCGGATTCAGGAGCGCACCAGCGACCTGGCCATCATCAGTTCGGTGATCGACCAGAAAACCGCGCGCATCGCCGACTACAAGAACCGCATTCACCAGTTGCAGGAAACCCAGAGCAAGCTGCGGCAGATGGACACCGAGATCGACGCGCTGCATGCGGCCTTCTCGACCTACGCCCAGCGCTTTGCCGAAAGCAGCACCGCGCGTTTGCTCGACAACGACCTGTCGAACGCCCGGGTCCTCAGCCCACCGTATGAGCCGACCGATCCAGCGTTCCCAAGACCGATGCTGATCATCCCATTCGGCATGCTCACCGGGCTGTTACTGGCAATTGCGCTGGTCTACGTGCGTGAGTTCTTCGATCACCGCTTCAAGCACCCGGCGCAAATCAGCCATGAGCTTGGCTTGCCCGTGCTGCTGGTGATCAACGATCAGAATGTTCTGCCGACCAACCCGCACCCGAACTGGACAGTCCCAAGCTTCGTGCATTGGGTGCGCAATTGAACGGGCAGACCGCACCTGCGCTGCCGATCATCCATCTGCTCAGCAGCGGCGGTTTTTACGGTGCTGAGCGGATGTTGCTGGACCATTGCCTGGCGACGCAGGGGCAGCACCAAGTGCTGTTTCTCGACGCGCCGCCAGAACTCATTGCGCGGTTTCGCGACGCAGGTGTCGACTGCCGCGCCTGCACGACGCTGGGCCAATTGTTGCGCCATTTGCAGCAACGGCGCAGCGAACGGCCGCTGGTCAACACCCACAACTTCAAGGGCCTGTTGTTTGGCTGGATGGGCGCGACGTTGTGGCGCTTGCCACTGGTGATTACCCAGCACGGCTTTACCCCGCGCAGTCGCAAACAACGCTTCTACAACTGGCTGAGCCTGCAACTGTGCCGCACCACGTCGGTGGACCGTGTGGTCTGTGTCGCCGAAAGCATTGCCGTACTATGTCGGCGCGCCAGCGTGCGGCCGGACAAACTCCAGGTGATCCCCAACGGCCTGCCGGCCAGCAGCGCCCTGCCCCGGCACATCGCCGATCAGCAGCTCTGGCTGGCCGGTTACGTCGGACGCTTGAGTAGCGAGAAAGGCCCGGACCTGTTTCTCGATGCGCTGATCCCCTTGTGCCAACAGCATCCGCAGTTGCACGCGGTGATGCTTGGCGACGGACCGGAACATCAAACCCTGCTGGCGCGGATCAACGCGGCCGGGTTGCAGGCGCGCATCACCCTGCCGGGCTACCAGACCGATATGCGCGTCTGGTGGACGCAGCTCAATGCGCTGGTGATCAGCTCGCGTACCGAAGGCACGCCGATGATTCTGCTCGAAGCCATGCAGGCCGGGGTGCCGGTGGTGGCGTTCGGCGTCGGCGGCATTCCCGATGTCATTGAGGACCGGCATAACGGGTTGCTCGCCGCCCCCACCGACAGCGCTGCGCTGGCGCAACACATCGAAACCCTGCTGAGTGATCCGGCACTGGTCCGTCTGCTGACGGAGCATGCCCGCCGTACCCAACTGGACCGCTACGACCTGCCGGCACTGGCCGAACGCTGGTCGCAGTTGTACATCCGCACTGCACAGGAGGCTCGTGCATGATTTTTCCTCTGTCGGTGGTCAGCCTATTCGGGCTGGCGTGTCTGATTTTGTTGGCCAGCCCCTGGCCGTACCTGGCACCCGGTGCGGTGCTGGCGCTGGTGGGTGTGGCGGCGCTGTATCGACGCCCGGCCTGGGGGCTGCTGGGGATCGTCGCGCTGGTGCCGTTCGAAGGTCTGTTCAAGGACAGCATGCTGTCCGGGTCGAAACTCGTCGGTGCCTCGCTGGCCCTGATCCTGATGCTGCAACTGGCGCTGCATCAACTGCCGTCCGATCGCTTGCGCAGCAACCTCTGGCGATTTCTGGCGTGGTTCCTGGTGCTGTACTTTCTGAGCATGCTGGTGACCGATAACCTGGGCATGTCCCTGGTTCACTTGCGCGAACTGAGCGTCGGCCTAGTGCTGTTCGTGATCACCTTGCTGATTGGCCGCGAAGTGAACCTGATGATGTTCTGCCGGTTGTCGACCCTCAGCGTGACGTTGACCTGCATCCTCGCGATGTTCTCCAGCAAGTACCAGGATCAGGGCCGCGCCGCCGGTCTGCTGGAAGACCCGAATGCCTTTGCCATGCTGATTGTTTTTGCCATTCCGCAGGCGCTACTGCTGGTGCTCAAGAGCCCGAACCTGTTGCATCGGTTGTTCTGGTTCGGTTGCTGCGTGCTGCTGTTCGGTGGCATGACCAAGACCGAATCGCGCTCCGGACTGGTGGTGCTGCTCGTCAGCCTGATGATTGGCTTCTACCACTACCGCGCCCAGTTGCCGCGCATTCGTCCGCGCCACCTGGGGTTCGCGATGCTTGGCGCGGCGATCCTGATTCCTCTGGCGATCTACGTGATGCCGGCCGGCTACGTAGCGCGCATTCAGTCGTTGAGCGTGCTGAGTGCCGGCGCCAGCGGTCACAACGACGAATCCCTAGGGCGCCGCGCTTCGTACATCGTGGTCGGTGGCCAGATGATCCGCGAGAACCCGCTGCTCGGTTCCGGTCCCGGAACGTTCCCGCTGCACTACGCGACCACCGGCTACGCCATGGCGTTCTCGCCCAACCGCAAGGCCGGCGACCTGTATCGCCGTGCCCACAACACCTACCTGGAGATTTTCAGCGAGCTCGGTATCCCGGCCGGCTTGCTGTTTGTCGGCCTGCTCGGCATGGGCCTGTTCAATATGCAGCGCGCCCGCAGTGCCTGGCTCAAACGCCATGAATGGGAACAGGCGGACCTGATCACGCACCTGGGCATGAGCCTGCTGTCGCTGACTGTGTTTTTGATGTTCCTCAGCGCACCGAACCAGAAGTACCTGTGGATCATGCTCGCGCTGTCCTGGGTGCTGCGCCTGAAGGCCGAGCAAAGCCCGCTGCCGGAGCGCCAGGCATGAGCCGCATCAGCGTCGTCGTCCCGATGTACAACGAGGCGAAACACATCGCCCGGACCTTGCAGGCCGCACGCATGGCGGCGAAAGTCGCCGGTCTTGAGTGCGAACTGATCGTGGTCGACAACGGCTCCCAGGATCAGGGGCCGCAGATCGCCCGAAGCCTCGGCGCCCAAGTGCTGAGCCTGCCCGGTCTGCAGATCGGCGCCTTGCGCAATCGCGGCGCGACTCTGGCCACTGGCGACTGGCTGGCGTTCCTCGATGCCGACATCGAGATGCCGCAAAACTGGCTGACGCTGCTGATGGACCTGCAGTCCAGCGGCCAGGCCGATGTGCTCGCGCTGGACCTGCAAACACCCTTTCAGGCGCCGTGGTTTGCCCATGCCTGGCAACGCCGCACCGAGCAAGCCAGTGGTCAGTCGACGATTCAGGTGCAATGGCTACCGTCCGCCAACCTGTTGATGCCCCGCGCATGGTTCGTGCGTGTCGGCGGCTTCAACGAAGAGCTGCGCACCGGCGAAGACAAGGACTTGACCCTGCGCCTGGGCAAGGCCGGCGCACGGTTAATGGCCGTCAACGAAAGCATGGCGTTGCACTGGGGTTACGAGTGCAGCTGGAGCGAGTGGCTGGGCAAGGAACTGTGGCGCCAGGGCAGTCATCTGCAACTGCTGCGCAGCCATGGTGTGAGCCTGCGCTTGCTGCGTTTCCCCCTGCTCTCGATCGTCGCCTGGGTACTGGACGGCATGGCCATTGCGGCACTGCTCGACGCTATGCCCCACCTGGCCCTGGCGTTTTTGCTGATCAGCAGCTTGCCGGCACTGGCGCTGAGCCTGCGCCAGAGCCTGAAACACCACGACCTCGGTTTGACCCTGCAACTCTGGGGCCTGCACTGGTTGCGTCTGCACCTGACCGGCGCGGCCTTCGTCCTCAGCCTCTGTCATTGGAACGCCAGGAGACCTGCCCGTGGCTGAACTCATTTTCTGGTTGTGCCTGTTGTTACCGGTATACGCCTACCTGGGATACCCGTTGCTGCTGACTCTGCTGTCGCCGTTTTTCGCGGCGCGTCGCCACCAAAGCGCCGAGCCGATGACGGTGTGCATCGTGATCGCCGCGCACAACGAAGCCCGGTATATCGAAGAGAAACTGCGCACCGTGCTTGCCCAGGATTACCTTGCGCAGTCGCTGCACATCATTCTGGCCAGCGACGGCTCCAGCGACGACACAGTGGCCTGCGCGCAGCGGGTGGAGGATTCGCGCGTTACCGTGCTCGACCTGCCGCGCCAGGGCAAGGCCGCCACACTCAATGCCGCCGTCGCCCTGAGCCACGGTGAAGTGCTGGTATTCACCGACGCCGATAACCAATGGTCCACCGACACCCTCAGGCACTTGCTTGCGCCGCTGAGCGACCCGCGCGTCGGTGCCTGCGCCGGACACATGATCATCCCGCGTCCTGGTAAAGGTTTGAGCCTGGGCGACAGCCTGTATCGGCATTACGAAGGCTGGTTGCGCCGCGTGGAGAATCGCACCGGCTGCATGGTGTCCGCCGACGGCGCCCTGCTCGCCTTGCGCCGCGAGCTGTTTCAAGAGATTCCGCCGGAGGTCAACGACGATTTCTTCGTCAGCACCTGTGCGCCCGTGGCCTTCAAGCAGATTGTCTATGTACCGGCTGCGGTGGTGATCGACCAGGGCGTCGATGAAGCCGACAAACAGTTTCGCCGTCGCCAACGGGTGACCGTCGGCGGCCTGCAAAGCCTGGCCCAGCGCCGCGAGCTGCTCAACCCGATGCGTCATGGGCTGTATGCGTTGGCGCTGATCAGCCACAAACTGATTCGACGGCTGGCGCCGATTCTCCTGTTGCCCTTGCTGCTGAGCAATTTCTGGCTGTGGGACGAACACGCGTTCTATCGCCTGACGCTGATCGGCCAACTTATCAGTTACGCCGTGGCCATCGCTGGCCTTTTGGATGTGCAACACCGTTTGCCAAAACCCTTTCGCCTCGCCGCTTTTTTACTGGTGACCCTGGCCGGCATGAGTATCGGTCTGTGGCAGTTCCTGCGTGGCCGGCGGTATCGTCAATGGAACCCCGAGCAGAATCGCTGAGAGTGCCACCCATGCCGATCAAGCAACTGTTCAAGCGCACCGGTGGCTGGCTGTACCTCAACTCCCCCTTGGGACGTAGCCGGCTGCGCGGCGCCGGGGTGATCCTGATGCTGCACCGGGTGCTGGCCGACGATCATGCGGCGGCACTGCCGCACCGCAATGAACTGTGCGTCGGCCCGCAGGCGTTCAATCATTTGCTCGGTTGGCTGAAGCGGTATTTTGACTGCGTGCCGCTGATGGCGCTGCTGCAATCGGACGCCACACCGAGTGCTGCAACACGACCACGGGTGGCCCTGACCTTCGATGACGGCTGGCGGGACAACGCGCTGCATGCCTTCCCGTTGCTGCAACGGCATCAGGTGCCGGCGAGTATTTTTCTGTCCACCGACTTCATTGGCAGCCGCCAGCGCTTCTGGTGGGAAAGCCTCGGAGAAACCCTCTGGGGCAGCCACGGCACTACTGCGCGGCAACGCTTGATTGACTACGTGCAGCGGCTCGGTCGGCCATTGCCCTACGCCTTCCTCATTGAGCCTGATGAGCAGCGCCGCAGCGTGGCGCTGGCGCATTACCTGCAAAGCCTGAAAGACCTCTCGGCGGACACCCTCAGCCAACTCACCGACAGCTGCCCCGAAGAGTCCTTGCCGCAAGCATTGGACTGGCAACAAGTCCGCGATCTGGAGAACTCCGGGCTGATCAGCTTCGGCCCCCACGGCGCCAGCCACGCGATGCTCACCCGGCTCGACGATCAGTGCCTGGATCAGGAGCTGAGCCGCAGCCACGAGGCCTTGCTCAATGGGTGTCAGCAACCGCTGCCGGTTTACTGCTACCCCAACGGTGACCATGATCAGCGAGTTCGCCAGCATTTGGCGGCGCACCGGTATCCGTACGCCTTGGGCACCGGCAGCGGTCTCTATCGGGGCACCGGCGATCCATTGGCGCTGCCGCGTTTCGGCGTCAGCCAGCGCAATGCCAGTCGCCCGGAACTGCTGGCCTGGCGCATCAGCCAAGGGAGTCGTTGATGAGCCGCAGCCATTACCTCAAACACCTGGCGCTGAGCATGGGCACCAAACTGGCGATGATCGGCCTGCGTTTGCTGCGCAACGTGCTGCTGGCGCGGATCCTCGGGCCCAGCGAGCGCGGGTTGTTCGCCCTGCTCAGCACCCTGCCCGACCTGATCAGCGCCGCCACCAGCGGCGGCCTGAACTCGGCGGTCGGTTATCAGGCGGCGAAGCAACGGCCCATGGGCCTGTTACTCAGTCAGGTGCTGGTGTTCGGTTGTCTGCTGGCCGGTTTGCTGACGTTGCTGGTGGTGGCGCTGATGAGTGAATTCGGCAGTGAACTGGACATCACCCTTCAACTCGGTTTGCTCGCCTGGCTGTTGCTGCTGGCGGTGCCACTGACGGTACTCAAGAGTGGCCTGCTGACCTTGCACAATGCCTCCGGCGGCGTGGTCGCGTTCAACGCCTTACGGCTGGTGGAATCGCTGGCGCCGCTGCTGCTGTTTCTCGCGTTGTTCTGGATGTGGAAGAGCGCCGCGCTGGAAGCGGCGCTGATCAGTTGGCTGACGGGTCTCAGCCTGGTGGTGCTGGCCGGCTGGGTCTGGCTCAAGCGCGATAATCCGCTGCAACTGCAATGGGATCGCGCCGGGCAAAATGAACTGCTGCGCTACAGTGCCAGAAGCCATCCGGACCTGCTGTTCCAACAAGTGATTCTGCGTTCCGACTACCTGTTCATCGGCGCCTTGCTGGGCAGCACCGCACTGGGGCATTACGCGATGGCCAGCGCCGCCGCCGAATTGCTGCTGATCGTTCCGGAAGCCGTCACCACGCCGCTAATGAAACGCCTGCTGCAGCAGGAACAGGGCATCGAGCGCCTGACCCCACTGGCGCTACGCCTGACCGCTACGGTGATGCTCGGTGCCTGCCTGAGCATGGCGCTGATTGGTGAATGGTTGATCGTCACCCTGTTCGGCGTAGCCTATCAACCGGCGTACCCAGCGCTGCTGGCCTTGCTGCCGGGGCTGCTCGGGCTGTGCTACGCGAGCATCCTGCGCCTGGACCTCCTGGGCAAAAATCGCCCCGGCAGCGTCTCGCTGCTGATGGGTGCCGGCGCCTTGCTCAACCTGGCGCTGAACCTGCTGCTGATTCCCCGCTACGGCATCGTCGGTGCTGGCGCAGCATCGTCGATTGCCTACCTTGCCGTGACCATCGCCCTGCTGGTTCTGTATTGCCGGCTCAGTGGCGTGCCGGTGTGGCAAACCCTGATCATCCTGCCCAGCGATCTGGCACCGATGCGTCAGATGCTGATGCGCAAATCCGCATGAAACGCCTCGTGCTGCTGGTCGGTCTGGGGCTCGGTCTCAGCCTTGGGCTCAGTGCTCATGCAGCGCCGATGCGCTGGGCCGATATCCGCGACGGCAGCCTGTACCTGCAAGCGGATCGCCCCGACACCCTGACCGTGCGCTGGGTTCCGGCCTGGCAGGCGCAGGCCAACGAAGAGCAGTTGTACCTGCTCGACGGCCAAGGCAATTTGAAAGGCCAACGGCAGATCGCCGCCAACGAGACCCGTGGCAGCCAAAGCTGGCCGCTGGCGCCGAGTGCCGCCAGTTATCGACTGGAGATCCCCGGCTACAGTTTTCGCCGCTATCAGGTGGAGCACGATGAACGTACAGTCGCGCTATTCGCCCCGGCCAAGGTCCACTTCAGTGCTGAAACCCGGGATGGCGACGAGCTGTACTTCAAGGTCGCGCCCTTTGAGCACGCGGTACTCGCCGGCAAATTCCATGGCGGCGTCACGGCGCTGCAAGCGCAGCGTGTGGCGGATGGCAAACAGCTCAACCTGGCGCTGAAACCCTATCGCGGTTATTGGCAGTTCGATCAGGTCGCGCTGCCCACTGACAGCGTTGAACAGGTCTGGCGTCTGCGCTTGCAAGACAGTGGCAAGGTCGCGTTCTGGCTCGACGGCACTGCCAATCTGTTCGCGCAAAATCCACAACAGCTCAAGCCCTTGCGCCAGGACGACGGCCAGACCCGGCTCACACTGCATGCGCAGGTCGTCGGCAGAACGCCAAACCTGGGCATCGCCCTGCCCTACGTGTCACCGCCGCCCAGCAGCTACTCCGTGCTTGATGCACTCAAACCCCGCGCCGCCAGCTACTACAGCTTCGTCGACGTGACGGCGAAAAAACCGCAGTTCGAGAACAGCTTCCGCCAGCTGTATCAAGACCGTTTCGGCATCACCCAGGACATCACCCTGCTCGCCGGCACCCAACGCAAAGCCGACCTGCACGCGGATGTTGTCAGCAATGCCGGCCTCGACGCCTGGCTCGCCGCCACCCGAGCGCTCGGCAGCAAGGGCCTGCACTACATTGCGTTCGCCGATGAGCCAAACCTCAACTACCCTGACTTTGCCAGCTATCAAACCCTCTTCAACAGCATGGCCCGACAGGTGCATGGCGATCCTGCCAACTTCAAGGCCGGGGTACGCATTGCCATGCCGGCCAGTTCGCGGTTGATCAACGGACCGTTTGCCGATAACGCCGCCGATAAGCGTGGTATCGACTGGGCGCGGCGCCTGCTGAGTGAGTCGGGCGACAAGATCGATGCCCTGGCCTGGCATGAATGGATGATCCGCAACCTGCTGGCCACCCGTGTCTACCGCGACAGTGTGCGCCGCGCCGCCGAGCTGGTCGGCCTCGATCAACACGGTCGGCCACGCAAGGCCCTGCTGCTGGACCAGACCAATATTTCCAGCGGCTCAAGCCTCAGCCCGTACGACCAGGAAACCCATTTCGCCTCGCTGTGGTGGGCTTCGGTGGTGATCAACTCGGCTCAGGACGGGCTGCTCGACATGCTTAACTGGTTCCAGGCCGCCGATGAGCCGGACTACCCAAAAGGCATGCTGCGGGTAGTCGGTGATGATCGTTTCGAGTTGAAGCCGGTCGGTCTGGCGCAACAGTTCATCCAGCAACACTGGCTGGACAACGTGCTGCGCCTGGACAACGACGCCTTCGAAGTCGACGTGCTGGCCATGTCCGCGCAAAAACAGCGCGGCCTGCTGGGTGTCAACAAAGGCACTCGCATGCAGCACGTCAGCCTCGGTGGCGAGAAATCCCTGTGCCCGTTGAGCAAGGGTGTACTGGTGTATTTCGGCGCCGATAGCCGCAGCCAACCCGCGACCTATCGCTGCCAGCAGGGCCGGGTCAGTTTTGAAGTGCCCGGCGAAACCTTGTTCGCCTTGAGCTGGAGCGCCTCATGAAACGCTCCGTTGAATGTCTGATCACGTCGGCATCCCGCCACGCGTTGCGTCGTCCCGCTGTCACTGCCCTCGCAGACGGCGGGCCCCATCAGGAGGCAACATGAGCGCATTGCAGAAACTCAATCAACGCATCAAACAAAAAGGCCTGCGCGCCACCTTCAACACCTTGTGGAAGCGTTATGTGTTTTTTCATTGGGAACTGCTCTGGATGGAGCGCGACCTGGTCAGCCCGGTGCCCCCGCACACCCTCAAGCCTTACCCGCCGTTGCGCCAGGAAACCATCACCACTCAAAACGCCGGGGCCTTTGCCACCTACTTCGGCGACCGCGTGGAAACCATGCGCGAACTGGCCGACGAAGGGCACACTGGGCACATGTACCTGGACGATAAAGGCGATGCGGTCTCGTTCATCTGGGCCAGCGCACGCGACTACCATGACCGGCACTACTACGGCTGCTGGTTCCCGGTCAAAGAAGGTGAGTTCTTCGAGTTCGGCGGTGAACTGACCCGCGCCTATTGGGGCACCACGCTGTCGGTCGACCTGCAACTGAACCTGTGGAAAGCCATGCAGGAACAGGGCTGCAACAAGGTGGTGGATGTGTGCGAGTTCCACAACATTCCGGCGCTGAAGCTACACCTGCGCATGGGTTATCAGGAACAAGGGCGGATCATGAATGTGTATGGTCTGTTCGGCCGCTGGCGGTTCTACCGCGAGACCCGCTACAGCGGCTCGCGCCTGGACGCTTTGCGCAAACCGTCGCCGTCCACCGTCGCAGCTCCGGCAGCCTGACGGTCATGGCGGTGCGATTCGAATGGCGCGCGTCGCTCTGTGCCGCAGACTTTCCGGCCACAGCCTTTGATGCCTTGCGCCAGCGGGTGACGGATCATACGCCGTTCAACACGCTGGCCTGGTTGTGTGCCGCCGAACGTTCGCTACAACGCGGCGCGACATTGCACGTGCTGCTGGGCTGGCAAGGCGAACAGCTCTGCGTGTGTCTGCCACTGATCGCCTTGCGCGAACGTTTCGGGGGGCTGTCATTTCGCGTTTTGCACCACCTCGGCCATCCCCTCGCAGACCGCATTGTCCTGCTCGCCTGCCTGGACGCACAGAGCATCCGCCAGGCATTGAAGGAGATCCGCCGGCACTTGCCGCACGCGTTGCTGCAACTCAACGAGCTGCCGCAACACCCGGACCATGAAAGCGTGCTGACGCAATGGATGCTGCTCAGTTCCACGGGCGAGCATCGCATCAGTTGCCGGGTGCCGGTGCACCTGATCAGCGACAACGACCGTCAGGAAGTCTCCGGTGATCCGCGTTACAAACTGCGCCGGGCGCGCAAACGCATTGCAGCCTGTGGCGCCGAAGTCCGGCGATTGACCCCGGACGCGCAGAGCATGAGGCCCTTGCTGCACGCCATCAGCGAGGTCGAGGCGGTCAGCTGGAAAGGTGACGAAAGTGTCGGGATTTTCTCCGACGTCCGGCACCGACAATGGATGGACGACGCCTTTACCGCCCTCGCCGCTCAGGGGCTGGTACGCGTGGTCGTGCTGGAGCTGGACGGGCGTTGCATCAGCTATCGCCTCGGCCTGCTGGAGCAAGGTCGGCTCTACGACTACAACCTGGCGTTCTTGCCGCAATACGCCGATCTGGGCAGTGGCCGGGTGCTGCTTGAGGAGTGGATTCGCTGGGGCCTGGACGAAGGCTGGACGTGGATCGATGCCTCGCGGGTGAGCCTTCACAACTCCCGCCATCAACTGCATGAACGCATGACCGGGCAGCTCGAACACTGGCGCTGGAGCTTCTACTCCTGGCGCCCCAGCGGGCTGCTGCTGGGCCTTGGCCTGCGGCTCTGGCACCACCTCAAACCGCGACAGCAACGGTGGCAAGCCAAACGGGCGGCAGTGGTCGCAGCCAGCACACCCGTCGTGACCCGCGGCGATAAAAACATCGCACCCAGTGCACACTCCATGGAGGGTAAAAATGCCTCGCCAAGTCATAGTCAACGCTGACGATTTCGGTCTCAGCATGAATGAAAATACGGTCATCCTGCGGGCCTTCCAGTCCGCAGTGATCAGCTCCGCCACGGCCATGGCCAACATGCCGGCCTTCGAAGCCGCCTGTGCGCTGGCGCAACAGCCACTGCTCAAGGGACGCGTAGGCCTGCACTTCAACCTCACCTATGGCCGACCCCTGAGCCGGGCGATTCTCGAGCAGCCCACCTTCTGCAACGCAGCCGGCGAGTTCGACCTGAATCTGCCCCGCCACAGCCTATGGCTCGCCCGTCAGCAACGCGATGCGGTGCTGCAAGAGCTCGAAGCGCAATGGCAGCACTGCCTGGACCACGGCCTGCGCCCCAGCCACCTCGACTCCCATCAGCATGTTCACAATATCTGGCCGATCGGTGAGATCGTCGCGCGCTTTGCCGCGCGCCAGGGTGTGCCGGTTCGTCTGGCGCGCAACCTGGGGCAAAACCTCAGCCTGCCCAAGCGCCTGTTCAAACACCTGCTCAACCAACGTTTACGCGGCCTCGCCGGTGCGACAGCGGACTACGTCTGTACCCCGGTGGATGTGCGCAACGCCGCGCCACCGGCAGACGGACTGCTGGAAATCGTCGCCCATCCGACGATGCTCGGCAGGGACTTTGGCGACGCGTATCTGAATCAGGGCGAATCCTTGAGCAAGTTGCTCGATAACCGCCTGCCCGGCGTTCGCCGGGTGTCCTATAGCGTGCTCGCACGCCCGCAGCCGGCAGACACCACGACAGCCCTGGAGTAAGCGCAACGTCGGCAACACACTGCCCGGGACGGGTCACGGGCAGTGTGCAAAGGGCTGTGGAGCTCAGGGTTTCAGAGGCCACTCTTCGTCGAGATCTGAAAGGCTTTTCCCGTCGTCCGGATGCTTCCAGGTAGGATCCGGCGGATTCTCTTCCGGGGTCGCCTCGTCTGGACTTTCGTCTTCGGAATCTTCGTATTGCTCATACTTCTTTTCGTTTGCCATAGGTCCTCCTCCTGAGGTTTGTCTTCAACTTTCAGGATAGAACAATGCCACTGCTTCGCTATGGGCCAGGGGTTTCAACAGCTCGGAACACTGTCCGGATTCTGGCGTTTCGACGAACGGTCATTACTGAACGTTAATGAATGTTTGACGCTTGATAACCGTCAGTGTGCCAGACAATGGCGAACCCTCATCGTGTACGCGGAAGCCGGCCAGACAAGGCATTGGGCCATTACTTGCCGGGGTTTCGAGACCCGCATGAACACCTGAATCGATAAAACAGCCGGCCTTTTGAATCGCCATTCGCGATAAGCACGCAAGGCGGTTATTCGAATCGTATGAATGCCCTTGGCACTCCTCAGGCCGCTGGTTGACTTCGCCCATAAGCTGATCCAGATTCTCAAACAAGCAACCGCCATTAAATTGCCGATTTGCTCCACAGCACCTCAAGAGCGTCAAAAAAGCAGTCACGAAACTGGTTTCAATGCACGCAGACATGGACGTGAGCGCTCTTCGTCTTCTACTGATTCTGCGTCCGGCTCTACCCCGCTGCGCAGCCCCGTGTGCCTTCCACACCTCGCCGCCAGCCAACCGACGAGCGACATCAGGAGGCTACATGAGCGTATTGCATACACTTCGTGACCGTATCCGGCAAAAAGGCCTGCACCGCACCCTCAAGAAACTCTGGGAGCGCTATGTGTTCTTTCACCTGGAACTGCTGTGGATGGAGCGCGATCTGGTCAGCCCGATCAAACCACACACGCTCAAACCCTATTCGCCGTTAAGCCTGGTGACCATCACCGCGCAGAACGCCGATGCCTTCGCCAAACATTTTGGCGACCGCGTCGAGACCATGCGCGAGCTGGCGGCCGAGGACCACACCGGGCACATGTACCTGGACGACGAAGGCCACGCGGTCGCCTTCATCTGGGGCAGCAAACGCGACTACTTCGATCGCCATTACTACCGCTGCCGGTTCCCGGTCAAAGCCGGTGAATTCTTCGAATTCGGCGGTGAGATGGCACGCCCCTACTTTGGCACCAGCCTCTCGGTGGACGTGCAGGTCAACCTCTGGAACGCCATGCAGGCCCAGGGCTGCGACAAGGTGGTGGACGTCTGCGAGACCCGCAACATCCCGGCCCTCAAACTGCACATTCGCATGGGTTACCACGAGCAGGGTCGGGTGACTCACGTCTATGGCTTGTTGGGTCGCTGGCGCCTGTTCCGCGAAACCCGCTACGACGGTTCGCGCCTGGAGCCGCTGCGCAAGCCCGGGCAACCGGTGGTGACGGCGCCAGCCTGAGAAATACGCTGCAGGACTGCTTCCGTAGCAGCTGCCGAGCCTGCGAGGCTGCGTTCGGTCTGGGCCGCATCCGGACGCAGCGGTCGTGAATCAGGCAACGCGTTCTTCCAGGCAAACCGCAGGTTCAGGATTTACGAGGACTTCGTCCGAACGCGGCCCGCCTCGAACGCAGCCTCGCAGGCTCGGCAGCTGCTACGGGGGCTGGAACGAAAAATGTGCAGATCCTAGCCTCGTCACGTTTCATCAGATGTCATATTTTCGCAACCTTACTGTCTTATTATCCCGGCACTTCCTTTGGCCTTAGAAGGTGCCAGCCTGATGCTGCGCGTTCTGTTACCGCTGCTGCTCTGCGGTTTGCTTCCTCTCTCTGCCACCGCCACTGCGCTGCCGACACCCGAGCGCGGCCCTGCCCTGCGCATTCAGGGCTCCAACACCATCGGTGCAACCCTTGGCCCGGCGCTGGTCAAAGGCTTGATGCTGGAACAAGGCTTACTCAAGATTCACAGCGAAGTCTCGGACAAAGACAACGAACAGCAGATTGTCGGCCAGACCGCCCAGGGTCGGCGGGTGGTCGTGGATATCGCCGCCCACGGCTCCAGCACCGGTTTCGCCGCCCTGAAAAACACCGGCGCCGATCTCGCCGCGTCATCACGCCCCATCAAGGACAGCGAACTGGTCGACCTCGAAGCCCTCGGCGACCTGAAAAGCCCAAGCGCCGAGCAAGTCATCGCTATCGACGGCCTGGCAATCATCCTGCATCCACAAAACCCGCTGACTCAATTGAATACCGAACAATTGGCACACATTTACAGCGGCGAAGTGAAAACCTGGGAAGAACTCGGCGGCACCGGTGGACCTGTGCACCTCTACGCGCGGGACGACCATTCAGGCACCTATGACACCTTCAAGGAGCTGGTGCTGAGCCATCGCGGCAAAGCGCTGGCCGGCTCGGCAAAACGCTTCGAATCCAGCGAACAGCTGTCCGATGCGGTCAGCCAGGACCCGCAAGGCATCGGCTTCATCGGTTTGCCTTACGTGCGCCAGGCCAAGGCAGTGGCGATTGTCGACGGCGACTCGCAGCCGATGTTGCCGCTCAATAGCCTGATAGCCACCGAGGACTACCCACTGTCGCGCCGGTTATTTTTCTATTTGCCGCCCACTAACCAGAACCCTTGGGCGGAAGCGTTGGTGAAATTCACCCAGGGCAGCAAGGGCCAGGAGATTGTCGCCGCCAATGGTTTTATCGCGCAGACCGTGCAAGCCATGCGCGTCGCGTCGAGCCCGCAAATGCCTGACGGCTACCGGGCGATCACCGATCACGCGCAGCGACTGACGGTGAATTTTCGTTTTGAGGAAGGTAGCGCCAGCCTGGACAACAAGGCCCGGCAGGACCTGTCGCGCGTGCTCGACTATTTAAGGCAGCACGACAAGCTGAACAAACAGGTGACGCTCGTCGGTTTCGGCGATGCCAAGACCGATTCGGAGCGGGCCGCCCTGCTATCGAAGCTGCGCGCCATGGCGGTACGCCGCGAGCTGGTGAAAGGCGGCGTGGTGTTTCGCGAGATTCGTGGCTTCGGGGCCGAGATGCCAGTGGCGGCTAACAGTGGTGATGAGGGGCGAATCAAGAATCGTCGAGTCGAAGTCTGGGTTTACTGAAGCTTTGCGAGCCACTCACTCGGGTGATTCAGGCTTGCGCAGCAAATAAGTGTCCATGATCCAGCCGTTGGCCAATCGTGCCGCTTTCCTGACCCGCTCGATCTCTTCAGCCACGTCTTTGAGCTTGCCGCAAATGAGGATTTCATCCGGTGTGCCAAGGTAGGCGCCCCAGTAAATCTGTTGATCCTGATCGGCAACCTGCCGGTAGGAATCCTCTGCATCCAGCATCACCACCAGGCTGTCGGCATCGCTGACCTGACCCGCCGCCAGTCGGCGGCCGGTGGTGATTTCAATGGAGCGTCCAATCCGGTTCAACGGCACCTTGTGCTGCGCCGCCAAGGCCTGGACGCTGCTGATGCCGGGGATCACCTCGAAGTCGAAGGCGCAGCGACCCGAATCAAGAATCGCCTGCAAGATCCGAAGGGTGCTGTCGTACAACGCCGGATCGCCCCACACCAGAAACGCCGCACATTCGCCGTCCGCCATCTCCTCGTTGATCAGCCGCTCGAAGGTCTGCTGCTTGTCGCGGTTCAGGTCCATGACGCTGGCGTTGTAGTCCACATCGCCGCGCACGCGCTCGGGACTCTGGGCCTCGACGAAGCGGTAGGCAGGATCGGTGATATAGCGCTCACAGATTTCCCGCCGCAGGTCGATCAGCTTGTCCTTGCTCTGACCCTTGTCCATCAGAAAGAACACGTCGACCCGGTTCAATGCCTTGACCGCCTGCATCGTGATGTAGTCGGGATTACCGGCACCGATGCCAATGATCAGTAGCTGCTTCATGGATGCTTCACCTCGACAGATGCAGTGGTGTCCAGCAAACGCAGGCGCCAGCGGCCATTGAAACGCAGTTCAGTGGCTGACAGCGGTTCGACGTCAATCAGGTTGAACGCCTCGGGGCCGCACTGCATCACCTTCATCAAGGCTGCACGGATCACGAAAGGATGGGTAATCGCCACGAAATGCCCAGGCGTTGTGCAGAGGGCTTGCAGCCAGTCGCCCACTCGCTGGCACAGTTGCGCCACCGATTCACCACCGTGCGGGGCCGAGGCCGGGTCGTTGAGCCAGGCCTGCAACGCCTCTGGCTCGGTCTTTTGCAGATCGTCGATCCGCTGCCCGCGCCAACGCCCGATATCGTAATCGCCGAGCGCCGGCACGATCTTCAGGTCGCTACCGAACAGTTCGGCGGTCTGCCTGATGCGGGTTTCCGGCCCACCCAGAAACTGTGGCGCGCGCCTGACACTTCCCGCACGACTGCCCTTCGCCGCCTGCCAATCCATTTCCAGCGGCTCATCCATAGGAAAACGCGCCAATTTCTGTGCGACGGTTCGAGCGTGGCAGATCAAGGTCAAGCGAGTTACCGGCACGTAGGATCACTCAGGTTGATGGGTAAGAAAGTGTACAACCGATCACACAACAGACAAATTTTTACGCAACAACAGGCATTTGCGGCTTTGCTGTTGCAATGAAAAGCACGAGTTCCAACACAGATACGCAGCGCCAATAGCCACTTTCCTACACAAGCTAAAGCGATGGCTTACAGCATCGTTAGAAACCCGTGAAAGCCACGTCAGACAAGACTTTCGCCCCACTTTGGTGCCTTGCCAATAACAGAAAAAATTCACTAGACATGTAGCATAAATTACATAAATACTTATTTAGCTAATTATGAAATAAAAGCAACACACCCCTCTAACAGGAGCTCGGATGCCCTCACTCAGAGACCGGATCACCGACCCCGGCCTGGACCTCACGCCGTCGGAACGCAAAGTCATACGGGCATTGCTGGACCAGTACCCGCGTAATGGACTGGGTCCGATGTCGCGCCTGGCCGAGCATGCCGGCGTCAGCGATCCGACCATCGTGCGTCTGGTGAAAAAACTCGGCTTCGGCGGCTATGCCGAGTTTCAGGACGCGCTGCTCAGCGACATGGATCACCGGCTGCGCTCACCCAGCGCGCTGTTGCAACCGCGCTCTCATCTCAAGCAAGACGATGCCTGGACCCACTACCTGGCGGACAGTCATCGCGCCCTGCTGGAAACCCAGGCCCTGACCCAACCCGAAGATGTGCGCATTCTGGCGCAATGGCTGCTGGATATACGGCATCAGGTGCATTGCTTCGGCGGACGCTTCAGCAGCTTTCTCGCCCAGTATCTGCTCAATCACTTGCGCCTGTTACGTCCGGGCTGCTTCGCCCTGGAAGACAACGCGCAACTGCCCGACCGGCTGTTCGATGTGCAGCGCCAGGACGTGGTGCTGGTGTTCGACTATCGCCGTTATCAATCCCAGGCACTGCGCGTCGC
This sequence comes from Pseudomonas sp. 6D_7.1_Bac1, assembly GCF_025465945.1. Lineage (GTDB taxonomy): Bacteria > Pseudomonadota > Gammaproteobacteria > Pseudomonadales > Pseudomonadaceae > Aquipseudomonas. Next base: position 223,243 of record NZ_JANLNW010000080.1, on the reverse strand, counting down.
CAGTGCAGCCAAGAACCGGCATGCGCGCGTCGTGCTGTTCACCGACATCTACACCTCACCGCTGCGCGAGCTGGCCGACCTGGTGATTACCGCGCCGGTGGAATCAGCGTCAGCCTTCGACACCTTGGTGCCAGCACTGGCCCAGGTCGAAGCATTGATTGCCTGCCTGACCCTGCGTTGCCCCGATCTTGCCGAGCGGTTGGAAGGTATCGATGCGCTGCGGACCGATTTCACCACTCACCTGCTGGAGGAAAAATAAGGATGTTTACGCTCCCCCATCGCTCGCCCCGCGACCTGCCATTTGCCACCGAACACACCGCGCTGTTGCTGGTAGACATGCAACGCGCCTGGCTGGAGCCGCAGTTCGACCCGCATCTGCAAGGGCCTGACGCCGAGTACTTCCTCAACCGCACCCGCCAGCAGGTGATTCCCAATCAGCGCAAGCTATTGGCCGCAACGCGCGCGGCCGGGCAGAACATTGTGCACACGATCATCGAAAGCCTCACCGCCGACGGTCGCGACCGCTCGCTGGACCACAAGCTGTCAGATATGCACCTGCCAAAAGGCAGCCGGCAAGCCGCGATCATCGAAGAACTGACACCGGTCGAAAACGAAATCGTGTTGCCCAAGACTTCCTCCGGGGTCTTCAACTCGACCAACATCGACTACGTGCTGCGCAACCTGCAGACCCGCCACCTGATCATCGCCGGCATCGTCACCGACCAGTGCGTCGACATGGCCGTGCGCGATGCCGCTGACCGCGGCTATCTGGTGACGCTGGTAGAAGACGCCTGCGCGACCTACACCGAACAACGCCATCTGACGTGCCTGAGCGCAATCAAGGGTTATTGCTGGATCACCGACACCCACACCGTGCTCGACCGTTTGCAGGCGTTGCAGGCATGAGCCGCGCCAACAGCGGTGAGCCCCTGGCACCCGTGGCAATGACCACCCTCGTCACCACCGACCTGATCGGCGTGACCCGTGGCCGGTCGTTTCCCACGGATGAACTGGAACACTACCAAGTCGCCGGTTGCGGCTGGGTTCCGGCCAACAGCGCGCTGACCCCGCAAGACATCATTGCGTCGAGCAACCCGTGGGGTGCCTACGGCGACTTACGGCTGATCCCCGATCTGGCCAGCCGCGTGACGGTCGGCAACGGGCCCGATGCCAATGCGCCGGCCCTGGATTTTATCCATGGCGACATCTGCGAAACCGATGGTCGCCCGTGGGCTGCCTGCCCGCGGACGCTGTTGCGCAATGAAGTACAGCGCTACCACGATGAACTGGGGTTGCACATCACCTCAGCCTTCGAGCACGAATTCAACCTCACCACGGTCTGCGCCCAGGCCGAGCATCTGGCGTTTTCACTGGAGGCCCAGCGCCAGGGCGCAGCGTTCGGCGGCTGGCTGCTCAGCGCATTGCGCGCAGGCGGGGTCGAGCCGGAAATGTTCCTGCCCGAATATGGCAAACACCAATACGAAATCACCTGCCGGCCGACCCAGGGTGTCGCGGCGGCCGACCGGGCGGTCAACGTGCGCGAGATCACGCGCGAGATCGCCCGGCAAATGGGCCTGAACCTGAGCTTTGCGCCCAAGACCTCGGAACACGCGGTGTGCAACGGCGTGCACTTGCACCTGAGCCTGCACGACCTGTCCGGCCATCCGGTGCTGTATGACGCCGGGACCGCCAACGGCCTGTCGACCCTCGGCCAGCACTGGGCCGCCGGGGTGCTGCACTACCTGCCAGCACTGTGCGCGTTGACGGCACCGACGCCGATTTCCTATGAGCGCCTGCAACCTCATCACTGGAGCGCGTCGTACGCGTGCCTGGGGCAGCGCAACCGCGAAGCCTCGTTGCGGATCTGCCCGACCGTGAGCCTCGGCGGGAAATCCGAGGCCGCGCAGTACAACCTCGAATTCCGCGCCATGGACGCCACGGCCTCACCTCATCTGGCGATGGCCGCCGTACTGATTGCCGGCCGGCTGGGCATTGAGCAACGTATGGCGTTAAACGCGATCACCGATGAAGTCCCGGATTCGCTGAACGAAGAACAACGCCAGCGTCGCGGTATCGTCGCCCTGCCCGCGTCACTCGCTCAGGCGCTGGACCACTTGCGGGGCAGCGAGGCCTTGCTCGAAGCCTTGCCACGCGCCTTGCTCGACACCTATTTCGCCGTCAAAACCGAGGAACTGACCTTGACCCAACACCTGTCACCCGCCGAACTGTGTGAGCACTATGCGCGCCGCTACTGAGACCACTGAATTCGGACTCTACACCGAGCCGGCTTACAGCCTGAGCCGGGAAGCGTCCGGGCACCCGCTTATTCTGGTGTGTGAGCACGCCAGCCGCTACATCCCCACGGCCTTGAACGATCTGGGGTTGAGCAGCGAGGCCGCGCACGAGCACATTGCCTGGGACATCGGCGCCCTGGCGCTGGCCGAAAGCCTGTCCAAAGCCCTTGGGGCGACCCTGCTGACGGCCAACTACTCACGACTGCTGATCGACCTCAATCGGCCGTTGCAGGCCCCGGACAGCATCCCGGTCAAGAGCGAGATCTACCCGATTCCGGGTAATCAGAACCTCGACGAGGCGACCCGTGAATACCGGCGCCAATGCCTGTTCACGCCGTTTCACACGCGTCTTGGCGAACTGATCGATGCACGCGTGGCCGAGGGCCGCAGGGTGCGAGTGGTGGGCATCCACAGTTTCACGCCGGTCTATTACGGCCAGCCCCGAGCGCTAGAGGTCGGTGTGCTCTACGGGCGGGCCGAGAATTATGCAGAACGACTGATCGACGGGTTGGCCAGGCATCCACTGCGAGTCGCCGGCAATCAGCCGTACACCATCAATCCAGCGGGAGACATGACGGTGCCGGTTCATGGCGACGCCCGTGGTCTCGATTCGGTGCTGATCGAAGTGCGCAACGACCTGTTGCGTAACCGGCTGGCGGTCCAGACCTGGAGCGATTATCTGGCGCCGCTGCTGTAGAACCGCGATTTCAAGTGAACCGTTTCACGCTGAAAAGAAGCTGAGAGAGTGGTACCGGTAAAACAACGATAACAAACACCGTAGGGTGTTTTGACCTGCCAGGTTCAAACACTTTGCCATAGTGGCTTACAAGGAGAACTGCTTCATGGAAATAGAAGAATTCGGCTACAAGCAAGAGTTGAAACGTAGCCTGTCGCTGACCGATCTGGTGGTTTACGGGATGATTTTCATGATCCCCATCGCACCGTTCGGGGTCTATGGCTACGTGAACCAGGAAGCACCGGGAATGGTGCCGCTGGCCTACATCATCGGCATGGTGGCGATGCTGTTCACGGCATTGAGTTACGGCAGCATGGCCCGCGCGTTTCCTATCGCAGGCTCGGTCTACTCCTACGCACAACGCGGGCTGAATCCACATGTCGGCTTCATCGCCGGCTGGCTGATGCTGCTCGACTACCTGCTGATCCCACCGCTGCTCTACGTGTATGCGGCGATGGCGTTGAATCACCTGTACCCGGACATCCCCAAGGTCGGGTTCATCCTCGCCTTCCTGGTCAGCGCGACCTTCGTCAACCTGCGAGGAATCACCTTTACCGCGCGGATGAACATTATCTTTCTGCTGGCACAACTGGTGGTGCTGGGGATCTTCCTGTTCTACGCCTGGACCGCCTTGCACGGTGGCGCCGGTAATGGCCAGCTGACCCTGGCGCCGTTGTACAACCCTGCGAACTTCAACTTCGCGTTGCTGATGCAGGCGGTGTCGATTGCGGTGTTGTCGTTCCTGGGCTTCGATGCCATTTCGACCCTGGCCGAAGAGATCAAGGGCGATCCGGGCCGCAGCGTTGGCAAAGCTGCGCTGATCACCCTGGTGGTGATGGGGGTGATCTTCGTCGTCCAGACCTGGATCGCTACAGACCTGGCCGCCGGCATGGGCTTCAAGTCCGCCGATACCGCGTTCTATGAAATCGCCGAAATCGCCGCCGGCAGCTGGCTGGCGACGGTAACCGGTGTCGCTACTGCCCTGGCCTGGGGCGTGGCGGTAGCAATCACCTCGCAAGCCGCCGTGTCGCGCCTGCTGTTCGGCATGGCACGGGACGGCAAACTGCCGAAGGTGCTGGCCAAGGTACATCCCAAACACAACACCCCGCACATCAGTATTTACCTGGTGGCAGTGCTGTCGCTGCTGATCTGTTACCTGTTCATCAACTCGGTGGACACCCTGACTTCACTGGTGAACTTCGGTGCCCTGAGCGGCTTCATGCTGCTGCACTTAACCGTGATCAACTACTATTGGCGTCGACAAAAGTCCGGCCAGATGGTTCGTCACCTGATCTGTCCGGTGATCGGTTTCATCATCGTCAGCGCCATCCTGTACAACATGGGCGTCGATGCGCAGAAGCTGGGCGGTATCTGGATTGCGGTGGGTCTGGTTTACCTGTTTTTCCTCAACAGAATCGGCGCCAGCACCGTGTTGCCGGATCCCTCGAACAGCTGACGCAGGACTGTTTTTGAAAAAGAGAGCGGTCGCTGACAGGGGTTGGCCGACCGCCGTTGTAACGCGTGGAAACCGACAGTGATAGTCAAGCCCGGTGCCCGGCATCAGGCCCTTTGATACAGGAGTACATCCATGCTGGCCTTACGCCCAGTTCAGTTATCCGACCTGCCTCAGCTGCAGCAACTTGCGCGCGACAGCCTTGTGGGCGTTACCTCGTTGCCGGACGACACCGAGTGCCTGCGCCAGAAAATTCTCGGCTCCTGCGCTTCGTTTGCCAGCGAGGTGCACAGCAATGGTGCGCAGAACTATTTCTTCGTGCTGGAGGATCTTGCTAGCCAACAGTTGCTGGGCTGCTCGGAAATCCTCGCGACCGCCGGCTTCAACGAGCCCTTCTACAGCCTGCGCAACCGCCCGTTCACCAGTGAGTCCCGCGAGCTGAACATCCAGCACGGGGTGCCGGCGTTATCGTTATGCCAGGACCTCAGTGCCCACACCTTGCTGCGCGGTTTCCACGTCAACACCGAACTTGAACGCACACCGACCTCGGAATTGCTTTCACGGGCCCGGCTGATGTTCATCGCCGCCCACCCTCAACGCTTTTCCGACGCGGTGATTACCGAAATCGTCGGCTACAGCAGCGAAGCGGGTGAATCACCGTTCTGGGACGCCCTGGGCAAGCACTTTTTCGACCTGCCCTACGCCGAAGCCGAACGCCTCTGCGGCGTGCAGAACCGGAGCTTTCTCGCCGAGTTGATGCCGCACTACCCGATCTACGTGCCGATGCTGTCGCAAAGTGCTCAGGCGTGTATCGGCCGGATTCATCCCGATGGTCAGGAAGCCTTCGATATCCTTGAACGAGAAGGCTTCGAGACCAACAGCTACATCGACCTCTTCGACGGCGGGCCAACGCTTTTTGCGCGAACCCCGAGTATTCGCTCTATCGCCCGCACCCGCACTGCCGTTGTGCGCTTGAGCTCACAAAGCGCAGGCAAAACGCTGTACCTGCTGAGCAATGACGCCCTGGAAAACTACCGGGCGATTGTCGCCGAACTGGACTGGAGCGCGGACGAGCCCGTCATGCTCAACGCCGCCTTGCTCGATGCCTTGCAACTGGATGAGGGCAGCCGGGTTCGGCTGATTGCGCTATGAAGCAGATCTTGCTAGGAGCGCCCTCATGATCGTGCGCCCGGTGCAAATGACCGACCTGCCTGCGTTGCTGGCGCTGGCACAGCGCGCCGGCCCCGGGTTTACCACGCTGCCGGCCAACGAAGAGCGTCTGACCCACCGCGTGCGCTGGGCGCAACGGACCTTTGCCGAGCAGGTTGAACGGGCCGACGCCGACTACCTGTTCGTGCTCGAAGACGACGATCAGCAAGTGATCGGCGTCAGTGCCCTGGCAGGCGCCGTCGGGCTGCGTGAGCCCTGGTACAACTACCGCGTCGGATTGACGATCAATACATCGGCGGACCTGGGAATCCAGCGGCAGATCCCGACCTTGTTTCTCAACAACGAGATGACCGGCCAATCGGAAATCTGCTCATTGTTCCTGCGCCCGGATCAGCGCCAGGGCCATAACGGCCGGCTGCTGTCGGTTGCGCGATTACTGTTTGTCGCCGAGTTCCCGCAGTTGTTCGGCGAAAAACTCATTGCCGAGCTTCGCGGCTGCGCCGACGAGCACGGGTGCTCGCCGTTCTGGGACAGCCTCGGTCGACATTTTTTCAAAATGGATTTCAGCCACGCCGATCACCTCTCCGGGCTCGGCAACAAGTCGTTCGTCGCCGAGCTGATGCCACGCCAGCCGCTGTACACCTGCCTGCTCACCGAGCAAGCCCAGGCAGTGATCGGCAAGGCCCACCAGAACGCCGAACCGGCGCGCAGAATCCTTTGCGCCGAAGGTTTTTCCCACAAGGGTTACATCGACATTTTCGACGGCGGACCGGTGATCGAAGCCCAGGTCTCGAAGATCCGGGCCGTGCGCGACAGCCAGTCGCTGGACCTGGCGGTCGGTACGCCAGACGACAACGCACCGATCTGGCTGATTCACAACCGACGCCTGGGAAACTGCCGCATCACCACCGCCCGCGCCCGCCGGGTCGGCAACAGTCTGCTGGTCGATCGGATGACCGCCAAGCGCCTGCAACTGCAACCGGGTGATTCGGTGCGCGCCGTACCGTTGCTCAAGCACCAGCAGCAGGCGGTTGCCGCATAATTTGCCAAACCATTTTGAGAACTCTTGGGTATGAATAAGAGCTGCCAACGGCCTTTCCTACGGGCTTGGGTGGCAGCCGTACGCGGGAGTAGGAAACCGAGCACCCAGAGATCTCAGCCACGTAGAAACGGGTCCCGCGCACAGCCGCCGCGAATGATCTTCTGAGGGTTCCTACACCCTGTCACTGAATTTGCAGTGACAGCCAAAAGACTATCGATGAAGCCCATCACGCACCAGTTCATGCACACCGCTACAACATGCGGGAAATCTCCGACGAGTTTGCCCTGAAACTTCACCGCCTGACCTACCGTCATCGCGAGCAGGCTCGCTCCCACAGTTTTGATTGAGGTACATCTGCGGGAGATTGGTCGGCTGTCGGGCCGTCTTCGCAAGCCAGCTTCAGGTTAACGGACTTCGCCTTTAAGAATGTCGAACAACGCCTGCGCCGCCGCCGAGAGTTCGTGACCGGGTTTGGTCAATACGCCGATGGCGCGTTCGATCACCGGATCTCTCAGGGTGATGCAGCAAGCGCCTAGTTCGCGCATTTGCTCGGCACACAGTGCCGGCACCGCGCTCACCCCCAGTCCGCTGGCGACCATGCGCCCGACGGTTGCCAACTGATGACTTTCAAACTCAACCGGCAGCTTCATCTGCCGCGCCTGCAAGTGTTCTTCGAGCATCACCCGCACCGTCGACGGCCGTTGCAAGGTGATGAACGGCTGCTCCAACAGGGTTTGCCAGTCGATCTCGACGCGCTCGGCCAGTGGCGAATCACTGGGCACGACAGCGACGAAACGGTCGATGTACAACGGGGTGAACGCAAGCGACGAACTCTGCATCGGCTCGAAAGCCACGCCGAGTTCCACCTGACGGTCACGGACCATTTCCAGCACCTGTTCGTTGATCACGTCGTTCACCGTGACGTTGACCTTGGGGTAACGCGCGCGAAAGGTCTTGAGTATCGGCGGCAGCAAATTGCCGGCAAACGACGGCATCGCCGCCAGCGTCACCCGACCGCGCTGGAGAGTGAATCGCTGGCGCATTTCATCTTCGGTGTTGTCCCAGTCAGCAATCAATCGCCGGGCCAGCGGCAGCAACGACTCACCTTCCGGGGTCAACGCGACGTTACGTGTGGTCCGGCTGAACAGCCGCCCGCCCAGCCCGTCTTCCAATGCCTTGATGGTCAGACTCAACGCCGACTGTGACAAATGCAACCGCTCACAGGCCACCGCAAAACTCAAACTCTGCGCTACTGCCAAAAACGCCCTGATCTGCTTGACTGTCATCACCGTTCCTCAATGCACTGCTTACAGCCTATTGCTGAGTTTTATCTATCAATCAACCTTAAAAATCAACTTATCAAATTAATCTGGTAGAGCAACACTCCACTCCATACGGCTAGCCAGCCGCCCACCAAGAATAAAAGAGGTGTCTATGGCAGGTTTCGATAAGCGCGTGGCTTCCTACGAGGAAGCATTGGCCGGTCTGGAAGACGGCATGACGGTGATCTCCGGTGGTTTCGGTCTGTGCGGCATTCCGGAAAACCTGATCGCCGAGATCAAGCGCAAAGGCACCCGCGATCTGACCGTGGTGTCCAACAACTGCGGCGTCGACGGTTTTGGCCTGGGGGTACTGCTGGAAGATCGGCAGATCCGTAAAGTCGTGGCCTCCTATGTCGGTGAAAATGCGCTGTTCGAGAAGCAACTGCTGAGCGGCGAGATTGAAGTCGTCCTGACCCCGCAAGGCACCCTGGCAGAAAAAATGCGCGCTGGCGGCGCTGGCATTCCGGCGTTCTTCACCGCCACCGGCGTCGGTACTCCGGTGGCCGAGGGCAAGGAAATCCGCGAGTTCAAGGGCCGTCCGTACCTGATGGAAGAATCCATCACCGGCGACTTCGCCATCGTCAAAGGCTGGAAAGCCGACCATTTCGGCAACGTGATCTACCGCCACACCGCACAGAACTTCAACCCGCTGGCGGCCACCGCCGGCAAGATCACCGTGGTCGAAGTCGAAGAGATCGTCGAACCCGGCGAGCTGGACCCTTCGCAGATCCATACCCCCGGCATCTACGTCGACCGAGTCATCTGCGGCACGTTCGAAAAACGCATCGAACAACGCACCGTGCGCAAGTGATCCCCTGCCCCCAGCTCAACGGAGAATAACAATGGCTCTTACCCGCGAACAAATGGCTCAGCGCGTCGCCCGTGAAATGAAAGACGGCTATTACGTGAACCTCGGCATCGGCATTCCGACCCTGGTCGCCAACTACATCCCCGAAGGCATGGAAGTCATGCTGCAATCGGAAAACGGCCTGCTCGGCATGGGTGCCTTTCCGACCGACGATGAAGTCGACGCCGACATGATCAACGCCGGCAAACAGACCGTCACCGCGCGCATTGGTGCCTCGATTTTCTCCTCCGCCGAATCCTTCGCGATGATCCGCGGTGGCCACATCGACCTCACCGTACTCGGCGCCTTTGAAGTCGACGTACAGGGCAACATCGCCTCCTGGATGATCCCCGGCAAACTGGTCAAGGGCATGGGTGGCGCGATGGACCTGGTGGCCGGTGCCGACAACATCATCGTTACCATGACCCACGCCTCCAAGGACGGCGAGTCCAAGCTGCTGCCACGTTGCAGCCTGCCGCTGACGGGCGCCAACTGCATCAAGCGCGTGTTGACCGATCTCGCGTACCTGGAAATCGAGAACGGCGCATTCATTCTCAAGGAACGTGCGCCCGGTGTGAGCGTCGAGGAAATCGTCAGCAAGACCGCTGGTAAACTGATCGTTCCCGACCACGTTCCGGAAATGCAGTTCGCCTGAACCGCACCGTGAGGAGAAATTCGATGCAAGAAGTTGTGATTGTCGCGGCTACCCGTACCGCCATCGGCAGTTTTCAGGGTTCACTGGCGAGCATCCCGGCACCGGAACTCGGTGCAGCCGTGATTCGCCAATTGCTGGCGCAAACCGGTCTGGCGGCGGATCAAGTGGACGAAGTGATCCTCGGCCAGGTACTGACCGCAGGCTCGGGCCAGAACCCGGCGCGTCAGGCGTCGATCCTCGCCGGGCTGCCCCATGCCGTACCCGCGCTGACCCTGAACAAGGTCTGCGGCTCCGGCCTCAAGGCCTTGCATCTGGGCGCCCAGGCGATCCGTTGCGGCGATGCCGAGGTGATCATCGCCGGCGGCATGGAAAACATGAGCCTGGCGCCGTATGTGTTGCCGGCCGCTCGTACCGGTCTGCGCATGGGCCACGCGAAAATGGTCGACAGCATGATCAGCGATGGCCTGTGGGACGCGTTCAACGACTACCACATGGGCATTACCGCCGAGAACCTGGTGGACAAGTACCACCTGACCCGTGAGGAACAGGACGCTTTCGCCGCCGCTTCGCAGCAAAAAGCCACCGAGGCTATCGCAGCCGGACGTTTTGTCGACGAGATCACGCCGATCCTGATCCCACAACGCAAAGGCGATCCGCTGTCCTTCGCGGTGGATGAACAACCCCGCGCCGAGACCACCGCTGCGTCCCTGGCCAAGCTCAAACCGGCGTTCAAGAAAGATGGCAGCGTCACTGCAGGCAACGCCTCGTCACTCAACGACGGTGCCGCTGCGGTGTTGCTGATGAGTGCTGAGAAAGCCAAACAACTGGGCCTGCCAGTGCTGGCGAAGATCGCGGCCTACGCCAATGCTGGCGTTGACCCGGCGATCATGGGCATTGCCCCGGTATCGGCGACCCGCCGCTGCCTCGACAAGGCCGGCTGGACGCTGGATCAGCTGGATTTGATCGAAGCCAACGAAGCCTTCGCCGCACAGTCACTGGCAGTCGGCAAAGAGCTGGAATGGGATACAAGCAAGGTCAACGTCAACGGTGGCGCGATTGCGTTGGGTCACCCGATTGGTGCGTCGGGTTGCCGGGTGCTGGTGTCGCTGCTGCACGAGATGATCAAGCGTGACGCCAAGAAAGGCCTCGCCACCCTGTGCATCGGTGGCGGTCAGGGCGTCGCATTGGCGATCGAACGAGCCTAAGCCCGCACGCGTTCTACAGTCAGCGTGCGGACCCACGATATCCGCTCGCTGACTGGCAACACACCCGGCGCGACTTTGGTTGCGCCGGGTTTTTTACGCGACGGAAAACTCCGCTTGCAACATCGCCACGAAGGCCTCGCGCGCCGGATGGTGCCGGGAATGCTCGTGCCAGTAAAACAGGTTGTCGATGGCCGTCAGCTCTGGAAACTCGTAGCTGGCCCAACCGGCGCCCTGCCCGTATTGCTCAAAAATCCCCCGGGGCACCAGCGCTACCCCCGCCCCCGCGCTGACACAACCGACAATGCTGCCATAGCTCGCGATGCTGATGATCGGCAACGCCTGCCCATGCAGCTGAAGCCAGCGCTCCAGTGCCGCCCGGTAAGGACAGCCCGACGGCCACATGAATATCGCCTTGCCTTGCAGATCCGATGCATCGCGCAACGGCCCCAACGACGGTGAGGCGATCAGCACCAGATCCTCGCGGTACATCAGTGCTCGCTTGAGCAGCGGACGCTCGACATCCACCGCGACGATGACACCGTCGAGCTTGTGATTGAGCGTGTCCTCCAGCAACTGTGCCCAGGTACCGGTGGTCAACTCAAGGGCTACGGCGGGGTAACGCGCATGGAACTTGGCCAACAGCCGTGGCAGACGCCCACTCGCCGACGATTCAATTGCCCCGATCCGTAATGGCCCGGACGGCGGCGCCCCAGGATCAACCGCACGTTTCGCCTCATCCGACAGCGCCAGTATCTGCGAGGCGTAGGTCAGGAAAATTTCCCCGGCCGGACTGATCCGCAACCCCCTGCCCGCTCTGTAGAACAGATCGACGCCGAGCTCGGTTTCCAGGGACTTGATTCGTGCCGTGATGTTCGACGGTACGCAGTGCAGTACCTCGGCAGCCCGGGCGATGCTGCCGGTATCGAAAACCGTCTTGAACATTCGAATCTGAGCCAATTCCATACATCACCAAAAGTGAATATTAGACTCAGGTTAAGTCAGTTGTGGTGAATAAGTAAGCCTCCAATACTCAGCAGGCAGAAGCCGTTACGTCGTAGCGGTCTTCGTTGCACACCTGACCAGGCAGCCGAACCTCATGCCCTCTCGCTCGACGCTGAAAATCATCTTTGCCGTGATGTTTGTCATTTTGTGCTGGGGCTATTCGCCGACGGGAATCCGCATTGGTTTGCAGGCCTATGATCCCGCTCATCTGGCGTTGCTGCGGTTTCTCATTGCCTCGGCGTTCATGGCCGTCATTGCGGCATGCAAGGGCATCGCGTTACCGCGAGTGAGTGACCTGCCACTGCTCGCCCTGCTGGGATTTTTTGCCGTGAGCCTGCACCACATCGCACTGAATTTTGGCCAACGCGGTGTCAGCGCCGGCGCCGCCAGTGTGCTGGCGCAATCCACTCCGCTGTTCAGTGCGTTGCTGGCGCATTTCATCTTCCATGAACGCGTGAGCGCATGGCGGTGGTTCTGTGTTTTTTTGGGAATGTTCGGTGCAACCATCGTCGTCGCTGGAGACAAAGGCCTGGGCAGCGTTGACCCGCACGGTTTGTTGATCTTGCTCGCGGCCTTGTCCTGGAGCCTCTACTTCGCACTGCAAAAACGCCATTCTCATCGTTACAGCGGTTTGACCATGGTCTGTTACACGGTGTGGTCAGGCACTGCGCTGTTGCTGGTTTTCTTGCCTGGCCTTGCCGACGAAGTGGCCAAAGCTCCCGCGCAAGCTCATGTGGCAGTCACCCTTCTCGGAATTTTCCCGAGCGCGCTGGCCTATCTCGCCTGGGCTTACGTATTGAGGCAGATTGAGGCCAGTCGTGCATCGATGGCGCTTTACCTCACGCCACCGACGGCCATGTTGATTGCCTCTGTCCTGTTGGGGGAACAACCCGCGTTGATGGTCATCGTCGGGGCATTGATCGTTCTGGTCAGCGTGCTGGCATTGAATCTGGAGCGTGTACGGCTGGTGGCGGCTATCGAAAAAGTCTGATCAAAACGTCAGGCTCATTATCAAAACAGAAACAAGGACGCCTCGACTGATACCAACCAGTTAAGAGAAAAGCGCGTCGAACGCGAAACCTTGTGGCGAGGGAGCTTGCTCCCGCTGGGTCGCGAAGCGACCCTGAAATCAGTCTCCGCGAGTATTCAGATAGAACGCGATTGCCGGATTACGACCGCTTCGCGGCCGAGCGGGAGCAAGCTCCCTCGCCACAATTGATCACCAGGCGATAGATTCAGGCATGCCGTACGCAACGATCAATCGTCCAATGGTTGCGGTGGCGCTGCCAGTTTCCCGGCTTTACCGCCCTTCGCCCCTTTGCCGCCCTTGGTTGGTGCGGGCTCTGGCGCCGGAGGAGGTGGTGGTGGCACTGCCTCTTTCTCGGCGGCAGGAAGCTGGTCAATGGTGCTGAAGAGTTCCTTGGCCTCTATCGGGCCGAGGTGGTCGAGTTTTTTCTCGCCGTCCTTACCCACCAGTATCACCTTGGTCTCGCCACTGACCCCCAGTTTCAGTTCACGAATCAGCGCCATGGTGGTTTGCGCATCGAGGTCCTTGCCGTCACGCTGGCCCATGAGGTTGACCACGGTGTACAGCACCATATTGCGTTCTTTAAAGGCCTGGCTGTTGGCGGGTTCGGCGAGGGATTTTTTCAGGCTGACCAGCGTCGGGTCGATGCTGCTGGGGGCGATGACGATCAGCGGCCGGTTCCTGCCGAGTTCCTGGGCCAGGGGGGTGTCGTTGTCTGCAGCGAACAAAGGGCCTGCAACAGCGAGCAGCGTAGCGAGGGTCAGTGACCGAATGAGCATGCGCATCTCCTTTTGATATCCATGCTTTATGATTGCGCATCAAAGCGAAAGATTCAGCTCAATTGCCTGAAATTTCTATCGCCCTGTTGCGAAGCTTAGGTCAGCGGGCTTAATCCGCAACCGGCTTAGGCCACTCCGTTTGTCCAGGCTCGCACCGCTCATGCCATCACACACGGCACAGCGCTTAATCTCGGACTACACTTAATTTGTCCCCCGTAGGGGGGGCGTTGCCAAATCCGGGTCCGTAAGCAGCGAGTCGTCCCATAAACCTCGCCCACGACGCTGGAATCAGTGGCTTATCGCAATCGTCCTGTGGGGCACGGCCCCACAGTGACATCATGCAGGACGACGTTTTCGCGTCCCACTCGCCCGGACATACCTCATGCCCGGGCATTCGCGTGGCAGACGGTTTGGCTCCACAACGCGCCTGCACTGTCGCCCTGATCATCCATCCGACCACCGCCTGAAAGGCTGCTGCCTCTACACGTGCCCCGCCTTCGCCGGTGGCCTTTTTTCAGGAGGTCCGGTTATGGACGAAGCCAAACTGAACGACTTCATGGGCAAGCTGATTTCCGACATGGGCGGGGCAGCGATGCTCGCGAACATTATCCTTGGCGATGAACTCGGTCTGTATCGGGCCATGGCCGACAGCCAACCCGTCACCCCCGAAGCACTGGCCAGCAAGACCGGCTGCAATGCGCGCCTGCTGCGCGAATGGCTCAGTGCCCATGCGGCCTCTGGCTATATGGAACACACCGACGGGAAATTCCGCCTGCCAGAAGAGCAAGCATTGGCGCTGGCTGTCGAGGACTCACCGGTTTATGTCGCAGGCGGCGCCGCGGTGGTTGCCTCGTTTTACCATGACAAAGACAAACTGATTGCGGCCATGCGCGGCAATGGCGCCCTCGCCTGGGGTGATCACCATAGCTGCATGTTCAGCGGCACCGAGCGCTTCTTCAGACCCGGCTACCGGGCACACCTGGTCGGCGAGTGGTTGCCGGCACTTGAAGGCGTGGTCGAGAAACTGCAAGCCGGTGCCAAGGTCGCGGATGTCGGCTGCGGCCACGGCGCGTCAACCGTGGTCATGGCCAAAGCCTTCCCGGCCTCGAATTTTATCGGCTTCGACTATCACGCACCCTCCATCAGCACCGCCACCCAACGCGCCGAAGAAGGCGGCGTGGCTGATCGTGCTCGCTTCATTCAGAGCACGGCCAAGAACTACCCGGGCAATGACTACGATTTGATCTGCTACTTCGATTGCCTCCACGACATGGGCGACCCGGTGGGCGCGGCCAAGCACGCCTATGAGTCGCTCAAACCCGACGGAACGGTGCTGCTGGTGGAGCCTTATGCCAATGACCAGCTCGACGAAAACGCGACCCCGGTAGGACGGCTGTTCTACGCCGCGTCGACGTTCATCTGCACGCCCAACTCGCTGTCTCAGGAAGTCGGTTTGGGGCTCGGGGCCCAAGCGGGAGAAGCACGGCTGCGGGATGTCTTCACTCAGGCCGGATTCAAGCATTTCCGCCGGGCAGCAGAGACGCCGTTTAACCTGATTCTGGAGGCACGCAAGTAATCGGAGGGGCATCCCTGAAGCACGGCGCTGAGAGGGGCAGCGCCATGCCGGGGATCAGGCATCGCGGCGTCTGGAACAGTCGCCTGAAAGGTTGAATGTGAGCAGTTGCCGCAGGATCAAAACGCCAACTTGTAGCCGATAAACACCAGCATGACCGCCAGGCATGGGCGCAATACACCATCAGCAATGCGCCCGGACAAATGACTGCCGATGTAGATCCCCGGCAATGACCCCATCAACAGAAAACCCAGCAAATGCCAATCCATGTTGCCCATGCTCGCATGCCCCAATCCTGCGACCAGGGTCAGCGGTACAGCGTGGGCGATCTCTGTGCCTACCAGGCGTTTGGTCGCCAGAAACGGGTACAGGATAAACAGCGCCACAGTGCCGAGTGCGCCAGCACCGATGGAGGTCAACGCCACCATCATGCCAAGTATCGCGCCCGTGACGATGGTCAGCAGGTTCAGGTTCCGGCTACTGAGGTGGTAATGGTCGCCCGCATGTTTTTGGGCAAACGCCAGCAACTGTTTTTTGAAGAAAATCGCCAGTGCCGTCAGCAGCAAAACAAAGCCCAAGGCCTGTTTGATGATCGCATTGGTTGCTTGCGGATCAGTATTCAAATACTTCAGGAACACTAAGGTCAGTGCAACGGCCGGCACGCTGCCCAGCGTCAGCCAGCCGGTAATTTTCCAGTCGATGTTCCGGTTCTTTTGATGAACCAGCACACCACCGGACTTGGTGATCGCCGCATACAGCAAATCGGTCCCGACGGCGGTGGCCGGGTTGATGCCGAACCACAGAAGAATCGGCGTCATCAAGGAGCCGCCACCCACACCGGTCATGCCGACAACGAACCCGACAACCAAGCCCGCGACCACAAAACCCAAATTACCGAAGTCCATTGCCATACCCTACAAAACCAGCGCGACTATCTAAAAATCTTGCAGGCAGCATAGCCATTTTTCTTATAACCACTTATACCAATATGATCTGACTTTATAACCTGCGACCGCAAAGGTATCGTCACATGGCAAGGAAATGAGCGCTCGACTAAGGTCAGCGTCAGGAAACCAATAGGAGTTGATGATGCCGTTTGGAAGTGAGCCGCGAGAGCATGGGATCGCCCTGGCGCTGTCGGGCGGAGGGTTTCGCGCCGCATTGTTCCATATCGGCGTTCTATGGCGCCTCAATGAGATGGGTGCGCTGAAACAGCTCGCGCGTATTTCGAGCGTCTCAGGCGGATCGATCACTGCAGGACTGCTCGCCGTGCGATGGGACCGCCTGATCTTTGGCAGCGACGATGTGGCGACAAACTTCCAGCATGAAGTGGTTGCGCCCCTACGGAGTTTTTGTTCCCTCAATATCGACGTCTCTTCCATTTTTACGGGAGTGCTCAACCCCTTTCACACTGCGGGTGAGGAAGTGGCTGACGAGCTTCGCAAACATCTCGCGATGGGGGTTTCGCTGCAGACGTTACCGGATACACCCCGCTTTGTTTTCAACTCGACCAACTTC
Organism: Pseudomonas sp. 6D_7.1_Bac1; assembly: GCF_025465945.1. Classification (GTDB taxonomy): domain Bacteria; phylum Pseudomonadota; class Gammaproteobacteria; order Pseudomonadales; family Pseudomonadaceae; genus Aquipseudomonas. The sequence continues at coordinate 206,620 of NZ_JANLNW010000080.1, read as the reverse complement.
GCCACAGGTACAGGCTTCAGATTCTCCAAGCCATACGCTGGCGACTACCGCATTGGCCTGATCCCCAACCCTGATTTCGATGTGGCGACTGCCGTGACCTGCTCCAGTGCGTTTCCTCCCGTGCTGTCTCCTTTTGTCATCGACATTGCCGATCCGGACATTTTCACGCAAACCATCGGAGCCGACCTGTGGGACCAGGTAGATTACCGGCGCAGGCTACAACTGGCCGATGGCGGTGTGTACGACAACCTCGCGCTGGAGACGGTCTGGGGACGCTACGATACCGTGCTTGTCAGCGACGCGGGCAAGCCTTTTGAGCTGGACGCCAGCATCAGTTCCTTCGTGCCAAATCAGATACTTCGCGTCATGGATATCGGCTTGAACCAGGCTCTGGCTCTACGCAAACGGATGCTGATGCACGAGTACAAATCCCACTCAGTGAAGGGGGCTTTTTGGGCGATCAACACACCGATACAAAACTATAAAACGCCCCAGGTCATTTGCGTATCCGACCAGAAAATACAGGCACTAAGCGCTCTTCGAACCCGGCTCGACCGCTTTAATGAGCAGGAGCAATGCGAGCTGATCAACTGGGGATATGCGGTCAGTGATGCCGCTATCCGAGCCTATGCACCCCAGGTGGCAACCGTGACGACTGCAGCCACACTACCCTTCGCCGGGTATCCGTTGAACTGAGCACCTACCCGATTCAGGCGGTAACACCAGAACGCCCCTGAGTGGAGCCGCCCCCCACCTGCTGCGCCCGACCACCGAGCAAACCCCTCCCCCAGGCCGGCAACGATAGCCTTCACAGGCCATTGCGCCGTGACCGTCTGGCAGACATCGCTCTCGTTTTGATATTTTTATTTTCACTAGATTGATTTATGAAATAAAACATGTCAATCATATGCACCATGGACAGGTAACCCGCTGCACCTCCCCGCCAGACCGGAAGGCATTCACCTCTCAATCGCCCCACCCACGGAGTCAACAATATGAACAAGACAGGACTTCTGGCTGCTCTGGCATTTTGTGCCGTCAGCACCCTGGCCCACGCCGACGAAGACAGCCTGCGTATCGGTATCGAAGCCGCGTACCCACCGTTTTCCTTCAAGACCCCGGAAGGCAATATCAGCGGGTTCGACTACGACATCGGCAACGCCTTGTGCGAAGAAATGAAGATCAAGTGCCAATGGGTCATCCAGGAATTTGACGGGATGATCCCTTCGTTGAAAGTGCGCAAGATCGATGCAGTGCTGTCGTCGATGTCGATTACCGACGACCGCCTGAAGTCGGTCGACTTCAGCGAAAAGTACTACCACACCCCCGGCAAGTTCGCGATGAAGGCCGGCCAGGTCATGAATGACCCGCTGGTCGATCTCAAAGGCAAGAAACTCGGTGTGCAACGGTCCTCGACCTACGACCGTTACGCCACCGAGAAGCTGGCGCCCGCCGGCGTCGAGATCGTGCGTTACTCATCGCAAAGCGAAGCCTCCCTGGACCTCGCGTCGGGCCGACTGGACGCCACCCTCGCCGACATCGTCAACACCAACGAGAGCTTCATCAAGACCCCGGCCGGGAACGGCTTCGCCCTGGTGGGACCGGACATCAACGACCCGAAATACTTCGGCCGGGGCGCAGGAATTGCGTTGCGCAAAGGCGATACCGCAAACGCGGCACGCCTGAACGCGGCGATTGATGCAATCCGTGCCAATGGCAAGTACCAGCAGGTGATGGCCAAGTACTTCGCGTTCGATATCTACGGCGAATAAGCCTTGTGGGAGCGAGCTTGCTCCCACAGGTTATGCACCTTGATTGATAGCAATTAACCCGTATGGTCCCGCGCGCCTGTCGGCGCTTCGGGTGAGGAATTTCATCATGCTCCACGGCTACGGATCGAGCATTCTCGATGGCGCCTGGCTGTCGATCAATCTGGCTCTGAGCTCCATGGCACTGGCCATTACCCTGGGCCTGATCGGTGCAGCGTTTCGCCTGTCACCACTCAAATGGCTGGCGACGCTGGGCGAAGGCTACACAACCGTGATTCGCGGCATCCCCGACCTGGTACTGATTCTGCTGATCTTCTATGGCGGCCAGGACCTGGTGAACCGCATTGCACTTGGGCTCGGTTACACCCACTACATCGACATCAACCCCTTTGTGGCGGGTGTCTGCACCATGGGCTTCATCTTCGGCGCCTACCTCTCGGAAACCTTTCGTGGCGCCTTCATGGCGATCCCTCAAGGTCAGGCTGAAGCCGGGGCGGCCTACGGCATGACCGGTGCTCAGGTGTTCTGGCGGATTATGGTGCCGCAGATGATTCGCTTCGCGATTCCCGGGTTTACCAACAACTGGCTGGTGCTGACCAAGTCCACCGCGCTGATCTCGGTGATCGGTCTGCAGGACATGATGTTCAAGGCCAAAAACGCCGCCGATGCGACCCATGAACCCTTTACGTTTTTCCTCGCGGTGGCAGCGCTGTACCTGATGCTCACCAGTGTTTCGTTGCTGGTGCTGCGCTCACTGGAAAAACACTACTCGGTCGGCATCAAAGCCGCCGATCTTTGAGCGGGAGCCAACCGACCATGCTCGACTACAACCTGATCTGGGAAAACCTGCCGCTGTACTTCAGCGGTGCGTTGTTGACCCTCAAAGTGCTGCTGATTTCCCTGGCCTTTGGCCTGATGCTGGCCGTTCCGCTGGCGCTGATGCGCGTCTCCCGCTCGCCGCTGATCAACTGTCCCGCCTGGCTCTACACCTATGCCATCCGCGGCACGCCGATGCTGGTGCAGTTGTTTTTGATCTATTACGGCCTGGCGCAGTTCGAAGCGGTACGCCAAAGCGTGCTCTGGCCTTATCTGTCCAGCGCCACCTTTTGCGCCTGCCTGGCCTTTGCGATCAACACCAGTGCCTATAGCGCGGAACTACTGGCCGGCAGCCTGAAGTCCACGCCCGGCGGCGAGATCGAAGCGGCCAAGGCCATGGGCATGTCGCGCCTGACCCTGTACCGCCGCATTCTCCTGCCGTCGGCCCTGCGCCGGGCGTTGCCGCAGTACAGCAACGAAGTGCTGATGATGCTGCAGACCACCAGCCTGGCGTCGATCGTCACCCTGGTCGACATCACCGGTGCGGCGCGTACGGTCAGTGCACGGTTCTACCTGCCGTTCGAAGCGTTTATCACCGCCGGCCTGATCTACCTGGCCCTGACCTTCATTCTCGTGCGCCTGTTCAAGCTCGCCGAGCGCCACTGGCTGGCGTACCTGGCCCCACGCAAGCATTAAGGAAATCCCATGCAGCACATTCATTACGTCCTGCCCTGGAGCGCCTGCGGCACTGAACGCACGCTGTCGCTGTTTCGCTTTGGCAGTGGCTCGCGCAAGGCCTACATTCAGGCGTCCCTGCACGCCGACGAACTGCCCGGCATGCGCGTCGCCGTCGAACTCAAGCGCCGCCTGCGGGAGCTGGAAGCACAAGGCCGCTTGACCGGACTGATCGAACTGGTGCCGATGGCCAATCCGATCGGTATCGGGCAAATGTTCCAGGCCACCCATCAGGGCCGCTTCGAGTTCAACAGCGGCAAGAACTTCAACCGGGACTTTCCAGAGCTGGCCGAAGCCGTTGCCGTGCAACTGGAAGGTCAGCTGGGCGCGGATGCCGACGCCAACGTGAAGCTGATCCGTCGCGCCATGGTCGAGGTCATTGCCGACATGCCGCTGGCCGGATCGGAACTCGATGGCCTGCGCCGCCTGCTGTTGCAGCACGCCTGCGATGCCGATGTGGTGCTGGACCTGCACTGTGACTTCGAGTCGATCATGCTGCTGTATGCCTTGCCGCAAAACTGGCCACGTCTGCGTTCACTGGCTGCACGCCTGGGCGCCGGCGCCGCGCTGTTGGCCGAAGACGCCGGCGGCAATGCCTTTGATGAAGCCTGCGCGGTGCCCTGGTTGCGCCTGGCCGAACTGTTCCCGCAGGCGAACATTCCGCTGGCTTGCGTAGCGACCACTATCGAATTGCGCGGCATGGCCGACACCGAGCGCGAACCGTGCATGGCCAGTGCCGAGCAGATCCTTGGCTATCTGGCCGAACAAGGTTTGATCAGCGGCGACTGGCCAGACGCGCCGTCCACCTGCTGCCAAGCTTCGCCTTTCGCCGGCGCGCAATACGCCTATGCGCCGCACCCCGGCGTGGTGAGTTTCCTGCAACCGCTGGGGGCTCGGGTCACGGTCGGCGACCCGCTGTTCGAAGTGATCGACCCGCTGACCGATCGCCACAGCGTGGTGACCGCCCGCACCGACGGCATCCTTTACGCCCGCGAACGCTTGCGCTTTGCCCAACCCGGTTTGTGGCTGGCCAAGGTCGCAGGCTCTACCCCCATTCGCCAGGGTCGCTTGCTCAGCGACTGACACCAGAGACTCGACACCATGAACACACTTGAAATTCAGGATCTGCACAAACGCTACGGTACCCACGAAGTGCTCAAAGGCGTGTCCCTGGAAGCAAAAGCCGGCGACGTGATCAGCATCATCGGCTCCAGCGGCTCGGGCAAAAGTACCTTCCTGCGCTGCATCAACCTGCTGGAGCAACCCAACTCAGGCAACATCCTGCTCAATGGCGAGCAACTGAAACTGGTCGCCAACAAAACGGGCGGGCTCAAGGCGGCCGAGCCAAAACAGCTGCAACGCATGCGCTCACGGCTGGCGATGGTGTTTCAGCACTTCAACCTCTGGTCGCACATGAGCGCCCTTGAAAACGTCATGGAAGCGCCGGTGCATGTGCTGGGCTTAGACAAAAAGCTGGCTCGGGAAAAGGCCGAGCACTACCTGAACAAGGTCGGCGTGGCCCATCGCATGGGCGCGTATCCGGCGCACATGTCGGGTGGCGAACAGCAGCGCGTGGCAATTGCTCGCGCGCTGGCGATGGAACCGGAGGTGATGCTGTTCGATGAACCGACCTCGGCCCTCGACCCGGAACTGGTCGGCGAAGTGCTTAAAGTCATGCAGGACCTGGCGCTGGAAGGCCGGACCATGGTGGTGGTGACCCACGAAATGGGCTTTGCCCGCGAAGTGTCGAACCAATTGGTGTTCCTGCACAAAGGCCAGGTTGAAGAACGTGGCAACCCGCGTGAAGTGCTGGTCAACCCACAGTCCGAACGCCTCCAGCAGTTTCTGGCCGGCAGCCTGAAGTAAGCCACCCGCCGACCGTTGGCCTGCTGCACGCCAACGGCCGGCTTCGGATACACTGGCGCCCACTCATGTCGGGGAACCAGACCTGGTCCCTTCCAACCTCCAGCGGATGTTGAGCCGGTTATGCCTACTCCTTCGAAAAACACCACGGTCTACGCCGCGCCGGTGATGCGCAAACTGGCAGAAATCCTTGCCGACTTGCAGCCGTCGCTGCGCAAGGTGGCGGACTTTATCCTGCGTCATCCGCTGAAGGCGGCCACCCTGACCATCGAAGAGATGGCCCTTGAGACCGCCACCTCGCCAGCGGCGGTCAATCGTCTGGCCAAGGCGTTGGATCTGGGGGGTTACAGCGGCATGAAAGCCGAACTGGTCGCGACCTTGCAGCAGATGGTGTCCCCGGTGGACAAACTGCGCAACGAACTGGCGCACCGCCCTGGTGGTGCGTTCGGCCTGCATGAGCAAATCCAGAGCGCCACCAGCAACCTTGGCACTGCCGGCACCAATAATCACCCGGACACCTTCGAAGCCGTGGTCACGTGCCTGACCCAGGCGCGCAAGATCTACATCCTCGGGTTTGGCAACAGCGTCTACATGGCAGGCCTCGCGGCCTCGACCCTGATGCCGTTCTGCGCCGACGCCACGGCGATCAGCATGGAAGGTGGCAACGAAAACGCCGCCTACCGACTGGCGGCGATCACCGACCAGGACGTGCTGCTGGCGATCTCGCTGCCGCGTTATTCCCTCGATACCCTGCAACTGTCGCGCTTTGCCCACGAGCGTGGCGCGACCGTACTGGCGATCACCGACTCACCCGCCTCGCCCTTGACCCACATTGCCCGGCATGTGCTGTTTGCGCCGGCCGACCACCCAGTGCTGACCAGCTCCAACATCGCCGTCCTGGCGTTGATCGAAGGCCTGGTCGCCGGGGTGATGGCGCGTAACAAAGAGGCGGTGAAGCTGGCGACCGAACTCACCGAAAGCGTGATGAATTACCTGCACATTCCCGGCAGCAGCAAAACCTCGAAAAAGTGAGTCGGCGCCTCACAACCACCAGCGCAGCAGGAAAAAGAACCCCATGCTCAGCAGCATGCTGATCAAGGTACTGCGGGTGTAGAGCACCAGGCCGATGGCGACCAGCGAACTGATCAGGTACGGATTGTCGTACTGCAAATTCAATTGATGGTCAGGCATGAACACAATCGGCCCGCAGATCGCCGTGAGCATGCCCGGCACCGCGAAACCCAGAAATTGCCGCGCATTGCTGCTCAAGCGCACCGGCAGCCGTGGCTCAAGGAACACGTAGCGGTTGAGGAACACCAGCAAACCCATCCCGACAATAACCGCCCAGACCATCATGTGCGCCCCTCATAAAACTTGTTGCAGATAAACCCGGCGCTCATCCCCAGCAACCCGGCCAGCACCAGCGCCGAGCCCCAGTGCCAGTAGTTGAACAACACCGAGCAAAACAGTGAAACCGCCACACAGACGACCGTCGCAAGGTTGCGCACCACGGGGGTAATCAACGCGATAAACGTGGCGGCGATGGAGAAGTCCAGACCCAGATGTTCAAGACCCGGAATGCTGCTGCCCAGCACAATCCCGGCCAGGGTGAAGAGATTCCACGCCACATAAAAGGTCAGGCCCACCCCAAGGGCGTACCAGCGATTGAACTGCCGTTTGTCATGTTGGCTGGTCAGCGCGAACAGTTCATCGGTGAGCAAAAAGCCCAGCCCTGCCCGCCAGCGACCCGGCAAGGGTGAAACCACCGGGCGCATGCTCATGCCATACAGCAAGTGTTGCGACGTCAGCAGCAAGGTGGTCAGCAGAATCGAGAAAATCCCGGCACCGCCCTTGAGCATCCCGATCGCCACCAGTTGCGCAGCGCCCGCAAAGACAATGCTCGACAAGCCCTGACCTTGCAGTGGAGTGAGGTTGGCCTCAATGGCCATCGAACCCGCCAGCAGCCCCCACGGCGCAGTCGCCAGGGACAAGGGCATGACGGCAGCGGCACCGCGCAGGAAAGCACTGCGCGGCAATAGATTGTCAGACATAGCTCTCTACAACGAAGAAAAGGTCTCCAACTGTGCCAGCCGATCAGCCTTCTGTCTTGAACGATCTTGCGCAATTGCACGTCGAGCCGGGTGATTGAGCGGGGACGTACCTGTCCACCCTCAATCACACACTCGCTTTACTGATAGCGGGTCGCTGGGGTCGAGTTGCCCATCAGGCCTGAAAGTTCCTGACGCTGTGCTTCGAAGCGCGCCCACTTATCACCTTCGTTCAGGCCAGGAATCGTCACCCACTCGCCGTTGCTCAAGCCAACCAGCGCCGCATCGACCATGTCCTCGGCGCTCATGACAATGCCTTGCGGCAGGTTCTCGACCGGGTGGCCTGCCACGTTCCAGAACTCCGTCGCGGTCGCTCCCGGCAACACCGCCTGAACCCGCACACCCTTGTCGGCCAATTCGTGGTGCAGCGACTGACTAAACCCCAGAACAAACGCCTTGGTCCCGCCATACACGCCATTCAAGATTTCCGGGGCAATGGCGACGATCGACGAGATGTTGATCACGGTGCCCTCACCTCGCGCAACAAAACCTGGTACCGCGGCATAGGCCAGACGCATCAACGCCGTGACGTTCAGCGCTACCATGTCTTCCATCTCATCCACTGGGCTGTCGAGCAGTGGCATCACCGCCCCAACCCCGGCGTTGTTGACCAGCAAGGTAATACTCGGGTCGCTGCGCAGGACGTTTTCGACTCGCAACAAATCGGCCTTGTCCTTCAGATCGGCTGCCAACACCGTCACAGTCCGGCCCGTTTCGTTGCTCAGCGTGTCCGCCAATGCATTCAGTCTGGACTGGCTACGGGCGACAAGAATCAGGTCGTAACCTTGCCGGGCCAGTCGATCAGCGTAGACCGCACCAATGCCCGATGACGCGCCAGTCACCAATGCGGTGCCTTTGGAAAGTTGTGTCATGTCGATGTCCTTCACAGTGAGGCAAGTTGTTTGCCGCGTGGGAGGATTTATAAAACGGCTGACGAATGTCTCAAAGGACGTATAAAGTACGTATTCAGGACATAGCATGTGAGGACAAGCTCATGCCTTCTGTAGCGTTCGTGGTGTTTGAAGGTTTTCAATCCATGGCCCTGGCGGCTTTGCCGGTCTTCGAGTACGCCAATTTCTGCGCGGGTGAGGCGGTCTACAGCGTCAGCGTGCTGTCGGAACACGGCGGCGTTCTTCCGGCATCCGGAGGGCTTGGCGTCGACACTCAGGCTTTCGATGACAGAACCTTCGACACGCTGATCGTCGGCGGTGGCGACTCGATCATCGAACAGGCACCGCCGGCAGTCCTGGCCTATCTCCAGAAAAGTGCGCAAACGGCGCGACGTACCGCGTCAATCTGCTCGGGGGCTTTTGTGCTGGCGCAAAGCGGGTTGCTCGATGGTCGACGGGCAACAACCCACTGGGCCTATGCCCGGGAGTTGCAAGCACGTTATCCGTCGATCCACGTTGATGAAGACCGGATCTACGTCATCGACGGTCCGATCTGGACCTCGGCCGGCATGACCGCCGGCATCGACCTGGCGTTGGCGATGGTCGAAAAAGACCTGGGCGCTGAGCTGGCCCGCAGCGTGGCGCAGAAACTCGTCATGTTTCACCGACGAGCCGGCGGCCAGTCACAACACTCGGCACTGCTGGAACTGGAACCCAAGTCCGACCGCATTCAGACCGCCCTCAACTACGCCCGAGAGCATCTCGCCGAGGCCCTGTCGGTGGAGCAACTGGCCGATGTCGCCCATCTCAGCGCCCGCCAGTTCAGCCGTGCCTTTCGCGCGGAAACCGGCCAGTCACCGGCCAAGGCCATCGAGAACCTGCGCCTGGAAGCCGCGCGGTTGATGCTCGAAACCAACCGCCTGACCCTCGACCAGATTGCCGCGCAAACCGGATTCACCGATCGGCGGCGCATGCGTGAAGCCTTCCTGCGCGCCTTCGGACAGCCACCGCAGAGTATTCGGCGCAATGCCCGGGTCGGTTAAAAAAATCCGGGCCGACTAACGTGATACCCAATAGACCAGAGGGTGACAAAAGATAGGCTATTTTTATTGAGTGTCGCCTTCGGGTCATTTCAGTGCAGGTGAACCTTATCGCCGAATACCCGGTCGATAGGTGCAACCCAGCCAGGTTTCCGGTGACCCCGTCGGTGGTAGCAACTGGCCCGTTTCATTTGTTGGAGAACACCCCCTTGATAACGACTCGACGCATGGCCGCGCTTAAAGCGTGGGGCGCCCACGGCTTTACCGCCACCGGCGTGGTGACCGCCTTCCTGGCGACCCTCGCCTTGTTCGATAATCAGCCCAGAGCCTGCCTGATATGGCTGGGTGTAGCGCTGATCGTCGATGGTGTGGACGGCTCGCTGGCACGCAAGGTCAATGTCCAAACCGTACTGCCCCATCTCGACGGGTCGGTGCTGGATCTGGTCATCGACTACCTGACCTACGTGTTCATCCCGGCCCTGTTCATTTACCGTTTCATCGATTTGCCGGCCTACACGCCACTGCTGACTACCTCGGTTATCCTGGTCTCGTCGCTCTATTGCTTCTGCAACGTCAACATGAAAAGCAAGGACAACTACTTCCAGGGCTTCCCCGCCGCGTGGAACGTCGTCGCCCTGTGCCTCTACATCATTGCGCCAACACCCTGGCTGACGCTGTTGACCATCATCGGCCTGGCGCTGTTGACGGTGACCCGGATGAAGTTCCTTCACCCGTTTCGTGTGCGGCGGTTCATGCCGATCAACATTGCCGTGACGTCCATCTGGCTGCTGTGCAGCCTGTCACTGGTCCTCAACCACCCGGCCATCAATCCGTTGGTGATGGGGCTGTGGCTCGCGATGTCGGCTTACTTTCTGGGGATCTGCATCTGCCGCACGGCCGCGGACTGGCTCGAGCGCACCCATCACTGATGGAGCATGAATGCCTATCCATATCGTGCAACTCGGCTCCCCCCGAACACCCCACGAAGGACTGCGCCTAGGCACGGTCCGCCGCCCACCCCGTGGCGTTCCGAAGGCCGAATTCGCCAGCCGTGACTTCTACGACACCTGGCTCCCCGCCCTCTCCCCCAGCGCAGAGCTGGTGGCCGAAGCTAAAGTTGCGGTAGACGAAAAAGCCTGGGAAGCCTTCCGGCGCAAATTCAAGGCCGAAATGAACCACCCGACCCCCAGCCAACTGCTCGATCTGTTGGCCGCCCTGTCCCATCAAACGTCGCTGACCATCGGCTGTTATTGCAAGGATGAACGCCACTGCCATCGTTCGGTGCTGCGCGAGCTATTGAATGCTCGGGGGGCGGTGGTTGTAGCGCCTGAAGAGGTGTAGTTGGAACCGGGTGTTTGCCGGGGGTGTTTTCGACGGGATGTGGGTGAAAGGCATCTTCATGACCACCCGTAACCCCGGATGGGCATTAGCTCAAGCTTCGCTACTCTTAATGACACACCGCTGGAGCGGTTAAAAGCAGGTCTGGCGGCAAGAGAGCCAGGCGCACAGGTAGGGAGACGGGTCAGCCACGAGAAAAGAGAATCGAATGATGAAAATGCTATTGATGGTCGAGTTCCCTCATGAACCCTTCAACGCACTCGTCAGAACCGGGAAGGTAGGCGAACTGATGGGGCGTATTCTGGAAAGCATCAAACCGGAGGCGGCCTACTTTACCGAGCAGGATGGAATGCGCGGTGGGATTTTCCTGATCAACGTACAAGACTCATCCGAAATCCCCAGTTTTGCAGAACCCTTTTTTCTCAACTTCCAGGCCAATTGCAAGTTCCGTCTTGTCATGAGCCCACAGGATCTGCAAAAGGCCGGACTGGAAGCGCTCGGAAAAACATGGGCGTGAGGAATGATCGGGGCGGGTCGGTGACGCGAAAATAGAAGACCGCGTTATTTCGCGTGCCCAGAAGCAGGCACTCTATAGTCGACCGCCCCTTATCCAGCGACCCAACACCAACGACCTCCAGCCGCCGATCCGAGCCGCACCTGCCGCCCGCAGGCCCAAGCCAAACCCATCAAACCGTCTACGCTCAAAGCATCCACCGCAGCCTCAAAAAAGCCGTAACGGAGGTTCAACGTGAAGTGAATCATCTGATGATCGCACTCATCGTGTTCATCTGCGTGTTTGGTAGCGCGCTGCTCGGTTCATACCTGCGCGACCGGCTGCCGTCTCATCATCTGAGCGATGACTCCATCGGCGTGGTGAAACTTGCGACGGGCCTGATCGCGACCATGGCCGCGCTGGTGCTTGGCCTTCTGGTTTCTTCCGCCAAAGGCACGTTCGATACCGCCAACGCCGAGCTCGTGGGAACGGCGGCGAAGGTTGTCCAGTTCGACCGGATGTTGGCCAGGTATGGACCAGAGACCCAAGAGATCCGCGGCCAGCTCAAGCAGAATTACGCGGGCGTCATGCAACTGCTTGCCGCACATGATGCGGCGCAGCTGGCAAAACTCGACAGCCCCGAGACCATCAACCGCTCTGAAGAACTACAGCGCAAGGTCGAAGCACTGACTCCTGGCACAGAGACCCAGCGCGCACTCAAGGCGCATGCCTTGCAGCTCATGGATGAGGTGTTCGCAACCCGTTGGCTGATACTGCTGCAGGCCAATGCATCGATCCCGCCGACGATGCTGGTGATTCTGGTGGCATGGCTGGCCATTATCTTCGGCACGTTCGGTTTGTTCGCACCGCGTAATGGCACCATTGTGGCAGTGTTGATGATGTGCGCGCTCTCAGCCTCGGCGTCGATTCTGCTGGTCGAAGAGCTGAACAGACCGCTTGATGGTTTGGTCGGTGTATCCCTTGCCCCCATGCGCGATACGCTCAGTCGGCTTGGTCGGTAGCCGAGGTAGATTGCGCCTGGCGCAATCAAGTCGCTACGAACCCCGTGGGCAAAGGCGATTGTGCATAGCTATGATGGGAGACCATGACAGCCTCTATCCAGATTCGACAACCCTGCCCACCCGGTGCCTGCGACTGCGGGCGTGAGCAGCTGCTGGACATACCCAGCGCTGATTTGCGCATCCTGCACCTGACCCGCCAGGAGGAAAGACGCCTGCTCGACCGGTTGGAGAATCTTCAAAGCCTGACCGACCTCGAACATTTGCAGCGTCGGATGTACGAGCAGTTAGGCATTCGCCTGCAAATCACCCCCAGCGTGCACGAAGTGCGAAGCATGCGTGGGATCGGCATTCACCTCCTGGAACTGCCCGGACTGTGTCGCAAAACCCGCCAATCGATCCCGGCAGCCATTCGCCGTGGTCTGGAGAAGCACCCGGAAATCGCCTACGAGCTGCTCAACGCTCATGACCTGTTGCGCGATGCTTGAGCGTCCTGCTAATCCGGATCCAGAGAGGGGCGTTGCAACGGCTGGATGACCTTATAGGGAGGTATTCACACGGGTTGGTAACACCGTTCCCGCTGGCTTTTGATTGAAAATCAGAACACATTTGTTTTCCAGAGCCTGAACGGCTGCCTTAGCCGTTTGCCAGCGTCGATAATCGGTAACAAACATTTATCCGCTCAACGCCTTACAACGTGGCATCGCCTTATTGAGCAATCTATGCCTGCCTCCTTATGGAAGAGAGCTTATGCAGACCGACAAGACTGAATCACTGCTTCACATAGCCCGCAGCATCGTTGCCAAAGTGCCGTATTGCATGGCAATTACCGCTACCGAAGCGGGCGATGCGAATGCTCGTATCGTTGAACCCTATTCATTGAGCGAACACTGGTCGGTGCGCTTCCTGACGGGGCGGCAGTGCCGCAAGGTCCAGGAAATGCAACACACTGGGCGAATGACCCTGTCTTACCAATGTGATGAAGATCATGCGTACGTGACACTGCTTGGACAAGCAAAAGTGCTGGATCACGATCCAGCACTCAAGAGCACGTTGTGGCGCAAGAATTCAGACTTGTGGTTCCCTGGCGGCCCCTTTGACCCGGACGTGGTGGTGATCGAATTGCGGGTCGAGCAGATTGAATTGTGGTGTCTGAAACTCGGCGTGGCCCCACCTCCGGTCGGCCTGCAAGCTGCCATCCTGAAACGCGATGGCGCCGAATGGATTACGGTGGTGGGCTGAACACAGAGACCATTGCCCACGTTGCACACAAGCCGCCTGCAAGAGACGACACCTCAGCCTGCCCAGTCCCCGGAAACAACAAAGCCCAGCGGCCAGGCTGGGCTTGCTCATTCCATTGACGTCAGCTTTTCGGAGGTGTCTTGAGGCTATCCAATCGGCCGCTCTCCAGCAAAGCCTTGTACTTCAACGCATCGGCTTCACTGTGATAAACGCCTACCAGAACATCTCCTTGAAAAACATCCCACATCCTGACGCCCGAGCTACTTGATTCATGAGACATGTGATGCTCATCGCGCTCTTTGACTGTAATGACCATTTTCACATCCTCTGGATTGAGGCAGGTAAAGTACTTTTACTCCAGTAACCTCCAGGATTCCATACTGAAAACCGTCCTCCCCCTTCACCCAGGCCTCACTGCGGGTTGAACTCATGATCAGGGATCGGATTACTGCGGCCGGGAAGGTCTATGTCCTCGGCGCCCGCAGGCAGCCGAGTCAATGAAAGCGAGTGCTTTACCTGCTACTCTCCGGTCTTTCAATCCTGTTCCGACGCGTGTGGAACTATCAATGACTACATTCACAGCAATGGCTAACAATCCCCCTGATCCTCAATCCGTCTGTAGCCCCATTACAAGCAGCGCGATTTTCATCGTTGCAACATTGGCTCCCGGCAGTGACCCTGCCGATAAAGTGCGGGCCTGGAGCGCAGACGTCGCGGCCCTCACGCGATCAGTCGGCAAACGTGTTCCCTCGGGTAATTTGTCCTGTGTCTGCGGCTTTGGTTCCAGTGCCTGGGACACCCTGTTTGGCAACCCGCGCCCTGCCTCACTGCACGCGTTTCGCGAGTTCGGTGCGCAGGGGCGTCGAGCGGTTGCAACACCTGGCGACATTTTGCTGCACATTCGTGCGGATCAGATGGACCTCTGTTTCGAATTGGCGACGCAATTGCTCTCATCGCTTGGCGATGCAATCTCGGTCGTAGATGAAGTTCAGGGTTTCCGCTATTTCGATATGCGCAGCATGGTCGGCTTTGTCGATGGCACCGAAAACCCGGCCGGTCGCCAGGCGGTCAACTTCACGATCATTGGTGATGAAGACCCGTCGTTCACCGGAGGCAGCTACGTGCTGGTACAGAAGTACCTGCACAATATGAGCGCGTGGAACGAGTTATCCGTTGAGGCTCAAGAGCGCATTATCGGACGTACAAAACTGTCCGACATCGAACTCGGTGATTCGGTTAAACCGAGCTGTTCGCATAGTTCTTTGACGACCATCACCAAGGACGGACAGGAAGTGAAAATCCTGCGCGATAACATGCCGTTCGGTCGACCAGGCGCAGGAGAGTTCGGTACATACTTCATCGGCTATGCGCGTTCGCCAGAACCCATCGAGCAGATGCTCGAGAATATGTTTGTCGGGAGACCGCCAGGCAATTATGACCGCTTGCTCGATTTCAGCACGGCGGTCACTGGCGGCTTGTTCTTCGTGCCTTCAGCCGACCTGCTCGAAGAACTGGCTGATCGCAAGCCTTAGGATCGAACAAAAAAGGGCCCGGCGCGAAAGATCGCGCCGGGCCCCTATTGTCTGAAATCAGTGACTGGTCATTCCGGCCATGTGCATCATGAACCGGAACACGCTGGCCACGATCCCCAGTGCAATCACACTGCCGAACCAAATGGCAATCAACCAGAGCACCCGCCGATACCAAGGGGGGGCTTCGTCTTGTGCAGCCGAAACTTCAGTGTTTTCGCTATCAATGGTAGCCATCGCCAATCCTCACTTTTCCGCGGAACACGTAGTAACTCCAGCAGGTGTACATCAGGATGATCGGCAGAATGAACAACGTGCCGATCAAGATGAACAGCTGGCTCGAGGGCGGTGATGCGGCATCCCACAGGCTGATCGAGGGAGGCACGATATTCGGCCAGATACTGAATGCCAGACCGATATACCCCAGAAATACCAGCGCCAACGTGAACACAAATGGCCAGTGAGAGTGATATTGGCGCAACGTCCCAAGCAGCCCGAATAGCGCCAGCACGCCGAGGATCAACAACCCGCCAAAGACCACGATATGCGCGTGCGTGAACCAGCGAGTCGCAATCTCGGGATGCAGCAACGGTGTCCACACACAGAGCACCGCCACGACCGCCGTGAGGGTGAACGCCAGCGGCCGAGTGTAGTGACGCATGCGTGATTCAAGCATGCCTTCCGTCTTGACCAGCAACCAGGTACTGCCGAGTAACGCGTAGGCGACGATCAACCCAAAACCACAGAACAATGGAAAGGGTGACAACCAGTCCAGGGTGCCGCCTGCAAACTGACGATTGACCACCGGGATTCCAGCGATATAAGCGCCAATCACGATGCCTTGGCAAAACGTTGCCAACAGTGAGCCACCGATAAAGGCCATATCCCAGATGTGGCGTTTTTCAGGGCTGGCCTTGAACCGGAACTCAAACGCCACGCCGCGAAATATCAACCCGGCCAGCATGAAAATCAGTGGCAGATACAAGGCCTCCAAAATCACCGAGTAAGCCAAGGGGAATGCACCGTAAAGTGCCGCCCCACCGAGTATCAGCCAGGTTTCGTTACCGTCCCAGACCGGCGCTACGGTGTTCATCATCACATCGCGCTCTTGCCTATCCGGGATGAGCGGGAACAGGATGCCCAACCCCAGATCGAACCCGTCCATGATCACGTACATCATCACTCCAAAGGCGATGATGACGCCCCAGATCAACGACAGATCTATACCTTGAATACCCATGATCCATCTCCTTGCTCAGTTGACGTGATCGCCGGACGCGAACGTCTCGGCAACGGCGGACAGGGGGCGGCGTGGCGTACGCTCCTGACCGGGACCGCCCTGAGGCGGATGCTCGTGATGCGGCTGAGGGCCTTTGCGCACCAGCTTCATCATGTAGCCGATGCCCACCGCGAACACCGAGAAGTAAATCAACACAAACAACGCCAGCGAAATGCTGAGCTGCGTGACAGTGTGGTTGGACGCCGCATCGGCAGTTCGCAGAAGTCCGTAGACGACCCACGGCTGACGGCCGACCTCGGTAGTGATCCAGCCCGCCAACATCGCGATAAGACCGGTTGGGCCCATGAACAACACCAGGCGCAGGAACAGGCGATTGCGGTACAGCGCGTCATGACGACGTAACGCAAGGCCCAGCAAACCGGTGAGGATCATCAACATTCCAAGCCCGGCCATAATCCGAAAGCTGAAGAAAATGATGGTCGCGTTCGGACGGTCCTCTTTCGGGAAACTCTTGAGCGCGGGGATCTGCTTATCCAGGCTATGGGTCAGGATGAGACTGCCCAGATACGGAATTTCGATCGCATAACGGGTCTTCTCGGCCGCCATGTCCGGGATGCCGAACAACACCAGCGGCGTCGGCTCGTTACCAACGTTTTCCCAGTGCCCTTCCATCGCGGCAATTTTCGCCGGTTGATGTTCCAGGGTATTCAGACCATGGGCGTCACCGACCACGGCCTGGATCGGCGCCACGATCAACGCCATCCACAACGCCATCGAGAGCATTTTGCGTACGTGAGGCGTGTCATTCCTGCGCAGCAAATGCCAGGCCGCGCAAGACCCGACAAAGAACGCGGTGGCCACAAACGCAGCAATGGCCATGTGAGCCAGTCGGAACGGGAACGACGGATTGAAGACGATGGCCAGCCAGTCCATCGGCATAATCCGGCCATCCACGATCGAGAACCCCTGTGGTGTCTGCATCCAGCTGTTGGAGGCCAGAATCCAGAAGGTCGAGATTAACGTACCGATGGCGACCATCACCGTGGCAAAGAAGTGCAGCCCTCGCCCCACCCGGTTCCAACCGAACAGCATCACCCCAAGGAAACCCGCCTCAAGGAAAAACGCCGTCAACACCTCATACGTGAGCAATGGCCCGGTAATGCTCCCGGCGAAGTCAGAGAATCGGCTCCAGTTGGTGCCAAACTCGTAAGCCATGACCAGCCCGGAGACCACTCCCATACCGAAGTTCACGGCAAAAATTTTCGACCAGAAGTGATAAAGGTCTTTGTAAACCGAGTTGTTGCTTTTCAGCCAGAGACCTTCGAGGACAGCCAGGAAACTGGCAAGCCCGATGGTGATGGCGGGAAATATGATGTGAAACGAGACCGTAAACGCGAATTGAATTCGCGCCAGGTCCAGCACTCCCGGATTTATCATGACGATACCCTCATAGTGGCTCGATGCGCGTGCACACAAAGCCCGGCCGCAGTGAGCCTCCCGGCTCGCCGCGAACAGATTTCCAATGATCTGGTGAGGCTGGGGCGACACTCACGCCACCCCGGCCAGGCTCAAGCGCCGAAGGACTGGATCAGGTTGCTGGCCTTCGCCTGCTCAAGGCGAATCGCGATGAACTTCGAGGTCGGCGTGAACGTGCGGTCGCCGTAGCTTTCCAGCGGCACCAGCGGGTTGGTTTCCGGGTAATAGGCGGCGGCCTGACCGGGCGGAATGTCGTAGGCGATCAAGGTAAAGCCGCTCACTCGACGCTCACGACCATCCCCCCACAGCGAGACCATGTCGACCTTTTGCCCCGGCTCGAAACCCAGTTTGCGAATGTCCTGCTCGTTGACGAACACCACATCGCGCATGCCGTAGACGCCGCGATAACGATCATCCAATCCATACAAGGTGGTGTTGTACTGATCGTGGGAGCGCATGGTTTGCAGGATCAGATCCGGCTTCACATCCAGGTTGCGCACCCCTTCGCTGACCAGGTGTTCCGGCAATTCGCTGGGGGCAAACTGCGCTTTGCCGGTAGCCGTATTCCAGATGCGTTTGGCGGCATCGTTACCCAGGTGAAAGCCACCGGGGTGCAGCAGTTTTTGATTGAAATCCTCGAAGCCCGGAATGGTGTCGGCAATCAGGTCACGGATGCGACTGTAATCTGCGACCGTCCAGAGCCAGTCGATGGGGTGTTTACCCAATGTCGCGTTGGCAATCCCGGCAATGATCGCCGGCTCCGAACGCATCAACGGGGATTTGGGTTTCAACTGGCCGTGGGAAATGTGCACCATGCTGAAGGTGTCTTCCACCGTCACGCCTTGCGGACCTTCCTCTTGAATGTCGATGTCGGTGCGCCCCAGGCACGGCAAAATCAAGGCCTCACGGCCGGTGACCAGATGGCTGCGATTGAGCTTTGTGGCGATGTGTACCGTGAGGTCGCAGTTGCGCAGTGCGTCATGAGTGCGCGGGCTGTCGGGAGTCGCCTGGGCGAAGTTGCCGCCCAAACCGATGAAGACTTTCGAGCGACCCTCTTCCATGGCCGCAATCGCCATCACCGTGTTATGGCCGTGTTTGCGCGGAACCTTGAAGGCAAAGCGTGCCTCCAGCGCGTCAATAAACTCAGGGGGTGCCAGTTCGTTGATGCCCATGGTGCGGTCGCCCTGCACGTTACTGTGCCCGCGCACCGGCGACAGCCCTGCCCCTGGGCGACCGATATTGCCACGCAACAACTGCACATTGATGATCTCCTGGACGGTCAGCACCGAGTGCGTGTGCTGGGTCACCCCCATCGCCCAACACATGATGACCCGCGTGGCCTTGCGGTACATGCGGGCAGCCAGTTCGATGTCCGCCAGGGACAGGCCAGACTGTTCGACGATGTGCTCCCAGGTCGTGGCGTCGACTTCGGCAAGGTAGGTGTCCAGGCCCGAGGTGTGCTCGGCAATAAACGCGCGGTCGAACACCGCCTCGCTGTTGTTCGCGAGCGCTTCACGCTCCCACTGCAACAGAAACTTGGCGATACCGCGCATCGCTGCCATGTCACCGCCCAATGCCGGACGAAAGTACGCAGACGAGGTCGGTTCGGAGCCGTTGGTGAGCATTTCCAGTGGATGCTGCGGGTGCTGGAAGCGTTCCAGCCCCCGCTCTTTCAGCGGATTGAAACAGATCACCTGCGCGCCCCGCTTCACCGCTTCGCGCAGTGGCTCAAGCATCCGTGGGTGATTGGTGCCCGGGTTCTGGCCGATGACGAAAATGGCATCGGCTTCCTCCAGATCATCGAATGTCACCGTGCCTTTGCCCACGCCGACGCTGTCATCCATGCCCAGGCCGCTCGCCTCGTGGCACATGTTCGAACAGTCAGGGAAGTTATTGGTGCCGTAAGCGCGAACGAAAAGCTGATAGAGATAAGCCGCTTCGTTGCTGGCCCGACCGGACGTGTAGAACTCGGCCTGATCGGGCGACGTCAGCCCTTTCAGGTGCTTGGCGATCAAGGCAAAAGCGTCGTCCCAGCTGGTTTCGACGTAACGATCAACAGAGGCGTCATAGCGCATGGGGTGAGTCAGGCGCCCTTGGTATTCGAGCCAATAATCGCTTTGCGCCGCCAGCGACGACACCGTGTATTTGTTGAAGAAAGCCGGGTTGACCAGACGGCCGGTGGCTTCCCAGTTGACCGCTTTGGCGCCGTTCTCGCAGAACTTGACCATGCCATTTTCCGGCGACTCGCCCCAGGCACAGCCCGGGCAGTCGAATCCGCCGTTCTGGTTGGTCTTGAGCATGGCTCGAATGTTCTTGAACGCATTTTCGCTGCCCAACCAGTTCCTGGTAACAGCAATCAGCGCGCCCCAGCCAGCGGCCGCCCCCTTATACGGTTTATAACGTTCAACTTCGCTCATGATACTTCTCCAAGACTTTGTACGCAGGCGGCGGCCTAACTTAAAGTCATTGTTAATGGCTGTTTTTATGCGCATATAAAACGCGAACGCATTTAACGTCCGTTACAGACTTGTTCACGTCGAGCCACTGAATGGGCCCAATTCAGGATTACGAAATAAGCCTATTCGGTGCATGACCTGCCTGTCTAATCACAAATAATGACCAACCCATCGAAACAATCTATCACGACATAAATCATGAAAAATCAAGGCGATGCAGATTTAATATCACCTTAAATAAAGCGACTTTCGGGCCAATAGATTTGCTCGATCACTCGGTTGTTAATAGTGATTAGACGACGACTCAAAACAACTTTAGCCTTGGTTCAATAAGGCCCTCATATAACAGTGGACCTGCCCGTTGCTGGAGGTTGTGATGACCGATCAAATATTGATGGACAGTTTTTCTCGTCGGGTCGACTACCTCAGAATGTCGGTGACCGACCGCTGCGATTTCCGCTGTGTTTATTGCATGGCCGAGGACATGGAGTTTTTGCCGCGCCAACGGGTATTGGCCCTTGAAGAGATCTATCAGTTAGCTGAACGTTTTGTGGCGCTTGGCACCCGAAAAATCCGCCTGACCGGTGGAGAACCGTTGATTCGTCCTGGCGTAGTGGACCTGTGCAAGCGCATTGCAGCGCTGCCGGGTTTACGCGAGTTGTGCATGACCACCAACGGCTCACAACTGGGCAAACTGGCGGCACCGTTATTCGATGCGGGGCTCAAGCGCCTGAACATCAGCCTCGACAGCCTGGACGCCGATCGCTTTCGTGAACTGACGCGCACCGGTGATCTGGCCAAAGTCATCGCCGGTATTGACGCAGCGAATGCCGCAGGTTTTCAACATACCAAGCTCAACTGCGTCGTCATGAAAGGACGCAACGATCACGAAATAAACGACCTCGTCGACTTTGCGATCGATCGTGGGCTGGACATTTCCTTCATTGAAGAGATGCCACTGGGTGTCATCAGCGAGCACAGCCGTGCCGGGGCGTTCTTTTCAAGCGCGCACGTGCGCGAGCGTATTGCCGAACGCTACACCCTCATCGACTCCGCGGAATCGACCCAAGGCCCTTCGCGCTATTGGCGCCTGGCTGAGGCGCCGCATATTCGCCTGGGGTTCATCTCGCCCCACAGCCACAACTTTTGCGCTACATGCAACCGTGTTCGACTGACCGTCGAAGGCCGACTTCTGCTGTGTCTGGGCAATGAGCATTCCATCGACCTGAAGGCAGTGCTTCGCCGCTATCCAGGAGAGCCAGAGCGCCTGGAGCAGGCAATCATCGAGGCGATGAAAATCAAGCCGTACCGACACAACTTTGAACTCAATGATGACGTGCAAGTTGTCCGTTTCATGAACATGACCGGCGGATAGCCTGCCCTGTTTTCACATCATTACTCTCAAGAAGGCTGTTTCCCATGATCGTTAGAGCCAAACCTAACCTGATCAATGTCTTGATTTCACTCAAAGGCTCGATTGCCAAGCGTATCGCACTGCGAAGCCTTCTGGTGACACTCCTGGCCTCTGCGATTGTCTTGATCGAAACACTGCATCCTGCGTACTTCTCAAAGGTGAATGCCACACCCTTCACGTTGTTGGGGTTATCACTTTCTATCTTCATGAATTTTCGCAACAACGCCTGCTACGACCGCTGGTATGAAGCGCGCAAAGCGTTCGGCGCGATGGTGATGGACATACGCTCGATGGTCCGGGAAAGTCAGGTCATCAAGGATAAACAGGAGCGCAGCAGGATTTTGCGCAACCTCTGCGGGTTTGCCCACGCGCTCAACGCCAAACTTCGCAACGAAGACGAGCTCAGTGCGGCGGGCACGTGGCTTAGCACATTACCCTCATCCAACACACCTAACATCCCTGAAGGGATTCTGCGTCGAGTCGGCCAACAGTGCTCAACGCTCGCCGAATCAGGTCAGATCAGCGAATGGCGTTACACGCTGATGGCCAATCACTTGACCAATCTGACAACCACGCAAACAACCTGCGAGCGAATCAAAAGCACGCCTCTCCCGTTCCCCTACACACTCTTGCTGCACAGGACCATTTACATATTTTGCATCTTGTTGCCCTTCGCGATGGCCGAGCCGCTGGGCTGGCTTACGCCGGTCTTCACCGCCATTGTCAGTTATACGTTTTTTGGGCTGGATGCGATTGGCGATGAATTGGAAGACCCGTTTGGTCTTGATGAAAACGACCTTCCAACCAATGCCATCGTGCGCAACATCGAGCGTGAGGTGCTTGACGCCCTGGGTGCGACAGAACTCCCTCCCCGGCTTCAACCCGTGGACTTCGTACTGAACTGATTTGCACAAACCATTCATTAAACACCCATAAGGGTGAGGGATAAGCATGAACGAATTCAAACAGCCCGATTCAGCGGCGCTGACCCATTTAGATGCTGAGGGCAGAGCCAATATGGTCGATGTCAGCGAAAAAAATCCGACAAACCGTGAAGCCAAAGCACAGGCCTGGGTACGTATGCGACCTGCCACGTTGAAACTTATCCAACAAAATGGCCATCCCAAAGGGGACGTGTTTGCGGTCGCTCGAATCGCCGGGATCATGGCGGCAAAGAAAACCCATGAACTCATCCCTCTATGCCACCCATTGATGCTCAGCGCCATTCACATCGAGGTGAAAGCCGTTGAGCCCGATAGCGTAAGAATCGTAAGCACCTGCCGACTGAACGGCAGAACAGGCGTTGAGTTGGAAGCCCTCACGGCGGCGAGTGTCGCGGCACTGACGATCTACGATATGTGCAAAGCCGTCGACCGAGGGATGATCATTGACAGAATTCAGCTGCTCAGAAAACAGGGCGGAAGATCAGGTAACTTTGAAGCCGGTGACGTTCAATGATTCTGATCAACTACTTTGCGCGTTATCGAGAACAACTCGGTATTGGCGGAGAAAAAATTGCGCTGACATCGTCATTGCGAAGCATTGACGATGTCAGAAAACTGCTGATCGCCAGAGGTGAGGTTTGGGAGCAAGTCCTCGGTGAAACCAGCCTCATGTGCGCGCTGAACCAGGAGTTATGTACGCTCGACGCCTCCATCGAAGCGTTCGATGAGATCGCCTTCTTCCCCCAAGTGACGGGGGGTTGAATGATGACTATGGCTGAGAGGTGGGATGGGACGACCTAGAACAAGTCGCAGAACGGAATAAACCGCGCCAAGTCACCGGCCTGCAGCGTACAGCCCTCCGGAATCTCGACCAGGCCATCAGCCCAGGATGCGCCCAGCAACACGCCTGAACTCTGGTTCGGATAGAGCACGGCTCGACCCGCCTCCAGCCTGGCTCTCAGGTACTCCCTGCGACCGCCTGCTTTAGGCCAGTCAAAACCGACGTTAATCGGGAAGCTCAATGGCGTGACGTCTTCGACCCCCTGGATGCGCAACACGTAAGCCCGGGCCAACAGCCCAAAAGTCACCAGAGCCGACGTCGGGTTTCCTGGCAGGCCAATGACCGGCACGGTGCCAAAGTACCCCACTGTCAGCGGCTTACCCGGCTTGATAGACAGCTTCCAGAACAACGGTTTACCGCATTCACGCAGCACCTGCCCAAGACAATCGGCATCACCTGCGGACACGCCACCGGTGGTCAGAATCAAGTCCGTAGCGTGTTGCAACTGTTCGAGTTTGAGCCGCGTCTGCTGCGGCTGGTCGGGGAGAATACCGGCATCAATGACGTCACAACCCAATGCACTTAACCAGTGGCTCAGTAAGATGCGGTTGCTGTTGTAGATACAACCGGGCTTCAAGGGCATACCCGGTTCGGCCAGTTCATCACCTGTGGAGAGCAGCGCGACCCGTGGGCGCCGGACGACATGCACATGCGTACATCCCTGCCCCGCTGCGATGGCCAACTCGAAAGGTCCCAGTCGTTTGCCTGCATGAAGCAAAACCTGCCCGACACGGTTCTCCTGGCCTTGAGGTCGAATGTTCTGGCCAACCGTCAGCGCCTGTTTGAAACGTACTCGGCCGTCATCCAAAAGCTCAACGTTCTCCTGCATCTCTACACTGTTGGCACCCTCGGGTACGGGCGCTCCGGTAAAGATTCGCGTACAGGTTCCCGGTAGCAGCGCTTCGGGCGCCTGACCGGCAAAAATTCGTTGTGACACGACTAACGGCTGTCCGCTCCAGTCGTCCACATTCAAGGCATAACCATCCATGGCACTGTTGGGCCAAGGCGGAAGATCCAGGGTCGCCACCAGGTCGCTGGCCAGCACCCGTTGCCGTGCGGCACTCAGCAGTACTGGCTCGCTTTCATGCAGACGTTGGGTCTCAGCCATGGCCAGTAACCTGGCGATGGCTTCCTCCACAGGCATCAGCGGTGACTGACTCATCCCCGTGATCCGCAGGCTTGCACAGGCTTGAGGTGCGGCACGAAATTGCACGGCCGGTGGCGGGCATCCAATTGCTCGGCAAGAATGCCTTCCCACGCAGTTCGACAGGCGCCAGTCGAACCTGGCAGACAGCACACCAGCGTGCCGTTGGCCAGTCCGGCCAAGGCCCGGCTCTGTACCGTGGACGTTCCGATATCGAGAATAGAAATCGCCCGAAACAACTCACCAAAGCCGTCAATCTGTTTATCCAGCAAGCAGGTCACAGCCTCAGGTGTGCTGTCGCGGCCCGTGAATCCAGTCCCCCCGGTAATCAGCACGACCTGAATCCCCTCGTCGGCAATCCAGTTCGCAACCTGCGCCCGGATTTTGTACAGGTCATCCTTAAGCAGGTTTCGCTCACTCAGGGTGTGGCCCGCTTCCAGTAATCGACTGACAAGCAATTGCCCGGAGGTATCATTGGCGTATTCCCGGGTATCGCTGACGGTCAACACAGCCATATTCAACGGTACAAACAACGCATCCGACTTCACGCTCATGTCATTCTCCGGCAGGCAATAATGAAAACAATTGCCAGAGGCTAAATCGCTAAAACAGTCACTGTCTAATCACTCTGGCCAACCGGTTTATCGAGCGCCTCTATCGACAGCTTTCTCACCCGCAATGATGACTTGTTCTAATTAAATTCGGTCGTGATAGAGCCAACCAATCGGTCGTTCAATACTTGTGATTGGACTGACAAGAAGGACAGTGAGATCGTTTGCTCACCCCACTTTCCGTGTTTTTAATCATGAGACTTACCTGCTTTACTGACATCCCATTCATCCCTCAGCAGGTGCCATTGTGGACATCAAGCAACTCAAATTCCTGATCGCGCTGGAGCAGACCCGACACTTCGGGCAGGCCGCTGCGCGTTGCCACATTACTCAGCCGACACTGTCCATGCGCTTGCGCAATCTTGAGGATGAACTGGGTCTGGAGCTGGTCACCCGAGGCCAGCGCTTTGAAGGTTTCACCCAGGCCGGTGAACGCGTGCTGGCATGGGCCAGAACATTGCTCGCCGCCCATGACGGGCTGTTCGCCGAGGCCGCCGCGTGTCGCGGTCAGTTAGTCGGCAATTTGCGCCTGGGCCTGGTGCCTCTCAGCGGTTTTAATCCAATCAGCTACGTTCAGGGGCTTTCCCATACGTTCCCGGAGCTCAAATTCAGCCTGTCATCCATGAGCTCTGACCGAATCATCGAAGGTATAGGCAACAACCAATTGGATCTGGGCATCTGTTATCTCGATCATGTGAGTCCGGATTACCTGGACTTTTTCGAAATCGGAGAGACCCGCGTCGGCTTGCTGTACGACACTCGTCACTTCCATTTCGAAGGAACAGAAATAAGTTGGGAAGATGCCGCCGAGCTGCCCTTGGGGATGATCAGCAATGGCATGCACTATCGAAAATCCGTTGATCTGAGCTTCCGCAGCCGCGGGCTTGACCCACAGCCAATACTCGAAACCGATTCGACTTATCAGTTGTTCCAGGCAATTCATGAAGGTTTTTGCTGCTCTGTCATGCCGCTGGACAGTGGCCTGAAAAACCCTATTGAGAATCTGGCCTTTATCAACCTTCCAGATGCAAGTGTTCTAGCGCCCCTGGGTCTGGTGATGCGCAAGACCGAACCTCGCTCGGCCATCGCCGAGAAATGTTTTGCTGAAGCCAAGAAACTATTTTCCGTTATTTGAATTCACTGATAGACAACGCCAATCATTGCATCGGAACAAGCGATTGGACGCAATAACGGGTTATTCGTAGCCTAAACTCAATTGAGGATTTCGAGGGTTTTGTCATGCATTGCCGAGTCGAACAATCATCTGAACAAGGCGATGCAAATGCACCTGCACCGAAGCCTCTGAACGTCACCTATCGAGATTATGATGCGCGCGCACTGGTCTCCCAGGCTGCGTTAGCGTCCGAGATCGCCTTGGCCATCACTTACAACGGTCTGAGCCAGGCCGTGATGATGGTTTCACCCGGTAACATCGAGGATTTCATCCGGGGTTTCAGTGTGACAAACGATATTGTTGAAGATCTGAGCGAAATCTACGATATCCGTCTCTCGCACTTCGACCAGGCCTGTCAGGCAGATGTACAGATTTCCAGTCGTGCCTTCTGGGCACTGAAGAATCATCGCCGGCAAATGGCCGGTACCAGTGGTTGCGGGTTGTGTGGCGTAGAAGCACTGGAGCAGGCACTTCCGCAACTGGACATTCTGGAGCCTGTTCCACTCCCTCCTGCGGAACACTTCAGCGGCCTGCGTGAGCGCATCGAACAGGCGCAAATAATGGCGCGCAGCAGTGGCGCCCTGCATGCGGCGCTGTACTTCGACACTCACGGCTCGGCGCTCTTGTGCCGTGAAGATATCGGCCGCCATAACGCGCTGGATAAATTGATCGGCGCTATGCAGCGTGCACAGATCGATGCGCGTTGCGGGTTCGTGGTAGTGACCAGCCGCTGCAGCCTGGAGCTTATTCACAAAGCGGTAAGGGCGAAGTTTGGCACGCTGGTCAGCTTGTCGGCCCCCACCGCATTGACTGTGCAGTGGGCCATCAAGCACCGCCTCAACCTGATCCACGTCCCCCATCGAAGTGCGCCACGGATTTACAGCCCGACTTAACGCCCCTGACACTGACGTCCAGTTCATGGATGTACATAAAAGGCATTGCGCCGGGTAGGGTGAAATCGCGCATGATGGGCGCAGTCAGCTCAAGGGAGAGTTCCATGCGCGTCCTGTCATCTGTTATGCATCTTGCTGCGTTATCGCTGGGTCTGGTGTTCGCCACCACTGCCGTGGCGACCGAAGAAACACAGCTGGTCCAATCGATTAATACCTACCGCAGCCAAGTGCAACGCTGTGCGGGCCAGGTGTCGCAGGAACTGCCCCCGCTAGCGGCTGATCCGCGCCTGGTCCTGTCCGGCAGCAATATCGGCGACCTGCAGCAGGCGCTGGCGCGTACGGCTTATCCGATGGTCACCGTACAGGCGATCACGTTGTCCGGCCCACGTGATGCGCAATCGGCCATGAAGGCGGTACAGGAGAGTTTCTGCCAGGTGGTGCTGGACCCACAATTCGTCGATATCGGCGTGAGCCACGAAGCAAATGCGTGGCGCATCGTGCTGGCGCGCCCACTGTTGACTGGCCGCCTGGGCGACTGGCAGGCAGAGGGACAGAAGCTGCTCGACATGATCAACAGCGCTCGCAAGCAAACGCGCCAGTGCGGTGCTCAATCCTTTGCCGCCACCACGCCACTGGCCTGGAACGCCACGCTCGCGACGGCGGCCCAGACCCATACCCGAGCCATGGCCAATAACAACTTCTTCGATCACAAAGACCGCGATGGCCGTACGCCAGGTGACCGGGCTGAACTGGCAGGCTACGCCGGCCAGCAGATCGGCGAGAATATCGCCGCCGGACAAGACACCGTGCGCAAGGTAGTCGATGGCTGGCTGTCCAGCCCCGGCCACTGCGCCAACCTGATGAACCCACAATTCCGCGAGCTGGGCGCGGCTTATGCGGTTGATCCAAAGAGTGATGCGGGGATTTACTGGACGGCGATGTTCGGTACGCCGTAAGTGCCTTTAGCGATCCTGCGATCGACCTATACTTTATGGATTACCCCACTCGATGCGACGCGCAATCGTGTTCGATGGACCCCGCGACGTGTCGAGCGGTCGTTCACGCAGGCCCCGCCTGCCCTTGTATGAAGGAGAGCATCATGACGCGCAAATATATCGATTGCCGCGAATTTCCAAGCGCAACCAAGTGTTCTGTCGCACTGTCCGCGGACTCTGAAAAGGAATTGCTGGAAGCCGCCGCGCAGCATGCGGTCACGGTTCACAAGCACGTCGATTCGCCAGAACTACGCGCGCAATTGAAGACCATGTTTCACGATGGCACGCCGCCCGCTTGAAGCACCGCACCGCGCGTAATACAGAAAGTCTGTCGGGGAATGTCTAACCACCTGCGGGGCTCATCTTCATGAGCCCCGCAGTGCTAACGCGGCAACCTGTTGCCCGCTCCGATCAATCCATTCAACTGCCGGTTTTGACCGTGCTCCACACGCGGGTGCGTATGCGCTCCGCTTTCAGCGGCAAGGCCTCAAGCGGGAACAACGTGGCCATGGTTTCTGCTGATGGATACACCCCAGGGTTATCGCGGACCTTCTGCTCGACCAGTTCGGTGGCGTCCTTGTTGGCATTCGGGTAGCCCAGGTAGTTGGAGGTTTGTGCGATGACTTCAGGACGCAGCATGTAGTTGATGAAACTCAGGCCCTGTTGCGGGTGTGGCGCATCGTTGAGCAACACCAGATTTTCCACCCATACCGGCGCGCCCTCACGCGGGATGCTGTAGACCAGATTGCGCACGTTACCGGCTTTGGCCGATGCCAACTGTGCGTCATACACGCCTCCCGACCAACCGAGCACTACACAGACGTTGCCGTTGGCCAGGTCGGAAATGAATTTGGAAGAGTCGAAGTAACGGATATACGGACGAACCTTGAGCAACAACGCCTCGGCCTTACGGTAATCGTCGGGGTTCTGGCTGTTGTAGGGCAGCCCAAGGTAGTGCAGCGCAATCGGAATGATTTCGCTGGGCGAATCCAGCATCGCCACGCCACATTGACTCAATTTGGCGACGTTTTCTTCCTTGAAAATCAGGTCCCAGGAATTGACCGGCGCATCGGTTCCCAACAGCGATTTGACCTTGTCGGCGTCATACCCCACGCCAGTCGTGCCCCACAAGTAAGGGACCGCATAGCGGTTTCCTGGGTCATTGCGTTGCACTTTGGCGAGAATCTCCGGGTCCAGGTGCGGCAGGTTCGGCAACTGGCTTCGATCCAGCTCCTTGAGCACACCCGACTTGATCAGGTTCGGAAGTGTATCGCTGCTGGCGACCACAACGTCATAACCGCTGCGGCCGGCCATGAGTTTGCTCTGCATGACATTTTCGTTATCAAACACGTCGTAAACCGTGCCAACGCCGGTTTCCTGCTGATAATTCTTGGTGGCATCCGGTGCAATGTAGTCATACCAGTTGTAGATCGAGACGCTGGGTTTAGCGACATCGGCGGCATCGGCGGCATGGGCGCAGGCAATACCCAGGCTGAGCAATGAGGCGACGACAAGTTGCAAGCGACACAGAGGTTTCATGGGGAGACTCCAAAGCGATGGCGCGATCATCGGTAAATGAGCGCGGCGTCTGCTGTTATTTTATTGTTATGGCAGCACCGAAATCGGCTGAAGGTTCCAGCAATGCAGCGGTCAGGGAATCAGCAGCTCACGACGACCATCGGCATGTGCAATCTGCTCGCCAACGAGTCGTAAGCGACGATCCTTGAGGTAGTCATAATCGTGCCGAGCGGTTTTCAGCAGCTGGAAATCCAGCTCGACCACCTGTCTGCATTCTTCGCGCCCGGCTTCGAACAACAGACGCCCCATCGGGTCGACCACAGCGCTGGCACCGGCAAACATCAAACCTTCATCACCGCCACCGCAACGATTGACCATCACGGCAAAGGCCTGGTTTTCCTGGGCCCGGGCCATGATCGCAGTGCGATGCACGGGACCGTAGGGGTCCATGTTGCCGTTGGTGACCAGAATCAGCTCTGCCCCCAGTTGCCCCAAGGCCCGCGCCGTTTCCGGCAGTTCGATGTCGTAGCAGATCAACAGCCCCACCCGAACCCCCTTCCACAGTGCCGTGGCAAAGCGATCCCCAGGCTGGAACAGGTCGCGCTCCGATGGCCACAAGTGCGTCTTGCGATAACTCAATGCCACGCCTTGCGGTGTCAGCAGCAGCGACGTGTTAAAGAAACGATCACCGTCTCGCTCGGCCAGACCCACCACTACCGCGACATCACGCTCGCGCACTGCACGCAGCACCGCCTGCACAGTGGGCCCATCAACGGGCTCAGCCACACCGTTCAATTGCTCGGCGCTGGCAAATCCCATCAGCTGAGTCTCGGGGAACACCAGTAAATCTGTATCGGGCGTGCACGTTTCAATGGCTTCTATGGTTCGCTTGAGGTTATACGCCGTGTCGCCATCGCGACCGGCCAGCTGTACCAGTTCAATCTTCATGGGTTTTCCTTCGAGGTAAAAGCGGACGCTGTGCCGCCAGACTCAACAGCCCACACGCAAGGCTGGCACGAAGTATGGGGTGCCACATGACAGCAACGTAATGACGTCGATGGGGTAACCCGAGAGGGGTAGAGAGTGGCATCAGGCTCCACCCTTCGAGCCGTCACGCCAGCGACTATGATGAGTGCAACACCACTGAGGAGTTGAAAGATGCCACTGACTCTTTACTACCATCCGCTGGCGTCGTACTGCCACAAAGTGCTGATCGCACTCTACGAAAACGCTATCGAATTCGAAAAGCGGATCATCGATCTTGCCGATGATGCAGACCGGGCGGAGCTTCAAGCCCTATGGCCAATCGGTAAATTCCCGGTCATCAGTGACCACCTGCGCCAGCGCGCTCTGCCAGAGGCCACGATCATCATCGAGTACCTGGACCGCTACTATCCGGGTGAGCAACTGTTGATTCCGAACGATTGGGAGGCCGCGCTGGAGGTGCGTCTATGGGACCGCTTTTTCGACAATTATGTGCAGGAGCCGATGCAACAGATTGTCAGTGATCGCCTGCTTAGCGCCAACGCTGATTTGAGCAAACAACGATCCACACTGGAGACCGCCTACGCCATGCTCGACCATCGGATGGCGTCGCGAATCTGGGTGGCCGGTCAAGACTTCAGCCTGGCCGATTGCGCCGCCGCCCCGGCGCTTTTCTATGCCAGCACACTCTTGCCGTTCCCGAAGGAATTCAAGCATTTGAGTGCCTATTTCGACCGGTTGACGCGCAGACCGTCCGTCCAGCGAGTCATTGATGAAGCCCGGCCTTACTTTTCCCTCTACCCGTTTGCGGACGCCATCCCCAAGCGGTTTCTCCAGGCGCCGGACGTCACTTGAACTAGCCCGGTGAAAGACAGGACACAAGCCCCCACAACACTAGACTAACGGTACTTGAGCCCACGCCCCCACGTTCCTACGATAGTTCTACGCAGCTGTTTAAATGCTCCGGCAGCTGCGTAAGTGGTGAGTGATCTGAACCCCTACCAAGCTCACCACTTGTTTCATGCGCATCTTGAGCCTCATGGGCTCTACTTCCTCCCCATCAAAGAGCTTTGAGGCTCTTTTTTGGCCGTTACAAATGCCAGAAACAACAGACCCCAGACTGCAATGCTGTTCAGGCGGCGTCGCTACCGGTTGGCTGCGCTAGGGTCTGTTGACGTTTGGTGACGAACCGCGTTGCGATGCCAACGTGCGCGAGGCAAGGCGCGGGATGCCGCTAATGGTTGTTCCCTTGGCAAATCCCGCAACGCAGCCTCGCGCACGTTGGCGCGCAACCCGAAGGGACGGAGCCCATTTGGCGCAGGGCGGCGTTGCTCGGAACTTATTTGGAACAACCAGACTACGTTCCTCGCGCCTTGCCCTGCGCCAAATGGGCCGCCGTCGCGGTCGCCACCAAACGTCAACAGACCCTAGGTTGCGGGTTGCGCAATCCCGGCCTATGGTCCAAGCGAGGCATTACCTGCGACTGGCGCTTGACCGACCGCAGATTGCTGTCCATCCAGCGCAAATTCCCGCAGCGAGGTGACAACATGCCGAACGACTCCCGCCCTGCCGTGCTCGAACTGATCGGCAATACGCCACTGGTGCGCGTCAGCCGCTTCGATACCGGCCCGTGCACGCTGTTCCTCAAGCTCGAATCGCAGAACCCCGGCGGTTCGATCAAGGATCGCATTGGCCTGGCGATGATCGACGCCGCCGAGCGCGATGGCCGCCTGCGACCCGGCGGCACCATCGTCGAGGCCACTGCCGGCAACACCGGCCTCGGGCTGGCCCTGGTCGGCCGTGCCAAGGGTTACCGGGTGGTGCTGGTGGTGCCGGACAAAATGTCCACCGAGAAGGTCCTGCACCTCAAGGCGATGGGCGCCGAGGTGCACATCACCCGCTCCGATGTCGGCAAGGGCCATCCCGAGTACTACCAGGACGTTGCCGCCCGACTGGCGCAGGAGATTCCCGACGCCTTCTTCGCCGATCAGTTCAACAACCCGGCCAACCCGCTGGCCCACGAGTGCAGCACCGCACCGGAGATCTGGGCGCAGACCCAGCATGATCTGGATGCCATCGTCGTCGGCGTCGGTTCGGCCGGCACGCTGACCGGGCTCACCCGTTTCTTTCGCCGCGTGCAGCCGGACCTGGCCATGGTGCTGGCCGATCCGATCGGCTCGGTGGTCGCCGAATACAGCCGCAGCGGCACCCTCGGCACACCCGGTTCCTGGGCGGTCGAGGGCATCGGCGAAGACTTCATTCCGTCTATTGCCGACCTTTCCAGCGTGCGCCAGGCCTATTCGATCAGCGACGAGGAAAGCTTCGATCATGCCCGCCAACTGCTGCGCGCCGAAGGCATTCTCGGCGGCTCTTCGACCGGCACATTGCTGGCGGCGGCACTGCGCTACTGCCGTGAGCAAACCGAGCCGAAGCGGGTGGTCAGCTTCGTCTGCGACACCGGCACCCGCTACCTGTCGAAGGTCTACAACGACCAGTGGATGACCGATCAGGGCTTGCTTGCGCGCAAGCGCTACGGCGATCTGCGCGACCTGATCGCGCGGCGCTTCGAGGATGGCCGGGTGATCAGCGTGGGCCCGGACGACACGCTGCTCACCGCCTTGCAGCGCATGCGCCTGGCGGATGTGTCGCAACTGCCGGTGCTGCTGGACGGACAGCGGCTGATCGGCGTGATCGACGAGTCCGATATTCTGCTTGGCGTGCACGAAGACGCTTCGCACTTTCGTATGACCGTGGCCAGCGCGATGACCGACAAGCTGGAAACCCTGCCTCCCGGCGCCAGTCTGGCTGAACTGCAGGCAGAGCTCGACCGTGGGCTGGTGGCGATCATCAAAGACGCCTCGGGCTTCCACGGCCTGATTACCCGAGTCGACCTGCTCAATCACTTACGGAGATCCCTCACATGAGTCAACACGATGAAACCGCCGCGCCCCGCGCCTTCGCCACCCGTGTGATCCATGCCGGACAGGCGCCGGACCCTTCCACCGGGGCGCTGATGCCGCCGATTTACGCCAACTCCACCTACTTGCAGCAGAGCCCCGGTGTACACAAGGGCCTCGACTACGGGCGCTCGCACAACCCAACGCGCTGGGCGCTGGAGCGTTGCGTGGCGGACCTCGAAGGCGGTACCCGGGCCTTCGCCTTCGCCTCCGGGCTGGCGGCGATCTCCACCGTGCTCGAACTGCTCGACACTGGCGCGCACATCGTTTCCGGCAACGACCTGTACGGCGGTACTTTCCGACTGTTCGACAAGGTGCGCCGGCGCAGCGCCGGGCATCGCTTCAGCTTCGTCGATCTGACTGACCTGGCGGCATTCGAAGCGGCGCTGCAGGACGACACGCGAATGGTCATGGTCGAGACGCCGAGCAATCCCTTGCTGCGCCTCACCGACCTCGCCGCCATCGCGCGCATCTGTCGCGAGCGAGGCATCATCTGTGTGGCCGACAACACCTTTGCCAGCCCGTGGATACAGCGCCCGTTGGAGCTGGGTTTCGACATCGTGCTGCACTCGACGACCAAGTACCTGAATGGTCACTCCGACGTGATCGGCGGCATCGCGGTGGTTGGGCAGAACACAGAACTGGGCGAGCGCCTGGGATTCCTGCAGAACGCGGTGGGTGCTATCGCCGGGCCGTTCGACGCGTTCCTCACCCTGCGCGGAGTGAAGACCCTGGCGCTGCGCATGGAACGCCATTGCAGCAACGCGCTGAAACTGGCGCAATGGCTGGAACGTCAGCCGCAGGTGGCGCGCGTCTATTATCCGGGCCTGCCATCGCACCCGCAGCACGAACTGGCGCGGCGGCAGATGCGCGGTTTCGGCGGGATGATTTCCCTCGACCTGAACAGCGACCTGGCCGGCACCAAGCGCTTCCTCGAGAGCGTGCGGATCTTCGCCCTGGCCGAGAGCCTGGGCGGGGTGGAAAGCCTGATTGAGCACCCGGCGATCATGACCCACGCCAGCATCCCGGCAGAAACCCGCGCACAGCTCGGCATCGGCGATGCACTGGTGCGTTTGTCAGTGGGTGTCGAGGATGTCGAAGACCTGCGCGCCGACCTGGCCCAGGCGCTGGAGCGAATTTGACCAAAGACCGGTTTTGAATGACCCCAACGTAAAAGCCCCGCCAAACAGTGTTTGGCGGGGCTTCGTTTTACAGCGCCATGTCAGACGCTGGAGTGCTTTCGTGCTGTGGTTTCGCTGGAGCTGGAGCAGCTGTTTGCGGCGCCACTGCCGGGTTGATCACAGGCGGCGGGGCAAGTTGCAGAACCTCACTGGTGTAGGCCCATTCCTGGGAAACGCGCTCAGGACTGTCGTTGAGCTTGGTGCCGTAACTCGGAACGATCTGGTGCAGCTTTTCCTGCCAGGCCGGGGTTGCAACCTTGTCCTTGAAGATCTTCTCAAGCACGCTCAGCATGATCGGAGCCGCGGTGGACGCGCCTGGCGATGCACCCAGCAAACCGGCAATGCTGCCGTCCTGGGAGCTGACGATCTCGGTGCCCAGTTTCAGGACACCGCCCTTCTCTTCATCGCGCTTGATGATCTGAACGCGCTGACCGGCTTGCCACAGACGCCAGTCTTCCTTCTTGGCATTCGGGAAGTATTCCTTCAGGGCGTTCATGCGGTCTTCATCCGACAGCATCAACTGGCCAGCCAGGTATTCAACCAGTGGGTACTGCTCGATGCCCACCTTGGTCATAGGCCAGACGTTGTGCGTGGTCGTGCTCGTCAGCAGATCGAAGTAGGAACCTTCTTTCAGGAACTTCGTGGAGAACGTCGCGAACGGGCCAAACAGGATCACGCGCTTGCCATCCAGCATGCGGGTATCCAGGTGTGGAACCGACATCGGCGGTGCGCCGACCGAGGCCTTGCCAT
Organism: Pseudomonas sp. 6D_7.1_Bac1; assembly: GCF_025465945.1. Taxonomy (GTDB): domain Bacteria; phylum Pseudomonadota; class Gammaproteobacteria; order Pseudomonadales; family Pseudomonadaceae; genus Aquipseudomonas. The sequence goes on along the minus strand of NZ_JANLNW010000080.1, from coordinate 171,200 downwards.
AGGCCTTCGCCATATGCTGTTCAGCGATCGCCGGGTTATCAGTCACTAGGAAAGAGCCGCCAACCGGGAAGCCTGCGTACTCTTGGGCTTCAGGAATGCCCGACTTCTGCAGCAGGTGCAGTGCACCACCGCCCGCACCAATGAACACGAATTTGGCGTCGGTCTGGGTTTCCGAGCCGTCTTTCAGGTTCTTGTAGGAAACGCGCCAGCTGCCATCTTCATTGCGCTTGATGTCTTCCACTTCACTCGAAAGCTTCAGCGAGAAGTTCGGCTTGGTTTGCAGGTAACCGGCGAACTGACGGGTGATTTCACCGAAGTTCACATCCGTACCGATTGGGGACCAGGTCGCCGCGATCTTTTGATTCGGGTCACGCCCTTCCATCATCAGCGGAACCCATTTCTTGATCTGCGCCGGGTCTTCCGAGTACTGCATGCCAGCGAACAACGGGCTCGCCTGAAGTGCTTCGTAGCGTTTCTTCAAGAACTGAATGTTGTCATCGCCCCACACAAAACTCATGTGCGGAGTGGAGTTGATGAACGAATGGGGATTCTTCAAGACACCATTCTTGACCTGCCAGGCCCAGAATTGGCGCGAGACCTGGAAGGCCTCGTTGATTTCAATGGCCTTGGGAATCTCGACCTTGCCGTTCTTGTCTTCTGGCGTGTAGTTCAGCTCAGCCAGAGCAGAGTGACCGGTCCCGGCGTTGTTCCAGCCGTTCGAGCTTTCCTGGGCGACGCCATCGAGACGCTCAACCATTTCCATCGACATTCCAGGTTCGAGCTCATTGAGCCAAACGCCCAAGGTCGAACTCATGATGCCCCCACCGATGAGGAGCACATCGACTTTCTTTGTCTCAGCTGCGTGCAAAGGCATGAGGACCATCGACATGGCCAGGCCGAGTAGCCCCGTGTTCACTTTTTTAAACATTCAGTAATACCTAGGATAGAACGCCATCCCCCCACCACTCTTGATCATGAAGTGCCCCGGCTCACGGCATGCAATACCGCATACCGTCACCCCCTGCACTCAGAAAGACTGATGGGTGGACATATAAGACCGATAGACACTATCGGCCTCACGTTTAGGCCCCTCCCGCGCTGACTTCTTGTTAGTCATTGGCTTCAGCTACTTGGGTGACACTAATTCTGTTTTTAAATCAAATACTGAGCATGAACAGATGGAATCTGCTCACTGAATACGCCCGTCAACCTCTTCGCGAATCCTTCGACACCTGACCTTATCGGCCAGGCACGCCTGACGGCGAGCATCCATTGCGCGACATTCTACCTCAGGTCCCGAAGAAATCGACGAAGACGCATGAAAGTGCAGCCCTGAAACAGGGCTGCGCATCACTCAATAGCCCAGTGAAAGGCCGGTGTTACGCCGCGGATCGTTCGCGCCGTAGAAACGGTTCTTGCCGACCGGTTTTGCGCCGAGTGCAGGCGCGCCGACCAAAATGGCCGCCAGATGGTTGGCGTCCTGCGGGACGGTGAATTTTTGCCCCCAGCTTTCGAGGATTTTCCGGGTGTCCGGGCTGACGGCGAATGCTTCGAGATTGGTCTCTTCAGGCAGCCACTGTTGATGGAATCGTGGCGCATCGACCGCTTCCTGAATATTCATTCCGTAGTCGATCACATTGAGGATGGTCAGCAGGGTCGCCGTGATAATGCGACTGCCTCCCGGCGTGCCAACGACCATCACGGTTTTGCCGTCTTTGGTGACGATCGTCGGGCTCATCGACGACAGCGGTGCTTTGCCTGGAGCGATAGCGTTAGCTTCACCCTGCACCAGACCGTACATATTGGGCACACCTATCTTGGAGGTGAAGTCGTCCATTTCGTCGTTGAGCATGATGCCGGTCTTGCTGGCCATGACCCCTGCACCAAACCAATCGTTGAGGGTGTAGGTCACCGAGACCGCATTCCCCCACTTGTCGACGATCGAGTAGTGCGTGGTGTTGTTGCCTTCGTGTGGCGCTACCCCAGGTTTGATATCGCGGGAAATGCCGGCTTTTTGCGGGTCGATGGCGGCACGCAGCTTCGCCGCATAAGCTTTGTCCAGCAGATGCGCTACCGGATTCTTGACGAAGTCGGGATCGCCCAGATAACTGTTGCGGTCGACATAAGCGTGGCGCATGGCCTCAATCTGATACTGCAGCCCCTGAGCCGAGTGAAAGCCCAGGCTTGGCATCGGGTAGCCTTCGAGGATGTTCATGATCTCGCAAATAATCACCCCACCCGAGCTCGGTGGCGGTGCAGAGACGACGTGGTAGCCACGGTAGTCGCACTCGATCGGCGCAAGCTCGCGGGTCTGATACTTGTCGAGGTCGGCTTGAGTGATGAGGCCCTTGCCGGCCTTGCTTGAGTCGACGATGGCCTGGGCAACCCAGCCCTTGTAGAAGCCGTCAGCACCTTTACCGGAAATTTCCCGCAGCGTCTTGGCCAGGTCCTTTTGCACCAGCTTCTGGCCAACCTGAAGCGGCTCGCCTTTGCTCAGGAAGATCGCGCCCGAGTCGTGCATGTCTTTCTTGAATTGGTCGGTTGCGGTATCGAGCAGGTCGACGTCACCCTGCTCAAGCACGAAGCCGTCCTCGGCGTACTTGATGGCCGGTGCGATGACATCGGCACGCTTCATCGTGCCGTATTTCTTCAGCGCCAGCTCCATTCCCGACACAGTTCCCGGTACGCCGACGGCCAGATGCCCCTTGGAGCTCAGGTCCGGGACGACATTGCCTGCCTTGTCGAGGTACATATTCGCGGTGGCCGCCAGGGGCGCCTTCTCGCGAAAGTCGAGGAAGGTCTTGCGGCCATCGGCCAGCTGGATAGTCATGAAACCACCACCACCGATGTTACCCGCCGCGGGGTAGACCACCGCCAGCGCATAACCGACCGCGACCGCTGCATCGACTGCGTTGCCGCCGTCCTTGAGGACATCGACGCCAACGTGAGTGGCCAGGTGTTGGGCGGTGACCACCATGCCATTCTCGGCGGCGACCGGGGCTTGCGAAGCGGCTTGTGCGCAGGCGTAACCAAGAGCGAGTGCAGTCGCTATCAGCGATTTGGCAAGGGGCTCGAATTTCATAAGTCGATTCTCTTGTTTTAAGGAAGGGGAACGTCGTGTCGGATGGCCGACAACCCACAAACTGTAGGACAGTTTCCGCATTCCCGAGTCGCCAAATCTCCACAATGGGGCTATCGCCCCTGCTCCCCCCCAACGACAGGCGTCACCGGGGCAATCCGTGTGTTTATGTCACTGTCTACGTTGGGTTGTGGATTCAACCGGTCGCAACAGGCAGAAAACGACCAGAAGTGGTCATTAGCACTTGAGCTAGACTGGGCTGTGGAGCGGCATTAGCTTGCGTGAGTTGTTACACCGCTGGCGCTCACCTTTGTTACAAACTAAATGCTCCTATCCTCAGTTATGATCGCCTTAATGAGATTTAACCAGGACGTCGTAGTTAGCTATGTTCGAAATAACAGGGACCGACATCGCGAACTTGAGCGACAGCGATCTACGCACTCTCGTAGCGCGTTTGGCGTTGTCAGAATTACGCTCACGAGGCTGCCCACTCTCGTCCGTGACCGCTGGTGGTAACCAAGACGCTGCAGACGGTGGACTCGATGTTCGCGTTGAGTGCCCTAGTGCAATTGCAAAGCCCGACTTCGTACCACGGGCGCTCACTGGTTTTCAGGTATGCCAGCCAGTGCGATTCGCGACGAGATGCGCCCCGAAGGCACATTGCGACCTGTAATCGGCGAACTTGCGGCGGCATCCGGCTCATACATCATTGTGAGCGCCCAAGGGTCAGTCGCCGACAAGCCGCTGGCGGATCGACGTAAGGCGATCCGCGAACAGCTCCACGATCTTGTCGATGCCCAAAAGCTTCACACTGACTTCTACGATCGGGACCGGTTGGCCACCTGGGTCAACGAATATCCGGGCATCGTGGCATGGGTTCGTTTACGGGTCGGTCTGCGCCTAGCAGGGTGGAGCAGCATCGGCAATTGGGTCGGGACGACGGTGGACGAGCCCAGCACATATCTTTTCGACGATAAGGCATGTCTAACGGATGAGAGATCGCGAGAAGGACTACAACTGACTATCGGCGAAGGGATCGCAAAGCTTCGCGAGACCTTACGCACTCCAGGACAATGCATTCGATTAGTCGGTTTGTCGGGGCTCGGCAAGACGCGATTGGTGCAGGCCCTTTTCGAGAGTCAAGTTGGGTCGGAGCCACTGGACCCTAGCCTCGCGGTTTACACTGATTATTCGGTAGAGACCGATCCAACGGCTCGGGATATGGCGCGTCAACTCATCATGCGAGGTCATCGCGCCGTTCTCGTGGTAGACAATTGCAATCCAGCCACTCACAGCGAGCTAGCCCGCATCTGTTCTGATAGCACGAGCAATGTCAGTCTGCTGACTATTGAGTATGACGTCGGCGATGATGAACCCGAACGGACCGAAGTTTTCCGCCTGCAATCAGCGTCAACCGAACTGGTTTCACAATGGCTTAAACACTCCTTCCCCAATGTCTCGCAGGTCGACCGGAGCACGATAGCAGACTTCAGCGATGGCAATTTTCGCGTTGCGCGGGCGATCGCCGACACACTGGGTAAAGGCGAAACCCTAGGCAAGCTTAAGAGTCGCGACCTATTTGAGCGAATCTTCCAGCAACGCAACGAACCCGATCAAGGCCTACTCCTTGTGGCCGAGGATCTCTCTCTCCTCTATTCGGTGGATGGTGAAGACAGTTCGAGCAACGGCGAACTGGCAAACATCGGAAACATCCGTTCTATCAGCGCACATGCTATGTATGCGGCGCTTATTAGGCTGGGTCGTCGCGGTATCGCCCAGTCGCGCGGCCGGTGGCGCGCGATATTACCCCATGCGATTGCCAACTCCTTGGCTACATCCGCACTGGAAAGAATACCCCCGGAGGAATTCGATCGTTTTTGCGCTTCTCTGACACCGCGGATGCAGAAGTCGCTCTCACGGCGGCTAGGTTTTCTTCACGACAGCGCCGAGCCCCAGGCAACAGTCGCCCGATGGCTCCGCGTAGACGGCCCGCTAGGAGATCTTTTCTCGTTGGGCAAGGACGGGCTCCAGATCATCACCAATATAGCGCCGGTCGCTCCTGAAGCGGTGCTCGCGAGAATTGAACGCGAACTGAATAGTTCCAATGGTGAACTGATACTGGCGCCCAATTCTTCAGACCGCTGGCAGTGGATCCGTCTTATCAAGAAACTTGGTTACGATCCACAAATGTTCGAGCGCGCAGCGATGTTGCTTGCACGCTTTGTAGGCATCGAGCCCGAAGGCAACAAGAGTAATTCTGCGCGAGATGCGTTTGCCGAACTTTTTCATTTGTACTTATCCGGAACACAGGCCCTGCCGGCCCAGCGATGTGACGTCGTCCGGCGATTGGCGACGTCAATTGACCCGGAGCAACGCCGCTGTGCATCAATCACTCTCGATGCACTGCTGAGCACAGGTCATTTCACTTCATCGAGCAACTTCGACTTCGGTGCCCGTCCGCGTGACTGGGGATGGTGTCCGAAGGTCAACAGGGATGTTGGGGACTGGTATAACGCCGCCATTGCGCTCGTTGTAGATCTTTCACAGGGCATTGATGAAGCCCCTAAAATCCTCGCGCGCAGAGTTCGCGAGCTTTGGGCCATAGATGCCTGTCATGAAGCGCTCGAATGCGCCGCCGCCGCTTTCGCGAAGAAAAAACCTTGGATTGAAGGTTGGCTTGGCTTTCGCGCTGCGCTTCGTTTCGAAGGTAAGGCGATGCCTGCTGACGTCAGAGCAAAGCTCGAAACAATCATCCAGCGGTTGAAACCGTCCGATCTTCTGCATCAGGCACGTGCTGTGGTGCTGAACGGCTCGAACAGCGGATGGGACATCGTCGATGGCGACCCCGATGACGACGTGATGCGGCCGTGGCATAAGGCTTCACAGATGGCTCAGGAGGTAGGACGCTTGTTGGCCCAAGACTCCGAGACGCGTAAGCAATTTATCGTTGAACTCCTACCTGGACCGAATCAGCAACGCGCCTTTGAATGCGGTCTCGGCCTTGCCGAAGGGGCGGTTGATCTACTTGCCATGTGGCACGAACTAGTCGCTGAGTTTGCGTTAATCGACCCAAAAAAGCGCAATGCAACAGTGCTCGGAGGTTTCATCTACCAAGCGCACCGACGGGACATCACGTTCACATCGTCGGTACTGGAGGCAGCTATTGATGATCGCGATCTTGGGTCAAGCCTGCCTTATCTCCAAGCACGCGTCGGAATTGATAAAGATGGTATCGAACGGTTACAACGCGCAATTGGCAAGGACGTACTCCTAGCTGCGGACTTCTACAGTATCGCTAATGGTGTTGTCGTAGACTCGCCTTCCGAAGAACTCAGCGCACTCCTTTTCGATATCGCCAAATTGTCAGACGGCGTGGAGATCGCACTCGACATTCTACATATGCATTTCTATCGAGACCGAGAGAATGGTCAGCTATGGAACCAGTCACTGATTGAGGCCGGTCGGGATCTTTTACGCCGCGCCGATTTCAGCCAAAAAGGGCAGCTACGCGATTTCGGTATGCAAACGGTAGTTTGCATTTGCTGCTCAGGCAGTGAGGGTGAAGAGACTGCGCGTGATATTTGTATACACCTTTGCGACGCCATTGAGTCGTTTCATCTTTCTCCCCATGATGTGAGTTATGTGCTCAAAGGGTTGTTCAAGACTCAGACCTTCATCGCATTGGACGTGTTTCTGCTCCACGGGGTTACGCCCGGAACCGCAGCGTTCTTCGAAGTACATTTCAGTTTTGATACTCCAGTTGAAGATATCGATTCGGTGGTTCTTCGTCAGTGGGCAGACATGGATGCCACATTACGATACCCACTGCTTGGTCAAGCCATCCCGATGTTTGCGCGTAAGCATGGCGAAGAAAGCGATGACTTGAACCCGACTCTCTTGGAGCTGCTCGTGTATGCGCCGGACAAACACGCCTTTCTCGGAAGCTACTGGACGCGTTTGCAGCCTCGGAGCTGGATGGGGCCACTAGCCGATATTTTGGTTCGACGCCGGTCGAAGATGCTCATGTTTCGAGATACCCCACATGCGGAAGTACGCCGCTGGATTGATGAGTTGCTTCCTGATCTTGATCTTTGGATTGAGAAGGAACGGAAACGTGATCGGGAGCAGGAAGAAAGTTTTGAATAATGCGCTTTGCTTTGTTTAGAAGCCTGTTCTCCGGTTGGGCGTCCATTACCGCACGATATGAAGGCTCCTTGCCAAGCTATAGACGAATTAGGGCGATTCATTCAACGCTAAGACCGGGGTTGGCCGAATGCCGCCCCTCCTCAAACGGCAGCCTCTGGCCGATAGCAGATATACATTAGCTCCAAGGTAGGTGCCAGCTCGTCTGCGTATAGCAGATATGATTGCGTTGGACCTAACTCTTCATATTGGCGAAATCTGGCAATGCAGCAGCTGCGTAAAGACAACCGCTATGTACCGAAGCTCTACCTGAAACAGTGGGCGAATGACCGATTCTGCCAGCAGCCAGTTGAACGGATACCATGGGCTCAGAAGTCGATGTGGCACCTAGCTTCAATCGAAGCTCGCAAAATTACGTGGGATTGGCTCCAAACACTGCGAGACCTCATGGCAGTAGTCAGGATTAGCCGTTACGAACGCTTTTAGTCCCTGCGCCAGGCTGGCATGGGTAGGCGCCTCGGCCGGACCGTATAGTTTGAACGAGCCCGCTTTCCTGTCCTCGACGGCAACGTAGGGGAAAAAGCCGTGTTCGCTGTTTACGGAATCGTACCGGCGCTGATCTACCGCGCTGTGGAGAAGGACCCACAAGGATGCCACGCAACCATACGTCTGTTCGATGTTTGCGCGTGCATTACCGGGCCGGGTCACTCCGTCCCAGAGCCAGCCACCGACAACATTGACATGCAGATCATCACCACAGGTGATGGTTACGCCAAACGTAGACAATTCCGCTTCCGGATATTCCACTGCTTGATGCACTGCATAGTAGAAATGGCGCATGTGAAAGCCACCGAACTGAACGATCGCGTCCACCGGAATCTCCTACTCCAGCTGCTTATACATCGACAGCCAGAACTCGTTGTGCCCGATAAACTCCTCAAATGCACCGGATGCATAATCCCACGCCTTGCCGGTGGATTTACTGGAGGTCTTTGCGAAGTGATGCTGGTTCGCCCGGCTCGATTTCGCGGAGACGTCCTTAGCCACTAAGCAGCGCATGACTTCATCCAGATCGTTCACCAAGTCATTGCGTGGCCAGTCTCCGAGCTTAACGAGCTGGGTATACCGGTGATGCGACTTGTAGTTCTCGACCTTTTCTGGCGTTGCCCGCGAGTCTGAGGCGAAGACAAAACTGGCCTTGTCGCTCTGGTCCTCCAGCCAATCACAAAGATCCGTCTCAAGTTCCCATCCTAGAAACAAATAATGCTCCTCCTGAAAGTCGGGGTTGAAGATCAGTGCTTTCACGTCGGCCAGCGCTATGTCTGGTACTCGCCACGCGCATAGCAAGCACATGCGCTCACGGTCAGCGATCGGTTCCATTACGATCAACGCCGCGCGTACGTGCGGGACGCCGCGTAAGGCCTTCTGCAGATCATCACAAAAGTCCTGCTGGCGCTCGGCGGAATCGAAGAAACTGAATCGCATGTCTGGAGATAAGCGCGACTCCAGGCTTACCTTTGGCAGGGGTCTCTCCTTAGTGATTACGGTCTTCCCAACCGCAGTGACCTCGAACCCCTTGACCTCCACAGGACAGGAATCCTTGAAGAGTGACAGCGGGACATCGAGTTCATGCCAGTGCGTGGACACAACGAAGCACCGGATTTTGTGGCTGTCTACCTTCTGGTCTTCCATGAATAGCGCGATGTACTTGCTGAGCTCATGTAGGGCCTGCCTCGCAGCCTGGTCACTGCGCTTGACCTCTATGATCACGAAATTGCCGAACTGATCCCTGCCGAGGATATCGAAGGCGCCGCCGACACCGAGGGGATTATCTACGACGAAATTCGTCCTGATCAGGCGAAGCCCCGATTCAATGATCGTCAGGTTTTGAGCCAAATGGTCACGAAGCTCGTCTTCGTCATCGAACAGTCCTAATACACTTTTCGTCATGCACAGCATCCTTGCGTTGTTATGGGTGGTGGGCGCAAGCCGCCACAGGTAACATTGTACGCTCACCCAACTATTCGCTTTCTACACTCAGCCGCCAAAAAACGGCAGGAATCTCGCTAAGCACTGGATCTGGCTGCAGGCAAGGCAATGCCCTGTGCTGTGCTGTGCCTGGAAGGCGATCTTCGAAAGAATGGGGCTCCTGGAAAGTAATCGCCTGGCTGCGGAGGAATCCGGCCACACCCGTCTCGGTGGCCGCTTTAGCCCGGTAGCGCGAGTGTCCACTATGGGTCCAGGCTGTATGAAAACGTTTTAGAGCAAGTTTGACAGTCAGAATCGGAACGAAAGTCGCGTTCCTACGTAAATTGCAGGTGGTCTACTGGCTAACCAAACGCTGGCAGACTTTACGTAGCAACGCAGACTTCAAAACGGTGCATGCGTTTTCACACAGCCTGGGTCGGTTGTCGCCGTTGGTGATGAAATACCTTTGCCAAGAGCGTTAGCCAGATGAAATCTCCTAGTCTGTTTTTACTAAAATAAATCCCTTTTTGTGCAAGCGTCGCTCGCATCCTCCGACAAACAAAACGAGCGCCTTCAGGGCTTAGTAAACCGGAGACTTTCGGCGGGTGCAGGCTGCGATCTTTTAAACGCTTAACGGACTCGCATTACGCCTTTAGAGCGCCCGTTTTCATTCACTTCGACGCCTGCGCCCGCAAGCGTCTGCCGATCACATCCATCACGTCACACCCATCGCGCAACGGAATGGCCAGCAGCTTGGCGAAGTCGGCCAGTACCACTGTGTCGCTCTCGATGTCGGCACGAAAAGCGATATTTTCCAGCACCTGAGTGACCGTGCGGATGCGGTAGTCGGCGGTGGCTTGCAGCACGTCGAGTGGGACTTGGGTGTCGATCAGCAGGGAGGCCGGGATCAGGTCGATTCCGGTGAGGGGCATGTATCTATTCATTTTGAAGATCTCTGTTTGATTGGCTCAAGGCCGTCACACAGTCGTCGCCAAACGATTGGGTGGCAGCTGTGCGCAGGTTGGCGAACCGGCACAGAGAACACCGGCAGACCCAAAGGTCTCCCGCGCACAGCCGCCATGGAAAGCGGCTTTGCGGGTGCGTTGGCCCCTGCAATAAAGCGGATAGCCCTCGCATTCTCTGTGATCAGGTCGCCAAACCTGAATCGCCATTTGGGCGACGGGGCGGACTATAAGCTTCATCCAATCAGGGGGCAAGGTGAGGGATTCTCAGGTTGATGTAGGACCTGTGTTGATACGGTCCTGGACCTTTCATGAGCCATTCGCCTAACTGAAGGAACGCTCAAGCAGCCCTCCTACCCCAACACTTCAACCCAGTACCTCGGCGTCATCTTCGTCACCATAATCATCACAATCACAAACATCCCCAAAAAACCCGCAATCCCCATCCAGAACCATTTCCTGTAAACGGACTTGTACTCATCATCGAGCCCCACCCCCGCCTCAACCGCGCTCAAGGCCATCACGTGCAGCCGCTTCTGAAGCACCAGCACCGGAAGCCAAAGCGAACCCACGCACAGGAAGATGATCAGCGACGTCAGAACCCATTCCGTGGTCAGTGAAAGTCCGGCAAGCCTCACCAGCAGGTAGCCCGTCGCGATCTGAATGAAGCCTGCCGGTGTGGTAATCCAGGTGTCGAACCGCACAACCATTCTGGTCACGTGCGCGATCACTTGAGGGTTGGCCGTGCGGCTGGCGGCGATCAGGTAGAGGTAAGACCCCATGCCGAATCCGAACAGGAAAATGGCGGCGATGACGTGGATGTACTTCAGGCACAGATAGAGCATGGTCAGCTCTGCTCGTCAGAGAAGTGTACGGACAAATGCAAATTCGCCGGATCGTTAATCGCGGCCATGTATTCATCGACGGTGATCACGCCCACGCAGGCTCGGGCACCGGGCTCGGGCAAGTACCCCTGGGCGATTTTTGCAGCCAGCGCGACAGCTGCGCAGCTAGGAATTTCCGGGCCCTTGTCATTCATGGCCGTCAGTTGCACGTTCATGGACAGCGGCTTTCCTTCAACATCGATGCCCTGGACGTCGATGTACATTGCGCTTTTGCCATCGCCGAATCGTTCGAACCGCCGCCCCCAGCGATGCAACCTTGCAGCCCATGGCGCAGGGTCCCGTACCAGCCCCACTCTCAGCGCCTGAGCAAGCAGGTAGTTGGCCACACCGCCGAGCTTCAGGCCCGATCCCGCCTTGAAGCTCAGGGTCTGGGCGCCATAACGGTGGGCGAAGATATCCATGTCCGGCACGTCGACATTAGCCAGGACCCGGGTGCCCAGTTGTTGCAGCTTGCGAAGCGTCAGGCCCTGCCAGCCCAACACTGTGTGCACCTGTCCATCCTTGAGTTGCGTGATCGGTTTACCTGCGTAGGCGAGTACGCCTTCGACGGTCGACAGTCCCGGCATCTTGGCTGAAGATGAAATACCGTGTTCGATCGAGTCGATACGGTTAAAGCGATGTCGGTGCTGGTCGATTATTGCTGCCGATAGCGTCGGTACCGAACTGCAACCGCTGAGGATAGCCACTCCCGCACGCTTGGCTCGTGCGTCGAGCGCGTCTATACCGGTGACGAAGGTACGGCAGTCAGACAGGTCGCAGTAGTTCACACCCGCGTCGATGCAACCCTGCGCAACGGCATAGGACTGCCCCTGAAACGGGCCACCAGTATGGATGACCAGCTGGATGCCCATCGCGCTCAAGGCAGACTTGAACGCAGTGCCCATGGCATCGCCGCACCAGCTTTCATAGGGTGTGCCCGATTGGGCTTTCAACTCATCGACTTTGCGCAACAACTTGTGTGGGTCACGCCCCGAAATCACCAGAGATACGCCTGGCATCACAACTAAATGCCGGCAAACGATGCTGCCAAAGTTTCCGTAGCCACCGATCACCATCACCCTGAGTGTCATTCAACGCTTCCCTAAACCATTCGATCATACGGCTAACCCGCCCCGAGAGAGGGGCTGGGGCGGAGCTTCTCTGATATCGAATGGCCAGGCAAGCGCCATTGGCATTAGTTGTTGCGGACCACTAGGCTGGAGAGCGAGACAGCACATTATCGATGCCCGAGATCCTCAACAGCCTTGATAAATGGCTGGTGCCATTCGGTAAGCGATACCTCCACTTCGACGCTGGTGGCGACAGTTATGAAGGGGTCATAGTCGACTCTGAAAAGGTGCAGCAAATCACTGAACTCGCAAAGCGTGCCGGCGTTAATGTGAGTCTTGATCACTTCTGATTCCGAAAAACGGAAATAACCCAGGAAAAACTAGCCCATTCATATTCTTCCCCTTATGTGGGAGAGATGGTGGCCAGTATTCCAATCATGATCGTTAACGCTAAAAAACCACCCAAGAAAATTGCGAGCTTAGCCATCAGGCCTCCTAAAAATCGAGTCACATAGAAACTCTCCCGTCAGGCTCCACTTGGCCCCCCGGGTGGGGAGCATTGTCGGACGGGGGCTGGTTTCGATACAGAGGCAGGTAGCGAAGAAAAATACGGATCAGTGCAATGAATTTGAGTGGGGTCTTTACACGATCTTTATTTCCCGCCCCCCAATCCTTTTAACAATTTACTGATCATGCAACTAGGCTTGCCTCATCGCTGGAGGGAACGCCATGGACTTCTATTTTTTGCTACTCGGTGCACTGTTTTTCATCATCCTGGTCGGTTTGGCGCAGGGCTGTGCGGCGCTTAACAGGAGACGGTCATGACGGGCTTCTATCTGTTCGGCGGCCTGATAGCGGCCGGCCTGCTGGTTTACCTGATCGCTGCCCTGCTGTTTCCGGAGGACTTCCTATGACTATTCAAGCCTGGGTCCTGCTCGGGGCCTTCCTGCTGGCGTTGGGTATTCTGGCCTGGCCCCTTGGGCGCTGGTTGACCACCGTGATGGAGGGCCGATTTGCCTTTGGTTCGCGCATCGAGTCGCCTCTGTACCGCCTGGCCGGCGTCAAGCCTGATACGCAGATGGGCTGGCTTCAGTACGCCCTCGCCCTGATTCTGTTCAATGCATTGGGGCTACTGGCTGTCTACGCATTACAACGGCTACAAGGCGTTCTGCCCTTCAACCCGCAGGGGTTCGCTGCGGTTACGCCTGACTCATCGTTCAATACCGCCGCCAGTTTTGTCACCAACACTGACTGGCAAGGCTACAGCGGCGAGTCGACGATGAGTTACCTGACCCAGATGCTTGCGCTGACGGTGCAGAACTTTTTGTCCGCCGCCACCGGCATTGTGGTGGCGATTGCCCTGATCCGCGGGTTCGCGCGCCACAGCGCGGATAGCATCGGCAATGCCTGGACCGACCTCACCCGCATCACGCTGTGGGTGTTGTTGCCACTGTCGTTGATATTCGCGCTGTTCTTCGTCAGCCAGGGCGCGATCCAGAATCTTGACCCTTACAAGGACGTCACGACGATGGAGGTCATGCAGTACCAGGCCCCGGTGCTCAATGCCGCCGGCCAGCCGACCCTTGATGCCCAGGGCAATCCGGTGACCGTGGCCAGCAGCACTGACAAACAGACCATCGCAATGGGGCCGGTCGCCTCGCAAGAGGCGATCAAGATGCTGGGCACCAATGGTGGCGGTTTCTTCAACGCCAACTCGGCACACCCCTACGAGAACCCCACCGCCGTCACCAATTTCTTTCAGTTGATCGCGATCTTCCTGATCCCGACCGCGCTGTGTTTCGTCTTCGGCCACGTCGTTGGCGATATACGCCAAGGCTGGGCGCTGCTGGCGACGATGACGATCATCTTCGTGATCGCGGTGGTGGCCGTCACCCATTACGAGCAACTCGGTAATCCGCAGTTTTCCGCGATGGGGATCGATACGGCGGCGGGCAACATGGAAGGCAAGGAATTGCGCTTCGGCATCAGCGGATCAAGCCTGTTCGCGGCCGTGACGACCGCGGCTTCATGCGGTGCGGTCAACGCGATGCACGACTCGTTCACCCCACTGGGCGGCGCGGTGCCGCTGGTGCTGATGCAACTGGGTGAAGTGGTGTTCGGCGGCACCGGCTCCGGACTGTACGGCATGCTGGTATTCGCGATCCTCGCGGTGTTTATCGCCGGCCTGATGATCGGCCGTACCCCCGAATACCTGGGCAAGAAAATCGAAGCCTATGAGATGAAGATGGTCGCCATCGCGATTCTGGTGACGCCGTTGCTGGTGCTGTTCGGGACCGCCATCGCGGTCATGGCCGAGGCCGGCAAGTTGGGGATCGCCAACCCCGGCGCCCATGGTTTTTCGGAAATCCTCTACGCCTTCACCTCGGCGGCCAACAACAACGGCAGCGCATTCGCCGGGTTATCGGCCAACACGCCGTTCTACAACACGATGCTGGCCATCGCCAGCTGGTTTGGCCGGTTCGGCGTCATCGTACCGGTGCTTGCGGTCGCCGGCAGCCTGGCCGCCAAGAAACGCCTGGCGGTCACCGGCGGCACGATGCCCACCCACGGAATGCTGTTCATCGTGCTGTTGATCGGCACGGTGTTGCTGGTCGGTTTGCTGAACTACGTACCGGCGCTCGCGTTGGGGCCCGTCGTCGAACACCTCATCATGACCAAGTGAGATCAGGCACATGACACGTAAAACGTTCTCCTTGTTCGACCCGAAACTGATAAGCCCGGCCATGGTCGAGTCGGTACGCAAACTCAGCCCCAGGATCCAGTGGCGCAACCCGGTGATGTTCGTCGTCTACATCGGCGCAATCATCACCACCGCGCTGTGGGTCCAGGCCCTCAGCGGCAAGGGTGAGGCCAGCACCGGGTTCATCCTCGCCATTGCCTTGTGGCTGTGGTTCACCGTGCTCTTCGCCAACTTTGCCGAAGCACTGGCTGAAGGTCGCAGCAAGGCCCAGGCGGCCTCCCTGCGAGACCTCAAAAAGCAAACCTGGGCCAAGAAACTGCGCGAGCCTCACTACGGCGCCGAGTGGCAGTTGGCTCAGTCGAGCGACTTGTGCAAAGGCGATGTGATGGTGGTTGAAGCCGGTGATCTGGCGGACTCGGTGATCCCCGCCGACGGCGAAGTGATCGAAGGTGCCGCCTCAGTGGATGAGTCCGCCATTACCGGCGAATCGGCCCCGGTGATTCGCGAGAGTGGCGGCGACTTCTCGGCGGTGACCGGCGGTACGCGGGTACTGTCGGACTGGATCGTCGTCCGCGTGACCACCAACCCTGGCGAAACCTTCGTCGACCGGATGATCGCGATGGTCGAGAACGCCAAACGGCAAAAGACCCCGAATGAAATCGCCCTGTCGATCCTGCTGGTCGCTCTGACCATCGTGTTTCTGGGGGTCACGGTGACGCTCCTGCCCTTCTCCCTGTTCGGGGTCGCGGTGGCCAAATCCGGTTCGCCGGTCTCGATCACCGTGCTCATTTCACTGCTGGTGTGTCTGATACCGACGACCATTGCCGGTCTGCTGTCGGCCGTCGGTGTGGCGGGCATGAGCCGGATGATGGAGGCCAACGTGATCGCCACCTCCGGCCGTGCCGTAGAGGCTGCCGGTGACGTGGATGTTCTGCTGCTCGACAAGACCGGGACCATCACCCTGGGCAACCGTCACGCCTCGGCGTTCTTGCCGGCGCCGGGCATCAAGGAGGCGGAACTGGCGGATGTCGCGCAGCTCGCGTCCCTGGCCGACGAAACGCCTGAAGGGCGCAGTATCGTGGTCTTGGCCAAACAACGGTTCAACCTGCGAGAACGCGATATCGCGGCGCTGCATGCGCACTTCGTGCACTTTTCAGCGCAGACCCGCATGAGCGGTGTCAACCTGGATGACCGGCAACTGCGCAAGGGGGCCGGCGAAGCGATCGTGCGGCATGTCCAGAGTCTGGGCGGGCAATTCCCCGAAGCGGTACAAACCGTCGTCGAAGAAGTGGCGCGTCGGGGCAGCACGCCGCTGGTGGTTGCCGACGGGGCCAAGGTGTTGGGCGTCATCGAGCTCAAGGACATCGTAAAAGGCGGCATCAAGGAGCGTTTCGTCGAGTTGCGCCGCATGGGGATCAAGACCGTCATGGTGACGGGCGACAATCGGGTCACCGCCGCCGCCATCGCCGCCGAGGCCGGTGTCGATGACTTTCTGGCCGAAGCGACGCCCGAACAAAAGTTGCAGCTGATCCGCAACTATCAGGCTGAAGGCCGGTTGGTGGCCATGACCGGCGACGGCACCAACGACGCCCCGGCACTGGCTCAGGCGGACGTCGCCGTGGCGATGAACTCCGGGACTCAGGCCGCCAAGGAAGCCGGCAATATGGTGGACCTGGACAGCAACCCGACGAAACTGATCGAGGTGGTGGAAACCGGCAAACAGATGCTGATGACCCGAGGTTCCCTGACCACGTTCTCGATTGCCAACGACATCGCCAAGTATTTCGCGATCGTCCCGGCGGCCTTCGTCACCACCTACCCTCAGCTCGCGGCACTCAACGTCATGGGCCTCACGAGCCCGAACTCAGCGGTGCTGTCGGCGGTGATTTTCAATGCGCTGATTATCATTTTCCTGATTCCCCTGGCCCTCAAAGGCGTGAAGTACCGCCCGGTCGGTGCAGCCCTGCTGCTGCGCCGCAACCTGTTGATCTATGGGCTGGGTGGGGTGATCGTTCCATTTATAGGCATAAAATTGATCGACATGGCGTTAACCCTTGTCGGTCTGACTTGAGGGAGCATTGTCATGATATCTCTGCTGCGTCCGGCCTTGACCCTGCTGATTGCGCTGTCACTGATTACCGGGCTGGCCTATCCGCTGATCACCACCGGGATCGCCAGGCTGGTTTTTCCTCATCAGGCCGCTGGCAGTCTGGTTGAAAGAGACGGCAAAACCGTGGGTTCTCTGTTGATCGGCCAAGGCTTCAGCGATCCGAAATACTTCTGGAGCCGCCCTTCCGCCACCAGCCCCATGGCCTACAACCCGCTGGCCTCGGGCGGCTCGAACCTGGGCCCGCTGAACCCGGCGTTGGCGGAGGCGATCAAGGGCCGCATCGACGCGTTGCGCGCCGCTGATCCGGGCAACACCACCACGGTGCCCGCCGACCTGGTCTACAGCTCCGCCAGTGGTCTTGATCCGCATATCAGCATTGCTGCCGCGCTGTATCAGGCAGGCCGGATTTCGCGAGTGCGCAACCTGCCCATCGAGAAGGTTCGCGAACTGATCAACGAACACGCTGAAGGCATGCTGCTCGGGTTCCTCGGCGAGCCTCGGGTCAACGTACTGGAACTGAACCTGGCACTCGACGCCGCACATTGAGCGCTAACTCACACACGGTGAGCTTGATGGCCGAAGAACGTCCTGACCCGGACCAGCTACTGGCACAGATTCGCGAAGACGAAGCGCAAGCCAAACGCGGTCGGCTGAAGATTTTTTTCGGCGCCAGTGCCGGTGTCGGCAAGACCTACGCGATGCTGGCCGCTGCCCAGACAGCGAAACAACAGAACATCGATGTGCTGACTGGCGTGATCGAGACTCACGGTCGCGCCGAAACCCTGGCCCTGACAGTGGGGCTTGAACAACTGCCTCCAAGGCAAGTCGTCGACAAGAACCGCACACTGACCGAGTTCGATCTGGACGCCGCACTCGCGCGCAAACCGGGCTTGATCCTGATCGATGAACTGGCCCATTCCAATGTCGTCGGCTCCCGGCACCCAAAGCGCTGGCAAGATGTGGAGGAGCTGCTCAGTGCCGGTATCGACGTCTGGTCGACCATGAACGTTCAGCACCTCGAAAGCCTGAACGACATTGTCGGCGGCATCACTGGCATTCGGGTCTGGGAGACCGTGCCTGATCATGTTTTCGACACCGCCGACGAAGTGGTCATCGTCGACTTGCCGCCCGATGACCTGTTGCAGCGCTTGAAGGAAGGCAAGGTCTACATGGCGCAACAGGCCGAGCGCGCGGTGCAGAACTTCTTTCGCAAAGGCAATCTGATCGCCTTGCGCGAACTGGCGCTGCGTAGAACGGCCGATCGCGTCGACAGCGAGATGTTGCAGTACCGCAAGAGCAGCGCGGTCAAACCGGTCTGGGGCACCCGCGAGTCGCTACTCGCCTGCATAGGTCCTCATGAACAGGCAGAAAAAACCGTACGTTCGACGGCACGGCTGGCCGCTCAACTCAGCGTGCCGTGGCACGCTGTGTATGTCGAAACCCCGGCCTTGCAGCGCCTGCCGGAAGCCAAGCGCCGTCGCGTGCTGGCGACCTTGAAACTGGCCCAGAACATGGGCGCGCAAATCGCGACCCTGGCCGGCCAGGACATTGCCGAAACACTGGTCAAGTACGCACGGCAGTACAACCTCTCCAAAGTCGTGCTGGGCCGTGACGAACGTCCGCGTCACCGACTCTGGCGACGGGTGCTGGCGGATCGGATTGGAGCACTGGCCGCTGATCTCGACGTGATTCAGGTCTCGCTGCCAAGCAGCAGCCGCCCGCAAGCCGAGAGCACGGCCACCGTCGGCGAAAGCCCGATCACGTGGCAGCCCTATATCTGGAGCGCGGTACTCTGCGCGGTAACGACCCTGCTTGCCTTGCCTCTGGCCGGGCTACTGGAGCAGGCGAACATCGTCATGATTTTCTTGCTGGCGGTCGTCGCTGTCGCGGTGCGCTTCGGTCGTGGCCCGGCCGTGATGGCGGCCTTCGTGTCAGTCGGTGCCTTCGACTTTTTCTTTGTCTCGCCGCGCTTTTCTTTCGCCATTTCCGATGTCCAGTACCTGGTGACCTTCAGCGTCATGCTCGTTGTCGCCCTGGTGATCGGGCAAATGACCGCCGGCCTGACCTTCCAGGCGCGGGTGGCGCAACGGCGCGAAGACCGCATGCGGGCGCTGTACGAGATGTCGCGTTTATTGTCCGCCGCGCTGCTGACCGAGCAGGTCGCCGAAATCGGCGCACGCTTTCTGTCCGCCGAGTTTGGCGCAAGGTCGGCACTGCTGGTCGCTGACGACAACAATAAACTACAAGCCCCACTGGTCACGGGGGATGCACCGCAAGTCGACTTTGCCATTGCCCAATGGTCGTTCGATAAAACCGAGCCGGCCGGCTACGGCACCGACACCCTGCCCTCAAGTTCCACGCTCTACCTGCCCTTGTCGGCCCCCATGCGGGTACGCGGGGTGTTGGCCGTGCAGCCACTGGACACCACACGGCTGGCGGTGCCGGAACAGCGACGCCTGCTCGATACCTGTGCGTCGTTGCTGGCCATCTCGCTCGAACGGATTCACTACATCCATGTGGCCCAGGACACGACGGTTCAGATGGAGTCCGAGCGGTTGCGCAACTCGTTACTGTCAGCCATCTCCCACGACCTGCGCACGCCGCTGTCGGTCATGGTCGGGCTCGCCGAAGCGCTCAAACTGACCAGGCCACCCTTGACCGGAGACGCCGCCGAGATCGCCACGGCGGTGGGTGAATCTGCACTGCGCATGAACACACTGGTCAACAACCTGCTGGACATGGCTCGCCTCGAATCCGGCAAGGTGGTGCTGAATCGTCAGTGGCAACCCATCGAAGACGTGGTCGGTAGCGCCCTGAGAGCCATCCAACCGATTCTGGGAGGACGTTCGGTGCACGTCGCCCTGGATGATGACTTGCCACCGGTGCGCATCGACGCCGTACTGATCGAGCGCATTCTCATCAACCTGATCGAGAACGCCGTCAAGTACACACCGCCTGACACCGCCATCAGCCTGGGGGCCGTTGCGACGCCCGACAACATCGAATTATGGGTCGCCGATGAGGGGCCAGGATTGCCCCACGGCCACGAAGAGGCGATCTTCAGCAAGTTCATGCGTGGCAAGAAGGAAAGCTCGATTCCCGGCGTCGGACTGGGTCTGGCCATCTGCCGGGCCATTGCCCAGGCTCATGGGGGAACCATGCTCGGTATCACCCGCCCGGAAGGCGGTGCGCGCTTCACGTTACGTCTGCCCCGTGAAGAGCCACCGGTGATCGAGCCGTTTGCGCAGCAGACTGACGAGGACCAACCATGAGCGAGCCGGTGCTGCGTGTCCTGCTGATTGAAGACGAGAAGGAAATCCGCCGTTTTGTGCGGATGGCCCTGCAAGCCGATGGCCTGGAAGTGCATGAAGCCGAGACCTTTCAGCGAGGCCTGATCGACGCTGGAACGCGCCGGCCGGATCTGATCGTGCTCGACCTCGGACTGCCCGACGGTGACGGCGTCGACCTGATCCGGGACGTACGGAGTTGGTCAGAGGTGCCGATCATTGTCTTGTCTGCCCGCGGCGCGGAATCCGACAAAATTCTGGCCCTGGACACCGGGGCTGACGACTACCTGGTGAAACCCTTCGGCACCGGAGAACTGCTCGCCCGTGTCCGTGCCCTGTTACGCAGGCGCGTGAAAGATGCCGAGAACCACGCAGTGCTGAGCTTCTCCGACATTCAAATCGATCTGGATCGACGCGTCGTGGAGCGTGCCGGCGCCCCTTTGCACCTGACACCACTGGAGTACCGTTTGCTGGTTCATCTTTGCTCGCACCCGGACCGGGTGCTGACACACCTGCAGCTACTCAAAGCGGTATGGGGTCCTTCGCACACCACCGATACACCTTACCTTCGGGTCTTCATGGGGGGGCTGCGCAAAAAAATCGAAGCCGACCCGTCCCAGCCACGGCACCTGGTGACCGAAACCGGTATTGGTTACCGATTTATTCCCTGAGCAGATGACTGAGGTTCTTGTCGCCGCGTGTACAGCGTTTGACCGGCATTGGAATGACGTCGGCATCAATAGCTCTGCACGTGCACTATCATTATCTGGAGACGGGCCACTGCACCCGACTCGACACAGCCACTGGGGACGCTCTCCCCCGCTTTCAAAGGCCCCGAATATTTCTCGCAACTGCGATGGGGCGTGAGCGTGGGCTCAATGCTATCGAGCGTTACCGGTCATCTGTTTCTCAGGTTCGCGGCGGCTCATTCCAGGACAGCCCGACTGCGCGCAGATAACGAATCTATCTCTACGGGAGAGGAATATCGTGCGCCTCGACACGCTGGAAACGCTGATGGCCGCGTCCCTCGTTCTTCTTCTCGGGCGACTGATCCTTGCTCGGGTACGAATATTGCGCACCTACAGCATCCCCGAACCCGTGGTCGGCGGGCTGCTGGTAGCGCTGCTGGTTTTTGCATCAGGCCGCGCCTTCAACATCGACGTGCGTTTCGATACAACGCTTCAAGCGCCGCTGATGCTCACGTTCTTCGCCACCATTGGCCTTAACGCAGACCTGGCAGGGCTCAAAGCTGGCGGACGTTCACTGGTGGTTTTTCTCGGTGCGGTGGTCGGCTTGCTCGTGATGCAGGATGCGCTCGGCATTGGACTTGCCTGGGCGTTGGGGCAAGAGCGCATTCTCGGCCTGCTGGGGGCGTCGGTGACGTTGTCGGGTGGGCATGGCACAGGTGCGGCCTGGGCTGCCGTGTTTTCGGAACGCCATGGGCTCGCCTCGGCGACAGAGATTGCGATTGCCTGTGCCACGTTCGGCCTGATACTGGGGGGATTGATCGGCGGCCCGGTCGCGCGCTTTCTGATCATGCGGCATGGCCTTACCTCAACCCCGCAATCCAACATCGCAAGCGCGACTGCTTTCGAGCAACCCAAAGCCGTTCGCCCGATCTCGGCGGACGTCTTTATTGAAACCGTGGCACTGATTGCCATTTGCCTCGCTGTCGGCTCGACGCTTGCCTCATGGCTGGCCAACACCGCATTCGAGCTGCCGGCGTTCGTGTGCGTATTGTTCGTTGGCGTTGTTCTGCGTAACGGCCTCGCCCTACGCGGCTGGTATCAGGTGTTCGAGCGCGAAGTGTCGCTGCTCGGCAATGTCAGCCTCGGGCTCTTTCTGGCGATTGCGCTGATGAGCCTGCGCCTGGGTGACCTGGCGTCGCTTGCGCTGCCGCTTCTCGCGATCCTGGCTGTGCAGGCGCTGGCGATGGCCGGCTACGCCATTTACATCACCTTCCGGATCATGGGGAGCAACTACGATGCAGCGGTGCTGGCAGCCGGGCACTGCGGTTTCGGCCTTGGGGCCACGCCGACGGCGATCGCCAACATGCAAGCCATCACGGCGCAGTTCGGCCCTTCCCATCTTGCCTTCCTGGTCGTGCCGATGGTGGGCGCGTTTTTCATCGACATCGTGAATGCGGTTGTCATCAAGTTGTTCCTGCTACTGCCCATCTACGGGTGAAGAATGGGTGTCTGGTCATTCATTAGACGACTACAGTTAACCCATTACCTCTTTAGCAACTCTGAGGAATTTGATGACCAAGCAGCGCGCTATGGCTGAAACACCTAGGGCCGCTGCGATTCTGGCCCGATTCTTATCGTCGGAATCTGCAGGCGGTCTGGTTCTAATGGGCGCAGCGTCAGCGGCCCTGATTGTTGCCAACTCGCCACTCTCTGGAGGCTATTTTGCACTTTTGAATAGCGTCTGGTTGGGCCTGTCAGTCGAGCACTGGATTAATGATGGTCTGATGGCGGTTTTCTTTCTATTGGTTGGTCTTGAGATCAAAAGAGAGGTGCTTGCGGGGGGGCTCGCTACATGGGGGCAGCGTGCATTACCAGGGCTTGCCGCCTTGGGTGGATTGGTAGTCCCTGCACTGATCTATATCGCGATTAACTGGGGAAATGCTCAGACCCTGAACGGCTGGGCCATTCCTGCTGCCACCGATATTGCGTTTGCCTTAGGCGTTTTGTCGCTATTGGGTAAGCGAGTACCTATTTCGCTGAAGATTTTCCTGGCAGCCTTGGCGATCATCGATGATCTTGCAGCGATATTGATTATTGCTGTTTTCTATACTTCGGGCCTTTCACTGCCGATGTTGTTGGCTTCATTTGCCACACTGATCGCTCTCATTGCAATGAACCGTCTGGGTGTAAGACGGTTGCTTCCTTATCTGGTGATGGGGGGCTTGTTGTGGCTCCTCGTCCTACAGTCTGGGGTACACGCTACGTTGGCGGGTGTTGCTTTGGCGCTCTGTATCCCCATGGGCGAACCGGAGGAGGAATCACGATCTCCACTGCTGTTCCTGGAGGAAAAACTTCACTCTTTGGTAGCGTTTGCCATCGTTCCAATTTTTGGCTTTGCCAACGCTGGGGTTTCGCTGGCTGGTATCTCCATGGAGAATTTGGTTGATCCAGTTCCGCTGGGCGTTGCACTGGGTCTGCTGGTTGGTAAACAGATAGGTATTTTCCTCTTGGCTGCGCTAGCCATTCGTCTGGGATTGGCCAGGTTACCGGAGGGCAGTAACTGGATGCAGGTCTACGGCGTCGCGCTCTTGTGCGGCATCGGTTTCACAATGAGTCTTTTTATTGGAAATCTTGCGTTCCCTGAATCGCCTCATCTGGTTGATGAAGTCAAAGTCGGTGTGCTGATCGGTTCGATCCTGTCAGCCATAGCCGGCGTAGTCGTACTGCGCCGCTGAAGCGTTATACCTGCGAACTACCGCATACCGCTTGAACCTCAGGCGCGAATGGCGCGCCGTTGTCGACGAGCCCGTAGATTATCGATCACATAGACCACGCCGCAGGCATACAGGGTCACCGCGATGAACAGCCCCATGCGCACGGCGAATGCACTGTAGACATCCTTGCCGGCGATACTGTCCTGGACCGATTGCCCCAGCAGGATGATCAAGGTCGACAGGGTACTCAACCAGAATCCCGGACTTCGCCGGCTCGGGTCAAGACCGTACAACTTGCGCGCCAGCCACAGACAGAACAGCAGCATCCACAGGAAGAACATCCACAGGTGGGGGAAGAGACCCAGTGCCCCCCAAAACAGGATGGCCAGCAGACCACCGAGTAGGGTCGAACCCAGCAGCTCGCGACCAGCATCGCGGGCATTAGTGCTGCTGACCTGCTGGCCAAGGCTGACTAACTTTATGACCAGCGGTACATAGCTGGCTGGGTCGATCAGGACCATGAGGAAAGTCGGCAGCACCACCAGCGTGGCACGCAGGGCCACCCATGCCGCCTCGGCCGGCGCCAAGGCGGGACGCGGTGGATCGGCCGGGGTATCGATCGGCTCCGGGAACAGCCAATGGCCCAGCATCACGAACAGGACTGCCAGCAGCATGCCCTTGGTCAGGGCCTCTACCACGAGCAGGGCCAACGTGAAGCTTGCGGTGCCGGAAGCAGAGACCAGCGTCAGACCGATCACCAACAAGGTCGACAGCAACGCATTGCCGCCGAGCTGCTCGAAACGAAAGCACAGGAACAGCCCCAGCCCGACCAACAAAAACCCGCTCAAGGCGGCATGACGCAGCAGGGGAATCAGCAGCAGGCCGACACTGGAGGTCAGCAAGACCATGAGCACCAACATCGGTCCGGCCTTCAACGGCAATCGCCGATTGCTCAGGGCCAGCAGGAGCAAGGCCAGCACCGGGGCCAAAAACGGAATTGGCAGGTCCAGGCCGAAACTCGTGGCCAGGCACAGCGCGGTACCACTGGCTAGACGCAAGGCGCGCTGGCTGCGTGGATCGCGCTCAGTACGCATACGACAGCCAACTCATCAGGCGCAAAAACAGCCGACCCAGCGGGTTGAGCGGATTGCCCGGGCGGGGGAACGCCATGACTTCCGCCTGACCGCCGACCCGTAAACCGCGCAGGTCAGTCAGTTCGCCCGGGGTGAACTCGATGATGACCGGAAAACGCTGAGCGGGACGCAACCAGTCGCGGCTGTTCTGCACGTTCGGCAGGGTCCCGGGCGCCGTGTTCAGACCGACGCTGACGCCATAGCCAACGCTGCGTACCCGCCCTTCAAAGACCTCGCCGGGCAAGGCGTCCAGCACAATAGACACCGGAGTGCCCGGCTCGACATGCCCCAGGTTGTTCTCGGTCATGTCGGCACTGATCCAGACGTCATGGATGGCAATCAGGGTCATCACCGGATTTCCTGCGGCGGTATATTGGCCGACCTCCGTACGCAAGTCGGTGATGAGGCCCGCCAGGCGGGCATGCACCTGAGTATTGGCCAGGTCCAGCTCGGCCTTTTCCAGCGAGCTGGTGGCGCTGCGGATCTGGGCGTTTTCCCCCTCGCTGCCGCCCTGCTGTTCCCGTGCGCGCTGCACCTCGGCCCGGGCGGCCTGGGCCTGGCTGATGGACTGCTGACGGGTGGCCTGCGCACTCTCAAGCCGGCGCTGGGAGATTGTGCCAGGGTCATCGCGGTACAGACGCTCCAGCCGGTCGCTGTCCTGGCGCGCCCTGAGTTCAGCGGCCTGGGCTGCGCGCAGCGTCGCCTGCGCCGAGTCGATCCCGGCCGTGCTCGCGCCGATCTGTCGGCGCGTCGTTTCGAGATCGGCACGGGCCCGGTCGACGGCGATCTGGTACTGCTGCGGGTTCACTTCAAATAACAGGTCTCCGGCTTTAACGTCCAGGTTGTTGCGCACCAGTACCCTGGACACCCGCCCCGACACTTCTGCTGCCACCGGTATCACGAAAGCCTGCACCCGCGCTTGCTGGGTGTAAGGCGTAAAGCGGTCGGCCATTAAGTACCAGGCGAGACTGAGTACGATCAGCATGGCCACCCACTTGATTCCCTTGCCAGCGGCATCGTCTTCCTTCGCCGCAGGTGCTTTGGCCTGCTCTGGTTCTGGCGAGTCGGGTTGCGCTCGTTCACTCATGTTCTGTCACCTTGTCGGAGTTTGCCCGGGCCTGACGGACGGAGTCGCGGCGTCGTGCAGCAGGTCGCCCCAGTCGGTTCGTTGACGCATCTGCTCGCGGGTGTCCTGCCTGACCCTGGGCTGCTCGCTGTACCAACCACCACCCAACGCCTTGTACAGCGCGACCAGGCTGCCCGCGGCATTACCATGGCTAACCAAATAGTTGTCCTGTTGCTGGAACAGTTCGCGCTGGGCATCGAGCACGCGCTGGAAGTCCGCGAAGCCTTCACGATACTGCGCATTGGCCAGGGTCAACGAACGTAACGCTGCCTGCGCCGCTTCAGCCTGCAAGCGCTCGCTTTCCAGCGCCTTAGTCAGCCCCGTGGCGGCATCATCGGCCTCGCGCGCCGCCTGACGGACACCGTCGCGGTAGGCTTCGATCAGCTGCTGAAGGCGCGCATCCTGCACCCGCACGTTGTTCTTGATCCGGCCGTAATCGAACACATTCCACAGCAGGCTGGGACCTGCGATGAGGTCCAGGTTGCTGGAAGCGCCGCTCAGCGTCGTGGCGCTCCAACCGATACTGCCCAGCAGGGTCAGCGAGGGGTACAGATCGGTCTCTGCCACGCCGATGAGCGCCGATTGCGCCGCCACCGCATGCTCTGCCGCACGTACGTCAGGGCGGCGTAACAGCAGGTTGGCCGGCACGTCCTGCAGGATGGCGCGATCCGGCAGCGGCGCCAGCTCGGTGGTTTTCGACAACTGCTCCAATGGCCCCGGCGGGTGCCCGATCAGCACGGCGAGGGCATTGCGAGTGCTCAGCACCTGGCTTTCAAGATTGGGAATAGTTGCCAGGGTGGCCACGTACTGCGCCTTGGCCTGCTGAAAGTCCAGCTCGGCATTCTCGCCGCTTTTGAACAATCGCTCGGTAATCTCCAGGCTGCGCTTCTGCCGGTTGGCGTTCTCGCGGGCAATGCGCAGGCGGGCTTCACTCGTGCGCAAGGCGAAATAGGTGGTGGCCACCTGGGCACGCAACAAGACCAGCACATCTTCATAGTTGTCCTGGGACGCCAGGTAGGCAGCATCGGCCGACTCGATGGCACGGCTGAAACGCCCCCAGAAGTCCAGCTCCCAGCCAATGTCGAAGCCGGCGCTGTATTGCCAGATATGCAGGTCCTGCGGGTTGCTGCCGCCAAACTGACGACGATCCAGGCGCAGGCTGTCGGCACGCGCCTGCTGCAATTGCGGGTAACGCCCGCTCTGGGCGATACCCAATTGAGCACGAGCCTCCATCACGCGAAGTCCGGCAATTTCCAGCGTGGAGTTATGGGTGTCGGCCTCGGCGATCAGCGTATCGAGGCTCGGATCCTTGAACACCTGCCACCATTGGCGCAGGTCGGGTTGCGGGCGCTGCTCGCTGGCTTGTTCTATCGCCGGGCTGTTCCAGCTCTCGACCCAGGCCGGGCGTGGCGACTGGAAGTCCGGCCCCAGTTGTGTGCAACCGGCAAGCCCGAGAACAGAAAGCAACACTGCCTGGACCGGGCTGGGCAATCTCCTCATCCGTTCGGTTTCTCGTCTGGCTCGCTGTTTGGCTGCGAGTCTTCGACCCACTGCCAGAAAAGTTCATAACCGACCGCCAGCACCACCGAACCGGTGAACAGCCCAATGATGCCCCCGGTGACCATGCCGCCCAGTGCACCGATCAGCACGATGGGCATCGGCACATTGACGCCACGCCCCAATAGCAGGGGCTTGAGCACATTGTCCGTCTGGCAGGCGACAAGGCTGTAAATGGCGAAGGCAATGGTGGCCGCATTGGTCCCTTCGAGAGCAAAGACCACGCCGATGATCGGAACTATGATCACCAGGCTGGGTAGCTGCACAATACTGACCAACAGCACCACCAGCGCCAGGAAACCAGCGCCGGGCACGCCCTTGACTACGAATCCGGCACCGACCAACAGCATCTGAATGAAGGCGATACCGACCACGCCCTGAGCGACCGCTCGAACAGTGGCAGTACACAAGGCGGCAATCTGCGGTCCCTTGTCCGGCCCGGAGATTCGCGAGGCGATCATCACCGAACTGCGGCTGCCATTCTCACCGTAGGCCATAAAAATTCCGGCGATGATCAGGGCGGCGATGAACATCAGGAAACCAAGGCCAACACCTGCCATCCTGCTCAGAAGTCTGAGGCCCCCGCTTCGCACGTAGGGCATGACCTTTCTCAACAGACTGGTCAGATCGTCCGAGGCATGCTGCCAGAAGTCGTACAGGTTCTGTCCTATCAGCGGCCAGGTGGCGATCGAGTCGTTCGGTGGAGGGATACGCACGTCACCCGACCTGAACAAGGTCACGGCGCCCTCCACGGACGAGGTGATCGAAGCGCCCATGAGGTAGGCCGGGACCAGCAGCAAGATGATAGCGACCAGGATGATCAAGCTGGCCGCAAGCCCGTCACGGATACCCAGCCGGTTCTTCAACATCCCTTGCAACGGGTAAAGGGTGATCGCCAGGATAATCGACCAGAGCATCAGGTTGAGGAACGGCTGGAACACCTGAAAGCAGAAAAAGGCCAGTACGCTGATCAGCCCGGCACGGATCAGTACGTCGAGCTGGCTGCGCGTTGCTGTCTTGTCTGATGGCGCGGGCGGCAACATGGTGTGCTCCTTGAAGAGCGCTACGCCTCCCTAGCGGGAACTCATCGCAAGCTTCTACTCCCTGGTTCGTCCGTTCCCGAGATAGGCCTTGTCAAATAGTTATGGCCCATTCCACGCTGATTGCAAGGACGGAAGTCGTTCGCGACCGGGTGATCTCCACAGCCTCCTTGAGCATTGCCGCTTCCATCGTCTTCTTACCCGTTCCTATTCCAAATCCTTCAAGGCCCAAGAAAAACGCCGCTTTCCCATGTTGGGGTAAGCGGCGCTTTTACTTACAGGCGGGGTCAAGACTCAATCAGCGCCCTCCCTTCACGACTTATCCCGGCGTTTGCACGCCGTAATCCGAATAGTCGAAGTACTGCGTCGACAACTCGCTGCCGCCAATCGCCAGCCGCTTGACGTAGCGCACCGAACCGGCCGAATCGGTTCCATACAATTCCAGTTCCTCTGTGCTACCACGCAAAATATAGCGACCGATAATGAAGTCGCCTACTGTCAGATACAGCGTTTTGGTATCGCCACTCATCTCGCCGATCAGTTTTCCTTCGTCATAGAGATAAATGATGCTGTCACCCGCATCACTCTTGATTCGACTGAGTTGCCCGGAGGGTTCATACAGGTATTGATAAGTGCGAGGGCCGTTCAACTGACATTTGACCAGGCTGTTTGCGGCATCGAAGGTCAGCGATTTGTCAGGAAGCGGGCTGTTGGTAATATTCCCCTTGAGGTCGCGATTGAACTCCGTTGTTGTCACGCCATCGGATAGCCTGGATGGCGTATCGTTGATGTAGGTATACGTGATCGGGGTTTGTTCCCCTTCTGTCACCGTATTCAACCTGAGACCACCAGAGAAATCATAGGTCGTCAACACACCCTCGGCAGTACCGATAGATGTATTCGATGTTTTCAGATGGCCATAGGCCGCTTGATAGCTGTAGCGTTGATTGACGTCAGGAGAACGACTCGATCCGTCCTTGACGATGGTTCTGGACGTCAATGTGCCGTTTTCAGCGTAATGATTAGTGACATCCAAAACGACACGGGTTTCATTTGTCACTTCGTTGAGAACAACGAAATTAGTGATTCGCCTTGTCTCAAGCTTGTGGGCGTTATGTTGAAAATCCACTCTAAAATGAAGTGGTACTTGCGCGCTGCCAAATTTTCTCGATTTCAATGTAACGCGGCCAATATATTTGCCGTAATAATCAATACTTATATTAATATCATCGCACGTTTTCTTATTCAACCTGCCCGACGATGCAGAATAATAATAGCGCTGTGCTTTTCCAAGATGGTTAGTAGCCGTTAGTACACGTTCTCCGCTCGCTGAAAATGTTTTTGCCAACGATACGACCGCCCCATTATCATAATAAGTAGACGTGAGGTTACTGACTTGGCCGCGGTCGTTATACGTGTACTGGAATTGCGCCTGTTGTACGTTGTTTTGCGAAGATGTTGCCCGTGTCATCCAGCCGCTTGGCCTCTCATATAAGTAGCTGAAATCCATCCCATTGTCGCCGGGTCCACGACGCGCAACAGTGTTCGGCAACAACGTCGTGGGATCCACGGTCTCGGTAATGACGGCATCGGGAGTGCCACTTGTCGAGGGGCGCTCATCGTAAGCGTTTGCGTAGGTAAACTCCAGATCGCCCTGCTTGATCAGTCGACCGAAACCGTCATACATGCGGGTTTCAGAGAGAATCGTGTCTTCGATGTTATTCAATGTCGTCTTGCTGGTGACCGAGATCGGCAGCGTCATGCTTTGCACCGCGCTGGAATAGACATAACTATTCGTATCGATGCGACCGCCGCCATCGGTGTTTTCTACCGTTTCGACAGTCAGTCTGTCGAAGATGTCATAGCGATACCGGGTCACGCCGCCGGTGGCATCGATTGATTGCGTTTTTCTGCCAAAGCCGTCGTAGGTATGCTGTGCCAATATGGTATTGCCGTTGTTGGCCCTGACCTCGATCTTCAAAATATTGTCGGCATCGTCATAAGTGGTGGTGGTCGTCGCTGCGTCATACTGGAAGGTTTCCGTATTTAACGCCGCATTTTTGCTGAAATTTTCTACAGTGCCATCGGCATACCGCTTTCTGGTCAGATTGCGCAAATGGTAGAGATAGCTGGTGGTGGTGGTGATGAGTTCCGGTTCGTCATAGAGCGACACCACCAGATCGTAAGAAGACTCGCTTTCCAACAGCCCGGCAGCGTTATACAGCCTGCTCTTGACCAGCATCGGATCGGCTTGCGGTAATGCTTCGAAGGAATAGCTGGGCTGGTTATTGAAATCGAGGTAGTCGATATACTGTATGCCGTCCGGTTTGGTTGTGGTCACAACGTTTTGGTAATTATAGCTACCGCTGATGAAGTGATAAGACTCATAGGCAATCGTTTCCGTCTGCTCCCAATCCGTGCCGGCGTAATTGGTTTGCTGTGTGAGACGACCCTGCGCATCATATTGGTAATTGGTGACGGCACCATTGAAATCGGTTTCAGATTGCACTAAACCGGAAGACAAGCTGAAAGTCTTACTTTCTTGTTTTCTCAGTGTGACGGCTCCCGCGACCGATTCATATGTTGTCGTCTCTGTAGCGCGGCCATTATTACTGGTGTATTCGAAAGATGTTCTATAAGTCTGACCACCAGACGCCGCCTGTTTCCATAACGGCATGCCGACAAAGGGGCGGCTAGCGGCATCGCTGTTCCCGTTGGACGCCATATAGCCGTTGGATTCTATTTCGACGTCATTGATCGTCGTCTTTTCCGGCAATACCATGATCGACGACCGGATGCCGCTTTTCGGCGCCGGATAGTTTAATCCCCGCACCGATTGATAGCGCAGCGTGAGTATCTTGAGACTACCCCCATCTACCCCACCTGCGGTGAATGCGGTTTTTAAATAGTTAACAAAGCCATTCGGGTCTGCCGGGCAGCCATCCGCACCGGCTGCCGGATAATATGTGTATACATCGATGATCCCGCTTGTCCTGCGCTGGGAGAGCAAATTGCCGGACTCGCCAAATGCTCGCTCTTGAAAGATGCTTCTCTGCCTGCCGGCGGCATCCTGGAATACGGTCTCCTTGCGCACCCACTGCGCGTAGATTGCACGCTGCTCATTAATATTCTCAGTGGGAATAATCGGATAAGAGAACGTGACAATGCGCTTTTCCAGCGTCTCATTCACGCTGTTGGCGCTCTTTGTTTCCCTCACCAGAAGGTGGAACCGATTAAACGTTTTGACGATCTTGATATCGTCGTGTTTCTCGGTGACATCGTAGGTGTACTCATCGGTGCGCAGTACGCAATTGTCTACTCCAGGCTGCATCGTCGATCCGGACGAGTAACCGGTGAAGTTATTGCTGCTGTATTCATACCTCACCGTGGTCTTGCCTGTATCACCGGTGCGGGCTCCGGTGATATCCACTTGATTCACGACTGGAATAGTTTGGTTGCTCGCGTATGGCACGGTGCCATAGCTGAACGTTTGCAGTTGGCCATTCGGATTAGTGAATGTGCTGATATAAGCCAAGCCATTCAATACCGTATATTCAAATTTGTAACGATCGGATTCGCTGTTTGGCAGTGAAATCCCCCTCACAAGCATAGTACCAACACCCGCTGTTCCGTAAATTTTGGTGACTTTCGTCTCATCCGCCATGACCTGCCTGACCATAATGATCTGGTCTTGGGGGTTTATCTGGTTGGGGGCGTCGTTCCAGTCGATAGCAATATAATTGCCATTCCGATCTTGAATCCTGAGTAATCGTGGACGATTGCCGGTGTTTGCCTCATACGTAAAGTCTAGATAATTCCCACTTACCGACGCCAGGCGAGTTATTTTGCCCAATTCATCAAAGTATTCAATCACACCATTTTTATGGGTAACAATGTAATTATTATAACTAACAAGCCCACCACCACCCGGGGTTGTTTCATCAATACGCAACACCTCGATCTTGATATCCTGGAGGCGATGATATTGCAGCTGGTAATTACCGGTGTATTTTTCCGCCAACCCATTACTCAAATAAATGATTTGGTTGGTAAAATCAATGCGTGGTGTATTCGGTATCCAATTACCACCAAATCCGTACGAAGAAACAAGGGATCCAGGCCTGTAATTGAGCGCCAGCGTGAAAGATGCCGGCGACTGCAAGCCACTGCTGATGCTTCCCAAAGGGAAATAGATATCCACCGCGCCGGTTCTGTCATTGATGGATGAAGAAACCGGCGGAAAATTAAACGCTTGCGAAAATAGGTTAGGCGTCGTGCTCATGATAGGAACCTCATTATTTTAATGAGTGAAATCACATGCAGTTCTGCGACTGCAAAAGATCAATGTGCGTGTTTTGGATCGAGAATATTGTCGCCACTCGGCCAGGAAGCGAAGTCTGGCCAGCGCAAAAGCCACCTTGATCGTCGGCTTACCAAAAACTATTCTTCAGGGTAATATTGCTGATGCCTATTTATCATCCAAGCACTAAAGAAAGCTATCGAACCGCTGGCTATTAGCTCTCCTACCAATATTGCCCTGACTGTTTTATCAAGGCTAGCAAATGCTTTATAAGGTAAGCTAGTGACTGCAGCAAAACCAAGCTGGTAATTCGTGTTAATTCGGCCACCCTGAGAAGCAAGGGGGGAGTTTTTTGTGTTGCCGAAATAATTGGGCACCGTGCCACGCACAAGTCTTGAGCCCTGCCCAGCTCTTGAACCCGGAAAAGCTGTTACACCCGGCTTATATCTTGCAAACGGCATGAGTCTTGAACCCGGCGTGAGCGTCACCGGAGCGCGCATTGCCGCCCGGCCCATGGCGCGCAGGGCATTGTAACTACCCATCGCAAGCACCGCAGAGGCGAGGCCAGTACTTAACGAAACCCAAAACAGTGAATTTGCAATCTCCGGGTGGCTCTCCTCAAGAGCCGATGATGCAATCCCAGTCGCTGCGGAAACAATACCCAGTACGCCGCCAACAACACCAATTACGCCAGCGACGACCGCGCCCCCGGCAATCAAGGCAATCGCTGCGCCGAAGGTGACGATCCCCAGAATAACCCCCAGCACACCTAAGCCAATTCCTACGCCTGAGTACGCGTTTATATGACCGCTAGGATCGGTGAAATTGATGGGGTCCAAGTGGCAATAATGGTAACGGTTAATACCGGCACCACCGAATGGGCTGAGCGAATCTCGGCTGTGGAAAGTTCTGAGTCGGGGGTTATAAGCGCGATAACCATTGCCGAGCAGATAAGTGCCGGATGCACCATCATAGGGATACCCGTTGAACCCGAGTGTATTACTGTCAATCAGCGAAAAAGGTGTGGTTGAAGAAGTTGTCATTGTTGTGATCCTCAATGAAATTGAGTGTCTACTTTCTCATGTTCATGCGGTCCGTCATATTGTAGTGGTGGAATGAAATCAGACTTCCATTTAGGGAAACTTCGAATAACTTGCGGCGAATGCCTTGCCGATCGAAATGGCAACCACTTCAGCTTTTTCAGCGCAAAAAATGGTCGCTGAACCGGGCAATCGAGCTTCACGGTCCGATCTACCTTGTTACACGCGCATCTCGCCGCTACCCGTCAGCTGTTTTCGAGCCATCCAAAGATTCGACAAAACAAACAGTGTGGTCAGTCGGGCGGTATTTTTCATCAGGCCTCGAAAGCGCGAAGGACTGGGCCATTGCGTGCGGACTCGACACCTAAAAAAACCCTAAAGCACTGTTGGACTTTGATGGGTTTGGGATAAGAGGTTCGTTGGTGCATGGCGATCCGCTAGTTGAAGCTAAAAATGGTGCCCACTTAAATATGGACACCGTCGCCCTAAGCGCTGGGATCAGGAAGGTGAGTTTGCCGGGCGCTTACCCTTTGACACCACACCGACAGTCATCAGGTCGCACTCTCGGAAGGCCTGTGGACCGAACGGGCACTGTGTCACCCTGTGCTTAGCGAATGCCGGCACCTGCCATGGACTCCGGCGACCACTGCGCCATCGATAGCGGCTCGATGTACTTGATGCCGCCGTGAGGGCCTACCACCCCATTGATGTTGTAAGAGCCGCGCGCCAAATCGTAAGTCATGAAAGGGGTGGCGTCCGGGACCTGCTGGTCATAGCTCTGGCTGAGGAAAGCGAAGGAACCACGGTAAAGCTGGCCACTCGCGTCGTACTGATCAGAGGCCAGAGCGGCCCAGCTGTCTTCATCCAGGTAGAAGCGGCGTTTCTGGTAGATGTGCTGTGCGCCAGCCTTGAGGTTGCCCTCCACGACCCAGACGCGGTGTTTTTCCCAGCGCACGAAGTCGGGGGCGATATGGTTGGGGGTGGTCAGCGACTTGGGATCCCGAACGTAGGTCAGCTTGTAGGTGTTGTAGGGCACGATCATTTCTTGCTTGCCCACCAGCGTCCAGTCGTAAAGTTCGAGTGCATGGGCGGTACCGGGGTTAGGCGTGTCGTAGGCCAGGATCGATATCTGTTTGACGCGGCGCTGGCCAGGCAGGTACTGCCAGGCGCGGCCCGGCTGCTGCACCGGGTTGGCGGCGTCCTTGAGCATGATCGACTCGCCGGCCCGGCGCGCAGGGCCGGTGTAGGACAGCTTCATCTGATAGTAGATGTCGGAGTTGTTGATAGGCTTCGACAGGTTTTCGTAAATCGGGAAAGAGATGAACGCCTCACCGGTGACAGCCAGGCTCGGCACGCCCGCCGAGTCGACGCTCCAGGAGTCGTACTTGGAATTGATGTTGACGCCTTGGTAGCGCAGCAGGAAGTTCCACATCGCCTCGGCGCCCGATTGCGGGATCGGGAATGGCACCCCGGGCAGTGCGTTGTCGATGGCCAGCCCGCCTTCGAGGGACTTGGCGGCGGTGGCATTCTTGCGGCTGTTGTTCAGCACCGCCTGCGGCAGTGCTGCCGTGCGGTGGGTCGGATACACATCGATGCGGTAGCTGGGGAAGCGCTTGGCCAACTCCGCGGTGGTGGCAGTGAGCATGCCCTTGTACTGGTCAACGTTCTTGCCATTGATCACCAGCAGCGGCTTTTCACTGGCAAAGGGGTCCGGACGCATGCTATCGCCCGTCTTGAAGCTGGCCGGAGCGGTGGTCAGACCACCGTTATAAGCCGGAATGGAGCCATCGGCATTACCGGCCTTTTCGGCCCCCACCAGGGTGAGGCTAGTGCCCAACCTGGCGGCGTCCTGACTCGATACGGACGCCTGAGCATCAATGGCCAGTGTCATGATGAGCGAAGCAGCCAGCAGACTTTTCACGAATATCATTTTGTTATTCTCCTGCTTAGTGGACTAAGCAACTCGTGAATCAGGCGGAGCAGTCGGGCGTGTCGGTTTCAAACGGCAGCTCGATGACTCGACTGGCTCAATCGCCAGAAGCCTTTACAGGGCCGACATTAAAGCCCCCCCTGCGGGTGCGCTTTTCATTTGACGACAGTCACTTTGCTATTGATGACAATCCTGAATCCTTCCAAGTCGGCATGGCCCTCCCCCGACCAGGCAGCCGACCCTCGGCCTGCTTCGCTTCGCGGGTTCTGGAGGCGAGCGCAATCACCAGAACAACGTCACCATTCGTCTGATCGATCCCGCTACCCTGCGTCACAAACGAAAAGGCCCCGCTCGGATAGCGGGGCCTTTTGACTGGAACTGAATCGTCCTGAATAGGGTTTACCGGGACAGTTCGTTTTCCCGGATCAGCTTCTTGTTGATCTTGCCGACACTGGTTTTCGGGATCTCGGCGACGAATTTGAACTGCTTGGGGATCGCCCATTTGTTAATACGGCCAAGCTCCACAAACTGTTGCAGGTGGGCTTCCAGCATCTGTTTATCGACGTACTTTCCAGGCTCGCAAACCAGCAGCGCCATGGGCCGCTCCCCCCACTGCGGATCGGGAATGCCCACGACCGCAACGGAGCTGACCGCCGGGTGTTCGCTGATCAGGCTTTCCAGTTCCAGCGAGCTGATCCACTCCCCTCCCGTCTTGATGACGTCCTTGATCCGATCCTTGATCTCCACCACACCTTGGGCGTCGATAGAAGCAATGTCACCGGTATGCATCCAACCGTTCTCCCATAGCTGCGCCCCCTGCTCCGGCTCCTTCAGGTAACCCTGGGTCAACCAGGGCGCACGGACCACGACCTCACCCAGCGCCTCACCATCGTGAGGCGCGTCGTTGCCGCTGGCATCGATGATTTTCAGATCCACCATCGGCACCGCGATCCCGGTCTTGATCCGCGCAGCCACCTGCTCCTGCGCCGGTAGTTCAAGCTCGGCCTCACTCAGGTGCGTCGCACACAGCAACGGACAGGTCTCGGACATCCCATACCCGCTATGGACGCGGATACCCCGTGCCGTCGCCTGGGCCGCGATGCCCTGCGTCAATGAGCTGCCGCCCAAGAGCATCTTCCAGCCGTTGAAGTCAGTCCGGGCCGCTTCGTCGCAACTCAGGATCATCTGGAGAATCGTGGGCACGCAATGGGAAAAGCTGACCTTCTCTTCACGGTACAACCTGACCAGGCTATTGGGCTCATACCGACCCGGATAGACCTGCTTGATGCCCATCAATGTTGCGACATAAGGTACGCCCCAGGCGTGCACATGAAACATCGGCGTGATGGGCATATACACATCGTCCGAGCGTAACAACGGCAAGCCCTGGTACACGCCCAGGGTGCCCACGGCATTCAACGTATGCAGCACCAACTGACGGTGCGTGAAGTAAACGCCCTTGGGATTCCCGGTGGTGCCGGTGGTGTAGAAAATGGTCGCCACCGAGTTCTCACTAAAGTCCGGGAAGTCGAAATGACAGTCAGCCTGCGCCAACAGGCTTTCATATTCCCCCACCACCGGCAGCCCGGTCGGTGCTGCGCTGATGTCACTGAGCTGTATGTAGCCTTTGACGGTCGTCAACTGATCATGAATCGGCTCGATCAAGGGCAGGAAATCATCGTGCACCAATACCAGGTCATCCTCGGCGTGGTTCATGGTGTAGAGAACCTGCTCCGGGGAGAGACGGATATTGACCGTGTGCAGCACCGCGCCAATCATCGGCACGGCAAAGAAACACTCCAGATAGCGATGGCTGTCCCAATCCAGCAGCGCCACCGTATCCCCGGCCTTGACGCCTGCATTGGTCAGCGCGTTGGCCAATTGCTTGATGCGCTCGTTCAGCGTTCGATAGCTATAGCGCAGCTTGTCCGCATAGACGATTTCCTGCTCGGGTGC
Source organism: Pseudomonas sp. 6D_7.1_Bac1 (assembly GCF_025465945.1). Classification (GTDB taxonomy): domain Bacteria; phylum Pseudomonadota; class Gammaproteobacteria; order Pseudomonadales; family Pseudomonadaceae; genus Aquipseudomonas. The sequence continues at coordinate 133,511 of NZ_JANLNW010000080.1, read as the reverse complement.
GTAGCGCGCGCCCGAGAGCAGCAGGCTTTTGATCAACAGTGGGTAGGTGTACGCGCCCTCTGCGGGCGGGATAATTTTTGTTGTCACCACGGGGGCTTCCTGAATCTGTTGTTTGGTGATCATCTCCGGCTCGCCGGGTCAGAACTGCGCTGCGTCGAGCAGGTAAAGTGATTCGCTACCAGCCTTGACCGACGCGGCCAACGAATGGACACGCGGCAGCAGGCGGGCGAAATAGAAGCGCGCGGTGCCCAGTTTGCTGGCGTAGAAATCGTCCTGAACCTCCTTGCCCATGGCCGCCCTGGCCATCAACGCCCACATGTAGGCATAGGCGGTGTAACCGAAGGCCTGCAGATACTCGACCGACGCCGCGCCGATTTCGTTCGGATTGTTTTTCGCACGATCCAGCACCCAGGCGGTGAGCTCGTCGAGGTTGTCCAGCGCGCTGTTCAGTGGCTTGGTGAACTCAAGCAAATCAGCACTGGCGGTTGCGGTGAAATGGCGAATCTCGTCAGCGAACAGTCTGTACAACTCGCCGCCTGTGCCGACCACCTTGCGCCCGACCAGGTCCAGCGCCTGAATGCCGTTGGTGCCTTCGTAGATCTGGGTGATCCGTACATCGCGCACCAGTTGCTCCTGACCCCACTCGCGAATGTAGCCGTGGCCGCCAAACACCTGCTGGCCATGTACAGTGGTTTCCAGGCCCAGATCGGTGAGGAACGCTTTGGCCACCGGCGTCAACAGCGCCACCAGTGCCTCGGCGCGTTTGCGGGTGGTCGGGTCTTCGTTGAATTTGGCGATGTCGAGCTGCATCGCCACGTAGGTGGAGAATGCACGACCGCCTTCATTCGAGGCTTTCATGGTCAGCAACATGCGGCGCACGTCCGGGTGGACGATGATCGGGTCAGCCGCCTTGTCCGTGGCTTGCGGACCAGTTGGCGAACGGCTTTGCAGACGATCACGGGCGTACTCCACCGCATTCTGGTAAGAGCGCTCGCCAGTGGCCAGACCCTGGATGCCGACACCCAGACGCTCGTAATTCATCATGGTGAACATCGCCGCCAGCCCCTTGTTCGGCGCGTCGACGATCCAGCCCGTGGCGCCGTCGAAATTCATCACGCAGGTGGCCGAGCCCTTGATGCCCATCTTGTGTTCGATTGAACCGCAGGACAGCGCGTTCTTCCGGCCCAGACTGCCATCGGCGTTGACCATGACTTTAGGCACCAGAAACAGCGAGATGCCTTTCGGACCTGCCGGTGCGTCCGGCAGTTTGGCCAGTACCAGGTGAATGATGTTCTCGGTCAGGTCGTGCTCACCGCCGGTGATGAAAATCTTGGTACCGCTGAGGGTGTAAGAGCCGTCGGCTTGCGGTTCGGCCTTGGTGCGAATGATCCCCAGGTCGGTACCGGCATGAGGCTCGGTCAGGCACATGGAGCCCGTCCAGACGCCGGCGTACATGTTCGGCAGGTACGCGGCTTTCAGCGCTTCGCTGGCGTGAGCGTTGATGGCCAGGCAGGCACCGGCGGTCAGCATCGGGTACAGGCTGAAAGACAGGTTGGCCGCGTTGACCATTTCTTCGACCTGCGCGCCGATCACCTTGGGCATACCCATGCCGCCGTACGCCGGGTCACCCCCCACGCCGACCCAGCCGCCCTCGGCAAAGGCACGGTAGGCAGCCGGGAAACCGGCAGGCGTGTGCACAACACCGTCATTCCACGAGCAGCCCTGCTCGTCTCCACTGCGATTGAGCGGTGCGATGAGGTCCGCAGTAATCTTGCCAGCCTCCTCGAGGACGGCATTGGCGGTGTCTTCATCCACCGCCTCGGCCAGGGCCGGCATCGCGGCCCACAACCTGGAGACTTCGAAGACTTCGTTGAGTACGAAACGAATGTCACGCAGGGGTGCTTTGTAATCAGACATGATTGAAATACTCGGGCAATGTCAGGGCATTGAACATGCCCTGGTCAGTGGAAACTCACCCTCTCGGGTGCACGCTGGAAAACTCGAACAGGGCTATCAATGGAACTTGATTGACCGGGTGCCGGCCCTTTGCAGCAGAAAGTAGGACAGCGCCGGAATCAGGATCAGGGCACCGAGCATGTTCCAGATGAACATGAAGGTCAGCAGGATGCCCATGTCGGCCTGGAACTTGATCGGCGACCAGGCCCAGCACACCACACCGGCAGCCAGCGTGATGCCGACCAGGCCGACCACACGGCCGGTAAAGGCCACCGCATTGCGATAGGCCTCCGACAGCGACAGGCCTTGGCGCTGGTAATGCAGCTGTACGCTGAGCAGGTACAGCGCGTAGTCCACGCCAATCCCCACGCCCAGGGCGATCACCGGCAGGGTCGCCACCTTCACGCCGATGCCCATGACCACCATCAACGCCTCGCAGAGGATCGAGGTGAGCACCAGTGGCAGCAGCGCCACCAGCGTCGCGCGCCAGCTGCGGAACGTGATCAGACAGAACAGGGTCACCGCCGCATAGACGTAGAGCAGCATGGTGTGGTTCGCCTCGCGTACCACGATGTTGGTCGCGGCCTCGATACCGGCAGTGCCGGCGGCCAGCAGGAACTGACGATCCCCAGTGCTGTTTCCCCTGGCAAACTTGTCGGCAATGGCGACCACTGCGTCCAGCGTTTCGGCTTTGTGGTCCTTGAGGTATGCGATCACCGGCATCACGGAGCAGTCGGTATTGAACAACTCCGGCGCATTGACCGAGGCCTGCTGCGCGGCGTAGTTCAGCACGTTCTGGTTGCGCTGGATGCTGTTGAGCTTGGGGTTGCCCTCGTAGGAGCCGGCGGTGATCTGGCGTACCGCGTTGACCAGCGATGACGTCGCTTGCACGCCCGGGTATTGCTGCAGCTCCCAGGCCAGTCGGTCGGCCAGGATCAGTGTCTTGTAGTTCAGGCAGCCTTCGGTCGGGGTCTTGATCATCACCGCGAACAGGTCGCTGGACAGCGCATAGTGGCTGGTGATGTAGGCGTTGTCGCGGTTGTAGCGCGAGTCCGCGCGCAGCTCCGGGGCGCCGCTGTCGAGGTCGCCGATCTTCAGCTGCTGGCTGACCATGAAGCCACCGATACCCAGCAACACCGCGACCAATAAGGTGCCGGTGGCCCACTTGGGCGTCGTGAAGCGGTCGAGCATGTCCCATAGTTTGCCGAAGCCGCGATGTTCGGCGGCCCGGGTGTCGATCTTCAGTGCGCGCTCGGCGGCCTTGGCGCCAACGCCGATATAGGACAGCGCCACCGGCATCAGCAACAGCGAAGTGAAGATCAGCACCGCCACGCCGATGCTGGCGGTGATGGCCAGGTCCTCGATCACTGGAATGTCGATCAGCATCAGTACCGCGAAACCGACCGCATCGGCCAGCAGCGCGGTGACGCCGGCGATGAACAGGCGGCGAAAGGTGTAGCGCGCCGCCACCAGTTTGTCTGTGCCGCGGGCGATGTCCTGCATGATGCCGTTCATCTTTTGCGCCGCATGCGACACGCCGATGGCGAAGATCAGGAAAGGCACCAGCACCGAGTAAGGATCGATGGCGTAACCCAGCCACGCCACAATGCCCAGTTGCCAGACCACCGCCGTCAGCGAACAGAAGATCACCAGCAGGGTGCTGCGGATGCAACGGGTGTAGAGGTAAATGATGACCAATGAGGTGATCACGGCCAGACCGAAGAACATCATCACCTGGATCAGGCCGTCGATCAGGTCGCCGATCAACTTGGCGAAACCGATCACGTGGACCTTGTACTTACCGTGGCCTTCTTTCCCGGCCTTGCGCGCGGAGCTGTCACCGGCAAACTCGATCTTGTCACGCAACTGCTCTTCGAGAATCTGGGCGAACTGATAGTAATTGATGCCGTGACCGGTGGCCGAGGTCTTGTCCAGCAGCGGCACGATCAACATGGTCGACTTGAAGTCACTGGCCACCAGGCTACCGAGGATGCCGGCGCGGTTGATGTTCTCGCGCAGCTGTTCAATGTCTTCGGGCGAGCCCTGATAGGTATCGGGCATCACCGGGCCGCCCTGAAAACCCTCTTCGGTGACTTCGGTCCAGCGCACCGCCGGGCTCCATAGCGACTTCATCCAGGCGCGGTCGACGCCTTCGGTGAGGAACAAACTGTCATTGACCTGCTTGAGCACACTCAGATACTCGGGGTCGAAAATGTCACCCTGAGCGTTCTCTACCACCACCCGCACCGAGTTGCCCAGACCGCGTAAAGACTTACGGTTCTGCAGGTAGTTCTGGATATACGGCTGGCTCTGCGGAATCATTTTCTCGAAGCTGGGACGCAGCTCCGAACGAGTCGCCGCCATATAACCCAGTACCAGTGTGACCAGCGCCATGACCAGCATGAACAGGGGACGGTAGTTGAACACCCACCGTTCCAGGCGGTTGCCGGAGCGCTGATCGAAATCACGCAAGTGGTGGATCACCGGCATGGTGTCGTGCTTGATGTTGCCCATGTCAGGGTACTCGCTCTAATTGATCCGGTTCTTATTCGACGCGAAGCGCACGCACACCACGACTGCCCACCAACACCAGCGAGCCATCGGCGGCCAGCGCGGCACCTGCCACGGGTGACTGGCCCAGCTGCGGCACTGATTGCAACTGCGCACTACCGGCCTGCTCGACCAACATGTGCCCGGCCTGCGTGAACAGCCGGTAGTCGCCTTTCGAGTCCAGCGTGGCGGCGGTGATACTGACCGGCAGCCCGGTATTCAGCTCGCTCCAGTGGTTGCCGCCATCGACGCTGCGCAACACATGCCCGCGCAGACCGTAAGCCAGCACTTCGCCCGGCTTGCCGATGACACCGAAAAAGCTGCCCTGATAAGGCGTCTGCAGGGCCGTGAAACGCTGGCGGGACTCGTCCCACTTGAGCAGCAGGCCTTGCTCTCCGGCGATATACAGCGCGTCGCCCGTCGAGGCGATGGCATTGAGGTGCAAACTCTGCGGGTTGTCTGTCCGGTCCTGGAAGGGAGTCCAATGCTTGCCGCCGTCCTCGGTACGCAGGATCAGGTTGAACACGCCGACCACATAACCGAGCTTGTCGTTGGCGAACCAGACACCGAGCAGCGGCTTGTCGGCGCCCTCCTCCACCAGGCGCTGTCCATCGCCGACCAACTGCGCCCATTGTTCGTTGGCCGGATCGGCACTGGCCAACTCAGCGTAGTGCTGGACCAGCAAGGCACCGATTTGACGGCCATCGAGCTGTTTGCTCCAGGTCGCGCCGGCATCGCTGCTGTGCAGCACCACGCCGTCATTGCCGACCGCCCAGCCCTGCGTTGCTGAAGGAAAATTCACCGCCGTCAGATCGGAGCTGACCGGCACAGCAGCCTGTTGCCAGTGCTTGCCGGAATCATCGGAATAGAGAATGTGACCGCGCTGTCCGACAGCAACCAGTCGCTCACCCGCACGAGCCGTATCCAGCAAGGGACTGCGTACCGCCAAGGCACTGGCCCTGGCCGGCAGATCCAGCACGTCAACGTAGCTGTCCGCCTGAGCGACACCCTGCAACAGTGCCAGCGTGACGCCCAGCGCCAGCAACACGTACTTCTTGTACGAACACATACTGCGTCCTCTTGAGGGAACTGCGCCGGGGGCACGCGCTGTGCGTCCCGGCGTTGAAATCAGGCGCCCTGCCCCCTCGGCACCACACCGAGAGTCGTCCGGTCACGCTGTCGGGGGAGCCAGTGGACCAAACGGGCGCTGTGTCACCCTGTACTTAACGAATACCGGCACCCGCCAGGGACTCCGGCGACCACTGCACCTTCGAGAGTGGTTCGATGTACTTGATGCCTCCGTAAGGGCCTACCACCCCATTGATGTTGTAGGAGCCACCGACCAGGTCGTAGATCATGAAGGGCGTGGCGTCTGGGATCTGCTTGTCATAGCTCTGGCTGAGGAAAGCGAAAGAGCCGCGGTAGAGCTGACCACGCGCGTCGTACTCGTCGGAGGCCAGAGCGGTCCAGCTGTCTTCATCCAGGTAGATGCGGCGTTTCTGGTAGACGTGCCGTGCACCTGCCTTGAGGTCGCCCTCCACAACCCAGACACGGTGTTTTTCCCAGCGCACGAAGTCGGGTGCAAGGTGGTTGGGAGTGGTCAGCGATTTGGGATCCTGGGCATAGGTCAGCTTGTACGTGTTGTAGGGCACGATCATTTCCTGCTTGCCCACCAGCTTCCAGTCGTAGCGATCCAGCGCACCGTTGAACACGAAGACATCGTCGTAGGTGCCTGCGCCGGCAGTACCCGGATTAGGTGTGTCGTAGGCCAGGTTCGGTGCCAGTTTTACCCGACGCTGGCCAGGCAGGTACTGCCAGGCGCGGCGCGGCTGCTGCAGCGGGTTGGCGGCGTCCTTGAGCATGATCGACTCGCCGGCCCGGCGCGCAGGGCCGGTGTAATACAGCTTCATCTGATAGTAGATGTCGGCGCTGCTGATGGGCTTCGACAGGTTTTCGTAAATCGGATAGGCGATGAACGCCTCGCCGGTGATAGCCAGGCTCGGCACGCCCGCCGAGTCGACGTTCCAGGAGTCGTACTTGGAGTTGATGCTGACCCCTTGGTAGCGCAGCAGGAAGTTCCACATGGCCTCGGCACCCGATTGCGGGATCGGGAACGGCACGCCGGGCAGGACGTTGTCGATGGCCAACCCGCCTTCGAGGGACTTGGCACCGCTGGCATTTTTCACGCCGTTGTCCAGCACCGCCTGCGGCAGTGCTGCGGTGCGGTGGGTCGGATACACATCGATGCGGTAGCTGGGGAAACGCTTGGCCAACTCTGCCGTGGTGGCAGTGAGCATGCCCTTGTACTGGTCAACGTTCTTGCCATCGATCACCTGCAGCGGCTTTTCACTGGCAAAGGGGTCCGGACGCATGCTGTCACCGGACTTGAAACTGGCCGGAGCGGTGGTCAGACCGCCGTTATAGGCCGGAATGGAACCGTCGGCATTACCGGCCTTTTCGGCCCCCACCAGGGTCAGGCTGCTGCCGAGTCTGGCCGCTTCCTGAGCCGATACGGCTGCCTGCGCATGAGCAGCGAAAGCCATGGCCAGAGATGCGGCCAGCAACGTGTGCACGAATTTCATCTTGTTATTCTCCTGCTTACTGGGGTAAGCCATTCGTGAATCAGAAAGTGGTTTTCAGCGTCAGGTAAACAGCGCCACGATCTGCAGTGGTTGCGCCAGCACCCGAGAACGACGAGTAGCCACCGCCATAACACGCATAGTTTTCGTTACCGCTGAAGGCGTTTGGCGTGGAACCGTCGCCCGCTTTGGAACCTGTACTCACGCCGCTGACATTGCACTTGTCTGTCTGGCCGAAGGAATTCACATACTTCAGATCGACAAAGTATTTGTTGTAAATAATCCCGCCGACGCCGAAGGCATAGTTGCCGGTGTCTTTCGCACCGCCGCCGTTCACCGGTGACACGCCAGCAAGCCCCACATTGACGGACATCGGCATGTTTAGGTCGACACCAGGGAATACCTGGTACCAGGTCGGCGTGAAGTTGACTGCAATACCCCAGTTGTCCCGGGTCGGCTGGTCGATGCCGTGGTAGCTGCTATTGCCCTTGTAGAGCGCGGCATTCTTGCTATCGAGGTGAAGCAAGTTGCTGTAATACAGTTCGGTGAGCAGGGTTGCCTGATCGAACACAGGCGTTTTGGGAAGGGTCATCAGGCCGTTGAGTGTCCAGTGCAGCGTCTCACCGGTGGCGCTCATGTTGTCATTGCTTGGGACTTCATAGACAACACCGGTGTCCGCCGTACGAGCAGGCAATAGACCTAGCCCCTGCCCCAGACCGTACGGGCTGTTATTGACGAGGATTGCCGGGATACTGGCCAGTGGCATGTTGTTGCGGATGTTCAAGTCCGAGCCAACACTCACACCGCCGACGTCCTTCGACAGGCTCAAACCGAAAATATGAATATTATCGGCATAGGCCATTTGATAGGTGGCGGTACTGAGCGAGTTAAGCGTATTGGCCACTCCCTGCACCTGCCCCGCTCCGGTCTTGAAATTGGGCACAGTCCCATTGGGGTTGGCCGAAGTAATACCGGTGGCGTTCAACCACGCCTGAGGCAAAATATCCGAGGTCTGGCGGTAGTAGACGCCCAGTGTCCCGTCCAGCCAGGCCGGTGACCATTTGGCCATAACGCCCCAGTCCCCGCTATTATCTGGCGTCAGGTCGTGACCACGACGCACGTTGGTCAGCCCGTTGCAAGGCGCCAGACCGCAGCCCAGCGGGCTTCCGGGTACGGTGGCATTGCTGTTACCCAGCAGGAAAGACTGTGCGCCGGTACCCGCCAGATCGGAGCCGCCATAGTAGGTACCGGCCTCTGGCAAGCGGGCGGCATCCCAATGCAGGAAGTACTGAGCGCCGATGGTCAACTCGGGATTGACGGTAAAGGACATCGAGAGTTGGTTACGCGGAACGAACAGCTCCTTGGCCTCGGTACCGGGCGAGGCTGCCAGTTTGGCAAGGTCCAGGCCCGACTGGCCGTAGCTGATCGAGTGCACCGGGTTCAGAATGGTCTCACCCCAGAACACGTTGTGCTGACCGGCCTTGAGGCTGATCTGCGACTGATCGCCCACTTCATGGTTCCAGAACACAAAGGCATCGAGGATTTCGCCGGACGGACCACTGTAGTAGCGCTGGGCATAGTTGCTCAGGTGGGAACTACCGTTGCCGACGCCAGGGTTGACGAGCCTGCCAATTCCAGGGCGTGTGTCATTGTTGACCAGCCCCGAAGTCGATCCATTGCCGTTCACGAAAGGATTGGAACTGGAGCCGACGTCGTCATAGGCCTGGTCGTACCAGCTCGCGGCGCTGACACGAAACCCCTGCTTGCCCTGGTTAACGACATCCAACTCAGTCAGCAAGTCAAGGCGGTTGGTGATATTAGTACCGGCCCGACGGAAGTTAGCGTCGCCGTCATTGTTGTTCGGCGTCCCGAGCATGCGCTTGTCAGCGTTTTCGGTACGCACACCGTAGTTGTACTTAACGGTATTGTCGAAGCGCACCGACCAATCGGGATTACCGGTATCCAGTTCGAAGGCGTGGGCCGTCGGCATGGACGCGGCCAGGATGGCCGAGGCCAGAAGGCTTCGACGCAAAGGGCTGTGACGGTGTCTCTTATTGTTATGCATTAGGTTGTCTCCGCCTTTTTATATTTTTTTTAAAGCGTAGTGACCCTCGCGCTGGCTGCTGGTGAAAGAGCCAGTGCTTTCAGGAGTGAGGGCAATTGCCGGAGGCTTGTGGCCAGGCCGGCTCCTGATTAGCTATCCAGTTCCAGAATGAGTGCCTCTGCCTGAGGCCATTGGCCATAACCCGAAGCCGGATTAAGGTGGCCGACCTCACCCAGATTGAGCAGCTCGCTCCCCCAGCCCTGAGCCAGGCGAGTGACAGCGTCCAGGCTGGCGAGGTGATCGTTGGTGCTGCCGGCGACGATGCTGCGAAATGGCAGCGCACCGTTGGGCAGAGGGTCCCAACCATGGGTACGAAGGGTTTCGGGGGCTGGATAACCTTGCGGCCAGTTGGCGTCGAGATCCGGTGGAGCAGCCAGCAGAGCACCCTTGATTGGACGACTGTGGCACGCCGCCCAGTGCGCCACCATCAGCGCGCCGGCACTGTGGGCCACCAGAATCACTGGCCCTTCGATCTGCTCCAGCTCGTGCTGGATGGCCCGGACCCGAGCGGCGCAGTCGAGCTTGTCGGTTTCAAGCGGTGGCACGCTACGTACTTTGCTCAATCTGGCCTCAAGCAGCGTTTGCCAATGTTCGGCAACATGCTCTCGCAGGCCCGGCACGATCAGAACGGTTGCGGCAGTTTGGAGTTTGTCCACTTGAACACCTTCGCCTTCTCGATGATTCGACTGGCTCAGTCGCCAGAAGCTTTTATAGTGCTGACATTAAAGAGCGTCCGGCGGGTACGCTTTTCATTTGACGTCAGCGCCTTTTCTTTTGATGACAGCTTGCGATTTCCCCTGAGTCCGTCTTGCGTTGAAACGTTCAACTCGCCAATGCAGCGAATGAGCCGTGGCTGCCACCTCGCCAGCCCGCGCAGCCGCGCTGATCAGCATTGACCCAGGAGGCTGAAAGTACTGGAGAACGGAATGCGTGAACCACGCAGTTCACGTCAAAAACTTTTCATTTCATGACTGGCTGGATATAGTCGGTCGCGCTCATTTCCATCGGAACCACTCCAGGAAAGACCTCAGCATGACAAAGCTCGTTCGCGCCGCCGTCTTGACCAACTACCTGGAGGTGAGCCAGTACCTGGGGCTCAACCCGCACGACTTGTTAGCCCGCGTCGGGCTGAGCAAGGCCGCGCTGCAAACCCCCGAACACCGAATTCCGATCGATGCGGCAGTCCGTCTGCTGGAGGAATCGGCCATCGCCAGCAGTTGCCAGAGCTTCGGCCTGAGCATGGCCGAGTCGCGCCAGCTCTCGGACTTTGGGGTGGTCAGCCTGCTGCTCACCCACCAACGCACGCTGCGTGATGCCTTGCAGACGGTGGTGCATTACCGCCATCTGATGAACGACTCGCTGGCAATCTTCATTGAAGAAGCGGGCAAGATGGTGATCATCCGCGAGGAAGTGGTCACCGAGTCGCCAATGCCCAGCCGACAGGCCAACGAACTGGCCATCGGTGTGATGTTCCGTTTGTGCGCGGCCCTGCTCGGTGCGCACTGGCAACCCTACAGCGTCAACTTCACCCACCAGGCCCCCGACAACGTGCAACTGCATCGCCGCCTGTTCGGGTGCAAGCTGGAGTTCGGCAGCGAATTCAATGGCATTGTCTGTCCCGATGCCAATCTGAACATGACCAATCCACATGCCGACCCGGCAATGGCGCGCTATGCCCAGAGCTACCTCGACTCGCTGCAAAACGAGGAAGAGCCGTCGATCCTGTTCGAGGTACGCAAGGCCATCTACCTGCTACTGCCCATGGGACGCGCCACCATCGAGCAGATTGCCCAGACCCAGGGCATGAACGTGCGGACCCTCCAGCGTCGCTTGAAAGACGATGGCTGCGCCTTCAATGACCTGATAAACGACGTCCGCCGCGATCTGGTGCTGCGCTATCTGGACAACCCGAATTACTCGCTGGGTCGCATCGCCGACATGCTGGGCTACTCCATGGCTAGCTCCTTTACACGCTGGTTCATCGCCCAGTTTGGAATGCCGCCAGCCGCCTGGCGTAGCGCGCACAAACAGGCCACCTCAAAAGCCCCCTCGGGCTCCAAAGAATCCTGAGCCAGCCGAACCTCCGAATAATCTGTGGCTGCGCGGGCAAAAAAAGAATCGTCACGGGATTCTCCCGCCACACATCCCATCTCCCCGCATTCATTCGCTGAAGGCTTTTCTGACAGCCCCAGGCTTCAACCATCCCAGCTCGATCCTGCACGCGAATAAGCCGCAACTGGCAGCGTCACCCATTCCCCAATGCGCACTGTTGTCCCTAGAAACCGATCACTGATTTGGCGCCCAGGGACGGGCTTTGCGCTAAAAGGGAGGCATTCATGGAAGACGATTTTGGGGGATACCACTGCGCCATCTGCCGTGACGATGCCTATAAGGAACGCACCCGACTAACGGCCGAACGCAACCGGAGAACGGCCGAACGCAACCGAGAAAAAGCACTGGACTCGGAACGGGTCCAGCGCCGATACGATGAGATGCAGGTTCGGCAGCGAGCACAGGAAGAGCAGTACAACGATGCCTGGGAAGCCAGGCAAGCGCGCGAAGAAGCCGCCCGCGTAAAGATCACCCTGCGTATCGGGGTGTTTTTCGATGGCACCGGCAACAACCCGTTCAACGTCGAGATGGGGCGAAAGTGCGGGGCTCATCATCCGGTGTCGGCGCAGGATATGGATGGGAATTGCAAGCCGTACATGCAAGACCCTGACAGTAGCTATGGAGGTGAAGTGACGAATGTTAAGCGGTTGTATGATTTGTACTCGAAATCTACTGACTCGGGAAAAGTCATCCAGCAAAAGCTGGCGTTCGATAAGGTCTATATCGAAGGTATTGGCACAATGGCAGGAGAGCAAGACCGTGTGCTGCTGGGCATGGCATTGGGTCGGGGGTGAGACGGGTATTGAAGCTCGGGTATTTGACGCGTTCGATCTGATCAAACGCCGGTTACGCAGCTTTCACGATGACTACCCAGACATCCAGATTCAGTCCCTGATCTTCGATATCTTCGGCTTCAGCCGGGGTGCGGCCGCCGCCCGACATTTCGCCTGCTTGTGCCTGGCCAGAACCGGCAGCCCGTTGCGCGAAACCCTGTCCCTGCCCGACAGATTGTTTGCACGGGGCTTCAGCAAGGTGTTTGGCGAAGGGGTCAACACCGGGTTTATCGGCCTGTTCGACACCGTCGCTTCCGTCGGCGGCCTGAGTAATCTGGGCTATGTGCGCAGTCCGACAACCCCCGGGGTCAAGTTGTATTTGATGCCGCGCTTCTTCCCCAATGTCCTGCAACTGGTGGCACGGGACGAGTACCGCGCCAACTTCGCCCTCAACAAGGTCGGCCCGGACCATCCGGAAATCAGCCTGCCGGGGGTTCATTCGGATATCGGCGGTGGTTACCGCGATGAAATCGAAGAGTGCGTGTTACTCAGCCCCATGCAAGCCTTGGAAGTGGGCGAATTCACCGACGTAAAAACCACCTCGATCTACCGCGATGCCCAACAGGAACGGGCAAAATGGCACGCCAAGGGCTGGCCACTGGAGATGCTGGAACTGGTCACCCCTGATCCGGTAAAGCTGTTGCCTGAACCAAGAGAGCAGAACGCGCCGAAACAAAAGCGGATATTTGTCGGCTTGCAGCTACGGCGCAAGATCGGCGCCGGACTGTCCCGAGTGTACCTGCGGGTGATGTATGAGGCAGCCAAAAAGCATGGGATTGAGTTTGACGACCTTCAGGAAGATCCCGAATTGGCTCCACCGGCCGATCTTCAGCCACTGTGCGAGCGGTTTGTCGCAGGTGACTACCGCATTACCGCCGCCGAGGAGCAACTGCTGAAGCAGCACTACATCCACCAGTCAGCGCACTGGAACCCGACCTTTCTCTCGGGGCCTCGCACCACCACCTTCGAACTGGCCTATGCCCATGTCCCGACGGCAGATGCCGTACGGGTGCACCACCCTCATGTACCGGAATGGATGCTGTAACCATGAAAATCCTGTTTGCATTATTAGCCATGTTGTCGATGAGCGCCTGCCATGCCATCGATCCGCTATCGGCAAAAAATGATTTTAAAACACGCTGGTGGTATATCGGTTTTACCGAACCTGCTCACATGACGGTGTGGGTCGAGACCTCCGCTGTCGAGGATATAAAGGGGCGGATAATTCACGATATCGCGGCGGGTGCTGCGGGCAGCAGCGACCACGAAAATGGAACTGAAAACGCTCGGGGATGGGTGGGCATCGGTGGTGAAGGCATGCCAGTCACGGGCGCCGACTTGCCGAAACGCCTCTTTGTGCGCTGGCAATCGATTGTCGAACGCAAGACCTACGCGGGCTGGATCGATATCTCCGAATCCACCCGCGACATCATGCGCAACTCGACGGCCCAGCGTTGCTATAAAACACCAGAGTATTCCGCCAACTCTGCTGCTTCCCTCAACGTGGGGTTGGCACCTGGAGGAATAATCCAGGTATGGACCCGCGACGACTGTTTCCGCGCTCATAAAGTCGACCGAGGGCAAGTCGGCATCGAGCCGTTAGGTCCCGATCAAGGCAAGTACAACGGCTTCTACGGCAAGATCAAAGACTCCTCCAAACGCTACATCGAACGCTTTGGCATTCCCTATGGCAGTTGGTGATGAGGTGTCTTTGTTCCTGAACCGGCCCCAAAAAAAGGCGACTGCTGGTACAGTCGCCGCGAAAGAGCCGGTGTTTTCGACACCGGCCAAGAGCCTCACTGCGCCGAGGAGCCAACGCAGTGCAACTCTCCGTAGCAGCTGGCTGCTACAAAAAAGTGCGCGCAACCAGAATTTCTCAACCGGCTCATAAGCCCCAATGCAGCAACAGCAACACCAGGACAGCGAGGAACACCGTCTCCCCTACCATCAGCAGAATGGGTTTGATGCCAACGGCGGCGAGCTCCTTGAGCTGAGTCTTCATACCCAAGGCACTGATGGAAACCACCAGGCTCCAGCGCGACAGTTCGTTGACCGAGCCCTGCACCGCCGGGGCAACCCAGCCGGTACTGTTGACGCAGGCAAGAATCAGGAAACCGACGGCGAACCAGGGCAGCAGCGGCGGCCGCTTGCCCGCCGTGTCGGCGCCCTGCATACGCGTGATCAGGGTGGCGCTGAGGATCACGGGTAGCAGCATGGCGACCCGCATCAGCTTGACCACGGTGGCGATGTCGCCGGTCTCGGTCGACATGCTGTAACCGGCACCGACGACCTGAGCGACATCGTGGATGGTGCCGCCGAGGAACACCCCTGCCACTTGTGGCGACAACGCCAACCAGTTAGCAATCATCGGGTAAAGGATCATCGCCGTGGTGGACAGCGCCGACACCCCGATGACGGTGAACAACGTGGCACGCTCTTTCTGCGGATGATTGGGCAACGCCGCCGCCAGCGCCATCGCCGCCGAAGCGCCACAGATCGCAGTAGCTCCACCAGTGAGCATGCCGAACAAGCGCTGAAAGCCCAGCGCCTTGGCCGCCACCACCGAGACACTGATGGTCACCACCACCAGGATCACCACCAGAGCAAACGGTTTCCAGCCCAGCGCGGCAATCTGTTCGAGGGTGATGCGCATACCCAACAGGGCCACGCCGATGCGCAACACGGTGCGCGCCGTGAATTCGATGCCGGCCTTGCACGGGCCCTCACCGGAAAGAAAGTTCAACCCCATGCCGAGCAGCAAGGCGAACAGCATGACCGGCGCACCGTAGTGTTCGGAGAGGAAGGACGCCGCCGCAGCTACGATCAGGCTGACGATAAAACCCGGTGCCAATTCACGCGTTCGGCTGTGGATGCTGCTGATAGCAATGGCGCTCATGGCACGGACTCCTCGGAGGCGATAACGATGTATGCGTGGCCATCGACTACCTCGACCGGGTAGTTGGCGACCTTGAGTTGGGTGGAGTTGAGCAAGTAGCCGCTGCTCAGGTCGAAGCGCAGGCCGTGGGCGCAGCATTGAATCACCCGACCATCGAGGCGCCCGCCACACAGCGAAGCGCCCTGGTGCGGGCAGCTGTCGTCGATGGCGTAGAGCTGCCCTTCGACGTTGAACAACGCCAGGCTTCTGCCATCGAATTCGAACAGCACGCGGCCACCGGCCTGCGGGAGTTTTCCGGCAGGCACGGGAATACGCAGACTCATGATGGCTGGCGCTCGGGATCGCTCTGCAGCAGCGTTGCACACATGGCGTCGAGCAGTACTTCGGCAGGCTGCGCCCCCGCCATCGCCAAACGACGGTCGAAGTGGAAATAGGGCACACTGCTGGCTGCCTTCACGCAGCCGACATAGGGACTGGCGTTGCCAAGCAGGCAGTCGGCCACATCAGCGCGGTCAAAGCCGCACGACTCGGCGATGTTGATCAAGGTGTCACAGCAACCCAGGTCCTCGCCGTTATAGAAGTAAGCAGCAAACAGACGATCGAGCAGGAGGTCGCACTGCACCGCACTGCCAAGCTTGACGGCACGCTCCAGCAGGCGATGGGCATCGGCGGTGTTGGGCATCTTGTCGATGCGCGTCAGGTCGATGTTCAGGCCGGCCACGGCAGCGGCCTGCTGTACTTGAGCCTGGCGCATGCGCACCGTCTCGACGCTGCCCAGGCGATTCAGATAGAACTCGGCGAACGGTTCGCCCTGTGCCGGCAGGTGAGGCAGCAACTGCACGCCATGCCAGAACACCTCGACGCCGATATCCGGCTGGTTTGCGTGTAACCGGGTCAGCGCGTGCTCCATCTGGCGCTTACCGATCAGGCACCAGGGGCAGATAAAATCAAAGTACACATCGATACGCAAACTACGACTCACGACTTCACCTCAAACACTACGTTTTTGCTAACGCTGTCATCGACGTGCTCGCCCTTAAGCCGAGCAATGTCATTGTGGTAATGACACTTGGCATAAAAGAACACGACCGCTGCGGCAATGCTGACCAGTGGCACCCACTGGAAGGCGGCATGCAGGCCGATCAAATCGGACACCTTGCCGGTGATGAATGGCCCTGGGGCCAGCCCCAGCATGTTGTTGGCCAAGGTAAGCGTGGCGAACGCCGTGCCGTGGACCGAATAGTGGGTCAGGTTGGCAACCATCGCCCCGGCAGGCCCGGTGGTACCGGCAGCAATCAGCATGCCCAGGCAGATCAGCGCCAGTTGGGCAGGCCCGGCCGGCAGGGCGAACGCCAGCGACAACAGCACACAACTGCCCAGGCAATACGCGATGGCCAGGGCAATCTTGCGTTCCGGCGATTGGTGGCACAGGCGATCGCTAAGCATGCCGCACAGAATCATCCCTGCACCGCTGCACAGCACGATGATCGCCGCGACACCACCGGCCTTGTCCGCCCCCATGTCGTAGTAACGATTGAGGTAGCTCGGCATCCACACGATCACAGTGCCACCGACGAACAGCTGCAAGCCGCTGCCGACATAGGCACCGATCACCGAACGACTGGAAAACAACGTACGCAATGGACGCTTGACCGCTGCAGCGGCTTCGCTCGCGGCCATGGCAGCGCGCTGTGGAGCGATCCGCGTTTCCTTCACGATGATCGGGTAAAGCACCGCCAGCAACAGACCGAACAGCGCCATGCCGGCGAAGGACCAACGCCAACCCAACTTGGTGGCAATCACTCCACCAAAGGCCATGCCCAATACCGAGCCGAACATGCCGCCGGCCATAAAGGCACTGGAAAGCGTGGCACGCAGGTGCTTGGGAAATACGGAGATCACCACCGCGATGCCGACGCTGCCGTAGGCGGCCTCGCCGACGCCCACCATGAAGCGGGCAATGAACATTTGCGGGTAGTCCTGCGCGAGCGCGCAGCCCAGCGTGGCCAGGCTCCACATCAGCGCCATCAGCGCCAGGCTTCTGACCCGACCGAAGCGGTCAGCCAGCAGTGACAGGGGAAACGTCAAGAGGCCCACCATCAAGGCGACGATGCCACTGAGCAGGCCAAGCTGGCCGTCGCTCAGCGCCCACTCGCTCTTGAGCATCGGGAACACGGCGTTAAGCACCTGCCGCGACATGTAGTCGGAAATCAACAGGCCGAACGTCAGCGCGAAGACGATCCAGGCGTATTTGCGCGCAACACCGACAGAGCCAGGCTCGTCATCGTCTACTGCGCTGGTGTGAAAGGCCATGCTGCCTCCTCGGAACTCTGCTTCTATTTATTATTGTTGTGCATCTGAATCTTGTTCCAATGCAGCGGGGCGAGAAGCCATCGGCCACCCGCCCCGCTACCGGTCAGCCGCGTTGTGGAACGCCTTTCTGACCCGGCTTGCGGTTTGGTGCCATGCCATTGGCCAGCAGGGTTTCTTCGATGCTGTTGTACTCGACACCGATGCGATAGATTTCGCGCGCTTCCTTGCCCGAAGCAATTTCACGGCCCAACTCATGCGCAACGCGCACGGTCTGCTGGATCTGCTGCACGGAAGAGAAACGCTTGCCTTTCTGATCGATGATCGTGTCTTCGATGCCGACGCGTGGGTGCATACCCATCGCCAGCGCCATGGTGTTGAACGGCAATACGTTCTTGAGCAACGACTCGGCGGTCACGGTGCTGCCATCCGGCGCACGGTGGATGAAATTGAAAAAGTTGAACGGATTGGGGCCGTCAAAACCGCCGCCGATGCCGATCCAGGTCAGGTTCAGCGGGCCCTTGTAGACACCCTTGCGCACCAGGCGCTCGAGGGTTTCCAGGGCATGCATACCGGTCAGCTGGAAATGTGGCTGGATGCCATTGGCCATCAAGCGCTTGAGGTGCTCCTCGACCCAGGCTGGGCCGGCCGGCACGGTCATCTCGCTGTAGGCGGCCTGATAGGCAGGATTGGCCAGGGAAGTGCCTTCCAGATACTCAGGATATAACAGCTCCATGATGTTCATCTGACAGGTGTTGATGGCGACGGTGACCTGGTCAGGCTTTGGCGTCAGCTCGGCGAGCATGTGACGGGTGTCGTCGGAGAGCCACTTGGCCGCTTCGCCATCGCTTTCAGGGGCGAAGGAAATCGAGCCGCCCACCTGGATGATCATGTCCGGCACGGCTTCACGCACACCGGCGATCAGCTCGTTGAACTTGGACAGGCGCTTGGAGCCTTTGCCGTCCAGTTCACGCACGTGCAGGTGCAATACGGTCGCACCGGCTTCGTAGCAGTCGACAGCCTT
Source organism: Pseudomonas sp. 6D_7.1_Bac1 (assembly GCF_025465945.1). Classification (GTDB taxonomy): domain Bacteria; phylum Pseudomonadota; class Gammaproteobacteria; order Pseudomonadales; family Pseudomonadaceae; genus Aquipseudomonas. The sequence continues at coordinate 115,147 of NZ_JANLNW010000080.1, read as the reverse complement.
CTGTACCTGTTCGTCCATGGTCAGTGGAATGTCTTCGGGGAAGTCTTCCGGCATCCATTCAGGGCCGTACGGGGCGACGGTGATCACCACCTTTTCCATGTTTTCCGGGTGCAGGGAATCGTCGAAGAATTGCATGAGTGGCTCCTGTTATTTTTGTTACCCACTCGGCGGGCTATGCCGGGCGGACACATGTGAGAGTTCACAAGCGGTGGATCAGTAAGTCTTGTCGCCCATGATGCCGGCGCGTTCCATCTTGCGATGGCAGGGCGGGTAATCCATGACGGCGTAGTGCTGGGTACTGCGGTTGTCCCAGATGGCGATGCTGTTGGGCTTCCAACGCCAGCGCACTTGATACTCGGGGATGTACGCCTGGCTGATCAGGTAGCGCAGCAGCTCCGATGCACCAGGGTTTGCGTCCTGGCCGAAACGCACCCGTTCGGGGGTATGGAAATTACTGAAATGTGTGGTGAAGGCATTGACGAACAGCACCTTTTCAGCGGTTTCCGGGTGGGTGCGCACCACCGGATGCTCGGCATCCGGAAACTGCGCCTTGAGCGCCAGGCGTTTTTCTATCGGCATGGCCGCGCCGAAGCTCGCCTCGATGCTATGACGAGCGCGCAGGTCGGCGATCTTCACCTTCACGTCAGCGGGCAGCTGCGCGTAGGCCTCCACCATGTTCGCCCACATGGTATCGCCGCCCACCGGCGGGCACTCCACGCAGCGCAGTACACAGCCCATCGGCGGGGCCTCGCGCCAGGTGGCGTCGGTGTGCCAGGCGTTCTCGTAACGGTCCGCCGGCTGGTCCGGACGCTTGTAGATCTGCACCAGCCCCGGATGATCCGGATCACTGCCGGCCACCGGATGACCCTCCAGCTCGCCGAATCGGCGGGCGAAGGCCACGTGCTCGGCGCGAGTGATGTTCTGGTCACGCAGGAACACCACCCGATGCTTGAGCAGCTGGACACGAATCTCGGCAAACAGACCATCGTCATGGATGGCGTCGGCGAGATTGACGCCGATCAGTTCCGCGCCGATGTTGCAGGTCAGTTGTTCGACTTTCACGGCAGGTGGCTCCCTTAAATGACGAAAATCGACGAGCCGGTGGTCTTGCGTGACTCCAGGTCACGATGAGCCTGTACGGCATCCTGCAATGCATAGTGCTGGTTGATCTCGATCTTGATTCGACCGCTGCCGACGTGATCGAACAACTCGCCGGCCAGGGCCGCTTTCTCCGTAGGTTCGGCGATGTAGTCGGCCAGCGCCGGACGGGTCAGGAACAACGAGCCTTTCATCGCCAACATGACCGGGTCGAAAGCCGGGATCGGGCCGGATGCGGTCCCCACGCAAACCATCAGGCCGCGGCGCTTGAGCGAATCCAGAGAGCCCGTGAAAGTATTCTTCCCGACACTGTCGAACACCACATTGACACCGACTCCGTCCGTCAGGTCGCGAACGCGCTTGGCGACGTCTTCGTGGCTGTAGTTGATAACGTGGTCGCAGCCATGGTCCCGGGCGATTTCACCCTTAGCCTCGGTGGACACAGTGCCGATGACCGTCAGGCCCAGCAGCTTGGCCCACTGCGAAACGATCAGGCCGACACCACCGGCGGCGGCATGCAGCAGAATGCTGTCGCCAGCCTTGAAATTGTAGATACGGCGCATCAGGTACGATGAAGTCAAGCCGCGCATGGTCATGGCCGCGGCGGTCTCGAAACTGATGGTTTCCGGCAGTTTGATCAGAGGCTCGGCCGAGATCAGTCGCTCGGTGCTGTAGGCACCCAGGGTATTGAGAAAGCCGGTGTAGGTGACGCGATCACCGACCACAACGTTAGTCACGCCCTCGCCGACCGCCTGCACCATACCGGAGGCTTCGACCCCCATGCCGTTAGCCAGCGGGATCGGATAGGTACCATTGCGAAAGTAGGTGTCGGCATAGTTCAGGCCGACCGCCACATGACGAAGGCGAACCTGACCCGGGCCGGGCTCACCGACCTCGACGTCTTCATAGCGAAGGACTTCGGGACCACCGGGTTCATAGAAGCGTACGGCTTTGGCCATGCCTGTTTTACTCCAATCTGTAATGTTGGCGTGCTGCGTCAAATTGCGCTGATTGGACTGTAGGACGCAGGTCGATGAGACGCTTCTCATCAGACGACAATGGCTTTTCATTTCGTGACAGCCGATACGCCTGCGTGCGGTGCAGCGAGAACGAGAGATTGTTACTCAGCATCCAGTGTTTGAAATCACGGGTGCGTGTGAACGAGCGCGACGCAAACGAGGGAGGGTTGTGGTCGTCGTTGCACGCCATTGAAATGGCCAAAGGGCTGGTGGATGCGGTGCTGGACGGAGTTGAAAACGATGGGTTGGATCTTTGGCAAAAGCTGCAGCCGATTCGCCTTTGAAGTCGATTTGGCACGGCTGTTGGTAGCTGCCGCAGCCATGATCTGAAAAATGGAGGTGCGGCAAGCACCTCTATTTTTCAACGACCTGGCCGAACCGAGAATGAACTCACTGATGCAGTACGAAAGTCGCCAGGGTCAGGGTAGAACTGATTGGTTCGGTCATCCCGTGCCAACGCATCCATGGCGTAGCATCATTTACGCGCCAACTTATACCTGACGCACTCCTCGTAGAAGCTCTGCCGGACGGCAGCGGGCTTGAACCGCGATTTACTGTCGTAGGTTTGCTCGGTAATGCCCAGGGCCATCATGCGCATCCACCCCTTGCTAAACTTGTAAGCCTGTATCTTCTGGCGAGCGGCATACAGTGAGACCCCCGACAGCTTGAGCTCCTGGGCTTTCGCTGCGGTTCCCGCCCCCCAGCTGCACATAAACCGATCATTCGACATCAGCTCTTTGGCCTGGACAGAGACTGCAACGCTCGCCAGGGCAAACGAGATCATCGTGACACATACAGTGCGCAATTGTATTTCACCTAACCACCTGAAAATAAAGTGATTCTGGCGATATTTTTCAGGCTTCGGGGCCAGCAAAATGCCTTATCTGCGGCTTAGCGAATTTGCTTGGCGATACTCGACTGCGATCAGTCACGTGTTGAGCGCCACGGCGGCGCGAATGAGCGCCTTCAACGCTTCTTCATCAATCCTCTCGCCCTCATGGAGATCAATGGCACGCCTGGTGTTGCCTTCGAGGCTTGAGTTGAAGAGACCTGAAGGGTCCTCCAACGAGGCGCCCTTGGCGAAAGTCATCTTCACGACATTCTTGTAGGTCTCGCCAGTGCAGATGATTCCGGCGTGCGACCACACCGGAACCCCCCTCCACTTCCACTCCTCGACCACTTCGGGGTCGGTCTGCCTGATGAGCGTTCGGAGCCAAGCAAGCGTCTCGCCCCGCCAGTCACTCAGCTCCTTGATTCTCGCATCGATCAGTTGAGAGGCAGAGCCTCCCTCCTCTCCTTCCTTTGAGCCGATCTTCTTCATGATGGTTGTCGCCTTCGTCATGGTGGTTATCGCTTGCCCGCCACTTGAGTATTGCTGACTGTCGGCTGCGAGCAAATGCTGCCGCCGAACGCAGGGCTTGCCTGGCTGACCGAAGGCAGTGAGTGGCGGCGTCGATTTCAGATCAAACCCGGGTTCGGGCATAGCGCACCTCTTTTTTATTTTGGGTATGGGCAGGCGTGGCGGTCGAGACAGCAAACCGTGTGCGGCCCATCATGATGCCAACCCCTCAATAGCCCCATGACGTAAAAGGACAATTACTTTAGTATTTGGGCCAATTCCTTTCTCTGATGAGTAGAAAGCATGAGCCTGCGGGAATTGATACGGGGGCCGGCAAGTGCGCTGTTGCTGGTGGAGTTTGGTCGCGAGAAAGGACTGTCGCCTGCGCAACTGCTGGCCGGCTCAGGACTGTCGCTGACAAAGCTGTCAGATCCCAATTTCGAGCTGTCGTGTGCCCAGGAATTGCGCCTGATCAATAACCTGCTCAACCTGCTGGGACACCCGCGTGGGCTGGGTTATGAAGTGGGCGCCCGCTATCATTTCTCGATCTACGGACTGTTTGGCTATGGCTTGATCAGCAGCGCGACCGCGGGTGATGCACTGAAGCTGGCCCTGCGCTTTTTACCGCTGACCTATGCGTTTACCCGCATCGCCTACCATGAGGAACACACGCTCGGCGTCTTGACGTTCGCCGAGCCGGAGTTGGCAGATGAGTCGATCAGACACTTTGTGATTGAGCGCGACATGAGTGCCGCAGCGGTGCTGCTCAAAGAAATCGCTGGCAGTGAGTTCTCGGTGGCGCGCTTTACCCTCAAGAAAAAACACCCCGTCGATCAATCGGCTTCAAGTGCTGGCAACATTCTTGGCGTCAGGCCCGACTACCTGGCCAGCAGCAACAGCCTGGCCTTTGATCGTTCGCTTCTGAGCCGCCCATTACCTCAGGCAAACACCGTCACCGTATCGATGTGCGAGCAAATGTGCGCGCAATTGATGGAGCGCCGAATCCCCCATACAGGAACCGCCACCCTGGTCCGGCAGTACCTGAACATTACCCCGCTGGGCACACCGCCAGACCTGCCCGCGATGGCCAACCTGATCAATATCAGTGAGCGGACGTTGAAACGTCGCTTGCACGATGAGGGGACGTCTTACCGACACTTGCTGGCGCAGTCTCGCAGCTCTGCGGCTTTGGCGTTACTCAACGACCCGGGGATCAAACTGACGGACATTGCCGAAAAACTGGGCTACAGCGATCTGTCCAGTTTTTCACAGACCTTCAAACGCTGGTACGGCGTATCCCCCAGAACGTATCGCAACGACTCCAGGGCCAAGATCCCGTAGAGACGAAAAAGCCCGCACAAGGCGGGCTTTGAAAATCAAGTAGGTGGCCGGCGCTGGTCTCCGGCTTACAAGGTTTATCAGGACTCTCACAGAACAGTTTTGTGCTCTTCTGCTTCACACGGCATAAGGGCTGGATCCCAGCGCGGAGATCTTTCTAACCGTGTACCCTTCGGAACGCGCCCCACGTTTCCTTGCTATCCTCTTGCGCATCAGTCTGCGTCTTCACCTACACCTTCAGAGTAGCAAAAAGTCCGGAGCACAGGCCGGACTTTTTAGAACGATTTTGTTCCGAAGGGAGAGCGGCAGTATGGAAATATACTATCGCCAGACAGACACTCCTGGTGCCGTTCGAGTGTCGTACCGCGATCACCATTGCGCAGTGAGTCGTGCCTTCGTACTCCGACCTTTTCGCTGATGCGCGCAGATCTTATTCAAGGCCACACCCCTCCCCCTGCTCATGATTTGAAGAAACGGCACGCCGCGAACGAGCATGGCTTGCAAACGCGAGGGCAAGGGCTGCGACGATTAGAATGCCGGCGACAGCAAACGTAATCCGCATACCGGTGGCGATGGCTTCGGGGGGCACCGTCGTGAAGTCGGTCGCCGCCGAGGCGAGCGCAAACACAGCGCCTATCACGGATGCACCGGTGATGAGTCCAAGATTGCGCGACAGGCTGAGCATGCCGGAAATGGCGCCCCGCTGATCCGAGTGGACATCCATCATGACAGCAGTGTTGTTAGCGGCCTGGAACAGCTGATAACCGGGGGTCAAGACGACGATGGCAGCAATGTAGCCCGCAATGCCGAACATCGCCGGAAGCACGGATAGGGCAAATGAGCCCGCCACCATTACGATGAGCCCAGCGATGACCATGATTGGCGCGCCAAAACGGTCGACCATACGACCCGCCGGGACACCGCTCAGTGCGGAGATGATTGGGCCAATCGACATGACGATTCCAACAAGAGCCAAGTTGAGCCCCAGTGCACCAGAGAGGTAGAACGGCCCGACCACCAGTGTCGCCATCATCACTGTCGAGACGAGCAGGTTCATGGCGAGGCTGCCACTCAACACGGGATCGCGGAACATCGCCAATCGGATCAAAGGTGACGTGGCTCTCGCCTCGGCGAACACAAAGAGACCTGCTCCGAAGACAGCAGCCAGCAGCAGAGCCATGTTGAGCGCACCGAAACTGCCGCGCCCCATCGTCATGGCAAGTGCATAGGCCGCGAGCGTCAGAGCAAGCAGCAGCGTACCCACAAGGTCAAAACCGGCACTCCCCGTCTTCGGCCCCCGGCGATCAAAGGGCAGATAACGATACGCGAGAATAAAAGTCAGGATACCCAGCGGTACGTTGATGAGGAAGATGCCCCGCCAACTGAGTCCGGCGATCAGAACGCCGCCAAGCGATGGACCGAGCGCGGTGCCAATGGCGGACATCGTCCCGAGTAGCCCCATGGCGCTACCGATCTTTGCCTTCGCAACCGTCTCGCCGACAAAGGCCATGGTGAGGGCCATCATGATGGCCGCACCGAGACCTTGTGCCGTCCGGGCGGCAATCAACAGCCAGAGCGTAGACGCAAAGCCACACAAGGCTGAGGCCACCGTGAACACAAAGATGCCGGCCAGTAGCAGCCGGCGGTGACCGGTGATGTCGCCAAGCCGTCCGACGCTGACGATCAAGGTGGTGATGGCGAGCAAATAAGCAAGGACGATCCACTGGACTTCCTGAAAGGAGGCGTTGAACGCCTGTGACAACGTAGGCAAGCCCACATTGGCGATGCTGGTGCCAAGCGAGGACAACAACATGGATAGCGACAGGCTGGCGAGCACCCACCGAACTGAAGGTGTCCGTTGCGCACTTTCAGCGACTGTCTCATCTCGGCTTGCAATGATTGGCTTCAACATGAACTCCTTTTTCTGGCAGCTGCGGAAACGAAACTGTCAGAAGCGTATTCCTTTGCCTGAGATGGCGGAAGACGCACCGTTTGCACTTTACTCGTGCGTTTGACGCCACATCCCGATCAGACATGTGCTACGGTCGATGCATGTCGACACCTGATCTCAACTTGCTTGTCACCCTCAATGTGCTGCTCGCGGAAGGCAGCGTTGCGCGCGCAGCCCAAAGGTTGCGGCTTAGTCCGTCGGCGATGAGCCGGGCGCTGGCGCGATTGCGTGAAACGACAGGCGATCCGCTGTTGGTCAGGGCCGGACGCGGTCTGGTTCCCACACCCCGAGCGCTGGAACTGCGCGAACGGGTCAGTCAGCTCGTCCAGGACGCAGAAGCGGTTCTACGCCCTGCTGAGAAACTCAACCTCAAACAGTTAGTCCGAACGTTCACTCTGCGCACCAGTGACGGCTTTGTGGAGAACTTCGGACCGGACCTCATTGCTCGCGTCGGCGGGGAAGCTCCCGGCGTACGGCTGCATTTTGTACAGAAGCCAAACAAAGACAGCGCGCCACTGCGCGACGGGACCGTCGATCTGGAAACTGGCGTTGTAGGGAAGACGACGGCTCCGGAGGTGCGAGCGCAGGCATTGTTCCGAGACCGTTTCATTGGCGTCGTGCGAATGGGGCACTCGCTGAGCCAGGGCGAAATCACTCCCGTCCGTTATGCGGCCGGCAGGCACATCAGCGTCTCGCGACGGGGCCTCGACAGGGGACCGATTGATATTGATGAAGCCCTGAATTCAGTCGGGCTGGAAAGGGAGATCGTCACGATCGTCGGTGGCTTTTCAACCGCATTGGCGCTCGCTCGGGCCAGCGACCTGATCGCCAGTGTTCCCGAACGACATACCGGAAACCTGCGTGCCGGAATGCATAGCTTTCCCCTTCCGGTCTCCCTGACGACGTTCACGGTGTCATTGCTCTGGCACCCACGGCTGGATGCCGATCCCGCGCATCGCTGGTTGCGCGGATGCATTCGGGACGTTTGTGCGGAGCAACTCGGCAATGCTTCAGTGTCGAGGTAAATGCTGCTCCTGGACTCGGGCAATACCTGCCGACTGAGTTATGCCTGGATGAGCATGGAAAATGGCAGGGGCGGCTGGATTCGAACCAACGCATGGCAGGATCAAAACCTGCTGCCTTACCGCTTGGCGACGCCCCTGTATCTGTTGCGACGAGTGCCCGGCACTCTCTTCCTGATTGTGCAGCTTGCGAGCAACATCGAGAGGTTGCTTCCCTTCGCTACAAGCCCAGTCAGGGCCTTTGCAAGAATGCGCGGAAATTTATCAACTTTCGCTTCGTCTGGGAAGACCCAAACAACACAAATTGGTTTTAAAACAGCTACTTACTATTGATCGGGGTTGAGCGCAATCCTCTCGGGGGGCCTTTGAGCTTTCCAGTGGGTGCTGCCGACGTTGGGCCGGCGTCAGCTACTGACCGTAGATTTCGACACCTTTGTCGTCGAGCATGAAGCTAGGCCAGATGACGGGTGAAGAAGGCATTCAGCTTTTCAATAGATTGTTGCGTGTAGGCAGGTCGGTCATATAAATCGACATGCGTTGCGCCGGGAACAACGAATAACTCCTTGGGTTCGACAGCCTTGCTAAACGCATCCTGGCTGAAATAGGCCGACTCCGCGTTCTCGCCGACAATCATGAGCAGCGGCCGTGGCGAGATGGTTTCGATTTGCGCAAAGGGGAAGAAATTCATCATGGGCGCCAGGCTGGTGAACGCATAAAGATTATTGGCGTGGGGGTGCTGCCCTCTCGGCGTCAAGTAATAGTCATAAAACTCACGAACGATCTTTGGGGTATTGGCATCGATTTCAGTAGGGATGGGGCTGATATCCCGTCGTGGTTCTCCCCTGGCCTCCTTGGTTCGCTGCTGCGCTACATCGTCGAGGATCTTCATGCGCTGTTCATAGGTCAGTGTGTCACCCAACCCCTGCCGACGCGCGCGCCCCATGTCGTACATGCTCACCGTGGCGATGGCCTTGATTCTGTGATCAATCTGCGCCGCGCTGACCGCGTACCCCCCACCACCACAAATACCCAGCACGCCAATGCGCTGGGCGTCCACCTGCGGGTGGTTGCTCAGGAAATCAATACACGCGCTGTAATCGCCTACGCGGGTGGACGGAACTTCGGTGTTGCGCGGTTCACCACGGCTATCGCCCCAGTGGGAGGCATCAAATGCGAGGGCCACATAGCCCAGTTCGGCCAGCTTTTGCGCATGCAGGCCAGAGGTCTGCTCTTTTACCCCGCCGAAAGGATGCCCTACGACAATCGCTGCGTAACGCTTGCTGGAATCCATGCCCGCAGGTTTGAAAAGATTGCCGGCCACCAGGGTGTTGGCGGCGGTGTTGGGAAACGTCACGCGCTCCAGGTGAACGCCCTTTCTGTCCGGGTAACCGATCACGGTAGGTTGCGACGCTGCTGTGGGCTGAACCGAAGCCGCTGCCGGCAAGGCCAGGCCCGCACCACCGACCGCAACACCCGACAAAACCACTGCCGAGGCGCCGAGGAAAGTTCGTCTGTACGGGTCAACGATATCGACTGTGGCTTTATCAGTTTGCATATCCCGCTCCTTCATACTTATAAGTGTCAGTTCGAAGCATTAGGGCGGCCCGGCGGTGAAATACCTAGTCGCCAACCTGCTCCAACCAGTCGACCGTTTTGTTGTCCAAGGCCTCGGTAATTGCGATATGGGTCATCCCGGTGGTGGCCGTTGCACCGTGCCAATGCTTTACGTTGGGTGCGATCCTGACGGTGTCGCCAGCCTTGATGAGCTGGGCCGGTTTGCCGGCTTCCTGTACCAGCCCCGTGCCTTCGGTAACGATCAGCGTCTGGCCCAGTGGGTGCGTATGCCACGCCGTTCGCGCGCCTGGCGCGAAGGTCACTGTGGCGCCCCTGATCCTGGAGGGAGGCGAGCCAGCGAAGGGGGCATCGACACGCACCGAGCCGGTGAAGTGTTCCGGCGCCCCCTCGGTTGACGCCTGGGTTGAGTTCGCCACAACCGTCACCCCTGGGGTATCGCTGGCGTTCAGGTTCATGGCCCACAATGAGAGCCCGATAGCGGTTGCCGCGAACATTTTCATGGCCGTCACTCCGTGTTTTGGGTTATCCCCGAGACGCAAAAACCTGCTTGAAGATGGGTACCGCCGACATCGCCTTGGGCCAGCCGACGTAGAAGGCCAGATGGGTCACCACCTCGGCCGCTTCGCTCTGGCTGAGCCCATTGTCCATGGCCAGGTTCAGGTAAGGCAGCAACTGAGCCGACTGCCCCTGGGCAATCAGCGCAGCGATGGTGATCAGGCTGCGGTCACGAAGCCCGAGATCCGTTTGCCGCCACAGCCCGCCGAATACCACGGTGTCGGTGTAATGGGCCAATTGTGGGGTAACATCCGCCAGCGACGGCTGCTGCCCGACCGCCCCGACCACTGCGCTGATTGCAGACGCGTTCGGCTCTAGGGTTATCCCGCGCTCGGCAAAGATTGTTTTTGTGACAGGAACCGCAGACATTGCATTTGGCCACCCGGCATAGAAGGCAAGATGCGTAATCATCGCGCTGATCTCGCTGGGTTTCAGGCCATTGTCCAAGCCCAGTTTCAGGTGCCCGACCATCTGTGCCGTTTGCGCGGCGCTGATCAATGCGGCCAGGGTGATCAGGCTTCGATCGCGCGCTGCAAGTTCATGACGTTTCCAGACCTCGCCGAACAACAGCTCAGTTGTATAGCGATACAACTGGGGCGTGATTTGCAACACATCGGGCGATGGTTTGGGGTCTGGCCTGACCTGCGCCGCAATAGCGTCGCCCGCTGAAACGACACACAGCAACGCCAGTGCGGCCCCTACGTTTGATCGCTTCATCGTTCGCTCTTCATTGGGTTGCCGGCAAGTTAGCCGCCGCTGAACTCAGCCTTCCTGGCGTGTGGGCCGGAACAGGATTTCGTTGATATCGACCTCGGCCGGCTGGCTGATGGCAAATGCAACGGCCCTGGCGAAGGAGTCGGCCGGGATGGCGAACTCCTGATAGAACTTCTGAATCTGCCCCGCGACGTCTGCTTCAGTGATGCTGTTGGGCAATTCGGTGTCCAGCGCACCGGGGGAAACCACCGTGGTGCGAATGTCATAAGGCTTCACTTCCTGGCGCAGCCCTTCGGACAGCGCCAGCACGGCGCTCTTGGTGGCCGCATAAACCGTGCTGCCTGGGCGCACCTTGTGCCCGGCCACGGAGGAAACGTTGATGATATGCCCGCTTTTCTGCTGGATCATGTGCGGCAAGGCAGCGGCAATGCCATACAGAACGCCTTTGATGTTGACGTCGATGGTCTGATCCCAATCCTCGATTTTCAGGCGCTCGAGTGGGGAATGCGGCATCAGGCCGGCGTTGTTGATCATCACGTCGATACGGCCGAACGTGCTGACCGCCTGGTCGACCAACGCCTTGACCTCTTCAGCGCGGGTCACGTCGGTGGCTACCGCGAGTGCGCGGCCCCCGCCCCGGCTCAGTGATTCAGCAAGCGCCGTGATGCGTTCCAGGCGTCGCGCCCCCAGCACTACGTAGGCACCCTGAGCCGACAAGTGACGCGCCGTGGCTTCACCCAGGCCACTGCTGGCACCGGTGATGACGACGACTTTTCCGGCAATGTTGTTTCCCATGTCTGATCCCCTTGCGTTATCGACGTGTTGACTTGATGTAGGGGAGTCAGCATATTTTGATGGCGATATTTCAACAATTAGCAAAGCATCGAACGATATAGTGAGGAAAATTCAACTATGCAGCGCGCCGGATTACCTGAACTCACCGCCTTTGCCGCCATTGCCGAACTCAAAAGCTTTCGAGGCGCGGCGGCCAAGCTGGGTGTTTCGCCCTCTGCGCTGAGCCACACGATGCGCAACCTGGAAGCCCGACTGGGCCTGCGGTTACTCAATCGCACTACCCGTTCGGTGGCGCTCACGGAGGTGGGCGAGCAGTTGCTTCGCCGGGTGATCCCCGCCCTCGCCGAACTGGAAAGCGCGGTCACTGAAATCGTCTCGGCCAGCCACCGCCCCTCGGGGTCGGTGAGAATCAGCGCTGCCGAGGCCGGGGCGCGCCCGCTGATCCGCGAAGTGCTGCCCGACTTTCTCGCGACCTACCCTGACATCCACGTCGAGTTCGTCGTCGATACCCGCTTCGTCGATATCGTCGCCGATGGTTTTGATGCCGGCATTCGCATCTTCGACGATGTGCCCCGGGATATGATTGCCGTGCCCTTTGGGCCTGATATGCAGTTTGCCGCCGTGGCATCTCCCGCCTACCTGGCGAAGTATGGAACACCGACAACACCCCACGAGTTGCGACGCCACCGCTGTATCCGCTATCGCTTCGCCAGTGGCGCGCTCTATCACTGGAGCCTGGAGCGCGCTGGCGAAAGCGCGGTGATGGACGTCGATGGCCCCATGACGCTGGGCAATACCAATTTGATGGTCGACGCCGCCCTGGCCGGCATTGGTATCGCGTGGATACCGGAATATCACGTGGCCGAGCACGTGCGCGCGGGTCGACTGGTGCACCTGCTTCCCGAGTGGAGTCCGTCACTACCGGGGGTCTGCGTCTATTACCCCGCGAATCGCCATCCACCGCTTGCACTCAAGTTATTCATGCAAGCGGTGCGCGAATGGGAGAACCGGCGCAGGGAAAAAAACCAAGCCCGCAGACAGCAATCGGGCGATCCCGCCTAAGCCAAAGGTTGGTGACTGGTCACACAGTGGATGCCGCCACCCCCTGCGGCGATTGCGTCGATATTGAGCTGCACCACCTCACGGCCCGGGTAGAGCTCAGACAACAGATCAAAGGCTTTCGTATCTGCCGCCTTGTCACCGAACTCGGGCGCAATGACCGCACCATTGATCACGAAGTAGTTGATATAGCCCGCGGCGAAGTCCGGATTGTTTTGGCTGAACATACTCTTTCGTGGATTGAGTGGAGGCGATACGGTGTGTACTTGCAGCCTGTGGCCATCGGCATCAGTGGCATTCTTGAGAATGTCCAAATGGGCAAGCGTCACTGTGTGGTCATATGACTCAGGGTCGTTGTCGAGGTTAGCGATCACGACGCCTGGCTTGACGAAGCGGGCGTAGAAATCGACATGGGAGTCGGTGATGTCCTTGCCTTTGATTCCGGGCAACCAGATGACTTTGCGCAAACCCAGTCTGGCTTTCAGCTCTTCCTCTACGTCAGCCTTGCTCCAGCCGGGATTGCGGTTGCTATTGATCCAGCTGCTTTCGGTCATGATCCCCGTGCCGTGGCCATCCACTTCGATACCACCGCCCTCGCCAACCAACTGGCTGCGGATATAGCGGGCGTCAGCGCTGCGGGCGACCAAAGTGGCCAACTGCGCATCTTCGGCATGCTGCTGTTTATTGCCCCAGCCATTGAAGTTGAAATCCACGGCGCCGAGCCCACCCTCCCCGTCGATGACGAAGTTGGCCCCGATATCACGCATCCAGATATCGTCCAGCTCCGTGACCACAAAGGTGATGTTGCCCGTACCGCATTTTTCTTCAGCCAGATCCCGCTCGCTTTTGCGACAAAACACGGTGACCGGCTCATAGGTGGCGATGGTGCGGGCGATCCGGCCCAAGGCATCTTGCACGTAAGGCGTGAAGTCCTCATGGATGGCCTCCTGTGCACCGAAGGCGATAAAGGCCCGCCGGTGTTTGTCGCCCTCATCCGGCATATGCCAGCTGCCCTTGATGGCTGCCTGCACCCGGGAAGCATTCAGGCCCAGTCCCATGGACGCGGCTGCGCCCAGACTGGCAACGACCGATACCTGCTTGATGAACTCACGACGTGTCGACATCTTTACCTCTCTGCTCTTGTCGTGCCTTGTCTTGGCGGACTGCGCCTGCAGCCGCCCATTTTGCCGTTAAGCCGCTACACGATCCGTAGCAGCTGGCGAAGCCTGCGTTCGGCTGCGAAGCGGCCGTAAATCCGGCCTCCACGGTTAACCTGAAAAACGCGGTGTCTGATTTTACGACTGCTGCGCAGCCGAACGCAGGCTTCGCCAGCTGCTACGGAGAATGTGCCGAGCCTGAAACCCTTTAACTTATCGGTATTAGGGCAAGACTACTGTTGAGGCCGACCCTCCGGAGGTCGGCTTGCCATCATTTAGCGGAGGCGGTCTTGAACTTGGTCCACGCACGCATGCGCGCACGCATATCAGCCTGGGGAATGTCTTTGCCCGGGATCAGTCGTTCGTAAGTGGCGTCATCGAGGTAGATATCCGGGTTGTTACGCATCACTGAATCGACGCTCGGACGCGCCTTGGCGTTGGAGGTGGGGTAACCGGTGAAGTTACTGATGGCTGCCATGTTCTCCGGGCGCATGACGAAGTTGATGAACGCGTAGGCGTATTCTGGATGTTTGGCGTCGACGGGGATCGCCATGGTGTCCATCCACACCGTAGTGCCTTCGCGCGGAATGTGATACTGGAACGTAGTTTTCTTGCCGGCAGCATCTGCAGCCCGTTGCGCCTGAGTCATATCCCCGCTGTAACCGAGCGACAGGCACAAGTTGCCGTTAACCAGATCGGTCACCGGTTGCGACTGGAACTTACGGATGTACGGCCGTAGTTTGAGCAACAGTTCACTGGCCGCTGCCAAGTCCTCCGGCTTGGCGCTGCGCGGCTCACGGCCGAGGTAGTTGAGCGCTACCGCCAGCACTTCATCCGGCGAATCGATCAGGGAGATACCGCAGTCCGCAAATTTGGCCGCCAGTTCCGGCTTGAACAGCATGTCCAGGCTATTCACCGGCGCATCCGGCATGCGCTTGTTAATCTGCTCGGCGTTGTAGGTCAGGCCGATGGTGCCCCACGTGTAGGGTACGGTGGCCTTGCTCGAGTAGAGATAATGCGTACGTAACTTCTGCAGACCTGGCTCGATGTCATCCAGGGCGGTGAGCTTTGACTTGTCCAGCGGCTGCAGGCTGCCGGCGCGCATTAGACGTTCGCCAACGGTGTCGCCCGGGAAGATCAGGTCATAACCACTGCCGCCGGCCATCATCTTGGCTTCCAACGTCTCACTGCCATCCATGACGTCGTAGATCACCTTGATCCCGGTTTCGGCAGTGAACCTGGACAGGGTGTCCTCGGCGAAGTAATCGGCCCAGTTGTACAACTTCAGGGTCTTCTCCTGCGCCTGTACCGACGACAAGGCACCGCTTAAAGCCAGTCCCAAGGAGCAGAGCAAAAGCTTGTTGGTAATGTTCATGTCAAACCCCTTGAGTATTCCAGCGAGCATTAATGTGACGACCATCCAGGCTTAACAGCGCCCCGTACATTTCCGGACGGCGGTCGCGGTAGATGCCCCAGGTCAGGCGCTCTTCGCGCATGGCGGACAAGTCCAGGCTGTGTACCAGCACACCAACGCTGTCGCGGTCAGCCTCGGCGAGAAGCTTGCCCTTGTGGTTGCAGATAAAAGACGAGCCGTAGAAGTTCATCTGCAGGGTCGGATCGGTGGTCGCCACTTCTCGACCGATGCGGTTGGCTGCCACCACCGGCAGGAGGTTTGCAGCGGCATGGCCGCGCATGGTCATCTGCCAGTGGTCACGTGAATCCAGTGCTGCGCAGCCGGGTTCAGAACCAATGGCGGTGGGAAACAGCAAGACTTCGGCGCCCATCAATGCCAGGCAGCGTGCAGTCTCGGGGAACCACTGATCCCAACAGATGCCCACACCTATGCGCCCAAAAGCAGTGTCCCAGACCCGAAAGCCGGTATCGCCAGGGCTAAAGTATTCCTTCTCCTGATAACCGATGGCGTTGGGTATATGCGTCTTGCGATACACCCCCAGCAACTGCCCATCCGCATCGGCCACACTCAACGAGTTGAAGTAGGCATTGCCTGCCTTTTCGAACCAACTCAGCGGCAGCACCACACCCAACTCCCTGGCCAGCGCGGCAAAGCGTTTGAGTACACGGCTGGCTTGATATTCTTCGGCCAGCGCCAAGTGTTTATGACTTTGCTCGATACAGAAATACGGTGTGGCAAACAGCTCCTGCAACAGGATGACCTGGGCGCCCTTGGCGGCCGCGTCACGCACCAACTGCTCGGCCTGATCGAGGTTTTGTTTCAGATCCCAGGTGCAGGGCATCTGAGTTGTGGCAACAGTCAAAATGGTCATGGCATCAACCCTCCACTGGCCAGGCGGGTTGTTGCTGGGTGATGCAATGCACACCGCCACCACCATGGGCCAGATGATTGATCCGCACCGGCACCACCTCACGCCCGGGGAACGCCTGACCCAACACTTGCGCAGCCACCTTGTCGGCGTCAATGCCATAGGCCGGCATGATGATGGCGTTGTTGGCGATGTAGAAGTTGGTGTAGGAGGCACAGAACACTTCAGCCTCGGTGTCCACTGCATCGGTGGCTTCATACAGCTCGATCAGCTCGAACGGTCGACCGTGGGCATCGGTTGCCAGCTCCAAAGCGCGACGGTTTTCTCGTACAACTTCGGCATACACCGAGTTCTTGTCGTGAGTGGCGTCCACCAGCAGCACGCCAGGGCGGGCGAAAGCGCACACGCCATCGACATGGCCATCGGTCATGTCGCCGGTCACATAGTCTGGATCGCCCGGCAGCCAGACGGTTTTCTTCACGCCTAGCAGCTGAGTGAAGATCTCCTCCATCTCAGCCTTGCTCATGCCCGGGTTGCGATTGGGGTTGAGCAATACCGACTCGGTGGTGATCAGCGTACCTTCGCCGTCGACATGAATGGCGCCGCCTTCGTTACTCAGCGTGGGAGCAAAGCACTTCACCCCCAGGTGATTGAGTGCGCGGCGAGCCAGGCTTTCGTCCAGGTCAAAGGCCGACTTCCCGCCCCACGCGTTGAAGCGCCAGCTCACACCGGCCAGACCCTGTTGTGGGTGGCAGATGAAGCTCGGGCCGGAGTCCCGGCACCAGCTGTCGTTCACCGCCAGCTCGATCAGTTCGATGTTTGGCCCACACAGCGCTTTGGCACTCGCTACAGCAGCAGGGTCGACGACCATTTTCACCGGTTCAAAACGGGCAATGGCGTTTGCCACACGAGCAAAGTCCTCTTGCACCAGCGGCAAGGTGACGCCCCAACCCGACTCCCAGAGTGCCTTGTTGTGTGGCCAGACCATCCAGGTCGCTGTGTGCTTGACCCATTCGGCCGGCATCAACCAACCACTGTTTCGAATTTCATTCTGCTGCATGACAAGCACCTTTAAGTTAAGTCATTGTGTTCAATGAAAACTGCCTATGCGGTCTTGGCATGCATGCTACGGCTGCAAAAACAGCTAAACAAACGATGGATTTTGCAGATAAATGATTAGAGGAACTTATCAATATGCTCAAGCACTGGCCGCCTCTCGGCACCCTTCGCGGCTTTGAAGCCGCCGCCCGGCTGGGCAGTTTCCACAAGGCAGCCGCAGAGTTGCACCTCACCCAGTCGGCGATCAGCCAGCAGATTCGCAGCCTTGAGGCGTACCTTGAACAACCCTTGTTTTTTCGCAATGGACGCAGCGTCAGCCTGACCGATGCGGGTTGCGACTTGCTCAGCACCACCCAGGCGCTGCTCCAGCAACTCGCCGTCGGCATTCGCCGCCTTGGGCAGTACCACAAACCCAACCAACTGGTCCTCAACACCACCCCAACGTTCGCCCGTCACTGGCTACTGCCACGCCTGGAAGATTTCCGCCGCCAGCATCCAGAAGTTGATCTCTGGATATTCAGTACCGATGAAGTCCCGGACATGACCAGCCAGACCATCGACCTCGCTGTGCGAGATGACATCAGCTCCCAGGCCGAATGCAGCTTTAAGGTGCTGCACGCTGACCGCCTGTACCCGGCTTGCCACCCAAGCCTGTTGGCGGTGCCCGGCGAACAGCGCACAACCCTCCACGGTGAGCGGGAAATGGACTGGAGTCACTGGGCGGTGGAGGCTGGCATCGATGTAGGCCAGAAGGATCAGGGGCTGAACTTTTCCGACCCCGGCCTGCTGCTGGACGCCGCGTGTGCAGGGCTCGGTATCGCCCTGGTCAGCCAATTATTGAGTCGGCAAGCGCGCGCCAATGGGCTGTTGCAACCCTTGGTTGAGGAGACCATTCGCGGCCCCAACTGGGCCTTGCTGACCCATCGTGATAGTGAGAACAACCCGCTGGCGCGCAGCTTCAGTGAGTGGTTACTCAGCAACCTGGCAGCAGAAAGCCAGGTAACGTAACGGTTCTGGATCAGGCTTGAAGGGTGCCGCCCCCTTGGTTCAGCGGCGGTTGATCAAGGCATGGGCAATAGAGACGACTACACGCTACGCTACACTTCCCTGGCTCCGCCGCGGCACCTGCGCTGCCAAAGCCCCTGTCTCCTGATCTGGAGGTATCCAATGAGCGATAGCACCGAACTCACTTCTTTCACCGGCTGGGCCGCAACGGCGGCCGGCGCTCCACTGGAGCGCTATAGCTACGATCCCGGTCCTTTGGGGGAAGAGGAGGTGGAAGTCGCAGTGGAGTATTGCGGCGTCTGCCACTCCGACCAGTCGATGATCGATAACGAATGGGGACTCAGCCATTACCCCTTCATCCCCGGCCACGAAGTGGTCGGCAGTATCGTGCGAGTGGGCGCACAGGTACGCGGTCTCGAAGTGGGACAACGGGTGGGCATTGGTTGGTACAAGGGCAGTTGCATGCATTGCTCCTCGTGTATCGGAGGCTCCCACCAGCTATGCGGCACAGCTCAACCCACCATCATCGGCAGCAACGGAGGCTTCGCCAACCGCCTGCGTTCGCACTGGGCCTGGGCTCTTGCGATACCGAACGGTCTCGACCCGGCCATGGCAGGACCTCTGTTCTGCGCCGGCTCGACGGTGTTCAACCCACTTGTGGAATTCGACGTCAAACCCACCGACCGGGTCGGTGTGGTGGGAATCGGCGGCCTCGGTCATCTGGCACTACGCTTCCTCAACGCCTGGGGCTGCGAAGTCACGGCCTTTACCTCGTCGTTGAGCAAGCAGGACGAAGCCAGGAAACTGGGCGCACACAACGTAGTCGCCTCTACCGACAGTAACGCACTCAAGTCCATTGCCGGCACCCTGGATTTTCTCTTGGTCACCGCCAACGCCGACCTCGACTGGCCGGCCATGCTCGGAACCCTGCGCGGCAAGGGCCGCCTGCATTTTGTTGGCGTAGTGCCTGGCGCTATTCCAGTGCACGTGTTCGATCTGCTCCCCCAACAGAAGACCTTGTCCGCCTCGCCGGTGGGTTCGCCCAGCACCACGGCGACCATGCTGGAGTTCTGCGCTCGTCATCAGATTCTGCCGCAGGTCGAGCACTTTCCCATGAGCCGGGTCAACGAAGCCATCGATCACCTACGCAGTGGCAAGGCGCGCTACCGCGTCGTGCTGGACGCCAGCAAATGACGGGCTAGCGCGTGGGGTTTTGCCTCGCCTTCCCGGCGATCTCGGCAATTGCCGACGGCTACAACAGCGATGCAGTGATCGATGCTTCAAGCGCCCCGGGCACGCGGGGCGCTCTTTTATGTCCACTTTGGGCCCAGGCTGTGTGAGAACACGCTGGACACGTTAAACGCTGAAGCTTGCGCGTTTCACCTGGGGAATCGGCTAAATCGGTAATCGAGTAACACCCTCCAGCCTTGACCTCAGTTCAGGCCTTTGAGCTCCGTTCAGGCGACACCACAAGGGCTGATGTCCTGGCTAGCAGGTAATACAGGATGCCCGGCACCACCAGACCAATGATCCAGGAAATATCGATACCGCCGAGCTGCGCGACCATCGGCCCGGAGTAGAAATGGGTGTCGACAAAAGGCAGCTGGATCAATACACCCATGACATACACGCCGATCCCCTGCACGTTCCAGCGGCCATAACGACCTGCCGGGTCGGACAGTGCCGCAATGTCATAGCGCTCCTTGTTGATGAAGTAATAATCCACCAGGTTGATCGCGCTCCAGGGTGTGAAGAAGGTCAGCAGAAACAGGATGAAGTACTTGAACGTGTTTAGAAACGAGTACTGACCCAACAGCGCTAGCGTGGTGGACGCCGCGACAATCGCCAGCACAAACAGCATGCGCTGCGCGGCGGTGATCTCTAAACGACGACGAAAGCCACTGATGATGGTGGCAATGCACATGAAACTGCCATAGGCGTTGAGGGTGGAAACCGTGACCTTGCCGAACACCACACTCAAGTACAGCAAAGCGGCCATCACACCGGTACTGCCTAGCCCGACGATGGTAGCGACTTCGTGACCACGGAAATTCGGCCCCGCCAAGGCAGCGGCGAACACCCCGAGCACCATGGACGCCTGAGCGCCCAGTACCGTGCCCAGACCGACGGCCGCGAAGGTCTTCCAGGACGAGGTGTTGCTCGGCAGGTAACGCGAGTAGTCGGCCACGTAGGGACCAAAGGCGATCTGCCAGGAAGCGGAAAGGGACACCGCCAACAGGAAGGAGCTCCAACCGAAATGGCGGTTTTCCAGCAACAGGCCGATATCATTGAGCGTCATCAGCCGGGTAAACAGATACACGAAGGCAATGATGCCCAGCACGCTGGCGATCCTCCCGACCAGGTGGATGACCCGATAACCGAATATCGTCAGAAACGCGATACAGGAGGCGAAAATCAGGATACCGGCGCTGTCGCTGACATTGATCAACTGGGCAATGGCCTGCCCCGACAATACCGCGCCGGTGGCGCTGAAGCCGAGATACATCAGACACACCAGCACAATCGGGATGGCCGCGCCATAGACGCCGAACTGCACGCGGCTGGAGATCATCTGCGGCAGCCCAAGCCTGGGCCCTTGCGCAGCGTGCAGGGCAACCACTGTACCGCCGAGCAGTTGGCCGATCAGCAAGCCAATGAGTGACCAGAACACATCGCCGCCCAGCACCACGGCCAGAGCACCGGTGACAATCGCCGTGATCTGCAGGTTGGCGCCGAGCCAAAGGGTGAATTGACTGTAGAGGCTGCCATGACGCTCGGCCTCGGGAATGTAATCGATCGAACGGGTCTCGATCAGGGGACTTCGCTGCTGACTATCGCTGACCTTGGTCATGACTGTGTGCTCCTTTGAGGGACAGACCGGTGCTTTTGTTTTTGTTGTTTGGGGTTGAACTTAGAAGGTCTTGCTGGCGCTGACCACGACGGTGGCCGTGCACAGATCGCCATAGCCGTACCAGCCCGTGCATTCGCTTTTCGACAGGTCGGTATCAATGTAGCTGAGGCCCCAGGTCACGCCCACGAAATCACGGGTCAGCTTGGCCTCCCACTCGTGGTAGGACTCGCGGCTATTGCCGTTGGGCGACACGAACGCCGGATCTTTGACATCGTTGCGCCCATAGCGCAGTTTCAAGCCAACCTCGGCCGGCAGTGTGGTGTTGTACCCAAGGTAGGTGTAAAGGGTCGCCTGGTTTTCGCCGAAGACGTTCGGCGTATCGTTTGAGTAGTAGGCGCCGAGCTGCACGCCATAGGCGTCAAGGATGGCGTAGGTCTCGCTCAGGTTGAACTGGCTCTCCTTTGGATAGCTGTACTTGATGTACCCGAGATCAAGACTGACCGCGTCGGTCGCCTGCCAGTTGTAGCCCGCGTAGTAGTCGAGTTCCTGACGGGTCTTGAAGTCGCCGCCAAAATCGACACTCGAGGTCCAGGCCCCGACATACAGACCGCTGCTGTGTATCAGCGTGGCGCCGGCCTGGGCCGCCGGATCGCCCAAGGTTTGCGAGATGCCGCGGGTGCGATAGTCGCTGACCGCGGCCAGACTGATCTGCAGGCTGAAGTCGTCATTGAGTGTCAGCGCTTGTGTGGTCAGTGGCACCAATACAAGACTGGCGAGGGTGAAGACGGAGAGTGCTTTCATACAAATCTCTTATTTTTATAAGTATGCGAGTCACTTCGGACAAGGCTGTGCCGAGCCCCTCGCAGTGCGAGAGGCTGGGCTATTCAGGCGTAGTCGGCGGGGTGATCGTCAGGACGCGGGGGCGTAGACCTGCTTGCCGGCGAAATAGGTCTTCAGAACCTTGGTGTCGAACAGTTCGTCGTCGCTGACCTTGAATACATCGCGGTCGAGGATGATCAGATCGGCCTGTTTGCCGGGTGCCAGCGAGCCAATCTGCTGCTCCAGACGCAGGGCTTTGGCGGCATTGATGGTGTAGGCGTAGAACATGGTCTGACGATCAATGCTTTCCTTGGCGTTAAGCACACCCAACGGGCCTTTCCGAGTGCTGGCCTGAGCGATAGCGTTCCACGGATTGGGGCTGGACACCGGCCAATCGCTGGCACCGGCAATCATGGCGCCAGCTTTATGCAGGGACTGCGCGGGATACTGGTAACGGTAGGCAAAAGCACTGACATAGGGTTTGACCAACTTCACCGTGTAGTCCTCACCGGTGGCCCAAAGTAGCTGCATGGAGGCGATCACCCCAAGCTGCTTGAAGCGCGGAAATTCCTTTGGGTTGACCAGTTGCAGGTGGCTGATGCTGTGGGCCATCGGTGTCGGGTTGAGCTTGCGTGCATATTCAAAGCCATTGAGTGACTCACGTACGGCACGGTCGCCGACAGCATGCATGTGCACGATCCAGTCGCGCTTTTCTGCCGCCACCACCAGCTCACCAAAGTGCGCCGGGTCGATTAGCAATTGGCCATTTTTAAGACTGTTTTTGAACGGGTCGATAACCGCGGCGGTTTGCCCTGGAAACTCCATGATGCCGTCTGCAAAGACCTTGATGCCCGGGAAGGTCAGATTGGGCACACCCTCGAATTTTTTCATCACCTTGGCCAGTACTTCCAGGTCAGCCGGCTTGCTTTTCGGATTGGTGATCAGCAAAGCGGCGACGTGCGCGCTGAGCTCGCCCTTCTCTGCCAGTTCGCGGTAGAGCGGCAGTACGCCGTAGCTCTGCTCCGTTGCAGTGAAATCGAACAGCGAATCGCCATGACCGGCATTCGCTGCTGCGTCCATCCAGGCGGTGACACCGTACTGGTTGTTGACTTTCACAGCCTCACGGGCGGCCTTCAGCATGACCTCTGCGCTGGGCGCGGGGATCTGACTGCGTACAAGGTCCCAACGCGATTCGGCAAAGTAACCATTGGGAGTGAAGTCCGCTTCGTGGCCCACATAGCTGCGTTCTTTTTCCGGCAGGCTTTTTACCAGCGCGGCGTCGATCTTCAGACGTTTGAGCATGGCGTTGTTGGCCCAGCCGGTGTGACCGTCAATCCCGTTCAGCACCACGGGTTGCTCGGCCCAGCGCCCCTGATTGAAGCGCTTGCCCAGCTCACGGCTTTGTGCCCAATAAGCCGAGCTCACCCCGGCAATGCTGATCACGTCACCGGCACGCGCACTGCCCGCCTGATCCTGCTCGATGATCCATTGCTCAAGCGCGGGCAACGGTTTTACTTCGTCCAGCAAGTTGGCACCCACGCTGTCGAAGGCGGCAACCACCGGGTGGCTATGGCTATCTATCATTCCAGGCATCAGCACCTTGCCCGCCAGATCGATCCGTTGTGTATGGTCGTCGGCCAGGGCCGTGATCTCGGCATCGCTGCCAACTTCAAGAATCTTGCCGTCTTGCACCGCCACTGCCTGAACCAATCCTTGACCGGATTCAGCGGTGAATACCTTGCCGTTGAACAACACAAGATCAGCGGCGGCCATGGCTTGCACCGAAGAAAAAGCCAGCGCGGCAGCTAACAGGTTTGGAATAAATCGTTGCATCGGAACTCTCTCTTGTTGTTATTGGGCGGGCCGGGAGATGGATGCCTGGGACAACACCTTGGGATCAAGACCCGCGAACGCCTCCTTGGCCCATACGACCTTGCCGCCCACCACCGTCAGCAGCACATCATTTCGAGCCAGCTCATCCTCAGGCACCTGCATGAAGTTCCTGTCCAATACGATCAAGTCGGCGAACTTGCCCACTTCGACCGAGCCGAGGACAGCCTCCAGTCGCAGCTGCTCGGCGGCGTTCAGGGTGATGGCGCGCAGCACTTCAGTACGCGACAGTGCCGGGTCGGCATTCAGCCTTCCCGCAAACTTGGGTCCATAACTGTGTGGATTCAGCGGATCGCCTGAACGGGTGACACCGACCTTGAGCGCAAGGAATTCGTCGAGCGGGTCGACGGGCCAGTCGCTGCCAAAAGCAACGCGGCCACCGGCGCGGCTGATGCTGCCCGACGGCTCCATGCGTGCAAAACGGGCCGGGCCGAGGTGATCGCTGGTGCCGTCGACAGTGGAAGGCTCCTGCTGGGCCCACTGGAAGGACATGGTGGCGGTCACATCAAGCGCCTTGAAGCGCGCATAGTCGGCAGGGTCCACCGTCTCGGCATGAGCGATGGCTGGACGGAACCCATTGCCGGGCAGTTGCTGACGCACGTATTCGATGCTGTTCAGCGCATCACGCACCGCGCGCTCCCCGGTGGCGTGAAGGTGCGGGTCGAAGCCGGCCTGGACCGCTTGCAGCAGCAGCGGGTTGAGTACTTGTGGGGGGAAATAAAGCTCACCGAGGTTCTTGCCAGGCGTCCACTTGGGCGCCGTAGCGGTTCCGGTATTGTGCAAGTACGGCGTTAACATCGCACCGGTATCAGCCGGAGCGTTGATGATGCCATCCATGAACAATTTGACGTGGCGCATGCTCACGCCCGGCGCGGCTTTGGTTTCGCCCTGGTCGTAGGTGCTGGCCAGTTCCCTGGCCTGGGCGATGGTCTTGGCCGGGTCTGCAGCAGCGGCGGCAGGATCAAGCTTGATCGCCAACAAGGCCCGGGCGGTCAGCTCGCCTGACCGCTGCAAGGTGCTAAAGGCTTTGCCATTCTCAGGCCCCGACAAGGCATCGAAGAAACTGGTGATACCTTGCTGACGCATGGCGTCGAGCGCCGCACGGGTCTGGTTCAGTTTCTCGGCGTCGGTGGCTGCCGGCACCACGGCGGCCATGGCATCGGCTGCACCGTCTTCGCAGATGCCGGTCGGGTTGCCGGCGCTGTCGCGCACGTACTTGCCATCACCCGGGTTGATCGTGTGCTTGTTGATGCCGGCAAGCGCCAGCCCGCGAGAGTTGGTCAGTACGGTATGGAAGTCGGTGGAACGGACCTGAATCGGACGATGGGTCTTGAGCGCGTCCAGCGTCGACTTGTCGGGGTCGCCATCGAGTCCGGTCATGCCGATGCGGTCCCAACTGCCCACTTCGAGCCAGACATCGGGACCCTTGTCCTTGCTGGCATCCAGGCACGCCTGAATGGTCGCCTGGAAGACCGCGCGGGTCATCGTCTGGTATTTCAGGTCGCACAAGGTCATGGCGCGACCTCCATCCCCCGGATGCATGTGGGCATCAATGAAGCCCGGCATCAACATGCGTCCCGCCAGATCGATCAGCTGTGTCTGTGTGCCGATGTACGAGGCGACCCCTTCATCGCTACCGACATAAACGATCTTGCCGCCAGCAACGGCAATCGCCTGCTGCACGGAATTCTTGCCATCGACGGTGTAGACATAGCCGTTGCGCATCACCATGTCAGCAGGAGTCGAGCCGGTTGTCTGACACCCCACCAGCGCCATGCAAGAAAGTGCCGTTGTCGTGGCAACGGCGATAAACAGCCTGGAAAGTTTCAAATGCCTCACCTCTATTTTTATAGTTGTGGAAATGGCCCGCACAGACTGCCGTGCAACCCCGTGATATGCAGGGCATACCCTATAGAGCGCAGCAGTCGTTTGGACCTCTACAAATGAGGAGGGGTAAGGCAATTAGTTGGAAACACGGGTACGTGGACTTAAGTGCGGCGCGTAGCATCCGCAAGTGGGGTCGACGAGCGCAGGACAGAACCTAATTCCACCTTGCTTTTGACGCCGAGCTGCACGTAGCAGTTGCGCAGGTAGGTGCGTACTGTCGCAGGACTCAATACCAGGATTTTGGCAATCTCTTTGTAGGAATGGCCAGCGGCGAAGAGCATGGCTGCCGTCCGCTCGCGTGGTGCAAGCGCCGCCCCGCGTGACTGCGCCTCGAGTGACAGGATGACATGCCCTGCGCTGGGACTCAGTGTCAGTGCACAGCGGCCCAGGCGCATTACGCAGGGCGCCTTTTGCAGTTGCACGATCACTTCTGCTGGAAGCATCGAACCATTCCACCCGGGCAACTCGCGCGCAATGGCTGCGCACAGCTGTGCCCCCACGTAAAGCAGACTGCCGTCCATGCGCGCGACGCCGAAGTCTGTCGCGCCGTTGTCCGTGTCAAACCGGATCATGTCTTGCACCTGAAATCGCCACAACTGCAACAGGTGGTCGCAGAAGGCCGAAAACAAACTGTCCTCAGTCTCGTTGAACGCCGGTGCATCAATGCCACGGTAGAGACAGACAAAGAACATCAGGCCACTTTCGGGCAACTCGAAGGTGATGCACATCAAGTGATAGAGGTCGTGACGCCGGGCGAACGCGTTCACCTCCTCGTTGGGATCGGTGAAACCACTGTCACGTACAACCTCACCGGGTTGATTCAACGTGTCATGAGCGAAACTGTCGCTGCCCGCCGTCTTGCTCCATTCGGCGGCAAACGATTCAGGTAGATTGATGCGCCCGTGCATCCAACTTTGCGGTGCAACCTTTGCGTCTGAGTTGGACATCTCGCCCCACCATGCCGAAGCGAAAGGCACCAGTTGGCGAAATGTCTGCAGACCGTCTGCAATGAATTGGGATGCGCCACGCTCTCGAGCAAGACGACCCAGGTGTAACACGCAAAGATTGAACGCTTTGAGCGTTGCCATCGACGCCTTGGCGCCGAACTCATCACCCTCCTCCATCGTTCCGATCCCTACTGCTGCATGGCCTGTCGTTTCGACCCTGCCATAGGCCGAGCAATCGCGTCCAGCCCGCGCTGGAAGCTTATGTGGCTGCGGTATAGCGAGGGGCATTCCCGGCCCGCCGGCGGCTATAAGCGAAAGCGCAGCACCAGGGCTTGCTGGTTGTTGGCCACTTGCTGCAAGTGCTCGCCGCTGCTGCGGGTATGCGCCGCATTCCGTCGGTTGTCACGGGTCATGTCGTGCAGGCGGTGCATGTGCTGATTCACTTCCTGCGTGGTTCCGGCCTGTTCGTTCGCGGCAACGGCGATCTGCACAGCAAGGGCGTGCACGCCTTGCAGGGAGTTGTCTAACTGGCTGAGCGAGGACAGCACGACCTGGGTTTCACGTTCCAGCGTCTGTGCTTGTTCGGCCGAAGCCTGCATCGCCTGCAGGGCTTCGGTGGAAGAGCCTTGCAAGGTGTTGGTGATGGCGACGATTTCTTCGGTGGCGCTGCTGGTGCGTTGGGCAAGGTTGCGCACCTCGTCGGCGACCACAGCAAAGCCACGGCCCTGTTCACCGGCGCGCGCGGCTTCGATAGCGGCGTTGAGTGCCAACAGATTGGTTTGCTCGGCAATGCCGCGGATCACCGCAAGCACGCTGCCGATTTTCAGGGCGTCGCTGGTCAGGGTATCGACCACTCTGCCGGCCCGGCCGATGTCATTGAGCAAGCGTCCCTGCTGGCCGATCATCTGTTGCAAGGTACCTTGCATCTCGCCAAAGGCACCCCGCGCGGCGGTGCTGCCGTGTGCACTGTCGGCGGCGTTGCGGGCGATCTCTTGCACGGTGCAGGACATTTGCTCGACGGCGCTGACGACCATTTCCAGCGACTCTTGCTGCAGGTCGAGGCGTTCGCTGGTTTGCCCGGCGGCGCTCAGAATGTCGCTGCTGGCCTGACCGACGTCCTGGCTGGATTGGCGCAGACGTTCAATCACATCGCGCCAGGCCTGGGCCATTTCATGCAGGGCCAGCATCAAGCCGGCCTGTTGTCGTTGCTCGCTCGGCAGGTTCAGCTCGCCTGCGGCCAAGCGCCGGGCCAGTACGGTCATATTGCTCGGTTCACCGCCCAGCGGGCGCATCACACTGCGGCTGACCAGCCAGGTGGCGATGGCAACGGCGGCGACAGTCAGCAAACCAAGCAGCAAGACTTGCCACATCAGTTGACGCACCGGGGCAAACGCCTGGGCCTGATCCATTTCGGCAATCAAGGCCCAGTGGTTGTCATCGAAGGCGACGGGGACAAACACTTTCAGCGCACTATTGCCGTCCAGCCCCGGTTCGGCGATGCGCCCCTGTTGGCCCGCCAGTGCGTTACTGACAGCACTGCCAGTGAGGCCGACTTGCGCATTGAGGCCGCGGTTGACCTGGCGTTCAGGGAAACGTGCCGAGTCCGAACGCAGGCCGGCATCGCTGCCGACCAGGTAGGTTTCACCTTTTTCACCCAGGCCCTGGCGGGTTTGCATCACGTTGTTGAGCGGGGCAATGGGTAACTCCAGCACCAGGGTCATTTCCAGCGTACCGTTCGACATGACGGGGGCGGCCAGATACTGGGTCGGCTCCTTGCTCAGCGGGTTGTACTGCAGGTCGCTGATCAACAGTTTGCCGCTATCGCGGCTTTGCTTGACCAGACGCGCCAGCGAGGTATCGCGCAGGCTGTCTTCGCTGAGATTGTGCTGGTCGTCACTGCCGCCCTGCAGACTGAGCATGACGGTGCCATCGGGCATGATCAGTTTCAGCTCGCGGTAACCAAAGGTGCTGATGAAGTTTTGAAAGACCGGGCGGTCGTAGTGGGCGGTGCTGATCAGCGCACTGTCGTCCAGCCCCTGATAGCTGTTGCTCAGGTTACTGGCCAGGGTGCTGATCTGGTTGCGCCGCTCCTGCCAGTTATCCAGCAATTGCTGCTGTTTGATATGGGCAACCGCCTCGAGGGCGTTCAGCGTCTGCTCGCGCAGCGCGGTACTGGCTTGTTGATAGACCGTAAAGGCCATGCCCAGAACCGGGATCAAGCCGATCAGCAGGTAGCTTAGGGCTAACTTCAAGCGTAACGGCATGTTCAACGACTCCGCGGGTAGAAGGGTTACAGATTAAGGTGCTTGTAAATTATTCTGCAAGGATCGTGCAAATTATTGAACGCGATGAGTTGGCTTGGGCTTTTCAAGCGCTGTTCTGGCTTGCAGAGCGGGCTGCGGACGGTGAAGGAGGAAAATTGCTGCTGGTTTTGCAGACACATCTGAAGGGCTTCTTCAGTGTCGAAAGGAGCGCGCGCAGGAGTCGGCTGGTACCAGCCAGGTAACGTTGGGTGATCTACCCACGAAGGTGCGCCGGTCGTCTGCGAGTAGTGGTGATGCAGGCGTAGAGGCCCAGCCGCCACTCGCTATCGATGCCGCACAGCTCGATGCTCTTCCGGCGCGTCTACCGCATTCATCTTCTGGATCACTAACCCGATGAACGCCGATACCGCGAGCGGCAGGTGTCGGCGGCTCGGATACAGCACGCTCATGCCGTAGCCGGTGGGCTGGTATTGAGGCAGCACCGGGACGAGCACACCGGCCTGAACGTCGAGCTTTGCCATCACGGGCGGCAGCAGCGCGATGCCGAGTCCGGCCAGGGTGGCCTTGCGCAGTGCCTGCGCGGTATTGCCGCTGAAGCGCCCGGCGACTTGCACTTCTTCCTCACCATTCGGGCCGACCAAACGCCATGTGGCGTGACCACTGGGATGCGCGGAGATCACACAGTCGTGGCTCACCAGGTCCTGCAGCGTGCGGGGTGAGCCGCGCGCGGCGATGTAGGAAGGGCTTGCCACCATCCCGGCGCTGCGGGGGTCGAGGATCTGACGGCCGACATAGCCTGAGTCGCGCAAGGCCCCACCGCGAAAGGCGACGTCGATCTGTTCCGCGATCAAGTCGGCCTTTGCATCGCTGAGCACGAAGTCGAGCCGCACGCGCGGATGCGCGGCCAGAAACTCGGTCACCCACTCCATCGAAAAGAAGTCGAAGAAGTCGGCTGGCGCCGCCACGCGCACCAGGCCACTGGGCTCGCTGCTGCCCGTCATCAACTCCTGCCCCGCTTCGAGCAGGCCGTCGACCGCTCCCGCGCAACGCTCATGAAAGCCTTGGCCAGCACTTGTGAGCGTGAGCTTGCGGGTAGAACGTTGCAGCAGCCGCGTGCCGAGATGCGCTTCGAGTTGCTGGACGCGGCGACTCACGGTATTGGGCGGCAAGCCCAGCCGCCGCGCCGCTTCTGCAAAGCTGCCGCTGCGCACCACCTGCACAAACATGGCGATATCATTGAGGTCGAGCATGGCCGGCCATTCCTAGTGTGGGTGGACGAGTGCAATCCAATTGTACCGGCTAGTCAATCAATCGGCCCAACCCTATTGTTCAGCTATCGAGCCGCGAGGCTCCCAACTCCGAACAGCGGGCTTTGCAAGGAGATCGACTTGCCATGACCAACTCTTCCTCAATCACCATGCCCCCACAGCAACAACCTCGGATCGGCATCGTCATCGGCTCGACACGCGAAGGCCGCTTCGGCGAAAAGCCCGCGCTCTGGATCCACGAGATCGCCAGGCAACGCGCCGATCTCGCCTTCGAACTGATCGACTTGCGCGATCACCCGCTGCCCTTCTTCAACGAGCCGATGTCGCCGGCCTGGGGGGCGGCGAAGAACGAGGCCGCGCAGCGCTGGGCCGACAAGCTTGCTACGCTGGATGGCCTGATCGTGGTCACGCCCGAGTACAACCACGGACCGAGCGCGGTGCTGAAGAACGCGTTCGACTATGCGTACAAGGAATTCATCCGCAAGCCGATCGGCTTCGTCGGCTACGGCGGAGTCGGCGCGGCACGCGCGGTCGAGCAGCTTCGGCTGACCACCATCGAGTTGCAGATGGCGCCCGTGCGCCATGCCGTTCACATCGGCATGGTGGAGTTCCTGGGCATTTGGCAACAGGGCAAGAGTTTCGATGATTTTCCGCACCTGGCGCGGGCCGCCAACGAGTTGCTCGACGACATCGCGTGGTGGACCAAGGCGCTCAAGAGCGCGAGGGAACATTAGGCTAAGAAGGAGGCGCAACGTGAGCGTGCAGCTAAACCATACTATCGTCTGGTGCCGCGACAAGCAGAAATCAGCAACATTCTTCACGGACGTTCTGGGCCTGCCATCCGCCATCCGATTCGGACCCATGCTGGTCGTTCAACTCAACAACAACGTTTCACTCGACTTCTACGAGAACGAAGGCAACATTTCCTCCCAGCATTATGCCTTCTTGATAGGCGAAGACGACTTCGATCAAACCTTCGCCCGCATCAACGATCGAGGGCTGCCGTATTGGGCAGACCCTGGCAAGCACCGGACGGGAGAAATCAACCGGAACGACGGTGGCCGCGGGGTGTATTTCGAGGACCCCGACGGTCATCTCCTTGAGGTCATTACTCGACCTTATGGGAGCGGCGGGTAGATGGGACGCAGGGTAAGGTGGACGTGAGTATTGAATGTCGGCTTCTTGGTGATGCGACCGGCAGCAATGGGTCCAGAGTGTATAAAAAGGGTTCGCGGAGGCGTTTTTTTTACACACTCTGAACCCATGATCGGACGGTCGCGCCCGCGTGCTCTACTGCCATCCAGGCCCTTCTCAACTATGCTTATGCCCTATTGCGGGGGCCAGCTGCTTTTCATCCCAATTCAGTAGGGTGAAAAATGGCATGAGACTCATGCAAAACCAAGCTGGGAGCCGTTCTCCGTGAATTTTTCTGCGGACTGCTATACAGAAGCGGCCGGAGTCATACAGCAGAATTGCTGTCGAAATAGATAGTCAGGCGTCAATCGAAAGGAAGGCATGAAAATGACACGCGTCCGAGTTGAGGGCTTTACTATCTCGCTTGACGGATACGGAGCTGGTCCGAATCAGGACATGAGTAATCCGCTCGGCGTGGGCGGGACAGATTTGCA
The DNA here is from genome assembly GCF_025465945.1 of Pseudomonas sp. 6D_7.1_Bac1. Taxonomy (GTDB): domain Bacteria; phylum Pseudomonadota; class Gammaproteobacteria; order Pseudomonadales; family Pseudomonadaceae; genus Aquipseudomonas. Next base: position 83,625 of record NZ_JANLNW010000080.1, on the reverse strand, counting down.
CCCGTGGTTAGTCCCAACACGCACGTTCCAACGGGCCCTATTTGGCACCGACGGTGGTACAACGGGGATCGATGACGACTTCGCTGCGCGGGGCTTCAACAATGTTGGCGCCTGGATTCTCGGAAGAAACATGTTCGGACCGATTCGCGGTTCCTGGCCCGACATGAACTGGAAAGGCTGGTGGGGGGACAACCCACCCTATCACGTTCCAACTTTCATCTTGACTCATCACGCGCGCGCGCCCATCCAGATGGAAGGCGGAACGACATTCTACTTCGTCACCGGCGGTATTCACGAGGCGCTTGAGCAGGCGCGCGATGCAGCCAACGGAATGGATGTGCGCATTGGCGGCGGACCTGACACTATCCAGCAATATCTTCGTTCGGGCCTCATCGATGAGCTGCACGTCGCTATCTCGCCGGTCCTGCTGGGCGTGGGGGAGCGACTGTTCGAGGGGATTGACATGCGCGCTCTAGGATACGAATGCGTTCAGTTCGTTGCGTCGCAGAAAGCCACCCATGTTGTACTCCGGCGCCAAGGGCACAATGACGCCTGACAACCGGTTGCAGTGGATGGCGCTGCCGCTGAACCGGAACGTTGAACGATACTCCACGTAATGGAATAGGACGCATCTACTCTTGGCAACCTCCCTGGAGCCTCCCCAACCTGAGCGATCAGGTCGAGGTGGCCCACTTCAGGACCAGGTCCAACGTTCGCCTCACCTTAGATCGAAGCGGTCAAGGTTCATCACTTTTGTCCAGGCCGCTACGAAGTCTTTCACGAACTTCTCCTGCGCGTCGCTGCTTGCATAGACCTCAGCCAACGCCCTCAACTGCGCATTCGAGCCGAAGACGAGATCAACACGAGTGCCTGTCCATTTGAGGTCGCCGGTTTTGCGATCGTGTCCTTCAAACTCTTCATTGGCGTCCGAGACCGGCTTCCATTCCACGCCCATGTCGAGCAGGTTGGTGAAGAAGTCGTTGGTCAACGCTTCAGGTCGCTTGGTGAAGACCCCGTGCCGGGTTTGTCCGACGTTGGTATTGAGCACGCGCAGGCCGCCAATGAGCACCGTCATTTCTGGCGCAGTCAGTGTCAGTAGTTGCGCCTTGTCGATCAGTAATGCCTCGGCCGGTACGCGGTAACGGGTCTTGAGGTAGTTACGGAAGCCATCGGCGATGGGTTCGAGAAACCCGAAAGACTCGACATCCGTCTGTTCCTGGCTCGCGTCCATGCGTCCTGGCGTGAAAGGCACCGTTATGGTGTGACCGGCATTTTTCGCCGCCTGTTCGACGCCAGCGCTACCGGCCAGCACGATCAGGTCCGCCAGCGAGATCTTCTTGCCGCCAGTCTGCGCGCTGTTGAACTCGCTCTGAATCTTCTCGAGGGTCGCCAGCACGCTCGCCAGTTGCCCAGGCTGGTTGGCCGGCCAGTCCTTCTGCGGGGCCAGGCGCAGGCGCCCGCCGTTGGCGCCACCACGCTTGTCGGAGCCACGGAAGGTGGAAGCCGCCGCCCAGGCAGTTGATACAAGCTGCGAGACTGTCAGGCCACAGGACTGAAGCTTGCTCTTGAGTGAGGCCATGTCACTGTCGTTGACCAGGGCATGGTCGACCGCCGGGATGGGGTCTTGCCACAGGAGTTTTTCGTTGGGCATTTCCGGTCCGAGGTAGCGCGAGAGCGGCCCCATGTCGCGGTGGATCAGCTTGAACCAGGCGCGGGCGAACGCGTCGGCCAACTGATCGGGATTCGCCAGGAAGCGCCGCGAAATCTTTTCATAGATCGGGTCGAATCGCAGGGACAGGTCCGTGGTCAGCATGGTTGGATTACGCCGCCTGGACGGGTCGTGAGCATCCGGAATGATGCCCGCGCCGGCACCGCTTTTCGCCGTCCACTGGTTCGCACCCGCCGGGCTCTTGGTCAGTTCCCACTCGAAGCCGAACAAGTTCTCCAGGTAATTGTTGCTCCACTTCGTGGGTGTCGTGGTCCAGGTCACTTCCAGGCCGCTGGCGATCGTGTCGCCACCTTTGCCCGTGCCGAAGCTGCTCTTCCAGCCCAGGCCCTGCTCTTCGAGGCCGGCGGCTTCGGGCTCGGCGCCCACATTGGACACAGGCCCGGCGCCGTGGGTCTTGCCGAAGGCGTGGCCGCCGGCGATCAATGCCACGGTTTCTTCGTCATTCATCGCCATCCGAGCGAACGTTTCGCGGATATCCACCGCAGCAGCGACCGGGTCCGGGTTGCCCTCCGGGCCTTCCGGATTCACGTAGATCAGGCCCATTTGCACCGCGGCGAGCGGTTTCTCCAGGTTGCGATCCTGGACGGCATGGCTCTCCTCTTTACCGTAGCGCACATCGCCCCCCAGCCACGTGCTTTCGGAGCCCCAGTAGACGTCCTCATCCGGCCCCCAGACGTCCGGGCGACCTCCGGAAAAACCAAAGGTCTTGAAGCCCATGGACTCCAGCGCGACGTTGCCGGTGAGGACGATCAGATCGGCCCAGGAGATGTTACGACCATACTTTTGCTTGATCGGCCAAAGCAGTCGACGCGCCTTGTCGAGGCTGACGTTATCCGGCCAACTGTTGAGCGGCGCGAAGCGTTGCTGACCGGAGCCGGCACCACCACGCCCGTCACCGGTGCGGTACGTGCCGGCGGCGTGCCAGGCCATGCGAATAAAGAACGGCCCATAGTGACCGAAGTCCGCAGGCCACCAGTCTTGCGAATCGGTCATCAGCGCATGCAGGTCTTTCTTGAGCGCCGCAAAGTCCAGTTTTTTGAACGCTTCAGCGTAGTTGAAGCCCTCGTCCATGGGATCGGACAGGGACGAGTGCTGGTGCAGGATCTTCAGATTGAGTTGGTTTGGCCACCAGTCGCGGTTCGACGGGCCACCGCCCGCGGCGGCGTGATTGAACGGGCATTTCGATTCAGTTGCCATGTGTGAGCTACCTTTGGTCGTGTTCATCCGGCTATCCGGCCCGGCGTGGGCGCGCAATAGCGACGAGCGAAATCAATGACATAAGCTGCAGGGCCAACAGTTCGATCAATTGATCGTCGTGGTCACATGGGCAATCCGGATAGCGGCAATCGAGTTGCCTGCACGGTAGCCCACGGCAAGCCTAGTACGCTTCTGACTTATTCGTATCTCTTATCAGGTCTCAACCGGCCAGTTTTCACCAGCGCTCCGTTTAGGTTAGACCCCTATAAAGCAGTCAGCTAATAGGTGGCGTATCGGGTCCTGATAGGCCTAGTCTTTTAAGGATGGAGTAGACCTGATAGGTGACATACACAGGAGAGGGCCAGACCATGAATAAGCGCCCGCGCCGCACGGCCATCCACGAAGCTGGCCACGCCCTGGCCTTTTGGTGGAATGATCAGCATATAGAGCGCGTCACTGTGCGCACCTGGACAGAAGCCTTCACCGGCCCAATGATTGATCTGCGCGGCAACCCGCAAAACGTAGAGGGGTTGGTAGAGGCTGATTACTTTGTGCAGCACCCGTCCTTCGACGCCCCCGGGATTGCTGAATACCTGCCCTCTATGGTCGAGTCTATCGAACGCGACCTTCTCCATTGCTTCGCCGGCCCCGTGGCCGAAGCAGTCTACAGGCACACCAAATCCGACAAATTCATCAGCGGCAGCGGCTGGGGTGACCGGCGCCGGGGTTACGAATTGATAAGTTTGCTGCCTGCACGAAAGCTACTCGACGCCGAATCCCAGGCAATCGCCCGCTCCAGCTGTCTGGTGCGTCGTTACTGGCCCGCTGTCACTGCTGTGGCGGATCTTCTGCAAGAGCACGGCACGGTTAACGGGGACGCTATAACAGCGCTACTGTGCGAGGTCACCGGGGAGTCGCCTACGCGGCTCACTAATGACCTGACAACCCTCGACACGCGACGCAATAGGCGGTGGACTGCCGCCCACGCAAAGCGACTTTTCAGCAAGGCCCAGCAATCGTCTGACCGAACTGACAGTGACGGTCCATCAGCTCAAACCTGAAAAAATAAAGGGCGCCTCCAAGCGCCCCCATGCCATTGTCAGTCATCAAACGGTATCTTCGCTGACCGAGCCCGCTGACAATGTCGGGCCGGCCGCCCCCTATACGACCGCCCCTTTACCACCTCAAACACGAGATACCCATGGCAAACCACGACCTCACCTTCCTCCCCGACCCCGACCCGGAATCCATTTCCTCCGACGTCGCCGGTTTTGGCGGCCTACTGGTCTCCACTCAGATCCCCACCCGCGCCGACGGCAGCCTGGAGCTGGGCGACATCACCCTGCAGAGCGAGTGCACCCTGCAGGCGCTCAAGGTAGCGTTGGAGCGCGCCGGCAGTTCCATGGACCGGGTCCTGCATCTGACCATCTACCTCACCGACATGGCCGACCGCGCCGCCTTCAACGAGGTCTACCAGCGTTTCTTCGCCAAGCCCTGGCCGGTTCGCGCCGCCGTTGGCGTGGCCGCCCTGGCGGTGGAAGGCATGCGTGTGGAAGTCACCGCGATGGCGGCGCGGGGCTGAACCCGCGGGCTTATTCCGTGAGCTTATCCGGCGGCCCCGCTCAGCGAGCGGCCGCCAACAGCTACAGTTCCCGCATTCGCTGTACCGCAGGCACTCGCGTATCGCGCAAGGCTCCCAGGACAGCGAGGACGATTGACAGCAGCGCGACGAAAATCAGTGCAACCAGATAGCGCCACGGGATCTCAAGGCTCTCGGGGGGTGGATCAAACACGCCAGTCAGCAATGTGACGAGCATCCAGGCCAGACCGAACCCCGTCAGCGCCCCCAGGCTGGCACCGGCAACAAACTGCAGCAACGCCTCACTCCAGATGAAAGCGCCGAGCTGGCGAGGCTTGGCGCCCAATGCCGAGAGAATGGCGAACGTCCGGTGCCGTTCAGCCAGACCGAGGGCCAGCATCAACCCACTGGCGCCGGTCACCATCAGCACGGCAAAACTCAACTCCAGCAGTGCGAGCCCCCGCAGGTCGACCGCTGTCAGGCCGGAGGCAATCAATCGACGCGCCTCAGAGAGGTCACTGACCTTGCTGCCCGGCAGGTCAGCGACCACCTTTCGAACAGCCTTGGCCAATCCTTCAAGATCCGCCGCATCGCTGCGCAGCAGGACGATTTCAGCTCCCGGCGCACCGGTCTGCTGACTGACATAAGCGGCATTGGCGACCAGGAAGGAGTCATGGGGAGCCGTCGGAAACTCGCGCACCAAGCCAATAAAGTGGAACGGTACGCTGTGGTACTGCTGGTCGATGCTGCTCTGCAATCGCAAGTCCAGTGCGTCACCGAGCTGCAACTGGAAATCCTGCGCGGTTTCTTCCGAGACCAGCACACCGTCCGGCGTCGTCGCCAACAGGCCAAGCAGCGCCTCAGCGCTTGCACCTTGAAAGTAAGCATCGACCAGCCGCGTCGCCTCGCCGATGTGCAGGGGGTCAATGCCATACAGATCCTGCAGATCGTTGCCCACATACGCATAGCGATGCTGTAACGGCTGGGCCGCCTTCACGCCTGGCAATCGAGCCAGTTCGGACAGGCGACTGGAGGCCGGCACCGACGCTGTTCCAGTGACAGTCACGTCGGAGCCGTTGGTCAACTCGGCATCCACCCGCGACTGGGCGTTGTAAGTCGTGTTGAAGATCGCTGTCGACGTGGCGAAGGCAAAGCCCAGCGCAACCAGGGCAATGCCCTGCGTGACACGCCGGCGCTGCTGGCAGATGGAGGCCGCCACCAGGTCCGCCAGTGGCCCGGCCAGCGGCTGCAACAGGTCTGCTAACCGTCGGCGGCCATGCTTGAGCGCAACTTCGCAGAGCCGCAGGATCAGCAAGCCCATGCCCAACCAGAACAGCAACGGCGCGAGGAAGGCCTGGTAATCGACCTGGGCGGTCGGCACCCCCTCCGGCGCCAACACCAATTGGTAGCCACTGCTTGAGGTACGCCAGAGCGTCACCGCCGCCAGCACCAGGCAGATAAAGTCCAGCCCGATGCGCTGCCAGATCCGTGGACGCCCCGGCTCGCCAACCCCGCGTGCCTGCTGGACAGTCACCTGCCGCAGGTCGTGCCAGGCAGGCAGCAGGATGGCCACCTGCGCCAACAGCAGGCCAACCAGCATGGCGATGCCCAGCCAGGAAACACTCGCCATCTGCAACACCGCACCGGTCAACAGCAGCGGCGCCCACACTATGGCCAATGCCACGCCGACGACCACACCGCCGATGCCCACCATGGCGGCCTCGGCAGCGGCCAACCAGAGAATATCGGCAACCACTGCACCCCGAATGCGCAGCAGCGCCTGCTCGCACCGACGTCGCTCACTGCCAGAGGCGGCGACGGCCAGTGTGAGAAACATCGCCAGCACACAGCCCGGCACGCCCAGAAACAGAAACAGGACCCGCGCATACAGGGCATCGCCGCGCACTGCATCGAGCCGCGCGGCCAGATTGTCGGCGAGTACCCCACGCCCGGCGATACGGGCTTGCAGATTGTGGGCGGCACGCTGGCTGAAGATGAAGGCCGCTTCAGGGGAATCCGGCAGTTGGCTGCGTTCGAGTGCGAGATGGAGTTGCAGCCGAACCGAATCCGGCCTGATGTACGCTTGCGGATCAAACAGCGCATGCCAGAGCGGCAGCGCGAGCAACAGCACATTGTCGGGCGGCGCCTGGGGGGCGGCACCGGGCGGCACGCCGATGGCCTGGAACAGGGAATCGGCGGTGGGCAGATCGACCACGCCGCTGATCCGCACTTGCGCGGTGGTCAGTCCTGGCCTTTGGATCGTCACCCTGTCACCTGGCGCCACGTGCAGGTTGGCGGCGGTTTGCTGAGCGATCAGCACACCGTCATCGGTACCTGTCAGCAGACGAATCTGACCCGGAAAGTCACGGCCATAGCCGTCGCCCAAACCGAGGACTTTACCCGCTCCCGTGGTCTGTACCGTTGCGCCCGTTTGCGCCTGAAAGCCCTCCACGCTGGCATACCCGACCGTTTGTTGACGGTTGATGCGAGCCGCTTTGGCCGCAGCGCCGGAGATCTGCGCAACCGCCTCCCCCGGCACCAGTTGAAGCTGCCAATCCACGGGAATTTCCCTGATCGCCCGCGCGGTCATGCTGGTACCGCTCTGCGTGAGAAACGCCCCCAACAAGGCCAGCAGCGCAACCGTGAGACCGACGCCGGCCACGCTGCCAGCGAGTCGCGCCTTGCGCGCACGAAGCAGGCCGCCGAGCCAGAGCCAGATCATCGCGAACCTCCAGATCGCTCGCAGCCGCTCAGCCGGCCATGCTCCATCTGCCACTGAGTTTCCATCCGCCAGGCGATCACCGGGTCGTGAGTGGCAATCAGCAAGGCGCATTCACGACCGGCCAGATACCGGAGCAAGGCGTCAATCAGCGCGTGACCACTGACCTGGTCCAGTTGCCCGGTCGGTTCGTCGGCAAGGATCAGTTGCGGTTCACAGACGATAGCCCGGGCCATGGCGACGCACTGCATCTGTCCGCCGGACAACGTCTGCGGCAACTTGTCGGCCAGCGACAGCAGGCCAAAGGTGTTCAACGCAAAGGTCACGCGGGCGGCGCAATCCTGACTGCGGCCAGCCATCAACAGCGGCAAGGCAACGTTCTCGGCCACGCTGAGTGAGTCCAGCAGGCTCGGCGCCTGAAATACCAGGGCAATCTTTTCCGGAAGCAACGACTCGACCGGCCCCAGCGTCGGCCACGTGAGACTGCCGTCGCTGGGCTCATCAAGCCCGGCGAGCAGATGCAGCAGCGTCGATTTACCGCTGCCGGAACGCCCGACCAGTGCGATCCGCTGGCCGGGCCAGATGCGCAGCGTCGCTGAACTCAGCGCTACCACGGCCTCCCCTGCCTGCTGGTAACGACGTCCCAGGCCGTTTGCCTCAACCAGTGGCGAGGTCATTGATCAATCCATTTTCAAGCAATCGTCCATCATCGAGTCGCAGCAGGCGATCAGCCTTGCTCGCGAGTGCCGGGCTGTGGGTCGCGATCAACATCGAGCCCCCTTCACGGCAACGTCCTTTCAGGTAGTCAAGGATGCCCGACTCAGTCGCCTCATCGACTTCAGCGGTCGGCTCGTCCGCCAGCAGCAACGCAGGTCGAGTGCACAGCGCCAGCGCCAGTCCGGCGCGCGCCACCTCCCCGCCGGAAAGCTGCGACGGGCGAGCCTGCAAGCGCTGAACAAGCCCCAGGGCCTGCAGCATGGCGTCGATCCCGGTCCGCTCGCGCATGCCTGAAAGCTTCAGTTGCAAGCGTAGATTGCGCTCCAGGGTGAGGTGTTCGAAGAGATTGCCTGACTGCATCAATATGCCGATATGCCGCGCACGCAAACCTGCGCGCTCACGCTCGGTGCACCGGGAAATGCGCTGCCCCATCACTTCGACAATGCCACCGTCCGGGTCGTCCAGCCCGGCCAGGCACGCCAGCAACGTGGACTTGCCGCTGCCGGAAGGTCCCATGACCGCGACGAACTCGCCTGCGGCAATCTGCAGGGACACGCCCTTGAGCGCCGCCGTCTCCACATCACCGTTGTGGTAGAAACGATAGAGCCCACGGGCCGAGAGCGGCAGCATGTCAGTTCCAGCGAAGCGAATTGGCCATCAGCTGCCATTGATCGACGTTGTCAGCACCCACCGGGGCCGACAGATCGAGAGCAGCCTGCCGGCCATCGCGATAGAACAGATAGCGTTCGTGTTCCTGACGCAACTGACGATGGGTCATGGGGTTAGGTTCCGAGTCAGCTTTGTAGCGAATGCGGATGGCCGGCCCGCCTTTTAGTGTGACGCTATCCACTTTGCCCGGTTCGACGTTGTTTCCGGCCTTGACCAGTGCCGGCAACTCGACAGACTTGGCCGACGCCTCGCTGGGCGCGACTGCTACCGCAGTCACACTCACGTCTACCACGTTGTACTTGTCGGCGAAACGCGCGCCGTCTGCACGCTCGGTTCGCGCCCAGCCTTCCGGAACCTTCAGTGAAAGCCCTAGCGGTGATGGGTAGCTGACAAAAACCTGGGAGTCTGGAATATCGCCGGGGGGATTCTTTTCCTGCTGGGCAGCAAAAACACCCGGAACGGAGAGCCAAATGGCCACCATCCAGGCGGTGAGACGCTGGCTAAAGGCGCAGCGTGGGAAGTCTCGATGAGTACCGTTCATGCTGGCCTCGGTGCGCAATCTACTAGGCAGGTGACCGCACGTGTCCCCTTGACTCAGCGTAGGTGACTTTCGATTGCCCGCCCGCCAGGAATCCTGTTTCATGGCCGTCCGGTGCATCATGAAACGATGGATCTGGCTCGCACCGGCCCGCGATGTTTGCATTCTCGCCCGGTCGCCGGAGAAGATGGCCGCAGCACGATCGCTCTGGCACTGACTATCCTGATGTAACCGAGCCTGTGGGGCTCGATAACATCGTTCTCAGGGAATATCGAATGACCGCAAGACAAGTAATCAATGCTTCGGTGAGCCCAAAGGGCAGCCTGGAGACGCTGTCCCAACGCGAAGTACAGCAATTGAGCGCCGCCGGATCGGGCAGCATCTACTCACTCTTCCGCCAGTGCGCCCTGGCCATCCTCAACACCGGCGCCCATGTCGACAATGCCAAGACCATCCTCGAAGCCTACCGGGACTTCGAGATTCGCATTCATCAGCAAGATCGCGGTGTGCGCCTTGAGCTGCTCAACGCACCCGCCGACGCCTTCGTCGACGGCGAAATGATCGCCAGCACCCGTGAGATGCTGTTCAGCGCCTTGCGCGACATCGTTTATACCGAAAACGAACTGGACAGCCAGCGCATCGACCTGAGCTCCTCGCAAGGTATCAGCGACTACGTCTTTCACCTGCTGCGCAATGCCCGCACCCTGCGTGCCGGCGTGGAGCCGAAGATCGTGGTGTGCTGGGGCGGTCACTCGATCAGCTCCGGGGAATACCAGTACACCAAGAAAGTCGGTCACGAACTGGGCCTGCGCAGCCTGGATGTCTGCACCGGCTGCGGGCCTGGGGTGATGAAAGGCCCGATGAAGGGCGCCACCATTTCCCACGCCAAACAACGGATCACTCACGGCCGCTACCTGGGGCTGACGGAGCCAGGAATCATCGCAGCCGAGGCGCCGAACCCGATCGTCAATGAACTGGTGATCCTGCCCGACATCGAGAAGCGCCTCGAAGCCTTCGTGCGCGTCGGCCACGGCATCATCATTTTCCCAGGGGGCGCCGGCACTGCCGAAGAGTTCCTCTACCTGCTCGGGATCCTGATGCACCCGGACAACCGCGACCTGCCCTTCCCGGTGATTCTGACCGGACCGAGGAGCGCGGAGCCATACTTGCAGCAGCTGCACGCGTTCGTCGGCGCCACACTGGGCGAAGAAGCGCAAAGTCACTACGAGATCATCATCGACGACCCGGCCCAGGTGGCCCGGCAAATGACTGCGGGGCTCAAGGCCGTCAAGCAGTTCCGCCGCGAGCGCAACGATGCGTTCCATTTCAACTGGCTGCTGAAGATCGACGAAGGCTTCCAGCGCCCGTTCGACCCCACCCACGAAAACATGGCCAGCCTGCAACTGCGCCACGACCTGCCGCCTCACGAACTGGCAGCGAACCTGCGCCGCGCGTTTTCCGGCATCGTTGCCGGTAACGTCAAGGACAAGGGCATCCGCCTGATCGAGCAACATGGGCCTTACAAGATCCACGGCGATGCGGCGGTGATGCAACCCCTGGACAAACTGCTGCAAGCGTTTGTCGCGCAACACCGCATGAAACTGCCAGGTGGCGCGGAATATGTGCCCTGCTATCAGGTCATCAGCTAAGCATTTAACAGGCTCGGGACCCTGCGGTTCCGGGCCTTTCCCCCAGACGTCACGTCAAGACTTCGCCCACTCGGCAACCTTGTGCGCACTGATACTGATCCCGCCACACACAACAATCACCACATCATGGGCACCGGCAATTGCCGGGTGATCCAGATACGCGACGGCCAGCGATACACCGCACGCCGGCTCCACCAATTGGCGCAGGTCATCGGCATACCGCACGACCCCCATGATGGCCTCGGCATCTGTCAGCACGACACACGCGTGCTGGAAGCGCTGGATGTGCTCAACCGGCCACTGCGCGACTTGCAGCGCACCGAGTGAGCTGGCAACCGTGTTGATTTCGGGAAGTTTGACCGGATGTCCGGCCTTGACCGCAGCGGCGAATGAGGCTGCACCCTCGGTTTCACAGGCGATGATCCGGCAATCGAGCCGGGCATGGCGCTCCAGGCCAGTGAGGACCCCGGCCAGCAATCCACCACCGCCCACCGACGCCACAATCGTGTCGACCTGGGGGCAGTCCTGCAGGATTTCATCGATCATCGTGCTGTGCCCTTCCCACAGCGTCGGGTGGTCGAACGCGGGTACATATTCGGTATCCGGCTCCTTGGCGAGCTCCAGCGCCAACTGGTTGGCCTCGTCCCACACCTGACCCTGCACAATCACTTGCGCCCCGGTTTTAGCGATTCGCGCCCGAGTGCTCTCAGGGGTGGTGTGCGGAACGATGATGCTCGCTTCCAGGCCCAGCGCCGCGGCGGCCACTGCCGTCGCAAAACCGGCATTGCCACCGGAAGGACAGACCACTTTCTTCATGCCCTGCTCGGCTGCTCGGGTGCAGAGCAGGCCCATGCCGCGCAACTTGAATGAGCCACTGGGTTGCAGGTTTTCCAGCTTGAGCCAGACGCGCCGGCTCGGTGTCGAGAGCCCCGGATGGAGTACCAAGGGTGTTCTGATATGCAGCATCACGGACATCCTGATCAAAAAAACGGATGAATGGGAACCCGGTTCAGGTGTTGATTCGAACAGGCAAAGACACATTCGAGGAATGCCCCTTGGACCGGGCTGTACACCTGAGTCTAGACCTGGGTGCCCTCCCCCCTGAATATCAAGGCTGGTGACTGGTCTGCTCGGCCCTTTTGCCAAGGGTTCCGAATTCAACCGGAGCCTTGATGTAGAACAAGGCGATGTCTTCGGCTTCGAGTCGCGCAAACAGGCGAGTGCACTCCTCTTCGGTAATCGCCAGGTGGATCTCGGCGGGCTGATCGGCCATCTCGAAAAAATGCGCGGAATGCAGTTTTCTGGAATGCCCGAAACCTTCGATCCCGGTAGCGAGGGTAGCCCCGTGCAGGCCCATGTCTTTCGCCAGATCGATGAGCCAGTCACCGAGCATTTTCCCGCGATGACGCCGGTTCTGCTGGGTAAAGAAAATCACCAGAAAACCTTGCATGGCTGATCTCCTCTTCAATGGCTTCAATCACTCAACATAAACCGGGGATTTGCTCCAGCGGTGGGAAAGAAGATCAGCGGTCATACGCAGCGTTCGGGGGGCTGCTATGCCTTCTCATGGGAGTTTTCGATCAAGCCAGCCAAGGGACAAGCTGCAAACCGATGCGTGGCCATGGTCGCGGCGCCAACCTCGTGCGCGCAGAGAAAAACCGGTGCCAATCCCTGACAGGAGGTGGCAGATGCTCTACATCGTCAGTTGGTCAATCACGCCGGAACGTCGTAATAGCGCAATCGAACGTTTTCTCAAGACAGGTGGGGCTCCACCCGCAGGCGTCACCATGCTGGGACGCTGGCATGCCGTAGGACGCATGACCGGTTTTGGTGTTGCAGAAGCCAGCGATGTCACACTGATACAGAAATGGGTGCTCGAATGGAGTGACCTCCTGGCCATGGAGATTCTCCCCGCATTGACGGATGAGCAGGCGGCTCCGCTGCTGGCAGCGGCGCTGGGCAAGTGATATAGATCGTTCCCACGCTCCCGCGTGGGAACGATCAAATGAACATCAAGCTAGTACGCAATCCGTAGCAGCTGCCGAGCCCGCGAGGCTGCGTTCGGCTCGGTCCGCGCTCGGGCGTAGCAGTCGTAAAGTCGGGCAACGCGTTCTTCCAGACAAACCGTATGCACAGGATTTGCGAGGACTTCGTCCTCGAACGCAGCCTCGCGGGCTCGGCAGCTGCTACAGATGTAAAACGATCAAAGCTGTTGGTCTGACCCGGAACAAACCTACAAACAATCTGCCTGTTTCAGGCCTTTAGTCGTTGCTGCGTGATGGCTGTGATGTGATGGATGTGTTGGGCCGGCAGATTCGGGCGAATCATTGACACGTGACAGGTGAAGGGGATGCTGAAAGAGAGCAGCCAAGGCGACTGATGCCTGTCAGTTCAGCGAACACAAGCTTCGAAACAGCAAAGATCGAATGTGGGAGCGAGCCTGCTCGCGATAGCGGTGTGACAGTCAACATTGATGCCGAATGTAAAACCGTCATCGCGAGCAGGCTCGCTCCCACACCGGACTTGCTTCGTCTGACTGAATATACTTCCTTAACTGACTGGCATTAGTCCAGGCGACTGCTCTGCTGAAGGTGTCGAACGGGGGTTACTTCGCGCCGTAGACGTCGAAATCGAAGTACTTGTTGTTGATCTTCGCGTACGTGCCGTTGGCAAGAATCGTCGCCAGGGCTTTGTTCAGGTCTTCACGCAGTTCAACATCATTCTTGCGCACGCCGATGCCGTCACCGACGCCAAAGAATTCCGGGCTATCCAGCGTGCCGCCGGCAAACGTGTAGTCCTTGCCCACCGGTTTATTCAGAAACCCGTAACTGGCTTGGATCGAGCCTTGCAACGCGGCATCGAGCCGGCCCACCACGAGGTCGGCGTAGACCTGATCCTGATTCTGATAAGAGAGAATTTCCACGCCCTGCTTGCCCCAGACGGCTTTTGCAAAAGCCTCCTGGGTCGAACCCTGCTCCACGCCTATACGCTTGCCTTTGAGCGACTCGACGGTCGGCTGCAGATCCACTCCGCGCTTGACGACCAAACGTGCTGGTGCATTGGAGACCTTGTCGCTAAACGCAATCTGCTCCTGACGCTTGGGGGTGACGGTCATCGATGAAGCGATCGCGTCAAACTTGCGTGCCAGCAGCCCTGGAATCATCCCGTCCCAGCTGCTTTCAACCCAAACGCATTTAGCGTGCAACTCCGCACACAGCGCGTCGGCAATGTCGACGCCAAAGCCGGTCAGCGTGCCGTCCTGATTTTTGAATTCCAGTGGCGGATACGTCGGGTCGACCCCCAGTCTCAACACTTTGCCGGACCAGTCGGCCGCGCCGGCCACGCCGGATGCCGTCAAGAAAGCCAGTGAAACCGCCGCGATCATCTTATTCATTGTTATGTTCCTCCAGGGGTTCGCCGAGTCGGGTTACCGACCGTTTTTTACAACCGTGATGCTCGAAAACATTGATGTTCAAAAACAGTGCGCCTCAACGCAGAAAACCCTCGGCCAACTTCACCCAATAGCTTGCGCCCACTGGCAGGCAGGCATCATTGAAGTCGTAACCGGGATTGTGCAGCAAACAGCTGCCATCGCCCTGGCCATTGCCGATCACCAGATAACTGCCGGGGCATTGTTCCAGGATGAACGCGAAGTCCTCGCTGGCGGTGAAAGGCCGCAGGTCTTCGATCAGTTGCCCTTCTCCCAGCCACTCCCGTGCAACCTGACGGGCGAACGCGGTTTGCTCCGGATCGTTGATCAGCACCGGATGGCAATGGTAATAATCGATTTCGGCCTGTGCGCCGAAACTCGCCGCCTGTCCGTTTACCAGTTCGGTAATTCTGAGTTCGAGCAATTGGCGAACCTCAGGCCTCAACGCGCGCACGCTCAGGATCATTTCGGCGGACGCGGGAATCACATTCGAAACGTTCCCGGCATGAATGGAACCCACCGTGATGATCGCCGTTTCTTGCGGGTTGACGTTGCGCGAGACAATGCTTTGCAGGGCGATCACGATCGACGCGCAAACCACCACCGGGTCGACCGCCTTATGCGGCACCGCGCCATGGCCACCGATGCCGATGATTTTGATCGTGACGGTATCGGCAGAGGCCATGAACGGCCCGCTGTAGAACCCCAACTGCCCGGCGGGATAGCCCGGTATGTTGTGCATGGCAAATATCGCATCGCACGGGAAACGCTCGAACAGCCCATCCTCGAGCATCTTCTTCGCACCGCCCAGCCCTTCTTCGGCCGGCTGGAAAACCAGATTCAACGTGCCGTTGAAATCCCGCGTTTGCGCCAGGTATTTGGCCGCCGCCAGCAGGGTTGCCGTATGGCCGTCGTGGCCGCAAGCATGCATCACGCCGTCGATCCGACTGGCATAAGGCAACCCTGTGGCTTCCTGAATCGGCAGCGCATCCATGTCAGCGCGCAGCCCGAGGGACCGGCCTTCGCCATTTTTCAGGGTCCCGACCACACCGGTCTTGCCCACCCCTTTGCTGACTTCATACCCCCACTGCGTCAAACACTGCGCCACCAGTTCACTGGTGGTGAACTCCTCAAACCCCAACTCGGGGTGAGCGTGAATACGCTGACGCAGGGTGATCATTTCATCCTGCAGCGCAGCGATTCCCGGTAGGACATGGCCAGCATTCATGGGGGTACTCCTCGATAAGATCATTCAGCTGCCCGCGACTCAATGACGAGCCCCCAAGGCGCTGCTGGGTCGATCTTAGGGAATGGGCCGTAGGCTGGGGAGGCTCAGTTTGGTTATGATGACAACCCGTAGTTGTCGCCTAGGTGAGCAGATGAAACTGCATCAGTTACAAGCCCTGATTGCCAGCGCCGAGACCGGCAGCATCCGCGCGGCTGCGCGCTCGCTGGACATGTCCCAGGCCGCCGTGACCAAAGCCCTGCGCGAGCTGGAAACCGAACAACAGTTACCGCTGTTCGTCAGAACCCCCAGCGGCCTGAATTTCACCGAATACGGCAAAGTCCTGCTGACCCACGCCAGGCTGGTGCTCAAGCAACTGGAGCATGCGCGGACTGAACTCGATCACCTGCGCGGCAAGGCCCAGGGGCGACTCTGCGTCGGGGTCACACCCTGGGTCGCGTTAACCTTCTTGCCCGAAGTGGTATTGGCCTTTCGAGCACGCATGCCGGACATCCAGCTGGAATTGTTCGAGAGCCTGATGGCGGTTGCCCAGCCGCTGCTGCGCGACGGCAGCATGGATTTCGCCATCGGCCAGCTTCACCCGGCGCAAGCGACCCCGGAATTCGCCTGCGAAACCCTGCTCGATTACCAGACTTCGGTGCTGGTTCGCCAGGGTCATCCTCGACAAAACGCGCGATCACTCCACGAATTGCTCGACCAGGACTGGACCCTGAACTACGCGCCAGACGGCCACGATGCGCTGATGCAGGAGCTGTTCTGGCAGCACAATGTGCAAATAGATGAAAAACGCATCGTCCGCGCCCATTCACTGGCGATTCTGCAATTGATGCTCGAGCGGGCCGACATGTGCACCTGGGGTCCGACCATCCTGAGCACGGCCCCGCCCTTCCTCGGCCGACTGGTTTCCCTGAACCTGGCCGAGCAGTTCGAATCGAGACAACTGAGCATCGTCACACGGCGCAACGGCTCGCTGAGCAATCCGGCGCTGTGTTTTACCGAGTGCCTGCTGCAGGTCATTCGGCGTCATGCCCGTTCGGCCAGGAAGGAAGATCGGCAGCTGTTTGAAACACTGCGGTTGTTGGTTTGAGGCGGTGCGGGGCAATGTCGTCGCGCTCACATTGCTTCATTCAGCCGCCATACGCTCCAGGCTATTGCTCAAATGCAGCAGCATGGCCGCTCTGGCCGCGTCGGGGTCCTGTCGGCGAATCGCGTTCCAGATCGCTTCGTGTTCCAGATTGGCCTGTTGGCCCAGCTTCATCAGATCGGTGTCGCCACGCTCCTGCGCATTGATCCGCGTTCGAGGTATGACCGAATTGCCGAGGTGATAAATGATATCGGTGAAGTACGAATTCCCGGTGGCTTCTGCAATCAGCCGATGAAAACGCACATCGGGCTCAACGCTGCTGTCGTTGTTGGCCAGCGAGCTCTGGTAATCGTCCAGCGCTTGGCGCATCCGGGCAAGTTGATCGTCGGTTCGCCGTTTCGCGGCCAGGGCGGCAGCTTGGGTCTCCAGCCCCATGCGAAGTTCAAGAATGCCTCGCA
Organism: Pseudomonas sp. 6D_7.1_Bac1; assembly: GCF_025465945.1. Taxonomy (GTDB): domain Bacteria; phylum Pseudomonadota; class Gammaproteobacteria; order Pseudomonadales; family Pseudomonadaceae; genus Aquipseudomonas. Next base: position 66,610 of record NZ_JANLNW010000080.1, on the reverse strand, counting down.
CGCTGATGGCGGTGTCGCTGCTCAGGCGAAAGCCCTGATGCGGGTCACGCTCCAGAGCAAACGTTCCCACACCATGCCGGGTTTCAACCAGACCGGACGCCTGCAACTTGGAGATGGCCTCGCGAACCACGGTGCGACTGACGCCGTGCTCACGAACAATCGTCGACTCCGAGGGCAGTTTTTCACCGGGCGCAATCTGCCCAAGCAGGATGCGTTGAGTCAGCTCGGCGACAATATCGTGCGCCAGACCGGGCGCGCGCTTGCGACCTGAACCATTGGATTCGTTTTGCATGTGATCCGACCCGTTCAAATGACGCTCCAGAATACTACTACCGTCCCGTAGCAGCTGGCGAAGCCTGCGTTCGGCCGCGCAGCGGACGTAAATCCTGCCTCCACGGTTAACCTGAAAAAACGTGGTGTCTGATTTTACGACTGCTTCGCCCGAGCGCGGACCGAGCCGAACGCAGGCTTCGCCAGCTGCTACGGATCGTGTGACGGCTTAACTTACCGGCATTAGCCCTTGTGGTGATTTTGCACCTCAACACGTCAGACAACACAGCTATTTCAGCAGTTTTATTCGACACCACCGCCTGCATCAAGACCAAAACCCCCACCTGAAGAACTGAAAAACCAAGTCAAAATCGAGCTTAAACCGCTGAAAACGCGTCAAAAACACACATTTAAATCTTACACACCCGGTTTTTATAGCCATTTTCTCGCAAGACTCGTATTGCGAGTCAAAAATCTCACTTGTATGATGACTGGCAACTTAAGTCGCAAAACAACACAGCAGCACCACACCCGCATAACAATAATCAGTGGGAGTCATGAATCGTGAGCCATTCAAGCGCTGTACCTGCCGCCTCGCCCGATAATCCTGTCCTGGCACGCGCCATTTCGAAAGTGAAGAGCCGTGTGCTCCCGCTCTTCATCATCATGTTCATCGTCAACTACATCGACCGCGTCAACATCGGCTTCGTCCGTACACACATGGAGCACGACCTGGGCATTGGTGCCGCAGCGTATGGGCTCGGTGCAGGTTTGTTCTTCATTGGTTATGCACTGTTCGAAGTGCCCTCGAACATGCTGCTGCAAAAAGTCGGGGCGCGCATCTGGCTGACCCGGATCATGTTCACCTGGGGCATTACCGCCACGCTGATGGCCTTCATCCAGAACGAAACCCACTTCTATATCTTGCGGTTTCTGCTGGGCGTGGCCGAGGCCGGCTTCTTCCCGGGCGTCATCTACTACTTCACTCGGTGGCTGCCCGGCGTTGAGCGCGGCAAAGCGATTGCCATCTTCCTCAGTGGCTCGGCGCTGGCCTCGCTGATCTCTGGCCCGTTGTCCGGGGCACTGCTGCAAATCAACGGTCTGGGCATGCATGGCTGGCAGTGGATGTACATCATTGAAGGCATGGCGTCGGTGCTTCTGTGCGTCTTCGTCTGGTTCTGGCTGGACTCCAAACCGCATGACGCCAAGTGGCTGAGCCGTGAAGAGCAGGATGCACTCGTTGGCGAAATCGATCACGAACAACGTGAGCGCGACGCCGTCCACACGGTCAAACCGACCTTGGGAAAATTGCTCAAGGACCGCCAGATCATGCTGTTTTGCGCCCTCTACTTCTGCATTCAGCTGACGATCTATGCCGCCACCTTCTGGCTACCCAGCATCATCAAAAAGATGGGCGACCTGAGCGACATTCAGGTGGGTTTCTACAACTCGATTCCCTGGCTGATTTCGATTGTGGCCATGTATGCCTTCGCCGCACTGTCGGGCAAGTTCAAGTTCCAGCAGGCCTGGATCGCCGCAGCGCTGCTGATCGCCGCCACGGGCATGTTCCTGTCCACCACCGGCGGGCCGATCTTCGCCTTTGTCGCCATCTGCTTTGCAGCGATCGGGTTCAAGTCCGCCTCTTCGTTGTTCTGGCCGATTCCCCAGGGCTACCTCGACGCCCGGATCGCCGCCGCCGTCATTGCCTTGATCAACTCCATCGGCAACCTCGGCGGGTTCGTCGCCCCGACGACCTTCGGTTTTCTGGAACAAACCACCGGTTCTATTCAAGGCGGGCTTTACGGCTTGGCGGGCACCTCGATCATCGCCGCACTGCTGGTGTTTTTCGCCAAGACAACACCCAGGGTGACGGGCACCGCCGATGCGGACATTCACCAACCCGTGCTGGGTAAATCGCATTGATCAGCGCTTGGGTCGAACCGACAAAACAGGAAATGAACATGAATACCGAACACCTGCACCACACCGGCAAAGCCCCGCTGATCACCAGTCTTCAGGTCATTCCTGTTGCCGGCCATGACAGCATGCTGATGAACCTCAGCGGCGCCCACGGCCCCTTCTTTACCCGCAACATCGTCATTCTCAAGGACAGTTCCGGCCGCATCGGCGTCGGTGAAGTCCCCGGTGGCGAGCGCATTCGTGAAACGCTGGAAGACGCTCGCAGCCTGGTGGTCGGGCAGCCGATCGGGAAATACCAAAGCATCCTGAACGCCATGCGCAGCGCTTTCGCTGCCCGTGACGCGGCCGGCCGTGGCCTGCAAACCTTTGATCTGCGCATCACCATTCACGCTGTGACCGCCATCGAAGCGGCGCTGCTGGACTTGCTCGGCCAGTTCCTCGAAGTCCCGGTGGCGGCATTGCTCGGCGAAGGCCAGCAACGCGATGCGGTGAAGATGCTCGGCTATCTGTTCTACATTGGTGACCGCAACCAGACCGATCTGGCCTACCGCAGCGAACCCGACGCGGATGACTGGTTCCGCTTGCGTCACGAGCAGGCGATGACGCCAGAAGCCATCGTGCGTCTGGCCGAAGCAGCAAAGGCCAAATACGGTTTCAACGACTTCAAGCTCAAGGGCGGTGTGCTGCGCGGCGAGGAAGAAATCCAGGCGGTTACCGCTTTGGCCGAGCGCTTCCCCGACGCGCGCATCACCCTTGACCCGAACGGCGCCTGGTCCTTGAAAGAAGCCGTTGCGCTGTGCCGCGACCAACATCATGTGCTGGCCTATGCCGAAGATCCGTGCGGCGCTGAAAACGGTTACTCCGGCCGCGAAGTGATGGCCGAATTTCGTCGCGCCACCGGCCTGCCCACCGCGACCAATATGATCGCCACCGACTGGCGCGAAATGGGCCACGCCATCCAGCTACAGTCGGTGGACATTCCCTTGGCCGATCCACACTTCTGGACCCTGCAAGGCTCGGTGCGCGTGGCGCAGATGTGCCATGAGTGGGGGCTGACCTGGGGTTCTCACTCCAACAACCACTTCGACATTTCACTGGCGATGTTCACCCAGGTAGCGGCGGCTGCACCGGGAGCGATCACCGCAATCGACACCCACTGGATCTGGCAGGACGGGCAACGCCTGACCAAGGAGCCACTGCAAATCGTCGACGGTCACGTCAAGGTTCCAACCAAGTCCGGGCTGGGTGTCGATATCGATATGGACGCCGTCGCCAAGGCCCACGAACTCTACAAAGGCATGGGCCTGGGCGCGCGCGACGACAGCGTGGCCATGCAGTTCATGATTCCCGGCTGGACATTCGATAACAAAAAGCCCTGCCTGGTGCGCTGAGCGTCAGCAGCTACGCACAGTGGTGCCTTGAAGCAAACGAGGACAGGTTCATTGCCACGCAAGAACCTGTCCTCGTCCTGTCTTGAATACATCCATCCCCATCGCTCGTGACAATCAGAAACAACCCTGTCAGAAAATTTATTCACCCGGGAACGGGCCGAAAGGTTGACCTCTCTAGGATGAGCGCAAGCCTGAAGTTCAGGCAGCAATCGAGGCTCACCTACTGATGACGCATTCACTTTCGACCCAGGCAAACTACAGCATTGTGCTGGTGAACTATAAATCGCTTGAACTGACCAGGACCTGCCTGGAGCTGCTGCGCGAGGGTGCGCAGGAAGCTGGCGTGCCGGTGTTTGTGGTGGACAACTATTCGAACGATGCGAGCAGCGAATACCTGCGCACGCTCGACTGGATCAACCTGATCGAGCGTAAAAGTAACGCCCCGGAAGCCGGGAACATGGCTCACGGCCGGGCCCTGGATCTGGCCCTGGAGCAGGTTGAAACCGAGTACCTGTTTTTGTTGCACACCGATACGTTCGTCTACGACCCGGCTGTTTTCAGCCTGATGATCAGCCAGTGCACAGGCCCGCAAGAAGTGGCGGCTGTCGGGTGCCTGGAACAGCAAAATCGAGGGCTGGCCCGATCGGCCTGGCGCCTGACCTCACGTTTTTTCAAGCACTACACACGGCGCAGCTTGCTGGCCCTGGGGTTTAATTCAAGGGCGCCGAAGCCGTTCAAGGAAGTTCACTTGAAGAGCTTTTGTACGCTGTGGAATGTGCGATTGATTAAAAAACACGGGCTGCACTTTCAAATGGATGGGCGTAATCCCGGCTACGAGCTGCAAGATCGAATGGCGGCGTTGAACTACAAGATCGGCTTTATTTCGCCACGAACAATATTCCGTTATCTGGACCACATTCAAAGCGGGACGGTTTCAGCGATGGGCGGTTATGCGAATAACCATCGCAGGGTCAAGATGTACAACCTACTGACCGGCGAGAGAGCCTTCAAGGCTGATGTACGGGATACAAACAGCTACGTGGGGTCCTTTAAACAAGCGCGGTCTCCCGCGATTGTCTAATGCCCAAAAGATCGCACACGCGCCAAAACACCTAAGGAAACTTATATGGACGCCTCCCGGAGCTCAATAGGTAGGCGTCCATATAAGTTACCCTAGGTTCAAGGATGTCGGGGGGAGGGAGAATTCGGTGGGCATTGCTTCGACTTCGTTCGAGGAGTCGAAGGCATAGACCGTCGGGACATGCACGGCGCCGGCAAGCAAAGGCAGCGCAGCCATCAGGACAGTTGTGAGACACGCTCGGACTGGTGAATGGCAGGACATAAATCAAGGTCCTTGGTGTTGAAGAGCTGGGCTGCTTAGGTGTGACCGAGTTCGAACAACGTGCCTAACAAATCGAGCAGCTCGTACATGTTGCCGGCCTTCCATTTCTTGCAGCGGCTCAACACCCAGCCGTGATGGAAAACCGCGAGCGCCTGAGGGATTGGGAAGGCAATGGTGACTACAAGGTTCGCGTGGTCAGATTGTCAGGATGGCTTCTGCCAGTTGCGCGTCGGTTGCCTGTTTCATCTCAGGGGCCTCCTGGCGAATGTATTCAAATGCACTCTCTAATCTTACGCCGCGGATGGCACCTTCGCTTGCCACAAAACTGGCAGCATCATCCTGGGCTTCACGAACAATTTTGTTGTCACGCAACGACGACGAAAGCTTGGAGGTGGCGTTGGAGGTGGCCTTGAGTGCACGACTGATAGAGTCTGTGGTGGTACTCACTGTGGCAGAGGCGTGTACATTGGCAGCCATTGCCAAGAGGACAGCAGCACTGATCAGACGAAAACGGGACATGGAGCAACTCCTGTGGATCAACTATAAAAATGGTTGTTGCGAACAGATGGTGGCGTAACGGAGGTTCAGTTGCGCTGTACGGACTTCGTCTTCAACGGCGAGTACCGCCGGGGCTGACGCTCGTCGCCGACGGCGTTGTCCAGGTCCATTTGGCTGACCGCGCTCTGAGGCGATCCGAAGTTTCAGGTGGGGTTTTGTCAGCCAAAGAGCTGTCCACCATGGGGTTTCTGGCCCGCTCACGCGCAAATTGACATGCACACTAACAAAGCGGCAAAAGACTTCATGTAGGAAAATTCCCAAGACTCATCCGAATTTGCAATGGTTCAGAATTATTGAGTTCACCAGCTTGGAATGAGCGGGCTCGGGCTAATCATGCACCATGATCGACTGCTCGCCGTGAGTGAAGCGTGGGTGTGGCTGGCCGAGGTGCGCCGACTCACGACATGTTTTGTCTACACCCTCTAAGGAACCAGAGGCCATTCGGCCAGCGCCCGATAGCGACCTTTATGCGATTCGAACAGGGCGAAGTGCCTGGCACTCAGGTGAAAGTCGGGGGGCGTTTCAGATTCCGGGACAGGCTCTCGAAAGTCCCGCATCAAGGTCAAGTGAGGACGATATTCCCGGGGTGCGTCCACAAACCCAAGCGGCAGCATCGCCTGTTGCAAGGCATAAACCAACTGACGCAAAGGCAGCGGCGTCTGCTTTGGCGCGAGTAACAAAATGCCGGCTCGACGCCATGCATCCAGGTGGTCGAGTGATACCGTTAACAGCTCGCCTGACGTTTGTACTTGCGCGGCAGCAGCGCAGATACCCGGAATCTGCGCCACCGCCACAGATCCCAGAAACATCAGCGTCAAATGAAAATTTTCCGCTGGCACCGGGCGTCCGCTACCGAGCCCAAGAGCGCTTCGCCATTGGGCGATGGCTCGTCGTTGCGCAGGGGCGCAGGGCAGCGTGAAGAACAGCCGCTTGAACGGCTCGCTCTGCTCACGCGGTTCATTGTTCATGGCGTGTATCTCCAGGCAGAGGTGAAAGTAGCGCTCAGGACTTGCTGCCCAGCGCGACCGACAAGGCTGCATCACGCCCATAAATATCCGGGGCATAGAGCAACTGGCCATGGCTGTCGGCTTGCACCGTCCAGTAACTGAGCAGGATCGACACCGGCGTCGCCAGCCTGAATTCGTGAGTAAGCCCTGTCGCCAGCAACTCATTGGTACGCGCACGCTCAGCCGGACTCAACAACAGGTCGCGCAGTTGCATGGCTTGCTCGACTCGCACACAGCCTGAACTGAACGCGCGCGGCGCTTTTTGGAAAAGCGCCTGGCTGGGAGTGTCGTGCAGGTACACGGAGAACGGGTTGGGAAAGCGGATCGCCATCTGTCCCAGCGGGTTGTTCGGTCCGGCGTCCTGGCGCAAAAGGATGTTGCCGGGATTATCCCAGTCGATAGCGGCCGCCGCCAACGGATGGCCGTCGCGATCCAGCACTTGCAGGCTTTGCTTACTCAGGAACGTCGGATCCCGACGAATTTCCGGCAGCTTGTCTTCACGCATGATAGTCGGCGGCACCGTCCAGGTCGGGTTCAGGGTCAGGCGCGTGACCGACGATTTCAGCAGCGGAGTCGGCCGCTCGGCACGCCCTACCTGGATGCGTGTCTGCCATACCGGCACACCGCTCTGATAGACCGTCAACTGCGCCGCGGCCACATTGATCAGCAGGCTATTGGGTTCCAGATCCTGCGCCAGCCAGCGAAAGCGTTCGAGGTTGATGCGCAGTTGATCGCGCCGTACTGCCGGGCTGACATTCAGCTCAATCACAGTGCCCGGCCCTACCACGCCGTCCGATTGCAGCGAATGGTTTAGCTGGAAGTTTTTCACCGCGTTCACCAGCTCCGTGGTGTAAGCCGTGCCGCCCCTGGCGGAGACGCTGGCCAGATAGCCTTCGCTGAACAGCCGCTGCGCCAACTCGGGTACTCGCGCATCATGCGCGCCAGGGCGCAATAAGGGCCCGTCCGCGAGAGCCTGCCAATGGGGCAACGCTTGCTGACGCAGGTGAGCATAAACGCGGCGCAAGCTCTGGTATTGCTCAAGGCTTGGACGGGCCTGCTGAAAAGCCGTCGCAATGTCCTGCAGACCCGGCCCGGCAATGGCGAGCACCTCGGCGTGTCGATCGCGCTGCAACGCCTGCGCATGCCACAGCGGTTCGAAACGCGACTGCAGCAAGCGGCCGTAGCGCAGGTCCTGCAAGGCTTGCAGGTAATGCGCAGTGATGCCGATGTCGGTACACAGCGCATCACCCTCGGCATTGCCCGAGGGCAGGCTATAGCGGGCGGGGTCCAACCCGTCATCGGCCAACTGCTGCAACTGTGCCTGCAATGCCGACAAGCGTCCGCTGGCAGTCCAGACCAGGACGTCGTTCTGCTGCTGATAAAAAGCCTGCAACAGCGTTTGCGCTGACGTGTCCAGGTGTACCGCCAGGCGTGGGCAATCGACCGGCAATTGACGGAGCGCCAATGGCAGCGGGCTATCGTGGTCGGCCAGTTCGTTCTGGGCAGTCGCGACCAATGGCGCAGCGAGCAGGCAAAGGCTCAAGTAACATGCGTGCTTTTTGATCAATTGCTTTACTCCACTCCATGGCCGTCTTGTAGACGGTCAACCTCTGCAGCAGGTTCGGCAAACAATAAGACCTGCGTACAAACAGGCCCGCCGGGGGAGCGACAAGAAGTCGGGAGCCAACAATGACACTGGGGACTCTCCACGCATGCTGACCTTTTTGCGCCGACTCTGTCTGGCAGCGGCGACCCTGGGCGCGATTTGCAGTCCGGTGCTCGCCGCCAACACCCACAACCAAGCGTTGTATAACAGCCTCGCGCAGGCCGCTCCGGAACTCAATCCCCAAGCCCTGAAAAGTGCCCTGAGCGCCATGCAATGCGCCGTCAACAGTGGCGCCAAACAGGCCGAGCGCCTGGCCGTGATCGACTATTCGCAACCTTCCACGGCACGTCGCCTGTGGATCTTCGATCTGCGTAAAAAGTCCCTGGTGCTGCGCGATCTGGTCGCCCACGGGCAAAAGTCCGGGGAAAATTTCGCCACGCAGTTTTCCAATCGCGTCGGCAGCTATCAGTCCAGCCTGGGCCTGTTCCGCACCCAGGAAAGCTATCAGGGCAGCCACGGTTACTCGCTGCGCATGGACGGTCTGGAACCGGGTTTCAATGACCGCGCACGTGACCGTGACATCGTGATTCACGCGGCCGACTACGTGAACCCGTTATGGAGCGAACGCCAGGGTCGCATCGGCCGCAGCCTGGGCTGCCCGGCAGTGCGGCCACAAGTGGCGCGCCAGGTGATCGACAAACTCAAGGATGGCCAATTCATGTTTTCCTGGTACCCCGACCGGCGCTGGCTGAAATCCTCGGCCTACCTCAACTGCCAACCGCACCAGGTGGCCAGTATCCTCACCGCCAACGACAGCTAGCTCATCAGTGTCGTCAGTGTCCGTCCGCCCACCCCGGGTGCCGTCCAAACGCCTCGAAAAGCTCAAAAATGGTCGCCTTGACCTTTTGCACCGCGTTGCTCTGCACGGCCGTGTCAGGCCAGCACAGAGACAGCTCACGCGTGAAGAGCCGATGATCGATCCTGGCCAGCTTGAGCTTATGCTGATCAAGTTCGGTATGGGCCGCCGCCCAAGGCAGGATCGTGACACCCAGCTTTGCCAGAACGGCTGCGAACAACATATCCGTGGAGTTGGCTTCGAACTCAACCTCACAGTGCAGACCGGCCTCCTGCAGTGCCGACTCGACGCGACTGCGAATGGTGTTCGGTGCACAGGGCAGAACCAGCGGCATCTTCGCCAGGGCGTCGATCGTCACGGGCTCATCCGGTAGCGAAAACTCCGGCCACGCCACCAGGTACAGGGTTTCGGTCAGCAGCCGCTGCGAGGCCACGCCACGGGTTTCGACCGCATCGACAATCACCGCGAGCGCAACCCGCCCAACCGTAATCAGGCCGCCCAGGTCGGCGCTGGGTGCATCGATCAATTCCAGCTTGATACCCGGATAGCGATTGCGGATCGTGCGCGCGAGCGGAATCGCCAACATCCGCGCCGTACTCGACGGCATGCCGACCGAGACCTTGCCCTGCGGGAATTCGGCGTCCTGACGCAACAGTTCCCGGGTGCTGTCGGCCTGGCGCAGCAGCTCGATGGCATGCCGGTACAGCGTCTGGCCAGCTGCAGTGGGCACCACGCCCTGCACGCTGCGCTCGAGCAATTGCATGTCCATATCCCGTTCCAGATTGCGCATCTGCTGGCTGATCGCGGGCTGCGCGATATGCAGCGCTTCACTGGCGCGGGTGATATTGCCGCACTCGACCACCTTGATGAAATACCGCAACTGGCGCAGGTCCATGGGGGGCCTCCAAAGCCTCTGACTCTATATAAAAATCCGATGGGACCAAAGGAATTTCATATTTGTGGCTTATGAGGAGCGGTGCCTAGACTGATTTCACAATAAAACGAAGCGCCGACGGCTGCCACAGCCCGACAGCGCTTCCATAGGCCCGAGCAGGGCCATGGGAGATCTTAATGTTTAGAGCATTAACCGCATCGCCAGCCAGTGTGAAACCGATCAAAACGCCCCTGACCCGCGAGCAGATCCGCGGCTTCTGGACGGTCTACCTTGGATGGGTGCTCGATGGCGTGGACTCGGTCATCTTCGCCCTGGTTCTGATTCCCGCCCTGACCGAGTTGCTGCCCAACTCGGGCATTACCCCGACACCCGCCAACATCGCCATGTACGGTTCTCTCCTGTTCGGGCTGTTCCTGATCGGCTGGGGCCTGTCCTTCATCTGGGGGCCGCTCGCCGACCGCTTTGGCCGGGTCAAGATGCTCGCTGCGAGCATTCTGGTCTACTCGCTGTTTACCGGGGCGGCGGCGTTCTCGGAGAACATCTGGCAATTGGCGGCGTTTCGCCTGATCGCCGGGATCGGCGTCGGCGGCGAGTGGGCACTGGCCGGCACCTACGTGGCCGAGAGCTGGCCGGAAGACCGGCGCAAGATGGGCGCGGGCTACCTGCAAACCGGCTACTACTTCGGCTTCTTCATTGCCGCGTTGCTGAACTACACCATCGGCGCCACGTATGGCTGGCGCGTGATGTTCCTGTGCGGCCTCGCACCGGCGGCGGTGGCGATCTACACCGCATTGAAGGTCAAAGAGCCTGCCCAGACGCACAAGGCTGCTCACCACGCCGGACGTCCCCACACCCCAACCGCCTCCACTCGCACGTCGTGGTGGGAAATCTTCGCGCCGGCCTTTCGCCGTCGCACGCTGACCAGTTCGGCCCTGGTCGGGGTCGCCATCGTCGGTCTGTGGGCCGGTTCGGTCTACGAAGCGACCGCCGTGGTGACCCTGGCGACCCGCGCCGGCATCGACCACGTCGGCGCCGTGCACCTGGCCTCCATTGGCGCGGCAGTGCTGTCGCTCAGCACCATCCTCGGTTGCCTCGTGGCACCCTGGCTGGCCGAACGACTGGGGCGACGGCTAGCGCTGGGCATCTACTTTGCCGGCATGGCGGCGTCGATCGTGGTCGCCTTCGGCTGGGTGTTCTACATGGACGACGGCCTGCATCTGTTCATGGTGTCGCTGATATTCCTTGGCTTCTTCGGCGGCAATTTCGCGATCTTCTCGCTGTGGCTGCCCGAGCAGTATCCGACCCGGATCCGCGCCACGGCCTTCGCCTTCAATGCCTCGGTCGGGCGCTTCATCGGCGCCGGCGTCAACTTCCTGCTGGCCGCTGCGATCCACTGGCACGGCTCGCTGGGCGCACCCATCGCCTGGACCGCCGCAGCGTTCGTCGCCGGCATGCTGATCCTGCCGTTTGCCGTCGAAACCCGTGATCAGACCTTGCCGCAATAGCGCACCCCTCAACCCTTAACTGGAGAACTCTATGCAAGCTTTGCAAGGCGTGAAAATCGTCGACCTGAGCCGTGCGCTGTCGGGGCCGTTCTGCACCATGGTGCTGGCGGACCTCGGCGCCGATGTGATCAAGATCGAGCCCGGCCCGACCGGCGACATGAGCCGGACCTGGGGCCCGTTCGACCGGGGCGTGAGCACCTACTACCTGTCGTGCAATCGCAACAAACGCGGCCTGTGCATCGACTTCCGCCATCCCCAGGGGTTGGCCACGATCCAGCGGCTGATCGAGGATGCCGACGTGGTGATCGAGAACTTCAAACCCGGCACCCTCGACAGCATGGGGCTCAGCTATAACGTGCTCAGCGCACGCAATCCGCGGCTGATCATGGGCAGCATCAACGCCTTTGGCAGCGACGGGCCGATGAGCAGCTGGCCGGGGTTCGACCAGATTGCCCAGGGCTATTCGGGGCTGATGAGCCTGACGGGCTTCGTCGATGGCGACCCGACCCGCACCGGCACCGCCATCGGCGACCTGACGTCGGGCATGTGGCTGGTGACGGCGGTCATGGCCGCCCTGCTGGAGCGCGAACGCACCGGGCACGGCCAGCACGTCAGCACCTCGTTGCTGGCCAGCCTCGTCGGGTTGTTAAGTGTGCACGGGCAACGCTACCTCAGCCTGGGTGATGTCCCGCGCCGCACGGGCAACGCCCATTCGGTCATTGCGCCTTACGGCGTGTTCCAGACGCAGGACGGCCCGCTCAATCTGGCGCCGATCACCTCGGCCATGTGGGGACGTTTATGCACGCTGCTCGATTTGCCCGAACTGCCGGACGACCCGCGCTTCGCAACCAATGAAGCCCGAGTCGCACGACGTGATGAATTGAAAGCCATTCTGGAAAGCCGTTTGAAAACCCGCAGCAAACGCGCGTGGACCGAACTGTTCATCGAGGCAGGCTTGCCCGCAGGTCCCATCAACACACTCGACGAAGTGTTCGACGACCCGCAGGTGCTGCATAGCCAACTGACCAGAACACTCATGCACCCGACACTCGGCGCATTGCGTCAGGTGGTGACCCCGGTGTTCAGCGCAACCGACGCAGCACAACCTGCGCCAGGCACCAGCCAGCGACCACCCCCCCTGCTGGGCGAACACACTCTCGAAGTACTGCGCGAGGCCGGTTTCGACGCCGCGTCGATCAACGCACTGCTGGCCGCGAAAGCCGTGTACCAGGACACAACCGATTCGCCGCCAATGGCCTGCGAACAATCAACAGGAGCAGCACAATGACCCCAACGCAAACCTCTTCCGCCACCGTGACGGTCAACATGGTCGATGAACGAATCGGCCGGCTGGTCTTCAGTAATCCGACACACCGCAACGCACTCAGCGCGCAACTGCTGACGGCCCTCGACGAAAGCCTCGTCGCACTGGCGTCACAACGCATACCGGTGGTTATTCTGGGCAGCGACGTGGGCCAGGCAGTCTGGAGCGCCGGTCACGACATTCGCGAACTGCAACATGACCACGACCCGATCACCTACGGCAAGCCACTCGAAAAAGTGCTGCGCCGCATCCGCGCCTACCCCGGCGTGGTGATTGCCCTGGTATCCGGCTCGGTGTGGGGCGGTGCGGTCGACCTGGTGATGAGTTGCGACCTGGTCGTCGCGGATCGCAGCGCGAGCTTTTCGATGACCCCGGCAAACATCGGCTTGCCTTACACCACCAGCGGGCTGCTGCGCTTCTTCAATAACCTGCCGATTCACGTGCTGAAAGAAATGTTTTTCTGCGCGCAGAAGCTCGATGCAGAACGCGCTGAACGCTTTGGCGTGGTGAACCGGCTGGTCGACAGCGACGCGCTGGAGGCGACGGCGCTTGAACTGGCACGCACGATTGCCGGCAAAGCGCCGCTGGCCAATGCGGCGGTCAAGGAGCAGTTGCGCATCCTCGAAGACCTGCAACCGATGCCCGTTCAGGCAATGGAACAGATCGCAGAGCTGCGTCGACAGGCGTGTGAGAGCCGCGATTTTGATGAGGGGCTAGCGGCCTTTGCAGAGCGTAGGCCAGCGGTGTTTGGCGGTCAGTAAGACACGCTGAAGTAGACGATTAAGTCTGGTGAACTACGCACATCACACTGTTGAATCAACATTCGAGCCCCATAAAAAACGCTGACCGTTACCGGTTCAGCGTTTTCTATGGCAGCAGCTGCGCCAGCCCCCAACCAATGAATCTGTCCCTTCTTCTACAAAACATGTCCCCTTTCTATTCTAAATATTGACATTGCGTACACCGCAACTGAAATTGACTCGGCGGTTGAGGGAGTGCAGGAGGTCATCTGGCGGGCCAGCGACGGCCAAGACAGTGTATTTCTGAATGGATGCGAAGAAGTCAGGCGTCCCGGTTGGTGGGGGCCAGAAGCGAACAAATACAAAATATCCGAAGACCTCAGGAGAAAACCTATGGTGCAGCGAAATTTGTTGGGTTGCGCGACTGCGATATTGGCTTTGAGTCTCGCCACTTCAGTCAGCGCCGCTGAACTGAAACAGATCGGCACATTGGAGGTTCCGGGTGAACCTCTCAACGGCTTCGACATCAGCTACGTCGATCAGGCGACCAACCGTTACTATTTGGCCGATAGAAGCAACAAGGCTGTCGACGTGTTCGATGGCGCTAGCGGCAAGATGGTCGACCGCTTGCCCGGCGGATTCGCTGGGCAATTAAAGAGCAACGACGAGTCCGGCCCGAACGGCGTCGTTGTCGTTGGCGGCGAAGTGTGGGCCGGCGACGGCGACAGCACGCTGAAGATCATCGACCTCAAGACGAAAAAAGTCATCGATACCATTTCAACCGGCGGAAAAGCCCGGGTTGACGAGATGGCCTACGATCCGAAGGCGCACGTTGTGATTGCCGCCAACAATGCCGACGAGCCGCCGTTCCTGACGCTGATCTCGACCAAGCCGGGCCACAAAGTCGTGGCCAAGATTGCCTTCGAGGACGCCACGGACGGGATCGAGCAGGCCGTCTACGACGTAGCGACGAAAAGGTTCTATGTTTCGATTCCGGAATTGAAGAAGGATAAGGCCAAGGGTGCCGTCGCCGTCATCAACCCGGACAGCGGCAAGGTCGAGAAACTATTGCCAGTGAATGACTGCCATCCCAACGGACTGGTGCAAGGACCTGGCGCAAACCTGCTGTTAGGTTGCAACGCCGGCGTTAAGGGTAGCGGCCTGCCGCCGGTATTCGTCGTCATGAAAACTGACGGCTCGGTGGTCAAGGTCATTCCTGGCCTCGGTGCCGCCGACATGGTCACCTACAATCCGAAGCTCAAACAATATTACACCGCTTCGCGCGGTATGCCGGACGGCCCGGAACTCGGTGTCATCGACGCGAAATCCAACACGCTCGTCCAACGTATAAAGCTGCCCGGCGGCAACCCGCATTCGGTTGCAGTCAGCGAGAAAAATAATCACGTCTTCCTGCCGCTCAACGCCAAGGACGGTGGCTGTAATGGTTGCGTTGCCGTCTTCGCACCGGGCAGCTAACGCCATCGTAATCGTCGAGCCTTGCGCGTCACCAATAAAAGCGGCATGCAAGGCCGTCGGTCGCGAGACGGCCATCTGCCTCAGGAACGTTACTGCTCTGGGGCGACCACTCGAAACTTGATGTTGATCTCGTTGGAAATGACACCGTAATCGGCCCATTCGCCTTCACCGATCTTGAAGTCGCCGCGCTTGAGAATGAACTCGCCATCGAATACGCCGATGGCGCTCTGCGGTTTCAAAGTGATTTGCGCACCGACCTCGCGGGTAACGCCCTTGAGCGTGAGCTTGCCCTTGACCTCGTAGCGGTTGTTGCCGAGCGCCGTCACGCTGCTCGATACAAACTTCGCCTCTGGATAGGCTGCCGTGTTGAACCAGGCGGGCTTTTGCAACTCGCTGTTGGCGTCGCGGCTACCGGCGTCGATGCTGTTTAGCTGGATGGTGAGCGCGGCATGGGCCGCTGCCGGGTTCGCCGAGTCAAAATCGATGGTGGCCTCGAACTTGCCGAACGTGCCGTACACCCTCGCCCCCATCTGGTTATAGGTGAAGCTGATCTGGCTGGCGGTTGCGTTCACTTGCTTGTATTCAACGGCTTGGGCGCCGGCCAAGGTGCCGAATGTGAGCACGGCAGCCAATGCAATGGAATGCGGGTATCGATAGCTCATAGGATTATCCGGTCAGGGGCCCGCTTCATGGATTGAGGTGCCTTGGGTCAGGTCTGCGCTTTGACGGCAGTATGCGCGTCAGCACGTCGTCGCGATCAATGAAGTGGTGCTTCAGCGCCGCGCACGTATGAACGATCACCAGCGCCAGCAAGATGAAGTTAAGCACCTCGTGCAGATCCTTGAGACGGTCGCCCAATGCGGCGTCCTTGGGCAGCAGATCCGGCAGCGGCAAGACACCAAACCATGACGTCTGAAAACCCAGTGCCGAACTCATCAGCCAGCCGCTGAGCGGAATGACGATCATCAGTGTGTACATCAACCCATGCGAGACATGGGACGCGAATCGCGACATGGCCGATATCGTCATCGGCAAGGGCGGTGCGGGATGAGCCAGGCGCCAGCCGAGTCGCAGCAGTACCAGGAAAAACAGGGTCACCCCGGCCCACTTGTGCCATGAGTACAGCTTCAGCTTGGTCGGCGAAAGCACAAGCTCAGGCATGTAGAAGCCGAGCGCGAAGGTGCCGATCAGCCCGAGGGCGATCAGCCAGTGCAGGTAAATCGCCGTGCGGGTGTAACGATCATTCATGAGCGCTCCGTGTCGACCTGCGACGTGACCGGGTGAAAACCTCGCTGCCCGACTGCCGGTACATTGTTGATCTGCACTTGTGCTTGTGCAAACGCTTTGACGGGGGCTTGCCATAATGCCGATCAGTTAAGCCGAATACTGAACCTGTGGCGAGGGAGCTTGCTCCCGCTGAACTGCGTAGCAATCCCATTTTTAGGGCCGCTTCGCGCCCCAGCGGGAGCAAGCTCCCTCGCCACAGGGAAGCGTCCATCCTTAACTGACTGGCATTAGGGCTTGCTGGCGATCAATCGGCCTTTTGCACAGCAAAGCCCCTATCGCTGCAATTGTGGTTAAAATGCCGCCCCTTCAAATTGCCGGCCCTGCCCGATGAACCCTGACGCCCTCTCCACCCTGCACCTCCATTTGCTGACGGCCCTGGCAGCTGCACCCGACGAAACCCGCCGGCTGTTCCACGGCCGTGGCCGATGCTGGCCGGGGCTGGAACAACTGACCGTCGACTGGATGCAGGGCGTGGTGCTGGTTTCGCTGTTCAAGGAACCTGACCCGGCGCAACTGGAAGCCTTGAAGCAACTGCTGATGGCGATCACGCAGTCACCTGAGTGGGAAAAATCCGGCGCTCATACGTTGCTGCTGCAGCACCGTTACCTACCGCAAAGCACCACCGAATGGCTGCTGGGGGAAACGATCGAGGAATTGACGATTACCGAGGGCGGCCTGCGTTATCGCGTGGACCTGGGCCAGAAACAGAACAGCGGTCTGTTTCTCGACATGCGCTACGGTCGCAACTGGGTGCGGGACAACGCTCGCGGCAAACGCGTCTTGAACCTGTTCGCCTACACCTGCGGGTTTTCGGTGGCCGCCATCGAGGGTGGCGCGGAGCACGTGGTCAACCTGGACATGTCCCGTGCGGCCCTGAGCCGTGGCCGCGACAATCACCGGCTGAACGGACATGACCTGAGCAAGGTGAGCTTTCTCGGCCACGACCTGTTCAAGTCCTGGGGCAAGGTGATCAACGGCGGGCCTTACGATCTGGTGATCATCGACCCGCCGTCCTTTCAGAAAGGCAGTTTTCTGCTGACCAAGGACTACCAGCGCGTGTTACGCCGCCTGCCGGAACTGCTCAGCCGCCAGGGCGTGGTACTGGCCTGCATGAACGACCCGGCCTTTGGCTCGGACTTCCTCATCGACGGTGTCACCCGCGAAGCCCCGAGCCTGCGCTTCGAACAACGCCTGGAAAACCCGCCGGAATTTCCCGATACCGACGCTGAAAGCGGCTTGAAGGCGCTGGTGTTCAGGCAACACGCCGAGACGATTGCCTGAACCTGCGACTCAGAGCCCGCTGATGACTTTTGTCCATAAACGGGTGACCTGGCGCATCACCTTGGGTTGCATGGCCTTCAAGGGGAACAAGGTGCTCATGGTTTGCGCTGTCGGATAAATCGCCGGATCGTTGCGCAAGGCGGGTTCAATCAATGGCGTTGCGGCACTGTTGCCGTTCGGATAGTGAATCGCATTGCTGATGTCGGCGATGACGTTGGGCTCCATCAGGTAATTCATGTAGGCATAACCGTTATCCTGATTGGGCGCATTCTTCGGCATGACCACCATGTCGACGGCCAGGGTCGAGCCTTCCTTCGGAATCGTGTACCCCAGCTCGATGCCGTTCTTCGCCTCATGCGCGGTGGAGGTCGCCTGCGCGATGTCGCCACTGAAACCGATAGCCACGCAAATGT
This sequence comes from Pseudomonas sp. 6D_7.1_Bac1, assembly GCF_025465945.1. Lineage (GTDB taxonomy): Bacteria > Pseudomonadota > Gammaproteobacteria > Pseudomonadales > Pseudomonadaceae > Aquipseudomonas. Next base: position 48,739 of record NZ_JANLNW010000080.1, on the reverse strand, counting down.
TGCCGTTGGCCAGGTCACTGACGTACTTGGACTGATGGAAATACTGAACGTACGGTTTGATCTTCAGCAGCGCCGTTTCGGCTTTCAGGTAATCCGCCGGGTCCTCGCTGTCGTGCTTCAACCCCAGGTAGTTGAGGGTGATCGGCAACATCTGCGTCGAGTTATCGAGGAACGCTACGCCGCATTGGCTGAGTTTCTCGATGTTTTTCGGATCGAACAACAGGCTCCAGCTTTTGGTGACATCGGTGCTGCCGAAGATCGCCTTGATTTTCTCGACGTTGTAGCCGATCCCGACCGTGACCCACATATAGGGAAACGCGTATTGGTTGCCGGGGTCGTTGACCTCCAGGGTTTTCATCAATTGCGGATCGAGGTTCTTCCAGTTCGGTAACTTGCTCTTGTCCAGTTTCTGCAGCGCGCCCGCCTTGATCAATTGAGCGAGGAAGTGGTTCGAGGGGCTGACCACGTCGTACCCGCTGCTACCGGTGATCAACTTGGCCTCCAGCATCTCGTTGCTGTCGATCAAGTCGTAGGTTGTCTGGATGCCCGTCTGTTTGGTGAAGTTACTCAAAGTGTCGTTGGCAATGTAGCTGCTCCAGTTGGAGATACGCACGGTATCTGCCGCAGCCGCCACCCCGCTTGAAGCCGCGCAGAGTGCAAGGACGAAGTTTTTCAGAGTGTTCATTATTGTTATTCCAAGTGAGAAAACGACGTTAACAAGGCCTTACGGGTCAGGATTCCGATTGAGCGCGACAGGCCTCGTACCGCAGGCGCACCGAGGCACCGATATCGAAAAAGGGTGTTGGCGGCAGCCAACCCGGATCAGCCTGACTGAGCACGCTGCTGAGCAATGGCGACTCACTGCCGGAGGCCATCTCCGCCAGTAGACGTCCCCACAAGGTGCCGCGTGCAACGCCCGAGCCGTTGCAGCCGGCCACGGTGTAAATGCCCCGCTCGACCCTGGCGAAGCGCGGTTCACCAGAGCGGGTTGCGCTCAGATGCCCGGTCCAGGTGAACTGAAGATGGTGCTCGGTGATCCACGCAAATCGACGTTGCAAGCCACGCAAGTGGGTTAGCCGACGCGCACTGAGCGCTGAACCGGCAAGGTCGCGATGCCGGTACTCCACGGTATTACGAATCAGCAGCCTGCGATCGGCGGTCAGTCGTAACGTCGCACCGGCCGGCCGGGTCGACAGCACACCCCATTGCGCCGGGCTGCCCATCTGGCGGTACTCGTCGTCGGTCAGCGGGCGGCTCAGCGACGCACTGAGCTCAAGGGGGAACACGGCCCGGTCAGGCAAACCGACACGTGGCAAAAACGGCCCGACGCAGATCAGTACCTGGCTGGCTTCAACACTGCCGTGGGTCGATAACGCGCGGACATTGCCATTGGCCAAACGCTCCAGCCCGGTGATGTCGGTGTACTCGTACAACGAGACGTTATCGGCCAGGGTGTCACGCAAGCCCTTGGCATATTTCGCCGGCTGCAGCAGGGCGTTACCACCGCGACACCAAATCCCCGCACGATAAAAATCCGTTCCCAGGCAGCGACTCAAGTCTTGCCCCTGCAGAAACTGCGCATCGGCCCCCACGTCACGCAAGGTCTGCACTTTCAGCGCCGCGTCTTCGAGCTTGTCCGGATCGTGTACCGCGAAGAAATAACCCTGGTCATGCAGGTCACACTCAATACCCAGACTGCTCACACGCTGGCGCACTTCTTCGTTGGCTGCGCGACTGATCTGCGTACTGTGCCGGTAATAGGCATTGTCCGGCCGACCGAGCAGTTCGTCACCCGCCGGATTTTCATGGGCGACCACGAACCCGGAGTTTCTCGCCGACGCGCCCTGTGCGGCACGTTGACGATCGACAATGACGATCCGTGCTTGAGGATGCAGTTCGGCCAGGGTGTGCGCGGCCGACAGCCCGGTGAATCCACCACCGATGATCAGCCAGTCGGCTTTCTGCGAGCCCCGCAAGCAGGGTTGTGCCGCAGACTCTCCCGCCTGGACGATCCAGCCACACCTATTTTCAGTCATCTACTCACCTCACACCGCACGGATCTGTTGAACGCTGTCGTCATGAACAAATAGCATGCTTAAATGCTTTCAATCCGACCGCCATGACCAGAATCTAGGGTGATCTCGATGCGCAATCCAACGCTATTAACGCATTCATCCATTCGGTTTTCGCATGGATAAGGTCTTTCGCGTGCCCTCATTGCAGGCCCTTCAAGCGTTTACCGAAGTAGCTGAGTCCTGCAACTTCACCGAAGCGGCAGCGAAGTTGTGCCTGACCCAGAGCGCGGTCAGCCGAAAGATTCAACAACTGGAGAGTCACTACGGCGTACCGCTGCTGGTTCGCAGCAGTCGAAGCGTCACGCTGACCGTCGAGGGCAAAGAAGTCCTGGAAACCGCGCTCAGAATGATCGGCGAATTGCAGGCCCTGGAAAAACGCCTGGCGCCCAGGGACACGCCCTTTCGCATCCGCATTCACGTGTCGCTCGCCGTGCGCTGGTTGCTGCCTCGGCTGACCGACTTTTATGCGCGCAACCCCGATCTGTCCCTGTCGATAGAAACCGTGGCAACCGAACGGGTCGACCCCTCAGGTGATTGCGACGCCTGCATCCTCTACTTGCTGCAACCGCCAGCCGATCAGGCGTATCACGTTTTGTTCGAAGAGTTCCTGGTCCCGGTCTGCGCGCCTGCCTCAGTCAATGGAAAACCACCCCCTGCCTCAGTCGACGAGCTCAACAAGTATCCGCTGATCCATGGCTCAACGGGTCAACAGGAGTGGGCGGCCTGGTTGAAAGCCTATGACGGGGGGCTGCCCAAAGACTGCAAACACATCACCTTCAACCTGGACGAACTGGCCCTCGATGCCGCCGCCCGCGGCCTGGGCATTGCCATGACTGACCGCACGCTCGCGCAAGAATTGATAAACCGCGGCGACTTGATCATTCCATTCGGCCCCGCCCTGAAAACCTCGGGCGCCTATACCTTGTGGCTACAACCCACCAGCGCCTTGCACCCGGCTCGACAAGCTGTGTTGGAATGGTTTGCTGAGCAATCGGCGTCCTGAAAAATGAAATTCAGGCAATGAGCGCATGCCCCTGACCGTGCGAATGACGCCCCAAGCTGCACAGGCTCCAGAAACGCAAAAGCCCAGCACGAACTGGGCTTTTCTGTTTCTGGCCAGGTCAGCGAATCAACGAATGCCCGCGCAACGTAGCTTGCACCGCAGCCCTACCCAAGACGCTCCCGCACAAAAGCCTTGGCTTTGGCCGTCATCTGGTCGAGATGCCGGTCGCGCTGTTTTTCTGCATCGACCATCGCCCGCTTCCCGTGCTTTTGCAGCAGATACGTATGAATCTGCCGCACTTCGACAGAGCTGTAGATCGGCGCGGTGTCCAGCACGCCCATCAAGCCACCCGTGCTGTGGTCACGGGTATTCATCAGCACCTGCGGACCCCGCGCACCCAGCACCTGAAACCCCATCGATTCGAAACAGGCAACCTTGCCAACGGCGCACGTCAGCTCGGCATGTGGGTAGCGGCTGACCATCTCTTGCACCATCGCCCGTGCGACGCCCTGGCGCCGATGACTGGCGTGCACCGCCATATAGGCCAGGCCGCACGCCTCGGGATCATCCTTGACCGGCAGATACAGCAAAAAGCCGATGACCTTCGAAGGCTCTTCATCATCCATTGCGACGATCAATTCGACAGCAACCCCTTTCGAGCCGCCGAGCGCCTCCAGGTAGAGATGAACCTCGTAACCGATAGCGTATTGATACACGCTGTACAGGGGGTTGCTCGGCGCAATCGCCACCGTGCTGATATCGGTCAGATAGTCGACGACCATCTGCAGGATCTGGTCATTCATGTGCTCGGCGCACGGGGTTTCAAAGTGGCTGATCGTGAACATCGAACTCATGCCTCCTTCGCCTTCACCGCCGCCAGCCATTCAGGATTCAACTGATTCTGCTCAGTCTCGATCCCCAGCGCTTCCATGCTCGCCTTGTGCTGATCGATCTCGCGAGTCATTTGGCTGAGGCTGCTGGAGTTGCCGTCCAGTTGGTGCATCTGTGTGAGACCCAGGTGGTAAAAGCGCAGCAGTTTCATGGCGCTCGGGTTACCGGCCTGCACGGCATCGGTGACTCGATGCATGACGTTGGTGATGCGCATCAGGCTACGCTTGAGTTGCCAACCGTAAACCGCCGCCGCCATCCACGGCTGCGACCAGCCTTTGATTTTCATCAGCGCCGCGCTAACGATTACCGCAGCAATGACACCGCCCAGGTTGAAGCGGAAGTTGTCGCCACCGGGCTCGCCGAACAGCATGACCGCCAGGCCGGACAGCATCATCGCCAGCAGGACGAAGGTCACGGCGATAATCACTGTGCTGCGGCGCGTCTGCTGTCGATAGGTTTCGGGGTTCCACGGCTTGATCTCGAACATCACGGCAGGGCTCTTTAGCTAAGTTGATACAGGATTGCGCGGCATTATCGCCCGTACAGCCCGATACAGACACGCTTAATGAACAGGATGCTTCACCATGCGCGCACTGATGACGAAGTTCGGCCGTTTACTGGATCAGGGACTCAACAAGGAAGTCTTCGACAACCTCAGAAACCTGCTCATGTGCACCCTGCTGCTGGCAGCTGGCACCGACGCGCTTCGCTCGCCGTCTTCGCCGATTTTCCACTTGTTCGGCTACTGGATCGCGGGTTGGGGCCTGATTGCACTGGCGGTGGCGCTTATGCTGCTGAACATGTGCGACGGCCTGAGGAAACTCGCCAAAACCCGCTACCACCTGAGCCTGCAAATAGTACTTTGCCTGCTCTATGTGGTGCTGGCGTTCAGGATTGTAGAGATTGTCTGGAGCTTCAGAGCGAGCTGAGTCAATAGAAACGCAGACACGTGTTAAATAGAATGCTCAGGTTGAAAGCCCGGATACTGTCGCGTAATACAGCGCCACGAGAACCGATATGAACACCCATTTTGAGAGAACAGCATGATCGAGGTCACCGAGGTTTCCATTGCCCAACTGCGTGCTGCGCTCGAATCGGGCCAGACCACGGCGGTTGAACTGGTGCAGGCCTATCTCGCCCGAATCGATGCCTACGACGGCCCCGACACGCCCACCGCCCTCAACGCGGTGGTGGTTCGAAACCCTGAGGCGCTGGACGAGGCGCAGGCGTCCGATGCCCGTCGGGCCAAAGGCGAGACGTTAGGGCCGCTCGATGGCATTCCCTACACCGCCAAGGACAGTTATCTGGTGAAGGGGCTGACCGCCGCTTCCGGCAGTCCCGCCTTCGCCAACCTGATTGCCTATCGCGATGCGTTCACCATCGAACGGCTGCGCGCCGCCGGCGCCATCTGCCTGGGCAAGACCAACATGCCGCCCATGGCCAACGGCGGCATGCAGCGCGGGGTCTACGGCCGTGCAGAAAGCCCCTACAACGCTGACTACCTCACCGCCCCCTTCGCCTCGGGCTCATCGAACGGCGCCGGTACCGCCACCGCCGCCAGTTTCGCGGCCTTCGGCCTGGCCGAAGAAACCTGGTCGAGCGGACGCGGCCCTGCCTCGAACAATGGCCTGTGCGCCTACACGCCGTCGCGCGGGGTGATCTCGGTGCGCGGCAACTGGCCGTTGACGCCGACCATGGACGTCGTCGTGCCGTTTGCCAGAACCATGGCCGACCTGCTCGAAGTGCTCGACGTGGTAGTGGCCGAAGACCCCGACACACGCGGCGATCTATGGCGGATGCAACCCTGGGTGCCGATCCCGAGCGTCGCCTCGGTGCGTCCCGCCTCCTATGCAGAGCTTGCCGCCAATCCCGATGCCCTCGCCGGAAAGCGCTTCGGCATTCCCCGGATGTACATCAACGCCGACACCGAAGCCGGCACCTCTGAAGCGCCGGGGATCGGTGGCCCGACCGGGCAGCGAATCAACACCCGTGCCTCGGTGATCGGGCTCTGGGAACAGGCTCGCCAGGCACTCGAAGCCGCTGGCGCCGAAGTGATCGACGTCGACTTCCCGCTGGTCTCCAACTGCGAAGGTGATCGCCCCGGTGCGCCGACCGTGTTCAATCGTGGCATCGTCTCCAAAGAGTTCCTCCACCATGAGCTGTGGGACCTGACGGCATGGGCGTTCGATGACTTTTTGCAGGCCAACGGCGATCCGAAATTGAATCGTCTGGTCGATGTGAACGGACCGCTGATCTTCCCGCACGATCCAGGAACCCTGCCTAACCGCGAAGGCGACCTCGCCGCTGGCATGGACGAGTACGTACGAATGGCCGAGCGCGGCATTACGCCGTGGGACCAGATCGCCACCGTGCCCGACGGACTGCGGGGGCTTGAACAGACCCGTAAAATCGACCTTGAAGACTGGATGGATCGGCTCGGCCTCGATGCCGTGCTATTCCCGACCGTCGCCGACGTCGGCCCGGCGAATGCCGATGTCGACCCGACGTCTGCGGACATCGCCTGGAGCAACGGCATCTGGGTCGCCAACGGCAACCTCGCTATCCGGCATTTGGGTGTGCCGACGGTCACTGTACCGATGGGTGTGATGCCGGACATCGGCATGCCGGTCGGGCTGACCTTTGCCGGTCGCGCGTATGACGATTCGACGTTGCTGCGGCTGGCTTCGGCGTTTGAATCGACCGGGACGAAGCGGATGATTCCGCCGCGGACTCCGGCGTTGCGGACGTAACGTCGCTGGATACGACTTTGTGTCCGCCTAACATTCAAGCAGCCGCCCAGGCTGCTTGAACGCCAGGAACGTTACCGGACACTGATCCCACGTAGGAGCTGCCGAAGGCTGCGATCTCTTGATCTTCAGCTCCGAAATCCTCGTAGGAAACCACCCACCGTGGCGAGGGAGCTTGCTCCCGCTGGGCTGCGAAGCGGCCCCAAACCCTCCCCCGCAATTTCCTCAGACACTCCACAACGCCCGGTTTACGGCAAATGCACCGCCGAACATGGACAAACCACATCGCAACAATGACCGCGCAGCGTCCTACCCCCCGGTTGCGGCGCCAGAAGCCGACACCTATATTTGAGTCGTCGCTGACATTGTTGGCGACAGGGTTTCGCAGCCCTAAGAAGAGCACCAACAGCGTCAGGCAAGACACAGCCGATTTCCGTCTGTGAATTGGTTCTGACGGTTGTGATTTATCTTTTTAGGATTAAAACCATGACTACTCAACACCCGCCCCACCGCTTCACCCCAATGTCCCAATTCGCCACCGACCACCCCATCCTGCACATCGACAGCGACGCCCCGCTACGCGAACTCCACAACTGCGTCAGCGAGCGCCTCAACGCCGTCCTCAAATACCTCAACCTCATGGCCTGCACCAGCCTCCCCGATTACGCTGAGAACGACATCAACACCGTCACCAACATCGCCCGGATCATGGTGCAGGATGTTGCGGATGTGTTTAGGGTGATTGAACAGCGTGGGTTTGATATGCCAAAGGGGCAGTGACCCGCATTTAGCCGCAAAAAAACCGCATTACTGCGGTTTTTTTGATCCGGCGGTTGCAGAAACTGAGTGCAACACCGCTATTGAATTAAAGCGATAACAGCATGATGCATTCCCATCACCTCTGTAATCCCTTCAATTGGGCATTTAGACCTTGCCTAGAGTGGCTTCAATTATTCATGACCTTCGCCCGGGGTATAGGTGAAAAAGCCTTCCGTCCAATGATCTTTCCCCAACTGATACCCTTCAATAAAAAAGCCTTCTTTAGTCTCAGCGAACCCAGCTTTAACACTTGCTCTTTCTACCGCTTTTTCAGCCGACTCCTTAGAGCCATAGACACCTATAAATTTAATATCTTCTTGCCCGCCGGGTAACTCATGCGTGTGTGTAACTATATAAACAATATCCATATGGCCATCTCCGTTATTTTTGGGTCACTCGAACGAACGATCACCCCACCTTCTTATTTCTTATGTTCGGAGGTTGTCCTTTGTCGTAGCCACCCTTACCATATTTATTGCCAAAAAAGTCGATCTACAAGGTCTTTTTCAAACTCACCTTTAGACGACCCGCCCCCTTCAGCCTAGTTATATTCTATAAATATCAATATCCAGCGATGCGCCTAAACGCCCAACCCACTCAACGATGGCCTTACTAAAACTAAGCGGCGGAGCACCACTACCATAAATTGCGCATGAAATTTGAACTTCGCACCCCGGAATTTCCGAAAACTTTTTAAAGTCGCTCTCCAGACCACTAACCAGCCCCATAATACTTTTAATATGCACATCTACGCCTAGACTTTTCCCTGCAGTCGAGCTAATTACCCAGCCGCTTTCAGATTCTAGTATCGCAGTGTTACCTCGCCTATCTCCGGCATCCCAAACTCTCTCCCCGCGAATATTTAAAGAGCGGACAATTTGCTCCGACGACAAGCAATTACTCGTAGCAACCAACCTGACATAATTCTCCATAACCACCCCTAAAGTTTATTTATATTGATCCCAGTGGGTTCGCCTGGGCCGCTCCCAGATTTTGGTTTGATTTTTATATTTCCATTTTTATCTTTAAACAAATCGTACCTAGATCCATTTTTCGCCGGCTTTAATTCGTGAGGATCAATTCCCGCCCCTTTAAGCTTATCTATCTCTCCGGGAGACAATGCTTTATCGCTTGGAGATTCTTTATCGTCCGACGACTCATTGAATAGCTTGTCCCCCGAGATATCACTCAGCTCGACGCCCAAATCTACACCAAGGCTACGCGGGACATTACGTCAATAGCGCAGGCGTTGGAATAGATTAGTGGAGGGGCATCAGGACATGTCCACTTTTCTACTCAAAGCCCATATATCCCGCGCCTACACGACTCCAGATTTCAAAGAAGTGAATCACAGCTCCCTCCCCAGTCCACTTTCGCGCACTTTGACTGGAGCGGGGCCGATTTCGAACTGAGCCGAGGTATATTCATTCTCAAGAAAAATTTAGATCGTGATCCTGGAGAGCTTCTGCAAGCTCATCGAACCAATCACATCGTTCTGAAGGGTCGACATCAACAAAAAGCTCTATTGCATTTACGTCCGCCTCAAATATTCTTTCTTTACTTATGGGCAAATAGAAAAACTCCGCGTTTTGCACGGCATACTTTTTACTGGAAAGATCATAGAAACATAAATATCTAATAGCATGAGTTTCATCAACTCTCTTCCATACAAGATGCGAGCTGTAATATTTATTCATATCCCCCCCTACCTAGGTATCCACTTCCCGGAATTTACTCGGGAGTTAGTGTTAGCTCGTGTATTCTTAAACTGGGTAACAGGCCTTCCTTGGTTATCTATGATGACAACCCGATCCCTGTCTACATGCACGGTATGTCCAGTATCAGAATCGTCATAGACCTTGCCATTTTCTATGACTTTATTTTTGTCTCCAACTTGTCGACCCGCATCGCTTTTCGCATCATCTTTTCTACCAGCTGCATGGTCGGCTCGTCCTTCATCTGTGGACTCATTGAAAAGCCTGTCCCCGAGATACCAACCCAGTCCAGCTCCAACGCCTGCACCAATAACACCGCCAACAACAGTCCCCACACCAGGGCATACAAACGTGCCCGCAGCAGCGCCCGCTTCGGCACCCGGGATCAAAAGTGCGCTTTGCCCTGTGGGGTCAACGTACTTAAGTGGATTGCCCTCCACATAGGCGTAGGTGTTGAGGCCGCCACTCAGCCCAATCGGATCACTTTGGACATAGCGCCCCGTTTCCGGATCGTAATCCCGGAAATAGTTATAGTACAGCCCACTCTCAGCATCGTAATACTGGCCAGGAAAACGGAGGTTCAAGGTCAGACTGCCGCTGGCTTCTCCGGCGCCAAAGGCATCGGATTTCCATTGCCATACCGTGTGCTGACTGGCGTTGGTGGCGATGCGCGGTGTGTTGAGATGGTCGCTGTGGATATAAAACGGGGTGCTGCTTGCGAGTGCACCTGTCGCGTCGTAGTTAACGCTTACTCCACCTAATGGCAGGCCATCGAGCCAGACATAGTATTGACTCGTCAGCTTTTTGCCGTCGATGTCGAACAGGGTTTCGCCGAGCAGTTGACCACTGGGCCCGTAAAGGAATGCAGTAACACCTTGTGGGGTGACTTTCTGGGTGCGTTGGCCCAAAGCGTTGTAGCGAAACTCGGCCAGGGTCAGGTCGCCGCTTTTCACGCTACTCAGGCGATTTTGTTCGTCGTAGATCAATTGACGATCAGCGCGGTCCTGGATCAGATTACCCGCCGCATCAGAACTTACCGATTGCCCATCGATTTGGATCAGACGATTGTTGCTGGCGCCATACTGGTACGTCGTGACGGCACTGCCCTGCACCTGACCTTCAATTAGAGGCGTGAGGGTTTTGTCGGTGCGATTGCCCACAGCGTCATAGCTGAAGGTTTGCTGCTGACTGGCATTTGCATCTTCTGTCAGACGATCCAGCGCGTCGTAGCTGTAGTTCAGTTCGCCGAGCAGGCTACTTTGTATTTGGGTGATGTTGCCGTTGGCATCGTAGTCATACAGGTTGCTCCAGCCGACGACGGTTTGCGCGGTCAACCGATAGTCCTGGTCATAGCTACGTTCAAGCGTGGCGCCGTTGGTCCAGGTCAGGCTTTTAAGCGGTCCGAAGGGGAGATAAGCAAGGTTGCTGGCGAAGCCGATCGGCTCATCTGCGCCAACCCGCATGTGCACCTGACTGACCTGCCCGGCGGAGTCGCGCAGGTAGTCGATGCTGAAGCCGGTCGGGTAGTCGATACGGATCAGTCGATTGGCGCCGTCGTACCGATAGCCGAGGTAATCGGACCGAGCGACTTCGTTCGTTGTCAGGAGATGCCGTTGCCCTGTGAGGTTGCCTTGCTCATCGTAGGTGTAACTCAGCACACCATTGCTGTCTTCTACCCCAGTTAATCGGCCGATGCCTTTGTTGCCCTCGGCCATGGCGTCGTAGTGGAACTGGGTATCAAGTTGCGGCTTGGCCGGATAACGGCGAGCGGTCAAACGATTGAGAGCATCGTAAGTGAATAGCGTGACTACGCCGCCGGCATCAGTCTTCTGTGTGATGTTGCCAGCGGCGTCATGCTTGTAGGTGTTGGTGCCGCTGTCGGGGCTGACCAGATGAGTCAGATTACCGAGGCCGTCGTATTGATATCGAGTGTTCACTCCACGCGGGTCGTTGACGTGCGTGAGGTTGTCTTGAGCGTCGTATTCAAAACGAGTGGTGCCGTTTAGCGGGTCAGTGTTCTTCACCAACCGGTCGAGTGGATCATAGGCGCTGCTACTGCTGTCATTGCGAGGATTGGTAGAGGTGGTGGGATTATCGTTCAGGTCGTATTGCAGGCGACGGGTCTGACCAGCAGCACCCACTGAGTGCAGCAATCGGCCCAGTTCGTCATACACCCATCGATGCTGTTTCGTCAGATTACCCGCACTGTCTTTCAGGCGTGTTGCGGTGCGATTACCCATTGGATCAACATCGAATTCGACTCGCTCTTCCAGGCTATTGGTGATACGAGTGAGCCGCCTGGCGTCGTCCCAGGTGTAGGTCAACCAACTTCCATCACCACGAATCAGCTTCGTAATGTCACCGACAGCGTTGTGTTCGAACCGCGTGGAAGCGTTCGCAGTACTGACTGAGGTCAGCCAGCCTTGTGGCGCATAGGTCAGGGTTGTAGAGACGCCATTGGGATCGACAAGGGTTTGTGGATTACCCATAAAGTCGAAATTCGAAAGCTCAGTGATGTGCCCAAGCGGGTTAATGACGCGTATCAGATGCCCCTTTGCGTCGTATTCGTAACGAGTGATGTCATTTACATCAGTTCGCGGTCCATCAGAGAACTCGATCAGGCCTTCAGCGTTGTAGGTAAATGACCAGCCGCGCTCTGGTGCTTGCCAAAAGGGTACGGTAACAAGAGTGCCCCCCAGCGCTAGCGCTAACAACCCAACCCTAAATATAAGTGTGTTCATGATCAGATCCTTCTGAATCAACGTGAGATTACAGTGTTACTAAGTTGTCGTCCCTGAAGGTCATAGGTGTATTGAATCAACCGATCCGGTTCGGTGATGCGCACGGGAGAAAATAAAGTCGGGTGCCATTCGGTGACAATAGTTCTGGAGTCGGGCGTTCCACTGGCTTCTGTGCGGGAAGTTTCCAGGCCACGATCATTGTGGGTATAGGTTGTTACGTTGCCGTTGTTGTCTGTTTTTGTTTCGAGGTGGCCACGGTCGTCATAAGTAAAGGTCGAATTGCTATCAGGGCAGTTAGCGGTGGGTATACCGTCGATAGACTTGATACGCTTGACGCCCTTCACTAACTCAAATGTATATCGGGTCTTTCTGCCCAATTCATTAGTGACCGTTGACGAGCCGTCCGCGTTATAGCTGACTGAGATTTTTTCTGCGCCACCGGAGTGTTCACTTGAAATAGCGCGACCTCGTTCATCGTAAGCCCAAGAGGCATAACGCACCCCACGCTCATCAGTAATTCCAGTCAGGAGCCTGCTGTCTTTGGGGTCTTGATAAACATATTGCTTCTTCTCCGTGCGATCCGGATAAGTCTTGACCATTGAAGTTAATTGTTTATATTCATTGTAATGATAGCGAATTTTAATATTGTCCGCCGTTACGCTGAGTGGTTGCTTTTTTGTGTCCTCAGTGAATTCCACTGTGGCACCAAATGCATCAGTAACGGTTACAAACTTATCGGCGTAGGTAATGTTCAGGGCATTGCCTGACTTTAGAAGCTTGATCAGTCTTCCATCCTCATCAAATTCTAGCAGGCGGTTATTGGGCGATTGATAGCTCCAGCGATTTGACTGGTTAACGAGCTTCCCTGTCTCTGGTGATTTAGGTTCGTAGGACGCCCCTTGTTTTTCAAAAAAAGACCGACTTCCATCGTTATGGATCAGGGCAACCAAATTTTCTTCAACGCTGAGTCTGGATGAATAACTATGAGTCCATAGTCCTTCGACACTCCTATAAAACCTTGAGAACTCAAGAGGATTTGCATTGGAATTTATAGTCAAGACGGAAAAGTCTTTTTCGGCTTGCAGCTTATAACCGGTTACAAAGTTTATTGGATTTCCCGCAATGCTGGAGGGACAGCTGTTATCAATACCTTGATGCTCGCACTGCCCAGATGACTTGTTGAATATTCGATCATCCGTGCAAGCCTTTCCAAGGCGGACAATCGAGACGGTTCCGTAAGAATCATCTATTGGGTCGCGACCAAATATCATATGGCAGTTCCAAGTGCTTTCGTACTCGGTTGCTACCGGTGAGGTGTAGTTCCATGCTTTGTCATTGTCTTGATATAGCCATCTGCAAGCCAATTCGGGAGAGGGTTGCTTTTCTTGAAGGTGGTAAGGAACATCACCCTCGTAAATTTTCCAATAGTACTCTTCCGCTAATGACTCACGATTTGCAATCAGCGTCAAAAATAAAAACAGGGTGCAGTGTCTTGTGATTAACATATAGACCTTCCTTGGTCATTGTTGATGTTGCTGGGTACTCATTACTTTTATAGCAGGCTGAAAGGCTGTCTGTGTCGTTTAGAAATATAATGTCAATGTTAATTTTTTCTGAAATCTGCCGTCCGCTCAACGCCCATAACGGGTAAAAAACGCCCCAAGTATGGCTGTTCATTGGCACGAAACACGTATTGATGTTCCCGAGGCGGCTGGTCGAAGGTGAAGAAGTCCGCCAAAGACATAGAAATGCCTTCAAGCAATTTCTTGAGGGAACCAACGAAAGGACCCACGCGATTCTGTTCGATCAGGGAGAGGGCGGCATCAGTGACGCCGCTACGCCGGGTCAGGATGACGACCATCAATCACAGCCAAACGGTCTAAGCTCATCCGATCGAGACCTTATCGTGCTTCAGAAGACTCGCCATTTTGGTCGTATCGGCTTGCTGCTGGATGGGGCATGTCGATTATGTGCATCTCGTTGCGCGGCTAACTCTCGCCGTCAAGCGACACGCACATTGGCTCGGGGCCCTTCCACGCGCACCTCCGGAGACACCACCATGATCCGCGTCCTGTTGACCGCTTTTATGCTGCTTGCTCTAAGCAACCCGGCACAGGCTCAGGTGACGCCATTTCCTGCCTCCTTTCGTACTCAGGACATCCCTGTAGAAGGCGTCACCCTGCATGTACGCGTCGGCGGCAAGGGGCCGGCCGTGGTGCTTTTGCATGGCTTCGGCGATACCGGCGATATGTGGGCACCACTGGCCGCCGATCTGGCCCGGGATCACACCGTCGTGGTGCCGGACCTACGCGGCATGGGCTTGTCGTCGATCCCGGACAGCGGCTACGACAAGAAGACCCAGGCGGGCGACATCCGTGCGGTGTTGGCAGCCCTGGGTATCGAACACTCGGTGGTCATCGGCCACGACATCGGCACCATGGTCGCCTTCGCCTACGCCACGCGTTATCCGCAGCGTACCGATCGCCTGGTAGTGATGGACGCGCCCGTGCCGGGCATTCCGCCCTGGAACGAGATTGTCCGCTCACCGATGCTTTGGCACTTCGACTTCGGCGGGCCGGATGCGGAATGCTTGGTGGCCGGTCGTGAGCGCATCTACCTGGACCGGTTCTGGAACGAGTTCGCGGGCGATCCCGCCAAAGTGGATGAAGCAACCCGCCAGCATTACGCCAAACTCTATGCCCGTCCCGGCGCTATGCGGGCAGCCTTCGCCCAGTTCCGCAGCATTCGTCAGGATGAAGTGGACAACAAAGCGTCGATGGCGACACGACTGACGATGCCGGTGCTGGCCATTGGGGGTGAAAAATCCTTCGGGGGCAATGAAGCGATTGTGATGCGCAATACAGCGGACAAGGTCACGGAAGTGGTGGTGCCGGGGGCAGGACATTGGCTGATGGAAGAGGCGCCGACGCAGACCATTGCAGCGATTCGCGGCTTCATCGCACAGTGACGGGTCGAGGTCTCGGAAGGCTTTTTTGGAGGGCCCTGGACTCAGGGCCTGCCCTGAGGTTATTTAAGGGGCTAGACATCCGTGGCATCTTTCAGCCGATCCTGTTGAAAAAATCGGATTTACAGTTCGCCTAAACTTTGCCGGACGTACCCAGGACGGACTCAAGCCGCCGCTCCTCGTCGATTGTTATTACTCACCTCAAACTGTCCCACTAACTTTTGCAGTTTGTTGGCATTGAGCCTCACTGTTTCCGCACTGCTTTGCAGCACTACCACGGTCTGGCGCATCTCGGAGGAGGACTGGTCGACCTGCTTGATCGTCTTGCCGTAGTCGAGGCTGCGCTTGTTGAGTTGCTGGATGATCGCGAACATGCTTTCCACGGCTTGATGCAGTTGCACGTTTTCCGAGGATGCTTCTTCGGCCAGACGCAGACTGTTATCGACTTCCTTGACCCCGTCCTCCATGAAGCTGACGGCTTTTTGCGTTTCGTTCTGCAAGCCTTCGACCATTTGCCGAATGTCGTCGGCAGCGCGTGACGTCCGCGAGGCGAGGCTACGTACCTCGTCGGCGACCACCGCAAAACCACGACCATGTTCGCCCGCGCGTGCGGCCTCGATGGCCGCATTGAGTGCCAGCAGATTGGTCTGGTTGGTGATGTCGCTGATCAGGCCGGTGATATTCCCGATCTGCGTCATCCGACTGTCGAGCAGCTGTACGCTCGATGACGATCGCTTGACCACGTCCCGAATCGACTGCGTCCCCTCCTGCACAGCGAGAAATTGCGCGCGCGCGCGCGTGACCACTTCGTCCATCGCCTGCTTCATTTGTTCGGCACTGGCGGATGCCTGCTGGATCTCACCCAATTGATCTTCAACGATGATCATCATGCGGTGCACCGCTTCGGCAACCTCACCTGAAGTGAGACTGGCTTCCTGGCTGCGGCCGAGCATCATTTGATTGGTGGTGCCGACGTTGCGACTGGCCTTCACCACCTGCCCTACAACCGAGTCCAGATGGTCGATAAAACTATTGATCCAGCGCCCCATGTCACCGGTCTCATCGTTGGCCATTCGCGTCGTGTCCAGGCGCTGGCGAAGGTTGCCCTCGCCCTCGGCGATGGTCCTGATCACACCCGTCATCTCGCTCAACCTCACCGCAAGACGCTTGGGCCCCAGCAGGCTGAACAGGACAGTGGCGCACACCATGCTGAGGACCTCGATGGTATCGATCAGGCTCTGTGCCAGACCACTGTAATGCTGGACCGTGAAATTACAGGCAAAGAGGCCCGTCATGGTCGCGAGATAAGGTTTCATCAAGCCGTAACTGAGCGAGCGCCGGCGGTATACCTCCTCCAGATCGGCCTCGCACATCATGCCCCAGCGGTCCGGTGATCCTGGCAACTGGAAGGTGACGCCCTTGCCGACCACTGGAATATGCCGGTAGTCCGAGTAACCGGGATAAGTGACGAACAGGTTGGAGCCCGTGCGGATGGTTTCGCGTACTCCCGGGTGCAACTGCTGGGTCGCCGGGTCGGTAAAGCGCAGTTCAAGTTCTGTGTGTCGCTGGATCTGCACGGTCTTCCAGGCCGTGTGTACGCCACTTTTGAGATTCTCGCCGTGGGTGAACGTACCGTCCTCGAAGCGTGAGCGCGACAACGCGGTTCCCGGCTGGATAGCAAGATCAAAGCGTGACTGGGCCATGAACAGATAGTTGTCTCCCGATTCGGCAAAAATGTGCCCGGCTTCACGCTGGATAAGATCGCCCAGGACATCGTTTGGCACGCGACCGCACAAGCAGCCCAGGATTCTTCCGTCGGCCTTCAGCGGCTGGTAGAACATCAATGTGACTTCATCGTGGAAGCGCGAAGAAGATGGACCGATTTGCAAGGTCAGTGGATCGCTGTAGGGACCATGGAGAAACGGCGCCTTCAATCCTTCTGCCAACGCACGAGAGTGCTCTGGCTGACTTTTACCGCGCCCCTCCCAAGTCGAGACGATGACGGTGCCGCTGGCATCGACGACAAACAACTCCGAAAAGTCTTCAGCCTGGCTGAGTTTATCCACCAGCGTAGTGCTGTCGAGATGGGCGAAATCACGACCGAGATTTTCCGCCAGTTCAGTCAGGTGCTCCCATTGCTCGCGTGTCCAGTTGTGCAGCAACTGCACGCGAGTTTCAGCAATGGCTTCGAACGTTTGTTCTATCACCGGGTAAGCCGACTGATTGAGCCAACAAGCCCGGCGCATCGCGATTTTTCCAGTCTTGCCGAACCACGGTAACCAGTGTTTTTCGCTAGAGGATAGCTGCATCATATAGCTTGATAGCGACATTCACTTCTCCAACCGCGACATTCATGTGCGACTTTGAAAGCAAATACCAAGCCAATTCGCAAGCTTGCTAACAACTGCAAGTATCGACGATGCCCAGGCACAACCTCGATAGGTCTTCAATTGAAGATCTTTCTGGTTACGGCATCTGGTGAATGAGGGCATGAAACATTCATGCTTTAACTCAGTGCGCCAATCGCGACACGCCCTATAAGAGAGCCTGTCAGCGCTATGGCTCTAGATCAAGGTGTCGACCTTGGTTACCGATGCGATTCCTCGTAGCAGGACTGGAGATTGGTGACGCCGCTACGCCGGGTCAGGATGACAACCAGCATTCACAGCCAAACGGTCTAAGCTCATCCGAACGGGACCTTATCGTGCTTCAGAAAACTCGCCATTTTGGTCGTATCGGCTTGCTGCTGGATGGGGCATGTCGATTATGTGCATCTCGTTGCGCGGTCAACGCTCGCCACCAAGTGACATACACATAGGCTCGACCCCCTTCCACGCGCACGTCTGGAGACACCATCATGATCCGTGTCCTGTTGACCGTTTTTATGCTGCTTGCTCTAAGCATCCCGGCACAGGCTCAGGTGACGCCATTTCCTGCCTCCTTTCGTACTCAGGACATCCCTGTAGAAGGCGTCACACTCCATGTACGCGTCGGCGGCAAGGGGCCGGCCGTGGTGCTTTTGCATGGCTTCGGTGACACCGGTGACATGTGGGCACCACTGGCCGCCGATCTGGCCCGGGATCACACCGTCGTGGTGCCGGACCTTCGCGGCATGGGCTTGTCGTCGATCCCGGACAGCGGCTACGACAAGAAGACCCAGGCAGGCGACATCCGTGGGGTGTTGGAAGCCTTGGGTATCGAACACTCGGTGGTCATCGGCCACGACATCGGCACCATGGTCGCTTACGCCTACGCCGCGCGTTATCCGCAGCGTACCGATCGCCTGGTAGTGATGGACGCGCCCGTGCCGGGCATTCCGCCCTGGAACGAGATTGTCCGCTCACCGATGCTTTGGCACTTCGACTTCGGCGGGCCGGATGCCGAACGCCTGGTCGCCGGTCGCGAGCGAATCTACCTGGACCGGTTCTGGAACGAGTTCGCGGGCAATCCCGCCAAGGTGGATGAAGCAACCCGTCAGCATTACGCCACACTCTATGCCCGTCACGGCGCCATGCACGCAGCCTTCGCCCAGTTCCGCAGCATTCGTCAGGATGAGACGGACAACAAAGCCTCGATGGCGACGCGACTGACCATGCCGGTACTGGCCATTGGTGGAGAAAAGTCTTTTGGAAGTAATGAAGCGATCGTGATGCGCAACGCAGCGGACAAGGTCACGGAAGTGGTGGTGCCGGGGGCAGGACATTGGCTGATGGAAGAGGCGCCGACGCAGACTATTCGGGCTGTTCGCGACTTTATTGCGCAGTGATGGGTCAAGGTCTCGGAAGGGATTTTTGGAGGACCCTGCACTCAGGGCCTGCCCTGAGGTTATTTAAGGGGTTAGACGATAGCTGTAAATAAATTCTCCTTTTTTTCCATTTGCAGTGATCGAGCAGCGTGGGTTTGATACGCCCAAGGGGTAGTGACCTGCATTTAGTCGCAAAAAAACCGCATTGCTGCGGTTTTTTGTTGCCTGCTTACATTCTGTTTTTATCCTGCGGGAAGCAGTTAGTCGATTACGACTGACCGCTTCCAAAAGCGGAATCCAGGTCGCGAAACTTCCTACTCGCTGTGGGTTGCACGCACAGGACGCTGGGGCGTGTCACTCTGAGCCTAGGTTGACGATGGCGATCACCTTCCAGGTCTTCTCGCCCTCGTGCAGTATCGGCTCGTCGGGAAACCGGTAGTTGCTCATGGCCTGCAACACCGCTTGGTCGATGGCGCTATCGCCCGAACTTTCCAGCGGCGATATCAGGGGTATAACGGAACCAGGGGCGTATTCCAACTGGAGCTTTACCGGCTTGATAGCCGGGGCTGGCTTGAACTCCTTCGACAATTTTATTTGCGCATCCGTTATCTTTCTACTGAGCCTGTCCCTTACGCTACTGGCCCAGATTTCGTTGTAGCGCTTTTCCTGTTCGGCATTCAGAGCCAGGCCTTTGGCGCGCAGCCGTTGAACGCCCTTCCAGGCGTCATCCCCGATGTACTTGATAGCGTTGAAGTAAAGCGCCAACGCTCCCTCAAGATCCTGAGGGCCACCTTTGCCGTCCTCCATGAGTCCGGCCAACTGTATCTTACTGCGGGTACTCTCGGATTTGGCGGCGGCACGTTGGTAAAACTGCCTGGCCTTCACGTAGTTAGATGGCCCGCCGATGCCTTCTTCCTCCATGCGACCGAGCTGGTAATTGGCCGACACTTCCACGTCGGCCACAGACTGATAGAGGGTCTTGGCCTTCGGTATGTCTTGCGGCACGCCATGGCCATGCTCATACAAATCTCCGAGCACGATCTTGCAAAGGAGGTCACCGTTCTCGCTGCGCTTGCGGATGTATTCGATCTGCTCCCAAGTGATGGGATCCTGATCCCCGTAATACACGCAGCGGAAGTTGGCGAACCGATCGTCCTGAGTGCCGGAGCCGATGCTTTGGCACCCGGAAAGAATCAAGGCAAATCCAAGTAATGACAATAAGCTGAAACGGTGAAATGAGGCATCCATGCAGGCGTACTTCGTCAACGGAGAGTGATGGCACTTTAACATTTATCGTTAGCTTGTACCGCATGAATGGGTGCACCTTGGGATAATTAGCCAAGAGCCAGCTGATGGGCGCATCGTCAAACACACCTGCCTCTCAAGCTTTCACACAGCTTGCATAAACTGTACGGACGGGGCTAGATCGCCTTTAAACGTCAATTCACCATATGTCTCGTCGCGAGGGTCTATCAATGCCGCTGAGCTTTCATAAAATGCACGCCAATGGCGATGACTTCGTTATCGTGGACTCGCGAAACTCGTCAAATCCAATGACAAGTAACATGGCTCGGCGAATGGGTGATCGGAACCGAGGCGTCGGATTCAATCAACTCGCAGTGGTGCTCGATTGCGATGATGCAGATGCGCGCTTGATGTTTTGGAATGCCGATGGCTCCACGCTCGACGCTTGTGGCAGCGCAACTCGGGGTGCCGCGGATATGCTGATGCGCGAATCAAATATTACTTCCATAGCGCTCCGAACCAATCGCGGTTTACTAGCTTGCGAACGAACCTCAACCAGCGCAATTTCTGTCGACATGGGAGAGCCGCTTTTCAGCTGGTCGGACATTCCTCTGGCTCTGGAAATGGACACTGCTGTTTTGCCGCTTGCTGGTGACCCAGCAGCTTGCAGCATGGGAAATCCGCACTGCACCTATTTTGTGGATGACCTAACAGCCGTTGATATAGCGACAATTGGACCGACAATTGAAACCAACCCCCTATTTCCCCTCAGGACGAACGTACATTTCGTCCAGATCATTGACCGAAAGCACATTCGATTGCGCATTTGGGAGCGTTGGGGGGGTATTCCGCTTGGTTCAGGTTCCTGCTCTTGCGGCGCTGCTGTTAACGGAATTCGTCGTGGTTTGTTAGACAACTCCGTTGAGGTTGAATGTGATGGCGGAACTGTAACGGTTCAATGGGATGGCGTGGGGCCTGTCTTTCTCATCGGACCGGTAGAGACGATTTTTTCGGGAGTAATCACGGATAGCCTGTTACAAGTTTTGTAGTTTCTAGAAAACAAAAAGGTGACCGATCTATTTACTCAAATAGATCGGTCACCTTTTTCCCAAGCAGATTTCCGGCCCGCTGATTAACCAAACGCTGGCAGATTTTACGTAGCAACGCAGACTTCAAAACGGCGCATGCGTTTTCACCCAGCCTGGGGCGAAAATGGACGCTCGCATCACCTGTGCTAACGTACAGCGAAATTTTCAGGCTCGTTCGACCGACATGAATACTTCATACCTCGACCCACTGCGTCAGACTATCGGCCAGCTTCCCATCTCCTCACCACCGTCCCCTTGGGAAATCGCCGCTCAGTTTGCCGTGGGAAGCCTTCTGGAAGTTGGTTTCGACCGCGACTCCGAACTGTTACTGGTGACCTCCAGCTCAGGACGTAGCGTTATCGATTGCCTGACAGGTCAGAAGATCGCAAGAGACTATACGGAGGATGTCGAAAGTAATCAGTACCTGGAGGCTGAAGGTATCGGTCCACTGACAGGCAAGACCATCCCCATGGCCGGTATCAATGGAGGCAGCCTGCCTGTGGGTGCTTTCGACGGTTGGGTGATCGAGAACGTTCCCTTGAATTGGCCGTGCCATCATTTACTTCTGGTCGAGCCGGGCTCATGGCTGTATGGCGCCCAATATAAAAAGGCCAGTGCCTTTCACAAACTGGCGATCGAGATCGGACTGAGAGCTTTCGGGTTCTCCTATACTGGCCAAACCTTAATTATCGCTACATCGAGCAGCCTGATCGTTTATAGGCGTAGCACAACACCAAACGCAGCTCTGTGAGTTCAATGTCCGTATGAACAAAGGGGACAGGTTTATTTTTTGGCCAAGATGTGTGCCTAGGAGCGGAGCCCGCCAAGGCAGTAAATAAATCCACACCTTCCTGTTTTTGTATAAAAGGTAGACATCACTGTGGAGAGATTCTCAATTTATAGCGGAGAGGTTTTGGTAGGGCACTCGACACTCGAACAAGGGGATCCACCCATGGGCGTAGTTTTTGGTCAGTTCGAACCAGCCGATGGGTATGCTGTAATCCAGAACGAGTGTTGCACAAACCATCATGATCAGTCCGCACTAAATATTTCTGTTCAGACCGAAGCAGGTATGGTTATTCCATGCGCTGGCGTGAGCATCCTGGATTATTCGAAAGAGCTTCTGCCTCATTGTATCGAGATAAATATACTCGGCGTTCCATATCACTTATATGAGAAATTATTTACTCAACACGTTGCTTCGTACGAACACCAGTTTAGCTAAACGAATGTGAAGGCAGCCCAATGACGTCAAACGGACTACCTATAAGGGAATTTCTTGCAAGGCCCTGTCTCCAGGGCCTGCCAGACGATAGCGGTTAGTAAACCTGCACCCGCCACAGCTCCCGCGAGGAGGAAGCCGCCGACATCGGCAGTCGGCCGTGCAGCGTCCGATAGTTGTCGACCAGCACCAGATCACCTTCGCTCCATTGATGGGCGATCAGGCAGTCCGGGTCATAAACCAGCGCGTTGACCTGTTCAAGCAGCGCCTGCTGGGCCTCCTCGTCATGGTCCTGCACAGACTGGCTCAGGGTCTGCAATGCCGAGTCGGTGCCCTCTTGGTAACGCAGGATGAGTTCGCCGCTACGGGGGTTATGATCCACCAGGCTGTACATGCGCGGCGAACCACCGAAGTAGGTCATCTTGGTGTAATAGGTGATGTTCACCGCCTGCCATTGTCGGGCGACTTGCTGCCCGACTTTTCGCAGCACGTTTCGGCTGTCGACGATGGTCGTCTGACCCTCGCCCGGCTGCGGCGCTATCTTGCAATACAGCATGAATTTGCTGGCGCAGAATTTCGGATTGCGCTGAACCTGTGCGTCGCTGTCGGGCAGCATGTTCAGGTCCCAGTGCAAAGGCGTTTTCTCCAGCGAGTGCACCACGCCTTGGGGTTTGTCCGCGGGCTTGACCACATGCACGGCACCGAAGGCCCACTCGTACAGCGTGCCAAAGCGTTCACAGCTGCGAGCAAAACTGTCCTGGTCGTCGAAGCGACAGCCCTTGAGACAGACGAAACCAAAGGTTTCCACCAGTGCCTCCAGCAGGCCGGTGGACAGTCGCTCGAAACCCAGCCCCAGCGGGTCTCGCACCACCAGGCCAAATAGCGGAAGCTTTTGCAGTTCGTATTCGAAGCCTTGGGCCTGCGGGCTTTCTGTTTGGTGGTAGAGCCATGGCCGCCCCTGCCAGGTGACCAGCACATGGTGGTCGAGGTCGACCTGGGCCCGTGCGCGAAGACGCTGGCCACCATCGATGTTGCACACCGGCACGGCATGCCAGGGGCTGTCGACACGGGTCAGCCCTTCAGCCAACCCAAAGGTAAATTTTGGCCCGGCATTGCTGTACTGATGGACCGATAATCGAATGTCATCGCCGAAGAAACGATCCACTGCCGCATTCAATGCCTGCCCGCGAAACATCATCTGGTAGGCTTTGAAGTTGATTTGCTGCAGGTACTCGTCCTCGCTCTGCCCACCCTCACGGCACAGGCGCAGGTCGTTGTACAAATGACTACAGAGGTTGTCATGGGCCTGGCTGAGGGATTCATCGTGCCGGCTCTGCTCGATCAGTTCTCCAAGGTTTTTCCAGGGTAGACGGGCCTGCTTGACCAGGCTGGCGCGAACCGCCTCGGCACTACGGGCCTGCGGGAACAGGTCTTCCATGCTGACCCACTGAATCGTATGGGTGGTGCACAGTTCACGCAAAGCCCGGTTGTAGGCCGCGCGAATATCGTCGGCCACCCCTACAATGTCATTGAACGTCGTCCCGTCGCTGAGGATCGACACCACACAGCCCGGTGTGTGCAACGCGGCAATGGCTTGGCCGAGCTGGTCGAGGCGCTCGATGGCCATCACCTCACCATAATCCGGCAGCACGCCGAATGTCTGGTCACTGGCGTTTGGCGACTTGCAGGGAAAACCTGGCAGTACCAGACGCACTGGCAGGTTCTGATCAAAGCACTGCCCCAGGCTGCGCGCCAGATGCGCTCTGCCTTGTGTTTCGAAACAATCATCCGTGCCTTTGAGCAGATAACCAGCCAGCAAATCGCTGACGACAGCGATCCAGGCGTCTCTATGTTCCATAGAACAACTTCCTTGAGGGTTTGTGTATCAATAGGATTTGGCGGTATCGCCATGCTCGGTGAACGCATGCGCTGTCCCGCAGACTTGCTGCAGAATGCGCAACAACCCGGCCGGTTGCTCACAGCAGAAGTTCGGAGCTTGGGCCTGCAAAGTATGAGTCAGGCCATACCCCCAGGTGACTGCTGCCGAGTACATACCTGCAGCACGGGCGGTTTTCAGGTCGATCTCTGTGTCACCGACGAACAAACAGCGTTGCGAATCAACCGACAACCGGCGGGCGGCTTCCCATGCCACATCCGGCTGAGGTTTGAGTGACCTGCCCGTGCAATGCCCCAGAATCGGCCCGAAAGCATTCTGCGGCAGCAATGTTCTGGAAACCTGCAAGGCCATTTCCTCGGCCTTGTTGGTCACGATAGCCAGCGGCAGCTGTAACTGGCGGCAGCCTTCGAGCAATTCCAATACACCGCTGAATGGGCGGGAAAATTGAACCAGGTTGTGCTGATATAGCGTCACATAGCGCTGGTGCAGGGCGATCGTATCAGCGATACCAAACTGCGTGGCAACCCGCTCAATCATCGCAGTGGTCCCGCCACCGATATACCCCCGCATTGTTTGCGCAGTCAGCGCCGGGCAACCGTGTTCGAGTAACACCTGGTTCAGACACCAGGTGATGTCAGGCAAGGTGTCCACCAAGGTTCCATCCAAATCGAAGAGTACGGCTTCGACCCGCAACCGAGACGCCATCATTGAGCACTGGCGTAGTGACAAGGACGCCCCTTGCGGAACACCAGACGGTGGTAGCGCTCATCGACATTACTGCGTTTTTCGAGGGTGACCACACCCCGTCGCTTGATTGCTACCGAATGCCAGGGAGTACGCCACAGGTCACTGGTTGGCACCAGCCGGATACCGATCTTCGTCGACACCGCCAGTTGCGGGTGAATCGACAGGCGCAGGCAATGCGGGTAGCGCGCCAGTAACAGGGCGCTCCAGGCTTCACTGCGCTGAATCACCCGCTGGGAGGCCGGCTTGGCGACCTTCTTCACCGCATTCAAGCTCATGCCGGCGAATACCTTGAGCCCCGAGTAATCCTCGGAAAGAAAGCGATGGATACCGCAGTACATCAACATCATGTGCGGTTCATCCTTGAAGCGCTGCTGCAACAGGATCAATGACTGGCCGTGCTCGATCATCATCTCCTCACGCATGGCGTCCAGACAATCAAGCTGAGGATAGGCATCCCTGAGGTCAAAATGGGCGAACGTACCGGGATAAAGCTGTTCGGCGTAGTCCTGAATAGCGTCGGTGTAAGCCTTGACGTCAGAATCGGGAACATGCACCAAGTCAGAGAACACATAGCCATCGGAGCAGATATGAATCAGCGCGCCCGGCGCATAGATCTCCTGGATCTCCTCACACAGGCGGTGTAACTCGTCGATTGCATGGTGTTCAGCAAGATCAGGGAGATGGCTCAGGGTTTTCTTGCGGCTGGGCGATTTGCCGGGAAAGGCTGGCAAGACCATTTCGACCTTGCAACCGCTCTCGACCGCCTGCATTACCTTCGCCAGATGGGGTTCCAGCACCTGTAACGAAAGCTCATGATCCTGTTCCGGGGCAAGACTACGACGCCGAAACAGACATTCGAGGATTTGCTGGGCAATGTTCATGTGCGTGGTGTTCTGATGCGCATGCACCAGCTGACCGCCCGCCTGTTGAGCAACGGTATTTGAACCTTGCATAGACAATCCCTTGTGTGGTGAATAACGGCCGTTTTTTGGCCATCAGCAGATATGCCTTACCTGCGGGCGGCTAAACTCCTACAAGTCGTGAGAGTTTGTCAATCGTAGCCATCAGGAATATTACGTCCTGCACGAGCCCCCGCCCCCCGGGGTCTGCCGCCAGTTAAGCAACTAACCCCTGCCGAGCCTACAAAAGCCCTTTCACCATCGGTACACAAGCCAGCTGAAGCCCGGGGGGTGAGTAGTAAATAGCAGGTTCGTCACCCACGAAACCGCACCGCCGGTAGAAGTCAGCCGCGTTCAACGTAGCGTCCAGATTGACTTCTTTCAGCCCCAGATCCCGTGCCAGGCATTCCAGGTGGTTCAGGATTCTCAAGCCGATGCCTTGTTGCATAAAACCCGGGAGCACGAAGATCGCGCCGATTTCGCTGTTCTCCAGATCAAGCATTCCCGTTGCCACCGGCTCCCCCTGAATACAGCCCAGATAAAAGTGTTTTTCCATCAGGTCGCTGTACCCGTCCTTGGCTGATCCTGCCGTCCAGGCCAGCATTTGCTCCAAGGTATAGGCGCCGATGCATTGGTGCCTTATCGCTTGAAGGCGAATGTCGAATGCTGTTTGGGAATCGCTTGGCGTGGCTCGTCTGATCTCGAACATTTCATTCTCCGTTAACCATCGGTGGGCGGAGAACTAAAAAGCCCCGTCCATTTCTGGCGGGGCCTTGAGTAATTACGTCAAATCCTACGAACGCATGACCTCACGGCCCGCCAGAGGCGGTCATGGAGGAGCACATCATGTTCAGGTGACGTGTGTAGGTCATGGGTCGATAGTGTTTGGGATGACCCAGGTTGTCAAATATCAGAAGTTAGCCGGGGTGTTGGCACTAATAATCTCCGCCTCATCCGCCCCAATATTCCGAAACCGATGCGGCAGCGTCGTCGGGAAGTAATACCCATCCCCGGCATTCAACACACTGATCTGCCCGTCCACGGTCAACTCAACCGTGCCCCGGGTAACGAGCCCGCACTCCTCCCCTTCCGCATGCACAATCGGCTCATCGCCAGAGCTGGCACCCGGCGCGTATTGCTCGCGCAACAGCCGCATCTGCCGGCTCGGCACCGAAGCGCCAATCAGCAACAACCGCAACCCATGACGTCCGAGATCTGGCTGTTCATTGGCACGAAACACGTATTGATGCTCGCGAGGCGGTTGATCGAAGGTAAAGAAGTCCGCCAAAGACATGGGAATGCCTTCGAGCAGTTTTTTCAGGGAACTGACGGAGGGACTGACACGATTCTGTTCGATCAGGGAGATGGTGGCATTGGTGACGCCGCTACGTCGGGCCAGCTCGCGCTGGGACATTTTGTAGCTTTCGCGTACTAATTTGAGTCGTGAGCCCGTGTCCATGACAGCCTTATGCGAGAAATACTTAAGGGTTATGGGGGTGGATGGCGGGCGACTTTTGGCCGCGAAAAACACCGCTTCCCTGTCCCAGAAACGTGAAAGGCGGCTATTAAATCACGTTTGTTCGTGTCGCTCAGCAGCTTCGATAAACGGCAGAAAAATAGAGCCTGCTGACGGTAATTGTCCGTCAAGGCGCGAAACCTAATGTGGGAGCGAGCCTGCTCGCGATAGCGGTGTGTCAGGCAGCATCGATGGTGGCTTACATGGCCTCATCGCGAGCAGGCTCGCTCCCACCGTTTGGTCCCGGTAGTCCACAGATTTTGTGCCCGCCATGAATCTGCTCGCGAAAGCGGTGTGTCAGACAGCATCAAGGGTGACTGACACGCCCTCATCGCGAGCAGGCTCGCTCCCACAGTTTGGTCCCGGTGGTCCACAGATTTTGTGCCTTCCATGAATCTACTGTGGGAGCCGAGCTTGCTCGCGATGGCGGTGTGTCAGGCGACATCAATATTGACTGTACCGCCGCTCCCACATGAATTGCGCCGCTTAGATACCGAAACGGTCACGCATGGCGTAATACACCGCGCCCATAGCGGTCAGTGGGGCCTGGAAGGTGCGGCCGCCGAACATGGGCATGTGCGGCAACGAGGCGAAGGCATCGAAGCGTTCGGCGTCGCCACGGATCATTTCCGAGATCAGCTTGCCGGCCAGGTGCGAACAGGTCACACCGTGGCCGCTGTAGCCCTGCATGTAATAGGCGTTTTTCTCGATACGGCCGAATTGCGGCATGCGCGACATGGTCAGCAGGAAGTTGCCGGTCCAGCGGTAGTCGATCTTCACGCCCTTGAGCTGCGGGAAGGTCTTGAGGATTTTCGGCTTGATCAGTTGCTCGATGTCATCCGGCTCGCGCGCGCCGTAGACCACGCCACCACCGTACAGCAGGCGGTTGTCGGCGGTCAGGCGGTAGTAGTCGAGCAGGTAGTTGCAGTCTTCGACGCAGTAGTTGTTAGTGATCAGGCTCTTGGCGACTTTGGCCGACAATGGCTCGGTGACCACGATTTGCGAACCGCAGGGCATGCTCTTGCGGGTGACGCGGTTGTCGAGGTCCTGAGGCAAATAGGCGTTGCCGGCGATCAGCAGGTACTTGGCCCGCACCACGCCTTTGGCGGTGCGTACGGTGATCGGCTCGCCGTAGGTGATTTCCACCGCTGCCGATTGCTCGTAGATCTTGCCGCCCAGGCCAATGATGGCCGAGGCTTCACCCAGCGCCAGGTTCAGCGGGTGGATGTGGCCGCCCTGCATGTCCAGCAGGCCGCCGACGTAGTTGTCCGAGCCGACTTCTTTGGCGATGTCCTTGGCGTCGAGCATTTTCAGGTTCTTGTTGCCGTAACGCTCCCAGCTGCTTTTCTGCTCAGCCAGGCCTTTGAGCTGCTTCTTGTTCAGCGCCGCGAAAATACCGCCGGGCTTGTAGTCGCA
Source organism: Pseudomonas sp. 6D_7.1_Bac1 (assembly GCF_025465945.1). Taxonomy (GTDB): domain Bacteria; phylum Pseudomonadota; class Gammaproteobacteria; order Pseudomonadales; family Pseudomonadaceae; genus Aquipseudomonas. The sequence goes on along the minus strand of NZ_JANLNW010000080.1, from coordinate 20,008 downwards.
CTTGATGTCGTACTGCTTGATGCGCGAACGGATGATGTCCGCGCCCTCGAAGATCATGCTGCCCAGTACTTCGGCAGTCTTGTCGCCATAACGCTGTTCGATGACATCGACGTCGCGGCTGTAGGAGTTGACCAGTTGACCGCCGTTGCGACCGCTGGCGCCGTAGCCGACTTTGGCGGCTTCCAGCACGGTGACGCTGTAGCCCGCCTCACTGAGGAACAGGGCCGAGGACAAACCGGTGTAGCCCGCGCCGATGACGCAGACATCGCACTCGACCAGCCCTTCGAGCACCGGAAAATCGATGGTCTCGTTGCGGGTCGCGGCGTAGTAGCTGTTTACATGTTTTTGCATGATTGAATTCCCGAGCGGTCGCACGCGGAAGACTGCGACCGCTGCTGTGAAAATGTTAGAGCTTGATCCAGGTCGCCTTGAGCTCGGTGTACTTGTCGAACGCATGAAGCGACTTGTCGCGACCGTTACCCGACTGTTTGAACCCGCCAAACGGCGCAGTCATGTCGCCGCCGTCGTACTGGTTGACCCAGACGCTGCCGGCACGCAAGCCGCGAGCAAAGGTGTGGGCCTTGCTCAGGTTGCTGGTCCAGACACCGGCGGCCAGACCGAAGATGCTGTCGTTGGCAATCGCCAACGCTTCTTCAGCGGTGTCGAAGGTGATCAGCGACAGCACCGGGCCGAAGATTTCTTCCCGGGCGATGGTCATGGCATTGGTCACGCCGTCGAAAATCGCCGGTTCCACGTACAGGCCACCGGTGTCTTCAAGGGTGCGGTTGCCGCCCGCAATCAGTTCGGCGCCCTGCTCTTTGCCGATGCTGATGTAGCGCAGCACCGACTCCAGTTGACGCTGATCGACCACTGCGCCGACCGTCGTTGCCGGATCAAGGGCATGCCCCGGTTTCCAGGCTTGCAGTGCTTCCACCAGCAGCGGAATGAACTGCTCGCGAATCGAACGCTCGACCAGCAAACGCGAACCGGCGGTGCAGACTTCGCCCTGGTTGAAAGCGATCCCGCTGGCGGCTGCCTGTGCTGCCGCGCGCAAATCCGGCGCGTCGGCAAACACCACGTTCGGGCTCTTCCCCCCAGCCTCAAGCCAAACGCGTTTCATGTTGCTTTGCCCGGCGTAGATCAGCAGTTGCTTGGCAATCGCCGTCGAGCCGGTGAAGGCCAGCACGTCGACGTCCATGTGCAACGCCAGCGCCTTGCCGACGGTGTGGCCGAAGCCCGGCAGCACGTTGAACACGCCTTTCGGGATGCCCGCGTCCAGCGCCAGTTGAGCGATGCGGATCGCCGTCAGCGGCGATTTTTCCGAGGGCTTGAGGATGAACGAGTTACCCGCCGCCAGGGCCGGTGCGAACTTCCAGCTGGCCATGATCAACGGGAAGTTCCACGGCACGATGGCCGCGACCACGCCTGCCGGTTCGCGAGTGATGAGGCCCAACTGATCGTGCGGTGTTGGCGCGACTTCGTCGTAGATCTTGTCGATGGCTTCGGCGTTCCAGCGGATCGCGTTGGCGGTCGCTGGAATGTCGATGGCCATGGAGTCGCTGATGGGCTTGCCCATGTCCAGGGTTTCCAGCAGCGCCAGTTCTTCCTGGTTCGCCAGAATCAAATCGGCGAAACGAATCAGGATGCGCTTGCGCTCGGCCGGGGCCAGTTTGGCCCAGACACCGGATTCGAACGCTCGGCGTGCAACCTGCACCGCCACATTCGCATCAGCTTCGTCGGTGCTGGCAACGGCCGCCAGAAAGCGGCCGTCCACCGGGCTCATGCATTCAAAGGTGTCGCGGCTGAGTGCCGAGCAGTATTGGCCGTCAATGAATGCCCGACCTTCGAGTGTTAGGGACTGAAAGCGTTGCTCCCAGTCGCTGCGAGTGTTTGTCATTGTTGTGACTCGACGCAGAGAAATAAGTAGTCGTTGGACCAAGGCCCGTCAGTTAAGAATCAGAAAACCGCAGCCCCCTGTGGGAGCGAGCCTGCTCGCGATGGGGCCATCACATTCAACATTGATGGCGACTGATCCACCGCTATCGCGAGCAGGCTCGCTCCCACAGGGGGTTGGTGGTGGACACATGCGCTGTGTACATCACCAATCCCACAGGTTCTCTGCCTTAAATGACCGACATCAGGCCGTCAGACCGTGTGCAAGTACCAGTTGTACTCAAGGTCCGAGATGGAGTTCTCGAACTCGGCCAGCTCGCTTTCCTTGCACGCCACGAACACGTCGATGTACAGCGGGTCGATGTATTTGGCCATGACTTCGCTGTCGTCCAGCTCGCGCAGTGCATCGCGCAGGTTGTTCGGCAGGCTCTGCTCGTTCTGTTCGTAGCTGTTGCCTTCCACCGGTGGGCCTGGCTCGATCTCGTTGGTCAGACCATGGTGAATACCGGCCAGAACCGACGCCATCAGCAGGTACGGGTTGGCATCGGCGCCGGCAACGCGGTGTTCGATGCGTACGGAGTCAGCGGAACCGGTGGGCACGCGGACCGCAACAGTGCGGTTGTCGATGCCCCAGCTTGGCGAGTTCGGCACGTAGAACTGTGCGCCGAAACGACGGTAGGAGTTGACGTTCGGGCAGAGGAAGGCCATCTGCGCCGGCAGGGTCTCGAGCACACCGCCGATCGCGTGACGCAGTGCGGCGTTCTGCTCGGGATCCTCGCTGGCAAAGATGTTGTTGCCTTCTTTATCAAGGATCGAAATATGTACGTGCAGACCGTTGCCCGCCTGGCCCGGATACGGCTTGGCCATGAAGGTGGTGTCCATTTCATGGTCGTAGGCGATGTTCTTCACCAGACGCTTGAGCAGGACCGCGTAGTCGCAGGCTTTGATCGGGTCGGAGACGTGGTGCAGGTTGACTTCGAACTGCGCCGGGGCACTTTCCTTGACGATCGCGTCGGCAGGAATGCCCTGCTCTTTCGCGCCTTCCAGAATGTCTTGCAGGCAGTCGACGTATTCGTCCAGATCGTCGATCAGGTACACCTGGGTCGACATCGGACGCTTGCCGGACACCGGCGAGCGTGGCGACTGCGGACGACCGTTCACGTTGTCCTGGTCGATCAGGTAGAACTCCAGCTCGAACGCGGCGCAGATGGTCAGGCCCATGTCGTCGAACTTGCGCACCACATTGGCCAGCACTTCACGCGGGTCGGCGAAGAACGGCTGGCCTTCGAGTTCGTGCATGGTCATCAACAGTTGCGCGGTGGGGCGCTTCTGCCAAGGCTCGATGCTCAGGGTGCCGGGAATCGGGTAGCAGATTCGGTCGGAGTCGCCGATGTCCAGACCCAGGCCGGTGCTTTCCACTGTTGAGCCGTTGATATCCAGGGCAAACAGCGAGGCCGGGAGGTTAATGCCTTTTTCGTAAACCTTATGAAGACTGGTGCGCTCGATGCGCTTGCCGCGCACCACACCGTTCATATCCGCAATCAGAAGGTCGACGTACAAAACCTCAGGATATTTCTTAAGGAATGCGTTTGCTTCGTTGAGTTGAACGGTACGCAGAGGGACCGACATGATGCACCTATTAGCTGTTAATTATTATGTTCACTGCACTTTCACGAGCCCAGTCAATCCGAAAGGCAAAGTGAAGTCAATAGCGAACACTCGACCTTTCAGCGTTATTTTTCGGGCCTTTTCAGGGCACGCGAGTACCAACACAGCCTTTGAGCGAGCAAAAATCCTGAACATCGGACGTACGGCGTTTAGAATTTTTTACATGAGAGTTGTTAATTAAAATCAACAAGGCTAAGCTCCGGAAAAGCTCGTTCAAGTGTGAAACTTCGAGGTGATAAAAATGGCACTCAAGCCATTGATCGGCGTTACTGCGTGCGTCAAACAGATTGGCCTGCACCCCTACCACGTCAGCGGCGACAAGTACTTGCGTGCTGTCAGCGTCGCGGCTCTGGGGCTGCCTGTGGTCATTCCTTCCTTAGGCGATCTGACCGAAATAGATGAGCTACTCGCCCATCTGGACGGTTTGCTGCTGACCGGTTCGCCCTCCAATGTGGAACCCTTCCACTATCAGGGCCCCGACAGCGCACCCGGTACGGATCACGATCCGCAACGGGATGCCACCACCCTTCCTTTATTACGTGCAGCCATTGCGGCGGGCGTTCCGGTACTCGGCATCTGCCGGGGCTTCCAGGAAATGAACGTGGCGTTCGGTGGCAGCCTGCATCAGAAGGTCCACGAACTCCCCGGCTACCTGGATCACCGCGAAGCGGACCATCCGGACCTGGCCATGCAATACGCGCCGGCCCATGCCGTCGCAGTGCAACCGGGCGGGGTGTTCGAGGCGCTGGAGTTACCCCTGGCGTTCCAGGTCAATTCGATCCATGCCCAGGGCATTGACCGATTGGCACCTGGCCTGCGGGCGGAAGCCATCGCGCCGGACGGCCTGATCGAGGCGATCTCTGTCGAGCACAGCAAGGCCTTCGCCCTCGGCGTGCAATGGCACCCGGAATGGCAGGTCCTGGCCAACCCTCCCTACTTGAGTATTTTCCAGGCGTTTGGCAATGCGTGCCGACAACGGGCAGCGCTGCGTAATACGCGCTGACTGACGACCTCAAACAGCACTCAACGATTTAACTGCCCCCGTGAGCCCGGCGGGTGCGCCCTTGCGCGCCAGCCATTCACGAATACAACAAAACGCTAGAACAAAAAGCACCACCCGGCAGCCAGGAAGGCGTCGCCGAATAGGCCTGCTCAGTGCGGGTTCGCAATCAACTATTACGTCAGGCCGCATTGGCCCGACGACTGACACCTGTTGGGAGTTTCACATGGCAAACGCCTCCAGCATTTACAGGAAGACTCTAGAAGGTAACCAGCAACCCAAGAAGGTTCTGGTGAGAGTCGACCGCGTAACCAAGAAGTTTGACGAAACCGTTGCCGTAGACGATGTATCCCTGGACATCTACCAAGGCGAAATCTTCGCCATGCTGGGCGGTTCGGGTTCCGGCAAATCGACACTCCTGCGCATGCTGGCAGGCTTTGAGCGACCGACCGAAGGGCGAATCTACCTCGACGGCGTGGACATCACCGATATGCCGCCCTATGAGCGGCCGATCAATATGATGTTCCAGTCCTACGCCCTGTTCCCGCACATGACCGTGGCGCAGAACATCGCCTTCGGCCTGAAGCAGGACCGTCTGCCCGCCAGTGAAATCGAAGCCCGCGTCGAAGAAATGCTCAAACTGGTTCACATGACCCAGTACGCCAAGCGCAAGCCGCATCAACTCTCCGGTGGTCAGCGTCAGCGTGTTGCACTGGCCCGTTCGCTGGCCAAGCGGCCGAAACTGCTGCTGCTCGACGAGCCGATGGGTGCACTGGATAAAAAGCTGCGCTCGCAGATGCAACTCGAACTGGTGCAAATCATCGAGCGCGTCGGGGTGACCTGCGTCATGGTGACCCACGACCAGGAAGAGGCCATGACCATGGCCGAACGCATCGCGATCATGCACCTGGGCTGGATCGCCCAGATCGGTAGCCCGGTCGACATCTATGAAGCGCCGGTCAGCCGCATGGTCTGCGAGTTCATCGGCAACGTGAACGCCTTCGACGGCACCGTTGTAGAAGATCTGGAAGGTCACGCGATCATTCACAGCCCGGACCTGGAGCAAAAGATCTACGTCGGTCACGGCGTGAGTACGTCGGTGCAAGACAAGTCGATCACCTACGCCATCCGCCCGGAAAAACTGCTGGTCAGCACCCTCAAACCCGAGACCCGTTACAACTGGTCCCAGGGCAAAGTGCATGACATCGCTTACCTCGGCGGGCACTCGGTGTTTTACGTGGAGCTGCCTGGCGGCAAGATCGTCCAGTCGTTCATGGCCAACGCCGAACGCCGTGGCACCCGCCCAACCTGGGACGATCAGGTCTACGTCTGGTGGGAAGACGACAGCGGCGTGGTACTGCGCGCATGAACACTCTCACTCAGCAGATCCAACGGTTTTTGCCGAGCGGCCGTAAAGTTGTCATCGGTATTCCATTCCTGTGGCTGTTCATGTTCTTCATGCTGCCGTTTTTCCTGGTAATGAAGATCAGTTTCTCCGAAGCAGCCTTGGCCATTCCACCCTACTCCGAGATCTACAGCTTCGCTGAGCAGAAATTTCAGCTGCTGTTGAACCTCGGCAACTACGCCATGCTGGGCGACGATGAGCTGTACATCTCGGCTTATCTGGGCTCCTTGAAAATGGCCGCCCTCAGCACGGCCATGTGCCTGGTGATCGGTTTTCCGATGGCCTACGCGATTTCCAAGGCCAGCAAGGAAGCGCAGAACGTCTTGCTGCTGCTGATCATGATGCCGACCTGGACGGCGATCCTGATCCGCGTGTATGCGTGGATGGGCATCCTCAGCAATAACGGCTTGCTCAACGCCTTCCTGCTGTGGACCGGTTTGATTTCAGAACCTATCGAAATCCTCAACACCAACACCGCGGTCTATATCGGTGTGGTGTATGCCTACCTGCCGTTCATGGTGCTGCCGCTGTACGCCAACCTGGTCAAGCATGACCAGAGTCTGCTGGAAGCCGCATCGGACCTGGGTTCAAGCAACTTCAACAACTTCTGGAAAATCACCGTACCGCTGGCCAAGAACGGCATCATCGCCGGTTGCATGCTGGTGTTCATTCCGGTGGTGGGTGAGTTCGTGATCCCGGAACTGCTCGGTGGCCCCGAAACCCTGATGATCGGTCGCGTGCTGTGGCAGGAGTTCTTCAACAACCGCGATTGGCCGGTGGCGTCCGCGTTGGCGGTGGTGATGCTGGCGATCCTGATTGTGCCGATCATCCTGTTCAACCGCAGCCAAGCCAAAGAGATGGAGGGACGGGCATGAACCGTTTCGGATTTTCAAGAATGATGCTGGTGTTCGGCCTGTTGTTCATCTACATGCCGATGCTGATTCTGGTGATCTACTCGTTCAACGCCTCGAAACTGGTGACGGTTTGGGGCGGCTGGTCGGTAAAGTGGTACGTCGGCCTGCTGGACAACACCCAACTGATGGGCTCGGTGGTACGCTCACTGGAAATCGCCTGCTACACCTCGATTGCTGCGGTAGCGCTGGGCACACTCGCCGCCTTCGTGCTGACCCGCGTCACCCGTTTCAAGGGTCGCACACTGTTTGGCGGCCTGGTCACCGCGCCGTTGGTGATGCCGGAAGTGATCACCGGTCTGTCGCTGTTGCTGCTGTTCGTGGCCATGGCGCAGATGATCGGCTGGCCGCAGGAACGTGGCATCTTCACTATCTGGATCGCCCACACCACCTTCTGTGCTGCCTATGTGGCGGTGGTAGTGTCGGCGCGCTTGCGTGAGCTGGACCTGTCGATCGAAGAGGCGGCCATGGACCTCGGTGCACGGCCATTGAAGGTGTTCTTCCTGATCACCATTCCAATGATCGCGCCATCGCTGGCCGCGGGCGGCATGATGTCGTTTGCCCTGTCGCTGGACGATCTGGTGCTGGCGAGCTTCGTGTCGGGCCCGGGCTCCACCACCCTGCCGATGGAAGTGTTCTCGGCCGTGCGTCTGGGCGTGAAGCCCGAGATCAACGCTGTGGCCAGCCTGATCCTGTTGTCCGTTTCGATCGTGACCTTCATGGTCTGGTACTTCGGTCGCAAGGCTGAAGCCAATCGCAAACGTGCGATCCAGGAAGCCATGGAGCACACCGCGAACGAATCCTGGAAGCAACCTGACTCACAACGACCGGTTACCCAACCGATCGGTGCGACGGCTTAACGCCGTCGCGTTTCACCGCTACTGCACTAAATAGACAACGGCGCGCCCTTGGGCGCGCCACGCAATACCGTTCACGCAGCGCCTTACCACCGCTGCAGCGACACGAACGGCCTCACCTGGCTCCTCGGTCAAGGTGATTTTGGGCGCCCTCGGGCGCCCTTTTTGCTTTTCAGGCCCCACCATGATTGGCCCGACGCACGGAGCAAAGCTGTCTAGACTTCACGCAGCCAGCCACGGAGTGCATGCAGATGAGCAACAACCGAATCATGGGTTTGAACAACGCTCGCGAACTACTCGACGTGCTGATCCGCGCCGGGATGATTGCAGTACTGGTGATGGTCTGCTTTCAGATATTCCGTCCCTTCATGAATATCGTGCTGTGGTCGGTGATTCTGGCGATCACGCTTTACCCGCTGAATCAAAAACTGGCGGCTGCTTTAGGTGGCCGGACCGGTTGGGCAGCGATCATTCTGGTGATACTGGGACTCGCCTGCCTCATCGCACCGCTGAGCCTGCTGGGCGAATCGATCGCCGAATCGGTCAAGGCCGGCATGCATACCGTACAGGGCCGCGATATCGAAATCCCCCCGCCGCCCGCGGTCGTACAGAGTTGGCCACTGATCGGTGATCCACTGTTCAAACTCTGGACTCACGCCTCCGAGGACCTGAGCTGGGCTATTTCCCAGGTTGCTCCGCACCTGAAGGACTTGAGCAAAACCGTGTTGACCCAACTGGCTGGCGTAGGCGCGGGGATCATGGTGTTTGTGCTGGCGCTGTTCATTGCCGGCCTGATCATGGCCAATGGCGATAACGGACAACGCACGGCAGTGGCCATCGCTTCGCGGATTTCCGGCCCGGAGCGCGGCCCCGAACTGGCCTCGCTGTGTACCGCGACCATTCGCACCGTAGCCCAGGGCGTAGTCGGCATCGCGTTTATCCAGATGGTTCTGGTGGGCCTCGGCCTGGTGGTCATGGGGGTTCCGGGCTCGGGCATTCTGGCGTTGATGGTGTTGCTGCTGGGGATCATGCAGTTGCCCACGCTGTTGATTACGGCGCCAGTGGCCATCTACGTATTTGCCCAGGACGGTGTCGGCGTGACAACGGTCATCTTCGCGATCTGGATCATACTCGCCGGCCTTTCCGACAATGTACTCAAACCGATGCTGTTGGGCCGTGGCGTAGCGGTGCCCATGCCGGTGATCCTGATCGGCGCCCTGGGCGGTATGCTGACCAGCGGGATTATCGGGCTGTTCACCGGGCCGGTGATGCTCGCGGTGGGTTACCAGTTGTTCATGTCATGGGTCGATCAGCCGCTACCGGTTGCCACTACCGAAGCGAGCACCGCAGCGCCCGTCAAGCCGCTGGACTGACGGTTGGCCACCACCACAAAAAACCCTGCTGCTGCAGTAATGCCAGTCGGCTAACGAAAATCTATCGCCTGGTGATCAATTGTGGCGAGGGAGCTTGCTCCCGCTCGGCCGCGAAACGGTTGTAATCCGGCATTCGCATTCCATCTGAATACTCGCGGTGGCTGATTTTGGGGTCGCTTCGCGACCCAGCGGGAGCAAGCTCCCTCGCCACAGGTTTGGCATTCAGCGCGCCTTCCTCTTAACCGACTGGCATTACTGCAACAGGGCTTTTTAGTGTTCAAACGTAAAGCATGACGCCCGGTGCTGAACGCATCAGAGCTTGGCGATCGACACCTCGGTGGATTTGACGAAGGCAATGACCTCGCTGCCCACCACCAATTCGAGATCACGAATCGAGCGCGTGGTAATCACCGAAGTGACAATGCCGGAGGCGGTTTGCACATCGACTTCAGAGACCACCGGTCCTTCCAGGATTTCCTTGACGATGCCTTTGAACTGATTGCGGACGTTGATCGCTTTGATGGTCATGACTACGCTTCCTGTCGAATTGAGCTACGTGAGCACTGCTGTGCGAGCCCCTAAAATGCACCTGATCGAAAAACAAACAAAGGAATAAATAACTAGATATTTATTCCTTTTAAATATATGAAATGGATTGCGTCGAGTGTGCGATAGAACCTCCTGGTTTCGCTGCGGCCCAATTTCTATTCATCAAGTCTCGTCTGGAGGTTGTCATGCGAACACTCGAACTGGCCGGCGTCCCCGTCCCTGTGATTGGTCAGGGAACCTGGCGCATGGGTGAAGACCCACAACAACGAACCCGTGAAATCGCCGCATTGCGCACCGGCATCGAGTTGGGAATGACGCTGATCGACACCGCAGAGATGTATGCCGAGGGTGGCGCAGAGGAAGTGGTTGGCGAAGCCATTGCCGGTGTTCGTGATCAGGTGTTTCTAGTCAGCAAGGTCTATCCGCACAACGCCAGCCATCGCGGTATTCCCCAAGCCTGCGAACGCAGTTTGCGCCGTTTGGGCACCGACTACATCGATCTGTATTTACTGCACTGGCGTGGCCAGTTTCCCCTCGAAGAAACCGTCGAAGCCTTCGAACGCCTGCGCGAGGACGGCAAGATTGGCCGTTGGGGCGTGTCCAATTTCGATGTAGCGGACCTGCACGAATTGGCCTCTGACGCCTGCGCGACCAATCAGGTGCTCTACAACCTCGAGGAGCGCGGCATCGAATTCGACCTGCTGCCCTGGTGCCAGCAACAGCGCATGCCGTTAATGGCTTATTGTCCGATTGCCCAGGCCGGGGGCCTTCTGGTCGAGCCGACACTCAAGCAGATCGCCGCACGCCATAACGTCACTGCGGCTCAGGTGTCATTGGCCTGGCTGCTGCGTCAGGACGGCGTGATTGCCATCCCCAAAGCCGTACATCCTGAGCACGTGCGGTTGAACGCCGCCGCTGGCGAATTGAAGCTCGATGCTGAAGATCTTCAGGCGCTTGATCGAGCGTTTCGCGCCCCCACCCGCAAGCATCGACTGGCGATGGTCTGAGACCTAGAACAACCCCAGCTGTCCACCGATCAGTGTGCTGAAATCGTCGTCGACAAACGGCAGGATTGCGTCGGCCACCGGTTGCAGCTGGCGACTGACGTAATGATCGTAGTCAATCGGCGCGCTGCGGGTTTCCAGCGGTTCGGGCCCCGCCACCGTGATCACATAACTGATCCAGCCGCCGCTCTGATACTGGAGTGGCCGTCCCTGTCGATCGTTGTATTCGTCGGCCAGGCGTGCGGCGCGCACATGGGGTGGTACGTTGCGTTGATAGTCGTCCAATGGACGACGCAGGCGCTTGCGATAGATCAACAGCTCATCGTGCTCACCGGCCAGCGTCGCGCGCACAAACTCGCGAACATAATCCTGATAAGGCCGACGGTGAAAGATCCGCAGGTAGAGCTCCTGTTGAAACTGCCGGGCCAGCGGCGACCAGTCGGTGCGCACGGTTTCCAGGCCTTTGTAGACCATTTCGTCAGTACCGTCGGCGCGCGTCACCAGTCCGGCGTAACGCTTCTTGCTGCCCTCCTCTGCACCGCGAATGGTCGGCATCAGGAAGCGCCGAAAGTGCGTTTCGAATTGCAGTTCGAGCACGCTGTGCAAACCGAATTCGCGCAGTAGATGGTCGCGCCACCACTGGTTGACGTGCGCCACCAGCGCCCGGCCGATCTGGGCCGCCTCCTCCTGACCGTGAGCACGCCGCAGCCAGACGAAGGTGGAGTCGGTGTCGCCATAAATCACCGCGTGCCCTTGCGCCTCGATCAGTTGGCGAGTCCTGAGCATGATTTCGTGCCCACGCAAGGTGATCGACGACGCCAGGCGCGTATCGAAAAACCGGCAGCCGCTGGAGCCGAGCACGCCATAAAACGCATTCATGATGATTTTCAAGGCCTGGGAAAGCGGCGCATTGTGCTCGCGCTTGGCAACTTCCCGGCCTTCCGATACACGGGCGACGATCGCTGGCAGACAGTGCCGTGTCCGCGAGAAGCGCGCACCACGGAAACCGGGTACCGACTCACTGTCGTCGGGGTGACGCAAACCTTCTACCAGTCCCACCGGGTCGATCAGAAAGGTGCGGATGATCGACGGGTACAGACTCTTGTAGTCGAGCACCAGCACCGACTCATACAAGCCGGGTTGCGAGTCCATGACAAAACCGCCGGGGCTGGCCTGCGGCGGCCGTTCGCCAAGGTTCGGCGCAACAAAGCCCTGACGGTGCATCAGCGGCATGTATAGGTGAGTGAATGCCGCCACCGAACCACCGCTGCGGTCGGCCGGCAAGCCGGTGACGCTGGCGCGTTCCAGCAAGAAGGTCAGCAGCTCGGTCTTGTGGAAGATCCGCGTCACCAGCTCGCAGTCCTTGAGGTTGTAGCGCGCCAGTGCGGGCTTGTCCTCGGCGAACATGCGGTTGATTTCGTCCATGCGCTGGTAGGGGTTATCGATTGATTTGCCCTCGCCCAGCAGCGTCTGCGCGACGTTTTCCAGGCTGAACGAAGGAAAGCTCCAGGTCGCCGAACGCAGCGACTCGATGCCATCAATGATCAGTCGGCCAGCCGCTGCGGCAAAGAAGTGATTGTTGCCCGAGCCGTGTTCGCGCCACTGCATCTCCTCGCCACCACGCCCCAGACGCAACGGCACCGCCAGGCGCCGGGCATGCTCGTGCAGCACACGCAGATCGAACTGCACCAGGTTCCAGCCGATGATTGCGTCGGGGTCATGGCGCACAAACCACTCGTTGAGTTTTTTCAGCAACAGGGTTCGGGAATCGCAGTACTCAAGCGCAAAATCCACCCGCGAGTCGTCGCCATTCGGTGCCCCGAGCATGTAGACCTGGCGCTGACCGCAGCCTTCCAGCGCAATCGAATACAGCTCGCCCTGCTCGGTGGTTTCGATGTCCAGCGAAACCAGCTTCAGTTGTGGACGATAGTCCGGCGCAGGCTTGAGATGGGCGTCGAGCAATAGGCCGGTGTCGTCTGCCGTCCCACTGAATGATACAGGTGCAGTGATGAAGCGCTCCATCAGGTAGCGCTCCGGCGGGCGTATGTCTGCTTCGAAGACATCGACACCGGCCCTGCGCAACAGCGTGTCGAGGTGCATCAACTGGCGGTGTTGCTGGCAATACAGCCCGAACACGGGTCGATGCTGAAAATCCTGTAACCCCAGCGGGCGGAGCTCGACACCTTGTTCGCCGCGCAACAGCAGCTCGACCTGCTCGCGCTGCTGCTCGGGGATGAACGCCACCGACGACTGAACCGGCAGCCGGACAAGTCTTGGACCTTGATCGGTCGCCAACCAGAACTCGACTTGCGTGCCGGCCGGGGTATCGCGCCAATGCCGGGTCAAGACGAAGCCCTGCTGTAAATCCACCACTGCAACCTCGAAGACTATTTCACGGGATGATTCTACGCGTCATCGATGCTCACGGCTGCCTTTGTGTTTGCCCTGCAAGTGATTGTAGGACAAGGCTCTAGGCCAACCCTGAAGGCGTCAAAGCGTTTTATGTAGTGATTGAAAATTTTCACTACAAAACCGTTGACGAGTTGTTTTTCCCCTTGCATGATGCGGACGTCTCCCCGATCGGGAGCACTGGCAAAAGTGTTGTGAAAAAGCTCGACTGACCGCCGAGCTGTTCCCGGATGTGTACTGCCCACAAGGCAGATTGATGAAGCTGACCCGGCATGAGCGTCCAGTACAAGGACGAGAAGCGCTGGCGATCAACCCTCAAGATGCTTGTGGCCGAACTGAATAATGTCGGTAGCAACATCCAGGTAATCGCTGTTTCTCCCCGCTGTGTCGCACGTGCGTAGCAGTTTCTCGGCAAGACTACATGCATCCTGCTCAAGGCCCTGCCGATATTCGGCAGACACCCACTGTCGCCCTGGTTTCGGTACCAGATATCAACTTACCGACGTAGAGAAGTGAATCAGCGAACCAACTAGACAGATCAAACACTGGTCAAGGGGCTTACACATGAATCTGAACAATCAACCGACTATTGATGAACTGGCTCGGATGTTCGCAGCGCACAAAGACAGCCATGACAGCCATATCCTGTGGATTGCCGAGTCGGGCCAGGTGCATATCGACTGCCTGTCGCCCCACGCCCATGAAGATGAGTTCGAAAAGAACAAACGTGACTTGCGGGCCCGACTGAAGATGTACCGTCGCGGCCAGGGTTACGTTGGCAAGAAAGCCGCCGCCGACAAGGATTTTGTCGGGCGTGTTCTTGAGACACTGAATCAGGCGTGGAAGAGCGCACAGAATCAGTCCGACGTGTACGTCGTCGACCGCTACTGCTAAGCGCGTGTCAGGCCGCTGATAGCCCGCCCGGGTTATCAGCGACTGCCAAGAGCACAGTCACTCTTGCCCCAAGAGCGAAACAGCACCGACGATAGCTGAAACACCCTTCCATGACGCTTTTAGCCCCCCTGAATGCCGCTTTGCCCTCTTGCTCTGTTGGCGTGCGTCTATGATTCTGTATAAGCGTCAGCGCGCTTGGCGACGCCTAATAAATACAACACCGGAGAGGCCCTCATGAAGACCGTCGCGCAGCTGCTCAAGTTAAAGGCCGAACAGAACCAGCAGGTTCACACCATCAACTCGCATCAGATGGTGCTCGAAGCCCTGATGGTCATGGCCGCAAAAAACGTCGGTGCATTGCCGGTGCTCGAAGAGGGTCGGATCGTTGGTGTGATCAGTGAACGCGACTATGCGCGCAAACTGGTGCTCAAGGGTCGCTCCTCGGTGGGAACCCCTGTCAGCGACATCATGAACTCGCCGGTGATTACGGTGGACTCTCATCAAACCGTTCAAACCTGCATGAACATCATGACCGACAAACACCTGCGCCACCTGCCCGTGGTGGAGGACGGCCAACTGCTGGGCCTGCTGTCCATCGGCGACCTGGTCAAGGAAGCCATCGCCGAACAGGCCGAGCTGATCCGGCAGCTGGAGCAGTACATTCGCGGCGAATAGCTCCCCTCGCCCATCAATCCGAACCCGTGACTGCGTGCTCTTGATCATCAAGAACGCGCAGTTTTTGGTTGTGGAGTGCGTCAGCTACTACCGCTTGCCGTCCCGCCTTGTCTCAAACCCCCGCACTTTAAATTTGCTCTATCGCGAGGCACTTCTATATTGATTTAACTACCTGCAGCTTTCGACTTCTCCTTGAGCGCGAACCATGACCAGGACTGATCATCTGATCATCTGTGAACATTGCGATTGCGTGTATGAAAAAGTCGCGCTCGCCAAACATCAAACTGCCCTGTGCCCGCGTTGTGGTGGGGTGCTGCAGCGCTACAACGGATTGTCGATGGAGCAGCGCCTGGCCTTGAGCCTGACGGCCGCCGTGCTGTGGATGTTCGCCAACTTCTATCCGGTGATGAGTATCAGCATGCAGGGCCTGAAAAACAGCGCCACCTTATGGGACTCGGTGCTGGCGCTCAGCCAGGGGCCGATTACCTTTATTGCCATGGTTGCGGCTATCGCCATCATCATCGCGCCAATCTTTCAGTTGCTGTTACTGATCTGGGTCTTGAGTTTCGCCCTTGCAGCAAAACGTTCGCCGGCGTTCAAGTTGTGTATGCGCTGGCTGGAAACCCTCAGGCCCTGGAGCATGCTAGAGGTCTGCCTGCTGGGGGCAATGGTCGCGGTGTTCAAACTCGCGGGCCTGCTCGACGTGCTGCCGGGCATCGGCCTGTTCGCCCTCGCGGCACTGAGCCTGCTGCTGATCCGCATTGCCGGCCGTGATATTCGCGAGCTGTGGGACACGCTATGAGCACCGCACCTGAGGCTCACGACCTCAACCTTTGCCTGTGCCACAGCTGCGGCAACGCCTGCGACATGACCGACCACCCCCACGAGTGCGAACGCTGTGGCGCCCCCTTGCATGCCCGCAAAGCCAACTCACTGACCCGAACCTGGGCCTACCTGCTGGCTGCACTGGTGTTCTATGTTCCGGCCAACGTGTTGCCGGTGATGAACACCAGCCTGTTTGGAAGTGGCTCCGACAGCACCATCATCAGCGGCGTGCTGGAGTTCTGGGAGCATGGTGCCTGGGACATTGCGCTGATCATTTTCATCGCCAGTATCGCGGTGCCGGGCATCAAGTTCTTTGCCCTCTCCTTGCTGCTGATCACGGCACAACGCGGCAGCCTCTGGGCCCGTAAAGAGCGTTCAAAACTCTACCGTTTCGTCGAGTTGATCGGCTACTGGTCGATGCTCGACGTGATTGTCGTCGCGCTGGTAGCGGCGCTGGTGAAGTTCCAGGCGTTGGGCGATATCGAGCCCCGGCCGGGAATTCTATTCTTTGGTCTGGTGGTGGTGTTCACCATGCTGTCGGCAATGAGTTTTGACCCGCGCCTGATCTGGGAAAACCGAAAATCCGAGGAGGTCATGGATGGAGTCGCAAGCCACTGAGGGGCAACCGCAGCCCGGCCAAGCTAACATCAAGACCCGTCGCTGGAGTGTTTCGCTGGTCTGGATCGTGCCGATCGTGGCGGTGCTGGTCGGGGTTTCCCTGGTGGTGCACAACTGGCTGCAACAAGGGCCGACCATCACCCTCAACTTCAAGACCGGCGAAGGTCTGACAGCCAACAAGACCGAGGTGAAATACCGCAACGTGGTGATCGGCCATGTCACCGACGTCGAATTGAGCGACGACCAGAAGAGCGTCGATGCCACGGTAAAACTCGTCAAGCAGGCTGAATCTTTCACCCGCGAGGACTCGAAGTTCTGGGTCGTACGGCCACGCATTGGTGCTGGCGGCGTGTCTGGAATTGATACCTTGCTCTCGGGTGCCTTTGTCGGTGCCGACACCGGTCACGCCGACGCCCGAGCCAAAACCTTCATTGGCCTGGAGGCTCCGCCGCCCATCACCTATAGCGAACCTGGCAAGCGCTTCATGCTGCACACCTCGGACCTCGGTTCGCTGGATATCGGCTCACCCGTCTATTTTCGCAAGATTCCGGTCGGCGAGGTGGTCGCTTATACCCTGGACTCAGAAGGCAAGGGTGTAGACATCGAAGTCTTCGTCAAGGCGCCGAACGATGTCCACGTCACCGAAAACACTCGTTTCTGGAATGTCAGCGGTATCGCCATCGATGTCAGCGCTAATGGCTTTGCAGTCAAAACCGAGTCACTGTCAGCCATGCTGGTGGGCGGCATTACCTTCCGTGCTCCGGACTACAGCCCGAACGATCAACCAGCTGCCGAAAACAAGAACTTCGAGCTGTTCGACAATCAACAGACTGCTCTCGCCCCGCCCAACGGCAAGGCGCAATTCCTGTCGCTGCGTTTCGATCAGGAGTTGCGCGGGTTGAAGGTGGATGCCCCCGTGGAATTCCGGGGACTGGAAATCGGCAAGGTGGTCTCGATCAACCTGGATTTCGACGAGAAGACCCGCAGTTTCCCCATCAACGTGGGCATAGTGTTCTACCCGCAACGCTTGGGGCAGGCCCATATCAAGATGCTCAAGGCCTTGGACCACAACCCCGACGACGAACAAGCTGGCATCCGGCTCATGGGCTCGTTTGTCGAGCATGGTTTGCGCGCTCAGGCCCGCAGCGGCAACTTGTTGACCGGGCAGTTGTACATTGCGCTGGACTTCTTCCCCAAAGCCGAAAAGGTTACCTTCGATCCCAACGCCCGGCCGGTCAGGATACCCACCGTTCCCGCGAGCCTCGAACAACTGCAAGAGCAGCTCCAGGCGATGGTCGACAAGATCAACAAACTGCCGATCGAGCGCATCGCCAACAACCTGGATAGCAATCTGACGGAACTGCGCAGTGGCCTCAAGCAGTTCAACAGCAAGACACTGCCCGGCGTACAGAATACCTTGCAGGACATGAGCAAAACCCTGCAGTCGGCCACCTCGACCCTCGCCGAAGATTCGCCACAACGTGAGCAACTGAGCGAAACCCTGGACGAGCTCGGACGCGCGTCACGCTCGCTGCGTGAATTGTCGGACTACCTGACCCGGCATCCGGAATCCTTGCTGCGCGGCCGACCCAAAGGTGCAGCGGCGCAAGACCTGCAACCGTCTTCGAGCAACTGACCCAGGAGCACGCCCATGTCTTCATCGCTTAAAGTTTCGTTGCTCAGTCTGATGGTGTTGCTCGCTGCGTGCCGCAGTGATCCGATTCATTACCACACCCTGACTCCGGCCCAGCCGGCTACAGGCTCGCGTGGCGGTGCCGATATCCAGATTGAGCGGGTCACCGTGCCACCCCAGGTCGATCGTCCGCAAATCGTCATTCGCCAGGGCAATAGTGGCCTGGCAATTCTGGAAACCGAATGGTGGGGGGCCAGCCTGTCCGATGAATTGAAAAGCGCCTTGATCGATCAGTTGTCCGGTACGGCGTCGCAGCGCAAAGTATCGCTGCGGGTCGATGTGCAGCGTTTTGATTCTGTTCCAGGTCAATACGCACTCGTCGATGTGAAATGGAACCTGAAAACTGCGGGAATGGACGCAGGCAGTGCACCGCTGACCTGCCACACAACACTGAAAACGCCGGCCGGCGCGACCATCGATGACCTGGTGGCGGCTCATCAGAACAACGTTAAACGCCTGGCCAGCCTGATCAGTAAAATGGCCAGCGCGCCCCTCGGCGGATGTCCCGCTGCTCAGTAGCAGGCGCGCGGGGTATTTTATCTTACTGAAGCGTCTGGGCACCTTGCAGGGGAGACTCCAGCGGCTCAGGTTCGGGCACGACCGGCAAGCTTTTGGCGAGACTGCCTTCGATTTGCCCCGAAATGTAGTAGACCCCCGCCATCACCCCGTTGGCCTCGTTCTCCATCAGCCCAAGCCACGCTTTGTCGAATGCGTCACCCAGGCTTTTGCGTAGCTGCACTTCCGTCTCCGGTCGATCATTCTCGTTCGAGAAGGCGCTGATACCCGCCGACACAACGGAAATCACTGCGCCTGCCACTCGACCCACTGCCGCGGCAACAGCACTGGCCGCACTACGGGTGGCAATCTGGCCCTCGAGTTTTTCACCGGCTCGCTTGGCCACCGACGATATACCGGCGTCCGATAACCCTGCCCCCGCACCGCTGTTAGCGGTGCGGACCCGTTCGATCAATGCCTGATAGGCTGGCAGTTTGGTAACCGGTTCGGCGTGAGCAATCTGATAGAGCGAAGCGTTGCGTGCAGGGGGGGGTGCCAGTGCAATTGCTGGAATGTCGTTGAGTCGACGGTCAAATTGATCTTGAGGTGCGCTGTAATGCTCCTGGATCTCCACAAGATGCGCGTCGAGGGTCTGTAAATAGAGGGTAATTGCGTCGGCCATGATCACGTTGGGATCGGTGACCTTGGCGACAGGGTCCAGCACGCGCTCATGGTATTGCTCCTCCAGGTAGACCGTTAACCGGTTTACCACCGGATCGACCTCTCCCCCGCTGTTCATCTTGTACCAGCCCACCTTCATGGAGAGCCATTGCTGGGTCCAATAGCCCGTAAACCAAGGGATAAAGTCTGTTTCGGTGCGCTGGTAGACCATCTCTCTCCAGCGCTCCATGGCGCTGCGTGTGTAACGCTTGACTATCCCTTTGGAGGCCAATGAAGCGGCGTCTATGTCTTTATCAATCTGCTGCCAAGTCGCTTCCGAGATCACAACCGGCGCAGTCGGCTCGGAGGCGCGATGTGCTGTGGCACATCCTGCCAACACCACTAGCAAGACAACGAGCAGGAAACGCAGATTCAAGATCGCAGTCCCCTAGAAGTGACACGACAGCGCTAGCCTGCCCGCGGCCCAAACGGAACGGCCAGCATTTCCGACCCTGGTATTTTGAGTATAGGTGGCGAAGGGATGGACATAGAATCACGATGAGGAAGTGAGGTTTTGGTGAAGTCGAACAGTCTCATTTCGACAAAACCGCATACTCGGTTGCCATGGACATAAATCAGAGGATGGAGTCGTCATGTTTTACCGAATAGCCGCCGACGGGCTGGTGCTGTTTCATCTGTTGTTCATTCTGTTCGCGCTCTTCGGCGGCCTGCTGGCGCTCAAATGGCGGTACTTGATCTGGTGGCACCTGCCCGCAGCTGTGTGGGCCGTGGTAGTCGAAGTCTTCCAGTTGACCTGCCCGCTGACCCGCTGGGAAAACCTCTTGCGCCAAAATGCCGGACAGGACGGTTACGCTGACAGCTTCATCGAGCACTATGTGTGGCCATTGATATACCCAGCCGGACTAACTCCTGCGATACAGCTAGGGCTGGGCAGCCTGGTATTGCTGATCAACGTGATTGTCTATGTCCGCCTGACCAGACAGTGGAAGCTGGCGCGGGAAAGCTAGCCAAATTGAAGGTCACTTTTTCGCAGGCAAAACAAAACCCCTACCTGCATA
>NZ_JANLNW010000030.1 GCF_025465945.1 Pseudomonas sp. 6D_7.1_Bac1 | reverse complement strand
AAGGCGGCGCGTCCGGGTTCGGACTATCAGTGGTCGCTGACCCTGCTGCAAAAATTCAAGCAGATGATGCCGCACATTCCGACCAAGTCCGGTTTGATGCTGGGTCTGGGCGAAACCGACGAAGAAGTCATCGAAGTCATGAGGCGCATGCGCGAACACGACATCGACATCGACATGCTGACCCTGGGCCAATACCTGCAACCGTCGCGCAGCCACTTGCCGGTGCAGCGTTTCGTACACCCGGACACCTTCGCCTGGTTCGCCGAAGAAGGCTACAAGATGGGCTTCAAGAACGTCGCCTCCGGCCCGCTGGTACGCTCTTCGTACCACGCTGATCAACAGGTTAAGGGGGCGAAGAACAACTTGAGCTAGCAGTCGACTGTGTGCATTGCAGGCACGGTTCTGCTGACAGAGCGCGGACCTTTGGTTATCGTTGAACACATAAATGCCTCCCAGTGCGGAGGCATTTTTTTGTACAGCGCCAAAACCCATGAAAATTCATCGCCCGGGGCAAATCCGCAGCCGAATAGTTGATGGCGCGCATGAGTTGGCCCCTTCTAACCAACAGGGATTGGCTAACAGCCAATTGAGTGATTTTTGCACGGACGTTTTTTATTCTTACTCATCGCCTTGGGCCTGTTGGGAGGTTGTTCAACCACACCGCCAAGAGAGCAAAGCAACCTTTGCAGCATCTACCGCCAATACCCGGCCTGGTACGAAGACTCGCTGAAAATGGAGAAAACCTGGGGCCTGCCGCCACACGTGGCGATGGCGATCATCAAGCAGGAAAGCAGCTTTGTGCACGATGCCCTGCCTCCTCGCTACTACTTCCTGTGGGTTATTCCCTGGGGACGGGTCAGCTCGGCGTATGGCTACGCCCAGGCGCAGGACCCGGTGTGGGGCGAGTACAAAAGTGCAACCGGCAACGGCGGCTCGCGTGACAACTTTGACGACGCGATCATGTTCGTCGGCTGGTACGTCGCCGGCACTCAGCGTCAGTTGGGGGTTTCCAAGTGGGATGCCTACAGCCAGTACCTTGCCTACCATGAAGGGCGTGGCGGGTTCAGTCGCCAGAGCTACCTACAGAAACCCTGGTTGATGCAAGTGGCGCGCAAGGTCGAGCAACAGGCGAAAGATTATGGCTGGCAACTCAGGCAGTGCAGGAGCGAATTAGAGAGCAACCGCAGTTGGTGGTAGGGTCATGCCTTGGATGACTTCTCATCCGCGACGTCCACCTCGGCAGGCTCCTCCTCGTCGTCATCCTCTTCATCGTCATCGAGAAGAAAATCCTTGCGCGCTTCAGTGATCGCCCGGCGCATTTCTTCGCCCTTGATCGGGCAGTTGAGCAATTGGGCAATGCGGTCGATTCGTTGTGTCACAGCTGGCCTCCAACGCACCAGTAATTGGCTTGATAGTGCTCGCTTTCAACGAGCGAAGCCAATGCCCTGAACACTCAGACCGCAATCGCCCTGCAAAACCTCATGAAACCGCTCACATCGGTGACGTCCAATGGACATTATCCGCCCTGCTGTTCCACCAGCGACGCTGGCGCAGGTAGCTGCTTTTGTGTCTGCGGCTCGATGCGCTGCACGTGTGTGACCACGTCACTGACGTCGCCAGCCTCGTCATTGTGAATGATCAGAATCCCCGGATGACGCAGCTGTACCAGCCGTTCGCCGGTCAGCTTGAAGCTCTGTTTCAAGCCGTTGTCATCGACCACCGGCGCCGGCAAGCGCCGCCTGGCGAAGCCTTTGCTTTTGCGCTGTTGGTAACGCGCCCAGCCGATCAGGATCACCGCGTTGAGCAGCGCCACCCACAGGTAGATTTGCAGCGTGCCGAGGGCGTCGAGCATCGACGACTCGACAAGCTGCCCTTCGTTGGGATCGAGCAACGGCCAGAGGCCGCGCACCAGCAGATACAACAGACCGATCCAGGCCAACACGGTGAAAAAGGCGTCGATGACCACCAGGAATGGGCGTTGACGGGTTCTGATGATGTTCATTGACCGAGCGCCTCTTCATCGTCGTCGTTCAGTGGTTTGATGCCACGGTCCGGGCTGACCCAGCGCGCACGTTTCTGGTGTTGGCCAAACAGCACTTTGGGAAAGCTGACCAACGTGGTGAGCAGGCTGATGAACCAGAACACCAGCGGATACCAGACCACCCAGAACATGGTTTTCCACAGCCCGCGCTCGTAACGGCGGTCGATCAGGATGCTGACCGCGAACTGCAGCAGGCAGACCATCGCCAGCAACAATCCGGTGAAGGCCGGCGGCAGCAGATGGTGCACGGCAATGGCGGCCGGCATGTCGACGAACTTGCCCACGCCCCAGAAAATCACCGACAGCAAAAAGGTGAAGGCCCAACCGGTGGACAGGCAGTACTCGAACAGCAAGGGCCAGAGGTAGCGATGGCGGTACTGCCAGATGCCGCGGATATTTTTGAACAGTACTTCGGCGCCGCCCTGAGCCCAGCGCAAACGCTGCTTCCACAACCCGGAAAGGGTTTCCGGCATGAGGATCCAGCACAGCGCGCGCGGCTCGTAGAAGATGCTCCAGTGATCCAGTTGCAGCTTCCAACTGATGTCGATGTCTTCGGTGATCATGTCCGGGCTCCAATAGCCGACCCGATTCAGCGCCGAACGACGAAACGCGACGATCACCCCGGACACGGTAAAGATCCGCCCGAAGACCCGCTGAGTGCGTTTGATCAAACCAATGATCGAAGAGAACTCGCCCACCTGAACACGCCCCACCAGCGTCGAACGGGTTCGAATCCGTGGGTTGCCCGTCACCGCGCCGAGCCGGGCGTTGTCCAGCATCGGCGCCACCAGATAGGCCGCCGTGTTCGGCGCGAGCAACGCATCACCATCAATACACACCAAATATTCGCTGCGTGCGGCAATGGCGCCCATGCGCAAGGCCACCGCTTTGCCCTGGTTTTGTGCCAGGTGCAGCACCCGCAGGCGCGGATCCTCGGCAGCGAGGGCATCAAGGACGGCGGCGGTGTTGTCCTTGGAGCCGTCGTTGATGGCGATCACTTCAATGTTCGGGTAATGCTGGGCCAACGCGGCATGAATGGTATCGGCCGCGTTATCGCCCTCGTTGTAGCAAGGGATCAGGATCGAAATCAGCGGCTCGCCGGCCAGCGGTGGTGGCAGCGTGTCGTCCTTCCAGGGCCAGTGACGCTCCCAGTGCAGCCAGAAATACAGGCCGCCGGCGATCCACAATCCGGACATGAACAGCGGATAGAAAAACACGAAGTCCATCAAGAATTGCCCGGTGACCAGGAAGATCACGCCCAGGGGAATCCCCAGCACGATCGCCAGAACCAGCAGGGCCAGAAGTCTATCCAGCATGTTAGGGATTCCACTTGTTGGAGAGCGCGGGACGCACGGTTTTCACGTCCGGCTGGTTCTCGAGGAAGTTGTCCGGGTAGTAGCCAAAACTGCTGGCGCCCTGACGTTTGAGGCGACCCATCCAGTCCGCCAGTTGCTCGCCGTTCAGCACTGCGGCGGCGTCCTTGCGGGTCCAGTCGCGGGCCTGCAGTTCGAACACCGTGCGGTCCAGTGCACCGGGACGGGATCTGACCGTCGCCACCAACGCTTCCAGCCAGGCACCCGATTGCTCGCGGCTTTTGCCTTCCATCAGCGGCATGGCCATCGGCGCGGTCCAGTCGTAGGCGCCAAGGAAGTCATCGAGGTTCTGTGCGAACCAGGCTTCGCTGGACGGATTGAGCATCGGCTCGGCGAACAGGTTGCGGGCGGTCTGCACCTGCGGCCCGCGAATGGCGCGGACTTTGGCGGTCAGCTCGTGGGTGAAGTCGATCAGGTAACGGCTCTTGAAACGGCTCCAGCGTTGCAACGTCGCCGGATCGCCGCGCAAGGCGGCCATCGAGTCAGGCAGGCCGTTCGCGGCGTAGACCTTCAGCGCCTGCGGGCTGGCGTCTTCGAAGTCCGACAGCACTGCGTCGTCGTGATAGAGGATGCCGTCGACCGAGGTCAGGCGCGCCACGTCTTCATAGATCTCACCGATGATCCGCCGCACATTCGGGTCGAACGGCGACAGGCGCCGGTACTGGCCGGGGTCAACCGAGGTCTGACCGGTGGCCGGGTCCCAACGGGTCACGCGTGGCAAGGCCGGATCAAGCGCGAAACTGAGCACCGGCATCCAGGCAAAGACTTTGACGTGGGCGCGAGTGCGTAGCTGCCAGGCGACGCGGTCGAAGATGTCGGCGCGCACCGGTAAGTGGCGGTTGGGGAAGTACAGAGAGTGCACCAGCCCGTCGCCCTTGGGGTCGGCGAAGGCTTGCAGGAACACCGTGTTGGCGCCCATGTCGGCCATGCGCTGGATCAGCTTGCCGAGGTTGGCGTCCTGCTGAACCGGGTCCGGGTCGTAGACGTTATCCAGGTCAACGTGCACCACGCGCATCGGCGCGTCGGATTGCACAGCAACGATGCTGTTGGCGAAATGTTCGCCATCCGGATCGGAGGCCACCAGAAAGCGCGGACTGCTCATCAAGTTGTCGAGACTGTCGAGGCCGTCGTCGAGGGTCAGGGCCATCTGGTAGCCCTCGGAACCGATCACCTGCAACGCGGTGCCATCCGCCGTGCCGTAAGGCCAGACCCACACACGCGGGTTATAACCGGTGGCCTTGCGGATTTTTTCAGTGATGGTGACCACGTCCTTGTGTAGACGCGCCTGGAAATCGGCTTCCGACTCGTAGCTCCCGGTCGCCGCGTCATAACGACGGGTCGCCGCCGCCGGTTGCAGGTTGCCTTGTGGGTTGGCCAGGATGCCCTGGTGGCTGGCGTCGGTGTGGGCGGCGATTTCCACCAGCCCGGATTTGGACACTTCAGTGATCTGCGCCCAGGTCAGGAAGTCCGAACGCTGGCGCGGGGTGCCGGCGAAGTCCACGGGTGTGTCCAGTGGCGTATCGATCCAGACACCGACCGGCGCGAGCAAGGCGTGCCAGTTATAGGCACGCAGCACCGGCATAACGCGGGTGTAGAAGCTCGAATAGCCGTCGTCGAAGCTCAGCAGAATGGCCTTGGGCGGTAGCTCCGGGCCGCCGTTACGCGCAGCCATGATCTGGTCGACGGTGACGGGTTTGTAGCCGTTCTCGCGCAGCCAGGCGAGTTGCTCGATCAGCCGCTCGGTGCGCACGGCAACGACGGCCTGATCGGGGTCGCGATCTTCGACATCGTGGTAGGCAATGCCCAGCACATGATTCTTCGGCCAAGGCTTTTCATTGGCCGGTAGCGGTCGCTGTGACGGCGGCGTGAAGGCCGGGGCTTGCTGGGCGCAAGCGGTGAGCAGCAAGACGCCCAGCAGCAGGATGCAGCGTGTGATTCCAGGCATGATCAAACTCTTCTAGAAGCGGTAAGTGAGGTCGATGACCAGGCGCAGATCGCTTTCGCGAGCGCCGTCATAGGGCCGGTTGAGCCAGCTCAACGCGGCACCCGCCTCGAACACGTCGTTCCAGCTGACGCGCTGGCCGTAACTGAGCAAACCGACGGCGCCCGTGCCGTAGTCGCGTTGGCTGTAGGTCCCGGCCCCGGCCTGGAATTGCTGGCTCCAGGAGGTTTCGTATCGGTGATACAGCACGTGGTTGACGCTCACCGTCGGCAGCACGCTGAAGTCGGATTTCGGGTTGAAATACGGCACGTCTTCATTCTTGGAGTTGTGGCTGCTGCCGACTTCCAGGCCAAGGTCGACGTGCACGCCCGGCGCGCGGTACACGCCCTCACGACCGGTCAGCAACGCTTCGAGGCGGTTGTTGCCATCGCTGAAGTGCGACGGGCTGACGGCCAGTTTCCACTCGCGACTTTCATTGGCGCGCCAGCGGATAAAACCGCTGCCGCCGTTGGACGTGACATCGCTGTTCAAGGCCCGCAGCGGCGTATTGGCAGACAGATATTCAAGGCTGCCGCCGTACTGCCAGGCATCATTGATGTCGCGAGCCAGTGCCAGGCGTGCACCGGTTTTGTCGCCGTAGCCAAACGAGTGGTTGGAGACTTCCGCTTCAAGGGTCATGTCACGGGTCCGGCGCTCGACGCCCAAGCGTTGCCAGCGGTGATTACCGGTGCCTTCCTGGAAGTCGCCCGTGGCGTATCCGGCACCGCCGAACAGCCGCCAGTCCTCATCGATCGGCGGACTGTAGAGCACGCTTTCGATGCCAAAATCGCGGCTGCCGGTCACGGCGCCAGCACCGTTGCTGCCGCCGCCGTAGCTCTTGCCGCCATAGGTTGAAACCCGCAGTTCGGCCATGTCATGCACATCGCGCACACGCTCCAAACGCTGCACCTGACGGTTGTCCGGGACGCGCGCACCGACGTCATCGGCCAGCGCATCGAGCTGGCGCCACTCCTGTAAATCCAGCGCGGTGTAGGCCTGGCTGACTTCCAGGCCGACATCACGCGGCGCCATGCTTTCGGTTTCCTTGAGCTGGGTTTCCGCGCGCCGTGGCCATTCGCGAGCGCGGTACAGATCCGCCTGAGCCAGGCGCAAACCGATATTGCCGGGCGCCTGATCGACCAATGCCGCCAGCCGTTGCTCGGCCGATGGCAAATCGGCACCCTGGGTGCCGGCCTGGGCGGCCAGTTGTTGCGCGTCCATCCATTCATCGTTGGGGTTGCCCACCGGTAGGCCCTTGAGCTCGACCCGTGGTTTTTGGCTCTGCGCCAGGGTCTCGGCGAGCTTGCGCGCCTCCTCCGGCTGATCGCTTTCGAGCAAGGCGTAATACAGCGCAGTGCTGTCAACGAGGCGGTCGCCGACATCGGCGTCTGGCGCCGCCAGCACCTGGCGATACAGATCGACAGCGACCTCGGGCTGGCGCTGATCCAGATAGGCGGCGGCCACCCAGCGCAGTGCATAAGTCGGAATCTTCGCGCCTTCGCTGATCAGCTGTTGGTAGTCACGGATGACCTCGGCGGTGCGCGTGCGGGCCTTGAGCGCGCCCATGCGGTCAATGCGCCAGCGCACTACGTCGTCGTGGGCCTGAGCGTCCGGGGTCCAGGTCTTGAGCAACTGGTCGTAATCCGCCAACGCACGGTCGGCGATGATGAAACGTTCTTTTTCACTGCGTGTGGCCAGTTCCGCCAGACGCACCCGCTCGGCCGCGACATCGCCCTCGATGCGCAGCAACACGCTCGGATCGATCAGCCCCGGGCGCTGACGGGCCAGGCGCAAGGCCGGCTCCGGCAAGCGTGCGCGTTGCAGAGCGAGGACGTATTCGCGGGCGATATCCGGGTTGTTGCCCGCCCGAACGAACGCCTGGTCGTATTCGAACAGCGCGTCATAGGTTGCCCCGGCGCGGGTCAAGGCGTACGCCAGCGCCAGCCGGCGGGCCGGATCCTCGGGTTTGGCCGCGACCAGGGCTTTGGCGCGGCTGACGGCCTCTTCAGGTTTTCCGGCGTCGGCCTGGGTCAGCGCCAGGCCCAGTTGCAAATCCGCATTGTTGGGTTCAAGCGTCAACGCCTTGCGGTATAACGCAGAGGCCGAGTCCCAGCGTTTGAGATTGCGATAGGCACGGGCCGTGGCGGTCAGTGCCTGGACCGACAGCACCCGGTTGCGGCCTTGAGTTTCATAGACCTCGACGACTTCGCTATCGAGACCCGCCCAACTGGCGATCTGCAAATGATCGCTGACCTGGCCTGTGGTCAATTGGCTGTCGGGAACCTGGCGCAGCACGCTCAGTACCGGGCTGTAATTGCCGGCCCGCGCCTGGCGGATCAGGCCGTCGTAGGCCGTATCGGCAAAGGCCAGCATCGGCCAGAGCAATTGGCTGCACAGCGCCACGCGAATCATCGGGCGCAGGTGGGGATGGAGGGTACGCAACATTCGTCAGCTTCCTGTGCGAGGAGAGCTGGAGCGATGGGTTCCCCTGAGCACTACACCTCAGGCGGCCGGTGCCTTATGACCCAGCCAAGCTATCCTGCGGTGGAGTCTTCCATGTCGACGATCGGTAAAAGACAAATCCGCATATTTCTTCAGATTCGTCCCACACAGCAAAACGCCCAGTCTCTGCGCTAAAGCGAGAGCTGGGCGTTTACCTGAAGCGGTAGCGGTTACGGGGTGTTTACTGCATCGCGCCCGCTTTGTTGAGCTTGCTCATCACGAAACCGACAAACTGTTCGACGGTCATTTTCTGGCCGTTGAAGTCCACTTGATTGTTGGTGTAGTGCAGCCTGGAGACAATGTTGTTGCCATCCAGCGTCGCCAGTTGCGTACCAACAGCCATGCTGCTGACCATATCGCTGGTGGCGGTGGCTTGTTCGGCAACCGCTTTGGCATCGGTCTGGCCTTCCATCTGTGCCTGCACACTCACCAGGTCACCAATCATCGGCTTGGAGAGCTGCAGATTGAAGTCCAGCAGCGCAATCATTTGCTTGCCCAACTGGTCGGGTGGCAGGTCCAGCGATTGTGGCTTGGTCAGGTCAATCACCAGACTGGTGCGGCTTACGCCATTGGGGGTGGTGAAGGAGAAATTCTCCAGCGCTACCTGTGGCTGGGCGGCCAGCAGCGTCTCCAGACTCGCCTTGACCTGCGCGTGCTCGGCATCGGTCAGGTTCAGCTCTGGCGCCGGCTCACCCGCAGCGGCAGCAGCGGCGGCCGCCGCTTCGTACGGCTGCAGTTTGGTCTGGTAAATCTGCACCAGCGACAGCGTCGATGGAATATCGAGGTTTTTCATGCTCCAGGCCATTTGCGCGGAGCCAAGTGCCTTGTCGTTGAGGGTGATTTCGCCAATCTTGTAATCGGCACGCCCCGCCGCGTTGGTCCCGGACTCGGTGGTGGAGCTCTTCATTTCAGCATTCTTGAAGGCCATCACCGACTGCTTGTCGCCAAAGGTGGTTTTGGTGCTGGTCAGCTCGACGACGTTTTCCCCCAGGTAATAGCCATAGCTGCTTTTGTTGAGGTTGCTGGCCAGGGTCAGGCCGTTCAATTCGATTTTCACCGGGGACTGGTCCTGGGCAACACCGGTCAGCGTAAGGCTGTCCATGTAACCGTCGGCTTTGACCTTCTGTGCCTCGGCGCTGGCCGACACGTCGAGGCTCAGGCCGGAAAACTTCAGCGTGGACTTGTCGTCCAGTGCCGTTTCGACGGGCAGCAGTTCAAGGTTGCCGCTGGTGGCGCGGTCATAACCGATGTTGACCACACCCTTGAGCGGGGACACATCCTTGGTGGCAGCGAACCACTTTTCGGTCGTCGGGGTCTTTTCCAGCGAATAGTGACTGGTGGCCATGACCGGCAGCCATTTGAACGACACCAGACGCGAGAATGGCAGCGGGCCGTGTTCGATATGATCAACAAACAGTAGCTCGACGGGCTCACCGCCGAACATTTCGCCCTGGGCTTTGACGCGGTAATGCGCAGTGCTGCTGAACAACTGGCGATCCAGCGACACCAGTTCCAGGGTCGCGGTGCCCTTGGAACCGACCATCGCCGTTTGCAGTTCTTTGTTGGCGTCGGCGATCGAGGTTTGCAGCACCCCTTCCAGTTTTGTACCGGTGTACCAGGCACCGCCGGCACTGATTGCACCGATGGCCACGACGATTCCCAGAAGCACGCCTGCTGATTTATTCATGAATGACCCGATCAATGTCCGTTGTTGAAAAGGTGGTCGTCTTCCCTGAACCCGTGACGGGTTGCGGCTCGACTCCGCTAAAAGTGGGATGGAGATTAGCATTTGTGCCGTGGAGCGGCCCAATGATTAAAGGTGAAAGAGTGTCTATGGAGCGATGGTGCCTGTGGGCCACTTGCAGGGGTGAGTGTTTCGTCGATTATTCGATCGCCATCGCGAGCAGGCTCGCTCCCACATTGGACCGAGTCGGTGGATAAGAACGCGGTCAACTGTGGGAGCGAGCCTGCTCGCGATGGCGGCAGTCCTGCCGACATCGATTCAGGAATACTGCACTTCGATCTCATCCAGCTGAT
This sequence comes from Pseudomonas sp. 6D_7.1_Bac1, assembly GCF_025465945.1. GTDB lineage: Bacteria > Pseudomonadota > Gammaproteobacteria > Pseudomonadales > Pseudomonadaceae > Aquipseudomonas. The sequence goes on along the minus strand of NZ_JANLNW010000030.1, from coordinate 38,822 downwards.
GATCAAAGCTTTTCAGCCGTGCGGTCCACGTGTAGACCAGCACTTCAAAGTCCCGATTGATCACCGCGCCATTGGGTGATTCCGAGCGCGGGTCGCAGAAATCCAGTTGATAACGCTCACGGGCCATGGCGTTGGCCACGTCAGACAGTTCGCGGGCGTTGTTCAGCCAGTGCCAGCCTTCGTCGGTGACCTGTTTATCGAGGGCCAGGCATTGGGTTTTCAGGGCTTCGAGGCTTTTTTCCAGCGGGGTACCGGTGAGTTCGCCCATGACTTCCTGAAAGGTGCGCCCCGGTTGCCAGTAACTGCCCCAGAAATACCGGTCAAACACCGTTTCAACCCGACGCAACGCCACCTTGGTGTCCCAGATCATCACCAGGGTCTTGCCTTGTTCGAGTTGTTTTTTCTTGATCCGCTGGGTTTGCAGCGAAGCCCAGGCGACGACCGCGATCGACAGCACACCGATCAGCGCGCTGGCACTGTCGAGAAAGACCAACGCCTTATCGAGCTGGTGCGCCAGCATCACGCCATAAAAATACGTTGCCGAGAGCAGCACCAGCGCGGCAATAGCGCACCAGAAGCCGGGAGCATAAGGGTTTTTCATTATTGGAATCCCCATGACCAACGCGAGCCTTGACGGCCGGATCCACCCGCGCGGACCCGACATGTAAAAGCATAGCAACGGCCTCAGGGTTTCGTCGGTTTCAAACCTTGCGTTCGTCCGCTTTCCCAGCCGCCACCGAGGGCCAGGAACAAATCAATCTGGCTCATGGCAACTTGAGTATTGGCGCTTGCCACCTGCGCACGCACGTCGGTGTAGGTGCGGGTCGCCTGCAAATCGGCGAGGAACGACGCCCGGCCGGCCTGGAAGAAGCGGTGCGTTTGGTCCGCCGCCTGTTGCGCCGACTGTTCGGCGTCGACCAAGGCGTCGCGGCGCTGCAACAACGCGGAATACTGCGCCAGACCGGTCTGGGTTTCGCGAATGGCGTTCAATACCACGCCGTCAAAGTGCGCCAGCGCGCCCTGGGTCGCGGCTTCGGCCTCACGCACCCGCGCCCGGGAGCCGTTGGACGGCACCGTCCAGGTCAGCAGCGGGCCGAAGCCCCAGCGATTGGTCTGCGGTTGACCGAGGTGATCGAGAATACCGACGGTGCCGACGGTCGCCCCGATGCTGATGTCCGGGTACAACTGACCGGTGGCAACCCCGATGTCCGCCGTCGCAGCCGCCAGTCGACGCTCGGCCTGACGCACGTCCGGCCGACGCTTGAGCAGCGTGGCGCCGTCACCTACCGGCAACAATTGCGCAATCTTTGGCAGTTCATTGCAACTGCCGGTGCCGGCGGGTAATTGGTCCACCGGTTTGGCCAGCAGCATCGACAAACGGAACAACCCGGCCTGACGCGCGGCTTCATAGCGCGGCATATCGGCGCGCAAGGATTTGAACTGGGTTTGCGAGCGCGTGACCTGGGTTTCGTCGCCGCGTCCGGCATCACGCAGCCGCTGGATCAACGCAGTGCTCTGGCCTTGCAGGTTGAGCGAATGCTCGGCGATCTCGCGCTCTTCGTTGGCCGCGCACACTTGGGTGTACGCCCGCACCACGTCGGCGACCACGGTGATGCGCGCAGTGTCCGCTGCGGCTTGAGTCGCGTCGGCGTTGGCCTTGGCCGCTTCAATCCCACGCTGCAAGGTGCCAAACAGGTCGAACTGATAGGAGGTGGTGAAGGCGATGTCGCCGACATTGGCCACCGGGACTTTTTCCGGTATCAGAAACGCCTCACCGGACTCCTGTAAGCGCTGGGCACCGACCTTCACGCCACCGCTCCAGCCACCTGCCGACTCGGCTTCTTCGACTTGCGAGCGAGCACGGGACAGGTTGGCCGCCGCCACCCGCAAATCGGTGTTCTTGGCCATGGCCTGACGCACCAGCTCATCCAGACGCGGGTCCTGGTACAACCGCCACCAGTCGCCCGGCACTGGCGCGGACACCACATTCTGGCTGCGGGCGCTCAGGTCACCCTGAAAGTCGTCGCGGTGCAGCGCTGCTTCTTTGGGCAACTGGTAATCCGGGCCGACCACCTGACAGGCCGACAGCAACACGCCGAGCCCGACCGTCGCTAAACAGGCCGCCGCTTTCATTGCACCGGCTCCTGCTCGGGTTTGTCGCCGATGATCGACACGGTCGCGGTACGCCCGGCGATCATGCGGAAATCTGCCGGCACGTCATCAAAGGCAATGCGCACCGGAATCCGCTGCGCCAGACGCACCCAACTGAACGCCGGGTTAACGTTGGGCAGCAGGTTCGAACCGCTGCTGCGGTCGCGGTCTTCAATGCCGGCGACGATGCTTTCGACATGTCCACGCAACCGTGCACGGTCACCGACCACGCGGATATCGACACCTTGGCCGACATGAATGCCGTCCAGTTTGGTCTCTTCGAAATAGCCGTCGATGTGGAAGGAATTGCTGTCCACCACCGACAACACTGGCCGGCCCGCCGTGACGAACTCCTGGGCACGCGGTGCGCGGTCGTTGACGTAACCGTCCACCGGGCTGCGAATCACCGAGCGATCGAGGTTGAGTTGGGCACTGTCCACCGACACCTGAGCCTCAGACAACGCCACCTCGGCGCGGGCCACGCGGGACTGGCTCTCTTCCAGTTGCTCGCCCGGCACCAGATTGCCCAGGCCACGGTTTCGTTTGGCTTCTCGTTGCGCCTGCGCCAGGGTTTCCTGACGGTCGGCGACTGCCGCCTTGGCTTGGCGCAACGCCAGTTTGAAGCGGTCCTGGTCGATGCTGAACAGCACCTGACCGCGCGTCACCAACTGGTTGTCGCGCACTTCCACTTGCTGGATCAGCCCGGAAACATCCGGGGCGATCTGCACGATATCCGCACGAATGTGCCCGTCGCGAGTCCACGGAGCGAACATGTAATACATCACCATGCGCCAGACCACGACGACCGCGAAGGTCACCACCAACAGGGTCAACACCACACGGCCAAGGGTCAAAATAGGTTTTTTCATGTCATCAGGTATCGACTGAGTGAGTCCACGGCGCCGAGCAGCAAGGCGTAAAGACCAACGTTGAACAACGCCCGGTGCCAGACCAGACGATAAAAGTGCAGGCGCGTCAGTAACCCGTGCACCACCAGGTACAGCACGTACGTAATGCCCATCAGCACCAGCAAGGTGGGCAGGAACACCCCGCTGATGTCCAGATCACCGATCATAAAGGCGCTCCATCGATGCCATGGGGAAAGGGTTCTTCGGCCTCGCCGCTGCCAATGAATTCCACGCCCGGCAACAGCGCCAGGCGCAGACCGGCGAGGGCGTGCAGCAGGTGCAGACGGGTTTCGTCGTCACCTTGCAGGCCCTGGCCATTGAGTGCGCGACGGGTGCGGTCGAGGGTCATCAGCAACGGCGCCGGGGCCGGCAAGCGTTCGCCGGCCTTGAGACACGCCTTGAAGTACTCGCCGACCTCGGCCACCACTTGACGCAGCAAGACGTTCGGCACACCCAACACCCGTGGCGCGTACGCCAACAAGTCAAGCAAGTTCAGCGCAACCCGTACTTCACGCAGCGCGATGCCGGTGTCCTGACCGGTCATCGCCAGACGCGGCAAGTGCTGCATCAGCCGATCAAGCATCTGCACGCCCAGGCGCCGGTGTTCGGCAAGGTTCGCAGGCTCGGTCATGCCGACGATGTCGCGCCAGCTGAAACGGGTCAGGCGCTTGGCCGCCAGCTCCGAACCGAAGGGGCGTGCCACCAGGGTCCAGACGAAGGCAAACAACAAGCCGATGGGACCGGCGAGGTTGGAGTTGGCGAAGCTCAAAAAGTCCGCGTCGTAGGCGCCCTGGATGCTGATAAAGGACGAGGTGTTGACGATGGTCAGCAACATACCGAGGTAAAAACGCGGGTTTACGGTCAGGGTGCCGACGCAGATGAACGGCACGGCGAATGCCAGCACCAGCATCGGGAAGTCATGCAGGTTTGGCAGGATCAAAAACAGGTAAAGGCTGGCGAACAGCACCGACATCGCGGTCCAAAAAAAGAACCGGTAAATCTGCGGCGCCGGGTCGTCCATCGCCGCGAAAAAGCTGCACGCCACCGCCGCCAGGATCACCGCGCTGCCGCCGTCGGTCCAGCCGAGCAGAATCCACAGCACCGAGGCCACGATGATTGCCAGCACCGTCGAGGCTGCCGAATAGAGCATCAGCCCACGGTCGAGAAAAGGCGTCAGCCGGCCCAGCCGCCAATGGCGGTAGACCGCACGCCAGTTGTCCTGGCTTTCGCAGCGAATCGCCTCTTGCAGGCTGCGCAAGTCTTGCCACAAATCGATCCACTCACCGAGGCGATACAACGCGTTGGAAAACAGCAGTTGCTTACGATCGTCCAGCGCCTCGGCACTCGGTTGCAGGGCTTCGAGTTGATGACGCAGCGTTTGCCAGCGTTCGACCGAGGCGTCGCTGCTGTCGAGCCATTCCAGCGTCGCGCCCAACACGGGCGCGAACTTATCCACAAGCTCGGGTGTGCGGCGCTGCAAGGCATACAACGCATCGTCCAGGGCATCCACCACCGGCAGCAGGTGAATCATCCGCCCGCGCAGCTCTTTGGTATTGCGCACGGTCTGCGGCCGTGCGCCTTCGTGGGGTAGCTGGCCGATCATCAATTCGAGGGAGTTGAACGTGGCGACCATCGAGGCGCGCAGGGTGCTGACTTCGTCGGGCTGCACGTTGCGGGTCAGGAAGCGCTGGCTATAGGTCACCGCGTCGCTGAACCACTTACTCACCGCGTCATCGAACACCGGCGCCAGCCGCCGAGGCCAGAACATGCTGCCGACCACGGCCGCGCAGACGATGCCGAGGAAGATCTCTTCGGTCCGCGCTTCCGCCACGTCCCACACCGCCAACGGGTTATCCACCACCGGCAGGGCGATCAGCGGCAAGGTGTAGCCGGCGAGCATCAGCGCGTAGTTATTGGCAGTGCGCAAATGCATGGACAGAAACAGCAGGATGCCGGTCCACAACGCGATCACCAGCACCAGCACATAGGGGCTCTGGACGAACATCGGCACAAACAGCAAGGCCGCCGCAGCGCCGGTAAAGGTGCCGATGGCGCGGTACAAGGCCTTGGAACTGGTCGGCCCGACGAACGGGCTGGAAACGATGTACACCGTGGCCATCGCCCAATACGGACGCGGCATTTGCATGAGCATGGCGATGTACAGCGCGATCATCGACGCAGCGAAGGTGCGCACACCGTAAAACCAGTCACGGGCCGGCGGTATGCCGCTAAAAAATCCGTTCAAGAGGGGGTCACCGGTAACTGCTGCTCCGCCGCCTCGAACGCGCGAATCACCCGCAGCGCCGCCTCCAGATCCGCCGGATCGATGCCTTCGAGCACCACACGGCGCAAGCGCACCAACTCGACTTCCACCGCCTGTACCAATTCACGGCCGGTATCGGTCAGGCTCAGGCACTTGGCGCGACGATCAAGGGGATCTTCGGTGCGGCAGACATACCCGGCCTGACACAACTGATCGAGCAAACGCACCAGCGACGGGCTCTCCATCCCCGCCGCCTGCGCCACCGTCACCTGCCGCACACCCTCGCCCAGACGCCCGATCATCAACAACGGGACGGCGCAGGCTTCGGAAATGCCGTAGTTGACCAACGTGGTCTGGCAGATCTTCCGCCAATGCCGCGCGGCCACCACCATGGCACTGCTGATATTCATCTGAAGGGCGTCGAGGGTCTGGGACACAGGGAAATTCGCACACTGTTAGTTTGCTAACTATCAATATCGCACTGGAGGGGAAATTCAGTCAAGTTTTGAAACAACTCTTCGCCCGCTCGTCGCGGCAACATCTAGACAGTGATGAATAGGTACTGAAGACGTATATACTTTTTCAGCACTCCCCCCTGGAAACCAGACCATGTCCAAACAAGCCGTTTTCACGATGAAACTTGAACCCGAACTACGTGAACAGTTCATGGCTGAAGCAGAAGCGTCTCATCGGCCAGCGTCGCAAATTGTCCGGGAAATGATGCGTCAGTTTGTTCAAACACAACGAGAGTCGCGTGAGTACGAGGCATTTCTGCAGCGTAAAGTCGATATCGCACGAGTCTCCATGCGGGCAGGCGAGGGCCTGACAAACGATGAAGTAGAGGCCGAATTTGCTGCCAGGCGTACTCAAGCAGCCAGACAAGGATGAGGATAATCTGGACGCCAGCAGCGGCACAGGATCGTGCAGACATTTGGGACTATCTCCACGCCGTAAACCCACGAGCAGCCATCGAGATGGACAACCGATTCAGCGAATCGGTTTCTCGCCTCTCACTCCACCCTGAATGCGGTCCTACCGGGACAATATCCGGTACTCGCGAATTGATACCTCATCAAAGTTATCGACTGGTCTATCAACTGGATCAGGGAACAGCATGGATACTCGCCTTGGTGCATACCTCGCGCCCATGGCCGCTTGAGAAATGAGCATTCCCGCGCCTTGCGCGGGAACGCATTGCAGCAACCTTAGCTCGCTTGCGCCGCCTGTGCAGCCAAGCGGTGTTGCAGCTCTTCCATCAAATCCAGCCCATCGCGCAATGACACGTACGCGGCGTTGATCAGGCGGTAGAAGTCTTTGTCGTTGAGATCACGCAGTGTGATCGAGGTGAGGGTTTCCAGCAGATCGGTGCCGATACGGACACGGCTACAGGCGGTTTCGTGGAGAAAATGGGTTGGTGCGAGGATGTTGTAGGCCAGAACGCAGACGGGGGTTGGGTTGGTGCTCAGTGGTTTATATGGGTGCATTGGGAATACCTCGTAGATAAATTTTGAGGCCACCTCCATCCGTCGCCAAACGAATAAGGGTGGCAGCTGCACGCAGGTTGGCGAACCGGTTATCTACGAACCCGGCAGACCCGAAGGTCTCCCGCGTACAGCCGCCATAGAACAGCATGCCGTCACCAAAAGGTGAAAGCACGAAGTCTGGGCGCTATTAACGCTTCATAGATAAATAGGATCGCCAAATCCTGTCGCCGATGTGCGGCGACGTGGCGAACTATAGGGGGGCGTTTCGGGGGGCGCAACCGAGCAAAACCGTTACGGACTTTTCCTAGCGTTTTTTAGCCCGTTCGTACACGGGCGTTGAGTTCACGCTTGCCGACAACCACCACCGAAACGAGCTTATAGGTCATCCAGCGTTACCGGGACCGGGGTTTCATGGCTTCGGGCCCGAACCAGCTCGGCAAGCTCAAAGTCGTCCAAACGTTCAACCATGGACTCGAAAACTTCGGCGGGCACCATGTAGCCCATCACCCGGTTGCGACAGAGCACTGCCACCGGTCCATCGTATGTACCGTTGAGTACGGCAGACGGATTCTTCTTCAATTCGGAAACGCTGACAGCCTTGTCGGCCAGAACACGTTGCATCATCAAGACCTCAATTCAGGCCGTTAATCTGGTCTATCGCTCCTCGTTAAACAACCCCAGAAAAAATTCACAAATACCAATTTCCCCCAGATTTTTTCATCGCTCATCAGTTTTTTGCACGATTTGCCGTTTTTCCTCAGATTTTTACACCCCCCGCCCCTTCCTCAGCAGCACATCCAGTTGATCCACCACCTCCGCCCAATCGGAATCGTCGAGGATGTCCTCGCGCAGGAAATCCGCCTGGCATTGGGTCCAGAAGAACGCGTCGGCCAGGTGCAGTTCGGGTTTGAGGGGTGAGTGGGTGGCGATGAATTTGTCGATGCTTTCGGCATCGTCGGGCAGGCCGAGTTGTTTGAACAGGTTGGGGAGGCTGTGGGTAGGTGATTCCATGGGTTAACTCCTTGGGACGGTCGGGGACTGCCGCACAGTCCATCGCAGGCGAGCCGCGCTCCCACACACGGCGGTTTCTGTGGGAGCTCGGCTTGCCCGCGATGGCGGCGGTGCATTTACCGCCAATAATGACTACTGACTCAGCTCGCACACCTCGGCATGCGGCACCATTTTCAGGTACTGGTCCATGCTCAAGTGCACGAGGTTGTTGTGGTTGCCGGCTTCGACGTAGATCTCTTTCTGGCGGGTCAGTAGCGGGTCGATGACCATGTCCAGGCCATAGGATTCGCCCAGGGCCGGTACGGCGCCGCGTTCGCAGTCGTTGAACAGGTGGGCCAGGGTGCTTTCGCGGGTGACTTGCCATTCGCTGCTGCCGCGCACTTTGGTCAGGTCCAGATGCCGGCTGGCCGGTAACACGGCCATCAGGTAGTGGCCGTGGTGGTCGTCGAGGATCACCGATTTCGCCACGCGCTCAGCAGGAATACCCGCCACCCGGGCGGTTTCCAGGCTGCTGGCCGAATGCGGGTGAGTGACTACGTCAAATTCGCAGCGCGCCTCTTCCAGGCTGCGCTGCACGGTTCTTGCCATACGCATGATGCACCTCGGTGTCCGCAAGAACGGCGGGCGGACGATGATTAAAGGGTTGGCGTCTCCTCTAAAGTCTAGGCCTGCTGCCAGAACCCGGTGATAAATCTGCCCACTGGAAATTCGCAAAAACCGTTCAAAACTCATCCAGCTCAAGGCTCAACTAGACTATAAGCAGGGCCACCGTGTGGCTGGCAGACGGATGACTCTCCTGGAGGGTCAAGTGAACACTCGCTGGTGTTGGTGGGTTGCGCTGTTGTTGGGTTTGAGCGGATCGGTTTTCGCGGCAGACACGCTCGTGCTGATCGTCCCCAACCCGCTCGGCGTCTGGCTGATGATGTTTGGTATTGCGTTCATCGTGGCCGAGGCGGTGCTGCCCAACTACGGCGTAGTCGGGCTGGGCGGCATCATGATGTTTGTGATCGGTGCCGTGATTCTGAGCAATACCGATGTTCCCACGCCGCTCATTATCGGCCTTGCGCTGATCAGCGCCCTGTTGTTGATCGCGTTGCTGATCCATGCCCTGAAAACCCGACCACGGGACACCGTCAGTGGCGATTCCGGGTTAGTCGGCAGCGTAACGTCGGTGACGGCGTTGCAGGCCGGCAGTGCCAATAAAGGCTGGGTGCATTTGCAGGGCGAACGTTGGCGGGTACTGAGTGCCACACCGCTGCAACCGGGGCAGCAGGTACGGGTGGTGGGGCGCAAGGGAACGTTGCTGGAAGTGGTCGCGGCTGACGCGGCGTCGCAGGGAGAATGATCATGGGTCTGCAACTGGGTTTTGCCGCGCTGCTGGTGCTGCTGATTGCACTGGCAGGGTCGACCTTCCGCATCCTGCGCGAATACGAGCGCGGCGTGGTGTTCCAGCTCGGACGCTTTTGGCAGGTCAAGGGCCCGGGGCTGATCCTGCTGATTCCGGTGGTCCAGCAAATGGTTCGGGTCGATCTGCGTACGGTGGTGCTCGACGTACCGCCGCAAGACGTGATCACCCGCGACAACGTCTCGGTGAAGGTCAACGCGGTGTTGTACTTCCGTGTGCTCGACTCGCAAAAGGCGATCATCCAGGTCGAAGACTTCCTTATGGCCACCAGCCAACTGGCACAAACCACCTTGCGGGCAGTGCTCGGTAAACATGAACTGGACGAACTGCTGGCCGAACGCGAACGCTTGAACTTCGACATCCAGCAGGTGCTGGACGCCCAGACGGATGCCTGGGGGATCAAGGTCGCCAACGTCGAGATCAAACACGTCGACCTCAACGAATCGATGATCCGCGCCATTGCCAAACAAGCCGAAGCCGAACGGGAACGGCGGGCGAAAGTGATCCACGCCGAAGGTGAATTGCAGGCCTCGGAAAAACTCATGCAAGCCGCCGAAATGCTCGGCCGCCAGCCCGGCGCCATGCAGTTGCGTTACATGCAGACCCTGAGTTTGATTGCCGGCGACAAGAGCTCGACCATTGTCTTCCCGCTGCCGATCGAGTTGCTCAAGGGCATGGCGGATTTGTCGTCGAAAAGCTGAGTGGATGGCGCTAAAGGCAAATCACGATCCCCTGTAGCAGCTGCCGAAGGCTGCGTTCGAGTGCGTAGCACTCGTAAACCCTGCTTGCACGATTAATCTGAACGATCGCGCTGCCTGATTTTACGACCGCTTCGCGGCCGAACGCCGCCTCGCAAGCTCGGCAGCTGCTACAGGGGATATACGGCGAGCCTGCGTTTCTCCAGCGCCTCGTAAGGCTCTCGCGCCCAAAACTCCGCGCGCTCTCTGAGCAAAGGCGAGGCTTCTCGTTGCTTACCTTCGCCGTCGGCCACGAACGTTTCGCTCGGCTGCTTGGCGTGCTGACTCACGGCGCTGAACACCTGCGTCCGTTGCTCGACATTCAGCGTAAAAAACGCGGCCAAACGCCCTTCCATCGCTCCCGGCAACTCTCGGTAATTGACCGCCAGCCCGGCAAACTCGCGGCAATGTTCAGCGCCCAAGTGCAGCAACCGGCCCAGGCGCCGGGCGATGAAGTCTTCTTGTCCCTCGAACGCCGCCCCATCGTCCAGCGCGCTGGCGCCAATCAGACCCGGCACCATGTGCATACCCGGACGGCGCAGGTGGGAGACGGCGATTTCCAGTGGGTCGCGGTAGACAAACAACCAAGGCGTTTCAGGAAAACACTCGCGTAACCGCTTCAGCTCACCGATGTTCCAGGCATCGAGTTTGATCACCAGATGTTGCTCCACACCTCGACGCGGCTGGCCGTAGGCCGAGAGCAAACCGCGAATGGCCGCATTGCGTACTGTCGGCGGCAGAGTGCTGCGCAGCAAGGCATCCAGTGGTGGCGGTTCGGAAATGACGATGTGATTGTCCAGTTGCGCAAGCATCTGGCTGATCAACGTCGAGCCGCAGCGCGAGGCGTGAAAAATGAAGGCACTCGGCGCCAGCCCTGGGCTTATCGCTTGCCAGTCACTCAGCGCTTGCAGCGGCGTTTGACGCCGGAAAGCCTGGTTGAATGGCAGCCGCAGCGCGTCCTCCACCGCGTCGCGGAAAAATGGCTGATGCAACGGCGTGTCGCCAAACCAGCACCAATCGACCTGCCACTCCCCGTTCTGCGCCCAGACACGAATCGGCAACCAACCGCCGAGGTTCAGGCGCTCCATTGTTCATTCCACTGACGACGGCCATTGCGCATCGCCGCACGCAACTCCTCACGGGAAAACACCAGGCCACGCTCGGTAGCCAGCTTCAGGGTCGTGGCGATAAAGGCTTCGGTGCCGGTCACACCCTGCAAGGTCTGACAGAGTTGCGGATCGTGCTCTAGCAGCTGTCGAAACGCTGCCAGCGCATGGGCCGCGTGACCAACACCTGGCGGTGGGGTGGTTGACGCGCCCTCGGCAATGGCCTGTTCCAGCCAGGCACTGGGCTTGCAGTCGATCACCAGATGCACCCGCTCACGGCTGTCGCGATTGTCAACGCTGTGGGGCCGTGACAAGTCGAGGAACCAGCATTCGCCGGCGTTCATCGGGATGCGCAAACCGTCGAGCAGAAAGTCGACGTTGGGCGGGCTGAGCAGCGGAATGTGCAGCCGCATGTCGGCCTCTGGTCCTTCAAGGTCGTAGTCGCGGTGCTCGTGAATGCGACTGTCGGGGCCCAGCCTCAGCAGCCTTGCCGAGACAATCTCCAACGGTAAATCGTGCAACGCGTGTTGCCACCGACCATCGAGCAGCCACGGCGCGCGCAATACCGGTTCGCCACGGCCAGGAGACAGCTCCGTCAACGCGTCGAGCGCGCTGACCAGTGCCACCCCGCTCCAGTCGCCGCTGTAATAGTCACGGTTGAAATGGCAGTGCCAATCGCTGTCGTTGATCTGCGCCAAGGCTTGCAACAGCAACGGCAGATGCACCGTCACCGGCAATCGGGAAAACGCCGGTCGAGTCATCGGTCTGTCAGCACCGCGCACTCGCCGAGCCAGCTCAGTAAACGATCGAGGCAGGCCTCCACTGACAACGCACCCGTGTCGAGCACCAACGCCGCCGAAGCAGGTGGCTCGTAAGGTGCCGAAACGCCGGTGAAGCTCGGCAGTTCACCGCTGCGCGCGCGGGCGTAATGACCTTTCGGGTCACGCTGCTCGCAGATGTCGAGCGACGCACTGCACCAGATTTCGCGGTAATCCTCACCCAATCGCCGAGCGAATATGTCGCGCAGCTCCAGCAATGGCGCAATCATCGCCAGGATCACAATCTGCCCGTTCTCCACCAGCAACGCGGCCAGTTCGCTGGCGCGGCGGATGTTTTCCTGACGGTCCTTGTCGGCGAACCCGAGGTCGCGATTGAGCCCGACCCGTAGCGCATCACCATCAAGCACCAGACTTTGCACGCCGCGCTCGAATAATGCGACGTGCAGCGCCTGGGCCAGGGTCGACTTGCCTGCCGCCGGTAAACCGGTCAGCAGGATCGCCGCCCCGCGATGGCCGTGGCGGTCTTCACGCTGTGCGCGGCTGACGCTGGCCGTGGGCGCCAGCAGATTATTTTGCCTGGACATGCGCTGGCGGTACGGTGATGTTGCCGGCGGCCCATGCGTCCTCGCGGCTGGCCAGGGCGGTGGCGATCGATTGCACCTGCGTCGATTGCACCTGATCAGGCAGCGGGTCGAGCCCAGCGCTGGCGAAGATCTGCCCGTAAGCGTTGCGCAAGTCGGCGTAAGACAGGTCACGGCGCAGGTCAGCTTGCAGGGTATTCAGTTCACCCTGGATCAGTTCCAGTTCGCCGATACCTGCTGCCTGATGGCGGTTGCGCAACTGGCCAAGAATCTGCCCGTCGATGTCCGACAGCTGCTGGTTGGTCTGGAACTGGCGCAGCGCTTCGCGGTAGTTGGCGTTGGCCACGTAAAGTTGCGCCAGCACCGCGATCGACATCGCCTGACGGCGTGCCTTGGCCACTTCTTCACCGGCCTTGGCGACGTCGATAGCCGCCGGGGCGGAGATCACGTTGAACAGGTTCCAGGTGACCTTGACCCCGTAGTCGGCCCACTTGTCGTTGACCAGAAACGAGTTGCTGTCGTAATGCCCGCCCGCAGAGAACTCCAGCCCCGGCAGCAGCCGCAGCATGGCTTTGCGGGTTTCGGCGGTGCTGATGCGCGTCTGATAATCCTGCTCGCGCAGTTCCGGACGGCTGGCCAGGGCTTCCTGCTCGAGGCTGTCCATGCCGACCTTGAGTTCCGGAATCGGGTAGTCCTCGGGGGTCGCCAACGTCAACTCGGTGCCCATCGGCAGGTTGATCAGGGTTGCCAGCTCGGTTTTCGCCAACGACAGTGCCCGTCGCTGTTCTTCGAGCTGGCGCGTGGCTTCGATCAGCGAACGCTGGTACCCCAGGGCCTGCACCGGGTCGCCGATGCGCTGCTCGCTCATGCTTTGGCTGTTGTTGCGCGCGGCATCGACCCGCGCCATCAGGCTGTCGATCTGCTTGAGCAGACGTTCAGCGGCCACTGCCCGCCAATAGGCCGAGCGCACGTCCTGAACGATGGTGTTGATGACCTTGCGCCGACGCTCCTGGACGATCAGCCGTTGATCGCCCTGCTGCTTGGCGTTGATGTAGCTGACGCCGAAGTCGAGGACGTTCCAGACCATGGTCAGGTCGGCGACTCTGCGGTCGCGGTCCTGCGAGGTCGATGGTTCCAGGGATTGGGTGCCGGTGCGCACGCTCTGGCTGCTGGAGCCGCTGGTGTTGTTGCGCCCCACGTAACCGGCGTCCAGGGCCATGCGCGGCAGCATATCAAAGCTGGCGAGGTCGAGTTGGCGCTTGGCCAACGCCTCTTCCATGATTTTCAAGCGACCTTCAAGGTTGTACTTCACTGCACGGGCCATGGCCTGATGCAAGGTCAATGGGCCGTTGAGAGGCTCCTGATCCTTGTACATGCTCGCCAGATCGCTTCTGGCGCGCTGCTCGCTGACGCTGCGTTCAATCGGTTCACTGGTCACCGCACATCCGCTGACCGCCAGCGCCAGCAAGCTGGCACCGAATAGTTTCTGACTCGCTCTCATCCTTGGTTCGCCCCCGGGTACCGCACAATTTCAGATTTTTAGTCAGGCCTGCATTTCGCTGATGCCGACCTGTTGCAGAGCTTTAGCCAATGCCTGGATCTGCTGCTTCTCGGTGTTTTCAAGTTGTTGAAGTTGTTCGCCCAAGGTCAATGCACCGAATACACCGTGCAGCCCCGAAGATGCATCGCCCCCTGGCAGGATCGACCTGTCACCAAAGGTGTTCAGCGAATGGCCGGCGCCGGTCGATTCATGGCTGAACAGGCTCGACAGCGTGCTGGTGCCAAACACCCCGCCTTCACCGCTGCCAAAACCAAGGAAACCATGGCCGGAGCCCCTTGCGTCACTGTCGCCGCTCGTGAACACCTGCGCGATAAAGCTTGGGCTCAGTTCGCCACGATTGATGAAAATATCCCCCAGTGGACGCATACCGTCGCCCAGTACCCGCTGTTCGAACAGCGGTGCAAACGTCAGTGGTGAACCGAGATTACCGGTCGGCGGCGTGAAGACAATCGGCTGCAACGGCACCGTCGGTGCGCTCGAAGGCGGTGCCGGATCGCTGATCCGGAACTGCGGATCGCCGGTCAGTGCGATGGTTTTGACCACGTAGCTGTTGGACTCGGTGCTACCGATGCCCGTGTTGCCGAACGTATCGCTCACACCCGCGTTATTGAGGCTGATCTGGCTGGTCGCGTTATTGACGTTGATGTTCGGGGTCAGCGTCGCCGTCCAGGTCTTGCCACCGTCATTGCTGCTCAAACCGCTCAACGTACCGTTGGCCACCGTCAGGTCGGCATTGGTCAACCCGCTGACCGCTTCCGAGAAGGTAATGGTCACCAGGCTGGTCTGGCCCACGCCCAGGTTGCCGCTGGCCACGACAATGGTCGAGGTCGGACGTTGAGTGTCGATGACGTAGTTATTGGAGTCGGTTGTCCCGCTACCGGTGTTGCCGAATGCATCACTGACCCCGCCATTATTGAGAGTGATCAGGTTGCTGGCGTCGGTAATGTTGGCCGTCGGCGTCAGAGTGGCGGTCCAGGTCTTGCCACCATCACTGCTGCTCAGGGCGCTCAAGGTGCCGTTGGCGACCGTCAGGTCGGAGTTGGTGAAACCGCTGACCGCTTCCGAGAAGGTGATCGTCACCAGGCTGGTCTGGCCGATACCCAGGTTGCCGTTGGCCACGACAATGGTCGCGGTCGGGCGTTGGGTGTCGATCTGGTAATTGTTGGAGTCGGTGCTCCCGGCCCCGGTATTACCCGCCGCATCGTGCACACCGCTGTTGTTGAGCGAGATCAGGTTGCGGGTATCGCTGACGTTGCTGGTCGGGGTGAAGGTCGCGGTCCAGGTCACACCGCCATCACGGCTGCTGACGGCGCTCAACGTGCCGTTGGCCACCGTCAGGTCGCTGTTGTCGAAACCGCTCACCGCCTCGCTGAAGGTGATGGTTACCAGGCTCGTCTCGCCGATTGGCAGCATCGGGTTGGCGACCACGATGGTCGCGGTGGGGCGTGTGGTGTCGATGACGTAGTTGCCCGAATCGGTGCTGCCGCTGCCAGCGTTGCCCAGCGCATCGATCACGCCGGCGTTGTTCAGGGTGATCAGGTTGCTGGCGTCGGTCACGTTGGCGTTCGGCGTGAGCGTGGCGGTCCAGGTCTTGCCGCCGTCGCTGCTGCTCAGGGCACTCAAGGTGCCATTGGCCACCGTCAGGTCCGAATTGGTGAAACCACTGATCGCCTCGGAGAACGTGATGGTCACGGTGGTGGTTTGACCCAGTTTGAGGGCGCTGTCAGTCACCACGATCATAGCGGTCGGACGCTGGGTGTCGATGATGTAGTTGTTCGAGTCGGTGGTGCCGCTACCGGCGTTGCCGGCCAGGTCAATCACACCCGCGTTGTTGAGGGTGATGTGGTTGGTCGCATTGCTGATATTACTGGTCGGCGTATAAGTCGCGGTCCAGGTGATACCGCCATCGCTTGAGCTGACTGCGCTCAAGGTGCCGTTGGCGATGGTCAGGTCGGCGTTGCTGAAGCCGGTGACCGCTTCGCTGAAGGTAATGGTCACCAGGCTCGTCTCGCCGATCGGCAGGGTCGGGTTCGCCACCACGATGGTCGCGGTAGGACGGGCGGTGTCGATGGCGAAGTTGTTCGAATCAGTGCTGCCGGTGCCGGTATTGCCGGCCGCATCGGTCACCCCGGTGTTGTTCAGGGTGATCAGGTTGGTCGCGCTGCTGACGTTGTTGGTCGGCGTGAAAGTCGCCGTCCAGGTCACGCCGCCGTCACTGCTGCTGACGGCACTCAAGGTGCCGTTGGCCACCGTCAGATCGGCGTTGGTAAAACCGCTGACCGCCTCGGAGAAGGTGATGCTCACCGTGGAACTCTGGCCGATTTTCAGGGCGCTGTCGGCGATCACCACGGTCGCCGTCGGGCGCTGGGTATCGATGGCGTAGGTGTTGGAGTGTGTCGTGCCGGTCCCGGCGTTGCCACTCAGGTCGGTGTAGCGGGTGTTGTCCAGGGTGATCAGGTTGCTGGCGGCGGTGACGGCGTTGGTCGGGGTCAGGGTGGCGGTCCAGGTCACGCCGCCATCACTGCTGCTCAGCCCGCTGATCGTGCCGTTGGCGACGGTCAGGTCGGCGGTGGTAAAGCCGGTCACGGCTTCGCTGAAGGTGAAGGTCACCAGGCTTGAGCCACCGACTGCCAGGCTCGGGTTGGCGACCACGATTGTGGCCGTTGGACGCTGGGTGTCTACGAGGTAGTTGTTGGAGTCGGTGGTGCCGCTGCCCGCGTTGCCGGCCAGGTCATTCACGCCCGTATTGTTGAGGGTGATGTGGTTGGTCGCATTGCTGATGTTGCTGGTCGGCGTATAGGTCGCGGTCCAGGTGATACCGCCATCGCTTGAGCTGACCGCGCTCAAGGTGCCGTTGGCGATGGTCAGGTCGGCGTTGCTGAAGCCAGTGACTGCTTCGCTGAAGGTAATGGTCACCAGCGACGTCTGGCCGATGCTCAGCGCAGGGTTGGCGACCACGACGGTTGCCGTCGGACGTTGGGTGTCGATGGCGTAGTTGTTCGAATCGGTGGTGCCCGTCCCCACGTTGCCAGAGGCGTTCTGCACCAAGGTGTTGTCCAGGGTGATGTGGCTGGCGGCGTTGGTGATGTTCGCCGTCGGGGTGAACGTTGCGGTCCAGGTTATGCCGCCGTCGCTGCTGCTCACCGCGCTCAACGTGCCGTTGGCAATGCTCAGGTCGGCATTGGTGAAACCACTGACCGCTTCGCTGAAGGTAATGGTCACCAGCGACGTCTGGCCGATGTTCAGCGTAGGGTTGGCGACCACAACGGTCGCCGTCGGGCGCACGGTGTCGATGGTGAAGTTACCGGAATTGGTGATCCCCGTGCCCGTATTGCCGGCCAGGTCGGCCACGGCACTGTTGTTCAGAGAGATGAGGTTGGTGGTGTTGTGAATGCCGGTGGTGGGCGTGAAGGTGGCGGTCCAGGTCACGCCGCCATCGCTGGAGCTGACGTTGGTCAGGGTGCCGTTGGGCACGCTCAGGTCGCTGTTGTTGAAGCCGGTCACCGCCTCACTGAAGGTGATGGTCACCAACGAGGTCTGCCCGGCGATCAGGGTCGGGTTGGCGACCACAATGGCCGCCGTCGGCCGCTGGCTGTCGACGGCGTAGGTGTTGGAATCAGTGGTGCCCGTACCGGCATTACCGGACAGGTCGCTCACACTGGTGTTGTTCAGAGTAATGACGTTGCCGTTGTGGGTGATGCCGTTCACCGGGGTCAGCGTCGCGGTCCAGGTGATGCCGCCATCGCTGGAACTGACAGCGCTGAGGGTGCCATTGCCGATCAACAGGTCACTGTTGTTGAAACCGGTCACTGCTTCGCTGAAGGTGATAGTGACCAGTGACGTCGAGCCAATCCCGAGGGCATTGTTCGCCACCACGATGGTCGCGGTCGGGCGCTGGGTGTCGATGGCGTAGGTGTTGGAAACGCTGTTGCCGCTACCGGCGTTACCCGAAACGACCGCCTGGACCCCGCTGTTGTCCAGGGTGATGTGGCTGGCGGCGTTGGTGATGTTTGTCGTTGGGGTGAAGGTCGCGGTCCAGGTAATACCGCCGTCGCTGCTGCTCACCGCGCTCAGTGTGCCGTTGGCAACGGTCAGGTCGGCATTGGTGAAACCGGTCACGGCCTCGTTGAAGGTGAAGGTCACCAGGGACGTCTGGCCGATGATCAGCGTAGGGGTGGCGACCACAACGGTCGCCGTCGGGCGCACGGTGTCGATGGTGAAGTTACCGGAATTGGTGATCCCGGTGCCCGTATTGCCGGCCAGGTCGGCCACGGCACTGTTGTTCAGGGAGATCAGGTTGCTGGTGGCGTGAATGCCGGTGGTGGGCGTGAAGGTGGCGGTCCAGGTCACGCCGCCATCGCTGGAGCTGACGTTGGTCAGGGTGCCGTTGGGCACGCTCAGGTCGGCATTGGTGAAACCGGTCACCGCTTCGCTGAAGGTGAAGGTCACCAGCGAGCTTCCACCCGCCATGAGCGTGGGGTTGGCCAAGACGACGGTCGCGGTCGGACGCTGGGTGTCGATGGTGTAGTTGTTGGAGTCGGTGGTGCCAGTCCCGATGTTGCCGGAAAAGTCCGAGTAGCCCGTGTTATCCAGGGTGATGTGGTTGGCGGCGTTGGTGATGCTGGCCGTCGGGGTGAAGGTCGCGGTCCAGGTGATGCCGCCATCAGTGCTACTCACAGCGCTGAGGGTGCCGTTGGCAATCGTCAGGTCAGCGTTGGTGAAACCGACCACCCCCTCGGAGAAGGTAATGGTCACCAGCGAGGTCTGGCCGATGGCCAGGGTCGGGCTCGCGACCACAATGCTTGCCGTCGGACGCACGCCGTCGATGGAATAGTTGTTGGACGTGGTGGTGCCGCTGCCGGCGTTGCCCGCCAGGTCCTGCACGGTGGTGTTATCCAGGGTGATGTGGTTGGCGGCGTTGGTGATGCTGGCCGTCGGGGTGAAGGTCGCGGTCCAGGTGATGCCGCCGTCGCTGCTGCTCACCGTGCTTAGCGTGCCGTTGGAAACGGTCAGGTCGGCGTTGCTGAAACCGGTCACCGCTTCGCTGAAGGTAATGGTCACGGGGGAGGTCTGGCCGATGCCCAGGATGGTCGTGCCGACCACGATGGTCGCCGTCGGCCGCAGGGTGTCGACTGCATAGGTGTTCGAGTTGGTCGTGCCGCTACCGGCATTGCCCGCCGTGTCGCTGACCCCGGCATTATTCAGGGTGATGATGTCGCCGGTATGGGAAACCGACGCGGTCGGGGTCAGGGTCGCGGTCCAGGTGATGCCGCCGTCGCTGCTGCTCACCGCGCTCAGGGTACCGTCGGCAACCGTCAGGTCGGCGTTGGTGAAGCCGGTCACCGCTTCGCTGAAGGTAATAGTCACCAGGGACGTTCCCCCGATGTGCAGCGCATTGTTGGCGACCACGATACTCGCGGTTGGCCGCACGGCGTCGATTGCATAGCTGTTGGACGTGGTGGTGCCGGTACCGGCGTTGGTCGCTATATCGGTATAGCCGGTGTTGTCCAGAGTAATGACGTTGCCGGTGCTGTTGTTGCCAGCGGTCGGCGTCAGGGTCGCGGTCCAGGTGATACCGCCGTCGCTGCTGCTCACCGCGCTCAGGGTACCGTTGGCAACAGTCAGGTCGGCGTTGCTGAAACCAGTCACCGCTTCGCTGAACGTAATTGTCACTGTGGATCCGCCGATGTTCACCGTGCTATTGCTGACCACGACGGTCGCCGTTGGCCGTACGGTGTCGACGGCGTAATTGTTGGACGTGCTGGTGCCGACCCCGGCAGTGCCCAGCGACACGCTTGTCACGCCGGTGTTGTCCAGGACGATGTGGTTGCTGGCGCCGGTGACGCTCGAATTCGGGGTGAAGGTCGCGGTCCAGGTGACCCCGCCATCGCTTGAGCTCACCGCGCTCAGGGAACCGTTGGCAACGGTCAGGTCGGCGTTGGTGAAACCGGTCACCGCCTCAGTGAAGGTAATGGTCACAAGCGAAGTCTGGCCGATATGCAGGGCGCTGTTCGCCACCACGATGGTAGCGCTCGGTGCCGGTGCATAGGCGGTGTTCACGGTGCCGCCGTCGTTGAAGATATTGTTCACGGCCGCCACGCTGGCACCGGTACTACCGCCGCCCAGCGCCGGACCGCCGGAGCCACTGCCACCGACGTTACCGGACAGCGCCGCGAAGTTGGCGGCGGTCATCAATACCGTACCTTTGTTCCAGATCGCACCGACGCCTTTACCGGCCGCACCACCGGAGTCGGCGGAACCGCCCAGGCCACCACCGCCGCCACCGCCACCACCGGCGGCGATGTTGCCGGAAATCACCGAGGTGCCAATGACTGTCAGGGTGCCGCTACTGGCGTTGTAAATACCACCTGCAGCCGACGCCCCGGCCCTGCCGGGCTTGTCCCAACCGGAGCCGCCACCGCCACCGCCGATGGAAATCGTGCCGTTGTTCGCCGTACCGCCCGCGCCACCACTGCTGTAGTTGGCAGCTCCCACGCCGCCCGCGCCACCGCTGCTGCTGCCGCCGTGACCGCCCATATAGTTGGGGTTGTACCCGCCACCGTTACCGCCCGTGTTGGCACTACCGCTCGTACCGCCGTACACACCCGTGCCGAAGCCGGAGGTGCCACCATGACCGCCCGCTTGCCCGCCCAATGCACCACCACCACCGCCACCGCCACCGACCGCACCACCGACGTAAGGTGAGGTGACCCCGCCACCGCCACCGCCGCCCGAAGCGGCGTTGCTGGTCACGGTGACGTTCTTGAGGGTCAGGTTGCCGGAGTTGAAAATACCGCCGCCCATGGCCGCCGTGCCGTCCGTACCGGCGGCGGCACCATTGCCGGCCACCAGGCCTTGCTTGATGATCAGCCCGTCGAAGGTCGCAGTGACCCCGGAAGCGACCTGAACCACCCGGGTCTTGTACTGACCGTTGAGGGTCACATCGGCAATGCCGTCGTGGTTCAGGTCACCTTCCAGCGTGACGTTCTTGGTGATGGTCAGTTGCGAATTCAGATTGACCGTCATGGTGGTGCTGAACGTCACCGTGTCACCCACCACGGCATCGCTCAGCGCCTGACGCAATGAGCCGACCCCACTGTCACCGTTGTTGGTGACCGTCAGGGTCGCCAGGCTGTACTGATACGCAGCCATGGACTGGGCCGACAGCACGTTATGGCTCTCGATGGTGCCGGTGGCGATTTCCAGATCCCAGTCACCGCTCACACCGGTACGGTTGTTCGACGCGGCGATATCGCGCCCGGTAAGTTGCGCCAGCGAGTCGACAAAGCTGATGCCCTTGTCACCTGCGGCGGTGTTGCAGGCGTAGATCAGAATGTCGCCGCCGACGTTCATGTCATTGCCGATGCGCGCCAGCACCGCGCTGCGAGCCGCCACGTTATCGGCCGACAGGTAAGTGTCGCCCAGCCACAAGTCGCCGCTATTGCCGTGGGCGATGATTTCCACGGTACTCACGCCGTGATGGGTATCCAGATAATCAGCGATTTGCTGCAAACCATCCTTGGTCGAGTCGAGCTGGACCACCTCGGTGCCGGGTGCCACGCCTTTGAGCAGGCTATCGGCGTCCTTGATGCGCGAGTCGACAAACACCACGCTCTGGCCGGGCACGGCGGTGGGCGTCGCAGCAGGCGCGGGCGTAGCCGCTGACGTGTTGTCCGTCTGGCCGTGGGTGTCCTTGCTGGCCACCGGGTGGTCGGCAACCGGTGCCTTGGCAGCGTCCGCCGTGGCGTGGCTGTCAGCTTGGGCGGCGGTATCGGCAACCGTGGCCGCCACTGCGCCGTCGAACAGCATTCGCGGTTCCAGGGACATGATCATTGGCGATGCCAGGACGCGTGCGCCCTCCGTGACCTGCGACTTGCCTTTGCTCCACCACATGCTGCTCACCCGGACTCGAACTTTTATGACTGCGCAAATAAAAACGCCGCGATCAACTGATCGCGGCGTCGGCTTTCATACGGATAACATTGGCAGCACTGGCTGAGCCATCGTGCCAAAAGGACAACTCTGCGTATTTGTCGAACAGGTCCGGCGGCAGGATCGTACGCCGGGGTTCCAGTGCAACCGTGCGCTTGACCTTGTGCAGCCCCGACACCCCAAGCGCCTGATCGAATTCCGGCGCGTCATAGGCGAGGTTGTTGAAATCGTGCTCGAACCAGGGTTCGCCGATGAAATCATAGATCAACCGCATGACCCGGTCAGGGGCCTGGCTCAGCAGGTCGTAATCGACGATCAGCAGCGAGTCGGCGTTTTCGCCGTAATAAGCCTCTTTCAACGCCGTCCAGGCAAACCCCACCAGACGATTGCGCTGCGCCAGGGTTTCGCAACGGCTGTAAACGGTATTGCGCTCGATTTCGTCATTGAACAGCTTGGTGTTCTCGAAGGGGTTAGCGCGGTACAGACGCTCAAGGCTGTCCATTACCCAGGCGACATTACGCACACAGGCAATGGTTTTGGCCTTGGGAAACAGTTCCCGTAGCGCAGGCTGACGCGAGCACCATTGGCGATTGGTATCGAAGATAACGGGTGTATCTGCCTGATCGGCATAGAAGGAGTCGAACAGACCGCGCAATAGACGACGGCGTAGCGGAGTGTCGATCACCGCGCCAAATTCGCTGCCGGCACTGCATTGCTCCAGGACACTGGAGAAAAGCGATCCGACGGGGCTGGTCATACCGGCATGAAAACGCGGGTTCTGCAACAGGATCGCAGAAAGCAGGGTCGAGCCTGAGCGCGGTAAACCGGAGATAAAGTGGAACTTCTGCAATCCCTTCACCGTAGTCGTCAGTCCTTTGTAGGACAAAGCGTAGCCTACGAATTTGGATCCGACTAGTGGTGTTTTGATATCAAATCGGAGCAAAAACCCTGCGAAAGGTATGGTTGTAACAAAAGCGGACAGAGTGAAACGTTTAAGCTGATAGATACCTTCATTTGATGTCTTGAACGTCAAAAGATCGCAGCCTTCGGCAGCTCCTACGCGGTATAGGCTGCGATCTTTTGATCTTCCGATTTGCGGGTACCGAAGTTCTTCGCCGTACTCCTACACGTTATTTTTTGGGACTGTTGATAACAAACAACCGCGCCCGCGCATTGCCCGCGACTTTTTCACTGACTTTCTGCCAACCCTGGGGCAGTGGTGCGAACTCATCAGGCTGGTCGGCGGTGCTGAACAGCCACACACGACTCGTTCCGGGCGGCAGATCAGTGAGGCGATCGAGGTAGATCTTGTCGGCGGCTTCCTCTACCAGCGTACCGAAACCGTAGGCATTCGGGCGACTGGACGTGCCGTTGGCCAAAGGCGGGGTAAAGAGGCGCGGCTGGACGACAGTGCGATCGTAGTAGACGTACGGCATGTACCAGAGCAGATCGCTGATGACGACCTGATCACCTGGCTCGTAATGCTGGTTGATAAATTCGACCGTCACGTTGAGCTGGTCATTCGTATCGACGGTCGCGTTGTTTTTCAGGCCCACCCCTTCGATCCCGACAAACAGCAGGAGCAGCGCCAGGGCCGCGATCCTATAACCGTTCAGCAAGCGATCGACAGCCAATGCAACCACCAGCGGCAAGCCAAGTGCGAAGGCCGTCACGTAGCGCTCGATGAACACTGGCGAAACGAACGACACCAGGAAAACCAGCACCAGCGGCACCACGGTGTAAATCGCCAGCAAGGCACTCCAACGGTAGGCGCTACGATCACGCAGCGCCGTCAACACGATCACACCCAGCAACAGCACTGGCAGTGCGATAAACACCAGCCGGGGCAGGCTGTCGTCATCGCCCTGGATCATGAAGGTCCAGACCATGGACGGCAGGGAGCCGAGGGTGACCGGATCCTCCCAACCCACATCGCCGCTGGCCTTGAGTTCCGGCATGTGCTGAACAAGACTCAGCAGTTCGGGTACCCACGGCAGAAACAGCAGCACGATCGCCACGTTGGCCAGCCACCAGCCCGGGCGGTTGATGTGCCGCAACGGGTTGCCCGGCTGCACACGCAGTACCAGCAGGTACAACCAGTGGGCAATCACGCACAGGGCGGTGAAGTAGTGGGTGTAAAACGCGGCCGCCATCAGCAGCGCGTAAATCACCAGATACCGTGCGCGCTGGGGCTGCTTGACCCAATACACCAGCGCAATCGTCGCGCCGAGCAGCATCACGCCCAGCAGCGAATACATCCGCACTTCCTGGCTGTAACGCACCGCCGAAGGGAATAGCGCCAACAACAACCCTGCCAGCAACGCCACCCGCGGATTGGCGATCAAACGTACCAGCCAGACGCCCAGTGCCACCGTAGCGATTCCCGGCAGGGCACTCAGGCTGCGAATCGACAAAATGCCATCGCCAAACAGCTCGATCCAACCGTGCAGCACCATGAAGTAGAGCGGTGGATGCACATCACGGGCCGCGTGAAACCAGATCCCGGCCAGATCGTACTGGCTCATCAGCAAGCTGGAACCTTCGTCGCCCCAAATCGCCGCCGCGGTCAGGTCGTAAAACCGCACGAACGCCGCCAGTGCCAGAATCAGCCAGATCCCATAATCGTCCAGCCACTGAAACAGACGCGCCGAGGCCGTCAGCCGAGTGCGCGCAGAGCGCTCATCAGGCTTGCCGGCAAGCTCTGTTTCTCTACGGTATTCCATCTATCCCCCTGGGTGATCGAAAGGCCCTATAAGGCTTGGACCTTGAACTGGGTGTGGATGCTGCCCCATTCCCTGCACGCACGCAATGTAGCGGCATTCGTCTTAGCGGCTACGCTGATCGGTGGTCGGCGGACATGCCAGGCCTCCTCCAAAAACACAGGGATAACAACCATGGAAGTGTTTACCGGAACCATCCAGACCTTCGCTTTCAACTATCCACCCAGCGGTTGGGCGCTGTGCAACGGGCAGACCATGCAAGTCGGCCAGTTCCAGGCGCTGTTCGCCTTGCTCGGCACCAATTACGGCGGCAACGGCTCGACAAACTTCATGCTGCCGGACCTGCGCGGTCGCCTGCCTCTGTGCCAGGGTTTGGGCCTGAACCTCACTCCACGGGTGATCGGCACCTCCGACGGCGCCGAACAAACCGCCGCCAAACTGAGCAACCTGCCCATCCACACACCCACGGCGACGGCCGTCGGCACTCCTAACCTGACCGCCACCACCACCGTCAACCTGGCCAGTGTTGCTGCCACCCCCCTGAGCGTACCCTCAACGGCCAATGCCTTTATCGGTGCCTCCAGCGGCGGTCCGGGCACGGCCAATATTTACTCCACCGCACAGGGCACTGCGCCCGTGCCACTGCAAGGTGTCAGCACCAGCGTTGGCGGCACAGTCAACGTCGCCGTCTCCGTAGCGCCCATCGGCGGCGGCGTGCCCATGGACACGATGAACCCGTTCCTGGTGTTGAATTTCAGCATGTGCCTCAACGGTCTTTTCCCGTCTCGCAACTGAACGTGCTACCGGGGCCCAAGGCCCCGGTCCTTTACTTTTCTGGAGCCAGGCCATGCAGCAACAGGTCAACAGCAACCATTTCCGGCAGCTAGTGGAAAAACCCAGCGCGCTGTATCTGGAGGATGGCAGCGAACTGCCGGTGATCGTCGAATCGGTAGAGGACGTACCAAGGGCACGCTTGTCAGAGGGCAGCCGAATGCCTTTTGGCGTGACCTTGAGCAGTGCGCAGTCCACCTCGTTCGTCGATGGACTCTGTGCTATCGACTTGCCGGAGCTGGGCCGTATCGAAGGCATATACGTATCGCGCACACTGGCGTTGGGGCGCGACGCAAGCCGGGCGTATTTCTACATCACCTTCAACTGACCAGAATCTGCGGCTGGCCGGGATACCAGACCAGCCGCTCGGCCGCCGGATTCTGTTCTTCTACCTGAAAGCCCAACGCCAGGTAATGCTGGCGCGCATGGGGGTTGCTGGCCCAGACCACCGTGCTCACCGGGCAGCGGACCTGTTCGGCGGCTGTTTGCACACCTTGCAGCACCGTGCGGCCATAGCCCTTGCCTCGGGCCGCCGGAATGAATGCCAGGTACAGGACGCGAATTTCGTTGCTGCCAAACTCGGTAGTCAATGCGCCAATCGGTGTGTCGAGCTTCTCGACCACATAGTGCATGGCATTGGGGAAGCGCTCCCCGGTGCCCTGCTCCTGCACCTGAAACTGCTGGGCGATAACCTCCTCGACCAGTTCGCGCTCGCCGTCGATCCATTGCAGATCGGGGCGAGCCGCATGATAGAGGCTTTCCAGGAACGGCCCATCGGTCGCCCGCGATGGGCGCACCACCAAACCATCCGCAGCATTGGCCTTGTTGTTCAGCATCGCGATTTCTCCCTGTGCTAAAAACCACTCTCCCTCACGCCCAACGCCGCCAATCGGCGCCAGGCAGAGCCCAGCAACGACTCACTGCGGCCCTGCAACACCACCACGCCACGCAATGGCTGTACCGGGGTGGCAATGCTGTCGAGCACCTTGAGCCTCACCGCGTATTGCGCCTGCACAGGCTCGGCGCGCTGGCTCTGATCGCGGCGCACGGCGATCGGCCCGTGGTGGTCGGAGGTCAACGCTTCCTGTTCGACCACCGCCGCACCATTGGCGTCGATTTCCGTCAGCTCGACCGCCACTGCCGGGTGCATTGGGTCCTCGGCGATAAACCGTCCCGTCGCACCGGGTGCAACCCGCCACAGTTCGGCTTCGGCCAGATAACCGCGCAGTCGTGAGCCCTCTTCGACAACCCGGGCCAAGGTATCTTTGGGCGACAACCAGCGGCCGACGGCCAGTTGCGGCAACAGATCACGCACCTTGCCAGCCTGGGGTGCCCGCAACAGCAGGCGTTCGCGTTGCGCCACCAAACCGCGATACTCAGCCACTGCTTCCGCCAGTCGCTGTTCGACGATCCCGGCATCGGCGGCGGTTTCGCTGCGCCCGGCCTGACGCCGCATCTGCAATTGCTGGATTTCGATTTCCCGGCGCACGATGACCTGACGCGAGTCCAGGTCCGGCGACTCCAGTTCAATCAGCACATCGCCTTGGGCAACGGTCTGCCCGTCACTGACATTCAGTTGTTTGACCCGTGCCGCCACCGGCGCATGCAAGGCACTGACGCGGCCAGCCTCCAGCATGCTCGGCAGTTCCACCGCGCTGCGCCACGGCAGCACCAGCACGACAATCAGCGCCAGTAACCCCAAACCACTGAGCAACGCCCGCGGTGCATGGGCCTGTTCGCGGCGGCTCCACCATTCGCGCCCTTCACGCGCAATCGGCAAAAAGATGAACCACACCAGCTCAACCAGCATCAGGAAGATCCCCAACAGCTTGAAGAACAAGTGATACACCGCCAGCGCGATCCCGAAAAACAGCACCGCGCGCCACAGCCACGAGCCATATCCCCACCAGAGCAAACGCCGCTGCATTGACGGCGACCACGGCTCCGGTGCCGGTTCGCCATAGCCGAACAACACCTCGCGCAAACGCCAGCGGCACAAGGCAAATGCCCGGCCCTGAAGGTTGTCCACCTCCCAGAAGTCGCTGAGCAAAAAATAACCATCGAAGCGCATGAACGGGTTCAGGTTGACCGCCAGCGTGGTGAGCCAGGTGGCGCTGGCGAGCATGAACGCCGCCGTGCGCGCCGGCCCGTCCGGCAACAGTGACCAGGCGAGCAAGGCGATACACGCCAGCAGCAACTCGGCGAGCACCCCGCCCGCACCGATCAGCAAGCGCGCGCGACGATCATTGACCCGCCAGGCATCGCTGACGTCGGTGTAAAACATCGGCAGCAACACCATGAAGGCCACGCCCATGCTCTGCACCCGGCAGCCGGCACGCTTGGCCATAAACGCATGACCGAACTCGTGACAGAGCTTGGCGAAGAACAGCGCCACCCCAAACGCCAACGCGCCACCGAGACTGAACAAGTGCGGGAACGTTGCGATAAAACGCTGCCAGTCCCGCGACACCAGAAACACGCCCAGGCCTAGGGTCAGCGGTAAACCGTAGCGCAACGCACCGGGGCCAAAACGCGCCAGCCATGGCCAGGTACGATTGAGGAAAGCGTCCGGGCGCCACAACGGAATCCGGAAGAACAGGTACTGATGCAGCAAAATCTGCCACACACTTTGACGCTGCGCGGCGGCCTTGAGGCCGTAACTGGCGCGCTGCTGCGGGTCGAGAGCGCAGATCAGGTCATGCGCCCGCAAAAAACTCAGCAACTGCTCAAGCTCAGTGATGTCCAGCGGCAAACCCGGTTCGCGATTGGCGGCGCGCAACACTTGCTCGGAATCGCCCAATGACCAATGGCGCAGCAAGCGCATGGCCGCGGCACCGAGTTTGAAATAGCGCCCGCGCAGCGGGTCGGCCAGGGTCCAGCGCGGTGAACCGTCCAGCGCCGGAGCGGCCATCTGCAACTGTAAATCGGCACGCAGGCTGGGCAATGTCATCTAGAGGCCTACGCTTTGACGCAAACCGGCCAGCGGCTTGCGCAACAGGTACAGCGCCAACGGCGCACGATCACCGAAGATTTTCGCCGTACCGCGCAAGCCGATACGCGGCGGCGCGGCATCGAAACTGGCGTCGAGCCGGTACGCCAACTGTCCGCCGGCAGTCGGTTGCGCTTCGTAGGCCGAACGTTCGAGCCTGGCCAAATGGCGTTGCAGTGGGTCGCTGTCGAGAAACAGCGCCACCTGCGACCCCGGTTCCAGTGCAATCGCATCGCCGACGGCCAGTTCGATGCGCAATTGCGCCTGGTTCGGATCGGCGATTTCCATCAAACGCTCGCCGGTCTGCACCGGCTTTCCGGTCCAGCGTTCAGCGTCGGCGAACACCGCAATACCGTCGCGTTCAGCACGCACTTCGCTGCGTTTGAGCAGTTCGCGGGCGTAATCGCGTTCGGCACGTTTCTGCTCGACCCGTGCGGCCAACAAATCAATTTTCGAACTCGACTCGGCGTCGGCAAAGGCTCGCTGGGCGTTGGCCTTGAGTTCGGCTTGCGCCACGCCCAAGGCACGGTCCGCGACATCGGCCTGGGCCTTGAGCGTGGTGCCTTCAAAACGCAGCAACAGATCGCCAGTCTTCACGTTCTGATTGGGTTTGACCAGGAACTCGGCGATCACCCCGTCCAACGGTGCCGCCACCACCCGACCGCCGAGTGGCACGACTTCGGCCGGCGCCAGCACCGACTGGCGCACTGGAATCAACAACCCCAGCACCAGCGCCGCCGCCAGGGCGACCTGGCGTTTGCGGGTCCAGCGCAAGCGCCACGGTTGACGCGGTTGCAGCGCCAGCCAGGCGTGGCTGAAGGTGTCACCCAGTTGCGACAACAGCACTTGCTCGGATGGATTCCACGGCACATCGCGGGCCAGCCACAGACCGCCGAACACCTGGCCCTGACGATCAATCAGCGGCAGCCAGAATACCTGCGCCGCCGACAGACTCTGCCAGTCGGCCTGAATCGAACCGCTCAACGAAGTGGCAGGTATGACCCGTGCCTGTTTCAACAGGTCGAGCTTGAACAACTGCGCCACCGCTTGCTCGACGAACGCCACAAACGGCGCATTCGGCTCTACGGCGCTGACGCCCGTGACCGCACGGACCTTGCCGGCGATCAACAACGCTGCATGGCGAAAACCGAACAAGGCCTGACCATCATTGGCCAGGCTGTAGGCCAGTTGTTCGGTGGTGCGGGCGGCGCGGGTCTGGCGCTCCAGTTCCAGAAAGCGCGCGAAGACCTGCTCGGCGCCGCCCGCGACGGGCGCGTTCACTTGAGCTCCGCGAAGCGCGCCGTGCCGCTCATCCCGGCCAGCAAACCGCTGGCGTTGGGCAGCGTTGCGACCAACAGCAGGGTCTGGCTGCCTTCATCGATCCGCGCACCGAGGCGCTTGACCGTGGCATCGAGTGGCTGGCCGGTTTCATCGGGAACGAAGCTGAAGGTCTGCCCGGGCTTGAGTTTGCCCATCCAGCGCGAGGGCACCAGCAGGTGAATTTCCAGGCTGCGGTTGTCGACGATGTCCACCAGCGGCGCTCCGGCGGCGACGCTTTCATAGCGCTGAACCTTGCGTTCGACAACCTGGCCGTCAAACGGCGCGACCACGCTGCAGCGTTTGACCTGAACCTGATAAACCTGAGATTGCGCCTGGGTTTCGCTGAGTTTGGCTTCGGCTCGCGCCACTTCGAAACGCCCGACCGAGTTCAACGCAGCGAGTTGTTTGTTATGGGCCAGCTCTTCGCCGGCACCCCGGCTGGCGGCCTGCGCGGCGTTGAGCTGAGCCTGATAGGCCGAGCAATCGAAACGCGCCAGAGTGTCGCCCTTTTTGAAGGGTTCGCCTTCGCTGAATGGCAACTCGACAATGCGCCCGGACAATTCACTGGCGAGCGTTGCCTGATCACGGGCGCGCAGCACACCGCGGGCCTCGCTGCTGGTTGCCGCATGACTGCCTGCCGTGTTGTTTTCCAGCAGCGGATCGTCTGGCACGGGCGTTTGCGCCTGTGCCACGCCTGCCAGTGCGATCCAACCTAAAGCCAACCCACGAAAACGCTGCATAGCGGTGTCTCCCTGACAGATGGGCGGAGTCTACGACAGCCGCAACGAGCGTCAAGCAAATAGCCATCACGGGCCAATTTCGTGGGTATGTGGTGTTTTTGCAGCATCGGTAGGATGAACAACTTCTCGCCCCGCATTACCTGTACGGCCACAGCCAGCACAGAGTCCGAGGGAGAACGAAACGTGCCTGCACCTTGATAGGTAAAAGACAATGGCACGGTGCAATCACCGCGAGCGCGCTAAACTTGGGGAAGCGAACGCAATTGAAAAGATCGTAGCCTGCGAAGTTGCGTTCGACGGCACAGCCAGTGGCATAAAACTGTCGAAAACTGCATTGTTCTGCCGGTTTGACAACCAGCCAGGCAGTCACTAGTGTGCATTGGATCCAATGTTTCTTACCATTCAGTCAGGGTGCGTTGTCGTGACACAGAAGCCCAACCCTTTAAGTTCCATCCCGGTCAGCGGCCCTATCCCCGCTCACCTTGCGCGATCGGTGATCGAAGAAACCCTGCGCTCGGCGATTCTCGACGGTCGTTTGCCCTGCGGCACCGCTCTGCGCCAGCAAGACCTGGCCGACCTGTTCGGCGTCAGTCGCATGCCCGTGCGCGAAGCCTTGCGCCAGCTTGAGGCGCAATCGCTGCTACACGTTGTCGCACATAAAGGTGCGGTCGTCGCGCCACTGGTCGAAGGTGACGCTGCCGAGACCTATGCCCTGCGCATCCTGCTGGAGTCCGAGGCCCTGCGTCTGTCGATTCCGCTGCTCGACGACGAGGATTTTGCCGAGGCGGCGCGTTACATCGACGACCTCGAAACTCAAACCGATTACGCCGAGATCGGCAGGCTCAACCGTTTGTTCCACATGACGCTGTACCGCAAGGCGCCCAATCGCAGGCTCCTCAGCCTGGTGGAAAGCGGCTTGTGGGAGGAGGAGCGCTTTCTACGCTTCAACCTTGAAGCCATGGGGCTCGGCAAGCTGTCCCAGGAAGATCACCGCGAACTGCTGCGCGCCGCGCAAGCCCGAGACACTGCGCTAACCGTGACGAAGCTTGAGAACCACCTCAACCGGGGTGTCGAGGTCATCACGCGTTACCTGAACAGCCTTGAACCTCAGGGCAAGAAAGCATCGACGTGAGCCGCACAAGGAAAGCCGTGCACGCCCGGAACACTCCATGGCTGACCGTGATCAACGCCGGCCAGGCGACGGACGTCAGGCTGATCTGCTTCAGCGAGGCCGGTGCAGACCCCGAGCAGTTCCGCAGCTGGACGCAAGCACTGAGCGAGCACATTGAACTGCTCGCTTTCAGGCTTCCCGGCCCTGGCAATCCGCAGAACCAGACACCCTACGAACAATGGCCGCCGCTGCTGGTCGACGCCTTCGCGGCGCTCCAGCCTTACTTGTCCGAGCCCCACGCATTCTTTGGCCATGGACTGGGCGCAATATTGGCCTATGAGCTGGCCAAATTGAGCGAAATCCGCTGCCCGGGACAAACCCGTCACCTGTTCATTTCCGGCTGCCGCAGCCCGGATACCCGGCCAGCCACTGCGCCGCTGCACAACGGTCATGCACTCTCGAGTCCGGGGCCGTTTCCTGATGCAAGCACCAACAATCAACTCGCCGCCTACGAAGCACTGATACAGAGTGACTTGAAACTGCTCGAATCCTGGGCCGACCCTTCCAGTCGCAGCCTGCACATCCCGATGACCGCCTTCTACGGCAGCGACGACCCGCTGGCGCCACTTGAAAGCATGGTCAATTGGCGCGAATTCACCCGCCGTGAGTTCGAACTGATCGAAATGACCGGTAACCATTTTTTCACCATCACTCAGCGCCATCGTCTGCTGCAGATCATCAACACCCACCTGGGCCTGCTCAGCGAGTAAGCGCCTGACGCCTGTGCGATGAGGCACAGGCTCTCGAGAAGCGCTGGCGACACCTATCCCCTCTTCCCTCCTTGAAAGCCCCCTGCCCACCCCTGCGCCAGTGATAGCAGTGCTGGCTTTTTGGGCTCACTCTTGGTTTGCCGACTAAAAAAGGACGAGCGGCGTGTAAATCTGCCTGCACAGCCCTCGCGTGATGGACAAACAAAAGGAGGCTTGCCAAAGGACGGGAAGAGATGGGGCCGTGCCCGCCTCCTGCCTACAACATCAAAACTATTAACTCTCCAGCCACACAGTTGCTCCGAGTGAGGCATTCACTCATTTTAAATTCTGACTTATATAAGCCGGAAGGAACAACTTCATCTCAATAAAACTTGATTGAAAAGTTTTATTGAGACTTGTCGCGCCCGAAAAAACACACTTGACAAATAATATAAAAAACACTTGCCCGTCACTTGTTTCATGTATTAATTTTTCTACGCCGACAACTTCACGTTCCACTGCACTTGTTGGCATGGTCAATGGCCAGGGTCTGTAACAGCAACCTGCGCCGCTGACCGCCAAGCACTACCGACGCACGCTACGCCTTGCCTGGCAGGGTCAGCCGTCTTCATGAACTGCATCAACGTTTGTTTGAGGTACTTGTTCGCCTATTAAAAAGTTCAACCAACACCTTGTTTGAACTTACATAAGAAATCCACGCCAACCGAACAACTTAACTCGCAACTTATAGGCCTCTCATGAAATCCAACAAAGCACTTCTCGACCTGAAAAAAGCAGAGCTCAGCGCCCACCCTATTTTTGCTGAGATCCATTCGCTATCCATACTTCAGCGCTTTATGGAAACCCATGTATTTGCCGTCTGGGACTTCATGTCGCTGACCAAGCGCCTGCAACAGGAGCTCACGTGTGTGCAGCTACCGTGGCTACCACCGCAAGACCCTCAAGCGGCGCGCCTGATCAATGAAATCATTCTGGGTGAAGAATCGGATGATCGGCTCGATCACGGTCACTACAGCCATTTCGAGTTGTACCTGGACGCGATGCGTGAAGTCGGTGCCAGCACAGCGGCCGTGGAGCGCTTCGTCGCCCTGCAAAAAGAAGGCGTGAGCTACGACATCGCCCTGCAAAGCGTGGACGTCGACCCGGCCGCGTCGAACTTCGTTCGGCACACGTTGCACACCGCCCTGTATGCGCCAGGACACAGCGTTGCTGCGGCATTTTTGCATGGTCGTGAAAGTGTTATCCCGCAGATGTTCCAGCGCATTCTCGACGATTGGGGCATTGGCATTGAGCAAGCGCCGACCTTTCGTTACTACCTGGAACGGCACATCGAAGTCGACGCCGAAGACCACGGCCCTGCCGCCGAAACACTCTTGGCGCGGCTGGTCGACGGCGACCCGCAACGGCAGGAAGACGTCTACGCTGCCGCCATCGCCGCCGTGGAAAGCCGCATCGCACTGTGGGACGGCTTGCGCCTGAGCATGCGTGAACCCGTGGCCGAGGTGAGCGCATGAACGCCGCCGACTACCAATCTTTCGCCGACGCCTGGGAAAGCCGCGCGACCATCCGTACGCGCCCCCGGCGCATGGTCGAAAACGACGACAAACTGATCTATCCCTTGAGCCGCCAACCGCTGGTGCTGAGCGAAACCTTTGTTCGCGAGTGCCCGGAGCAGCGCGACTTTGCCCTGGTGCAGACGCTCTACAAGTTCATCAACGACGTGGTGATTTTCGAAACCGAGATCGTCGACAAGACCGCCCGCAGCATTGCCAAGAATCGCTTCGCCGTGCCCTTCCCGTTCGCCTGTCGTTACGACGCCATGACCGTGGTGGTGGATGAGGATTACCACGCGCTGGTGGCGATGGATTTCATGCAGCAGACCGTCGCCATGACTGGCATCACGCCGATCGAACTGCCACATGAAATCGAGCTGAGTCGGGCGATTCCCGCAGCGTTGGCACTGGCGCCGGAACATCTGCGCAGCGCCGTGGAGCTGATCTGCGTGGCGATCGCTGAAAACACCGTGACCAACGATGTGGCGGCGTTCGCCAAGGACGACACGGTCAAGCAATCGATCAAGGGCCTGATGGCTGACCACCTGCTCGACGAGGGCCGGCACTCGGGGTTCTGGTCACGGCTGGTGCGGATCTATTGGCACTCCGCGAACGAAGGCGACCGCCAACTGATCGCGAAGATTCTGCCGGTATTCATCACTCACTACCTGACTAACGACATTCAGAAATCGTTCGACTTCCGGTTGATCGAACACCTGCACATCAGCGAAGCCGCCAAGGCCGCACTCAAGAGCGAAGTGGCGGGCCTGGCCTTCCCGATCAATCGCCATCACCCGCTGGTCGCCAACATCGTGCGGTTTTTCCGCAGCAGTTCGCTGCTCGATTCGCCGTGCGTGCAAGACGCCCTGAGCGACTACCTGATCTAGCCGAGGAGAACATCATGAGACGTCTCGACATTCTGCTCATCGGTCACAGCCAGGCCTTGAATGAGCTGGCGCTGGAGCTGGAACAACACGGTCATGTTCTGACGCGACTGAGCGACAGCCAGGCCTTGAATGAACAAACGGTCGGCACTACCGAGCTGGTGATCGACGATGGCAGCCTGGTTATTTCGGCGCAGCGTCTGCGCGACTTGGGCGAATGCGCACGGCTGAGTGTGCGCCTGGGCCTCGGGTCGACAGACGCCAGCGGTCTGCCGCCCATCGACGTGCTGTGCCGCTATGCATCGAGCGGCGATCAACAACTGATCGCCCGCGTCCCCGTCGCCGACGAAGCCTCTGGCAATGGCCAGGCGTTGCGCCTGAAGGTCATCGCCGAACTGGTCGATTGTGTGGCGCTTGAGGTCAGTCGCTTTTCTCGCGACGCCGAGTACTTCACGCACGCCACAACGGCCACGCCCGGTGGTCATCAGCGTGAAGAGAGCCTGCGGGCGCTGGAGAGTCTGGCCTACGCCCACAGACTCAATCTCACCCAGCAACTGCCACTGCTGCAGCTCGGACAAATCCCGATGATCGAGCGGCTCGAACAGAGCTTCAAGACGTTCCGTGAACGCCCGGCGCTGCACATCGATGGTGAGGTGCTCAGCTATGGCGACTTGCACGCCCAAAGCCTGGCAATCCAGCAACGGTTGCTGCCACTGATCGAACAGTACCGAGCGGTTGATGGGCCAGTGGTGGTAGGTATTTGTCTGCCGAAATCCAGCGCGCTGTTCGCCGGCATTCTGGCAATACTCGGCAGTGGTGCGGTGTACCTGCCACTCGAACCCAGCCATCCGCTGCAACGTCAGCAGTACATCCTGGAGAACGCTGGCGCAGTGTTGTTGCTGCACGATGGTCAGCATCCGCTGAGCAATGAGATGCCCGGGCTCGACATCAGTGGCATCGACGCCCGCGAGGCGAATCTCGGCTTGCCGCTGATGCGCCAACGACCCGGTAGCCAGACGCCGTGCATGGCGCTTTACACCTCGGGCACCACCGGTCATCCCAAAGGTGTACTGCTCAGCCAGAGCAATCTCGGACACTTCACCGCGTGGTACGCCGATTACGTCGAGCTGACGGAGCAGAGTCGGGTGTTGCAGTTTTCATCGTTGAGTTTCGACTCCTCGCTGATCGATATTTTCCCGACGCTGATCCAGGGCGCCGAACTGATCGTGCCCAACGACGACCAGCGTCGTGACCCGCTGCAACTGGTCGAGTTGATCCGTCATCATCGGCTCAGCCACGCGTTTCTTCCGCCAGCGCTGTTAAGCATTCTGCCGCTGGATCAGTTGCGCGACCTTGCGCATGTGATGACCGGTGGCGATGTCTGCGAACCCCATGTGATCAAGCAGCTGACCCAGCAGGGCAAGCTCTACAACCTGTATGGCCCGACCGAAGCCACGGTGCTGGTCACCGCCCGACAACTCCGGATCGGTGACAGTAACCGCAGCCTCGGGGCGCCAATTGCCAACAGCCAGGTGCTGATCCTCGACGAGGACTTTCAGCCAGTGGCCGAGCAGACGGTCGGCGAGCTGTACATCGTCGGTCCGGGGGTGTGCCTGGGCTATTTGAACAACCCGCAGCAGACCGCCGAGCGCTACCTGCAACTGCCCTTGCCCGACGGCCAGAGCCTGCGCGCCTACCGCACCGGTGATATGGCGAAGTGGACCGCTGAGGGTATCGAGCTCTGTGGGCGGCGGGACAATCAGGTGAAGATCCGTGGCTATCGGGTCGAGCCGGAGGAGATCGAACGCTGCCTGCGCGACAGTCAGTTGTACCGCCAGGTGGCGGTGGTGATCGACAGTCATCGACGGATTCTGGCGTTCCTCGCACAACCCCAGGAAGAACAGCCTGGCGCCGCACGCGAAGCGCTGAAAGCACACGCCCAGCAGTTTTTACCGGACTACATGCAACCCACTGCATGGACTGAACTGGCGAACATGCCCTTCGCCAGCAACGGCAAAGTGGATCGAAAGGCGCTATTGGCGATGCCAGTCAGCGTCCTCGAGAACCATCATCGGCGATTGCCGGAATCTGCCGATGAGGCGCAACTGCTGGAGCTCTGGGCCGAGTTGCTGGAGTTGCCGGCCGGCGACATTTCCACCGACGAAAGCTTCTTCAATCTGGGTGGTCACTCGATCCTGCTATCGCGCATGTTGCTGCAGTTGCGCGAGCAGTTCGGGCGCAGTATTTCGATCAACCGCTTCATCGAAGTGCCGACCATTGCCAGGCTGGCGACACTGGTCAGAGGCTCTGCTGGCGAAGAAGTGCTCAGCGAAAAAGCCCTCGCCGATGCCTTTCGCGAACTCGATGTACAGCCCCTGCCGATCAGCCAGATGGGCGATGTGCATAAGGTCATCGTCACCGGAGCCAACAGCTTCGTCGGCGTGCATATCGTCGAGGCACTGCTGGCCTGGGGTGCCAGCGAAGTCGCGTGCCTGGTGCGCGACGGTACCGGGCAATCCGCTGCGCAACGCTTTGCCGAGTCCCTGCGCGAGAACCGTCTGGAGCATCTGGACCTGACTCGGGTGCAGGTCTATGCAGCAGACATCACGCAACCTGCGCTGGGCCTGACGCCAGAGGTGTATGAGCGACTGGATCGGGAGTTCGGCGCGTTGGTGCACAACGCTGCCAACGTCAACCACGTACTCGATTATGAGTCGCTGGCGCGGGACAACGTCGAGCCGATTTTCGAGTGTTTGCGGCTCTGCGAAGGGCGCAGCAAGAAGGTTTTCAACTTCGTCTCCACACTGTCGGCGTCCAGCACCATCGACGCCGATGGCCGGGTGCTCGAACAACCCGCCGCGCAGACTCCACCCATCTACATCAAGAACGGCTACAACCTGTCCAAATGGGTCGGCGAACGGATCCTCGAACGCGCTCGCGAGCGTGGGGTGCGGGTCAACCTCTATCGACCGGGCAACATCAGCTTCAACAGCCTCACAGGCGTGTGCCAGCCGCACAAGAACCGTCTGATGCTGATGCTCAAGGGTTCGATCCAGCTCGGCCAGGTGCCGGAGTTCGCGCTGAATTTCGACTTGATGCCGGTGGACTTCCTCGCCCGCTTCATCGCTTTCCACGCCAGCCGTTATCAGCCCGAGCACGCGGTGTTCAACCTGCACAACCCCGAACCGCTGAGCTGGGACGCCTACGTCGCGTCGTTCCGCGAAGCCGGTCGCGAGTTTCAAATGGTTAGCGTCTCCGACTGGCAACAGCAACTGGGCCGGGTCGACAGCGATAACGCGCTGTTCGGCGTGCTGGGTTTCTACCTCAACGGCTTCGAAGAAGACATCGGCGACATCTCGATGATCGGCCACGCCAATGCCCAGGCCGGCGTGCAGCGGATGGGCACGCGCTACCCGCAAAAATCCCCGGCATTGCTGCGTCGCGGCTGCGACTACCTGAAAGAAATCAACTTCATCTGATTCATCATCCGTAAAAATGGAGCAAGACCATGAGCACTCTGCAACCCGATACCCTGATCAAAAACCCGCACGGCTGCCACGTTGTGTCGTCGGTGGAAATACCTGCCGAGGCGTCGCGGGTCTGGGAAGTGGTCGGCAACTTTGCCGGCTTCGACAAATTCATTCCGGCGCTGTCGCATATCGAGATGACTGGCGAGGGCGTGTCGTCGTTGCGCAAAAAATTCTTCAAGGACGGCAACCTGGTGGTCGAGCAGCTCAACTCCCGCGACGATCAGGCGTTGAGCATGACCTGGACTACCGTCTACAACACCCTGGGTGTTGGCCAGCTGTGGGCCGCCATGAGCGTCGAGCCCTTGGGCGCCGGCAAGTCCCGCGCAACCTGGACCATCATCGCTGAACCCGCCCAAGGTGGCGCCGAAGCCCTCCCGGGGTTCAAGGACTTCGTACAGGGGTTTGCCGATGACTCGATGAGCAATGCGCGCAATCTGTTTGCATAAGGCAATTTCG
>NZ_JANLNW010000079.1 GCF_025465945.1 Pseudomonas sp. 6D_7.1_Bac1 | reverse complement strand
CCCGCCTCTCGGCGGGTTTTTCGTTAGTGCGATTAAACGTTCAGGTCTTAGTTAACCTTGGCGTTCAACTCACCCTTCAGATAACGCTGGAACATTGCTTCCAACGAAACAGGCTTGATCTTCGAAGCATTACCCGCCGTACCAAACTGCTCATAACGAGCGATGCACACATCACGCATGGCCGTCACGGTGGCGCCGAAGAATTTACGTGGGTCGAATTCGCTCGGATTGGTGGCCATCAGGCGACGCATCGCACCGGTGGACGCCAGGCGCAGGTCGGTGTCGATGTTGACCTTGCGCACGCCGTGCTTGATGCCTTCGACGATTTCTTCAACCGGTACGCCGTAGGTTTCTTTGATGTCGCCGCCGTACTGGTTGATGATCGCCAGCCACTCTTGCGGAACCGAAGACGAACCGTGCATCACCAGGTGGGTGTTCGGGATGCGTTTGTGGATTTCTTTGATGCGGTCGATGGCCAGCACGTCGCCAGTCGGTGGCTTGGTGAACTTGTAAGCGCCGTGGCTGGTGCCGATGGCGATGGCCAGGGCGTCGACCTGCGTGCGTTTGACGAAGTCAGCGGCTTCTTCCGGGTCGGTCAGCATTTGGCTGTGATCAAGCACGCCTTCTGCACCGATACCGTCTTCTTCACCGGCCATGCCGGTTTCCAGCGAACCCAGGCAGCCCAACTCGCCTTCTACCGATACGCCGCAGGCGTGAGCCATAGCCACGGTTTGTTGGGTAACACGGACGTTGTAGTCGTAGTCGGTCGGGGTCTTGCCGTCTTCGCCCAGGGAGCCGTCCATCATCACCGAGCTGAAGCCCAGCTGGATGGAGCGCTGGCAGACGTCAGGGCTGGTGCCGTGGTCCTGGTGCATGCACACCGGAATGTGCGGGAATTCTTCGATCGCCGCCAGGATCAGGTGACGCAGGAATGGCGCGCCAGCGTATTTACGGGCGCCGGCCGAAGCCTGGACGATCACCGGGGAGTCAGTCTTGTCAGCGGCTTCCATGATGGCGCGCATCTGCTCAAGGTTGTTGACGTTGAAGGCTGGAACGCCGTAGCCGAACTCGGCTGCGTGGTCCAGCATCTGGCGCATGCTGATAAGTGCCATTGTGTGTGTCTCTCCCGGTTGAGGGTCGTTAATCGTGCAAGCCTGCCGTAGCGGCGGCTGCTATTCAAGTTATTGCAGATCGGGGGTAAGGCCGGTCTGCGAATTCGGTGGTGCAAGTTCTAAAAAACAACACTGAAACCCTGTGGGAGCGAGCCTGCTCGCGAAAGCGGTGGGTCAGTCAACGCTGATGTTGAATGGACTGCCGTCATCGCGAGCAGGCTCGCTCCCACATGTAGATCTCGGTGAGTCAGCTCAATCGTGTTACTTGGCTTTACAGCCCCGGCCAATCAAATCGTTGGTGGCGACCCAGTACACCAGGCCTTCCTCACCTTTTATGTGAAACGCCAGTTTGTCATCGCTGTACAGCGAACCGCTGCCTGCGGGATCCAGCTTCAAGCGGTGAACCTGATCGTCGCTCAGCCGTACATCAACGGTGTTGCGCGTGGTGTCGGTGTAGCGCCAGTGCACTTGCGCCTGGCTGTCACAGACCCAGCTCGTCCAGTTATCGGACGCGGCGGGCGATGACGCGAACGGGTTCATAGTGGCGCAACCGGCAAGCACTGCCAGCGATGCCACGGCTATCAAGCCTTTCATCTGTGTTCCTCGGCTGGCGACACACGCCACCAGCGCTGGGGTTTGTGAGTCAGACCGGTCAAGGGCAACCATGTTCCTTGGCCGGGGTCCGTGTCTCGTATTTATCCAGGCCATCCGGCCCGGAGCGCTTGTTGATCACCGGGTTGGTTTCCGCTTGCCAGTCGGCCTGGTAACAGCCTTTGTCTGACGCGCCGGCTTCCGGTTCCGGCGCAGCTGTGGGGTGACTCCCACAGCCGGCCAGCACACCCGCTGCGATCAATGTCGCTAACGTCTTGACCATGTCAACACTCCTTTGCCTGGCCAATGGATGGCCCTTAGGCCTTTGCCCGGCTTTCCAGGACTTCAACGGCGGGCAGCACTTTGCCTTCGACGAATTCGAGAAACGCGCCACCACCGGTAGAAATGTAGGAGATCTTCTCGGCAACGCCATATTTGTCGATGGCTGCCAGGGTGTCGCCGCCGCCCGCGATGGAGAACGCCGAGCTGTCTGCGATGGCCTGGGCCAGGACTTTGGTGCCGTTACCGAACTGGTCGAACTCGAATACGCCGACCGGGCCGTTCCACAGAATGGTTTTCGACGACTTCAGCAGTTCAGCGAAATGCGCTGCGGTCTGTGGGCCGATGTCCAGGATCATGTCGTCGGCAGCCACGTCAGCGATCAGCTTGACGGTGGCAGCGGCGCTTTCAGCGAATTCCTTGGCAACCACCACGTCAACCGGCAATGGCACGCTGACTTTGGCGGCGATGGCGCGGGCGGTGTCCAGCAGGTCTGGCTCGTACAGCGATTTGCCAACCGGGTGACCGGCAGCGGCCAGGAAGGTGTTGGCGATGCCGCCACCGACGATCAGTTGGTCGCAGATCTGGCTCAGGCTGTTCAGCACGTCGAGTTTGGTCGAGACCTTGGAACCTGCAACGATGGCCGCCATTGGCTGGGCCGGAGCCCCCAGGGCTTTGCCCAGTGCATCCAGTTCGGCAGCCAGCAGCGGGCCAGCCGCCGCGACTTTGGCGAATTTGGCCACGCCATGGGTCGAACCCTCGGCACGGTGAGCGGTGCCGAAGGCGTCCATCACGAACACGTCGCACAGGGCGGCGTATTGCTGGGCCAGTTCGTCAGCGTTCTTTTTCTCGCCTTTGTTGAAGCGCACGTTCTCGAACAGCACGATGTCGCCCGCTTTCACGTCAACACCGCCCAGGTAGTCGGACACCAGCGGCACTTCACG
Source organism: Pseudomonas sp. 6D_7.1_Bac1 (assembly GCF_025465945.1). Lineage (GTDB taxonomy): Bacteria > Pseudomonadota > Gammaproteobacteria > Pseudomonadales > Pseudomonadaceae > Aquipseudomonas. The sequence goes on along the minus strand of NZ_JANLNW010000079.1, from coordinate 53,099 downwards.
ACCCAGAGCCTTGCTCAGGTAGTCGGCGACTGGCTTGAGGCTGTTCTCGGCCGAGAATTCACCTTCGGTCGGACGGCCAAGGTGCGAGCAGACCATCACGGCCGCGCCTTTTTCCAGGGCCAGCTTGATGGTCGGCAGCGAGGCCAGGATTCGCGCATCGCTGGTGACAACACCGTCCTTGACTGGGACGTTGAGGTCTTCGCGGATCAATACGCGCTTACCTTGCAGATCGAGGTCGGTCATCTTCAACACGGTCATGGGTCGCATTTCCTGGGTTACTGTTCTTTAGAGATAGAGAGTTGAGAAGTAGAAAGCTGAGAGACAGGTGAAATCGCTGTTTGCAGATAGTGTTCTGCAACATCCAGCATTCGGTTGGCAAAACCCCATTCGTTGTCGAACCAGGCCAGCACGTTCACCAGCCTTGGGCCGGAAACACGGGTCTGACTGGCATCGACGATCGCCGAGTGTGGGTCATGGTTGAAATCACAACTGGCGTGAGGCAATTCGGTGTAAGCCAGCAGGCCTTTGAGCGGGCCGCTGGTGGCCGCTTCGCGCAGGATCCGGTTGACCTCGGCAGCGTCGGTGTCGGTGACGGTTTGCATCGTGATGTCGAGGCACGACACGTTGACCGTCGGCACGCGCACGGCTTTGGCCTGAATTCGTCCGGCCAGTTCCGGTAGCAGGCGTTCGATGCCGCGCGCCAGACCGGTGGACACCGGGATCACCGACTGAAACGCCGAACGGGTGCGGCGCAGGTCTTCGTGATGATAAGCGTCGATCACTGGCTGGTCGTTCATTGCCGAGTGAATGGTGGTGATCGACACGTAATCCAGACCAAAGGCCTGATCCAGCAGACGCAACAGCGGCACGCCGCAGTTGGTGGTGCAGGACGCGTTGGACACCAGCAGTTCATCGCCGGTCAGGCAATCCTGATTGACGCCGTAGACGATGGTGGCGTCGACATCCGCTTCGCTGGCCATCGGCTGGGAAAACAGCACGCGCGGTGCGCCGGCGTCGAGGAAACGCTGGCCATCTGCGCGGGTGTGATACGCGCCGGAGCACTCCAGCACCAGATCGACGCCCAGCGACGCCCAATCGATGCCTTCGGGGGAGGCACTGCGCAGGACCTTCACGCAGTTGCCATTAATATGCAGACAATCGCCATCGACCTTCACCTCACCGGGAAAACGCCCGTGGGTGGAGTCGAAGCGTGTCAGGTATTCGACGCTGGCCATGTCGGCCAAATCGTTGATCGCGACAATTTCAAACCCGGCCGCCGCCCCTCGCTCGAACAAAGCACGCAAGACGCAACGACCAATCCGGCCGTAGCCGTTGAGTGCAACTTTGTAAGGACGCGGTTGAGGCATGGGGTTCTCGATTACCGTGGTGATTCAGGTACTGCAACATTGCCCGAACCACCGCTATCGCGAGCAGGCTCGCTCCCACAGGGTCGGTGAAGATCCTTGTGGGAGCGAGCCTGCTCGCGATGACGTCAGATCAGACGACACATTTTCTGGATCAGTCTTCCAGCAGTTCTTCAGCCTGACCCAGGATGTTTTCCAGGGTGAAGCCGAACTCTTCGAACAAGGCAGGCGCAGGCGCCGACTCGCCGTAGGTGGTCATGCCGATGACGCGGCCTTCCAGGCCCACGTACTTGTACCAGTAGTCGCCGTGAGCAGCCTCGATGGCGATACGGGCGCTGACCTGCAACGGCAGGACCGCTTGCTTGTAGCCGGCATCCTGAGCATCGAACACGCTGGTGCAAGGCATGGAAACCACGCGCACCTTGTGGCCCTGTTCCGTCAGTTTGTCGTAGGCCTGAACGGCCAGACCGACTTCCGAACCGGTCGAGATCAGGATCAACTCAGGCTCACCTGCGCAATCCTTGAGCACGTAACCACCACGGTTGATCAGTTCGATCTGCACCGCGTCACGGGTTTGGTGCTGCAGGTTCTGACGCGAGAAGATCAGTGCCGAAGGACCGTCTTTACGCTCCAGGGCGCACTTCCAGGCCACGGCCGACTCAACGGCATCGGCTGGACGCCAGGTGTCGAGGTTCGGCGTGCAACGCAGGCTGGCCAGTTGCTCGATTGGCTGGTGAGTCGGGCCGTCTTCGCCCAGACCGATGGAGTCGTGGGTGTAGACGTGGATCACCCGCTGCTTCATCAGGGCGGACATGCGCACGGCGTTGCGGGCGTATTCCATGAACATCAGGAAGGTCGCGCCGTAAGGCACCAGGCCGCCGTGCAGGGCAACGCCGTTCATGATGGCGGTCATGCCGAACTCGCGAACGCCGTAGTACATGTAGTTGCCGCTGGCGTCTTCAGCGCTGACACCTTTGCAACCTTTCCACAGGGTCAGGTTGGAGCCGGCCAGGTCAGCCGAACCACCCAGCAGTTCCGGCAGCAGCGGGCCAAACGCGTTCAGGGCGTTCTGGCTGGCTTTACGGCTGGCGATGGTTTCGCCTTTGGCCGCGACTTCAGCGATGTAGGCCGAGGCTTTTTCCGAGAAGTCTTCCGGCAGATCACCGCTCAGACGACGAACCAGCTCGTTGGCCAGTTCAGGGAATTCGGCGGAGTAGGCAGCGAAACGCTGGTCCCATTCGGCTTCGGCGGCGCGGCCGGCTTCCTTGGCGTCCCACTCGGCGTAGATGTCGGCCGGGATTTCGAACGGGCCGTGGTTCCACTTCAGCGCAGCACGGGTCAAAGCGACTTCCGCGTCACCCAGGGCAGCGCCGTGGCAGTCTTCCTTGCCTTGCTTGTTCGGCGAGCCGAAGCCGATGATGGTTTTGCAGCAGATCAGCGTTGGTTGCTCGCTTTTGCGTGCAGTGTCGATCGCGGTTTTGATCTCTTCCGGGTCGTGACCGTCGACGTTGCGGATCACTTGCCAGTTGTAGGCTTCGAAACGCTTAGGGGTGTCATCGGTGAACCAGCCTTCGACTTCGCCGTCGATGGAGATGCCGTTGTCATCGTAGAAGGCGATCAGTTTGCCCAGGCCCAGCGTACCGGCCAGGGAGCTGACTTCGTGCGAAATGCCTTCCATCATGCAGCCATCACCCAGGAACACGTAGGTGTGGTGGTCGACAACGTTATGGCCAGGACGGTTGAACTGCGCCGCCAGGACTTTTTCTGCCAAGGCAAAACCCACAGCGTTGGCCAGGCCCTGACCCAGCGGGCCAGTGGTGGTTTCAACACCCGGGGTGTAGCCGAGTTCCGGGTGGCCCGGGGTGCGACTGTGCAGTTGACGGAAGCTTTTCAGGTCATCGATCGACAGGTCGTAGCCGGTCAGGTGCAGCAGCGAGTAAATCAACATCGAGCCGTGACCATTGGACAGGATGAACCGGTCGCGGTCGGCAAAGGATGGATTGCTCGGGTTGTGCTTGAGGTAGTCACGCCAAAGCACTTCGGCGATATCCGCCATACCCATAGGGGCACCGGGATGGCCGCTGTTGGCTTTTTGCACGGCATCCATGCTGAGGGCACGAATGGCGTTGGCACGCTCACGACGGCTGGGCATCGCTGTTCTCCTGCGGGAATTGAATCGAGAGTGAATAAAACGAAACGGAAAAAAGGCGAGCATTTTCCCTCAGCGGACAGCCTCGGGGCAATGACAGATAGTCGATCCGAAGTGTTTTTCCTGTGGATAAATGCGGATTCGTCGGGTGAAACCTTTCCGCGCTTCGTTTGTAGAGTGAAGCGCAGCCCTGGAAGTGCCATTTATCGAGCAATATCAAAACTTTTTGATATTGGCCTTGCGGTGGTTTCGGTGCATCACTAGACTGCTGGCCTTATGAATTTACGCGTGCCTTCCATTCGCCATGACGATTGCGATGAGCTGGCGGCCCTGTGCAAGGCCGGCGGCGATCCATTGCGGCTGAACGTTTTGCGCGCTCTGGCCAACGATTCGTTCGGCGTACTGGAGCTGGCGCAGATCTTCGCCACTGGCCAATCGGGCATGAGTCACCACTTGAAGGTGCTGGCCCAGGCCGATCTGGTAGCGACCCGTCGCGAAGGCAACGCGATTTTTTACCGTCGCGCACTGCCCCACACCGAACAACTGGGGGGCAAGCTGCACGCCGCACTGCTCGAAGAAGTGGACAACCTGAGCTTGCCAAGTGATGTGCAAGCGCGAATCAGCCAGGTCCACGGGCAACGAGCCGCTGCCAGCCAGGATTTTTTCTCACGGGTTGCGGAAAAGTTTCGCGCCCAGCAAGACTTGATCGCCAGTCTCGCGCAGTACCGCGAAAGCGTGCTGGCGCTGCTCGACAAGTTGAGTTTCAACGAAGACGCCACAGCGATTGAAGTCGGCCCCGGCGACGGCAGTTTTCTGCCGGAGCTGGCGCGCCGTTTCACTCGGGTCACGGCGCTCGACAACAGCCCGGCGATGCTCGAACTGGCGCGTCAGGTCTGCGAACGTGAAAAGCTGGCTAACGTCAGCCTGCAATTGGCCGATGCATTGAATGGCGTGAGCCTGACGGCCGATTGCGTTGTACTGAACATGGTGTTGCACCATTTCGCCGCGCCAGCCGATGCGCTCAAGCACATGGCTGGTTTGCTGCAACCAGGCGGTAGCCTGTTAGTGACAGAGTTATGTAGCCACAACCAAAGTTGGGCCAGGGAGGCCTGCGGTGATCTTTGGTTGGGGTTTGAACAGGACGATTTGGCCCGTTGGGCCACCGCTGCGGGACTCGTTCCCGGGGAAAGCCTCTATGTAGGCTTACGTAATGGTTTCCAGATCCAGGTCCGCCATTTTCAGCGACCGGCTGGCGACACTCACCATCGGTAAATTGTAGGAAAACATCGAGATGAGCGAATACTCCCTTTTCACCTCCGAGTCCGTGTCTGAAGGGCATCCGGACAAAATCGCCGACCAGATTTCTGATGCGGTGCTGGACGCCATCATTGCTGAAGACAAGTTCGCCCGTGTGGCGTGCGAGACTCTGGTGAAAACGGGCGTGGCGATCATCGCCGGCGAAGTCACCACCTCGGCCTGGGTCGACCTGGAAGACATCGTCCGTAATGTGATCCTCGACATCGGCTACAACAGCTCGAATGTCGGCTTCGACGGCGCGACCTGCGGCGTGATGAACATCATCGGCAAGCAGTCGGTAGACATCGCCCAGGGCGTTGACCGCAGCAAGCCAGAAGATCAGGGCGCCGGCGACCAGGGCCTGATGTTCGGCTACGCCAGCAACGAAACCGACGTGCTGATGCCAGCACCGATCACCTTCTCGCACCAGCTGGTTCAGCGTCAGGCTGAAGCCCGCAAATCCGGCCTGCTGCCATGGCTGCGCCCGGACGCCAAGTCGCAAGTCACTTGCCGCTATGAAAACGGCAAGGTTGTGGCTATCGACGCGATCGTGCTGTCGACCCAGCACAACCCGGAAGTGTCTTACAAAGACCTGCGCGAAGGCGTGATGGAACTGATCGTCAAGCACGTGCTGCCAGCCGAGCTGCTGACCAAGGACACCCAGTTCCACATCAACCCGACCGGCAACTTCATCATCGGTGGCCCGGTTGGCGACTGCGGCCTGACCGGTCGCAAGATCATCGTTGACAGCTACGGCGGCATGGCCCGTCACGGCGGTGGCGCGTTCTCCGGTAAAGATCCATCGAAGGTTGACCGTTCCGCGGCTTACGCTGGTCGTTATGTCGCCAAGAACATCGTCGCTGCCGGCCTGGCCGAGCGCTGCGAGATTCAGGTTTCCTACGCCATCGGCGTCGCCCAGCCGACTTCGATTTCGTTGAACACCTTCGGCACCGGCAAGATCAGCGATGACAAAATCGTCAAACTGGTCCGCGAAGTGTTCGACCTGCGTCCATACGCGATCACTACCATGCTCGACCTGCTGCACCCGATGTACCAGGAAACCGCAGCCTACGGCCACTTCGGTCGCACGCCGCAAACCAAGACTGTGGGTGACGATACCTTCACCACCTTCACTTGGGAAAAAACCGACCGCGCCGATTCTCTGCGCGCTGCTGCCGGTCTGTAAGACTTTCCTGGCTGCACAAAAAGCCCCGCACGGTTCGCCGTGCGGGGCTTTTTCATGGGCGCGGATCGGGGCTAGACACACCCTGAAAACTACCCACGCCCGCAGGCTTCGCACCTGATCTAGCCTTCAAGCATCCCCCTCGAGCAAGGATGCTCATGATGCTGCCCACGCTTCGTTCGTTGATCGGCTTTTGGCTGATCGTTGCTTGTCAGACCGTTAACGCGAACACCTGCCCCGACTGGCCACCCATCCGGGTTCAAACCGAAATAGCTGCACTACAACAGCAAATCGATCATTGGGACGACAGCTATCACCGACAGGGACGCTCGCTGGTTAGCGACGAACTCTATGACCAATCCCGCGCCCGCCTCGCTTCCTGGCAAGCATGCTTTGACCTGACCACGACACCTGAACATCCACTGCGCACCGCCCGTGGCACGGTTGCCCATCCGATCCCCCATACGGGCCTCGAAAAACTCACCGATAGTCACGCCGTCGAAACCTGGCTCAAGTCGCGCAGCGAGGTGTGGGCCCAGCCCAAAGTCGATGGTGTGGCGGTCACGCTGATTTACCGCGAGGGCCAGCTCCAGCAAGCGATCAGCCGCGGGGACGGCCTCTACGGTCAAGACTGGACCACCTCGGTGCGCAAGGTCGCCGCGATTCCCCAGCAACTGCCACAACCGCTGGACCTGCTGTTGCAAGGTGAGCTCTATTGGCGCCTGCCGGATCATGTGCAAGCCAAACGTGGCAGCCTGAATGCCCGCAGCACCGTGGCCGGGTTGATGGCCCGTAAAGAGCTGAGCCCGGAGGACGCCAACGGGATAGGGTTGTTCGTCTGGGACTGGCCGCAAGGTCCGGCCAGTTTGCCGGCGCGCCTGGCCTTTCTGAAGGCATCAGGCTTCCCCGACAGTGAGCCCTACAGCCAGCCCATCAGCGCGTTTGCCGATGCCGAGCGTTGGCGCGATCACTGGTACCGCACGCCCCTGCCGTTTGCCAGCGACGGCATTGTCCTGCGTCAGAGCCAGCGCCCGGCGGCTGAACGCTGGCAGGCTAAAACGCCTTCCTGGAGCATGGCCTGGAAATACCCTTTCGCCCAGGCGTTGGCCGAAGTACGCAAGGTCAATTTCAAAATCGGTCGTACCGGGCGCATTACCCCGGTATTGGAACTGGCTCCGGTCATGCTGGATGACCGGCAGATCAAACGCGTGAGCGTCAGTTCGCTGCAGCGCTGGCAGACCCTGGATATCCGACCCGGCGATCAGGTCGCCATCAGCCTTGCGGGACTGACCATCCCACGGCTCGACAGTGTCGTGTTACGCAGCGCCCAGCGGCCCGACATAACCGCGCCCCGCGCAGAAGACTTTCATCACCTCAGTTGCTGGCAACCGACACCGGGCTGCGAAAGCCAGTTTCTCGCACGGCTGACCTGGCTCAGCGGCAAACAAGGACTGGCGCTGCAGCATATAGGCCCCGGAACCTGGGAAAAACTGATCAGCGCCGGGCGTCTCAAGGGGCTGCTCGATTGGTTGACCCTCGATGCCCAAGAGCTTGCTAACATTGACGGCTTCGGCGAGCGCAGCAGTGGCCGCCTGCTGAACAGCCTGCAAAGCGCCCGGCAACAGCCCTTTTCACGCTGGCTGAAGGCGTTGGGCTTGCCACCCACGGGTGAGGCCCGACTTGCAGACTCATGGCAATTACTGGCGCAACGAGACACTGAGCAATGGCAGACCGAAGCCGGAATCGGCCCGGGGCGCGCTGCGCAATTGAGCGCATTTTTCCGCGACCCGCAGGTGCTGGCCTTGAGCGAACAATTACGCGCTGCCGGAATAGACGGTTTCTGAATGATCAAAGAGCCGGCAGTTTTGAACCCAATGGGTATCGATGCGCTCCAACAGCCCATCGGCTCGCCGACCTGATGTTTTTTAAACGGAGCCTTTATGAAGTTTCTTTCACCGCTCGCCGTGTTGATCCTTTGCGGCGTCATGGCCGCACCGCTGATGGCGGCCGAAGAAACCCCGGAACTCACCGGATGCGCCGCCAAGCGCCAGTCCATCAGCACTCAGATCGAACAGGCCAGGGCCCATGGCAATGCCGATCAGCAAGCTGGCCTGGAAACAGCCCTGAGCGAAGTCACCGACCACTGCACCGACGCCGCCCTGAAGAAAGAGCGCGAGAACAAGGTGCTCGACGCCAAGCGCGAAGTCAGCCGTCGTCAGGCCGACCTCGACAAGGCCATGAAAAAGGGTGACGCCGACAAGATCAACAATCGCAAAGACAAACTCGCCGAGTCCCGTAAGGAATTGCAGCAAGCGCTGGATGAGTTGGATAAGTAACAAGGGGCGAGATGAGTTCACTGAGCACAGTGCTTTTGTGGCGAGGGAGCTTGCTCCCGCTCGGACGCGTAGCGTTCGCAGTCCGGCTGACGCGATTTCCCGGGATAATCGCGATAGCCGATTTTGGGGCGGCTTCGCCACCCAGCGGGAGCAAGCTCCCTCGCCACAGGTTATCTACAACTCAGTGAATCAGTGATCACGAAACTGTTTATGGCACGCGCTACAGGCGTCTTCGACTTTCTGCACCGCCGGGCCCAGGTTACTGGCCTTGTACGGCTGAACCTGGCTGGCAATCACCAATTCACCGGTGGCGGCCTCAAGTGTGCGGGCCATGTCCTGGAAGCGCGCCTGCTGTTGCCAGACATCGTCTTTGGCGCTGGTTTTGCCGTCCTCGCGAACCTGTGGGAAATGCTTCCACGGCTCATGGGACAAGGCGTCGAGTTTGACCGCACCATCGGTAAAGCGCGGCCCGTCGAACGGAATGCGTCCACGCAACATGCCGCCCAGCTCTTCGCCAGTCTTGAGCATTTGCTTGAAGATCGCCTTGCGCTGACCCAGCGGCGAGTTTGGATCGACACCGCCGCAGGCGGACAGCGTCAGGCAGGCCAGCAATACAACAGAAAGTATTTTAAGAGTCATGGTGGCTTCAGGTCACGGGAAACGGCGGCCAGTATCCTCGCGTCGCCGGCAAAGACCAATAGCCCTATTAACAATAAGGGTTGCTTGAACGCTGGAAGCGCTCGAACAACCCGTAAAGGAAGTACCGCATGAACAGCCGTTTCAAGTCCTGGCGCAACACTCTGGCCTGGACCCTTCCGATGGTCGCCCTGCTCGCCGGTTGCAACAGTGGCGACAACGCGAAACCTCAAACCCACGCCATCGCCACCTATTCCAGCGCGACCTGGGAAGCCTTGCCGACGGTGTCCGATAACGACTTGCTGGCCGGCTTCGGATCCTGGCGCAGCGCCTGCACCCGCCTCAAGGCCGACCCGGTCTGGGGCGCGACTTGCGCGGCGGCCACCAACGTACCGCAAGCCGCCGACGCCATCCGGGGTTTCCTCAAGGAACACCTGGAGGTCTACGGCCTGCGCTCTTCCGGCGGCAATGCCAATGGCCTGATCACCGGCTATTACGAGCCGGTCTATCCGGGCAGCCTGACGCAGAACCCGGCGGCCAACGTGCCGGTTTACGGCGTGCCGGATGACATGATCATCGTCTCCCTGGAGAGCATTTACCCGGAGCTCAAAGGCAAGCGCCTGCGCGGTCGCCTTGAAGGCCGGGTGCTCAAGCCTTACGACGATGCCGCCGCCATTGAAACCAAAGGGGTGAAGGCCCCGGTACTGGCCTGGCTGACCGACCCGATGGACCTGCAATTTCTGCAGATCCAGGGCTCGGGCCGCATTCAACTGGAAGACGGCCGCCAATTGCGCATCGGCTATGCCGACCAGAATGGTCACCCTTACCGCCCTATCGGCCGCTGGCTGGTGGATCAGGGCGAGTTGAAAAAAGAAGAAGTGACCATGGGCGCAATCAGCGCCTGGGCCAAGGCCCACCCGACGCGCATCCCGGAATTGCTCGGCAGCAACCCGAGCTACGTGTTCTTCAATCGCAACCCCGACAGCAACGAAGGCCCGCGCGGCTCGCTGAACGTGCCGCTGACCTCGGGCTACAGCGTGGCGGTGGATCGCAAGGTCATTCCGCTGGGCAGCCTGCTGTGGTTATCCACCACTCGCCCTGATGGCAGCGCACTGGTGCGACCGGTCGCAGCGCAGGACACCGGCGGCGCGATCACCGGTGAAGTGCGTGCCGACCTGTTCTGGGGCACGGGTGAAGCCGCCGGGCAACTGGCCGGCGACATGAAACAGCAAGGGCAGATCTGGATGCTCTGGCCAAAAGGCGCGGCGCTGCCGCAACTGCCGCAGGTGGCTGACGCGGTTAAACCTTGAGCCTAGTTTCGGCTGATAGATAGCTATCGCGAGCAGGCTCGCTCCCACATAGGAATGCATTCCCCTGTGGGAGCGAGCCTGCTCGCGATGAGGCCCGCACAAACACCGAAAATTTCAGCTACTGAACCTCAAATCGATACAAAAAAGAAACTGGCAATCAGCCCCATGCCGACAAACCACACCAGCGAACGCAGGATCGCCCAATCCGCGAGATAACAGATGATGTAAAGCAGACGACTGGTGATGAACAGCACCGATAGCACGTTGATCGTCACCAACTCTGCATTGCCGGCCAGATGCGCAACAATGACCGCAGCGGCAAACGCCGGGGTCACTTCAAAGCTGTTCAGCTGAGCCCAGTGCGCACGCCTGGCAAACCCGTCGAGGGATTCAAGAAAATCTCGCGGATCATGATTATCCCGAAGCCCGAACTTGCCCCCAATCTTGGCGATGGAGGTGCACACGTACGGCAAGAAAATCGCGATCAATACACACCACAGAGCAACAGTCATTGCAGATTCCTTTTTAGAGTTTTTTCAACGTTCGCTCAGACCTTCATCACGAGCATGCCGGTCAGCACCAGCCCACAGGCCAAGAGCCTGGGCCTGCCGAAAGGTTCTTTGAGGTAACGCATGCCAAACAGCACCACCAGAATCACACTGATCTCGCGCAACGCAGCCGCTTCGGCAATCGACCCCAACTGCATGGCCCAGAGCACCAAAGCGTAGCTGAACAACACGCAGAACCCGACGCTCAAACCCAATCGCCACTGCTCTCGCCAGAACAGCGTAAAGGCCGAACGCTTGCGCACCAGCGCCAACAGCGGAAACGGCCAGGCACTGAGCAGCGTAACCCAAACCAGGTAATCGAGCGGGTGCGACCAGCGCCGCAATGCCTGCCCATCGATAAAGGTGTAGCAGCCGATACACAAGCCGATCAGCGCCACCACCGGCAACATCGACCACGGTAAACGCTCCCCGCCACCGCCCTGCCAGACCAGGCACAGCATGCCAAACGGGATCAGCAAAATGCCGAGTATCTGCCGAGTCGTCAGCACCTCGCCGGCAAAAATCAGCGTCAGCGCCAACACCACCAATGGCGACAAACCGCGCATCAGTGGATAGACCAACCCGAGATCTCCGACCCGATAGGCCTGGATCAACAGATAGCGATAGAGCAACTCGAAGGTCGCCGAGGCAAGAATCCACGGCCAGATGTCCAGGGGTGGCAGCGCGACGAAACCCAGCATCAGCGCGACAAACAGCATCGCCACGCTGTCCATGCAGGCCACGACCAATAACCGTTCAGCACTGAATTTGATCAGGGTATTCCAGGCCGCGTGCAACAACGCTGCCACCAACACCAGAACCGTCGCGAGCACACGACCTCCTTGTCCGCATCAATAGAATTGATTCGCCATATGTCAGCAGCTGTTTATACTGCAACCGACCACGCCGCACTCAGTTGCGCACATACTTATTCCAATAAATTTCTGCTGCTACCCGACTCCTCACGGAACCGGGAGTTCGCATGCGTATGCCTGATCAGAGCGTCAAGACTACCGACAGAGACCTTGCGCATGCCACTCGCCTTGCTTGCACTGGCTGTTGCCGCCTTCGGCATCGGCACCACTGAATTCGTCATCATGGGCTTACTGCCCGATGTCGCCCGCGACCTCGCCGTGAGCATTCCCGAGGCCGGCCTACTGATTACCGGCTACGCCCTGGGCGTGGTGTTCGGCGCGCCGATCCTCGCGGTCGGCACCGCCAACATGCCGCGCAAAGCCACGCTGCTGGGCATGACGCTGATGTTTATCCTCGGCAACATTCTCTGCGCGCTGGCACCGAACTACGCCACGTTGATGGCCGCGCGCGTGATTACTGCTTTGTGCCACGGCGCATTCTTCGGCATCGGCTCGGTGGTCGCCGCAGGACTGGTGGCGCCGAACAAGCGCGCTCAGGCGATTGCGATGATGTTCACCGGCCTGACTCTGGCCAACGTACTCGGCGTACCGCTGGGCACTGCGCTCGGGCAATACGCTGGCTGGCGTTCGACCTTCTGGGCGGTGTCGGTGATTGGTGTGATTGCGGCCATCGCCCAATGGGCCTGGCTGCCGAAAGAGATCGCCATGGACAAGGCCAACCTGGCCAGCGAATTCAAGGTGCTGGGCAAACCCAATGTGTTGCTGGCGTTGGGCATGAGTGTGCTGGCATCCACCAGCCTGTTCAGCGTGTTCACCTATATCGCACCGATCCTGCAGGACATCACCGGCGTCAGCCCTCACGGCGTGACCGTCATGCTGTTGTTGTTCGGTGTCGGGTTGACCGCCGGCAGCGTGCTCGGCGGGCGTTTGGCCGACAGCCGATTGCTACCGTCATTGGTGGGCATGGCGCTCGCTATCGTGCTGGTGCTGGCCGCGTTCAGCCAGACCAGCCGCTCGGTGATTCCGGCCGCTATCACCCTTGTGCTGTGGGGCGTGTTCGCCTTCGCGCTGTGCCCGATCCTGCAACTGCTGATCATCGACCAGGCCTCTGAGGCGCCAAATCTGGGCTCAACCCTGAACCAAAGCGCTTTCAACCTGGGCAACGCAGCCGGTGCGTGGATCGGCGGGCTGGTGGTCGCCAGCGGCGCTGATCTGGCAGACCTGCCGTGGACCGGCGCACTGGTCGGCGGGCTGACCGTGTTCACCGCGCTGTTTTTCATCTACCTGCAACGTCGCAGCGCGGCGACGGTCAATGTCCCCGGCTGAGCCCTCTATGCAATGAAGCAAAACCCCGTGGCGAGGGAGCAAGCTCCCTCGCCACGGGGACCGCAGTCACTCAACGGTAGCGTCGTCCTGGAACTGGTCCTTCACGTACTTGATCTCGGTCCGGCCATGTGGCGCCGGCAAGCCGTCTTCGCCCAGATTGACGAAAACCATCTTCTCGACCGTGAGGATGCTTTTGCGGGTGATTTTGTTGCGCACCTCGCAAGTCAGGGTGATCGAGGTTCGACCGAACTCGGTGGCGGTGATGCCCAGCTCGATGATGTCGCCCTGGCGTGAGGCGCTGACGAAGTTGATCTCGGAAATGTACTTGGTGACCACGCGCTGATTACCCAGCTGAACGATCGCATAGATCGCCGCTTCTTCGTCGATCCAGCGCAGCAGGCTGCCGCCGAACAACGTGCCGTTGGGGTTGAGGTCTTCGGGTTTTACCCATTTGCGGGTGTGGAAATTCATGCTCACTCCTGACCGTCTTGCCGATTGATGCCGGCCATCATGGCAGACCGGGCAGTCATGCTCCATGAGGCTTGGACTATGGTCGCTATTGGCGATCTTCATTTGGCCGACAGAAACCCTTTGGAAGTATTGCGCACACAGCTATAATCGGCCCCGTTTCAGAACGGTCACATTCACTTGGTACCGTTTTCCCGCCACCTGTCCGAGGGGCGCTGCAGCAGGTTCGACCTGTCAGGCTCGGATGGGGCGTTGTTTGTACGGGGCTCCCTGCACGAACACTTAACGCACAACGGCGCCCATTCGCATACTTACGAATGGAGGCTCTTCATGAGCGCTGTCAACACGCCTGCAGATTTTACCGATTACAAAGTTGCCGACATGTCCCTGGCTGCCTGGGGTCGTCGCGAAACCATCATCGCCGAATCGGAAATGCCGGCCCTGATGGGTCTGCGCCGCAAGTACGCCGGTGAGCAGCCGCTCAAGGGCGCAAAAATCCTCGGCTGCATCCACATGACCATTCAGACTGCCGTACTGATCGAAACCCTGGTTGCCCTGGGCGCCGAAGTACGCTGGTCGTCCTGCAACATTTTCTCGACTCAGGACCAGGCCGCTGCCGCTATCGCCGCTGCCGGTATCCCGGTTTTCGCCTGGAAAGGCGAAACCGAAGAAGAGTACGAGTGGTGCCTTGAGCAAACCATCCTCAAGGATGGCGCGCCTTGGGATGCCAACATGATCCTCGACGACGGCGGTGACCTGACCGAGCTGCTGCACAAGAAGTACCCGGCGATTCTGGACCGCGTCCACGGCGTGACCGAAGAAACCACCACCGGCGTTCATCGCCTGCTGGACATGCTGGCCAAGGGCGAATTGAAAATCCCGGCCATCAACGTCAACGACTCGGTGACCAAGAGCAAGAACGACAACAAGTACGGCTGCCGTCATAGCCTGAACGACGCGATCAAGCGCGGTACTGACCACCTGCTGTCCGGCAAGCAAGCGCTGGTCATCGGTTACGGTGACGTGGGCAAGGGTTCGGCCCAGTCCCTGCGTCAGGAAGGCATGATCGTCAAAGTGTCCGAAGTTGACCCGATCTGCGCCATGCAAGCCTGCATGGACGGCTTCGAACTGGTTTCGCCGTTCATCGACGGTATTAACGACGGCACCGCTGCCAGTATTGATAAAGCCTTGCTGGGCAAGATCGACCTGATCGTGACCACTACCGGCAACGTCAATGTTTGCGACGCGAACATGCTCAAAGCCCTGAAGAAGCGCGCCGTTGTCTGCAACATCGGTCACTTCGACAATGAAATCGACACCGCTTTCATGCGCAAGAACTGGGCATGGGAAGAAGTGAAGCCACAGGTTCACAAGATTCACCGTACCGGCCCTGGCGATTTCGACGCACAGAACGACGACTACCTGATCCTGTTGGCCGAAGGCCGCCTGGTTAACCTGGGTAACGCCACTGGCCACCCAAGCCGCATCATGGACGGTTCGTTCGCCAACCAGGTTCTGGCGCAGATCTTCCTGTTCGGCCAGAAGTACGCCGACCTGTCGCCAGCCCAGAAAGCCGAGCGCCTGACCGTCGAAGTACTGCCGAAGAAACTCGACGAAGAAGTGGCCCTGGAAATGGTCCGCGGTTTCGGTGGCGTGGTGACTCAACTGACCAAGCAACAGGCTGACTACATCGGCGTGACCGTTGAAGGCCCGTTCAAGCCGCACGCTTACCGTTACTGATCAGTCCTGCTGCCTGCTCTCCTGTGTGAGAGCGGGCTTGCTCGCGAAAGCGGTCAATCATTCAACATTGATGTCGACTGACCCGACGCCTTCGCGAGCAAGCCCGCTCCCACATAGGATGTGCAAGCCTCACAGGCTTACGCGCTTCCAAGGATATGACCATGTCCCAAGACCGTCGCTACAGCTTCGAGTTCTTCCCTACGAAGACCGACGCTGGGCATGAAAAACTCCTCGCCACTGCCCGTCAGTTGGCCACGTACAACCCCGATTTCTTCTCCTGCACTTATGGCGCTGGTGGTTCGACCCGTGATCGCACCCTCAACACCGTGTTGCAGCTCGAAAGCGAAGTCAAAATCCCTGCCGCACCGCATCTGTCTTGCGTTGGCGACAGCAAGGCTGACTTGCGCGGCCTGCTGGCTCAATACAAGGCAGCCGGCATCAAGCGGATCGTCGCTTTGCGCGGTGACCTGCCTTCGGGCATGGGCATGGCCAGCGGCGAAATGCGTCACGCCAATGACCTGGTGAGCTTCATTCGTGAAGAAACCGGCGACCACTTCCACATCGAAGTCGCCGCCTACCCGGAAATGCACCCGCAAGCGCGCAATTTCGAAGACGACCTCACCAACTTCGTGCGCAAGGCCAACGCCGGTGCCGACAGTGCGATCACCCAGTACTTCTTCAACGCCGACAGCTACTTCTACTTCGTCGAGCGTGTACGGGCGATGGGCGTGAACATCCCGATTGTTCCGGGCATCATGCCGATCACCAACTACAGCAAGCTGGCCCGTTTTTCCGACGCCTGCGGTGCGGAAATCCCGCGCTGGATCCGCAAGCAACTGGAAGCCTACGGCGACGACACCCAGAGCATTCAGGGTTTCGGCGAGCAAGTGATCACCGAAATGTGTGAACGTTTGTTGCAAGGTGGTGCTCCAGGGCTGCATTTCTATACCTTGAACCAGGCTGAACCCAGCCTGGCGGTATGGAGTAACCTGAAGCTGCCGCGCTGATATACCCTTAGCATCAGAATGAGGCTCTGGCGAAATCCAGGGCCTTTTTTTTTCACTCTCCCAACTCGCCAGGAATGATCGCAGCAGATGTCCATAACTCGCCCAGTCACAAACCCACAGCTGATTTATCTGGTTTACGGTGCCAACACCTATCACCAGGAAGCCGTGTTCAGTATCGCCAGTGCCTTGGCAGGCCTGCGCGAAACTCCGGGCGAAGGTTTGGACATTCAAGTCTTCACCGACAACCCTGCGCCTTACCGCGACTTGCCGGTTCGGGTTCGTGAGTTCGATGAAAGTACCCGTCAGGCGTGGATCGCCCCTCATGGTTATCACTTCCGCGCCAAGCATGTGGTGATGCAGCAAGTGCTGCGCGAGTCTGAACGGGCGCTGTTGATCGACACCGACACGTTCTTCCACTGCTCGCCGCTGGAGCTGTTCCGTCGCGTCGAACCCGGCACCCTGCTGTGCAACGCCTTCGGCCTGCAATACGGCGCCAACAAAGAGGCGGGGCTATATCAGACGCTGGCCGGCGTGCTGCAACAAAGAAACCTGGCAGATAATCAGATGCCGCTGCTGAACTCCGGCGTCATCGGCCTTGATTGCGCGGATGCCGGTGTTCTGGATCATTCGATCGCCTTGATGGATGAACTGTATCCCCTGGCGCAGGGTGCCTATACCCTTGAAGAGTTCTGCCTGTCGGTTGCGGCCTACCGTACAACACAGGTACGCGAGTGCCCGGACCTGATCCATCACTACTGGAGCCGCAAGCAGCTGTTTCGCGCCAAGATCAACGCCTGGCTGGACAAACATCGCGCCGACCCGATCAGCACCTTCGCGCTGGATGAAACCCGCCTGGTGACCGCGACACTGCCGCGGCCACCGACACTCCAGCGCCTGGCCTATAAAATCGCGACCCTGGCCCTGCCCAGGCACCAGCGCCAATTCATGCGTGAAATCCTCTATGGCTGCTACCAGCACGCCAACCCGTTCGATCAGGCCTGCACGCCAGTCTGGTGGGAAAAGGCCCGTGACAACGTCGAAAGCCGCCTTGAAAGCCCCCTCGAAAACCATCAACTCGAACACTGGTTCAACCACCCGATGATTCGTCTGGTTCTGGGTGAACGCCGCAAGGCCATCTACCTGCATCTGGTGCAGACAAAAGGCGCCTGACCCTCGGGCTAGCCATGGCACCGGCTCTCGTCGTAATCTCCAGCGATGCCCGTCATTGCCCAATTGCTGACAGCCGTGCTTTTTGCTTGCCTGAGCTTTACCGCCCGGGGCGAGAAATTGCGCCTTGTCACCGAGCCCTGGGCGCCCTACGTCTACGAGGAAAACGGCCAGGCCCTCGGGCTGGATTACGAAACCACGGCGATCGTCTTCCAGCGGCTGGGGATTGAGGTGCAGTGGCAGTTCCTGCCCTGGAAACGCTGCCTGGCCATGCTGGATCAAGGGTTGGCCGACGGTGCGCTGGATATCTTCCACAGCAACGAACGCGACGCCACGTTGCTCTATCCCAGCGAACCGCTGTCAGAAGTCGAGTTCGTGATGTTCTATGCCAATGATCGCCCTCACCCTTTCCACACCCTTGAAGACCTGCGCGGCCTGACCATCGGTACCTCGCCCGGCTACCTGTACAGCCAGGACTTCAGGGACTCGACCCTGTTCACCCGCGAGCCTGCCCCGACCCATGAAGCCAACTTCGGCAAGCTTGCACGTGGGCGCATCGACTTGCTGATCACCGATCGCCGGGTAGGCCAGACCCTGCTCGACACCTTGAAGTTGCGCGACCAGATCAGCGAGAGCCCGACGGTCATCAGCCACCAAAGCCAGTTTTTGGCCGTGCGCCGCAATGCCGGCATGGACCTGCTGGTGCAGCGTTTCGGTGCCGAACTCAGGCGCTTCAAGCGTGAACCGGCCTACGCCCAACTGAGTGCACGCTACGGCGCCAGCCCGGTAAGTCCCGACCCTTTGATCACTCCGCAAGCCAGCAACGGAAAAACCGTTGAGCAGCAGGAAAGCAGCGCTCCTTGATTGCTCTGTTATACTCCGGCCTTCCCGCCAGGCTCACGCCCGGACGCTCGGTCTTGTTTAAGGCATCTCGACACCGCTACAGCGCAGCTTTCAGCCCGCGCGGGCACTCGAAGATAAGCCTTCAAGACCCAGCAGGACCGGACGCGATTGCGCTTCTCTTAAACGCCATTCGCGCCAGGCAAGACTATCCCATTGGGCCAAGCCCTAACTAAAACAGGATTACTCATGTCCTTTGCTTCCCTCGGTCTCTCCGAGGCTTTAGTCCGCGCCATCGAGGCAGCGGGCTATACCGAGCCTACTCCGGTGCAACAGCGGGCCATTCCCGCCGTGTTGCAAGGTCGCGACCTGATGGTTGCGGCACAGACAGGTACTGGCAAAACCGGCGGCTTCGCCCTGCCGATTCTGGAGCGTTTGTTCCCCAACGGTCACCCGGACAAATCCCAGCGTCACGGTCCGCGTCAACCGCGCGTCCTGGTCCTGACCCCGACTCGCGAACTCGCGGCTCAAGTGCATGAGAGCTTCAAGGTCTATGCCCGTGACCTGAAATTCGTCAGTGCCTGCATCTTCGGCGGCGTTGGCATGAACCCACAGGTTCAGGCCATGTCCCGCGGTGTTGATGTGCTGGTAGCCTGCCCGGGTCGCTTGCTCGACCTGGCCGGCCAAGGCAGCGTCGACCTGTCCCACGTGGAAATCCTGGTACTGGACGAAGCGGACCGGATGCTCGACATGGGCTTCGTCCATGACGTGAAAAAAGTCCTCGCCCGCCTGCCCGCCAAGCGTCAGAACCTGCTGTTCTCGGCAACCTTCTCCAAGGACATCACTGACCTTGCCGGCAAGTTGCTGCACAACCCGGAACGCATCGAAGTCACGCCGCCGAACACCACGGTCGAGCGCATCGAGCAACGCGTGTTCCGTCTGGCCGCCAGCCACAAGCGCTCGCTGTTGGCGCACCTGATTACCGCCGGCGCCTGGGAACAGGTTCTGGTCTTCACCCGCACCAAGCACGGCGCCAACCGCCTGGCCGAGTACCTGGACAAACACGGCCTGAGCGCCGTCGCGATCCACGGTAACAAGAGCCAGAACGCTCGCACCAAAGCCCTGGCCGACTTCAAGGCCGGTGAAGTGCGCATCCTGGTCGCCACCGATATCGCCGCTCGCGGCCTGGATATCGACCAGTTGCCACACGTGGTCAACTTCGAGCTGCCAAACGTCGATGAAGACTACGTGCACCGTATCGGCCGTACTGGCCGTGCCGGTCGTTCGGGCGAGGCGATCTCGCTGGTGGCCCCGGACGAAGAAAAACTGCTGAAAAGCATCGAGCGCATGACCAAGCAGAAAATCGCCGATGGCGACCTGATGGGTTTTGATTCCAGCGCTGTAGAAGCCGAGAAGCCAGAAGTTCGCGAGCGTCCGGATGTGCGTAACCCGCGCAACCCACGTGGCCCGCGCGGCGACGGTCCGAATGGCAGCGGCGGTGGCGGCGGTCGTAAAGACAAAGGCAAGGACAAGGGCGGCAAGGAAAAACCGGCTGCCGGCCGTGGTGAACGCCCGGCTCAAAAGCCGCGTGAAGGCACTCCGGCCCGCGAACAGCAGCGCCCGGCACCTCGCGCCGCTGCTGATCGTGCACCGGACGAGTTCCTGGACGACGATGTCGATAACTTCGGTAACCGCGTCGACTACGTTCCGCAGCAAAAGGCTCCTCAGGGTCGTGGCCGCCGTCCAGGTGCTCCGGCACAAGGCACGGGCGCCGGTGCAGCTGCTCCACGCACCGGCCAGCCACAGGGTCGTCAGAACGGCCCGCGTAACAGCAGCGGCGCCAGCACTGGCACCCCGCCCGCCAAACGCAGCGGTCCACGCAGCGGCGCTCCACGCGACGGCCAGGCCCGTCGCGAAGAGTCGCGCACCCGTCGCCCGGCCCGTGACGACCAGCCGCGTCAGGAACCCGCAGTGCAAAACCCGCGCGGTACCCCCCAGCCGAAGATCATGCACAAGGAGTCCAAGGCTGATCGCTTTCCGACGCCTGAGCAGCTCGATCAACTGCCAAGCCGTCCACGCGGCGAGAAACCAGCGTTGCTGACTCGCAACCGCTGATTTCTCCCGCTAACAAAAACGCCCCCGATCGCGAGATCGGGGGCGTTTTTGTGTCAGCAGCGAAAATTATTTCGCTTGAACACCTTCAAACGAGATGTCCAGGTCCAGGGTCTGGGAAGTAGGGCCCGGGCCTTTGATGCCGAACTCGCTCAGCTGCAGCGTGGTAGTACCGTTGAAGCCGGCACGGTAGCCGCCCCATGGATCCTTGCCTTCGCCGTTGAAGGTTGCCTTGAACACGACTGGCTTGGTCACACCGTGCAGGGTCAGGTCGCCGGTCACGTCGGCGGTTTTTTCGCCAGTGGATTTAACACTGGTGGAAACGAACTTGGCTTCAGGGAATTTCGCTGCGTCCAGGAAGTCCGGGGTACGGATGTGCTTGTCACGTTCAGCGTGGTTGGTATCAATGCTGGCGGTTTTCAGCACAACATCGATTTTGCTGGCTTCTGGAGCCTTGGCGTCGAAGCTGAACTTGCCGTCCCAATCCTTGAAAGTACCGTGGATGAAGCTGTAGCCCAGGTGGCTGATCTTGAAGTCGACGAAGGCATGATTACCCTCCTTGTCGATCTTGTATTCCGCGGCCATCGCCTGACCGGCTGACAACAGCGCAGTACCGATTGCCAGAGCGGCGAGAGTCTTTTTCAACATGCTTTCTATTCCTTGGAGTCGAGGTTGAACATCAGGCTTTGCGTCCCAGCATTCGCGTCAGGGTCGCATCACGGTCGATAAAGTGGTGTTTCAGTGCTGCCAACGCATGGAGACCGGAAAAAATGACCAGCGCCCAGGCCAGATACAGATGAATCGCACCGGCTATGTCTGCCTGATCCGGTAGACCGGAAATCAGCGCAGGAATTTCAAACAGACCAAACACCGGAATACCGACACCGTCTGCGGTGGAAATCAGATAACCGGCAATCATCACAGCGAACAGGCTGAGATAGAGGAAGGCATGGCCGAGCGTGGCGCCGAGACGTGTCATGCGGCTATAGCTTTGCAGCGGCGGTGGTGGTGGGCTGACAAAACGCCAGAGCGCCCGCAACAGCATGATCGCGAACAGCATCAGGCCGATGCTTTTGTGCAAATCCGGCGCTTCTTTGCGCCAGCTGCTGTAGTAGTCGAGACCTACCATCCATAAGCCCAGAGCAAACAGACCGAAGACTGCCAGTGCCACGCCCCAGTGCAGAAAGATGCTGACTCCGCCGTAGCGGGCGGAAGAGTTACGTAGCTGCATTGCCCAAATCCTGTAAGAACTGCGACCAAGACTATCGAGTTATCTATCGAATTAAAGCCGAAAATTTCGCTTTGAAATATCGAGAAATACGATCAAGAGTCTGAAGCCGGTTGGTTAAGGAAAGATTAACCACGTGTCAGGCGTGTCATCGCAAGCGCATCAAGCGTGCCCTATAAGACCGCTTGCTCGTCACTACAGGCACTTGAAAACACCACAATAGGTTGTCCGCTTGCCCGGCATTGCATAGGCTTGCGCGACTGTTTGCCCGCGCACGTCGCGAGCCGCCTCGAGGAGAGTGAAAATGGGCCTGAATAATCAGTGGATGCAACGCGATCTCGCGGTGTTGTGGCATCCCTGCACCCAGATGAAAGACCACGAACAACTGCCGCTGATCCCGATCAAGCGCGGCGAAGGCGTATGGCTCGAAGACTTCGAAGGCAAACGCTACCTCGACGCGGTCAGCTCCTGGTGGGTCAACGTGTTTGGCCACGCCAACCCGCGGATCAACCAGCGGATCAAGGATCAGGTCGATCAACTGGAACACGTGATCCTTGCCGGCTTCAGCCATCAACCGGTGATCGAGTTGTCCGAACGCCTGGTGAAGATGACACCGGAAGGCCTGACACGGTGTTTCTACGCCGATAACGGGTCGTCCTGCATCGAAGTCGCGCTGAAAATGAGCTTTCACTACTGGCTCAATCGCGGCCAGCCGAACAAGAAGCGCTTCGTCACCCTGACCAACAGCTACCACGGCGAAACCATGGCCGCGATGTCGGTCGGCGACGTGCCGCTGTTCACTGAAACCTACAAAGCGCTGCTGCTGGACACCATCAAAGTGCCGAGCCCGGACTGCTACCTGCGTCCCGAAGGCATGAGCTGGGAAGAACACTCGCGCAATATGTTCGCCGCAATGGAGCAGACCCTGGCGGAAAACCACGACACTGTCGCCGCGGTAATCGTCGAGCCGCTGATCCAGGGCGCTGGCGGCATGCGCATGTACCACCCGGCGTACCTGAAATTGCTGCGCGAAGCCTGCGACCGTTACGGCGTGCACCTGATCCACGACGAAATCGCCGTCGGCTTCGGCCGCACCGGAACGATGTTCGCCTGCGAACAGGCCGGCATCCGCCCGGATTTCCTGTGCCTGTCCAAGGCATTGACCGGCGGTTATCTGCCATTGGCGGCTTGCGTCACCACGGACGAGGTCTACAGCGCTTTCTACGACGACTATCCAACCCTGCGCGCCTTCCTGCATTCCCACAGCTACACCGGCAACCCGCTGGCCTGTGCGGCGGCGTTAGCGACACTGGATATCTTCGAAGAAGACAACGTGATCGAGAACAACAAGGCCCTTGCCCAGCGCATGGCCAGCTCGACCGCGCATCTGGTCGATCATCCGCACGTCTCGGAAGTGCGCCAGACCGGTATGGTGCTGGCTATCGAGATGGTTCAGGACAAGGCCAGCAAGACCGCCTACCCGTGGCAGGAACGCCGTGGGCTGAAGGTGTTCCAGCACGCCCTGGAACGTGGTGCCCTGTTGCGGCCATTGGGCAGCGTGGTGTATTTCCTGCCGCCGTATGTGATTACCCCCGAACAGATCGACTTCCTCGCCGAGGTCGCCAGCGAAGGGATCGATATCGCTACCAGCAACAAGGTCAGCGTAGCGGTGCCGAAGGACTTCCATCCGGGGTTCCGCGATCCGGGCTAGGGCATGCCGAAGATCGACTGTGGCGAGGGAGCTTGCTCCCGCTCGGCTGCGAAGCAGTCGTAACCCGGCAGATGCGTATTGACTGAAAAAACGCGGTCGCAGGTTTTGGGGCCGCTTCGCGCCCCAGCGGGAGCAAGCTCCCTCGCCACAAAAGCTATTCGCCACAGATCATTGCCAAGCCGCACATTCAATTTTTTACAGAGACCCAGAATGAGACTGTCCCGCTTCTTTATCGACGCCCCCTTGAGCCTCGGCGAGCATGAATTGCCGGAAGCCCAGGCGCATTACATCAGCCGCGTGCTGCGCATGGCCGAGGGCGATGCGCTGCAAGTGTTCGACGGTTCAGGTCAGGAATTTCGCGGCACCCTGGCGGAAGTCGGCAAGAAGCGCGTGCGGGTGGCGTTGACGGAAAGCTTCGCCGGGCAAGTCGAGTCGCCGTTGCAGATTCATCTGGGCCAGGGTTTGTCCCGGGGCGAGCGGATGGACTGGGCGATTCAGAAAGCCACCGAACTGGGCGTGACTGAAATCACCCCGATTTTCACTGACCGCTGCGAAGTCCGGCTCAAGGACGAACGCGCCGACAAACGCCTGCAACACTGGCGTCAGGTGGCGATCAGCGCCTGCGAACAGTGCGGTCGCTCGCGTGTGCCGGTGATTCACCCGCCGTTGCTGTTGGCCGACTGGCTGAAACAAACCGAGGCCGAACTGAAGCTGGTGCTGCACCCGGTGGCCGAGCCGCTGGTCAGCCATGCCAAACCTTCGACACTGGCGTTCCTGATCGGCCCGGAAGGCGGGTTGTCGGATGCTGAAGTCGATCAGGCGCAAAGCGCCGGATTCCATTCCGCCCGCCTCGGCCCACGCGTGCTGCGCACCGAAACCGCGCCTGTGGTGGCGTTGGCCGTGGCCCAGCAGCTTTGGGGCGACTTCTAGTCCCCTATCGCGAGCAGGCTCGCTCCCACAAGAACGCCGCTGTACCTGTGGGAGCGAGCCTGCTCGCGATAGCCGCACCTCGGTCTAAAGCACGTAAAACAGGATCGCCACGAAGTGCAGCAAACTGCCGGCGATGACAAACAGGTGCCAGATGCCGTGGGCGTGGCGCAGCCGGCTGTCGAGGGCAAAGAAGATGATGCCGACGGTATAAAACACCCCGCCCGCCGCCAGCCAGGCAAAACCGACGGTGCCCAGCGCCGCGAGCAGCGGTTTGACCGCCACCAGCACGATCCAGCCCATCACCGCGTAGATCACGATCGACAGAATCCGCGCCTCGGAGCGCGGTTTGATCTCTTGCAGCATGCCGATGACCGCCAGTCCCCAGACAATCCCGAACAGCGTCCAGCCCCACGGCCCGCGCAGGGTGACCAGACAAAACGGCGTGTAGCTGCCGGCGATCAACAGATAGATCGACAGGTGATCGACCTTCTGCATGATCACCTTCGCCCGTCCGCGCACGCTGTGATAAACCGTCGAAACGCTGTACAGCACCAGCAAGGTAAACCCGTAAATCGCCACACTGACGATCTTCCAGGGGTTACCGTCCAGGCTGGCAATCACCAGCAACCAGACCGCCCCGACAATCGCCGCAACCGCCCCGAACAAATGGCTCCAGGCGTTGAATCTTTCCCCGTGGTACATGTGTTTCCAACCTCAAAATCACTGCGACATCGCGCAAGGCTCAGGGTTGTAGCCTGAGAGCGCAATGTTTCAAATCAAATGTCAGCGCTATTGTCCGCGAATAGATCATTCCCGCGAGCAGTGCAGGAGCGATCACTCATGGTTGAACCAACCCCGCCCCCACCAGCAACTCTTCCAGCGCCAGCAGATCCGGGACTTTCGCCACTTGTTCAGCGACCTGTACCGCTGCGCGCTCCAGCGAGCACAACGGCACGTCGACGTAGCTCAACTGGCTGTCGAGTTTGTAGGAACGTGGAATCCCTTGCACCAGCAAGGCGATGAATTTGAGCTGCGGGCGCCCGCCAAGGGCGTTGACGACGACGATGCGGGCGCGGTCGCCGATCACGGTCTTGTTGCCGCAGGCCGACTCGAAGCTCAGCAGCGGGATTTGCCGGTCGCGCCAGCTCACCAGGCCCAAGTACCAGGGCGGCGAATCGAGGTCGAAAGTGCCAGGCTGGTAGTCGATCAGCTCGGCGACAGCGACATTGGGCAGTATCAGGTTGCGATCGGCCAGGGGCAGCAGCAGCCCGGTCAGGTTGCTGGTGCGGTGCTCAAGCATGGGTTTTGCTCCACAAGGCGATGCTTTCGAGCAACACCGATTCCTGGTACGGCTTACCAAGGTAGTCGTTCACGCCGATGGCCATCGCCCGGTCGCGGTGTTTCTGACCGGTGCGCGAGGTGATCATGATGATCGGCAGGTGCTGCAAACGTGGATCGTTGCGCACCTGCATCGCCACTTCGAAACCGTCCATACGCGGCATTTCGATGTCCAGCAGCATCAGGTCGGGCATGTGCTCTTCCAGCAACAGCATGGCATCGACACCGTCCTTGGCGGTCAGCACGTTCATGCCGTGGCGTTCGAGCAGTCGACTGGTGACCTTGCGCACGGTGACCGAATCGTCGACCACCAGTACCAGCATCGAACGCTGCGGTTCGGCCTCGGTAGCCGGCTCCTGAGTAACATGCTGCGCAGGCACATGCGCCTGCATTGCACGGATATGCGCCAGCAGGTCGAGAATCAGCACCACCCGGCCATCACCCAGAATGGTCGCGCCGGACAGCCCCTGCACCGCCGCGAACTGCGGGCCGAGACTTTTCACCACGATTTCCCGGGTGCCGGCCATTGCGTCGACCTGCACCGCGATGTGCCGCTCGTGGCACTGCACCAGCAACACCGGCAACGGCAGGCCCTGGCCCAACAGTTTCGGGCGCACGCTGGTCTTCAGCAGCTCACCGAGGTAGCACAATTCATAGCGTTGCCCGGCGTACTCGTACGACGGCGGATCGAGCTGGTAATAACCGTCCAGTTCAAAGGGCAACACCCGCACAATGCCTTCGATGGTGTTCAGCGGGATCGCGTACTGATCCTCGGCACACTGCACCATCAACGCCCGGTTGACCGACACGGTGAACGGCAGCCGAATACGGAAATGCACGCCCTGCCCAGGCACAGAGTCGATGCTCATCGAACCGCCGAGTTGCCGCACTTCTTCGTGAACCACGTCCATACCGACGCCGCGCCCGGAGATCTGGGTGATTTTCTCGGCGGTGGAAAACCCCGGCTGCAGAATGAACTGCAACACGTCGCGGTCGCTCATGTCACTGCCGGGGTCGAGCAACCCGCGCTTGATCGCCTTGCGCCGCACTGCATCCAGCGGCACGCCGGCACCGTCGTCGCGGATGTCGAAAATGATGTCACCGCCCTCACGGGACAGGTCCAGGGTGATTCGGCCCTGCTCGGGTTTGCCAGCGGCACGGCGTGCTTCGGCCGACTCCAGACCATGGTCGACGGCATTGCGCAGCATGTGTTCAAGCGGCGCCGCCATGCGCTCCAGAACATTGCGGTCCATCTCGCCTTCGGCGTTACCGACAATGAACTCGACGTCCTTGCCCAACTCGCCGGAAACCTGCCGGACGATACGCTTCAAGCGCGGCAGCATCCGCTCGAACGGCACCATGCGCGTACACATCAGCCCTTCTTGCAGTTCGGTGTTGATCCGCCCCTGTTGTTGCAGCAGGTTCTGGGCATCGTGGTTACGCCGGTCGAGGGTTTCCTTGAGGTCAAGCAAGTCGGAAGCCGACTCGAACAACGCCCGCGACAACTGCTGCAACTGCGAATGACGGTCCATCTCCAGCGGGTCGAATTCTTCGTAGCCCAGACGTTCGGCCTCAACCTGCTGACGGCTGAGAATCCGACCCTGGGTCTCGGTGTCGAGCCTGCGCAGCTGATCGCGCATACGCTCGATGGTGGTTTCCATCTCGCTCAGAGCGACCTGCGCATCATTGACTTGCTGCTCGATGCGCCCCCGGAAGATCGACGTTTCACCCGCCAGGTTGACCAGATCGTCGAGCAGCTCGGCCGACACCTTGACCATGTCGGCGCCGGCATCAGGTTGCAGCGCTGGTATCTCCGGCTTGCCCACCGGTGCAACTTCAACCACCGGAGCCGGGGTCTTGTCGACGGTCGGGTGAGTAAAGGTTTTGATCGCGTCGAGCAACCCGTCGGCCGGCAGCACCGGCTGACCGGCACGGGTCGCGTCGAGCATCTGCGCCAGCCGGTCATGACTGCGCTGCAACAGATCGAACAACGCTGGCGTTGCCTGCAGCAAGCCAGTCGACAGCGCTTCGTAAAGAAACTCCAGCTCATGGGCCAGGTCGCCAATCGGGGCGATTTCCACCATCCGTGCACCACCCTTGAGGGTGTGCAGGTCGCGCAGCAGGGTTTCCATTTCCTGACGGTTTTGCGGGTCTGCCTGCCAGCGCGACAACGCCGCGCCAGAGCTGTCGATGATGTCGAAACCTTCCTCAAGGAAGATCTCCAGCAACTCTGGATCGTTGCTCGCCGAGTCATTCGCGGCCGCCGCTTCGACCACATCGGCCGTACTGCCACTGCTTTGCCGGAACTGCTGGATCGCCTCGATCAGTGCACTCGGGTCGCCCAGCGGCTGATGGTTTTGCAACTGTTCGAGCAACACCGCGAGGCGGTCATGGCTCTGTTGTAGCAGCGCGCCCAGCGCTTGCGAATGACTGAAGCGCCGGTCCACCAGGCCTTCATAAAGGCTTTCCAGTTCATGGGCCAGATCACCGACCGGCCCGACTTCGGCCATCCGCGCTCCGCCCTTGAGGGTGTGCAAGTCGCGTTGCAATGACGACAGCGGCGCAGCGTTTTCCGGATCATTGAGCCAACGCTGCAAGGCTTGCCCGGCGCTTTCGAGGATATCCACCGCCTCTTCAAGAAAGATCGAGACAATTTCGTCGTCCATCTCCAGCGTCGATGCCTGCGCCTGCGCCAACTCGGTGGCGCTGCCCAGTTCGGTGATGCTCAGGGTGCGGCTGCCATCGCTGCGGATCAGCCCCGTGGCCGATGGATCAAGGCCTTCGTGAAGCAGATCACGCAAGGCGCGCACCCGCGCCGGCTGCGAGCCGACTTCCTGGCCGGCGGCCAGTTCGTCGAGCATGTTGATCAGCGCTTCGTGAGCACTTTGAGCCTCGTGGAAGAACCGCTCGCTAACCGCCAGGCTGCTTTCTTCCACCGCGCCATAGAGGTCGAGCAAGGCCTCGCACAGCTCATCCACCGGATGCAGATCGGCCAGGTGCGCGTTTTCGCCCAGGGTGGTCAGTTCATCCAGCAGCGCGCTGAGTTCCTGCCGTTCACCGGGGTGCTGCTGCCAGCGCTGCAACAGGCTTTCGGCGTCCAGCAGGATGTCCATGCCCTGGGCGAGGAAGTTGTTGATCAATTGCGGATCACGCTTGATCCGCAGCCCAGTATTCGGTGCGTTGAGGATCGCTTCCAGGCGCTCGCCGAGCAGCGCCTGAGTGCGCTCGATCAGGCTTTCGGCACCGCTGATGGGCGTCAGCGGATCACTGTTCAAGTGCTTCAAGCCGCGCCGCAACAGGTCGCTGGCTTCGAGCAGCAGTTCGACTTCGTCCAGGTCCAGCGCAATCTGGTGCGCCTTGTACTCGCGAGCCAGTTGATCGAACGGCGCCGCCAGTTCGGCAATCGGCAACACACCCGCCATCGAAGCGCTGCCCTTGAGGGTGTGCAACGCGCGCTGCAACTCATCACTGGCCTGCAACGGCGCGTGCTCGGCGGCCTGATCGAGAAAGCGATTGAGGCTGTTGAGGTGGGTTTCGGCTTCGTTGCGGAAAATCTCCAGCAACTGTGGATCGAGCGGCGCAACATTCTGCTGCGCCGCGTCCGGCAAGGTTTCAGCGCCCTTCGCCAACCCATGGGCGCGAGCCGCCAGGCGATCGACATCTTCGCGCTGGCGCTGGGTGTTGGCGGCAAACTCGGCGATCAGCTCAGGCAGCAGTTGCAGCACATCAGCCAGCAGTTGATGCACCTTTGGGCCCGGTTCGACGCTGCGCTCCAGCACCCGGTTGAGCAGGTTCTCCAGCGCCCAGGCCAGTTCGCCCAGCACCAGTGCGCGCACCATTCGGCCACTGCCTTTCAAGGTGTGGAAGGCGCGGCGCAACTCGCTCAGGGCAGAGGCGCTGTCGGGGCTGGCCAACCAGCGCGGCTGGTATTCGCGCAGGATTTCGAGGACCTCGTCGGTCTCCTCAAGAAAGACTTCTCGCAGTTCATCATCCACCGGCTCTTCATCGGCCGGCGGCGGCAACAGACTGCCCGGCGTGATCAGTGCGGGCGGGTTGACGGCGCAGATCGGGTTGGCCAACACCTCTGCCAGCGACTGGGCGGTCTGCGGGTTATCCGGCACCTGCACATCCTGCAGCACTGACGCCAAGCCCGGGCTCAGTATTTCTTCGAGCTGCGGCACATGCACTTCGTTGGGGAAATAACCCAGTGCCGCCAGGCTTTGCTCGGCGACGTCGAGAATCTGTTCGCCGGGCGCCTCATGGTCTTCGCTCAAGCGCTCCAGGTAATACTCGATGCTGGTAATCACGTCGGCCAGGTTATCGAGTTGCTGCCAGTCAGGCGGTGTCTGATCCACCAGCAGATGCTCGCGAATGAAGCTGTTGCAGGCTTCCAGCAGGCTCGCGGCACGGTTCAACGGGATCATCGCCAGCGCGCCACGCACCTGGGTCAGCACGGCCGGAAGCGGCTGCAAGGCCTGACGGTCCCAGTCGGCGTCAATGTAGTCGACGATCATGTCCTTGGCCTGTTGCAGGCAGATGCGCGCTTCCTTGATGACGATCTGGTGGATCTGGGTCAAGTCGGTGGTTGGCAACCGGCTTTCTTCGCGGCGTTCCTCAACGGTGCCGACCATCCCGGCCAGCGTCGCCTCGACGTAAAGCAGGGCACCGGCGACGTCCATCAGGATCGCGTCATTCGGCTCTCGCTGGCCCTGGGCAAGGCTCAGGACCACTGCCAGTTGATCGATGATCACCTTGCGCGGTTGGCCGAAACCGAGCACCGCCAGGGTGTCGGCGATTTGCCGCAGCGGCGCCAGCAGGCTGTCGAGGTCCGAGACATGTTGACGGTCGCTGCGCACGAACAGGTCGAGGCGCTCCTTGACCCGCACCAGCTCTTCACAGAGCGCGGCCAACACCGAACGCATCGCGTCGCGGTCTGGACCCGCCAGGCGGGCGCGCTCTTCATCGACCATCGCGCTGTCGGGCAATGCGTCATCCAGCGCGTAGCGATCTTTCATGATTTGCATCTGCGCAGTGGGCTGTTGTGCCTTGGCAATGTAGAACAGCAGGCTTTTCAGCAGCTCGGGCGGTGCCGGCTGATTGATGCCCGGCATGCCTTGTTCCAGCAGGCGTTTGAGTTCCTTGTCGGCGTCCTTGAACAGACTGCGCAGCGCCGGGCTATTGGCGATGCTGCCACTGACCATGCCTTCGACCAGCGCCGAAGCCACTTGCCACAACGGACTCAATGGCGCGTCACCGCACAGCGCTTCAAGGCGCGCAAAGACCTTGGCCAGATAGCCGAGATTGGTGTTGTCGTCCTGCTCGCGAAGCAAGCCCACCAGCCCCATCTGCAACATTTGCCGCAATTTGCGCAGCACATTTGGCAGCTCGGCGGGTTCAAGCATCGCCTGGGTGTCTTCGTCCAGCGCGGGCAGGTCCTGCCACTGTGGGCTGAACAGGCTGGTTTCCGACAACAGGCTTTCGCCGCGGGCGCTGCGCAGGTCGTTGATCAGCGGCAAAACCACCAACGGCAAGTCGCGACGGGCGCTCTGCACGCGGTCGAGGTAAATCGGTAACTGGCCGAGGGCTTGTTGCAACAGGCGAATGGCTTCATCGCGATGGCTGACACGGTTTTGCTGCAACGCCGCCGCGAGCTGCTCCATCTCTTCGGCGAGCAGCGCCGCGCCGTAGAACTCGACCATCTGCAAACTGCCGTGGACCTGATGGATCCCCGCCAGGCACTCGTCGATCGCGTGCGCCGTCAGCGGCTCTTCGACCCGGTTGTCGAGGGCCATGCTTTCAAGGGCAGCAAACGCCTGCTTCAGCGTTTCGGCAATTTCGCCCTTGACCCATTCGAGGGCCACATAGTCGTGCCGATCACCCATAACCACTCCAGTCAAAATGCGTTCCCAGCAGGCATCGTTCAAGCCTTGTCGGCACTGCGCTCAGCGACAGCCGGCAAGGTGAAACCAGACACCGAACGCCGCAGCTGGCTGGCCATCTTCGCCAGGTTGCCGATGCTCTCGGCGGTGGCCGTGGAGCCCGACGAGGTCTGCGTGGTGATCTGCTGGATCACGTTCATCGTCAAGGAAATCTGACCCGCCGAAGACGTCTGTTGCTGCGCCGCATTGGAAATACTCTGGATCAACGCCGCGAGGGTTTTCGATACGCCTTCGATTTCTTCCAGGGCCACTCCGGCATCCTGCGCCAGTCGCGCGCCGCGCACCACTTCGGTGGTGGTCTGTTCCATGGAAATCACCGCTTCATTGGTGTCAGTCTGAATCGCCCGCACCAGGGTTTCAATCTGCCGGGTGGCCGCCGACGAGCGCTCTGCCAGGCGCTGGACTTCATCGGCAACCACGGCAAAACCGCGCCCGGCGTCACCGGCCATGGAGGCCTGGATCGCGGCGTTCAGCGCGAGGATGTTGGTCTGGTCGGCAATGTCGTCGATCAGGCTGACGATGTCGCCAATTTCCTGGGAAGACTCGCCCAAACGTTTGATCCGCTTGGCCGTGTCCTGAATCTGTTCACGGATGTTGTCCATGCCGTGAATGGTGTTGTGCACCACCTCGTTGCCCTTGTTGGCGATTTCCACCGAGCGCTCGGCAACCGCAGAAGACTCGGCGGCATTCGCCGACACCTGGTCGATGGACTGGGCCATTTCGTTGATCGCGGTCGAGGCTTCGGAAATCTGCTGTGCCTGGTGCTCCGAGGCTTGGGCCAGGTGCATCGCCGTCGCCTGGGTTTCCTGTACGGCGGCAGCCACCTGACCGGCCGTCAGGTTAATGGTCGCGACCAGATCGCGCAGCTGATCGACCGAGTAATTGATCGAGTCGGCAATGGTCCCGGTGAAGTCTTCGGTCACCGAGGCCGTCACCGTCAGGTCGCCATCGGCGAGGTCTTCGATCTCATCGAGCAAGCGCATGATCGCGTTCTGGTTACGCTCGTTCTTCTCGGCGGTTTCCCGCAATTGGCGATTGGTTTCGCGGACCATCACCAGGCCGATCAGGATAATTGAAGTCAGCGCCAGCAAGCCCAGCACGTAACCGCCGATGGTATCGGTCGAACGACCTCCCACCATATTTTCGAAACCGCTGGCCAGGTGCGAAGCCTCATCGAGCAGGGTCTGCGACAAATTGAAGATGTTGCCCGCCGACTCGCGGACCTTGAACAGTTCAGGTGAGGTTTCGAGGATTTCGTCGACCGAGCCCGAGACGAATTCGAACAGTTCGGCAATTTCGGCCAGCCGGGCGCGGGCATCGTGGTCTTCGACCTGACTGATTTTCAGTGACGGATTGCCCTGCAGCATGCCGTTGAGCACCTGACCAAAGCGCGCTGCATCACGGCCAAAGGCGTCGGCGGCCTGCTGGGCGTTTTCGTCGCCGGCGAGCACGGTGTTGACCGCGCCAAGGATTCGCTCGGCCAGCAACGACTGGCGCTGGGCCATGGCCACCTGAGCGGCAGGCGCGCCGCGCTGGAGCAGAATTTCGACGACTTTTTCGTACTCGACCTGCAACTGCGGCACGGTCTCGGCCAGGGTCGCGGCGACCTGATGCAGCGACAACACGGTCTGCTCGCTGGAAAGGATTGCGTCGGTATTCTTCAGCAGGCGCTCCCAGTCCAGTTGCACCGCGTGCATTTCCGGACGTACCGCCGGCGGTGCGGGCGGCAGGCCGGTGGCCGGGTCACCTTTTTTCAAGTAGCCCCAGCGCTGGGCGAAGTCATTACGGGCGTCGCTCAGCAGCTTGAACGCAGCCGCTTTGCCAGCGGCCGCTTCGGTGGCGTTTTTGGCAATGCGCTGGGACAGCACGCGCAGCTCACCGGCATGGCCGATGTACTGTTTGTCATAGGACGCCTGGGTGTTGAGGTAAGCGAAGTTGGCGAACAGCAGCATGATGAACACGATCAGCGCGATGAACAGCACAATGATCTGCGAGCGACTGCGCGACCCTTCCGTAGCCTTGCCTGTTTTTGCTTTTATCATCGATCCTCGCCTAAAAGATCGCGATCCGTAGCAGCTGGCGAAGCCTGCGTTCGGCCGCGAAGCGGTCGTAAACCCTGCCAACCCTGTCAACCTGACACTACGCGGTGCCTGATTTTGCGAGTGCTTCGCCCTCGAACGCAGGCTTCGCCAGCTGCAGGGTGCGCGTCGACGCACCCATTGCGTTTACAGGGCCACATCCATGAATCGAGGTGACTGCGCCAGGGCAAACGGGCTGAAGACCTGCCAACGCTGCTCGCGCACGAACTGTCCCTTTATGAAAGCACCCGCCGGGCCGTCCTGCGCGTCCAGTGACGCCGGCTCGAAACTGGCCTGGTCAAAGTGCTGCATACCGAACACCTCATCGACCATCAACCCGACAAACACCTCTTTATACTCAACCACCAGTACGCGCCGCTGCTTGCGCAGCGCAGACAATTCAGTGCCAAGGAAACCGCACAGGTCCATGATCGGCAGCAGCCGCCCGCGCAGGTTGGCCACGCCCTTGACCCACGACTTGACCCCCGGTAACTGAGTACAACGCGGCTCGTGCAGGACTTCGCTGACCTCGCCCATGGGCGCCACGTACCAGCGCTCGCCGAGGCGAAAGCCGATCCCGCTCCAGCCATGGTTGCGGGTTTGCTGCGAAGGCAGATCCGCCGCCAGCAGACGGCAGCGCTGATCGATCTGCAGCAGCAGTTCGAAGGCAGTCAGCGACTCGGCCATGGGTCGGCCGTCAGCCAGCCAGAACGGAGTTCAGGGTTTTGATCAGGGTGTCTTCGTCCACCGGCTTGGTGAGGTAATCCTTGGCGCCTTGGCGGGTGCCCCAGACTTTGTCGGTTTCCTGATCCTTGGTGGTGATGATAATCACCGGGATGTGGCTGGTTTCAGCGTCTTTGGTCAATTGGCGGGTGGCCTGGAAGCCATTGAGGCCAGGCATGACGATGTCCATCAGCACCGCGTCGGGTTTTTCCTGACGGGCCAGCGCTACGCCGTCGGCGCCGTTTTCGGCTTTCAACACTTCGTGACCGTGCTTTTCCAGCATGCCGGTCAGTTTGTACATTTCAGTCGGCGAATCATCGACGATCAGAATACGTGCCATGGTCTTCCCCATTCTTATAGACGCCGGGCCCGTTGGCCGAGCGTCACTGTGCGTGTCCTACTGCGGCGAAACGACGGCAAAGCCCGGTACATGGGCCTGGATCGCGTTCAGCAGTTCTTCCTTGCTGAAAGGTTTGGTCAAAAACTGGTCAGAGCCAACGATGCGCCCCTTGGCCTTGTCGAACAACCCGTCCTTGGACGACAGCATAATCACTGGCGTGGACTTGAACGCGCTGTTGTTCTTGATTAAAGCGCAGGTCTGATAGCCATCCAGACGCGGCATCATGATGTCGACAAAAATGATGCCGGGATGATTGTCGGCAATCTTGGCCAGGGCATCAAAACCATCGATGGCGGTGATCACCTCACAGCCCACGTTCTTCAACAGCGTTTCGGCGGTGCGGCGAATTGTCTTCGAATCGTCGATCACCATGACCTTCAAGGCGCTGGAATGCTGTTCCATAATTGCTCTACCGTCGCCTTTGCGAATCAATTTGTCCGTTTCCGGCTTCCCGGGGGCTCGAAACCCTTGATGTTCAAGGGCCAGCACGACATGACAGCCTTTTTAGCACAGTCTCCAAGTCCAATCTATCGAGCAACCCTCAAGGTGGTTTTTCCTTGACCGGGAACACACTCAGCGCCACTCTGACGCCACTTTTTCATGTCGCTTTGACCACCCAAATTTCGAGGAAAAACCCATGAGCGTTCGTGTCGGGATTGTCATGGACCCTATCGCCAGCATTTCCTATAAAAAGGATAGCTCGCTGGCCATGCTGTTGGCCGCCCAGGCTCGCGGCTGGACGCTGTTCTATATGGAACAGCGCGATCTGTACCAGGCCGAAGGTGAAGCCCGGGCACGCATGCGTCCGCTGAAGGTCTTCGCCAACCCGGAAAAATGGTTCGAACTGGAAGCCGAAACCGACGCGCTGCTGAGCGATCTGGACGTGATCCTGATGCGCAAGGATCCGCCGTTCGACATGGAGTTCGTCTACTCCACCTACCTGCTCGAGCAAGCCGAGCGCGCGGGCGTGCTGGTGGTCAACAAGCCGCAGAGCCTGCGCGACTGCAATGAAAAACTGTTCGCCACGCTGTTCCCGCAGTGCACGCCACCGACCGTGGTCAGCCGCCGCCCCGATGTATTGCGCGATTTCGCCGATCATCACGGCGATGTGATTCTCAAACCGCTGGACGGCATGGGCGGCGCCTCGATCTTCCGTCACACCAAAGGCCATCCAAACCTTTCGGTGATCCTCGAAACCCTGACTCAGCACGGCAAGCAGCAGATCATGGCCCAGGGTTACCTGCCGGCGATCAAGGATGGCGACAAGCGCATCCTGATGATCGACGGCGAGCCTGTGGATTACTGCCTGGCGCGAATTCCGGCGGCTGGCGAAACCCGTGGCAACCTGGCAGCCGGTGGCCGTGGCGAAGCGCGCCCGCTGACCGACAAGGATCGCTGGATCGCCGCACAGGTCGGCCCGACCCTGCGTGAAAAAGGCTTGCTGTTCGTCGGCCTCGACGTGATCGGCGAGCACCTGACCGAAATCAACGTCACCAGCCCGACCTGCATCCGTGAGATCGACAACGCTTTTGGCACGAACATCGGCGAAATGCTGATGGCTGCCATCGATCAGAAGCTTAAAGCCAAGTGATGTAGAACAAACAAGCAGGAACCAACATTGCGTTATCATGCGCGGCCTGTGAAACGCGCGATGTTGGTTTTTGTGATGCCTTTTGTGATGTCGAACCGCTGATGACACTCCCTTCCGATCTGCCCCCCGAACTCGCCCAACGTGGCGTGCGCCCGGCCGATCGCCTCGGTTTTACCCTGTTTCTCGCGGCGCTGATTCACCTGGCTTTGCTGTTGGGCGTCGGGTTCACGTTTGTCGAACCCAAGCAGATCAGCAAAACCCTGGAAATCACCCTCGCCACCTTCAAAAGCGAAACCAAGCCGAAGAAAGCTGATTTCCTCGCTCAGGAAAACCAGCAAGGCAGCGGCACCCTGGACAAAAAGGCGATCCCCAAGACCACTGAGATCGCGCCTTTCCAGGACAACAAGGTTCAAAAAGTCTCACCCCCGCCTTCGGTCAAACCCCAGGTACAGGAAGCTGCACCAAAAGCCGCCGTGACCACCATCGCACCTGCGCCAAAGAAAGCCGCGACGAAGAAACAAGAGGTCAAGGCCGAGCCGACGCCCAAGGCCGCAACACCAACGTTCGACAGCTCGCAGCTGTCCAGCGACATCGCCAGCCTGGAAGCGGAGCTGGCCAACGAACAACAGTTATACGCCAAGCGCCCGCGCATCCACCGCCTGAGTGCCGCTTCGACCATGCGCGACAAGGGCGCCTGGTATAAGGA
Source organism: Pseudomonas sp. 6D_7.1_Bac1 (assembly GCF_025465945.1). Classification (GTDB taxonomy): domain Bacteria; phylum Pseudomonadota; class Gammaproteobacteria; order Pseudomonadales; family Pseudomonadaceae; genus Aquipseudomonas. Next base: position 16,098 of record NZ_JANLNW010000079.1, on the reverse strand, counting down.
CGAATGGCGCAAGAAGGTCGAGCGTATCGGCAACCTGAATTACCCGGAAGAAGCCCGGCGCAAGCAGATCTACGGCAATTTGCGACTGATGGTCTCGATCAACCGTGACGGCTCGCTGTATGAAGTGCTGGTGCTGGAATCCTCCGGCCAGCCGCTGCTGGATCAGGCCGCGCAACGCATCGTCCGCCTGGCCGCGCCGTTTGCACCGTTTACCGGCGACTTGTCGGACATCGACCGGCTGGAAATCATCCGGACGTGGAAGTTTGCGCGTGGGGACAAGCTCTCAAGCAACTGACCGCCACAGAACCCCTGTGGGAGCGAGCCTGCTCGCGATAGCGGTCTGTCTGACACTTCAACTTTGAATCTACCGCCGTCATCGCGAGCAGGCTCGCTCCCACATTTGATCGCTGTCGACTGCCAAATTGCGGCATCCCCGGCTTGTCAGTTTGCCCCTCCAACGCCACACTAGCGGACATGAAGAACGTCAGCCCCAGCTACCTCAAGCATCACTTCCTGATCGCCATGCCTCACATGGCCGACCCGAACTTTGCGCACACCTTGACCTACATCGTCGAGCACACGGCCAATGGTGCCATGGGGTTGATCATCAACCGCCCTCAGGACCTGAGCCTGGCGGATATTCTCGAGCAATTGCGCCCCGACATAGAGCCGCCGCCACTGTGCCAGCACGTGCCGATTTTCACCGGTGGCCCGGTGCAGACTGATCGTGGTTTTGTCCTGCACCCGATCGGCTCGACGTATCAGGCGACGGTAGAACTCGATGGCCTGGCGCTGTCCACGTCCCAGGACGTGCTGTTTGCCATTGCCGACGGCATTGGCCCGGCCAAAAGCCTGATCGCCCTCGGTTACGCCGGCTGGGAAGCCGGGCAACTGGAGGTCGAACTGGCCGATAACGCCTGGCTGACCTGCCCGTTCGATGCCGACATTCTGTTCAACACCAGCAGCGAACTGCGTCTGGAGGCGGCTGCCAAGCGACTGGGCATCAACCTCAGCCTGCTGACCAGCCAGGCGGGACACGCCTGATGGCCCTGCGTCTGATTCTGGGTTTTGACTACGGCACCAAACAGATCGGCGTTGCGGTCGGCCAGGTGATTACCGGCCAGGCCCGCGAGCTCTGCACCTTGAAGGCGCAAAACGGCATTCCGGACTGGAATCAGGTCGAAGCGCTGATCAAGGAATGGAAACCCGACGCCGTGGTGGTTGGCCTGCCGCTGAACATGGACGGCACGCCCAGTGACATGTGCTTGCGGGCCGAGAAATTCGCCCGTCGTCTGAATGGCCGCTACAACCTGCCCTTTTATACCCACGATGAACGCCTGACCACCTTCGAAGCCAAAGGCGAACGTCTGATCCGTGGCGGGCAGAAAGGCAGTTACCGCGACAACCCGGTCGACGCCATCGCCGCCGCCCTGCTGCTGCAAGGCTGGCTCGACGAAAACGGTGCATTGTTCGAATCCTGAAAGCCGAATCCTGAAGAGGCGCCCGGCGTCTCTCTTAGCTACAACCGAGCACCGTGCACGCAGCGTGCTCGGGACCATGAAGGAGCAACCATGAGCCTGCCCAATCCTGCCGAACTGATCAGCCAGATGGCGACCCGTCTTGACACCTATCTGGCCAAACGGGGCATCAGCGAACCGCGCTACATCGGCATTCGCACCGGTGGCGTATGGGTCGCTCAGGCCTTGCTCGAAGAACTTGGCAGCGACTCGCCACTGGGAACGCTGGATGTTTCCTTCTACCGCGACGACTTCAGCCAGAGCGGACTGCACCCACAGGTCCGTCCTTCGGCGCTGCCGTTTGAAATCGAAGGCCAGCACCTGGTGCTGATCGACGACGTGCTGATGAGCGGCCGGACCATCCGCGCGGCCATGAACGAACTCTTCGATTACGGCCGCCCGGCCAGCGTCACCCTGGTGTGCCTGCTCGATCTGGATGCCGGCGAGCTGCCCATCCGCCCGAACGTGGTCGGTGCAACTCTGTCGCTCGCGGCCCATGAGCGGGTCAAACTGACCGGCCCCGACCCGCTGCAACTCGAACTTCAAGACCTCGCCCTTTAATTCGCCCTTTTAAAGAGTCCATTGCGATGACGCCTCTAGACACCAAGCGCCCGCTGCAGCTCAATGATCAGGGCCAGCTGCGCCACTTCCTCTCGCTCGACGGTTTGCGCCGCGAGCTGCTGACGGAAATCCTCGACACTGCTGACTCGTTCCTCGAAGTCGGTGCCCGGGCCGTAAAGAAAGTCCCGCTGCTGCGCGGCAAGACCGTGTGCAATGTGTTCTTCGAAAACTCCACCCGCACCCGCACCACCTTCGAACTGGCAGCCCAGCGGCTGTCGGCGGACGTGATCACCCTGAACGTGTCGACGTCGTCGGCGAGCAAGGGCGAAACCCTGCTCGACACCCTGCGCAACCTCGAAGCCATGGCCGCCGACATGTTCGTCGTGCGCCACGGTGACTCCGGCGCCGCACACTTCATCGCCGAACATGTTTGCCCACAGGTGGCGATCATTAACGGCGGTGACGGCCGTCACGCCCACCCGACCCAGGGCATGCTCGACATGCTGACCATCCGTCGGCACAAAGGCAGTTTCGAAAACCTTTCCGTGGCCATCGTCGGCGATATCCTGCACTCGCGGGTCGCACGCTCGAACATGCTCGCGCTCAAAACCCTCGGCTGCCCGGACATCCGCGTGATCGCCCCGAAAACCCTGCTGCCGATCGGTATCGAGCAGTACGGCGTAAAGGTCTACACCGACATGACCGAAGGCCTGAAAGACGTCGACGTGGTGATCATGCTGCGCTTGCAGCGTGAACGCATGACCGGCGGCCTGCTGCCGAGCGAAGGCGAGTTCTATCGCCTGTTCGGCCTGACCACCGCACGCCTGGCCGGTGCCAAGCCGGATGCCATCGTCATGCACCCCGGCCCGATCAACCGAGGCGTTGAGATCGAATCGGCGGTGGCCGACGGTCCGCATTCGGTGATCCTCAATCAGGTGACCTACGGGATCGCCATTCGTATGGCCGTGTTGTCCATGGCCATGAGCGGGCAAACTGCCCAGCGCCAATTCGAGCAGGAGAAGGCCCAGTGAAGCTCAGCATTCTCGGCGCCCGCGTCATCGATCCAGGCACGGGCCTGGATCAAGTGACCGATATCCACATCGAAGCCTGCAAGATCGTCGCCATTGGCGCCGCTCCAGCCGGTTTCGTCGCCGTCGACACCATTGAGGCCAAGGGTCTGGTGGTCGCTCCCGGCCTCGTTGACCTGAACGTCGCCCTGCGCGAACCGGGTTACAGCCGCAAAGGCACGATTGCCAGTGAAACCCGCGCCGCTGCGGCGGGCGGTGTCACCAGCCTGTGCTGCCCACCACGGACCAAACCGGTGCTCGACACCTCCGCCGTGGCCGAACTGATCCTCGACCGCGCCCGCGAGGCCGGTAATGCCAAGGTCTTCCCGATTGGCGCCCTGAGCAAAGGTCTGGACGGCGAACAACTGGCCGAACTCATTGCCCTGCGCGATGCCGGTTGTATTGCATTCGGTAACGGCCTGGAGAGTTTCCGCAACACCCGCACCCTGTGCCGGGCGCTGGAATACGCAGCAACATTCGACCTGACGGTGATCTTCCATTCCCAGGATCATGATCTGGCCGAAGGTGGCCTGGCTCACGAAGGCCCGACCGCAAGCTTCCTCGGCTTGCCGGGGATTCCGGAAACCGCGGAAACCGTGGCCCTGGCTCGTGATCTGCTGCTGGTCGAACAAACCGGCGTGCGTGCGCACTTCAGCCAGCTCACCAGCGCGCGCGGCGTGGCTCTGATTGCTCAGGCTCAGGCTCGTGGACTGCCGGTGACCGCCGATGTAGCGCTGTATCAGCTGATCCTCACCGACGAAGCGCTGATCGACTTCAATAGCCTGTATCACGTCCAGCCGCCGCTGCGCACCCGCGCTGACCGCGATGGCCTGCGTGCCGCTGTGAAGTCCGGGGTGGTCCAGGCCATCTCCAGCCATCACCAGCCACATGAACGCGACGCCAAGCTGGCCCCGTTCGGCGCGACCGAGCCGGGCATCAGCAGCGTTGAACTGCTGCTGCCGCTGGCCCTGACGCTTGTGGAAGACGGTTTGCTTGATCTGCCGACGCTGCTGGCGCGCTTGAGTGCCGGCCCGGCCGAGGCCCTGCGCCTGCCGGCAGGCAAGCTGGCGGTGGGGGCTCCGGCGGACCTGGTGGTGTTCGATCCAGCCGCGTCCACCGTGGCCGGTGAACACTGGCTATCAAAGGGTGAAAACTGCCCGTTCCTCGGCCATAGCCTGCCGGGTGTGGTGCGCTACACCCTGGTGGATGGACGGATCAGCCACCAGGCGTAAGACGCGTCACCTGTGGCGAGGGGGCTTGCCCCCGTTGGGCTGCGAAGCAGCCCCATATCAGCAGCCGAGTTCTTTCAGATAGAACCCACTAGCTGCTTTTGCGACTGCTGTGCAGTCGAACGGGGGCAAGCCCCCTCGCCACATTTTCAGCGACTCTGAGCGTTACGCACAGAAATCTGATCATTCAACGTCCAGAAGTCATACCCCCCTCCCAGCATCACCAACCCGCCCATCACCCCGTACAGCCCCCGCCCTGATACAGGCCGATGCAGATAGCTTTGCCAACTAACACATATCCGTAAGCCCCCTCCTTAAACCCTGAAGAAATGGCCATCCAACAACAAGGAAAGTTCGGCATCCATGCAGATTGCCTGAAGCGGGCTTCATCACAAGCAGAAACAACCCACAAGGTTATTAGACGCAGATTTACAACCCATCATTTAGTATTAAACCAGTAAAAGGAAAGCCAACTAAATACGACCCTGAAAGCAGAAACTATAAAATGGAGTAACACATGAGAAACGGACTGACACTGCCTCCAATCGTCACCATGGGCACTACCGGAAATTCAGGCGGGTTTACTATAGACCCCGGTTTTAAATGGGGCAAATACGCAATAGCTGATTGGCAGGGAGTCGGCGAAGCTATCATCACCAACGACGGCATGACTTACTCACTGCCGCTCTGTGATGGCTCCGCCATCTCTTCAGCTGAAATGGATATGCTCCATGAATGGCTGGAAATGAAAAGCGGCATCCAGGCGTTCACATACGAATTAAAAATGCTCGACAGAGCAATCAACTACAATGACGCGTCTGGCGCCATAAAAGACCTTTGGAAACTCACAGAAAGCGACAACTACTTATTAAATAACGCCCCCATCATCACCCATGCCTACTTCAAAAACAAACTCGTAAACTTCAGCCTCGCTGATACGTTGGCCGTGCAACAAAAACTAGACAGCAAAGAAGCGCTTATCCGAGTGTCATCGACCCATCCATACAGCTTAAAATATGAAGCACTTACACCCGAGCTTTCGGGCGGAACATTCACCCCAGTAAAGGCTCTCACTCACTACCTTTGGGGAAACGGTGAAAAGCTCAGCGTTAACATCAATAACATTGGCCTAGACATAAAAGCCCATGAAATCCCACTATTAGCCAACACGATAGTCAGCACACGAGAGGCCGGAAGCTACCACCTATTAGCTCCCAAGGTAGCCTATGAAACGCGATTCGACAGTGCAATCACCGGTGCTTACTTAGGCCGAATAACGCTGAAAGCCGAAGGGAATTTTACGAGACACACGAACGGGTCCTGGACATTCGACGGTATTTTGAAAGCTTATAATGATATTTATGATTTCAACGAGAGCAACAGACCAATATTACTGGAGACCTTGACTTCGGCAGGCAGGGTACTTTCAGGAACACGTTATGAAATTGAAATACCGGGCGAACACAGAATCAGCTTAAGCGGAACTGGTTTCCAGCCCAATTAATTTAAAACAGCCCCTATGTCATTTGCTTCCAGCACTCAAGAAGCCATTAAAATGAAAACGCTCCAAAACCACTTGAATTACGCTTACCCAACTCTTGTCCTGGCAACATCCGGCATAGGCATAGCCGCTATCATAAATAATCTTTCAGCAGGCGTTTACCCTATAGACCAAGATTCAATAGGCCTGCCAATCGGCGCAATAATCCTTGTATGCCTAGCCTTGGTAACCCTGCACCTTCTACAACTACTTCATCGCACAAAAATAAAAAACAACCGCCCCGCAGGTGCCATACTAAAAACACTTTCATTTATTTCAGGAGCCCTATCCTTCCTCCTTCTAGCAGGCAGCATTGATTATTGGTACGCACCCAATCATATTATTGTTTCAACACTCTACACTGTCACCATGCTTGCATTCATTGCTTTTCAGATAGAGCTATTAAAATAATATATTTAACTAACAACATCTATCAAAGGTGAAATCTTCGGGCAAATCTTGCCGGGAGCGATACGTTACAACCTGTACGGATAGGTGAACCGGTCACCGGGCACAAAATGTGGCGAAGGGCTTGCCCTTCGCCACAGGAGGCTTAACGGCTCTGAGCGTTACGCACGGAAATCTGATCGTTCAACGTCCAGAAGTCATACAGCACCCCCAGAAAGAACAACCCACCGGTCACCAGGTACAGCAGACCCGTCAGCCACTTGCCTTGATACATGCGATGGATGCCGAATACGCCGAGGAACGTCAGCAGGATCCAGGCGACGCTGTACTCGATAGGCCCGGCGGTAAAACGCAGGTCTGCTTCACGGTCCATGGCTGGAATCAGGAACAGGTCGATCAGCCAGCCAATCCCCAGCAATCCGAACGTGAAAAACCAGATCGTTCCGGTCACCGGCTTGCCGTAGTAGAACCGGTGAGCACCGGTAAAACCGAAAATCCACAACAGGTAACCGATCACCTTGCTGTGGGTGTCCTGGTATGGAGCAGGTTGCTGATAGGTGTTCATGGAGGACCTCTTTTCACACGATAGATAAATATTCTTGAATTCTTTGTGACTTTTTTACAGGCGCCCGACATATGGCAGATGCTACCTTCTCTCCCGTCAAAGCCTTGTAGCGCCTGACTTGTGCCAGACAATTGATCCTTTTTGCCGCGCTTTTGGCGGATTTGACCTCCAGGTTGAATCGACCAACGGCCTCGGAAAGGACAAAAAAGCTGTTATAAAGTTGCGCGCTTCCCCATATAGAGCCTTGCCTAATGCGTCCATTTTTCAAGACATGGCTAACCATTTGCCTATTAATGCCACTGGCCGCCCACGCCACCAATCGTGAGCAACGTCTTCCGAACGTTAATGGTTACACCCCTAAATCTCATGTTTCTGTTGCTACCAACAAACACAAGCACGCTGTAAAAGGTCTGACTCACCTGAGCAAGGCCGACAGCAAACTGGTCCCGCCGATGGCGGCCAAACAGAGCAGCAATGTACTGAGCCGTGCGGTAAACGTGCTCGGCACTCCTTATCGTTGGGGCGGCAGCAGCCCAAGTAAAGGGTTCGATTGCAGCGGGCTGGTGAAATACGCCTTTAACGACGTCGCCGCCGTTGATCTGCCACGCACCTCCAACGCCATGGCCGCTGGACACGGGCAGAAAATCGAGCGTAAGGACCTGAAGCCGGGCGACCTGATTTTCTTCAACATCAAGAGTCGCAAGGTCAATCACGTTGCCATTTACCTGGGCAACGACCGCTTCATCCACGCACCGCGTCGTGGCAAGTCGGTGACCATCGACACCCTGAAGAAACCGTACTGGGAAAGCCACTATGTGGTTGCCAAGCGGGTTCAAACGAAAGAACCGCACACCCTGCGCATCGCTCAGCGCTGATCCGAAGCAAGATCATTGTGGCGAGGGAGCTTGCTCCCGTTCGGCTGCGAAGCAGTCGTAATCCGGGCACTGCGATTTGCCTGATAAAACTCGCTAGCAGGTTTTTAGGGCCGCTTCGCGACCCAGCGGGAGCAAGCTCCCTCGCCACAAGTCCGCATTCCATCTCCTCAGAAATTATCCGGTGACCGCGCCTTCTCCCGCGCATGCTCGCGACTGATCAAGCCTTTGCTCACCAGGTCCTTCAAGCACATATCCAGCGTCTGCATCCCCTGCGAACTCCCGGTCTGAATAGACGAGTACATCTGCGCAATCTTGTCTTCGCGGATCAGGTTACGGATCGCCGAGGTGCCAATCATGATTTCGTGAGCCGCGACCCGGCCACCGCCGATCTTCTTGATCAGCGTCTGGGAAATCACCGCTTGCAACGACTCCGAGAGCATCGAGCGCACCATCGACTTCTCCTCACCCGGAAACACGTCCACCACCCGATCAATGGTTTTCGCCGCCGAGTTGGTGTGCAAGGTGCCAAAGACCAGATGCCCGGTCTCCGCCGCCGTCAGCGCAAGGCGAATGGTTTCAAGGTCACGCATCTCGCCCACCATAATCACGTCCGGATCTTCGCGCAGCGCCGAGCGCAGAGCGGTCGAGAAACTGAGCGTGTCGCGGTGCACCTCACGCTGGTTGATCAGGCATTTGCGCGACTCATGGACGAATTCGATGGGGTCTTCAATGGTGAGAATATGGTGATGCCGGTGGCTGTTCAGGTAATCGATCATCGTCGCCAGGGTGGTCGACTTGCCGGAGCCAGTGGGCCCGGTGACCAGCACCAGTCCGCGAGTGGCGTCGGTAATACGGCGAAACACATCCCCCATACCGAGCGTCTCCATGCTCTGGATTTTCGACGGGATGGTGCGGAACACCGCACCCGGGCCGCGAAACTGATTGAACGCATTGACCCGAAAACGCGCCACACCCGGCGCTTCAAAGGAAAAGTCGGTCTCCAGTGCCTGCTCGAACTCCACCCGCTGCTTGTCGTTCATGATTGCGTAGATCAACTCGCGTACCTGCTTGTCGTCCAGCGCTGGCAGGTTAATCCGCCGCACATCGCCATCCACCCGGATCATCGGCGGCAGCCCCGCCGACAGGTGCAAGTCGGAAGCCCCCTGTTTGGCGCAGAAAGCCAGCAGTTCAGTGATATCCATAGCACTCCCCAATTCCAGTAGAATGCCGCGAACCTCAGACTGCCGGCGTCCCTTTAATGTCCACGATAGCAGACAACATTGCACAGGTAGCTGCGCGCATCCGCGCTGCGGAACAGGCTGCGCAACGTGCCGAACACAGCGTCCGGCTGCTGGCCGTGAGCAAGACCAAACCCAGCGACGCCGTGCGTGAAGCCTACGCCGCCGGTGTGCACGACTTCGGTGAGAACTATCTGCAGGAGGCCCTGGGCAAACAGCTCGAGTTGGCCGACCTGCCCTTGAGTTGGCACTTCATCGGCCCCATTCAATCGAACAAGACGCGCGCTATCGCCGAGAACTTCGCTTGGGTGCATTCCGTGGATCGCTTGAAAATCGCACAACGGCTGTCCGAACAGCGCCCGGCCGAACTGCCGCCACTGAACATCTGCATTCAGGTCAATGTAAGCGGTGAAGCCAGCAAATCCGGCTGCACTCCGGCCGATCTGCCGGCGCTGGTCAGTGCCATCAGTGCGTTGCCACGGTTGAAACTGCGCGGTTTGATGGCAATTCCCGAGCCGACCGAAGATCGCGCCGCACAAGACGCAGCCTTTGCGACCGTGCGCGACTTGAGCAAGAGCGTACAAGCCAGCCTGAATCTGCCACTCGACACACTTTCCATGGGCATGAGCCACGACCTCGAGTCGGCCATCGCCATGGGCGCTACTTGGGTTCGTATCGGTACGGCCCTGTTTGGCGCCCGAGCCCCTGGTCATCAATAGCCGGCCAGCCCTGACGTGGCTGACACACCTCTCTATAAGGACCTGACATGAGCAAGACACGTATTGCCTTTATCGGTGCCGGAAACATGGCCGCCAGCCTGATCGGCGGCCTGCGGGCCAAAGGCCTGGAAGCCGCGCAGATCCGCGCCAGCGATCCGGGTGCTGAAACCCGTGCACGGGTAAGCGCCGAACACGGTATCGAAGTGTTCGCCGATAACGCTGACGCCGTTCAAGGCGCAGACGTAGTCGTACTGGCAGTCAAACCCCAGGCGATGAAAGCCGTGTGCGAAGCACTGCGTCCAAGCCTTGCACCGAATCAACTGGTGGTGTCGATTGCCGCCGGGATCACCTGCGCCAGCATGAACAACTGGCTCGGCGCTCAGCCGATCGTGCGTTGCATGCCCAACACCCCGGCGCTGCTGCGTCAGGGCGTGAGCGGTTTGTTCGCCACGACCCAAGTGACTGCCGAACAGCGTCAGCAAGCTCAAGAGCTGCTGTCAGCCGTTGGCATCGCCCTGTGGCTGAACGAAGAGCAGCAACTGGACGCGGTCACCGCTGTTTCCGGTAGCGGCCCTGCGTACTTCTTCCTGCTGATCGAAGCCATGACTGCTGCGGGCGAAAAACTTGGACTGCCACGGGATATCGCGGCCCAGTTGACGCTGCAAACAGCGCTGGGCGCCGCACACATGGCGGTCGCCAGTGATGTCGACGCGGCTGAGTTGCGCCGTCGCGTGACGTCGCCTGCGGGCACCACCGAAGCCGCGATCAAGACCTTCCAGGCCGGCGGCTTCGAAGCCCTGGTCGAAAAAGCACTGGGTGCCGCCGCGCACCGCTCGGCCGAAATGGCCGAACAACTGGGTCGCTAATCAGCTCTTACAAAGGAATCAATAATGCTCGGACTCAATGACGCTGCCATTTTCATCATTAAAACCTTGGGCAGCCTGTACCTGCTGATCGTGCTGCTGCGCTTCATCCTGCAATTGGTTCGGGCGAACTTTTACAACCCGCTCTGCCAGTTCATCGTGAAAGCCACTCAACCTCTGCTCAAGCCTCTGCGCCGGGTCATCCCGAGCATGTTCGGGCTGGACATGTCGTCGCTGGTACTGGCCCTGATCGTGCAGATGCTACTGATCGCGATCATCCTGTTTCTCAAAGGCTTCCAGGTTGACTGGCTGTTTTTGGTGCCATGGGCACTGATCGCGATCTTCTCGCTGTTTTTGAATATTCTGTTCTACGCGATGATCATCAGCGTGATTCTGTCCTGGGTTGCCCCGGGGAGCCATAATCCGGGCGCTGAACTGGTCGCTCAGATTACTGAACCGGTCCTGGCCCCGTTCCGCCGCATGATTCCGAACCTGGGCGGCCTCGACATCTCGCCGATCTTCGCGTTTATCTTGATCCAGTTGCTGCAAAGCTGGGTGATCCCACGCCTTGCGTACTATGCCTTCATGCCAAACGGGCTGCTCGGTCTGATCTGATGAGCTATTTTCGCTGGGACGGTGACGATCTGATTCTGGAGTGTCACCTGCAACCGGCGGCCCGCAGCGATGATTTCTGCGGGCTGCATGGGGACCGGCTGAAAATCCGCCTGACCGCACCGCCAGTCGAGGGCAAGGCCAACGCCTACCTGATGGCGTTTCTGGCCAAGGCGTTTGGGGTGTCCAAGAGCCAAGTGAGCCTGATCAGCGGTGAGCTGAACCGGCAGAAGCGGGTTCGGATCAGCTCGCCGAAAAAGCTCCCGGAGTTGCCGGATCTGGTGCGCCCGGCAGGCTGACCGCGTCATCGTTCATCGCGAGCAAGCTCGCTCCCACATTTGGAATGCAATCCCCTGTGGGAGCGAGCCTGCTCGCGATTGCAACGCCTCGGTCCAGCTGAATGAAATCAGGCCCGGCCTTTGCTTGCCGCTGGGGTCCCTGCTCATTAGACTTACGCCTCATTTCAACGAGAGCAGGGTCGATGCCAACTGCCTTTCCCGCCGATTCTGTTGGTCTGGTGACGCCGCAAGTGGCGCACTTCAGCGAGCCCCTGGCCCTTGCCTGCGGCCGCTCTTTGCCAGCCTATGACCTGATCTATGAAACCTACGGCACGCTGAATGCCACGGCGAGTAACGCCGTGCTGATTTGCCATGCCTTGTCCGGTCACCATCACGCCGCCGGTTTTCACAGCCTTGACGACCGCAAACCCGGTTGGTGGGACAGCTGCATCGGCCCGGGCAAACCGATCGATACCAACAAATTTTTCGTCGTCAGCCTGAACAACCTCGGTGGCTGCAACGGCTCCACCGGCCCAAGCAGCATCAACCCGGACACCGGCAAACCGTTCGGCGCTGATTTCCCGGTGCTGACCGTCGAAGACTGGGTCCACAGCCAGGCGCGTCTGGCGGACCGGATCGGCATCAACCAGTGGGCCGCCGTGATCGGCGGGAGTCTGGGCGGTATGCAAGCGATGCAGTGGAGCATCACTTACCCTGATCGCATCCGTCACTGCCTCGCCATTGCCTCGGCGCCCAAACTGTCGGCGCAGAACATCGCGTTCAACGAAGTGGCGCGTCAGGCGATTCTCACCGATCCAGAGTTCCATGGCGGTTCGTTCCAGGAACTGGGCGTGATCCCCAAGCGCGGGCTGATGCTGGCGCGAATGGTCGGACACATCACCTACCTGTCGGACGACTCCATGGGCGAGAAATTCGGCCGTGGCCTGAAGAGTGAAAAGCTCAACTACGACTTCCACAGCGTCGAGTTCCAGGTCGAAAGCTACCTGCGTTATCAGGGCGAGGAGTTCTCCGGGCGCTTCGATGCCAACACTTACCTGCTGATGACCAAAGCGCTGGACTACTTCGATCCGGCGGCGAACTTCGACGATAACCTGGCGAAAACCTTCGCCGGTGCCAAAGCCAAGTTCTGCGTGATGTCCTTCACCACCGACTGGCGCTTCTCCCCTGCCCGCTCACGGGAACTGGTGGACGCGCTGATGGCGGCCAAAAAAGACGTTTGCTACCTGGAGATCGACGCTCCGCAAGGCCACGACGCCTTCCTGATTCCGATCCCGCGTTACTTGCAGGCGTTCAGCAACTACATGAACCGTATATCGCTTTGAGGAAGACATGAGAGCCGATCTGGAAATCATCCAGGAATGGATCCCCGCCGGCAGCCGCGTGCTCGACCTCGGTTGCGGTGATGGCGAGCTGCTGACCTGGCTGCGCGACAACAAGCAAGTGACCGGCTACGGGCTGGAAAACGATGCGGACAATATCGCCGAATGCGTGGCCAAGGGCATCAACGTCATCGAGCAGGACCTGGATAAGGGCCTGGGCAACTTTGCCAGTAACAGTTTCGACATCGTGGTGATGACCCAGGCCCTGCAAGCCGTGCATTACCCGGACAAGATCCTCGACGAAATGCTGCGGGTCGGTCGTCAGTGCATTATCACCTTCCCCAACTTCGGTCACTGGCGCTGCCGCTGGTACCTGGCGAGCAAGGGCCGGATGCCGGTTTCGGAATTTTTGCCATACACCTGGTACAACACGCCGAACATCCACTTCTGCACTTTTGAAGACTTTGAGGCGCTGTGCCGCGAACGTGAAGCCAAGGTCATCGATCGGCTTGCCGTCGATCAACAACACCGACACGGGTGGGCCAGTAAGCTATGGCCTAATCTATTAGGTGAGATTGGCATCTACCGCGTCAGCAGTCCTGGCCTGCAGGATCACCAGGTAGCGGTCTAACCGGGTAATTTTGAGGAGAACGATCATGGGTCGTCTAGCCCTGTTTCTATTAACGGCCTGCCTGAGCGTCAGCGCGATGGCCGCCGAAGCCATCAAAGGCGAGCGCCAGGAAACCTTCGGTGACGTGACGGTGCACTACAACACCTTCAATTCCACCTATCTGCAACCGGACATCGCCAAAGCAGCGGCGCTGATTCGCAGCAAGAATCAGGGCGTGATCAATGTGTCAGTGATCAAGGCCGGCCAACCGCTGATCGCCAATGTCACAGGCACAGTGAAAGACCTGACCAGCCAAAGCGTCCCGCTGAAATTCAAACAGATCACCGAAACAGGAGCGGTCTACTATATCGCCCAGTTCCCGGTGGATCAGCAGGAAGTCCGCACCTTCGAAATCAATGTGCAAACCGGCGACAAAATCAACACCATCAATTTCAACCAAGAGCTCTTCCCCGGCGAATGATCAACTTCACGCAACTCGTATTGGCCAGCCATAACGCCGGCAAACTCAAGGAACTCCAGGCCATGCTCGGCGAATCGGTGCACTTGCGTTCGATTGGCGAGTTCAGCAGCGTCGAGCCCGAAGAAACCGGCCTGTCGTTCGTCGAAAACGCCATCCTCAAAGCCCGCAACGCCGCGCGCATCTCCGGTTTGCCGGCGCTGGCCGATGATTCGGGGTTGGCGGTGGACTTCCTTGGCGGTGCGCCAGGTATCTACTCGGCGCGCTACGCCGACGGCCAGGGCGACGCAGCGAACAACGCCAAGCTGCTTGATGCGCTCAAAGACGTACCTGAAGCCGAACGCGGCGCACAGTTCGTCTGCGTGCTGGCACTGGTGCGTCACGCCGACGATCCACTGCCCATTCTCTGCGAAGGCTTGTGGCACGGGCGGATCCTGACCGAGGCCAGCGGCGAGCACGGTTTTGGCTACGATCCGCTGTTCTGGGTGCCGGAGCGTGACTGCTCCAGCGCAGTATTGAGCCCGGCCGAGAAAAACCAGCTCAGCCACCGCGCCCGTGCAATGGATTTGCTGCGCCAACGTCTGAGCCTGAAATGACCCACGACTCATCGGCGTCGCCGCTGATCTTCGGCGGCGCGCAATCGCCCCGCGCGGCCCTGCCTCAGTTGCCGCCGCTGGCGTTGTACATCCACATTCCGTGGTGCGTACGCAAATGCCCCTATTGCGACTTCAACTCCCACACGGCCAGCCCCGTGCTGCCGGAAGAAGAGTATGTGGACGCCCTGCTGGCGGACCTTGATCAAGACCTGCACGCGGTTTACGGCCGTGAACTGAGCTCGATCTTCTTCGGTGGCGGCACGCCGAGCCTGTTCAGTGCGCAAGCGTTGGGCCGTTTGCTCAAAGGCGTGGAGCAGCGAATCCCGTTTGCCAGCGACATCGAAATCACCCTGGAAGCCAACCCCGGGACCTTCGAGCAGGAAAAATTCGTCGCTTACCGGGCATTGGGCATCAATCGACTGTCGATCGGCATCCAGAGCTTCCAGCAAGAGAAGCTCAAGGCCCTGGGGCGGATTCATAACGGCGATGAAGCAATTCGCGCCGCTGGCATGGCCCGGCAGGCCGGGTTCGACAATTTCAACCTGGACCTGATGCACGGCTTGCCCGATCAGTCCCTGGACGATGCACTGGACGACCTGCGTCAGGCCATTGCACTGAAGCCGACTCATCTGTCCTGGTATCAGCTGACGCTGGAGCCGAACACCGTATTCTGGAATCAGCCGCCGACCCTGCCGGAAGACGACACCCTGTGGGACATTCAGGAGGCGGGTCAGGCGCTGTTGGCCGAACACGGTTACGCCCAGTATGAAGTCTCGGCGTATGCCCAACACGGGCGCCCGGCGCGGCATAACCTCAATTACTGGAGTTTCGGTGACTTCATCGGCATCGGTGCCGGGGCGCACGGCAAGCTCAGCCATCCGGATGGGCGTATTGTCCGCACCTGGAAGACTCGCCTGCCGAAGGACTACCTCAACCCGGCAAAGAGCTTTCAGGCTGGCGAGAAAGCCCTGACCAACGAAGAGCTGCCGTTTGAATTCCTGATGAATGCCCTGCGCCTGACTGAGGGTGTCGAAGCGCGCCTGTATCCGGAGCGCACCGGCTTGACCCTGGAAAGCCTTGCACAAGGCCGTCGCGAGGCCGAACAAAGTGGCTTGCTGCAGGTCGAACCGTCACGTCTGGCGGCGACGATGCGCGGACAGCTGTTCCTCAATGACTTGCTACAGAATTTTCTGACATAAGGAATTCGAATGGATTTGGTACTGGATCTGCTCGCCACCGTGTCCCGCTGGAGCCGCAGCAACCTGTCGGAAATCGCCCTGGCGTTGGTGGGCTGCCTGCTGGTGCTGTTTGGCGCGGATATCAAAGGTTGGGTCGAGCAACGCCTGGGCAGCATCGCCGGCGCCTTGCGCGTCCCGTTGATGGCCCTGCTGTGCATGATCGGCAGCGGTGCGGCATTGATCTACGCAACACCGTGGATCGTGCGCGGCCTGAGCCAGTTCAACAACTACAGCCTGGCGCCGGTGTTGTTGGTGGTGCTGGTGTTGATCGGCGTTGTGGCGGATCGCCGCTAAATTTCGGCTAGTACACAAAACAACTGTGGGAGCGAGCCTGCTCGCGATGGCGGTATAACACGCAACGTAG
>NZ_JANLNW010000082.1 GCF_025465945.1 Pseudomonas sp. 6D_7.1_Bac1 | reverse complement strand
GTAAAAATTTTCTTACCCCACCGGGATGTAAAAAATTTAGACAAACGCCCCCTAGCACTGAACCATCGAGCAAGGCTCATACTCGAACATTTCATACGCCACTTATGGAGATCACCATGGCCAGCAAAACGGCAAAGACTGCTCAAGAAATCCTGATGGAAGATTTTCAGACACTGGTCAACGACACCGAACGGTTGCTGGAACACACCGCAACGCTGGCCGGTGATCAGGCCGATGAGCTGCGCAACAAGATTCACGAAAGCTTGCTGCGGGCTCGCGAGACCCTGCAACTGACCGAAGACTCCATGCGCGAACGCGGCAAGGCCGCCGTCACCGCCACTGAAGACTATGTTCAGACCAACCCTTGGCAGGCCGTTGGCATTGCGGCCGGCGTAGGCTTTTTGATTGGTCTGTTGGCGACGCGGCGCTGATATGGCTATCGATGAATCCGGCTCGTCCGAAACAGGTCCTGGCTCTTCATCGCGACGCCTGGGCGCCGCTTTTCTTGGACTGCTGCACAGCCATGTCGAGTTGTTTGGCATCGAATTACAAGAGCAGAAAGCCCGCACCGTCAGCCTGTTGCTGTTCGCAGGCCTGGCGCTGGTTTTCGCCTTGCTGTTGCTGATCGGGCTTTCGGCGCTGGTGTTGGTTCTGCTGTGGGATACGTATCGTCTGGCGGGGATTATCGGCCTGTGTGTCTTCTATACGCTCGCGGCGCTGTTCTGCGCCATGCGCTTGAAAGCGGCGATTTTCGATGAGTCATCGCCGTTCCACGCCACCCTTGAAGAATTGGCGAACGACAGAGAGCGCCTGCTGCCATGAACCTGCCTGAAATCCCCAAAAACAGCTCCCGGCAGGATATGCGCAAGGCACTGATTCGCTTGCGCATGGAAATGCATCGCCAGGAAATTCGCCACGAATCCCAGCACCTGCTGCAACCGCTGCAACGCGTGCGCGGGATGACGCAAAGCTTTCAGGAGGGGCTGGGCATCAAGCATGCGCCACTCTGGGGCATCGCCGCCGTGACCCTGCTGGGCTTCCTCACCGCGAAGGGTGCCAAGGGCGGTGGCATCAGCACCATCACTCGGCTTGTCCAACTGGGCACCAGCCTGTTGCCGCTGATCAAGCTGGTGCTGCAAGGCTCCTCGCGCAAAAACCAGTAAGCCAACATCTGGCTGCATTCTTGCAAAGCTTCACGGAACGAACCTCTTTATCGAGGGGTTCGATTCTGCCTGCCTACCCGGCAGCCAAGGCTCGACCCCAAACCAGACCTCACTAAGGAGGCCACGTGATCGACGGGCAACCGCTCGCCTGCTTTCAGCCGTTCATCGATACCGCCACAGGACGTATTGCTGGCGTCGAAGCGCTGGGTCGCCTGCGTCAGGCCGATGGTCAACTCACCTCGGTCGGCCCGCTGTTTGCCGATCAACGAACCCCTGCCATCGCACTACGTCGTCTCGACCGACAAATCCGTGATGACGCCCTGTGCCGGCTGCGGGAAGCGCCCTCCGATTGGTTTCTGAGCCTGAATATGTCACCGCGCTGGATCAGCCGAGTGCGCGCGAATCAGGCATTACCCAGCCTCAAACAATTGAACCGGCACGCTGTCGATCCGCGACGCATTGTGTTCGAGATTACCGAACTGGATGGCGATAGCCAGCGTCTGAGCGATGTGGTGACTCGCTATCGACAGGCAGGTGCGCGGATTGCCATCGATGATTTTGGCGCCGGGTATTCCCAACTCGATCGTGTTCTGGCGCTGCAACCCGACATTCTCAAACTCGACATGCGCCTGTTCCAGGCCGCCGCACGAGGGGGTCCAAGCAGCGACGTGGTCAAGGCTCTGGCACAAATGGCAGAGAAAACCGGTTGCTGGATCATCGCTGAAGGGGTTGAAACCGACGCTCAGTTGAATTTTGCTCTGGAATGCGGCTCGCGCTACGTTCAGGGCTTTCTGTTCGCCGGGGCGCAGGTCGATTTCTTCGAAACCGATGCATTCGTCAAACGCTTCGCACGGTTGCGAGAGCGCTATGTGCAGCAGAAACTTGCCGAGCGCGGACGGCTGATGGTCATGCGCCGACAACTCGGCGAATTGATGGGCATTCTGCAAACCTGGGCTCAGGCCCAGGCGCCCATTAGCCGCTTGCCGCAATTGAACGCCTTCCCCTGGCTATTGCGCTTTTACCAATGCGACCGGCATGGCACCCAGCTCACCCCCAACCTGGAATGGCGCAATGGTGGCTGGGAAGCCGATTGCCGCTACCTGGGCCACAACTGGTCCTGGCGACCGTACTTCTATCATCTGCTGGCCGAGGGCTGGGACGAGCGACGCCTGACCCTGTCGAACACTTACCGCGATGCCACCAGCAACCAATATTGCCTCACTGCCGGACAGTTCTTCGACAATGGTCAACGCTTGCTGCTGATCGATATCGACGCAGCGGGTCTGTAGTTCCGCTTGCAGGGCGTTGCGCGAACCGGGAAGCTAGTGAATCAGTCACCAGACGGAGAATCTGCCTTGGATTGGCATACCCTGCTTAATCGTGAACGCCTCGGAAAACCGGTGCACAGCCCGGAAGAACTCGGTCGCAGCCCCTTCCATAAAGACCACGACCGGGTCATTTTCTCCGGTGCCTTTCGCCGCCTTGGTCGCAAGACCCAGGTCCACCCGGTGTCCAGCAATGACCATATCCACACGCGCCTGACCCACTCGCTGGAAGTCAGTTGTGTGGGGCGTTCATTGGGCATGCGCGTCGGTGAAACCATCCGCAGTGCACTGCCCGACTGGTGCGAGCCGAGCGATCTGGGCATGGTGGTGCAGTCAGCTTGCCTGGCCCATGACATCGGCAATCCGCCCTTTGGCCACTCGGGCGAAGACGCCATCCGCTACTGGTTCCAACAAGCTGCGGGCAAGGGCTGGCTGGACGCCATGAGTGAAGTCGAACGCAATGACTTCCTCAACTTCGAGGGTAATGCCCAAGGCTTCCGGGTGCTGACCCAACTGGAATACCACCAGTTCGACGGCGGTACACGGCTGACCTACGCGACACTCGGTACTTACCTGAAATATCCGTGGACCGCGCGCCATGCCGATTCGCTGGGTTACAAAAAACACAAGTTCGGTTGCTATCAGAGCGAACTGCCCCTGCTGGAGCAGATCGCCCAGAAACTGGGCCTGCCTCAACTCGAGGAACAGCGCTGGGCCCGGCATCCTCTGGTCTATCTGATGGAGGCCGCTGACGACATCTGCTACGCCTTGATCGACCTTGAAGATGGTCTGGAGATGGAGCTTCTGGAATACGCCGAGGTGGAGTCCCTGTTGCTCGGCCTGGTCGGGGATGATCTGCCGGAAACCTACCGTCAACTTGGCCCCAATGATTCGCGCCGCCGCAAACTGGCGATTCTGCGTGGCAAAGCCATCGAACACCTGACCAACGCCGCGGCACGTGCATTCGTCGAGCAACAGGACGCGCTATTGGCGGGCACCCTTCACGGCGATCTGGTGGAACACATGCACGGTCCCGCCAAGCGTTGCGTGCTGAATGCCAAGGACATGGCGCGTAAAAAAATATTCCAGGACAAGCGCAAAACCCTGCACGAAATCGGTGCTTACACCACCCTGGAAATTCTGCTGAACGGCTTTTGCGGGGCAGCACTGGAGCAGCACGGCGGTCGTACGGCTTCATTCAAGAACCGTCGCATACTTGATCTGCTAGGCAATAATGCACCCGACCCCCACGGCCCTTTGCATACCTCGTTTTTACGCATGATCGACTTCATCGCCGGCATGACCGACAGCTATGCCAGCGAAATGGCACTGGAAATGACCGGACGCTCCAGCCACCACTAAAATTGATCGATCAGTCGCCCCGGAAAATTCGGTGGCGGCTGATCGTAACCTCAACTTTTTTGTAGTACTGAGAGAATCCCCCTACATCTTGTGCAGAGTAAACTGATCGTTTGCTCTATATACACACGAAATAATCACTCTATCCTGATCATTATGATCGAGCGCCGTAAAGCTGACAGATATCCCGTAACAATAAAGAAGATAGTGCTGATTAAAACTAGACAATCATTTCTGACGCCACCGCAGGTCAACCATTTTGCATGGAAAGCTATATGTTCAAATACGATCTGCGCATCATGCTGGTGGAGGATCACCCTTTTCAGCTGAAAGCAACCCAATACCTGCTTGAAAGTTACGGCTTCACTCAGGTCACCGCTGTAGATAATGCTGAAAATGCATTACAGACGATGACTCAGTTGCAGCGACCATTCGAAATATTGCTGTGCGATCAATGCCTGCCTGACCTCTGCGGCCTCGACTTGATTGGTATTGCCAGCCACCTGGGCCTGATACACCAGGCGATCATCCTGAGCAGCCTTGACTCAACCGAACTGGGCATATTGAAAAAAAACGCACACGAACAGCGACTGCCATTGCTGGGGTATTTGGCCAAACCACTGAAACAATCTGAATTTATAAACTTGTTGACCCACATCGGCACAATGAACAAGCACAATTAACGCAGAGCCCTCAGGCACCTTTCGACAGACAGGAACACCCAACGTCACCACGCACCAGAAACATCCACTCAGCACTAACTAAAACGCATATATCACCCCACCTACATACCGACCTAATATTCTCGTCCTTCCTTACAAACCTAGTTCACATGTAATCCTCTGCCTCTTTTATTGTAGGACTTGTCTTGTATTGCCCCTACAGCTCCTTCACTTCATGCGTCAACTCCCTTATCTGAGCTAAGGTGCTCGCTTTATTTGCGCACGCATGGGACATGGTTATGAACTCAGTTTTTATTGTCGACGATCACCCCGTCATTCGCCTTGCAGTTCGTATGTTGCTGGAACATGAAGGTTACAAAGTAGTCGGTGAGTCCGATAACGGCGTCGATGCGATGCAGATGGTTCGCGAATGCATGCCCGACCTGATCATCCTTGACATCAGCATCCCGAAACTCGATGGACTGGAAGTTCTCTCCCGATTCAACGCGATGAGTACTCCGCTGAAAACACTGGTATTGACGGCCCAGAGCCCAACACTTTTCGCCATCCGCTGCATGCAGTCCGGGGCCTCCGGTTATGTCTGCAAACAGGAGGACCTCAGCGAACTGCTCAGTGCCATCAAAGCCGTGCTGTCCGGTTACAACTACTTCCCCAGCCAGGCCTTGAACCCGGTTCGCGGGGATGAAGGACTCTGTGCCGAACTGGACTTGTTCAAGACCGTCAATGATCGCGAACTGATGGTTCTGCAGCTGTTCGCCCAAGGCCGTACCAACAAGGAAATTGCCAAAGGCATGTTCCTCAGCAACAAGACCGTCAGCACCTACAAGAAAAGACTCATGCAGAAACTCAAGGCCAAATCCTTGGTAGAACTTATCGAGATGGCAAAACGTAACGCGCTAGTGTGAGAGACAGGATGCCCAGGTGTTTAAAGGACTATTTATTGTATTTGAGCGCAGGATTATGCCTAAGCAGCTCTGTGTCCGTAGCAGACACCGAAATCGGGAATTACACACTGCTCAGTCGCTCAACTGCAGGTCATATGGAAGTTCAGCTGGATAAATCACAACAGCTGTGGATACACAATAAACGCACACTGATCCTTGGGACCTCCGCTCCCGACTACCCTCCTTTCGATTTAACGATCAGTGGCCACGACTATGAGGGCTTCACGGCCGATTACGCGGGGATTCTTGCAAAATCCCTGGGCCTGCCGATCAAGGTCCGTCGCTACCTCTCCCGAGAGGCTGCCATCGAGGCACTCGAAAATGGCGACATCGATCTGCTCGGAACGGCCAATGGTTTCGAAGCGAGGCATCCGAACATCGTACTTTCCGCACCCTACGCCATCGATCGACCGGTACTGGTAACCCGGAACACCGAAAACCGATCGTTGACAGAAGGCCTGGCCGACATGCGAGTCAGCATGGTCTATCACTATCTGCCGCTGGAAGAGGTTAAAGCGCTATACCCCAAGGCCATCATCACCGCCTATCCGTCCTACCAGAATGCGATCAGTGCCGTCGCCTTTGACCAGGCAGACGTGTTCCTCGGCGATACCATTTCAACCCATTTCACGATCAACAAGGGTTATCTGAAAAATATACGGATGGCCAACTTCGGCAAACATGAGGCCTATGGTTTCAGCTTCGCTGTGCGCAAGGACGATCAGAACCTGCTGGAGATCATTAACGCCGTACTCAAAGGGGTGCCTGCGGGCGAGCGGGAAAGCATTGCCAAACGCTGGAGCGCGGGCAGTGACATCCTTCTGACTGACCACAAACTGCAATTGACCCACCGCGAGGAGCGCTGGCTTGCGCAGCATCCGGTTGTTCGCGTGGTCGTCAACGACGCCTTCGCCCCGCTCACGTTCTTTGACTCCGACGGGACCTTTCGGGGTATCACCGCCGACCTGCTCGAACTGATCAGGCTTCGAACCGGTTTACGGTTCGAGATTCACCATAGCCAAAGTGACAGTGAGATGATCAACCAGATTAAAGAAAACCGGGCCGATCTGATTGCCGCGATGCTTCCCAGCGCCGAACGTGAGGCGCAGCTGAGCTTCACTCGTCCCTACCTGGAAAATTCATTTGTACTGCTGACCCAAAAGAGCACCACTGGCCCACTCAGTCTTGAGCAACTGAATGGCAAGCGCCTGGCAATCACTCAAGGCAATCCACTCCTCGACTACCTGCGCCACGAACACCCGAGTATCCATCTGATTGAAACGCCTGACACGTTCAGCGCGGTGGAGTTACTTGCCAAAGGTCAAGTAGAGGGCGCTGCCAGCTCATTGGTGATTGCCAACTACGTCATTTCATCGCAGGTGTTCGAGGACACGTTGCAAATCAGCGCGACGATCGGGATACAGCAGGCCGCGTTTTCACTGGCGACGGCGCGCAGCGCTACAGAACTGAACGCCATCCTCGAAAAAGCCCTGCTCAGCATTGCGCCGGACGAGCTGGGGGTCATCAACAGTCACTGGCGCGGCTACACGGGCACCTCCAATAGCACCTGGCGTAAATACCATCGCCTGTTTTATCAACTGGTCATCGGCAGCGGTTTGTTGTTGCTGATTTCACTGGCCTGGAATGCCCACATGCGCAGGCAGATCAAACAACGCCAGAAAGCGGAGCGCGCACTCAATGATCAGTTTGAATTCATGCGGTCTCTGGTCAACGGAACACCTCACCCCCTCTACGTTCGGGACCGCGAAGGACTGTTGCAAAGCTGTAATGACAGTTATCTGGAGGCTTTTTGCGCCAAACGCGAGGACGTGATCGGCAAAAACGTCATGCAAGGCGCCATGAGCAATGAGTTCGAGGCCCGTGAATACCAGGCGGATTACCAGCGAGTGATGGCCGAAGGCGTCCCGTTGATTCTCGACCGCACTCTGCACATTGGCCGGCAGAAGCTGACGATCTATCACTGGATTCTTCCCTACCGAGACTCGACGGGTGAGGTCCGGGGGATCATTGGTGGCTGGATCGACATCAGCGAACGACGACAGCTTTTTGATGAGCTCAGGGCCGCCAAAGAGCAGGCGGACAAGGCAAACCGCGCCAAGAGCACCTTCCTCGCCACCATGAGTCATGAGATCCGCACGCCGATGAATGCGGTGATCGGCATGCTCGAATTGACGTTGAAACGGGCCGACCAAAGCCATCTGGACCGTCCGGCCATCGAAGTGGCGTACAACTCGGCCAAGGACTTGCTGGAACTGATTGGCGACATCCTCGATATCGCTCGAATCGAGTCCGGCCACGTGAGCCTGGCCCCAGAGCGGGTGAACCTTCGCGAAACCGTGGAAGCGGTCGTGCGGGTCTTCGACGGATTGGCCCGACAAAAAAACCTCAGTCTGGTGCTGGAGTTTCCCACCCGTGCTGAACAGCCCGATGTCTCGATAGACCCCCTGCGGTTCAAACAGATACTGTCCAACCTGATCAGCAATGCCATCAAGTTTACCGAGCGCGGCAAGGTCGAGATCAAGGTCAAGCTGCAACCGGCTTCGAAACCCGGCCGGTTGGCGATGGAGTTATCGGTCACTGACACCGGTGTCGGTATCAGTGAAGATGATCAGCGACGGTTGTTCGAACCCTTCGCCCAGGCGGAAAACACCGGGCAGTTGGCCAGAGGCGGCGCGGGGTTGGGGTTGGTGATCAGCCGCAATCTGTGCGAAATGATGGGCGGTTGCCTGCAGCTGACCAGTCAGCCCGGGATCGGCACCCAGGTCCGGATTTCATTGCAGATGACGGCACTTCCAGACGCCGTGGTGCTGGACACCCCGCAACCGGTGATCGCGAATACCGCGGCGACCTTGAACGTGCTGGTGGTCGACGACCATCCTGCGAATCGATTGCTCATGTGCCAGCAACTCGGCTTTCTCGGGCATCAATCCGTCACGGCCGACGACGGCGAGGCAGGCTTCCAGGCATGGAACGAAGGCCATTTCGACCTGGTCATTGCGGACTGCAACATGCCACTGATGAATGGCTACGAGCTCACCCGTGCCATCCGTGAAGCCGAGCACAATGAGCAGCGCCCACCCTGCACGGTGCTTGGCTTCACCGCCAATGCTCAACCGGAGGAAAAACAGCGATGTCGACAAGCAGGCATGAATGATTGCCTGTTCAAACCCATCAGCCTGACCACACTGAGCCAGCGACTGGAAGCACTCAAGCCGATCATGGACGATCAAGCCTTTAACCTGGACGGCTTGCAGTTACTCACCGGCGGCGATCCAAAACGGGTTCAGCGCTTGCTCGCAGAACTGCTCAACAGCAATCGCCTCGACCGCCAGGAACTCCTCGCACTGCCACCTGCGAGCGGGCCGCAAGCCTTCATCGATTTGGCACACAAAATCAAAGGCGCGGCCCGTATCGTCCAGGCCTCAAGGCTTATCGATGGCTGCGAAGCGCTTGAACGCATGTGCCATGAAGGCTTCTGCGAGGTGCAGCTTGAGGCCCGCAGCAAAGGCATAGAGCGCGCCATGCTTGAGTTGGAACAAGCCCTGCAACGACAGATCCGTGATCACGCCAAGACCGGTTGATCCAGCCTTGACTATGCTTGATCGCTGAGCGGTGCGTATCGGCTATTGAGAGACCTGCAATGCCCGGCACGGCAAATCGCCCCATGAGCCTGCTCGTCAAAGCAGGCTTGCGGGTCTGATCAGCACTCGGTCAAACGCAAGAAAATCGCCGCCAACTGCTCGATGCCGGCCTGATCATCAACGGTGAAACGCGCCAGCAAAGGACTGTCCAGGTCCAGCACGCCGATCAATCGACCGTCTTTGACCAGCGGTACTACCAGCTCGCTGTTCGAGGCACTGTCGCAGGCAATATGCCCGGCGAACGCGTGCACATCCTCAACCCGTTGAGTGCACCGGGTCGCGGCCGCTGCGCCGCAAACGCCGCGGCCAAACGGAATGCGCACACAGGCAATCTGCCCCTGGAAAGGTCCGAGCACCAGCTCCTCGTTGCGATTGAGGTAAAACCCGGCCCAATTCAGGTCATCGAGCTGGTTGAACAAGAACGCCGAAAACTGTGCGGCGTTGGCGATAAAATCACGCTCATCCGCCAGCAACGACTCCAGCTGCGCGCAGAGCAAACCATAACCCTCAAGGCCTGCGCCGCTCTTTTGCAAATCGATCATGCCTTGTGCTCCAACAACTTCAGTCCTACCCAATACCGGGCAAATTGATACGCGCAACGGCCGTTGCGATTGCCGCGGCCGGTGGCCCAGCGAACCGCGAGAATCTCCAGCTCTTCATCACGTTTCCACTCAAGGCCGGCCTTGCCTGCCAACTCACCTACCCAATGCTCGACCACATTGAGAAAGTGTTCCTGGGTAAAGGGATAAAACGACAACCACAGACCAAATCGATCCGACAAGGCGATCTTGTCTTCGACCGCCTCGTTGGGATGAAGCTCGCCGTCGACCATTTTCCAGTTTTCGTTATCGCTTTCCTTTTCCGGAACCAGGTGACGACGGTTAGAGGTGGCGTACAGCAGCACGTTATCCGGTGCCTGCTCCAGCGAGCCGTCAAGCACGCTCTTAAGCACTCGGTAGTCGCCCTCACCGGCCTCGAACGACAGATCATCGCAAAACAGCACAAAGCGCTGAGGCAGCTTGGCGACTTGCTCAACGACGCGAGGCAAGTCTGCCAGGTGATCGCGCTCAATCTCGATCAGCCGCAAACCGCCCTTGGCGTGCTCTGCCAGCAAGGCCCGCACCAGCGACGATTTACCCGTGCCGCGCGAGCCCCAGAGCAATGCGTGGTTGGCAGGCATGCCGTCGAGAAACTGCCGGGTATTTCGCCCCAACTGTTCCAACTGCTTGTCGACCCCGATCAGGTCGGACAGTCGCATGTCCAGACTGACCTCAAGCGGCAACAGAAATCCGCTGCGCCCCTCACGCTGCCAGCGCGCAGCCAGGCACTGTGTCCAGTCGATGGTGCTACGCGGTGCGGGCAACAATGGCTCGATACGAGCCAGAACCGCATCGGCGCGTTCAAGAAATGCATTCAATCGGGAATCCACGACTTCTCCTCGGGCACGTTCACAGTAATGATGGGCACAGAAAACCAAACGCAGCGCGCAATACCGGGACTTTCGCGATAATGGCTCACCAGCCAGTCATGCCGAAACCCACGCATGATCAGCTATGCTTCGCCCAGAAAGGAAACGAAAGTGGTACAGCAAACCATGGATATCAAGTTCACCAACCGCCTGTCTTACAAGCAAGCCAGGCTCACGGTGCTCGTCGGTTTCATTCTGGGAACCCTGCTTAGCCTGGTGCAAATAGGCATCGATTATGCCAGCGAAGATGCCTCCATCAACCAGGAAATACTGTCGCTGCTGGAAATCAGCCATAACCCGGCTTCACGGATCGCCTACAACATCGATGCCGAACTGGCCCAGGAGCTGACCCTCGGCCTGCTACGTTCACCTGCAGTCATCCGTGCACAACTGATCGATAACAACAATACGGTCCTCGCCAACGTAAAACGCCCGGAACTGCAAAGCGGCGGCTATCGGGTGATCAGCGACTTTCTGTTTGGCGCCAATCGACAGTTCAAGGACCGCCTGTTCCTCGACCACCTGCCCGAGGAGTCCCTCGGTACGTTGCAACTGGATGTCGACACCTACACGTTCGGCAGCCGATTTCTGCGGCGGGCCGAAGTCACGCTGTTCAACGGTTTTGCCCGCAGCCTGATACTGACCGGGATTCTGCTGGCGCTGTTCTACATGATGCTCACCAAACCGCTGGTGCGGGTGATTCGCGAACTCAGCAGACGCGACCCACGCAGTGCCGAACAGGCACCGCTGGAGTGTCCGGTGGCACACGAAAACGATGAAATCGGCGTCCTGGTCACGGTGGCCAACCAGCAATTCGAAAACATGACCACCGAAATCCAGCAACGCCGCAATGCCGAAAACCGCCTGACCGACTACCTCGAGCAACTGGAAAACATCGTCTCGGCGCGTACCGGTGAACTGAAGGCGATCAATAGCCGATTGACGGTATCGAACGAAGAGTTGGAAGTCGCGCGCCAGACCGCCCTGGACATGGCACAGGCGCGTTCGGTGTTTCTGGCCAACATGAGCCACGAAATCCGCACACCGCTCAATGGCTTGTTAGGCATGATCGCCCTCTCGCTGGACGGCCCGCTGAATGCCGAACAACTCCAGCAACTGTCGATTGCCCACGACTCAGGCAAAGTGCTCGTGGAGCTGCTCAACGATATTCTCGACCTGTCGAAGTTCGACGCCGGCCAGCTTGAGCTGGAACATATTCCCTTCGACCTCGGCTCATTGATTGAAGACACCGCCAACCTGCTGTCACAGAATGCGGCGCCCAGCGTCGAATTGACCTGCCTGATTGATCCGCAGTTTCCGTCTCTGGTGCTTGGCGACCCGACTCGGGTACGCCAGATCGTCAGCAATCTGCTCTCCAACGCCCTTAAATTCACCCGCTTCGGCCGGGTGGACGTGCGCCTGAGCACCCACGAAGACGGTGTCAGAATCGAAGTGTGCGACACCGGCATCGGCATCGCACAGGACGCCCAGGTCAAAATTTTCCAGCCGTTTACCCAGGCCGGAGCCGGCATCACCCGTCAGTTCGGTGGCACCGGGCTGGGTCTGGCCCTGACCTTCAACCTGTGCGAAGCCATGCAGGGCCGCCTCACCATCAGCTCGGAGCCCGGTTTCGGCAGCCAGTTCTGCGCCTATCTGCCGTTGCCCGGTCACACTCCGGCAATCACCCCACCGTCCTTGCAAGGCAAGGTTCTGGCGATCACCGCCGCCAGCAGCGGTCTGGCCGAACTGTTGGGTAACCTGCTGCCCGGTTGGGGTCTGGAGTATCAACAGTGCACCATCGACGATTCCCTGATCGGGTTGTCACCCGATGTGCTGATCACCGACTGCCCGGAATGTCTGTTTGGTTTGCGTCCGGGCATGACCGCGTCAATTCTGCTGGTGACCGCCTACGGCAGTTTCATGCCCAGCGAAGAGGCCGCTGCCCTCGCCCCCCTGCAACAGCAGGCACGCCCGCTGGCCCGCAATGCGCTCTACCAGACGCTGCGACGTACCTTGCAGGCCGAGGTTGCCCTCGTCGCCGATGCTCACCAGCCAAGCCTCGTACCTTTGCGGCGGTCGCGAATCCTTCTGGTGGAAGACAACCCGGTCAATCAGCTCGTGGCCAAAGGCATGCTCAGCAAGTTGGGCTGTAACGTGATGGTCGCCGCCCACGGTGCCGAAGCGCTCGATCAGCTGGAACACAGCCAGTTTGACCTGGTACTGATGGACTGCAACATGCCGGTCATGGACGGCTACGAGGCCAGCCGGCAGATCCGTCGCAGTGGGCGCTGGCCGGATCTGCCAATCGTTGCCCTGACCGCCAACGCCATGCCAGAGGAGCGCGAACGCTGCCGAGCGGCGGGCATGAGCGATTATCTGGCGAAACCGTTCCGCCGCGAGGAACTGGCTGCCCTGCTTGAGTTGTGGGTGCCGGCTACGATAGCGCCTTGATCTGCCCCAACAGTTGATCAAGGCCGCTGCGCAGTTCGCTCAGGCACTCAAGATCGACACCGCTGTCGCACAACAGACGGGCCTTGAGCGGCCCGACCTGCGCGCGCAGGGCAACCCCGGCCAGCGACAGGCTCAAGTGCACTTCTCGCTCATCACGCGCCGAGCGTTGACGCTGGACCAATTGCAACTGCTCAAGACGCTTGAGCAACGGCGTGAGCGTCCCGGAATCCAGCGACAGCCGTTCGCCAAGGGCTTTGACCGTCGGCTGCTCGGGCGCACTCTGCTGCCACTCCCACAACACCAGCATCACCAGGTATTGCGGATAGGTCAGGCCCAGTTGATCGAGCATCGGCTTATAGCCGCGGATCACCGCTCGGGACGCGGCATACAGCTTGAAGCAGAGCTGGCTGTCGAGCTGCAGCGAATCGGCTGACAAGTCGTTCATTTAAGCAGGGCTTCAATCTCGCGGGTCAGGTCCTGCGGCTTGGTCGCCGGTGCGAAACGCTTGACCAACTTGCCATCCTGACCGATCAGGAACTTGGTGAAATTCCACTTGATGCCTTGTGAGCCAAGCACACCCGGCGCCCGTTTTTTCAGTTGAACAAACAGTGGGTGAGCATCGCTACCATTGACGTCGATTTTTTTGAACAGTGGAAAACTCACACCGAAATTCAGTTCACAGAACTCGGAAATCGCCCCTTCGTTGCCCGGTTCCTGTTTACCGAACTGGTTGCACGGAAAACCGAGCACCACCAGACCTTGATCCTTGTAGGTCCGCCACAGTTCTTCCAGTCCTTTGTACTGCGGGGTGAAACCGCATTTGCTGGCGGTGTTGACCACCAAAACCGCTTTGCCGGCGTAATCGGCCAGGGTCTTTTGCTCACCTTTGATGGTGGTACAAGGAATACTCAGCAGGGTGTCGGTCATGGTGCGTGCTCCGGTGGAAGATGGGGGAAACTTAAACATAGCGAGCAATTAAATTGCACGCAATTTAAATATTCGCACTACAACCCTTCGAGAGCTGCCGAAGATTGCGGCAGCTCCTGCAGGATCGGGTTATTCGCGGGGCACCAGGTCCAGGCACACCGAGTTGATGCAATAACGCAAACCGGTCGGCGGCGGACCATCGGGGAACACATGGCCCAGGTGCGCATCGCACTTGGCGCAAACCACTTCAGTACGGATCATGCCGTGGCTGATATCACGGATCTCGACCATGGCGCTCTCTCCGATCGGTGCATAGAAGCTCGGCCAGCCGCAGCCGGAATCGAATTTAGTCCTCGAGTCGAACAACGGCTCGTTGCAGCAGATGCAGTGATAGACACCCTCGGTCTTGGTGCCGTTGTACTTGCCCGAGAACGGCCGTTCGGTGCCCTTCAGACGACAAACGTTGTACTGCTCCGGGTCGAGCATCGCACGCCATTCATCCAGGGTTTTTTCCAACTTTTCCATCGTCATACCTCTGCATCTGAAAAAGCCTGATCTGTACCTTTTCCACGGATCAGGCGGCACGTATGATTGCGCCTCGTTAATCGCCAGTCTGGCAGCCGCGTTACACGCATTCAAACGGATTTTGGTGCGGCGACCGAAGGCTCCAGGCTTGTGTGAAAGCGCAGGATTCCCAGTACGGTAGTTCATACAGCGTCTGGATCGTTCATTTTCGGGAACACATCGCCATGCAGGTCAGCAAATCGAACAAGCTCGCCAACGTCTGCTACGACATTCGCGGCCCAGTGCTCAAGCACGCCAAACGCCTGGAAGAGGAAGGCCATCGCATCCTCAAGCTGAACATTGGCAACCCGGCGCCTTTTGGTTTCGAAGCGCCCGATGAAATCCTCCAGGACGTGATCCGCAACCTGCCGACTGCCCAGGGCTACAGCGACTCCAAAGGCCTGTTCAGTGCGCGCAAGGCCGTCATGCAGTACTACCAGCAGAAACAGGTAGAAGGTGTCGGCATCGAAGACATCTACCTGGGCAACGGCGTTTCCGAGCTGATCGTGATGTCGATGCAAGCCCTGCTCAACAACGGCGATGAAGTGCTGGTCCCGGCCCCCGACTACCCGCTGTGGACTGCCGCGGTCAGCCTGTCTGGCGGTAATCCGGTGCACTACCTGTGCGACGAGCAGGCCAACTGGTGGCCTGACCTGGCCGACATCAAGGCCAAGATCACCCCGAACACCAAGGCCCTGGTGATCATCAACCCGAACAACCCGACCGGCGCGGTGTATTCCAAGGAAGTCCTGCTGGGCATGCTGGAGCTGGCTCGCCAGCACAACCTGGTGGTGTTCTCCGACGAAATCTACGACAAGATTCTGTACGACGATGCCGTGCACATTTGCACCGCGTCCCTGGCACCGGACCTGCTGTGCCTGACCTTCAACGGTCTGTCCAAGTCCTATCGGGTTGCCGGTTTCCGCTCCGGCTGGATCGCCATTTCCGGTCCCAAGCATCACGCCCAAAGCTACATCGAAGGCATCGACATGCTGGCCAATATGCGCTTGTGCGCCAACGTGCCAAGCCAGCATGCGATCCAGACCGCGCTGGGCGGTTATCAGAGCATCAATGATCTGGTACTGCCGTCAGGGCGCCTGCTCGAACAACGCAACCGCACCTGGGAACTGCTCAACGACATCCCGGGCGTCAGTTGCGTCAAACCGATGGGCGCGCTCTACGCCTTCCCACGGATCGACCCAAAAGTCTGCCCGATCCACAACGATGAGAAGTTCGTACTCGACCTGCTGCTCTCGGAAAAACTGCTGGTGGTTCAAGGCACGGCCTTCAACTGGCCATGGCCGGACCACTTCCGCGTCGTGACCCTGCCACGGGTGGACGATCTGGACATGGCAATCGGGCGGATCGGGAATTTCCTCAAGTCCTATCGCCAGTAAGCGCGATGACGCCGAGGGTCCTTGAAAGGCCCTCGGCGATTAATTCAGCAACACATCTCCAACCTTTGACTGCGACAGCGCCTTGAGTACTGGCGGAATTATGCGACTGCTGGTTACGCCCAATAGTGGCGGGACTTGTGAAAGCAAATTCCAGCCAAATATCTCTTCAGACGACGTCAGAATTGCCCTGCAAGCGTCTAGAATCCAGCTGTAGGACACAGTTTGAAATAGTCACCCGGTTGAATAGCCTGGTGGGGCACCTTATATACCCCGCAGTACGCTACATATTTAGCATGAGGAGATTTCTACAACCATGATGCGCATTCTGCTGTTTTTGGCCACTAACCTGGCGGTCGTGCTGATTGCCAGCATCACCCTGAGCCTTTTCGGCTTCAACGGGTTCATGGCGGCCAATGGGGTTGATCTCAACCTCAATCAGCTGCTGATTTTCTGTGCGGTCTTTGGTTTCGCCGGCTCGCTGTTCTCGCTGTTCATCTCCAAATGGATGGCGAAGATGAGCACCAGCACCCAAATCATCAGCCAGCCGCGCACTCGCCATGAACAATGGCTGCTGCAAACCGTTGAGCAGTTGTCCCGCGAAGCCGGAATCAAGATGCCTGAAGTCGGGATTTTCCCGGCCTACGAGGCTAACGCCTTTGCCACCGGCTGGAACAAGAACGACGCGCTGGTCGCGGTCAGCCAGGGCTTGCTCGAGCGTTTCTCGCCCGATGAAGTGAAAGCCGTTCTGGCCCATGAAATCGGCCACGTGGCCAATGGCGACATGGTGACACTGGCGCTGATCCAGGGCGTGGTGAACACCTTTGTGATGTTCTTTGCGCGGATCATCGGCAATTTCGTCGACAAGGTGATCTTCAAGAACGAAGAAGGCCAAGGCATTGCCTACTATGTCGCGACCATCTTCGCCGAACTGGTACTGGGCTTCCTGGCCAGCTCGATCGTCATGTGGTTCTCGCGTAAACGCGAATTCCGTGCAGACGAAGCCGGTGCTCGCCTGGCAGGCACCAGCGCAATGATCGGCGCCCTGCAGCGCCTGCGCTCGGAACAAGGCCTGCCGGTACACATGCCGGACACCCTGAATGCCTTCGGCATCAACGGTGGCATCAAGCAAGGGTTCGCCCGCATGTTCATGAGCCACCCGCCACTGGAAGAGCGTATCGACGCATTGCGTCGTCGCGGCTGACAGGTGCGGTAAAAAAGGGCGACTGGGTCGCCCTGTTTTGTGCGCGCTCGCTTTATCGAATGCTCGGCACCCTTAGCAGATAAACCCGCTCATCAAGCTGCGTAACGCCTGCCTGAAGAAACTTCCAGCTTTCGCCGAGGATGTCCCGCTCCTCACACAACTCAAGCTGCCAGCGGTTCCCCAGCAATACCTGAACGTCGTCATCGGTCACGGCAAAGGGTGGCCCGGCCAGCTGCTGCTGATCGTAGTCCATCGTAATCAACAAACCTTCACAGGCTGGGGGCAGAATCCGGCTCAGGTGCGCTGCGTATTGCTCGCGCATGGGCGGCGGCAAAGCAATCAACGCGGCTCGATCATAGACAGCTGCACAGTCGGCCACATCGTCTGCGGTCAGGCCGAAAATATCTCCGCACCACAGCGCGAGAGACCCCGCCTGGTAGACCTTGAAGCTCCCTTGCTCGGTGATCTGCGGCGTCAGTTGCTGCTCACGGAAAAAATCCTCCACGGCCTTTTCCGACAACTCGACGCCCAACACCTGGTGCCCCTGCCCTGCCAACCACACGAGATCCAGGCTTTTCCCACAGAGTGGCACCAGTACCTGCGAGCCCTTTGCCAGATTCAACTGCGGCCAGTACTGATGCAAGTAAGGACTAACCTCTGACTGATGGAAGCCGATCTGATTGAGCTCCCAACGCTTTTGCCAAAACTCAGGCTGCATAAATCACCCCGAAAATTCGATCAATTTGCCCTAAAACTTATATTAGATTTAGATCAATGATCTGACTGAAGATGGTGCCATCTTAACGCTCAGGACCTTACTCATGCTCCCTAGCCTGTTTATCTCTCATGGCTCACCCATGCTAGCACTGGAGCCCGGCGCCAGTGGACCGGCGCTGGCCCGTCTGGCCAGCGAATTGCCGAAACCCAAGGCCATCGTGATCGTTTCCGCACATTGGGAAAGCCAGGACCTGCGCGTCAGCAGCGCTGAGCACCCAGAAACCTGGCACGACTTTGGCGGCTTCCCTGCCGCACTGTTCGCGGTGCAATACCCCGCACCCGGCCAGCCGGAGCTCGCGGCGCAGGTTGCCGAGTTGCTCAAGGTCGATGGCTTGCCAGCACAGCTCGATAGCCAGCGCCCGTTTGATCATGGTGTTTGGGTGCCGCTGTCACTGATGTATCCACGGGCTGACATTCCGGTGGTGCAAGTGTCGCTGCCAAGCCGTCTCGGCCCTGCCCTGCAGACCCGCGTCGGACGTGCCTTATCCAGTCTGCGCGAGCAAGGCGTACTGTTGATTGGTTCCGGCAGCATCACCCACAACCTGCGCGAACTGGACTGGCATGCTGGTCCGGAAAGCGTTGAACCCTGGGCCAAGGCCTTTCGCGACTGGATCATTGAAAAACTCGCCGCAAACGACGAAGCCGCCCTGCACGATTATCGCCAGCAAGCCCCAAATGCCGTGTGCAGCCACCCGAGTGACGAACACTTGCTGCCGCTGTACTTCGCCCGCGGCGCCGGTGGTGACTTCAGCATTGCCCACCAGGGTTTCACCATGGGCGCGCTGGGCATGGACATTTATCGTTTCGGCTGACAGATAGACCGTGTCACCCCCATCGCGAGCAGGCTCGCTCCCACATTGGATCTGCGGCACTTGTGGGAGCGAGCCCGCTCGCGATGAGGACGCGTCATACAAAAAAGCCAGGCAAAAAAATCCCCGAACCAGTCGGGGATTTTTTATGTGCGATCAATCAGCCCGAGAGCGGATCAATCTTCGCGGTAGCGACGCAGTTTCAGCTGCTTACCGGCAACGCGAGTGTCCTTCAGTTTGGTCAGCAGACGCTCCAGACCATCTTCCGGCAACTCGACCAGGCTGAAGCTGTCACGCACCTGGATACGACCGATTGCTTCGCGAGCCAGACCACCTTCGTTGAGGATGGCGCCCAGCAGGTTCTTGGCAGCGATACCATCACGCGCACCCAGCGCGGTACGGCAACGAGCACGGCCTTCGGCCAGCGGGATCGGAGCACGACGCTCACGATCACCACGGTCCGGACGATCACCGGTGCGCTCTGGACGATCGCCACGCGGTGCGTTGTTCGGCACCAGTGGACGTTCTTTCTCGATGGCAGCCAGGGTCAGTGCTTGAGCGTTGGTAGCCTTGCGCAGCAGAGCAGCGGCCAGTGCACGCGGGGTGCAACCGATGTCGGCAGTCAGGCGATCCAGCAGATCACCGTGAGTCGATTCGGCATCAGCCACCAGCGGCGACAGGCTGTTGGTCAGTTTCTTGATGCGTGCATCGAGAACAGCTTGAGCGTCCGGCAGACGAACTTCAGCAACCTTTTGACCCGTTACACGCTCGATCACTTGCAGCATCCGGCGCTCACGTGGAGTCACCAGCAGCAGCGCACGACCTTCGCGACCGGCACGGCCAGTACGGCCGATACGGTGAACGTAGGATTCCGGGTCGTACGGCATATCAACGTTGAAAACGTGAGTGATACGCGGAACGTCCAGACCACGAGCAGCTACGTCGGTCGCCACAACGATGTCCAGACGGCCATCCTTGAGGGATTCGATCACACGCTCACGCTGGTTCTGAGCAATGTCACCGTTCAGCGCAGCGGCTTTGTAGCCTTTGGCTTCCAGGGCACTGGCCAGGTCCAGGGTCGCTTGCTTGGTGCGCACGAACATGATCAGGGCGTCGAAGTCTTCCACTTCCAGCAGGCTCAATACAGCCGAGGTCTTCTGGTCAGCGTGAACCAACAGGTGAGCCTGTTCGATCGCGGTAACGGTCTGAGTCTTGGTCTGGATCTTCACGTGCTGCGGATCGCGCAGGTGACGCTCGGCGATGGCACGGATCGACTGCGGCAAGGTTGCCGAGAACAATACGGTCTGACGGGTTGCCGGCAAGGCCTTGAAGATAACTTCCAGGTCGTCCATGAAGCCCAGTTTGAGCATTTCGTCAGCTTCGTCGAGAACCAGGTGGTTCACGGTCGCCAATACTTTTTCGTCACGACGCAGGTGGTCGCACAGACGACCCGGAGTGGCGACAACGATCTGTGCGCCATTACGGATTGCTTTCAGTTGCGGGCCCATCGGCGCGCCGCCGTAAACGGCCACAACGGTAACGCCCGGCATTTGCTTGGCGTAGGTTTCGAAAGCGGTTGCTACTTGCAGCGCCAACTCACGGGTTGGCGCCAGGATCAGGGCTTGCGGCTCGCGCTTGGCAGGATCGATGCGATGCAGGATCGGCAAGGCGAACGCAGCGGTTTTACCCGTACCGGTTTGCGCCTGACCAATCATGTCGTGACCGGCCATGATGATCGGGATCGATTGCTGCTGAATAGCCGAAGGCTCTTCGTAGCCAGTCGCGATGACGGCTGCAAGAATGTTCGGATTAAGATTAAAAGCGGCGAAGCCGCCGGTTTCCTGGGTCATGGGTCTGCCTCTAAGTGCATCCGCAAAGACCCATGCTCCAAAGCTGCGCATGCCGTGTAAGACTCAAGAGTCGCCCTGGCTGCTTTGTCGGCGGGGATTTGCGAAAACGAATGAATGAAAAAGATTCGTCAAGGAAGAGTCCGCTGTGCGGACGTGCAGCCGAAGCTGACTTCGGGGAATTGCGCTACCTAAACGCGGCCTGGCTAAAGACCGGCGCGCACTATACCGGAATTCGCCCAAAAAGGGAGCTTTATTTATCGGAAAAAGCCTGTGGACGCCGGAGTGTCACAGGCTTTGCGGATAATCGCGCGACGGTCTATTTTTCAAAGGCCCGGCCCTGTTGGTCATGACGCTTAATCGGTTCATCTTTCAGACCATGACCTTTGGTCTGAGCCCCCCTTCCCCGCCCGAGGATATGCCCCATGAATCAACCTGATTGCAGTCGTGTCAGCCGTGAACGGCGCGGTCATGTCCTGTTGATCGGGCTGGACCGGGTGACCAAGCGCAATGCGTTTGACCTCGATCTGCTCAACGCGCTGAGCATGGCCTATGGCGAGTTCGAAGCCGACAGCGAGGCCCGTGTTGCGGTGGTGTTCGGTCATGGCGAGCACTTTACCGCCGGACTGGACCTGGCGAACGTCAGCACCGCGCTGGCCGAAGGCTGGCAAGCTCCCGCCGGCGGTTGTGATCCGTGGGGGGTGTTCGTCGGGCCCAGGGTCAGCAAACCGGTGATTGTTGCGGCTCAGGGCTATTGCCTGACCATCGGCATCGAATTGATGCTCGCCGCCGATATCAACCTCTGCGCCAGCAATACCCGTTTTGCGCAGATGGAAGTGCAGCGCGGCATCTTCCCTTTTGGCGGTGCAACCTTGCGCCTGCATCAGGTTGCCGGCTGGGGCAACGCCATGCGCTGGCTGCTGACCGGCGATGAGTTCGATGCCCACGAAGCGCTGCGTCTGGGGCTGGTGCAAGAGGTGATGGCCAGCGAGGACCTGTTACCTCGTGCTATTGAATTAGCGGAGCGCATTGCCCGCCAGGCACCACTGGGGGTTCAGGCGACCTTGCAGTCCGCACGCCAGGCCCATTTAGAGGGCGAGGCAGCAGCGGCATTGGACTTGCCACCGCTGGTGAAGAAGTTGCTCAACAGCGAAGACGCCAAAGAAGGTGTGCGGTCGTTGATCGAGAAGCGCCCCGGTATCTTCAAAGGGCTTTAGCTTTGTATTGGAAGTTAGAAAGCTATCGCGAGCAGGCTCGCTCCCACAGGGTCTTGTGAACACCGAAAATCCACTGTGGGAGCGAGCCTGCTCGCGATGAGGTCCTCACAGACCACTCAAGTCGCCGGGCGAATCGCCTTGATCAGCGGTTGCAACGAGTAACCCAACCGCGACGCCAGTGCTTCGGCGCGAGCCGTCAGCCCTTGCATGTCCAGTGCCTGGTCGAGGTCGGACGGCACGATCAGGATCACGTTGCCCTCCTTCACCGGCAGCTCCCAATAATGCCGGTGATAAAGCCCACGCAATAATGCCGCACCCAATGGCTTGCCATCATCGGTGGCCCATTGATTGATCACCAGCCAGCCGCCCGGATTCAAGCGTTTCTGACAGTTTTCCAGAAAGCCCCAGGCCAAATGACCGACACCCGGACCGACATCGGTATAGAGGTCGACGAAAATCAGATCCGCCGATTCAGCCGTCTCAAGCAATTCAAGGGCATCGCCGATACGGATGTACAGCCGCGGATCATCGTCCAGCCCCAGGTATTCGATGGCCAGACGCGGCACGTCCGGGCGCAGCTCGATTGCTTCGACGTCTTCCAGCGGCAGGAACTTCAGGCACGCTTGAGTCAGGGTGCCGGCGCCCAGCCCCAGAAACAGCGCACTTTCCGGCTGTTCATGGCACAGCGCACCAATCAGCATCGCGCGGGTGTAGTCGTACTCGAGCCAGCTCGGGTCGGCAGTGAACACGCAGCTCTGTTCGATGGCGTCGCCAAACTCGAGAAAGCGATAATCCGCCACTTCCAGCACCCGGATCATGCCGAACTCATCGTGCACCTCGGCGAGCAGATGCTCGACGCGCTCCTCAGTCATTTCGTCTCCTGGTCGTTGTCGGGCTGATCCCCGACAACGCAATCATTCGTTCCGCATGACGCGGCAAAGGCGCGATTGTCCGCCAAGCTTCGGGAACAGGTCACGCACTAATTGCTGATAACATGAGCGTCCATGCGTAAAACACTAGAGACCGTGATGAGCCAACCCTGGAGCCCTGACAGCTGGCGCGCCCTGCCGATCCAGCAACAACCCCACTACCCTGACGCCGCGCATCTGCTGCAGGTCGAGCAAAGCCTGGCCAGTTATCCGCCACTGGTGTTTGCCGGTGAGGCCCGGGAGTTGCGCCGTCAGTTTGCCGAGGTTACCCAGGGCCGGGCGTTTCTGTTGCAAGGAGGGGATTGCGCGGAGAGCTTCGCCGAATTCTCGGCGGCGAAAATCCGCGACACCTTCAAAGTCCTGTTGCAGATGGCGATCGTCATGACCTTCGCCGCCGGTTGCCCGGTGGTCAAGGTCGGACGCATGGCCGGGCAATTCGCCAAGCCGCGTTCGGCCAATGACGAAACCATCAACGGCGTCACCCTGCCGGCCTACCGAGGCGACATTGTCAACGGCATCGGTTTCGACGAAAAGAGCCGCGTGCCGGACCCCGATCGCCTGTTGCAGTCCTATCACCAATCCACCGCGACCCTGAACCTGTTGCGGGCCTTTGCCCAAGGCGGCTTTGCCGACCTGCATCAAGTGCACAAATGGAACCTGGACTTCATCGCCAACTCGGCGCTGGCCGAAAAGTACAGCCACCTGGCCGA
This sequence comes from Pseudomonas sp. 6D_7.1_Bac1, assembly GCF_025465945.1. Classification (GTDB taxonomy): domain Bacteria; phylum Pseudomonadota; class Gammaproteobacteria; order Pseudomonadales; family Pseudomonadaceae; genus Aquipseudomonas. The sequence continues at coordinate 35,661 of NZ_JANLNW010000082.1, read as the reverse complement.
CCGCATTGATGAAACCCTCGCCTTCATGCGCGCCTGCGGCATGGACAGCTCGCCGCAACTGCGCGAAACCAGTTTCTTCACCGCTCACGAAGCGCTGCTGTTGAACTACGAAGAAGCCTTCGTACGCCGCGACAGCCTGACCAACGACTACTACGACTGCTCGGCTCACATGCTGTGGATCGGCGACCGCACGCGTCAGCTTGACGGCGCTCACGTCGAGTTCCTGCGCGGGGTGAACAACCCGATCGGGGTCAAGGTCGGCCCAACGATGAACACCGAAGAACTGATTCGCCTGATCGATGTGCTCAACCCGGACAACGACCCGGGCCGCCTGAACCTGATCGCACGCATGGGCGCGAACAAGGTGGGCGACCATCTGCCGCAGCTGATTCGTGCGGTGGAACGCGAAGGCAAGAAAGTGCTCTGGAGTTCCGACCCGATGCACGGCAACACCATCAAGGCCAGCAGCGGTTACAAGACCCGGGATTTTGCGCAGATCCTGAGCGAGGTGAAGCAGTTCTTCCAGGTCCACGAAGCGGAAGGCACCTATGCCGGCGGCATTCATATCGAGATGACCGGGCAGAACGTCACCGAGTGCATCGGCGGCGCACGGCCGATTACTGAAGACGGCCTGTCGGATCGTTACCACACCCATTGCGACCCACGGATGAATGCCGATCAGTCGCTGGAGTTGGCGTTCCTGATTGCCGAGACGCTGAAGCAGGTTCGGCGCTGAATCAGTAAGCCTTGTATTACCCGACACACCGCCATCGCGAGCAGGCTCGCTCCCACAGGTATCGCGCAATCCTGTGGGAGCGAGCCTGCTCGCGATAGCGTCAGATCAGACACCGCTAGTCTGCGCCAATGCCACCCGCAACCGCGCCGCACTAGCCCGCGGACAATTGAGCTGAATCTGTTCCAATCCCAACCAATCAGCCATCTGCCGCAAATTCGCCGCCAACGCCTGCATTCCCTCCTCATCCAGGCCTTGCTCTTCTTCGTGCACCGCATGCACCGCCAACCGGCCCAACGCCCGTTCCGCCCGCAGATCGACCCGCGCGGCAACCCGTTCGTTGTGCAAAAACGGTAGTACGTAATAGCCATAAACCCGCTTGTCGGGTGGCGTGTAGATTTCCAGCCGATAGCGAAAATCGAATAGCCGCTCGGTACGACTGCGCTCCCAGATCAACGAATCAAACGGCGAAAGCAACGCGCTGGCCTCGACCTTGCGCGGTACTTTTGGGTCCGACAGGCAGTACGCCGGCTGCTTCCAGCCCTGCACTTCGCACACCCGTAAATCGCCGCTCTCAACCAGCTCGGCCAGACCACTGCGGCCTTCAGCCAGGCTCAAACGAAAATAGTCGCGCAGATCCTTTTCGGTGCCGACACCCAGCGCATTGGCAGCGTGTAGCAGCAAACCGCGTTGCGCCTCGGTTTCACCGAGCAGCGGTTGCTTGAGAATCGACTCGGGAATCACCCGTTCCGGTAAGTCGTAAAGACGCTCGAAGCCGCGACGCCCTGCCACCGTCACTTCGCCGGCAGCGAACAACCATTCCAGCGCATGCTTTTCAGCGCTCCAGTCCCACCATGGGCCGGCCCGCTCCTGGCGCGTCGACAAACTGCCGGCGCCGAGCGCACCCAGCTCCTGGACCGAGGCCAGGACACGGCGAATAGTGTCTTGTTGTTCGCGGCCGAAACGCGCCAGCTGCTGATAAATCCCCTCGCCTTGCGCCGCACGCTGCATGCGCCAACGCATCAAGGGATACATCGACAGCGGCAACAGCGACGCTTCATGCCCCCAGTATTCGAACAACGTGCGCCGTCGGCTCTGGCTCCAGGCGGCCTGGTCGAGCAAGTCGGCAGAGTAGTTGCCAAGACGGGAGAACAGCGGAAGATAGTGCGAGCGCACCACTGCGTTGACCGAATCGATTTGCAGAATGCCCAAGCGCTCGATCAAGCGGTTGAGCTGATTGGCTTTGATCGCCGCTGGCGGCCGGCGCCCGGAGAAACCTTGGGCGGCCAGCGCCAGACGCCGAGCCTGTTTGAGAGATAAGGACAGTTCTGCGGGCATGTGCATCTCCTTGTCTGCTCGCAAACTACCTCAGAGTAAGCCGTCTTGTGTAGCGGTTCGGTACTCATTTGTGCATCGGGTCATCCCAGAATGGCCGGACGACTTCATGCTCGACATCGGCTCGACTGATACCGATATCCTTGAGCGCTTCGTCGCTCATACTGGCCAGCAATGCGCGCTCACGGTGGAGCTCATGCCAGCGGACAATTTTTTCCAGCCAATGGCCCAGAGAAAACCCATGAAACATTCCAACCAGCACATAACCTTTTTGACCTTTCATCATCTTGCCCTCCGTTGTAGATGACTAAAGTCTCGCCCCGGCGCTAAGATCAATCCAACGAATGTTTCTTATGCAATACATCTCGGAGATTGATGAATTGAGCAACTACCCGAGTATCGATACGGAAGTCCTGCGCACCTTCGTCGCGATTGCCGATCAAGGTGGCTTCACCCGCGCTGGCGAGTTGGTCAATCGCACGCAATCGGCGGTGAGCATGCAGATGAAACGGCTCGAAGAGGACGTGCTGCAACGCCAGTTATTTCAGCGCGACGGCCGCCAGGTGAAGCTGACCGCCGAGGGTCAGGTGCTGCTGGGTTATGCGCGGCGGATCCTGAAACTCCACAGCGAAGTGTTCAACACGCTGCGTGAGCCGCACATGGTCGGCATGGTGCGCATCGGCACCCCGGATGACTATGTCATGCGCTTCCTGCCGGGCATCCTTTCGCGTTTTGCCCAGGCCTATCCGCTGATTCAGATTGAAGTCCATTGCGAGTCGTCCAAGCAGTTACTGCTGCGTCAGGACCTGGACCTGTCGATCGTCACCCGCGAACCCGGCAGCGAGATCGGCCAACTGCTGCGCAAGGAACGCTTTGTCTGGGCGCAGGCGCAATGCTTCAACCCCAATGAGCAGACGCCGCTACCGCTGGCGATGTTCAACAGTGATTGTTTCTGTCGACTCTGGGCCTGCAATGCGCTGGACGCTTCCGGACGCGAATACCGGATCGCCTACAACAGTTCGAGCCTGGCGGCGATCATGGCAGTGGTCAGCGCCGGCTTGGCGGTCACTGCGCAACTGGAAAGCCTGATCACCCAGGACATGCGCATCCTCGGCGAGGCGGAAGGCCTGCCCCTGTTGCCCGAGGCCAGCATCATGCTGGTGCGCAACCTGAACAACCCTTCGCCCATCACAGAATGCCTGGCGGAGCACATTGTCGAAGGCTTCAAACTTTAAAGGCGAGCATCACCGCGCAGAGCACCAGAAAACCGCAGAACAACCCGCGCAGTAAACGCTCCGGCATGGCGTGGGCGATCTTCACGCCCCAACTGATGCTCAGCAACCCGCCGGCCGCCATGGGCAGTGCGATGGTCCAGTTCACTTGATGATGGACCGCGTAGGTCACCAGCGTGACGCCGGTGCTGGGCAACGCCAACGCCAGTGACAATCCTTGAGCCACCACTTGCGTGGTGCCGAACAGGCTGGTGAGCACCGGCGTCGCCACCACCGCACCGCCAACGCCGAACAACCCGCCCATGGTGCCCGATGCGGCGCCCAACACGCCCAGCCACGGCCACGAGTAACGCATCTGCGATGCGGCCGGCGCAGTGGCCATGAACATCCGCAGCAAGTTGTAGGCCGACAAGGCGACCAGGAACGCCACGAAACCGATGCGCATCACCTGCGCGTCGACGCCCACTGCCCAGATCGAGCCGATCCAGGCAAAGCAGAAGCCCATCGAGGCCAACGGCAATGCGTGGCGCAATTCGATGCGATTTCGTTGGTGATAGCGCCACAGCGCCAGCATCACGTTCGGCACCACCATGACCAGCGCCGTGCCTTGAGCAATTTGCTGATCCAGTCCGAACAATACACCGAGCACGGGAATCGCGATCAAGCCACCGCCAATCCCGAACAGACCACCCACGGTGCCCAGGGCAGCGCCGAGCACCAGATACATCACTAACTCAATCACAGGCGATTTCCCCTCACATCAGGCCTTGCATCCTACGCAGTCGGCTCTGGCGGGGAAACGCACAGCAAACAGATTTTGGCCGGTTGTAGATGAAAATTATCTGGCGCATTAAAGACTCGCCCGCTAGATTCATGCTGATGAATGATCAAGGTGTAGACATGACCACCCAACGCAACACCCCGGACAACTGCGACAACCTGCTGCTGGATAATCAGGTGTGCTTTGCCCTGCACTCCACTTCACTGCTGATGACCAAGGTCTACAAGCCCTTGCTGCAAGCGCTCGGTCTGACCTATCCGCAGTACCTGGCCATGATGGTATTGTGGGAACGCGATGGGCTGACCGTCGGTGAAATCAGCACACGCCTGCTGACCGACCCCGGCTCCCTGACGCCGCTGCTCAAACGCCTGGAAGCGGAAGGCCTGCTGAGCCGTACTCGCAGCCGCGAAGATGAACGGGTAGTGATTGTCGAGCTGACCGAACAAGGTCGCGCGCTTCGGGAAGAAGCCCGTGAGATCCCACCGTGCATCCTTGGCGCCAGTGGCCAGACCCTGGAGCAGATGCGCAAACTGCAAGCCGATCTGCAAAACCTGCGCAGCCACCTGCAAGACAGCCTCTAATCTTCAGGCCATCAAAAAAACCCTGTGGGAGCGAGCTTGCTCGCGAAGACTGTGCGACATTCAGCATTGATGTTGACTGACACACCGCCTTCGCGAGCAAGCTCGCCCCCACATTTTTTTGTTCGGCAAACTTTTTTCAAAATTTATCTTGCGCGCAAAATATTAACGAGCTACATTTATTTCACACTTACTTAGCGCACAAACATTTAGCGCAAATCAGTCAACCCGAATGAGGCTCACACCATGCAAACGCTCTATACCGCAGTTGCAACCGCTACCGGTGGCCGTGATGGTCGTGCCGTTTCCAGCGACAACATCCTCGACGTCAAACTCGCCACACCAAAAGAGCTCGGCGGTGCCGGTGGCGCAGCAACCAACCCTGAGCAACTGTTCGCGGCCGGTTACTCTGCTTGCTTCATCGGTGCACTGAAATTCGTTGCCAGCCAGACCAAGCGCAAAATCCCCGATGACGCCTCGATCACCGCCCACGTCGGCATCGGTCAGATTCCAGGTGGTTTCGGTCTGGACATCGACCTTCATGTCAGCCTGCCGGGTCTGGAACACGCCGATGCACAAACCCTGGTCGACGCCGCGCACCAGGTCTGCCCGTACTCCAACGCCACTCGTGGCAACGTAGACGTTCGGTTGCACGTCACTGTCTGAGTGCTCGCACCCAACAGACGCGCACAAAAAAGCCCGACTCAATGGTCGGGCTTTTTCTTGCCTGCAAAAACTGCGCTTATTTAGCGCGGCCTTTGTAAGAACCGCCTTCGCGGGTATCGATCTCGATTCTGTCACCGATTTCGATGAAGTCAGCAACTTGCAGCTCAGTACCGTTGCTCAGCTTGGCAGGCTTCATCACCTTGCCGGAAGTGTCGCCACGAGCGGAACCTTCGGTGTAGTCGACTACACGCACGATAGTGGTCGGCAGCTCTACGGAAACCAGACGCTCTTCGAAGAAGATCGCTTCGCAAACATCGGTCATGCCTTCTTCAACGAAAGGCAGAACGGCTTCGATGTCTTCAGCGTTCAGCTCGTACATGGTGTAGTCAGTGGTGTCCATGAACGTGTAGGTGTCGCCGCTGATGAAGGACAGGGTCGCTTCTTTGCGGTCGAGGATTACGTCGTCCAGTTTGTCGTCAGCGCTGTAAACGATCTCGGTCTTGTAACCGGTCAGCAGGTTTTTCAGCTTGGTCTTCATGATCGCGCTGTTACGACCGGACTTGGTGAATTCAGCTTTCTGAACCAGCCAAGGGTCGTTTTCGAGACGGATCACCGTACCGGGTTTCAGTTCTTTACCAGTTTTCATTGCGAATATCCGAATTTGGATGGGATTTACAAAAATCTAGGCCGCGTATCATATCCAATTTAGGTAAAACTGCACCAGCGCCGAAGCAAGATCGGCCTGCAAGGCCTGTTCCAGACACCATGCCTGGGCGTGTTTTTGCAGTTCTGGCCAGTGTTCCTGCGTCGCAACCCATGCCTGGGCCATTCCTGCGCCGGTGTTCCAGGCTCGCCATAACCCGACGAGTGCTGCTTTTGCCGCCGGTGAAAGGCCTGCGGTGTACAACGTCAGAAAGGCTTCGAGCTTATCCAGGTGTACATCTTCTTCCTGTTGATAAATATGCCACAGCATTGGCCGGGCAGCCCATTGCGCGCGGACGAACGAGTCCTCTCCCCTTACCGCGTTGAAATCACAACTCCACAGCAGCAGGTCGTATTGATCCTGTCGGACGAACGGCAGCACCTGCACGGTCAACGCACCACGCACTTGTATCGCGCCGACACAAAGCCCTTCAACGCCCAGCCAACGCTCGACGTCGCCCAGAATCCGGCCCTCGGGCACCAGCAGATGAGTGGCATGCGTGTCGCTCGCCATGACGTCCAGCCAATCGGCCAGCCCGGCATTCTCGTAGGCAAATAACGACATCAGCCGTGCACCTTCGGCGCGATCGACGCCCAGCCCTTGCAAGAATTCGCGCTGCGCCTCGGTACTGTGTTGAAACTCCTCGCGCCGCTCCAACAACCCATGCTCACGCAGCAAGCCGCCAGTGCCGGCCTGAAAACCCGGGAAGAAGAAGTACTTCTGCACCTGTTTGTACTTGACCGACGGCAAGCCATGACAGCCGACGATCCAGTCTTCGGCGCTCAAATAATCGAGGTTCATCCACAGCGTAGCCTTTTCGCGGGCCGCCATTGCTTCCATGTAAGCAGCTGGCAACTGACAGGCAAACGCGGCGATCACCACATCGGCGGACGCTGTCGATTGCCAGTTGGCCGACCAATGGCAGACTTCGACGCCTTGCTGCCACTGCCGGGCAGCACAGGTGTCGAGTTCCGGGCACAAGCGTTCGAACGCCCGCAGGTCATCGACCCACAGTCGCACCGCGCAGTGATGCTCGGCAACCAACTGCCTGGCCAGGCGCCAGGTCACGCCGATGTCGCCGTAGTTGTCGACGACCGTGCAGAAAATATCCCAGTCGACTTTCATTCCGGGCTCCGAGGGGCAAAGACCTCAATTGTCCGCATAAATCGTTGCGTACAGAAGAGCCGACGCCGATTAATCTTCATGCGACAATCGCCGCAGCCCACAACCCTCGCCAGGAAGCAGCCATGCCCTACCGCCCTCCCGCTCGCCGCACGGTGTCCATCACACTCAATCCGCTGCAACTGATTGCCAGCATCGCAGTGGGTTTATGGCTGGGATTTTTGGCCATTGCACTGACCTGCTGGCTGTTGTCGAAACTGTTGTCCAGCGAACAACTCGCCCCGCTCGCCGAAGCGACGCGCCAGATCACTCAGCCCAAGCCAGCGCCAGTCTACCCGGCCCCCGAGAATCCGATGTTTGAGCAGTACAAGGAAAACCTGCGCAAACAGGCGCAACAGCAAACGCTCGATCAGGCGCGCAGCAATCCTCGCAACCTGTCCAACCCAAAATGCCAGTTCTGGTTGCAGCAAGACCAAACTGCGCCCAGCGAAAAAAGCCGCACCAACGTCCTGCAATTCTGCGATTGATCATGAACAAACACACGGTCCACAACCTGATTCTGGAAAAGCTTGCGGTCGATCTCGACATCGCCGAGCGCGCAGCGCAAACCGCGTACGAGACCGCGACCCACGAAGAGAACATTGCCGAGAACAAGTACGACACGTTGGGACTGGAGGCGTCTTACCTGGCGGCCGGACAGGCCAAGCGAGTGGAGGAAATCAGGCAGTCACTGACGCTGTGCCAGAACCTGATACTGCGGCCTTATGACGATCAGCGCGGGATTGAAGTTGGTGCGCTGTTGGGTCTGGAAGACGAAAAGAGACGCGAACAGTGGCTGTTCCTGGCCCCTGACGCGGCCGGATTAAAGGTCGATCTGGTGGGACAACTGATTACCGTCATCACCCCGCGCTCACCGCTGGGCAAAGGCCTGCTGGGCAAGTTCGAGGGTGATGAGGTGGAGATCGTCGTAGCGGGTACTCGGCAACAGTTTGCTGTCACCGAGGTAGTTTAGTGAACCGGTAGTTCAACGCCGTCGAACAGCTCTTCCAGTTCCTGCTTGTTGTGGCACTGGATGGCTTTGGCCATGACTTCGCGAGTCAGGTGCGGGGCGAACTTCTCGATGAAGTCGCACATGAAGCCTCGCAGGAAAGTGCCGCGACGGAAACCGATTTTGGTCACGCTGGATTCGAACAGCTCGCTGGCGTCGAGCACCACCAGGTCGTTGTCGAGTTTGGTGTCCACCGCCATTTTCGCCACGATACCGACACCCAGCCCCAAGCGAACGTAGGTTTTGATCACGTCGGCGTCGGCGGCGGTGAATACCACTTTCGGGGTCAGGCCGCGATGGCTGAAGGCTTCGTCGAGTTTCGAGCGGCCGGTGAAGCCAAACACGTACGTCACGATCGGGTATTCAGCCAGGGCTTCGAGGGTCAGTTTTGGCAGCTTGGTCAGTGGGTGACCTTGTGGCACGACCACACAACGGTTCCAGCGGTAGCACGGCATCATTACCAGGTCACCAAACAGCTCCAGCGCTTCGGTGGCGATGGCAAAATCCACAGTGCCGTCAGCGGCCATTTCGGCGATTTGCATCGGCGAACCCTGGTGCATGTGCAGGGCAACGTCCGGGTATTGCTTGATGAAGTTGCTGATCACCGGCGGCAGTGCATAACGTGCCTGGGTGTGAGTGGTCGCAATCGACAGGGTGCCTTTCTTCTCGTTGGAGAACTCCTGAGCGATCTGCTTGATGCTTTCGACCTTGCGCAGAATCTCGCCTGCGGTGGTGATGATTCGCTCACCGGCCGGGGTGACTCGGGTCAGGTGCTTGCCGCTGCGCGCGAAAACCTCGACCCCCAACTCGTCTTCCAGCAGACGGATCTGCTTGCTGATGCCCGGTTGCGAGGTGTACAGGCTTTGGGCAGTAGCGGAAACGTTGAGGTCGTGGTGCGCCACTTCCCAGATGTAGCGCAATTGTTGAAGCTTCATATCAATCCCTCAAAGCAGATAGACGCCACGGGCATCAGCGACGGTATATAACTATATTAATGGTTCGAAGAATAAATCTAGAACTTTTTCATCAAAAGGCCAGCATTCTCGCCTTAAATGTCACCGTGACGTCGACGCTGCAGCAACGGCACCAGGTAAACCGGCACCTTAGACAACTGCAACACGCGCGCAGCGGTTCTGCCCAATGGCGTATCCCCACCAACGCCATGGCTGTGACTACCTACGATCAACAAATCCACCGAGAGTTTCTGCGCCTGATCAAGAATGACCTGCGACGGATCGCCCTGAAACACTCTGACCGATTGAATCAACGCCAGGTCCTGCTGCCCCTCCCCCAACTCCTCACGAAAGCTGTCGAGTACCCGCTGCTCGATATTGGCCATGACCGTGTTCAAGCCCTGACTGTGAAACTCATTCAAGGCTTGTTCGTCGAGATAACTCTGCAATACCGATTCGGCGAACAATCCCATGGGTTCAACCGCGTGCACCACATACAGATCGGCTTTGAATGTTCGTGCCAGTGCCAGTGCATGCTGCATCACAAAAGGTGCGTACAGGCCGAGGTCAGTGGCGTACAGCATCGAACGAATCATGTGACCTCCTCGAATGCCAGAATGGCGGAGATTGATTCAGCTTAGCAGTGCCACAGCGAGTACGACGTCCCGCGCAATTGGGCTTAAACCTTCAACTCATTGCTGATGCCGTGAGGGACGTGTCCGGTGGCGACCACCTCGCGAGCCAACTCGCAGTGGCCCTCCTGATCGTCGAAAAACACGTCGGCCGCGAAGGCTTCGAGAAAGGCAGACTTGGCCAGCCCGCCGAGAAACAGCGATTCGTCGAGCCGGATATCCCACTCGCGCAAGGTGCGAATGACCCGTTCGTGAGCCGGTGCCGAACGCGCAGTCACCAGTGCGGTGCGGATCGGGCAGCTGTCATCGGGAAACTCGCGCTGCAACAGATTGAGCGCCGCCAGAAAGCCTTTGAAAGGACCACCGCGCAATGGCTCGCGAGCGGCTTCGCGTTCGTTGGCCTGAAACGCTTCGAGGCCGCCCGACTGATACACCCGCTCCGAATCATCGGAAAACAGCACGGCGTCACCGTCGAAGGCAATGCGTAATTCTTCGCTGGCGGCACGGCTCGCACCACCCGACAGAATGGTCGCCGCCGCGAAGCCGGCATCGAGTGCACTGCGTACGTCATCGGCGTGAGTGGAGAGAAACAGATCACACCCGAATGCCTTCAGGTACGGATACGGACTGCGCCCGCCGACAAACGCCGCGCGGGAAATCGTCAGACCGTAATGGTGAATCGAGTTGAAGACTCGCAAGCCGGTGTCTGCGCTATTGCGCGACACCAGCACCACCTCGACCCGCGCCCGGCCAAGACGGGCATTGAGGTTCAACAGTTTTTGCACCAGGGGGAACGCATCACCCGGCTCGAGGATCTCGTCTTCATGCTCGATCTGATACTGCCGATAAGCCTCGACACCGCTCGCCAGATACACCTTGTGGCTCTCGCTCAGGTCGAACAACGCCCGCGAAGAAATCGCCAGCACCAGTTTGTCGCCAATCCCTTTTGCCATTTCGCGCCCCCTGGCTCAACCGTTACGCCGATCGACAAAACTCAGGGCCTGATACAAGGCCTCGATTTTCGGCAACTGGCAACCGGCAGCCTTGGCGGCTGCCAATGGCCTTGCGTAAATCGCTGCCAATTCCAGCGGCCGTTTATGATGGTAGTCGTGGTACATGCTCGGCCAGTAGTCGGGCATTTTTTCCGTGACCTTGAACAGATGCTCGGCATACCCCGGCGGCATGCTGTGGCCACACGCCAGCGCGCCTTGCACCACTTCGGCCATCAACGCCTGAATCAGTTCGCGGCTGCTGTCATCGGCCATTAGTGGCGTTGTGCTCGCACCGAGCAAGACCGACAAACCGTTGTACGGAACATTCCAGACCAGTTTTTGCCAGCGCGCCTGCTGAAGGTTGGCCATCGCCTGTGAATCGAGACCAGCGGTACGAAACAGCCCTGCGCCCTGCTCGACAATCGCCTGACGCGCGGCCTCGTCATCGAGTGCCGGCCCACTGTGATAACCCACATTCACCGCGCCGAGCGCCTGATGCTCGATCACTCCGGGACCCGCACGATGGACACAGATAAAGCACAACCCGCCCAGCAAGTGCAGTGAGTCGGGCAACAGACCGCGCAGACCGTCTTCGACATCCAGACCATTTTGCAGCAGCAGGACTTTCGCCCCAGGCGCCGCAGCCTTGATGATTGCCGGTGCAAGCTCAGCGCTACTGGTGGTTTTCGCACCGACCAGCAACCAGTCGCAGGACGGCATATCGTCGGCCGACGAATACGCCTGAACCGGCTTCAAGGTCAACGCGCCATAGGGCGCGCTGTTGAGTTGCAGACCGTGCTCAGCGACGGCTGAAAACTCGCTGCGCAACAGAAAGTGCACATCGAACCCGGCCCGCGCCAGCATCACACCGTAAAAACCACCGATCGCTCCGGTACCGATAATGCCGATTCTCGGCTTTTTAACCGCTGTATCCGTCATGGCAACTCCTCTGGATCTCGACTCAGCGCCTGCCCCACCGCTGCGTTCAGTTCGGTGCGAGCCAAGCGCGACTGTAGCGCCCCATAAAACTCGCCATCGCGCACGACAAACAGCGCGGGCAAATGAAAGACCTGATAACGCTCCACCGCACCACCGTTGTTCCCCGCATCGATCCAACACAACTGATCGACTTCAAGGTCAAGCGCTGGCAACTGCTGGCGCGCCCAGCGGCAACCGGAACAGCCGACGCTGGTGAAAATCACCAGGGACACGCCGCTCATCGCCAACAGCCGCTGGTCGGCATCGAAATCGGTCAGCTCGCATTCGACCACTATACTGGTTGAAACACTGTCGAATGACCGACACTTGGAGCCTGTGTTCATGGGGCGTTTTATTCCTCATCCTGACGATGTGCCTGTCGAGTTAACGTTGCGCAAGCATGAGTGTATTTCTCGGCAAGAGCTGCACACTATCAGTCTCGGAGGCGTGGCTTGCAATTACCACCGTGGCTGGCGCAAAGGAACGGCGCTGGAAGTGCGAATGCCGACTCTGAGCGAAAATGTCTGCTATCTGGGCTACGTAGCCTGGTGTTTGCGACGAAAGCACGGTTATCTGGTCGGCATCGCCTTCATCGACGAGCAAACGCTGTTTAAAGCGCGGATGGGCGAACAGGTCTGCCAGATTGAACGTTTTTGCCGTCAGCAAAAGCCCCTGGCCGGACAACAAGGCGTCGAGGCGATGGCCCTGAAATGGGTCGACCAGCATGCCACCGAGTACTCCCACGAGACCGTTCGCCAGGCTTTTACGCAGCCCGCGCTGGATTAAACCCGCGCCTGCCCATTGTCGAGCCACCGCGTAACGCGCTAAGGTTCGGCTCCCCGCTGCGCTTAAATCATGCTGTGCTCCGCCGCGCGGGGATCGCTGGCGGCCGGCACCCGTGACCTGACGAGTAACACGATGGCTGATTTACCGATCAATGACCTAAACGTCGCCTCCAACGAGACGCTGATCACTCCTGACCAGCTCAAGCGTGATATTCCTTTGAGCGATGCTGCCCTGCGCACCGTGACCAAGGGCCGCGAAGTGATTCGCAATATCCTGGACGGCACCGACCACCGCCTGTTCGTCGTTATCGGGCCTTGCTCGATCCACGACATCAAGGCTGCACACGAATATGCCGAGCGCCTCAAGGTACTCGCCGCTGAAGTGTCCGATACCCTGTATCTGGTCATGCGGGTCTATTTCGAGAAGCCACGCACCACCGTCGGCTGGAAAGGCCTGATCAACGACCCGTACCTGGATGACTCGTTCAAGATTCAGGACGGCTTGCACATTGGTCGTCAGTTGCTGCTGGACCTGGCCGAAATGGGCCTGCCAACCGCGACTGAAGCCCTTGACCCAATCTCGCCGCAGTACCTGCAAGACCTGATCAGTTGGTCGGCAATTGGCGCGCGCACCACCGAATCCCAGACTCACCGTGAAATGGCTTCAGGCCTTTCCTCGGCAGTCGGCTTCAAGAACGGCACCGACGGCGGCCTGACCGTTGCCATCAATGCCTTGCAGTCGGTTTCCAGCCCGCACCGTTTCCTGGGGATCAACCAGGAAGGTGGCGTGTCGATTGTCACCACCAAGGGCAATGCCTACGGTCACGTGGTACTGCGCGGTGGCAACGGCAAACCGAACTATGACTCGGTCAGCGTCGCGCTCTGCGAGCAAGCGTTGAACAAGGCGAAGATCAAGCCGAACATCATGGTCGATTGCAGCCACGCCAACTCCAACAAGGATCCGGCACTGCAACCTCTGGTGATGGAGAACGTGGCCAACCAGATCCTCGAAGGCAACCAGTCGATCATCGGCCTGATGGTCGAAAGCCATTTGAACTGGGGTTGCCAGGCGATTCCGAAAGACCTCGCCGAGCTGCAATACGGCGTGTCGATCACCGACGCCTGCATCGATTGGTCAGCCACCGAAAACACCTTGCGCAGCATGCACGCCAAGCTCAAGGACGTGCTGCCCAAACGCAAGCGCACCTGATCACATTCAGCGCACATAAAAACGCCGGGCTTAGCCCGGCGTTTTTTATTCAGTGACCCTGATCAGAGCTTCGCGGCGTGCCGCTGGTGACGCTCCATGTAGCGCTCAACGTAGGAGCACGACGGAATGACTGTGTAGCCCATTTCCTCAGCGTACTGCAGCGCCTGCTCGGTCAATGCCGCAGCAATGCCGCGACCACGCAGCGCGTTGGGCACGAAGGTACGATAGATATCCAGGGTCTGCTTCCCCAGATCCATATAGGTCAGGTAGGCACGATGACCGTCCACATTGGTCTCGAACTGATGACCAGCCTGGTCATGGTGGATGGACAACGCCTCGCTCATCGCTACTCCTCGCGGGTCTTGAATTGACCCCTACCTTACCGTTGTTTTTCCAGCGAAGGAACCTCTACGCCACCCCGTGTCTGCCTGGACACCGAGAAGAACTGCACCGATCTCGTGCAACCGGACACGTATCAAATAGTAGGCACCAAAGGCATAAATGCTCAAGGCGCGCTCGTCATCACGTCGATTGCGGTGGTTCAGCACAGGGCACGTAGCGGCGGCTCGACCGAACATCTCCCCTGGTCGATAGCCTGAACATTGCCGGATGTTGTGACTTAAGACGAGCACGGCTTGTTAAAGTCACCTCTACATGCGCAAAGAGGCGTGAGCCGCTCCGCAAATCCTGAACAAAAGTGTAGACGAATCGATATAGAGCGACTCTAGCTCTAGAGCGTGAAACAGCCGCAAGCGTCAGCCGGCTTTACCAGCAGGTCGCTCAGGGCGGGCTTCCCAGCTGAATACTTTTTATACAGCGCGATTAAAAGTTGCTCGAAAAAGAATCCGCGCCTACAATTTTTTTTGCTTCTTGCGCTACGTCAGTTTACTTACTACAAGTAATGGGTAGTATGTACGCCGGCTATTTCCTCACTCTGAGGAGACAGCTACTTAATAGAAAGTCCTTGAAGGGGAACACGATGAACAACGTTCTGAAATTCTCTGCTCTGGCTCTGGCCGCAGTTCTGGCTACCGGTTGCAGCAGCGTATCGAAAGAAACCGAAGCACGTCTGACCGCTACTGAAGACGCAGCAGCTCGCTCCCAGGCCCGTGCAGACGAAGCCTACCGTAAAGCTGATGAAGCTCTGGCTGCTGCTCAAAAAGCACAACAGACTGCTGACGAAGCTAACGAGCGCGCTCTGCGTATGCTGGACAAAGCTAGCCGCAAGTAATAGTCCTTCGGGATTGTTATCAAGCCGACCCATTTTTGGG
The DNA here is from genome assembly GCF_025465945.1 of Pseudomonas sp. 6D_7.1_Bac1. Lineage (GTDB taxonomy): Bacteria > Pseudomonadota > Gammaproteobacteria > Pseudomonadales > Pseudomonadaceae > Aquipseudomonas. Next base: position 20,642 of record NZ_JANLNW010000082.1, on the reverse strand, counting down.
TCGGCTTTTTTATTGCCCGGGCTTTGCTGCAGGCAATAAAAAACCCGCCGAAGCTGCGAAGCCTCGGCGGGTCGTTTGAAGCGATTACTGCAGGTCGATCGGCATGTTCGACGCCACGGGTATGGAGGTATTCGGCACGGCGATTTCCACCGGCATACCATCTTCTGCGGCGACCACGTCGCGCACCACATCCCAGTTCATGCGCAGGTTGTTGGTGATGTCCTCACGCTTGAGCATCGCGTTGATCACCGCAGTGTGCTTGTCGACTACCGACGGGCTGCCGTTGTCGTCCAGCGGCGTATGCGCTTCCAGGTAAACCTTGCCGCCACTCATGCCGAACTTGTACGGGTCGTTGAGGATCCGCACCGACGTTCCCACCGGCACCATGCCGGCCATTTCCAGCACGTTGTTGTTGAACATGCGGAAGCAGCCATGGCTGGTCCGCATGCCGATGCCGAACTTCTTGTTCGACCCGTGAATCAGGTAGCCCGGAGTGCCCAACGTGAACTTGAACGGCCCCAGAGGGTTGTCCGGACCGGCTGGCACAACGTTTGGCAGTGGATCGCCATCGGCGGCGTGTTCGGCCTTGATCGAAGCTGGAGGCGTCCAGGTCGGGTTCGGCGTTTTGGCGGTGATGCTGGTGTGGGCGATCGGCGAGCCCCAGCCTTCACGGCCGATACCCAGCGGGAAGGTGTACACCACGTTCCGGCCTTTGGGGTAGTAGTAGAGGCGATACTCGGCCAGGTTGATCACGATGCCTTCACGCGGGCCAGGTGGCAGGATGAAACGCGTTGGCAGCACGACTTCGGTGCCGGCACCTGGCAACCACGGATCGACACCCGGGTTGGCGGCGACCATTTCCAGGTAGCCCAGATCGTAGGTGGTGCCCAGGTCAGCAAAGGTGTCTTCGTACTTGGCTTTGACTGTTTGCACCTGGCCGACGATATCTTCGCCCGGCGGCGGTAGAGGCAACTCCAAAGCTGCAACAGGACCCGCCACACACAAGGCGGCAAGAGACAAGCAGCGGGTGACGGCAGGAAAGCGCGGCAACATCCGGAACATCCTTCGCATGATCAACAAGGGTTTAGGAGCGCGATTGTACACCGACACCCCCGGATTCGGGGAGCCGGGTCGATGGGCTGCCTTGTACGTGCTGCCCGGCTGCGATATTTACAGCTCGAAACTACAGCTCGAAACGCAGCTCCGGCCAGATTGGTGACGTGCCGCGCTTTTGCGATTCGAGGATCGCCCGACACAGCGAGCACAGCCGCTGGTCCTGAAACACCCTCCGGTCGACGCTCGACCAGCGCGGTTGCGCCGGCAGCAACGTGCCGCACAAGGTACGGTCGGCCGAGCCGCCCAACTCCAGTTGACGCGTCACCAGATGCACCCGGACTTCCTGGCAGGCGAACAGATCCAGCTGTTCGTCAGGCTCGATCAGTTGGTAGGCAAACAGGGACCAGGCAGGACGCGGCATCGGGGGCTCCAGATCAGGGGGGCGCCACATTAGCCGAAAGACTGCCGCTAGAAAAGCGTCATAGCAGCGGTTTTAGTGCAGGCCAGACATTTTCCAGCAACTTGCCCTGCGCCGCGACGGCCGGGTGAATGCCATCAGCCTGCATCAGCTGGGGATTCCCGCCGATTCCCTGCAGAAAAAACGGCACCAGCGGGATTTTTTTCTCGTCGGCCAGATCGCTGTAAACCTTCGCAAACGCCTCGGTGTAACGCACCCCATAATTGGGTGGCAATTGCATACCGAGCAGCAGCACCTTGGCACCGCTGGCCTTGGCGTTGTCGATCATCGACGCAAGATTTTGTTGCAATTGCGTTGGCAGCAAACCACGCAAGCCGTCGTTGCCCCCCAACTCAAGGATCACCAGCTCAGGCTTATGCTCTGCAAGCAGCGCCGGCAGGCGGGCCTGACCGCCTGCACTGGTGTCGCCACTGATGGACGCATTAACCACCGTATCGGTGAAACCTTCGTGCTTGAGACGCTGCTCGAGCAACGACACCCACCCTTGCCGGGTATCCAGGCCGAAAGCTGCGCTGATACTATCGCCAACGATCAGGACAGTACCCGCCGCTGCGTTCTGGGCCATGCACATCAAGGCCAGGCCAGCACTCAAAAACCACACACGCATCGGACTCTCCATGGGCGCAAGCATTCTCACTGCGCGGAACCTTAGCAAAGTGGTTCCCAGCGCGGAAGGTGAACTGACCATCCTGCACCAACTCAGCCTGGAACTGAACAAGGGCGACAGCCTGGCCATCGTCGGCAGCTCCGGTTCCGGCAAATCCACCCTGCTGGGCTTGCTGGCCGGCCTCGACCTGCCCAGCAGCGGCGAAGTCACCCTTGCCGGGCAAGCCTTGAGCAATCTGGATGAAGACCAACGCGCAAGAATCCGCGCCGAGCATGTCGGCTTTGTGTTCCAGTCGTTCCAGCTGCTCGACAGTCTCAACGCCCTGGAAAACGTCATGCTGCCGCTGGAACTGGACGGCCGCAAAGACGCCCGCGAACGCGCCACCGAACTGCTGCGCCGCGTCGGCCTCGGCCAGCGCCTGAGCCATTCGCCACGCCAGCTCTCTGGCGGCGAACAGCAGCGCGTGGCCATCGCCCGGGCATTTGCTGCCGAACCCGATGTGCTGTTTGCCGATGAGCCCACCGGCAACCTCGACACGCACACCGGCGAGCACATCAGTGATCTGCTCTTCGAACTCAATAAAGAAAGCGGCACGACGCTCGTCCTGGTTACCCACGACGAACGCCTGGCACACCGCTGCCACCGCTTGATTCGTCTTGAAGCCGGCCTGTTGGTCGTCGACCCTCTGGAGCCTTGATGGCACGTTTGCCGCTGTTGCGCCTGTTCAGCCTCGCCATTCGCCAATTGCTGCGCGACGCCCGCGCCGGGGAACTGCGGGTGTTGTTCTTCGCCCTGCTGGTGGCCGTGGCAGCAAGTACCGCCATCGGCTATTTCGGCGCTCGCCTGAACGGCGCCATGCTGTTGCGTGCGACCGAGTTTCTGGGCGCTGACTTGCTGCTCGAAGGCAGCTCGCCGGCCCGGCCCGAACAAATCAAAAGCGGTAAGGAACTGGGGCTGCAACACGCTCAGGTGGTCGAGTTCTCAAGTGTCATCGCCACCGACAGCGGCATTCAACTATCGAGTATCAAAGCCGTCGATGAGGTCTATCCGCTGCGCGGCCAGCTTAAAAGCGCGCCAGCTCCGTTCGCCCTCGAAGTCGCCGGCGGCAGTCCGAAACCGGGCGAAGCCTGGGCCGAGGCGCGCTTGCTGACAGCACTGAACCTGAAGATGGGTGACAGCATCGACGTCGGCATGAAGACCCTGCACCTGACCCGCGTGCTGACCTATGAACCGGATCGTGCCGGCAATTTCTACAGCCTCACGCCCCGGGTGATGATCAATCTCGCCGACCTGACGGCCACCGGCGTGGTCCAGCCCGGCAGCCGGGTCAGCTACCGCGACCTATGGCGCGGCACCGCGTCGGCCCTGGAAACCTATCGGCAACTGATCAAACCGGGACTGGCCGCCAACCAGCGCATACAGGACGCCCGCGACGGCAACCGGCAAATCGGTGGCGCCCTGGGCAAAGCCGAACGCTACTTGAACATGGCCAGTCTGGTCGCCGTGCTGTTGTCGGGCGTAGCGGTCGCACTGTCGGCTACCCGCTTCGCCACACGACGCTTCGATGCCAGTGCGCTGCTGCGCTGCCTGGGTTTGTCGCGCCGGGAAACGATGCTGTTGTTCAGTCTGCAACTGACGGTTCTCGGCCTGTTGGCAAGCATGAGTGGCGCCCTGCTCGGCTGGCTGGCTCAACTAGGACTGTTCGCCCTGCTCGGTGATTTGCTGCCGAGCGATGTACCGCCGGGAGGATTGCTGCCAGCGGTCGCCGGGATCGGCACCGGACTGGTCGCCCTCGCCGGGTTCGCCCTGCCGCCACTCGCGGCGCTTGGGCGTGTTCCACCACTGCGTGTACTGCGCCGCGACATACTGCCGATCCCTTCAAGCACCTGGATGGTTTATGGCACCGCGCTGGCAGCCTTGGGGCTGATCATGTGGCGCTTGAGCCTGGACCTGGTGCTGACCTTCGCCCTGCTCGGTGGCGGGGTTATCGCGGCACTGGTCCTTGGCGGTTTGTTGCTGCTGATGCTCAACAGCCTGCGTCGCCTGCTGGCCCGTGCGCCCTTGCCCTGGCGCCTGGGTCTGGGCCAATTGCTGCGTCACCCGCTGGCGGCGGCGGGACAATCCCTGGCCTTCGGTTTGATTCTGCTGTCGATGGCCCTGATCGCCCTGCTGCGCGGTGAGTTGCTGGACACCTGGCAGAACCAGTTACCCAAAAACGCTCCCAACTACTTCGCACTGAATATTTTGCCCGCCGACAAACAGGCCTTCACTGATCGCCTGATCGAACTGTCCGCTCAATCCGCGCCGCTGTACCCGGTGGTGCCGGGACGGCTGATCAGCATCAACGGCGAACCGGTACAGGGCATCGTCAGCAAGGACTCCGAAGGTGATCGGGCCATCCAGCGGGATCTGAGTCTGACCTGGGCCGCCGAGCTGCCTGCGGGCAACAGCATCACCGCCGGCAACTGGTGGTCCGCGCAGCCTACAGGCGACGTACCCGGTGTTTCGGTAGAAGGCAAAGTGGCCGAGAGCCTGAAACTCAAGCTTGGCGATCACCTGATCTTCACCGTCGGCGGCGTCAACCGCGAGGCACAGGTCACGAGCCTGCGCAAGATCAACTGGGACAACTTCCAGCCAAACTTCTTCATGATTTTCCAGCCCGGCACCTTGAAAGACCTGCCGGCCACGTACCTGACCAGTTTTTACCTGGCAGCCGGTCACGACCAACAAATCATCGACCTGTCGCGGGCCTTCCCGGCGGTGACCATTCTGCAGGTCGAAGCCTTGCTGGCGCAGCTGCGCAGTATCCTTGAGCAAGTCACCCTGGCGGTCGAGTACGTGTTGTTGTTTGTGCTGGCGGCCGGCATGGCGGTGCTGTTTTCCGGCTTGCAGGCGACGCTCGATGAGCGTATTCGCCAAGGTGCGCTGCTGCGTGCGCTGGGCGCCGAACGGCAGTTGTTGGTCAAGGCGCGGCGGATCGAGTTCGGCTTGCTCGGCGCGGTCAGCGGCTTGCTCGCGGCGCTAGGCTCGGAACTGGTGAGCCTGGTGCTTTACCGCTATGCGTTCGACCTGGCCTGGCATCCGCATCCGTGGCTGTTGTTGCTCCCGGTGATTGGCGCATTGCTGATCGGCGGTGCGGGCGTGTTCGGTACTCGTCGGGCGCTGAATGCCAGCCCACTGACAGTCTTGCGCGAGGGTTGATAGACTCGATGCTTTCTGACCAAAAGAAACTGCAATGAGCCGCTATCGCCCTCATCACTCCCGAGGGCGAAGCGCGGATGTGTGCCGAGCCCCATGAGCTCTGGCATGTACGCCGCCCCCAGGTGACCCAATCCGTCAGCGAGGCTGCTGCGCAAGGCGGCCGCTCTGCAAACGCCGAGTACGTCCAAGCCCCGCAGCTTCCATACGATTGCCTCTGAAAGCCTTTAAATCCGGGCACTCAGAAATAGTAGCCATACTCAAAAACGCATACTATTTTTCGTAAAAAATTTCGTTAATCCACCACAACATTTCTCCGCCCGGGGTCTGAACAACAGCCTCGTCGCCCACCTCCTTCTTCAAAAGCGCACGCGCCATCGGCGAATCGATCGAAATGTAATCGTTACGACCGTAGATTTCGTCGTACCCCACCACTCTGAATTTCTTGATTTCACCCGCCTCGTTTTCGATCTCGACCCAAGCCCCGAAAAAGACCCTCCCTTCCTGCTCGGGCGAATACTCAACAACCCGCACATCCTCGAGCCTTTTACGAAGGTATCGGACACGTCGATCAATTTCTCGAAGCAGCTTCTTGTTGTACTGGTAGTCAGCATTTTCACTACGGTCGCCCAGCGAGGCTGCCCAAGTGACTTTCCGAGTCGTATCAGGACGTTTCTCTCGCCAAAGGAAGTCGAGCTCTTGCTTCAGCGCCTCGTGCCCTTGCTTTGTGATTATGTTGGTACTCAAGTCGGGTTTCTCACTAACGATTACCTCCAGCACGGCTAGATCGGGTCACAAATGCTCGGTTTCATATCCATGCACTTACAGCGGATGCTTGGGCAATCGAGCATGGCCCGTATCATAGCTTCAGCGTGAATAGTTCAGGTAGAACGCTTTAATGACTAGACTCGCTCATCCTGCAGCCCTGCCATACTGTTCAGCATGACCAGTGCAACCTTCCGCTTCTACGAGGAGCTCAACGACTTCCTGCCGGCCGAACGGCGGCGGCAGTCTTTCACCTGCGAGTGCGCGCGAGGGGCGACGGTCAAGCACATGATCGAGGCGCTCGGGATACCGCACACCGAGGTCGAGCTGGTGCTGCTCAACGGCGAGTCGGTGGGTTTCGAGCGGGTGATCTTCGACGGTGACCGGCTGGCGGTGTATCCCAAGTTCGAAGCGCTGGACATCAGCCCGCTGCTCAAGGTTCGTGCGCAACCTTTACGGGTGCTGCGCTTCGTCGCTGATGCGCACCTTGGCGGGCTGGCCAGCCTGCTGCGCATGAGCGGCTTCGACACCCTCTATGACAATGGCTTCGAGGATGGCGAGATCGCCGAGATCGCTGCGCAGCAAGGACGCATCGTGCTAACCCGCGACCGCGAACTGCTCAAGCGGCGGATCATCAGCCACGGCTGTTACGTGCATGCCCTGAAACCGTCGCTGCAGCTGCGCGAATTGTACGAGCGCCTCGACCTGGCGCGTAGCGCGCGGCCATTCAGCCTGTGCCTTCATTGCAACCTGCCGCTGCACGAGATCAGCCCGGAACTGGCCCGGCCGCAGGTGCCGCCACGCGTTGGCGTCCTCTATTCGCACTTTCTGCGCTGCGACGCCTGCCAACGGGTTTACTGGGAGGGTTCGCACTGGCGCGGCATGTGTGCACTGCTGGCACCTCTGCTGGACCGCTAGCCGAGCGCATCGGGGATGATCCGCATGCTCATCGTGGGTTATTGCTACGGCATTCTGCCGACAACCCACCAACGACCGCGAAAGTGTTCGCGGCAGTTGGTGCTGATTGACAGACGAAACTGCGTCATGCCCCCGTTGGGATAGTTGCCTGTCGATTAAAGGTAAACCTTCGGGAAGGCTTGCGAAAATGGGCTCCCTTAAAAAGGGGTGTCGTGTCGATTAGTACCGATAGGTTGCCTGCACTGAAATTCCATTCGCACTGTTTTCGTAATTGGCACTGTATGCAGGTTGAAGACCGGAGGTGTTCGGCTGATTTACCGAGGCTTTGGAATCCCAGAGATAACCATAAGCAAAGTCTATGGTCAGATCGGGATTCGGCAAATAAGCGCCGCCCAAGGTCACGGCTTGGCGGTTACCCACCGGAATACGCACGCTGCGATCGGCATTTCCAATTGGCGACGGATCATAGGCGTAGCCTGCGCGAATCAGCCATTGCGGGGTCAATTGATAGGATGCGCCAACCGCGGTGGACCAAGTGTCGTGCCAGTTCAATGGCTCGCCCACACTCCCCAGGCCGACACTCTGGCCAGCGGCGGAAACATCGCTGTTGATTGCCTCGAACTTGTCGAGCCGGCTCCAACGTTTCCAGGTGGCCCCCAGGTATCCGGTCCAGCGACTATCAAAATGATGGGTGATGGACGTATCCACTGATTCGGGCATAACAATAGCTATCTTGGCGGGATAACTTCCGTCCACCGGGAGAACAGCCGGGGAGCCGGAAACCGTAGTATGCCCTTTGAGTTGATAGCTCACCTTCGAGTGATAGTTGATCCCCCAACTCGTTGCATCACTCAAGTCAACCAAGAGGCCGAGGTTGTAGCCCAGTGCCGTGTCATCGCCCTTGATGGTGACCTGCGTGTCCTGACCGTTGTTCAGGGCGCCGGTGGCCAAGTAATTCTGAAGATTTGCATCGAAATGGTTTATGGTCGGTCCGCCACCAATGGACACGTAATCATTGATCCGATAGGCAATGGTGGGCTGCAGGGTCACCTCCTTGGTCGAGCTATAGGAACCATGGTAGCGGCCCTGAAAAGTGCTCTCGTAGTCATTGATCAGACCACTCGGAGCATAGAGGCCCAGACCAATCGAAAGACGATCATCAAGCGGCGTCGACATATAGACGAAGGGCACGACCCCCAATGGTACCGAGTTCCCCTTACTCGTTCCTGCGACACTGCTCTGCGCATCACTCATGTCGTTGCTCACCGAGACGACCGCGGCCCCGCCGGAAATCTCACTGCGCTTCAACTTGGTCAAGCCTGCAGGGTTTCCAAAGATAGTGCTGGCGTCCAGCGCGGATGACGACCTTCCCGCATAAGCAGTTCCCGCACTGCTGGCACTTTGTTCGTTAAGGGCAATGCCATTGGCGCCTGCAAGTGTAGAGGCGCTGAGCAGTGCCATGGCACTGGTGAACTTAATCCAGGCAGCACACTTTCGCTGAGCAGAGAGACACGGGATCGCACGGCTATTCAGTTTCATATTCCACCTCTTATTTATTGTTTTTGTTGATTGCACGCAGGCAAGGCTTCGCCTTCCGGTGCACTTGTCAGTGCCGGTTGGAGTTGATCGAAGTTGTGTAAAAGGCCCTGACTGATGAGTACCAGGGCATGTTTGCTGGGCTTACGGTGGCAAATTCGGGCTCATTTAAGCCATTCCACTTGAAAGCTGTAGCGACCTAGAAGGAGGGCCAGGTCTTCCTCATCGGCCCCGGCCCGGATGCATGCGACCAGCCCACGACGACCATCCTGTACCACCTCTACCGCAATCTCCCGCAGACACAGGCGCTCCACTTCCTGCTGGACTACCCTGCCAATCTCGCGCTGCTGCAAGGCGGGCTTGAATATCTTGCCCACGGCAGTCAGTGGCAGCGCTTCGAGGATTTCAATGCGCTTGGGAACTGCAGCCCGCTCGCTGATGTTGAGTTGAGCGAACACCTGAAGGTCTTCGACGTTGCAGGCTTGTCCGGGTCGCAGTTGAACGTAGGCGACCGGCACCTCGCCCGAGTAGACGTCGGGGCTGCCGACTGCAGCAGCCAAGGCGACGGCGGGATGCGCCTGCAGCGCCTCCTCGATTTGCTTGGGATCGATGTTGTGGCCGCCGCGGATGATCAACTCCTTCTTGCGTCCGGTCAGCCAGAAGTAACCCTGCGCATCCTGGCGACCCAAATCGCCCGTATTCAGCCAGCGCTGACCGTCGATATCGATCCACAGGCCCCGGTTATGACTCTCCTCCAGATAGCCATCGAAGAGGTTCGGACCACTGATCGTGATCAGGCCGATCTCATCCACGTCGGCGTCGCGCAAGTACTCTGCGGCGTCACTGAGCAAAACCGCGCGCATATTCTGATAGGCGATCCGTATCCCGATGGAGCCCATACGGCGCTCGCCATGGGGAGGATTGACCGAGGAGACACAGGCGCCTTCCGTGAGGCCATAGCCTTCGAGGATTTTCACCCCGGTCCGGCGCTCGAATTCTCGGAAAAGCTCTGCCGGCATTGGGGCGGCGCCACACATTGCATAGCGAAGACTGGATAGGTCGCGGCCCTGCCATTCATTTTGCAAAAGTGCAGCATAGACAGTGGGTACGCCGGAAAAGAAGTTGATACCGAAGTGCTCGACCATCTCCCAGAATCGTGGGATCACCCCCTCGCCACGATACCCATGAGGTGTCCCAAGGATCACATGGTCGCCTTGAGTCCAAGGCATCAGTCCGGTAACCAGTTGTCCATTGACATGAAACAGCGGCAGGCCACAAAAGATAACCTGACCACTATTGCGTGGCTGCATGTGAGCGGCCACGGCCCATGCATTGAAGACTTCCGACCCATGGGTACGCGCGACGATCTTGGGGAGCCCGGTGGTGCCACCGGTACAGATGTAGGAGGAGCATTCATCCGGGCGGATTTGCCGACCGTTCTTCAGGTGCGTGTGCGGCTGAGTATCCATCAGCGATTGCAAATCGTGGATCGCGATACCGCTGTGTAAGTCTCGCTCCTTCAGGGCCGCTGCTCTCAGGGCCTCACGCACGGGTTCGACGACATAGTCCTCCATGCTGACCCAAACGACATGCCTGATTGTTGGTAATTGATCCAGCTGCGAGGCCAATTTTGGCCATAGATCGCTGCCCGCAGTCGGTGCAAGCGTCACCACCACGGTTGCCTTTGCGGCATTCAGCAAGCCAGCCATCTGCTTGGCCTCGAGCAGAGGATTGATCGCCATGACGATACCTGCCGCCTCCCCGCCCCAAATAGTGAAATGGGTTTCCGGCAAGTTGGGCAGGATGAAGGCAAGCACCTCGCCCGGCTTTATGCCCAGGTCGTGGAAAGCATTCGCCGCGCGGGTTATATCCGCGAAGAGCTCAGAATAGGTCCACTGGTAGATGCGTCTGAAATCGGCGGCATCGGCGAAGAAGCTCAGGGCTGGCGCGTGGGGAGTGCGTTCGACCGCTTGTCGCAACGCGTCGTAGGTGCTGGGCGCCAAGTCGCGCTCCGACAAGGGGACTCGTTCGAGATTCTCGATGTCGCTCAGGGTCTGCACCGTCATCAGACTTCCTCCACGACTCGGTTGCGTTGCACGCCAAGGTCGATCACGCCATCGGCGCTGCGAATGCGCGCCTCGACCACATCACCTGGCTTGAGATACTGCGTCCGGCCTTCCTGCGCCTTGAGGAAAAGCTTCCACTTGGTGGCTTCTGGCATCAGGGCCGCAATGCGCTGTTTGGCAGGCGAAGGTACCGTTAGAGCACAGCCGGCAGGAGTGCCGGTGGCGATCAGGTCTCCAACGGCGAGATCTTGCAGGGAGGAGAGCTCGGTCAGGGTTTCAGCGGGGCCGTAAACCAGATTGGCGGTGCTGTCATTCTGACGCACCTGATCGTTGACCGTCAGGCGCAGCTGCAGTGCTTTCAGGTAATGCATGTCCTTGGCACCCAGAAGGCAGAGGTAGGGGCCGACCGGGCCAAAAGTGCGGAAGCTCTTGCCCTTGTAGAACTGCATCTGGGGAATCTGAATGTCACGAGCCGAGTAGTCATTGACGATGACTATGCCTGCGATGAACTCATGCAGATTGGCGTCGGTGACAGTAACAGCGCCGGTGATCGCGCGTTTCATCACCAGCCCCAGTTCGATCTCGTAGTCAAGGAAGCGCACGGTGCGCGGCTTGATCAGGTCGCTGTCAGCCGCCACCAGGCAACTCGTCGCCTTGGTGAAGATCATGTTGAATTTCTTCGCATCCGGGTCCATGCCCGACTCGATCATGTGCTGACGGTAGTTGGCGCCCTGGCAGACGAACTGCTGATTACGGGTCACCGGCGACAGCAGTTTCACTTCGCCCTCCTCCAACTCCGTACCGTTCATTCGAGCGAGGTCGTCGATACTGTTCTGGCGAATGAAGTCACCGGTGGTTTCAAAAGCACCGGGGACAATAGTGATACGGCCTTGGCGTAGCACGCCCCAGTGGATACCGTTCTGAAACTCAAAGCGGACTACGTGTACAGCAGACATTGAAGGTACTCCTGGAGCAGTGTTTGTCCCGCGCTCGGTGGCGCGAGAACTGTGGTGTTGTTCTGAGGAAGGGCTGACGGATCTACCCGAACATCCGCATAAGCGTTATCAACTTGCGAATGGTCAGGTCCGGGCTGCGTCGCAGGTTACGGATCAGCGCACGCAGACTGGTCAAGTTCATCTTGGGTTTTGTAAAACTCTTGGGCATGCGCTGCCCCCACTGCGCCATCGCCTCAGGACTCACGGGATGAATGCCCGTAGGCTGCATGGCTGTGAAGATATCCCCGTCGCAGTAATGCTCGTGCTTATCGCCCCAAGGGTCTTGCCAGTAATCGAAGATCTGACTGCCCAGGATGTGCCGGCCAATTCCCCATGAGTGCTCCCACCCCCGCTCCCGCAGGACGCGCTGCCCCATGCCCACCGCGTCTGCATCGACGACCTCATAGGCGCTATGGCTATAGGTAGCCATGAATCCTTGCGCTATCGCGAGCGTATGGTGAGCCGTTGGAGTCTCACCGAGGTCAAGGCGCATGAAGACGACGATAGGTGTGCCGTCGGGGAGTACCTGCACATCGCTGGGAATAAACCCGAAATGCTGCGCATACCAGGCACAGGTCGCCTGGTAGTCGGCCACTTCAATCACGATGTGGCCAAGTTTGAGTACTTCAGGCGGTGCAATCGGCGGGCGCTGCGTGGAGTTGATGCGCGGCTGCTCTTGCGCCAGATTCCAATGAAGTGGGGCTCGGTGTACCAGGGTTTTACCTGGAGCCTGGTCGCAAACTGCTTCCACGATGAACCCGGAAGGATCGGTCAGTCTGACGTAATGCCCGCCGCCAGGATGTTCCGATTTCTCTACCGGTGACGCGCCCGGGATTCGAGTCAGCTTTGCCAGATCCTTGAGCGATTGGACTGCCAGTCCGAACCCGACAAAGCGTGCATGTTCTGCACGGTGGACACGGTAACAATAGGGAGCCGGTTCAGTGGCGCGCAGATAGAGCGTATCGGCGTTCTGATGACTGACTGTCAGGCCGAAGTCAGTCAGGAAACGCGCCGCCTCGTTCAAGTCCGGCCTTTGAAAGATCAGGTGAGTCAGACCTTGGGCCTTCACCGTCGGTTGCGGATGCCGGGCAGGTTGTTGTGTCACCAACTGGGGCATTTCATTTTTGTTATTCATTGTTCTTGTTTTCCAGTTTATTAGGGCAAAGCGATCCCCGAACCCCTGAAAATACCAGGGGTGTTTTTTGTTGAGTCGGTTACCGCGCTCAGTCGAGAGGGGGAAGTGCCGGCAACTCTTTGGTCGCCAGCGCTCTAGCCTCCTCGTGAGGCACACCCAATGCCCGCAGCACTAGCTCGGCCGTGTCAGAACCCGATTCGCGCCACGTTCTGTGCCCTTCCAGCACCAGGAAAATCGAGCCGAGGACGCTGCTCGATATCAGCGTCAGTATTGAGAGCAATTGCTCCTGCGCAAACGTGTACCGCCCACTGGAAAGTCCGCTCAGAAGATCCACAGTCGCTTGGCTGCTAAACATTTCGCGCAACGAAGAGTTGCTCATGGCGAATTTATGGATGAATGCCCCCCACTGGGAGTCCTCGTGAGCTCGACGAATGAAGAATCGAATGCCATTGGCAAGGCGCTGGGCCGGATCGGAGAGGGAATTGAAGCTCTTGTTGACGCGCTCATGCATCTCCCCCGCGAGATGGCCGGCGACCGCCTCGAATAGGTCTTCCATGCTGTCGATGTTGCTGTAGACCGTTCCACGCGCCACTCCTGCCTCTTGCGCGAGGTCAAGGATGTTCACTTGTGAGGTGCCTCTTTCAGCGAACAGGCGAAAGGCTGCTTGATGAATGCGGCGCTGTATCGGATTTAGGGATTCCACGCTCTCTCTCCAGAATTACCTTATGGCTGAATTGAACACTCGTGTTCATCTGTCGTCAACAAGGATTTTTTAATTCAGAGCGTACCGCCCAATAAAACCCTTCAATACCTAATGATTCTGGATTTTATGAGTGGCATGGCAAGGTCAATGGGGACTTTAGATTTCTAAATATTGACTTAGCTGAACACGCGTGTTCAGCTCCCTCACGCTTCTGGTCCATCTTCTCGGTAGGGCCATCAAACCGGCCCATCGATGTAAACCAGGACCTCAACAAACCTTTGGAGCACCGTGCCTACGTTGCTCCAAAGGTATTGGCCCTTCGCGACGACTGGCCGATTTTTCATTAACTGAAGGACAGAACATGACCGGCTCAAAGCTCTTCGAACCGCTTCGATTGCCTAACGGCACGGTGATTCCAAACCGAATCGCCAAGGCTGCCATGGAGGAGAACCTTGCCAATGAGGATCACGCTCCAGGGGAAGCGCTGGCCAGGCTCTATCGGCGTTGGGCGGACGGTGGGGCCGGTCTGATCATCACTGGCAACGTCATGGTTGATCGCCACGCCTTGACCGGACCGGCTGGCGTGGTGCTTGAGGACGATCGGAACCTCGGAAAATTCAGCCTATGGGCCGATGCTTGCCGCAGTCGCGGAGCCCAGGCCTGGATGCAAATCAATCATCCCGGACGGCAGCTGTTGGCTTCAATGGGGCAATCAGCACGGGGGCCCTCCGCAGTTAACGTCGACATTCCCGGACTATCAAAGGCTTTTGTACCGCCCAGGGCCTTGAATGAGCTGGAGATCGAAGAGCTGATCGAGCGCTATACCCATGCGGCAGTGCTGGCCGAGCGTGCCGGATTCACCGGCGTGGAGATTCATGCCGCGCATGGCTACCTGTTCAGCCAATTCCTTTCGCCCTTGACCAACAGGCGTAGCGACCGCTGGGGTGGCAGCCTGGAAAATCGGGCGCAAATTCTCCTGCAAACCATCGACGCAATACGTCAGCGAGTGGCACCGACCTTTTGCGTCGCTGTGAAGCTCAATTCCGCGGACTTTCAGCGAGGCGGTTTCGATGCCGAGGATGCGGCTCGCGTGGTGGAAATGCTCAACACCAAGGCGGTCGACCTGGTCGAGTTGTCAGGTGGCAGCTACGAAAGCCCGGCGATGCAGGGGCAAACCCGAGATGGCAGCCGCTTGGCTCGAGAAGCCTATTTTCTCGAGTTCGCGGAGAAAATAGGAGAAATAGCGCGCATGCCGCTGATGGTCACCGGCGGCGTGCGTAGAAAGGCGGTCGCGGAGCGAGTGGTGAGCGGCTCGGTGTCGATGGTAGGACTTGCCACTGCACTGGCTATCGAGCCGGCCCTGCCAAGCCAGTGGATGGCCGGTCAGAACACTGAAGTGGAGCCCATCGTCGTCCGCTGGAAGAACAAGGCGCTGGCATCGCTTGCAGTGTCGTCGGTGGTCAAAAAGCAGCTCGGCTTGCTGAGCCAAGGGAAAAGAACAAAACCCAGGACGTCGCCACTCATGGCATTAATCGGCAATCAGCTGAAGTCTCGTCGCCAGGCGAAGAACTATCGGCAATGGATTGGCCGGGCCTAGCGGGTCGAGGATGATATCAGGACTAGACCGGTAGCGGCTTGCCGGCGATTCTCTTGGCCCTGGCAGGTGTTACGCCCAGAGCCTTGAGAATCATCTCGGCGACCCGCAGATCGTGCTCCGCCACCGCACGCCCCTCGACAACCGAGCGCATGGCTCCGGTTGTGCACGATACGACCATGTCCAGGGCGATCCCTTCGTCCTCGTAAGCGAAAGTGCCCGCACGCAGACCTTCACGCAGGTCGCCAAGCACATGGGCAGCCAAGCGCGAGCGCATGGCCTGATCGGAATGGATGATGCGCAGCAGTGCGTTGGCCCATTGATGGTCGTACGCTGCCCGGCATACAAACATGCGCACGCCAATCGAAAGCCGCTGTGCGCCGCAGTGCACGTCCGAGCTCAGGGCGGAAATGGCATCGGAGAACTCGGTCGCCATGGCGATGCCAACCGCCTCGAGTACTTCATCGCGTGTTCGAAAATAGTTGTAGATGGTGCCGCTGGACACCTCGGCCTCCGCGGCGACCTCGAGCAGTGCGATCTCCCCCACCTCCTTACGCGCGACAAGACGTAATGCCGCGTCCACCAGGCCGCGACGGGTGCGTTCACGCTTCTTGTGGCCTCGAGTGAGAGGCTCTTGCGCAGTTGCTTCTGAAGGAAAAGTGGGGGACGGCATCTTCAGGCTCTTAATCGAGGTGGTTCGTTGATAGTAATGGAAACGCTATCGGCAGTGACATCTTCGCTGGCCAAAAGACCTCGGCAGTCTCTGAGGAAACTGGCCGCTTCTGCGCCAGGGGCGTGGTGCATGATGATACGGTCGGGGCGAATCGCGACGAGCGTGCCTTTAGCAGCCAGCGGCAGGATGTCATGGTTCATGTCTTCGATGAAATCACAACGGCCGCCGGAGCGTTGGCCGCGTGTTCTGATTTCCAGGAAGTGGCCGCCCATTTTTTCCCATGAAACAATTTGAGCAGGGGTCAGCAGTGACAATGGGTCTACGCCGAAACCAACCAGGGTCAGGTTGTCCCCAAGAGCATCGTCGCTCAGTTGGATCTGCTTTTGCATGTTGCGAACCCAGGCCTGGGGAAACAGGCTGCCACGTACCAGCTTGTCGCCCCGACGGTGCTTCACGAACAGGCCGTGTTTGAAGATGTTCTTCGGCTTGATGTCCAACTGTTCGAAGTACCTCCTGGTAGCGGGGGTCAACGTCAGCATGCGCATCAGGCCGTGGATGAAGAAAGCTGCGATCCTGTTCTTGGGCATCACCAGGCGACCCATGAGTTTCGCTAGATTGATCATCGCCTGAGCATGAGGACGGCGCTCTACGTCATAGGTGTCAAGCACCGCAGGCGCGGCATAGCCGCGAAGGACCCAGGCCAGTTTCCAGGCCAGGTTGGCGCCATCTCGAAGTCCCGCTACGAGACCTTGCCCGACAAAAGGCGGGGTGATGTGCGCTGCGTCGCCGGCCAGGAAGACGCGTCCCTTGCTGAATTTGTTGCAGCAGCGCGCGTGGAATCGATACACCGCCTTGCGCTCGATTTCCAGCTCCTGCGGTTTGATCCATGGCGCAATCAGCCGGGCTATGCTTTCCGGGCTTTCCAACTCTTCCCGCGATTCGCCGGGTTGCAGCATGAACTCCCAGCGCTCCCTGCCGCCGGGTGCGGGCATGTGCGGCGTTGGGCGCCGTGGATCGCAGAGAAACTCAATGTGATCAATCGCTGACTTATGCCGGTTCATGACATCGACAATCAGCCAATCCTCCGCATAGGTCTGCCCTTCGAACTCCTGGCCAATCAGTGTTCTGACCCTGGAGCTTGCGCCATCCGCACCGACCACGTACTGGGCGCGAACGGAATGCGAGTGACCCTCCTGATCCCGTACGGAGGCGACGACGCAGTCCGACTCCTCAACCAGGCTCTCGAGCTCGAAGCCGCCCAGGCTGGTCACTGACTTCAGCCGGGAAACCTGGCTGCGCATCGCTCGTTCGAGGTCGGGTTGATAGAAGGTCACAAGCTTGGGATGGCCGTCGATACACCCTGCAGTGTTGGCGCGACCGAATTGCCCGAGAACCGGGGAGTGCATCCTCACTTCAGGGATAGCGATCTTCTCGAAAGCGTCCTCCGACAATCCGGCGAGTTGCAGGATACGCAGCGCCTCGTTGTCCAGGGCAATGGCGCGGGGCATCAGTACGACCTCATGGGTCTTGTCCAGCACCAGTGTCTTTACCCCATAGCGGCCGAGCAGCGCCGCGATTGTCGCACCGACCGGACCGTTACCGACGACCAGCACATCGACGGCGGTGGGAGGCAGTTCGGATATTTTCTTGTTGTTGTTCATATCGAGCCCTTGTTGTGATTGAAGTCGTGGGACGCGCAGGTCTCATCGTCAGGCAATGCGAAGATATGTAAAATTGAGACATTTTTCAATATTGATGTTTTTGTCATTAGTTTTTGGGATCATTTCCACACCGATATGAGGCCATGTGGGCTGTGCTGAGAGTGTCAGGAGGCTTGCGAATCGAGCGGTCCGAAGAGATGAATCCCGGATGCCTGAGGAGTGAAGTCGCGCTTGCGTCAGTTTCCGACCGGTGAGGCTTGGCTTCTGAACCGATCAGCGTTGTCATTGGAGCCATGCTTCACAGCGCACAACTATGTTTTAGTCTTCAGGAACCCAACGTGGCGCGTCCGCAGCCCCATCCGAACCCAGTCCAGCTCTGCTTCATCGAGTTCGAGCTCGACGAGGCCAACGCCTGCTTGTTACGTAACGGAGAAGCCGTGGCGATGGCGCCAACGCCCTTCACATTGCTGTGCGTACTTGCACGCCAGCCGGGATCGCTCGTGACCAAGGATGCCTTGCTTGATGCCGTGTGGGGGCATCGGTTTGTCAGTGATTCGGTGCTGAAGACGGCCATCAGCGATCTGCGCAAGGTGTTGGGCGACAACCCCAGACAGCCCCGCTTCATCGAGACTGTGTCGCGGCGCGGCTATCGCTTCATCGCCGCGCCGTCCCCTGCCCCTTCGATGCCGCCTGCATCCACGACGTTACCAACGGCTGGCGCGCATCCGTCGCCGCCATTCATCGGTCGCACCGACGAGGTTTCAAAGCTGCAATGGGCGTGGGAGCGGGCTTACGGTGGCCAACGTGCAGTGGTCTGGCTCGCCGGAGAACCGGGGATTGGCAAGACGACGTTGATCGAGTATTTCCTCGCCAGCCTTGGCGGCGGCATCGCCTGCGCACGCGGCCATTGCGTGGAACACTACGGTGCCGGCGAGCCGTACCTGCCGGTGCTGGAGGCGTTGGCCGATCTGTGCCGCAGCGACCCCACCCTGCCGACGCTGTTGCGCGCCGTGGCGCCGACCTGGCTGCTGCAACTACCGTGGCTGAACACTATGGAGGAGCGAGATGCATTGCGGCGCGAGCTTGCCGGCATCGGCCCGGACCGCATGCTGCGGGAAATGGGCGAACTGCTGGACCGCTACACGGAGCAGCGCCCGCTGTTGCTGGTCACTGAAGACCTGCACTGGAGCGATCGGGCGACGGTCCAGCTCATCGACTATCTGGCGCGGCGACGTAGCCCCATGCGGCTTATGTGGCTGTCGAGCTTTCGCCTCGCCGAGGTGGTAGCGCTCGATCATCCGCTCAGCTCGTTGCGCCACGAGCTGCGCCTGCAACGTCTGTGCGAGGAAGTGGTGCTCGATCCGTTCTCGGAAACCGAGGTCGCTGACTATGTTGCGCTGCATTCCCTCTCGTTGGCGCGAGATGAAACTTTCGTACGTGCCCTGCACGAGCGCACTGACGGTGTACCGTTGTTTGTATCGTCAGTCATCAGTGAAGTGATGGACCCAACGGACGACGACGCCACCATCGAGGCTCGGCTGGCGGGATTGGCGGTCCCCGAGAACCTCGCGGCGATCATCGATCACTACATCACCAAGCTCGGACAGGAGCAGCGTGCGCTGCTCTCG
Organism: Pseudomonas sp. 6D_7.1_Bac1; assembly: GCF_025465945.1. GTDB lineage: Bacteria > Pseudomonadota > Gammaproteobacteria > Pseudomonadales > Pseudomonadaceae > Aquipseudomonas. The sequence continues at coordinate 1,629 of NZ_JANLNW010000082.1, read as the reverse complement.
GCGGCAGCGGTGTGCGGAGTCGAATTCCGGGTCGAGACGGTTTCACTGGCCCTCGAGCGCGACCTCGCATCTGTGGCCGACACCTGCGAAGAACTGGTGCGCGAGCAGGTATGGCTCACACCGTCGCGGGCCACCGACGTCGAAGAGACGGTAGAGCCACCCTACTCGTTCCGGCATGCCCTCTTCCGCCAGGTGCTGTACGACCGCACGCCACGCTCATTGCGCACCCATCTCCATCGCCAGGTTGGCACTGCCCTCGAACGCGAGCGCACGACCGGCATACCGGTTGCTGCCACGGAACTGGCCATGCACTTCGACCGGGCTCGGCAGCCAATGATCGCGCTGCGCTACTACGCCGAGGCCGCAGAAACCGCGCTGCTGCACTTCAGCCCGGCCTTGTGCATCGGCCTCACTGAGCGCGCGCTGGTCCTGCTGACGCAGGCACCTGGAGGGACCGAGCGCAATGCGCTCGAAATCACCTTGGCCACACTGCAGGGCGTGTCGGCTTTTCACACGTTCGGTGTCGGCAACGAAGCCAGAAACGCGTTCGAACGCGCGTACACGCTGCTAGCGGATGTACCCGAGCATCCAATGCGCGGTCGCCTGCTGCACGGATTCGGCTACCTGCTTGGCCTTCGCGGTGACTATGCGCTGGCGCTGGAGGTGGCGGAACGCGCCGAAACCCTGTCGTCCGAGGCGAACGATCCAGCGCTCATGCTGGCAGCGTGCATCGTGCAGGGCGAGGTGCATCATCTTCAGGGTCGCACACAGATGACCCGCCGTTGGCTAGAGCGCGCCCTCGCGATTGCCGAGCCGCTGGACATCGGGGCGAACGAGATTTTTGCGGCCGATCCTCAGGTCATGCTGCACGGTATGCTGGCCATAGAACTCGTGCGTTCTGGCCTGATTGAGCAAGGCCGAGCCCACATGCAGCGGGCGCGGACCCGCGCGCAGGTGCTTCGCCAACCTATGACCTGGCTGGTCGCCACCTGGCAGGAGGTGTTGATCGAGGTGCGGATGGGGAACCCTGTGCGTGTAGCAACGCTGGCTGACGACATGCAGAAGCTGGTCGATGAGTATTCGCTCGCACTGGGGCGTACGGCTTGCCGCTGGTGGCGCGGCTGGGCCGACGCGCGAAATGGTGCGCCGCGCGACGGCTACCGACGCATCCGCGAGGCCTACGAAGAACACACCGGGCTCGGCATGCGCTCCGGTGCCAGCGAGGTGCTCGGCTACGCCGCCGAGGCGTTGCTGCTGGCGGGTGATTGCGACGCCGCGCGAGTCGAGCTAGAGCAAGCACTACGGGTGGGGGAAGAACTGGGCGAGCGCGTATACCTGCCGCAACTGTTGCTGCTGGAGGCAGCGATTGCGCGGATGCAGGGCCGGCTCGATGCCGGCAACACTGCGGTTCGGCATGCGATTGAGGAGGCTCGTACCCAGGAAGCACCGTGGCTGGAGCTGCTCGCGCTGGTCGAGCTGTGCGAGCACCACGACACCACGGCCGAGGACCACCAGGCATTGGCGACGCTGGTTGACCAGTCACCCGAAACTGACGGAACCGAGCTGGTGAAACGTGCACGCTCGCTGCTTCAGGCTGCAAAGCCAGCTTGAAGAGTTAAGGATACAAAT
>NZ_JANLNW010000073.1 GCF_025465945.1 Pseudomonas sp. 6D_7.1_Bac1 | reverse complement strand
TCTATTAAATTTAAAAATAATTCTATTAAGAGATAAGTAGAGCCATTTAAGGCCTGCCACCCACACGCATCCAATGCATTTGAGGAATATTTTTGATGCTGTTTTTGCATACCGTGCTGAGGCGTGCGTTTCAGCGGTTATATGAATATTGGTTATTAAAATGTTATTTTTTAGTATTTAAATGTTTGGCGCGTCTGTGCCTACTTTCTGCTCCTCAACGCCCGTCGTGATCAGGAGCTGCACCCATGAACCTTCCCTTCAAACGCGTTATCACTCTGTTCGCCGCCGGCGTGCTCGCAGGCCTGGCGCTGAACGCCGGTGCGGCAGAACTCAAGCAAATCCGCATCGCCGTGCCCGACCTCAGTGCCGGTACTCAACACAGCGGCGGCGGGGTGGTGGACGTGTTGCGCAATCAGCAGATTTTCGAAAAAGCCTTCGCCGAGCAGGGCATCACCATCCAGTGGAGTTTCTTCAAGGGCGCCGGTCCCGTGATCAACGAAGCCTTTGCCAACGGCCAGGTCGACCTGGCGTACCTCGGCGACCTGGCGGCGATCATCGGCAAGTCCAACGGCCTCGACACCCGGCTACTCAGCGCTTCGGCGCGTGGGGTGAAGCACTACCTAGGTGTGGTTCCGGGTTCCGGGATCAAGACCTTGCAAGACCTCAAAGGCAAACGGGTGGCGATCTTCCGTGGCACCGCCAGCCAGCTGTCGTTCGACGCGGCGCTGGCCAGCCAGGGCCTGAGCGAGAAGGACCTGAAAGTCATCAACCTGGACTTCAACGCCGCGGTGGCGGCGCTTGCGGCGAAACAGATCGACGCGTCGTGGGGCGGCTCGGGGCTGACTGCATTGCAGGCCAAGGGGTTGGCCGAGCTGCCGCTGAGCACCAAGGACCTGGGTGGTGCGGGCAGTATTCAGAGTGTGTTGGTGGGGACCGGAGCGTTTGTTGACGCCCATCCCGAGGTCGTCGCGAAACTGCTCAAGGCGCAACAGCAAGCCGTCGAGTGGTTGACCCAGGACAGCAACAAGGACGCCTACATTCAGTTGGTGTCGGGGCTGGCGAGCTATCCACCGCTGATTCTTCAACAGGACTTGAAGGACCAGAAATTGAGTGAGGTTTTCCCTTCGACTCTGGACCCGGTGTTCCTCGGCAAATTGCAGGATGCCGTGGATCTGGCGTCGCAGCAGAAGCTGATTCGCAAGCCGTTCAAGGTGAGTGAGTGGGTGGCGCCTGAACTGGCTGCCGCGAAGTTGTAAGCACTCAACTGTGGCGAGGGAGCTTGCTCCCGCTCGGCTGCAAAGCAGTCGCAACCCGGCCACTGAGTTCTGACTGAATGAACGCGGTTCTCTAGGTTGGGACCGCTTCGCGCTCCAGCGGGAGCAAGCTCCCTCGCCACAAGAGCCATCAAACCGCGACGGCGATCTCTTGTTTATCCACCGCCACCAACACCTCAATCATCGCCCGCGCCGCTGGCGACAACCGAAACCCTGTACGGCTCACAACCCCGCACCGCGCATTCATGCTTTCGATGTTCTGCGGCAGATTTCGCCAGTGCAGCAGTGCCAGCGAGCCCTGGGCGATGTCTTCGATAAAGGCTTCTTCAGTGCCCACGCCAATCGCGTTGGATTGCAGCACGATCTTCACCAACGCCGGAAAATGTTCGGTTTCGATGGTCGGTGAAAAGTCAGTCCGGCCACTAAGGTTCGCCAGCAGTTTGCGAATGCCCGGCGGGATCAGCGTGGTCGCCAACGGGTAGTCGAACATGTCATTGGTCGACAGGCTTTCCTTGGCCAGCAACGGATGCCCCGGCCGGCAGAAAAACACCCCGCGCTTGGGGGTTAACGCTCGCGTCTGAAAGTTTGGATCAGCCTCGAAATGGCGGATGTCGGCGATGAAGAATTCGATCTCTTCGCGGCTGAGCGCGCGACTGAGTTTTTCCCAGTTATCCACCTGAAAACAGGTGCGCACTTTCGGGTGCGAATTGACGAATTGCGCCACCGCATCCGGCACCAGTTTGACCGCGGGTGCCGGGCCGCAGCCGAAGTGCAACTCGCCGGCATCGAGCTTGGTCATCTGTGTCACTTCGGCGCTGAGCAATGCCGCGCCCTGGACCAGACTCAAGGCGTGTTGCAGCACCACCTGACCTTCTGGCGTGGGGCGTAAATCCTTGTTGCCGCGATCCACCAGCACGCAGCCGAACTCCTGCTCCAGCCCTTGAATACTGCGGCTGAATGCCGGTTGGGTGATGCCCATGGCGTCGGCGGCGCGGACAAAACTGCGGTGTTCGTTGAGGGCGATGAAGTAACGCAACTGGCGAAGATCCATATGCTTTTCCGGCATCCTAAAAATAGCTCGAAGGCATTTGCGACGAGGATTGCTTGAGGTTTTAAATGCAAGCTCTTATTCCGTCAACGAAGCATATGAATATCTATTAGATCTAAATAGAATATAGATAGAGCGTTGTTTCGCGGCCGGCAAACCGTCAGCAGTCAGATAGAGGGTCTACCCATGAGCAATGCCGCTTTAGCCATCAAACCCGCTGTTCACGCCCTTGAAATTCATCCGGTGGCCGGTCGCATCGGCGCCGAAATTCGTGGCATTCAGCTCTCCGGCGAGCTGGACGCCAGCACCGTTGAAGCCATCCAGCAGGCACTGGTGCAGTACAAAGTGATCTTCTTTCGCGAGCAAACGCACCTCGACGATCAGCGTCAGGAGGCCTTTGCTCATTTGCTCGGCGAGCCGGTGGCGCACCCGACCGTGCCGGTGCGTGACGGTACTCGTTACCTGCTGGAACTGGACGGCGCTGAAGGCCAGCGCGCCAACTCCTGGCACACCGACGTGACCTTCGTCGATGCCTACCCGAAAGCTTCGATCCTGCGCTCGGTGCTGGCGCCGACCTCCGGTGGCGACACCGTGTGGGCCAACACCGCGAGCGCTTACAACGAACTGGCGCCAGAGCTGCGCGAACTGGCGGACAAGCTCTGGGCGGTGCACAGCAACGAATATGACTACGCCGGTGCCAAGCCGGACGTATCGGCAGAGAAGCTGGAGCGCTACCGCAAGATCTTCACCTCGACCGTTTACGAGACCGAACATCCGGTGGTTCGCGTGCACCCGATCAGCGGCGAGAAGAGCCTGGTGCTGGGGCATTTCGTCAAGCGCATCAAGGGCTATTCACTGGCCGATTCGGCGCATTTATTCAACCTGCTGCAAAGCCATGTCACGCGTCTGGAAAACACGGTGCGCTGGCGCTGGCAGGCCGGTGATGTGGCGATCTGGGACAACCGCTCGACCCAGCATTATGCGGTGGACGATTACGGCACTCAGGAGCGGATCGTACGGCGGGTGACGCTCAAGGGTGAGGTGCCGGTGGGGGTGTCGGGGCAGCGTAGCCAGACCCTCAAAGGGCCCGAAACCAGCGCTGACTGATCGTTCCCACGCGCAGCAAATGAATGCAGCCGGGACGCTCCGCGTCCCGACGGCGGACGCAACGCATCCTCCACGTCATCTCTTACTCCGTAAGCCCTCGCAAGAATAAATAACTTTAAAGATGACGCATGGCCGACACGTCGCCATGGGTTTTTTGATCGGGAATTACCTTATGAGTCCGTTGAACCTTGCCTCGTCCCAACCTCACCGACGGCTCAAACGCCTGCCCCTGGCCCTGTTGCTGGCGGGGAGCGCCAGTTGGACCCCGGGTCATGCTGCCGACACCGACACCATCGGTGTTCCGGCCTCTACTGGTAAAACCAGCGCCGATAAAGGCCAGCTCGAAACCGTGACGGTCACCGCCCGCCGCCGTGAAGAAAGTTCGCAGGAAGTGCCCACCCCGATGAGCGTGATCAGCGGTCAGGCGCTGGAGAGCCAGCGGATCTATCGCATCCAGGATTTGCAGCAACTGGTGCCCAGCGTCAACGTCGCCTACATGCATGCGCGCCAGTCCAGCGTGTCGATCCGTGGCCTGGGCAACAACCCGGCCAGTGACGGTCTGGAAGGCAGCGTCGGGCTGTACATCGACAACGTCTATCTCGGGCGTCCGGGCATGGCGGTGTTCGATTTGATGGACATTGAGCAACTGGAAGTCTTGCGCGGTCCGCAAGGCACGCTGTTCGGCAAGAACACCACCGCAGGCGTCATCAACATCAGCACCCGCGCACCGACGTTCACCCCGGAACGCAGCATCGAAACCTCGGTTGGCGAAGACGGTTATTTCCAGACCAAGGGCACGATTTCCGGGCCGCTCAACGATGAATTGGCCGGGCGCTTTTCTGCCTACCGTACCCGTAGCGACGGCGACATCAAGAACGAATTCGACGGCCATGATTTGAACGGTGGCTCGCGTGACGGTTTCCGTGGGCAACTGCTGTACAAGCCCAACGAAAGCTTCAACCTGCGCTGGATCGGCGATTACAACGAAGAGGATTCCAGCGCCGGCACCCGCGTGCTGTACAGCACCGGACCGACCATCAACGGCGTCAACCTGTACGAATCACGGGCCGCTGCTGCCGGTGCGACGCTGGTGGACGGCTCGCATCGCAAGGTCAACCTGGACAGCGATCAACACGTCACCGTGCATCAGGGCGGTACATCGGTTGAGGCCAACTGGACTTTGCCGAGCGATTTCACCCTGACCTCGATCAGCTCGTATCGCTGGTGGAACTTCACCCCGCGCAACGACGATGGCCTCAACGTGCCGGTTGCCTACAACGCCGGGGTCTCGGTGGAGGACAAGCAGTACTCCCAGGAATTTCGCCTGGCGTCGCCCACCGGCGGCTTCTTCGACTACGTATTGGGCGCCTACTATTTTGGCTCGAACCTGGACAACAAAACCTTCGTTTACTACGGCCCGCAAGCCGATATCTGGAACGGCACACCGCGCGGTGCCCTGGCCAATGTCAGCAGCATTGGCAACGGCCATATCGAAACCAGCAGCTTTGCGTTGTTCGCCCAAGGCACCTGGCACCTTACCGAACGTCTGGACTTCACTGCCGGTGTGCGCGGCAGCTATGAGGAGAAAAACGCCTGGGTCAGCCGTGATGCACCCGTCGGTGGCGCGGCAGTCAGCGGCGCGGCGGCCACTGCTCGACGCGGTCGTACCGGGGCTTACGATTCCGGGGATTTGAATCAGTACAGCACCAGCCCTTCGGGCTTGTTGAACCTGAGCTACCACTTCACCGACGACCTGTTGGGTTACGCCACGCTGTCCCACGGCGAGAAGTCCGGTGGGGTCAACCTGTCGGTCGGTTCTGCGCCGGTAGCAGGTGCCGATTCCTTATTGATCGGCACCGAGCGCGCCAACAACGCCGAACTGGGTTTCAAAAGCACTCTGTGGGACCGGCGCCTGCAACTCAACGCCAACCTGTTCTGGACTCGGGTCAACGGCTATCAGACCAACGCTTACGACGACGTCAACCGTGTGCAGTTCCTGACCAACGCCGGCTCGGTGCGTTCTCGCGGTGTGGAAGTGGAGAGCACCCTGGTACCGCTGCGCGGCCTGACGCTGAATATCAACGGCTCGTACAACGATGTCAGCTACCTCTCCTACAAAGATGCGCCATGCCCGCCGGAGGTCAGCCTGCGGCCAGGTGCTCCAGCCTCTTGCGACCTCAGCGGCCATCAAGTGGTTGGCGCCTCGAAGTGGATCGCCAACGCTAACGGCGAATACAAATGGAACCTCAGCAATGGCCTCGAAGAGTACCTTACCGCCAGCTACGCCTTCCGTTCAAAAGCAGTGGGTACGGTCGAGGATTCCGACTTCGGGCAGATCCCCAGCTACGCCGTGGTCAACTTGTCCACCGGTCTGCGCGGCGACTTCCATGAGGGCCAGTGGGACGTCTCGCTGTGGCTGAAAAACGCCTTCGACAAAACCTATTACACGACACTCTGGACTGGCGGTAACGGTGGCTATGAAGGCTTGCTCGGGACGCCGCGTACGCTCGGTGTGACAGGGCGATATGACTTTTGATTAGCGTAAACAGCAATAAGTATATTGAGTATCGTCATAAGTTATGAGTCGTTCGTTTAGTGTCTATAGCGTTTTCGTCCGACAATAACCGGTTTCTCCGTGGACAATAATTGAAAGTCCAACCATGCTCTGTTTCGTGAGTTTTCAGGAGAGAACTTGCACTCATCGGAAGACACTTATTTCACTGCAAAGGAAAATCATCATGTCGAGTATTAACGGGACTTATGTGAACGCTAACGCCGGCGCCAAACTGGTCATTACCGACGGCAATGATTCGAATGGAACATTCAGCGGCAAGCTGAGCCAGAACGGTGTGAATTACGATGTCAGTTATGGGCACTACCACTTCCAGAACAGCTCTGGCAACCCGACCATCATCACGGTTGCTGCCCTTAACGATGGCGTGGGCTATCAGGCGTGGACACTGTTTTCGCCGGATCACAACTACTCAAAACTCAAGGCATTTGGTTCTCGCAATAACTTCGATGGCGATGTAGTTGGCCTGGCTGGCGAGTTCGTTAAACAATAAACTTTATTGAAGCAATCAACAGGCCGAACGTACTGACAAGTACGCTCGGCCTGTTTTTTATTTATGGTTTGTTTTTGTCTTATGGCTATTGTCGAATAACTATTTTTGGTTAATTGATATCCAACTTCCCCTCCCTGAAACTCATGCCTTCCACGAATACTTTAAATGCTCGTAAAGCATCGTCTTTTCGATGCTTGGCTACGGCCCTTGAGTGGCGTGGCTTTGCACAAAATGAAGGGTTTTCATATTCGTTTAAGATCTAAATTAAGCCTTAAAAATTACTTTAAGAGATAAGCGTCTGACCCAATGATTGACCCATCGAAACGGCCGCGTGAGGGCTTCAAGCGCCGGCCTTTCGGGTTATTCGTAAAGAGACCGCAGGGAGTCAATCAATGGGCAATGTCCAGACCGCCGCCAGTGCACATGACGTGTTGTGGCGCCAGGCACCCAGTGGTGAGTTGGTCGACCTCGGCCGCCCGCATCGGCTGCCGTTGGGCCAATTGCGACTGCAACAGACGCCCAAGGGCAGTTTGAGCCGTCGTGAGGCGATTTTGCTCGGGGTGCTGGCGGTGCTGGTGCACGGTGCGGTGATTTATTGGGTAAACCAGCAACCGACCCCGGCGCTGCCGATCGTGCCGCCGCAGATTCCACCGATGACCATCGAGTTTTCTCACCCGGCGCCGCCAGTCGTTGAACCGCCGCCACCGCAACCCGCGCCGCCGGTGGTTGAGCCACCGCCACCGGTACAGGACGAACTGGCGGTTAAGCCGCTACCCAAGCCGAAACCAAAACCCGTGGTGAAGCCGGCGCCGAAACCCGCGCCCAAGGCCTTTGCTCAACCACCTGCACCGCCACAACCGGCAGCGCCCGTAGCGCCCGTAGCGGCCCCGGCCCCACCGGCGCCCGCGCCAGTGACCCCGGCCTCGGCCAACGCCGCGTACCTGAAAAACCCGGCACCGGAATACCCCTCGCTGGCCCAGCGGCGCGGCTGGGAAGGCACGGTGTTGTTGCGGGTGCAGGTACTGGCCAGCGGTAAGCCTGGAGAGATCCAGATTCAGAAAAGCAGTGGTCGCCAGCAACTCGACGACGCGGCGTTAGCGGCCGTCAAACGTTGGAGTTTCGTGCCCGCCAGGCAGGGTGATGTCGCCCAGGACGGCTGGGTCAGCGTGCCTATCGATTTCAGGATTCATTGAACCGCAATCTATTCGCGCTAAACGTTTACACAGAGGGGAATACATCATGACGTTACTGGCATCTCCACTCCAATCCATCGAAAGCGCGGTGATCTGGCTGCTGGTGGTTTTTTCCGTCGCCACCTGGGGTTTGGCATTGCTCAAAGGCGTGCAGTTCGGTCGCTTGAAAGCCCAGGATCGTAAATTTCATAAACAGTTCTGGGCCGCGTCCAGCCTCGCTTCGGCGGCTGAACTGAGCGAGACCCAGCCCGGCGCTGCCGCCCGTGTCGCACAGGCGGGTTACGCGGCGATTCAAGTGGGCGAAGCGGCGCATGCGGCGGACCTGAGTCAGGCGATCAATCATCAGGATCGCCTTGAGCGCGCTCTGCGTCAGCAAATTGTCCGGGAGCGTCGCTCGCTGGAAAACGGTCTGGCCGTGGTTGCGAGTATCGGCAGCACCTCGCCGTTCATTGGTTTATTCGGCACCGTGTGGGGAATCATGGAGGCGTTGAAAGGCATCAGTGCCGCAGGTTCTGCGAGCCTCGAAACCGTCGCTGGACCCATCGGTGCCGCGCTGGTGGCGACCGGCGTGGGGATTGCCGTCGCCGTGCCGGCGGTGCTGGTTTACAACTATTTTTTGCGGCGCCTGAAATTGACTGCCGCTGACCTCGATGACTTTGCTCACGACTTCTACAGCCTGGCGCAGAAGAGCTCGTTTCGCGTGTTGATCCACCCGACGGCGCACAAAAACACCGTCCAGGGTGGCGCGCAGAAAGTGAAGGAGGCGTCCTGATATGGCCTTCTCAACCCAGGACAGCGATGAAGTGCTGAGCGAGATCAATGTCACGCCGCTGGTGGATGTCATGCTGGTGCTGCTGGTGGTGTTCATCGTCACCGCGCCGCTGCTGACCAACGCGATCCCGATCAACCTGCCGAAGACCGAAGCGGTCGCGCCCGTGGAGCAAAAGGACCCGCTGGTGGTGAGCATCGACGGCGCCGGAAAGCTGTTTATCAACAAGGATGAAATTCAGCCGGACCTGCTCGAATTCAACCTGCAGGCGGCCAAGGCCAAAGACCCCGAAGTGCGCGTGCAGTTGCAAGCGGACAACGCTGTGAACTACGGCGAAGTGGCGCGGGCCATGGCATCTATCGAACGGGCGGGGATTACCAAGCTGTCGGTCATCACCGCGCGTTAACAGATTTTTGATTTCCGGGGCCGTCTCCTTGGCAGGGTACGGCCCTTTTTTTGTCCTCAACAAAGTGCCCGTCAGCAAACCCTGTGGGAGCGAGCCTGCTCGCGATGACGTCATCAAATTCAGCATCAATGGTGGCTGGTAAACCGCTATCGCGAGCAGGCTCGCTCCCACAGGGGGGCATTTCATATATTCGATACAGGTCTTAATAAATAGCTTCTTATTCCTTAACGAATATAAATCCCGTCCCTATACTCGATCAGGAACAGACACGCACCGGAGAGCTCCCCCATGCGCAACGAATCAATTCGCTACCTGATTGTGCCGGGCTGGCAAGGATCGCCAGATGATCATTGGCAAAGCCATTGGCAGAACAGCCTGCCGAACAGCGCACGGGTGGAGCAGGCCGATTGGCTGACGCCGCGCCGTGAGGATTGGGTTGCGGCGCTGGCTGAAGCCATTGATGCCGACAGCACGCCGGTGATCCTGATCGCTCACAGCCTGGGCTGCATCACCGTTGCGCATTGGGCTGCCACTGCGCCGTTGCAGGCGTTGCGTCAGGTTCGCGGGGCCTTGCTGGTGGCGCCTGCCGATGTCGAACGCCCGGCCTGCTCGCCTGCGTTGCGTAACTTTGCACCCATTGCGACGCACCTGCTGCCGTTCCCGAGCCAGGTCGTCAGCTCCGACAACGACGCCGCCGTCAGCGCTCCACGGGCGCTTGAGCTGGCACGTCACTGGGGCGCCGAAGCGGGGATTCTGGCGGGGGCCGGGCACATCAATGTGAAGTCCGGTCACCATCGTTGGGAGCAGGGTTTTGCCTACCTGTATCGCTTGCAAAACCGCATGGAACAACACGCCCTGCGTCGCGCTTGAATCTATTTTTTATTTAAACGCCCCCGTCTGCCGGCGGTTTGGGGCGGGAGTCTGCCATGAGTTTGCATGAGTCTTTCGGTCAGCCATTGCTGACCTTTCCCGACGCTGAAAAAAGCCCGCTAAGCATTCGCGCCAAGGCGCTGGTGTTCGTCGACCCGCGCTCGCGCCAGTTGCGCCAGGAACTGGAGCAACTGGCGCCACGCTCGATTTCGGTGTTGATTCGCGGTGAAACCGGCAGCGGTAAAGAGTTGCTGGCACGGCACATTCACCGTGCCAGTGATCGCGGCGGTCTGTTCGTGTCGGTCAACTGCGGCGCCATCAGCCCGACCTACGCTGACGCTGAGCTGTTCGGTTATGCCGGCGGCAGTTTCAGTGGTTCGGCCAGCAGTCGCGCCGGCTGGTTTGGTTCAGCCAATGGCGGGACGTTGTACCTGGATGAAATCGGCGATTTGCCGTTGCTGATTCAGATCAAATTGCTCGCCGCCCTGGAGAATCACGAAGTCACCCGTGTGGGGGCGCAGCAACCGAGCCCGGTGGATGTGCGGCTCGTGGCGGCGACCAGCATCGATCTGGCACAAGCTGTGGCGGCCGGCAAATTCCATGAGCGGCTCTACCACTACCTCAGCGAAGGGCAACTCGAACTGCCGGCCTTGCGTGAGCGAGTCGGTGATATTCAATCATTGGCCGAGTATTTCCTCGGCATCTACAGCCAACGCCTTGACTTGCCGGTGCCGTTCATCAGCGACGCGGCCCAGCAGGTTCTGGAACAGCACAGCTGGCCGGGCAATACCCGTGAACTGGAAAATGTCATTCACTTTGCGTTGCTGGTGAGCAGTGGCGAGGAAATAAAGCCTGCGCATTTGAACCTGCCGCAGGTGTTGTCGCCATTGGAGTTGATCGAACGACAGACAACGCAGGTCATCAAAACCGGTTCTGCCGGTGAGCGCGCAGCGCTTAAACGCGTGCTCGAAAGCCTGACGCAGACCCTGTAACTCTGTGGCGAGGGAGCTTGCTCCCGCTGGGTTGCGAAGCGACCCCAAAATCAGCAACCGATTTCTGTCAGGCAAGTCGCGTTCATCGGATTGCGATTGCTGCGCAATCGAACGGGACGGTGCGGCGTTCCGACAAGCTCCCTCGCCACAGGGTTAAGTGTCTTTTTTGGTGTGCGAACAAAATGGAATATGAAAGTGAATAAAAGATATTGTTCGGGAATAAAAAATCTCGGTATTGTCCGCTCCACACCAGCGATAGCACTTCACTGGCACTTCATTTTTTAGCCGTTGTCGACAACGACAAATAAGGACACTGCATGAAAAAGGTTCTGTTGTTCACCGCACTGGCGGCTGCCCTGACCACTGGTCTGGCCCAGGCTGGCGAGAAACTGGTGGTTGCCGCAACGCCAGTGCCGCACGCCGAGATTCTCGAACTGATCAAGCCAACCCTCGCCAAAGAAGGCGTGGATCTGGAAATCAAGGTCTTCACCGACTACGTACAACCGAACGTGCAGGTCGATCAGAAGCGTCTGGACGCCAACTACTTCCAGACCCTGCCGTACCTGAACAGCTTCAACGAAGGCAAAGGCACTCACCTGGTGACCGTGATCGGCGTGCACGTCGAACCGTTCGGCGGCTATTCGAAGAAAGTCAAAACCCTGGCTGAGTTGAAAGATGGCGCGACCATCGCTATCCCGAACGAAGGCAGCAACAGCGGCCGTGCGCTGATCCTGTTGCAGAAAGCCGGCCTGATCGAGTTGAAAGACCCGAAAAACGCCCTGGCGACTCCAAAAGACATCGCCAAGAACCCGCACAACTTCAAGTTCAAGGAACTGGAATCGGCCATGCTGCCGCGTGTGCTGGATCAGGTCGACCTGGACATGATCAATACCAATTACGCGCTGGAAGCGGGTCTGAACCCGGCTAAAGACGCGCTGGTGATCGAAGGGGCGGATTCGCCGTACGTGAACTTCCTGGTCGCGCGTCCAGACAACAAGGACAGCGTGGCGATCCAGAAACTGGCCAAGGCCCTGACCAGCCCTGAAGTGAAAGCATTCATCGCCAAGAAGTACGGCGGCGCGGTACTGCCAGCGTTCTGATTGAGCGGTAAACCCTTTTCAAGGTTTCAACGCCGACGGCTTTCGATAGCGTCGGCGTTTTTTATGCTTCCACCTGTGGCGAGGGAGCTTGCTCCCGCTGGGTTGCGAAGCGACCCCAAAACATTCTGTCTGATACATCTCACCGGCAGGCTATGCGGCTGCTGCGCACCCGAGCGGGAGCAAGCTCCCTCGCCACAGGATCAAAAGATCGATCAGGCCGCTTTGGCCTCCAACGCCCTACGCAACGCCACCAATAACTTCACGATCTCCTGCGGATCCAGCCGCTGGGGTGTTTTTACGTCTGCCATTTTTATCGTCCTTGTGATGGTTCGGCCGGGGGGAGTGTGGCCGCACGCTGCATGTCCTTGGAGGGGGATTTCGAAAAATAGATCCTTCCTACAGCGCAAAGGAAAATAGCTGTCTCTCGCTGACAGCGCCAATCCGTCAGATAGTTTTTTGCGTGATATCAATATGCTTTATCGGTATTTAAATGTTTCTTTTTATACCTTTAAAGTCGGTGCCTGCCGGGCTGTTATCCACAGCCCAATGGACTGCGCCACCGTCGCTTACCCTGCGGCGTTCAGGATCTTCAATGACGTTCGATTACGCTTTCATCCTCAGCACTCTGCCGGCGTTTCTGCGCGCCGTGGGCGTGACGCTGCAGGTCGGCCTGATCGCCATCGGCACTTCGCTGCTGGTGGCGCTGATCAACGCGACCCTCCTGGTGTTCCGCACGCCGTACTTGCAGCGCCTGGTGGCGTTGTACGTGGAGCTGGCGCGCAACACTCCGCTGCTGATTCAACTGTTCTTCGTCTATTTCGCCTTACCCGCGCTTGGGGTGAAGGTTTCCGGCTTTGCGGCGGCGATCATCACCATGACCTTTCTGGGCGGTGCCTACCTCACCGAGGTACTGCGGGCCGGCGTTGAAGCGGTGCCCGCGGCGCAACTGGAATCGGGGCGCTCCATCGGTCTGTCCCACTGGCAGTTGCTGCGCTACGTGATCCTGCCGCAAGCGGGTATCCTCAGCCTGCCTTCGCTGTTCGCCAACTTCATTTTCCTGCTCAAGGAGACCACCGTGGTGTCGGCGGTGGCGGTGCCGGAGATTCTCTACACCACCAAGAGCTACATCGCGCTGTATTACAAAACCTACGAAATGCTCGCCGTGCTGACGTTGATCTGCGTGCTGCTGTTCTTGCCGTTGTCGCTGCTGCTCAGCCGTCTGGAAAGGAGGCTCCAGCATGGCCAGTTCGGGTCTTGAGCTGCTCTGGGTGTCCTTGCCGCAGTTGGCCAAAGGCGCTGGGCAAACCTTGTCGATTTCCTTTTTGAGCATCGCCATCAGTACCGTTGGCGGAGTCTTCTACGGCGTGTTGCGCAGCCTGAATTCGACATGGCTGAACGCGTTGCTGCGGGTCTATCTTGAGCTGTTCCGGGCGATCCCGGTGCTGGTCTGGTTGTATTTGCTGTTCTTCGGTCTGCCGATTTTTTTTGGCCTGAGCCTTCCGAGCTTCGGGTGCGCGGTGCTGGTGCTGTCGTTGTGGGGCGCCAGTGAAGTCGGCGAAGTGGTGCGCGGTGCACTGCATTCCTTGCCCCGTGGCCAGCGTGAAGCGGGGCTGTCGATCGGGCTTTCCGGCCCGCAACTCTTCGGTTACGTGCTGCTGCCCCAGGCACTGAAACGCATGACGCCACCGA
Organism: Pseudomonas sp. 6D_7.1_Bac1; assembly: GCF_025465945.1. Lineage (GTDB taxonomy): Bacteria > Pseudomonadota > Gammaproteobacteria > Pseudomonadales > Pseudomonadaceae > Aquipseudomonas. Next base: position 49,370 of record NZ_JANLNW010000073.1, on the reverse strand, counting down.
CCATCAACGTCTACACGCGGATCATCAAGACCAGCTCGCTGGCGGTGTTGATCGGCGTGGTCGACGTGATCAAGGTCGGCCAGCAGATCATCGAACGCACCTACGAATCGGTGTTGATCTACGGCGCGTTATTCCTGTTTTTCTTCTTTATCTGCTACCCGCTCTCGGCCGCCTCACGCGTGCTGGAACGGCGCTGGACGCAAGCATGAACGCATTGATCGAGTTCAAGGGTTTCAACAAATTCTTCGGAGAACACCAGGTCCTCAACGGGATCGACTTGAGCGTCGAAACCGGCGAAGTGATCGTCATCCTCGGCCCCAGCGGCTGCGGTAAAAGCACCTTACTGCGTTGCCTCAACGGCCTGGAGGTCGCCCACAGTGGCGAGCTGCGCTTTGCCGGACGCGAGTTGCTGAGCAAGGCCACCGACTGGCGCGAGGTGCGCCAGCAGATCGGCATGGTGTTCCAGAGTTATCACCTGTTCCCGCACATGAGCGTGCTTGACAACCTCCTGCTTGGCCCACTCAAGGTGCAAAAACGCCCACTACGTGAAGCCCGGGGGCAAGCGTTAACGCTGCTGGAGCGGGTCGGCCTGGCGGACAAGCGTGACGCTTTCCCGCGACAGCTGTCCGGTGGTCAGCAACAACGGATCGCCATCGTTCGTTCGCTGTGCATGAACCCACAGGTGATGCTGTTCGATGAAGTCACTGCAGCCCTTGATCCGGAGATGGTCAAGGAGGTGCTGGAGGTGATTCAAGGCCTCGCCCGCGACGGCATGACCCTGTTGATCGTCACCCACGAAATGGCCTTCGCCCGCGCGGTGGCCGACCGCATTGTGTTCATGGATGCCGGGCGCATCCTTGAACAAAACCCTCCCGAGATGTTCTTTACGAACCCGCAAACCGCACGAGCGCAGCAGTTCCTGGAGAAGTTCTCCTACGTCGAAGCACTGCCCAAAAAGACTCTTGAAAAGGAATTGGAACTGTCATGAAAACTGCCAAGTCTTCACTGCTGCTACTCCCATTGTTTGGCCTCGCGCTGTTGGCCGGTTGCAACAAATCCGAAGAAGCCGCCAAGCCCGCGGCCTCTGCCGCCAGCGCGGCGCCTGCGGCCAGCTACCTGGAAAAAATCAAAGCCCGGGACAAGCTGATCGTCGGCGTATTCACCGACAAACCGCCGTTCGGTTTCGTCGATGAGGCAGGGCGCTATGTGGGTTTTGATACCGACATCGGCCGTCAATTTGCCAAGGATCTGCTGGGCGACGAGAACAAGGTCGAATTCGTCGCGGTCGAGCCGGCGAGCCGGATTCCGTTCCTGCAAAGCGACAAGGTCGACCTGATCCTCGCCAACATGACCGTTACCCCTGAGCGCAAGGAAGCGGTGGAATTCACCAACCCGAACCTCAAGGTCGCGGTGCAGGCGCTGGTGCCGCAGGCAAGCCTGGTGAAGAGCCTCGATGACCTGGCAACCCGCACCACTATCGTGACCACTGGCACCACCGCCGATATCTGGCTGACCAAGAACCATCCGGACTGGAAGTTGCTCAAGTTCGAGAAAAACACCGAGTCGCTGCAAGCCCTGGCCAGTGGTCGCGGCGATGCGTATGCCCAAGACAACCTGGTGCTGTTCAGCTGGGCCAAGCAAAACCCGGGCTACCGCGTGTTGACCGAAACCCTCGGTGCCGAGGCGCCCATCGCGCCAGCGGTGAAGAAGGGCAACATCGAACTGCGCGACTGGGTCAACGCCGAGCTGGCGAAGCTGGGTGAAGACAAGTACCTGCTCAAACTCTACGACCAGTACGTGCGTAAAGAACTGAGCGACGACACCCAGCCTGAGAGCGTGATTGTCGAAGGCGGGAAGTGGCGGGGGTGAGTCACTGACCTTTGCGGTGATCTTTCGGACGCCATCGCGAGCAGGCTCGCTCCCACATTGATCTTCAGTGAACACAAAATAAGTGCTCACCGACGATCCCCTGTGGGAGCGAGCCTGCTCGCGATTGGGTGTGTCAGTCGCCAATCAATCCGGCCAGTTCCACACAGTGTATCCAGCCCGCTCCCCTCGCCACAAAGCGCCCTCAATTTTCAGCCTCTGGGTACAGCGGCTGAACCCTGATCTAAGCTCACAGTCGTATCGACACTTGTCCGCCCGTATTACGCAAAGGAGCCTGCATGGCTGGTCCCGGATTGAAATGTATCGTTGGCCTGAGTCTCTTTGCCCTATTGGCCGCGTGCGGTGACAAGAAGCCGGTCGATAAGGAACGTCCACGGGTGTTTGTGCAAGAGGTCAAGCCTGCGAATTTCGCGGCCTCGGTCACCTTGACCGGCGATGTACAGGCACGGGTTCAGACGCAGTTGTCGTTCCGCGTTGCCGGCAAGATCATCCAGCGCATGGTGGATATCGGCGATCGCGTTTCGGCCAAACAAGTGTTGGCCAGACTCGACCCGAAAGACCTGCAGAGCAGTGTTGATTCAGCCCAGGCCCAGGTGGTCGCCGAGCAGGCGCGGGTCAAGCAGGCCGCCGCTGCCTTCGTGCGCCAGCAAAAACTCCTGCCCAAGGGCTACACCAGCCAAAGCGAATACGATTCCGCTCAAGCTGCGTTGAGTAGCAACCAGAGCGCGTTGACCGCCGCGCAGGCGCAGTTGGCCAATGCCCGCGAACAATTGAGTTACACCGCGCTGGTGGCCGACGCGCCCGGTGTGATCACCGCGCGTCAGGCTGAAGTCGGCCAGGTAGTGCAGGCCACGGTGCCGATTTTCAGTCTGGCTCGGGATGGCGAGCGTGACGCGGTGTTCAATATCTATGAATCGTTGTTGAGCGCACCGCCATCGGACCGATCGGTGATGGTCAGTCTGCTCGACAATCCGAAGATCAAAACCACCGGTACTGTGCGCGAAATCACCCCGGCGGTGTCGGCGCAAACCGGTACGGTGCAGGTCAAAGTTACCCTCAGCGAATTGCCCGAAGGCATGCGGCTGGGCTCGGTGGTCAGTGCCACGGCCAAAGTGCCGGGCAAGTCTGTGGTCGAGTTGCCCTGGGCGGCGCTGACCAAGAACCTCAGCGAGCCAGCCGTGTGGACAGTGGACGCTGATGGCAAGGCTCAGTTACACACGGTCAAGGTCGGCCGCTATCTGACCGGCAAAGTGATCATCAGCGAAGGCCTGAACGGCGGCGAGAAAGTCGTCACGGCCGGCGGCCAATTGTTGCATCCCGATGTGTTGGTAGAGATCGTCACACCGCCCGCCGAAGGTTCGGCTCAATCGTCGGGAGCCCAGCCATGAAGCGTGTGTTGCTGTTATCGGTGGGCCTGCTATTGGCTGCCTGTTCGAAACAGGAGGCGCCGCCAGAGCCTGTGCGCCCGGTGCTGTCCATCGAAGTGCAGTCTCTGGACCAGCAAGACCTCGGGCGTTTCGCCGGTAACATTCAGGCGCGCTTTGAAAGCAACATCGGTTTCCGTGTGCCGGGACGAATCGCCAGCCGCAATGTGGATGTCGGCAGTGAGGTCAAGAAGGGCGCCCTGCTGGCGACCCTCGACCCGACCGACCAGCAGAACCAGTTACGTGCCGCCCAGGGCGATCTGGCGAAGATCGAGGCGCAGTTGATCAACGCCCAGGCCAATGCACGCCGTCAGCAGGAACTGTTCAACCAAGGTGTGGGTGCCCAGGCGCAACTGGACATCGCCCAGACCAACCTGAAAACCACCCAGGCTTCGCTGGATCAAGCCAACGCCTCGGTCAGCCAGGCCAATGACCAGCTCAATTACACCGAACTGCGCACCGACCACGCCGCGATTGTCACGGCCTGGAACGCCGAGGCCGGGCAGGTCGTCACGGCGGGCCAGCAAGTGGTGACGTTGGCGCGGCCGGACATCAAGGAGGCGGTGATCGACCTGCCGGCGGGCCTCGCCGAGCGGCTGCCCACCGACGTCGTGTTTGAAGTGGCGGCGCAACTTGATCCCACCATTCACGCCACGGCCACCGTCCGTGAGATCGAGCCGCAGGCGCAAAGTGCGACCCGTACCCGTCGCGCTCGTTTGACTCTGGCCGAGACTCCACCGGGTTTTCGTCTTGGCACGGCGATCAGCGTGACCTTGAGCTCAGCCATCGAGCCGCGTATCGAATTGCCGCTGACGGCCGTGCAGGAAGTCGACGGCAAAACCCGTATCTGGGTGGTCGACAAACAGACCCAAACCGTTTCCCCGCGAGACGTCACCCTGCTCAGCCGTGGTGCTGACAGCGTAATTCTCGGGCACGGTGTCAAAAGCGGTGAGCGAGTGGTCAGCGCCGGTGTGAACAGCCTCAAACCGGGGCAAAAAGTCAAAGTCGACGAGGACAGCCCGCGATGAAAGGGAGCTTCAACTTATCCGAATGGGCCCTCAAGCATCAGTCCTTCGTCTGGTACCTGATGTTCGTCGCCTTGCTGATGGGGGTGTTCTCGTACCTCAACCTGGGGCGCGAAGAAGACCCGTCGTTCACCATCAAAACCATGGTGATCCAGACCCGTTGGCCCGGCGCGACCCAGGAAGAAACCCTCAAGCAGGTCACTGACCGTATCGAGAAAAAACTCGAAGAGCTCGACTCGCTCGACTACGTGAAAAGCTACACCCGCCCCGGCGAATCCACGGTGTACGTCTACTTGCGTGACACCACCAGTGGCAAGGACATCCCGGAAATTTGGTATCAGGTGCGCAAGAAGATAAATGACATTCGCGGCACCTTCCCCCAGGGCATACAGGGGCCGTCGTTCAACGACGAGTTCGGTGATGTGTTCGGTTCGATCTACGCCTTTACCGCCGACGGTCTGTCGATGCGCCAGTTGCGCGACTACGTCGAGCAGGCCCGTGTCGAGATCCGCGACGTACCGGGGCTGGGCAAGATCGAAATGGTCGGCCAGCAGAACGAAGTGCTTTATCTGAACTTCTCCACCCGCAAACTGGCGGCACTGGGCATCGACCAGCGCCAGGTGGTGCAGAGCCTGCAAACCCAGAACGCGGTAACCCCGGCCGGGGTGATCGAGGCGGGGCCTGAGCGGATTTCCGTGCGCACGTCCGGGCAGTTCGCGTCGGAGAAAGACCTGGCGGCGGTCAACTTGCGGCTCAATGACCGTTTCTATCGGTTGGCCGACATCGCTGAAATCACTCGCGGTTACGTCGACCCGGCGTCACCGCTGTTCCGCTTCAACGGGCAGCCGGCCATCGGCCTGGCGATTGCCATGCAGAAGGGCGGCAACATTCAGGCCTTCGGCAAGGCGCTGCACAAACGTATTGACGAACTCACCGCCGACCTGCCGGTGGGCGTCGGTGTGCATAAGGTGTCGGATCAGGCCGAAGTGGTGGAAGAGGCGGTCGGCGGCTTTACCAGCGCACTGTTCGAGGCGGTCATCATCGTGCTGCTGGTCAGTTTCATCAGCCTTGGCGTGCGCGCCGGATTGGTGGTGGCCTGCTCGATTCCGCTGGTGCTGGCGATGGTCTTCGTGTTCATGGAGTACAGCGGCATCACCATGCAACGGATTTCCCTCGGGGCGCTGATCATTTCCCTTGGGCTGTTGGTGGACGACGCGATGATCACCGTCGAGATGATGGTCACGCGTCTGGAAATGGGCGAAACCAAGGAGCAGGCGGCAACTTTCGCCTACACCTCGACCGCGTTCCCGATGCTCACCGGGACCTTGGTAACGGTCGCAGGCTTCGTGCCGATTGGCCTGAACGCCAGCTCTGCCGGTGAGTACACCTTCACCTTGTTTGCGGTCATTGCCGTGGCCATGATCGTGTCGTGGATTGTCGCGGTGCTGTTCGCCCCGGTGATCGGCGTGCACATCCTCAGCGCTAACGTGAAACCGCATGCTGCGGAGCCCGGGCGCATCGGCAAGGCCTTCAACAGTGGCTTGTTGTGGAGCATGCGCAATCGCTGGTGGGCCATCGGCATCACGGTGCTGTGTTTCCTGCTGGCGGTGTTTTCCATGCGTTTTGTGCAGAATCAGTTCTTCCCGTCGTCGGATCGTCCGGAAATCCTCGTCGACCTGAACCTGCCGCAAAACGCCTCGATGGATGAAACCCGCAAGGCCGTCGATCGTCTCGAAGCGACCCTCAAGGGCGACCCGGATATCGTGCGCTGGAGCACCTACATCGGTCAGGGCGCGATTCGCTTTTACCTGCCGCTCGACCAGCAACTGCAGAACCCCTACTACGCGCAACTGGTGATCGTCAGCAAGGACTTCAAGTCCCGGGCAGTGCTGAGCGAGCGCTTGCGCGAACGGCTGCGCAAGGACTTCGTCGGCATAGGCAGCTACGTGCAGGCCCTGGAAATGGGCCCACCCGTGGGCCGGCCGATGCAATACCGGGTCAGCGGTCCGGATATCGATCAGGTGCGCAAACATGCCATCGACCTGGCCAGTGAACTGGACAAGAGCCCGCACATTGGCGAGATCATTTTCGACTGGAACGAACCGGGCAAAGTCCTGCGCATCGACATCGCCCAGGACAAGGCGCGGCAACTCGGGTTGTCGTCCGCAGACGTGGCGAACCTGATGAACAGCATCGTCAGTGGCTCGGCGGTGACTCAGGTCGACGATGACATCTACCTGATCAACGTGGTTGGTCGCGCCGTGGACGCCGAGCGCGGTACGCCTGAGACCCTGCAAAACCTGCAAATCGTCACGCCTGGCGGAACGTCGATCCCGTTGCTGGCCTTCGCCACTGTGCGCTATGAACTGGAGCAGCCACTGGTCTGGCGCCGCGACCGCAAACCGACCATTACCATCAAGGCCGCAGTGCGCGACGAGATTCAGCCGACTGACCTGGTGAAACTGCTGAAACCGGCTATCGACACCTTCGCCGCCGGGTTGCCGGTGGGCTACAAGGTCGCCACGGGCGGTACGGTCGAAGAAAGCGGCAAGGCCCAAGGGCCGATCGCCAAAGTCGTGCCGCTGATGCTGTTTCTGATGGCGACGTTCCTGATGATCCAGTTGCACAGCGTACAGAAGCTGTTTCTGGTGGCGAGTGTCGCGCCGCTGGGCTTGATCGGCGTGGTGTTGGCGCTGGTTCCGTCGGGGACGCCGATGGGCTTCGTGGCGATTCTGGGGATTCTCGCGCTGATCGGCATCATCATCCGTAACTCGGTGATTCTGGTGACCCAGATCGACGAGTTCGAGCGCAACGGATATTCACCGTGGGACGCCGTGGTGCAAGCCACCGAACACCGCCGCCGCCCGATCCTGCTGACGGCCGCTGCGGCCAGCCTGGGCATGATCCCGATTGCCCGGGAGGTGTTCTGGGGGCCGATGGCCTACGCGATGATTGGCGGGATCATCGTCGCCACCTTGCTGACGCTGTTGTTCCTGCCGGCGCTGTATGTGGCCTGGTACAAGATCAAGGAGCCAAAGAAAACAGTGCAGTAATGGCGAGCGCTTCGCGCTCATCGCGAGCAGGCTCGCTCCCACACTGAACCGCGTTGGGCGCAGAATTTGTGTCCACTGAAGATCATATGTGGGAGCGAGCCTGCTCGCGATAGCGTCCTGACAGGCTACGCCGCTTTACGCCAGACACTCGCCAACCAAGGCTGCTGATCCCTCGGCAGCCCTGCCGGCCGATAGTAATGCTCCAACTCGACAAACCCCGCCGCCGTCAGCAGTTCCTGCCACGCCGCGAGATCGTGATACGCCCCAAAGCGCGGGCCATTCCAGCCCTCACGGTTGTCCCCTCGCGGATTCGAACTGAACAACACGCCACCCGGTTTCAACGTTCCGTGCAGTTGCTTCAAAACCCGTGGTAATTCCTGAACCGGAATATGAAACAGCACCGCGTTGGCGAAAATTCCGTCGAAGCGTTCGGCCGGCAGATCGAGTTTCAGAAAGTCTTGCTGCCAGACTTCGCAACCGCTGTCGTCGCGGGCCATCTGTGCAAAACGCTCGCAGCCATCCAGGCCGATGCCAATGTGGCCCATGGCGGTGAAGGTTTTCAGGTCACGGCCCGGACCACAGCCAAAATCGAGCACCGTGAACGGCGCCGTACCCTGAATGTGCCGCAACAGCGCATCGATGTTCTGGCTGACATCGTGGTCACGTGTGCCTTCACGGAAATCTTCGGCGACCTGGTTGTAGTGGCCCAGAGTGGTCGCGGTGATCTGTTCGAGGTCGTCAGGTGTGTGTTTCATGGCGGCTGCGCAGGTGAGGGGACATGCACCGACTATAAGCGTTTTGCGTTGTGGGGGGATTACCGCTTGTTCAAACCCCGCGCCAACCGATCCCCACCCAACTGAATCACCGCCACCAGTATCACCAGCAACACGATCACCGTGAGCATGACCTGGCTGTCGAAACGCTGGTAACCGTAACGGTAGGCAATGTCGCCCAGCCCGCCGGCACCAATGGCCCCAGCCATGGCCGAGGAGTTGATCATGGTCACCAGGGTGATGGTGAAACCACCCACAATCCCCGGCAACGCCTCAGGCAGCAGCACATGCCAGACGATATGCCAACGCCGGCAGCCCATCGCCTGGGCGGCTTCGATCAGGCCATGGTCGACCTCGCGCAAGCTGACCTCGGCGATACGGGCAAAGAATGGCGTGGCAGCGATGGTAAGCGGCACCACGGCGGCCCAGACGCCGTAAGTGGTGCCGACGATCAGCCGAGTGAAGGGAATCAGCGCGACCATCAGAATCAGAAACGGGATCGAGCGGAACAGGTTGACGAAGGCCCCCAGTGCACGGTTCAGCGCGGGCGCTTGGTAGATCCCGCCCTTGTCGCTCGTGACCAGAATCACCGCCAGCGGAATACCCGCCAACAGCGCGATCAGCGACGAGACACCGACCATCAGAAAGGTGTCGATAACGCCCTGCAGCAATCGATCAAACCACATAACCCAGCACCTCCACCTGTTGCGCCCAGTGGCTGGCGCGTTGACGCAGCTCTTCGGCGCCCAGCGATGAACCGCTCACCGCCAACAACAATTGCCCAAGGGCATGGCCCTGAATCCGTTCGACACCGCCTTGCAGCAAGCGCACTCGCCCGCCGAGGGCACTGAACAGCGCCGCCAGGTCCGGCTCATCAAAGCTACTGCCGGTGAACTGCAAGCGCAGCACCAGTGCGGATTCCGACGATTGCGGCTGCACCTGCAAACGGTTTTTCAGTTCTTCCGGCAAGCCATGTTGCAGCGGTGCCAGCAGGGTTTTGCTGACCTCGTGCTGCGGGTTGCCAAACACTTCCCAGACCGGCCCTTGCTCGACGATTCGTCCGTGTTCGAGCACCACCACCCGATCACAGAGATCGCGGATCACCGCCATTTCGTGAGTGATCAGAATGATCGTCAGCCCGAGGCGCTGATTGATCTCGCGCAGCAGGCCGAGGATCGACTGCGTGGTCTCCGGGTCGAGGGCCGAGGTGGCTTCGTCGCAGAGCAGAATCGCCGGGTCGTGCACCAGCGCCCGGGCGATGCCGACGCGCTGTTTTTGCCCGCCCGAGAGTTGCGCCGGATAGACCTTGTGTTTGCCTTGCAGGCCGACCAGTTCCAGCAACTCACGAACCTTTTGTTCGCGTTCGGGTTTCGGCACGCCCGCGACCTTGAGCGGCAGCTCGACGTTCTGCCACACGGTTTTGGCCGACATCAGGTTGAAGTGCTGAAAGATCATGCCGATGCGCCGACGCAGCGCTACCAGGCGGTCCTCATCGAACTCGCCAATGTCCACTTGATCGATCAGCACCCGGCCCGTGCTCGGTTGTTCGAGACGGTTGATGGTGCGGATCAGCGACGACTTGCCGGCGCCACTGCGGCCGATGATGCCGAACACTTCACCGCGCTGGATCGCCAGGTCGATCCCGCGCAGCGCATCCACGGGGCCTTGCTGGCCGTTGTAGGTTTTACCCAGACCGATAAACCGCACGTGGGCGCGATTGAGCTCTGGGTGCAGTTCGGTCTGTTCGGCGCTGCGAGACGGCGGGGTCACCAGTCGAAGCTGGGCGTTGGCGGCATTCATGGTTAACCTTCCCAGCCCGCTTGATAGAGCTTGCCGTGGGCTTTATCCAGGGCTGCGCGAACCACCGGCGAATGCTGGTAGATGTCGACGAACTTGATCAGGCGCGGGTCGGTTTTACTTTTCGGCTGGATCACGAACTGGATCACGTATTCCTTGTGGTCGAGGCCGTCGAACAGCAGCGCCGAGCCGGCATCGAAGGTTTTGGCCAGACGAATGTAGGCCGGGTAGCCCTGTACCAGATCGGCATCGTCATAAGCGCGTACCAGCTGCACGGCTTCGACCTGAAGGATTTTCAGTTTTTTCGGATTGGCGACGATGTCGTCTTCGGTGGCCTTGTAGCCAACACCCGGTTTGAGGGTGATCAACCCGGCCTTGGCCAGCAGTTGCAGACCGCGACCGCTGTTGATCGGATCGTTGGCGATGGCCACGCTGGCGCCCTCGGGCAGCGCGTCCAGGCGTTTGTATTTCTTCGAGTACAGGCCGACGTTGTTGATGATGCCCGGTGCGAACGGCACCAGGTCAAAACCGGCGGCGGCCTTGGCGTTTTCCAGAAACGGGATGTGCTGGAAGTAGTTCACATCGATGTCGCCCGAGGCCAGGCTGACGTTCGGTGCGATCCAGTCGCTGAACTCCACCAGTTCGACCTTCAAGCCTTGTTTGCCGGCCTCTTCGACCGCCGCTTCCAGCGGGATGGCGAAGGCGGCGGTGGTGCCGATTTTCAGCGGCGCGTCGGCGGCGAACGCCACCGAACTGAAGAGGCCGAGGGCCAGGGCCAGTGCTTTGACTGGGAGGGTGAGCAGGTTGTTTTTCATGATGGGTTTCCAGTCAGTGCATGAAGTTAGTGGTGTCTGGTTGGGCCTCATCGCGAGCAGGCTCGCTCCCACAGTGGATCTCCGGTGTTCACGCTTTCCCTGTGGGAGCGAGCCTGCTCGCGATGCTTTTAGCGGCGGAATACCGAGCCCGTGTGTTGCTCGGGCAAATGCGCCTCTGCGTGAAACAGCTTTTCGCGCAAGGTGCCCTCGTCGTAAGCAGTCTTGTAAGACCCGCGCCGTTGCAACTCGGGAATCACCAGGTCGATGAAGTCGACATAGCTTTCCGGGGTAACGATGCGGGTCAGGTTGAAGCCGTCCAGGCCGGTTTCAGCGATCCAGGATTCCAGTTCATCGGCGACCTGCCCGGGCGAGCCGACCACGGTGATGTAGCGTCCGCCCAAGGCGTGTTGCTCCAGCAACTTGCGCCGGGTCCAATCGTTGTTTTGCAGGTTTTTGGTGGCGGACTGGATGGCGTTGCTTTTCACGTACTGGATCGGCTCGTCGAGTTCGTACTCGGAAAAGTCGATCCCGGTCGACGCGGAAAAATGCGCCACCCCGGCCTCGGCGCTGGCGTAGCTCAGGTACTCGGCGTGCTTGGCCCAGGCCAGTTCTTCGCTGGCACCGACGATCACGTTCAAGCCCATGAAGACCTTGATGTCGTGCGGGTTGCGACCTGCACGAGCGGCGCTGGCACGCACCTTGTCCACCTGCACCTTGGTCGAAGCCTTGTTCTGGCCGCTGATGAACACGCACTCGGCGTGTTGCCCGGCGAACACCAGGCCACGCTCCGAGCTACCGGCCTGGAACAGCACGGGTGTGCGCTGTGGTGAAGGCTCGCAGAGGTGATAACCCTCGACCTGATAGAACTCGCCGTGGTGCTCGACCTTGTGCACTTTGCTCGGTTGGGCGTAGACCCGCTGCTCGCGATCATTGATCACTGCGTCGTTTTCCCAACTGCCTTCCCAGAGTTTGTACAGCACCTCAAGGTACTCATCGGCTTGGTCGTAACGCCGGTCATGTTCGACCTGTTCGCTGAGGCCCATGGCCTTGGCGGCGCTGTCGAGGTAGCCGGTGACGATGTTCCAGCCGACCCGGCCACGGCTCAGGTGATCGAGTGTCGACAGACGCCGGGCGAACAGGTACGGCGGCTCATACGTCAGGTTGGCAGTCAGACCGAAACCAAGGTTTCGAGTCACGGCGGCCATGGCCGACACCAGCAGCAACGGGTCGTTGACCGGCAACTGGATCGACTCCTTGAGCGGCACATCGATCGAGTGCTGGTACACGTCGTACACCCCGACGATGTCGGCAATGAACAGCCCGTCAAACAGCCCGCGCTCCAGCAACTGCGCCAGCTCGGTCCAGTATTCGACGCTCTTGTATTGGGTCGAGTTGTCCCGTGGGTGGGTCCACAGACCGTGGTTGATGTGCCCGATGCAGTTCATGTTGAAGGCATTGAGCAGGATCTTTTTTTTCGGTTTCGCAGGCGTACCCATCAAATCGTCCCCCGCAGTGGCGGGTTTTCATTGTTGAGGTAGTAGTTGCCCACCGCGTGATACTTCCAGCGCACCGGGTCGTGCAGGGTGTGCACGCGGGCGTTGCGCCAATGACGGTCCAGGCCGTGTTCGGCCAGGGTGGCCTGGCTGCCGGCCAGTTCGAACAGCGTGCTGCCGGCCGCCAGGGAGATTTCCGTACTGATGGCACGCGCTTCGGCCACGGCAATCGAGGCCGCTGCGATGGTTTCGGCGTTGGTGTCGGCCTGGGCGCGATCGAGAAATTCTCCTGCGCGTTCGAGCAGTGCTTCCGTCGCGTGCAGGCGAATGCTCAGGTGGCCGAAGCTCTTGATCGTCAGCGGGTCTTCGGTGGCCTTGTCGTTACCGGAATCGATCCACGGCCGGGTTTTGGTCCGCACGAAATGCAGCGCGTCTTCATAGGCGGCGCGAGCGATGCCGGTGTCGATGGCCGCATGGAGAATCTGCGCCAGTGGCCCGACCGGGGTTGGACGTTCGAAGGCGCTTTGAAACGGGATCACGTCATCAGCCGAAACGTAGACATCTTCAAACACCACCGAACCGCTGCCGGTGGTGCGCTGGCCGAAGCCGCTCCAGTCGTCGATCACCGTCAGGCCCTGGCTGTCGCGCGGGACGAAGGCCAGTTGTTGGACGCCGTGCTCATCGACCACCGTGGTCGGAATCCGTTGCGCGTAGATCGCCCCGGTGGAGTAGAACTTGCGGCCGTTGATACGAAAGCCGTCGCCCTCTTTCGTCAGGCTAGTGACCCGGTCGTGAGCGGTTTTGGTCCCGAGTTCGGCCAGTGCATTGCCGAAGCGCTGACCGGCGAGGACTTCAGCGTACAGGCGCTTTTGCTGCTCGGGCGTACCGTTCACGCGCAGCACTTCGAGGGCATAAAAATGGTTCTGCGGGATCTGCCCCAGCGAACCGTCGGCCTGGGCGATCAGCGCGATGACTTTGGCCAGGGTGACGTTGGAAACGCCTGCGCCGCCGAATTCCCTGGGCACGCTGATGCCCCACAGACCTGAGCGCGAAAAGACTTCCAGTTCGGGGTAGGGCAGGCGTCGTTCACGGTCGCGCAGGGCGCTGTCGCGTTTGAAGTCTTCGGCCAGATCGCTGGCGACGACGAGGGCTTGTTCATCGCTGGTGATGACCGCGACGGGGTGAGAAAGAGTCATGTGTTTCTCCAGAGATCTGGTCAAAAGTGTTCTGGTCGTTCAGATCCAGGAATGCCGTGAAGGCAAGGTGCCGTTCAGGTGATAGGTGCCCACCGCGTGGTACTTCCAACGCACCGGATCGTGAAGGGTGTGCACGCGTGCGTTGCGCCAGTGGCGGTCGAGGTTGAATTCGGCGAGGGTGGCGCGGCTGCCGGCCAGTTCGAAGAGTTTTTCGCTGGCCAACAGCGAGATCTCGGTGGTCAGCACCTTGGCTTCGGCGACGGCAATCGAAGCGCGGGCGGCGGACTTGGCGGTGACCGGTGCGGCACTGACTTGATCGAGGATCTGCCCGGCCTTGCGCAACAGTGCTTCGGCGGCGTGCAGTTCGATTTTCAGTTTGCCGATGTCGGCAATCACGTAAAGGTCATCGCTGGCGCGTTCGACCTTGGCATCGATCCATGGCCGTGCGCGTTCGCGAACAAAGCTGATGGCATCGTCGATGGCGCCGCGTGCAATGCCGGCGTCGATGGCCGCTTGAATCAGCTGTGACACAGCGCCCTGGATGTTCGGGCTGTCGTTGATCCGCCAGTTTTCCACCACCAGGTCGGCGTCGACCCGCACGTTGTTCAGCAGCACAGTACCGCTGGCGGTGGTGCGTTGGCCGAAACCCGACCAGTCGTCGACGATGCGCAGCCCCGGGGTGCCGCGGCGGACGAAGGCGATGACTTGCTTGCCGTCGTCGTTCAGTGCCTTGACCGCGATCCAGTGAGCGAACAGTGCGCCCGTGGAGTAAAACTTCTGACCATTGATGAGGTAACCGTCACCGTCGGCGGTGATTCGGGCTTTGAGTTCCAGGGTGTTTTTCGTACCGCGTTCTGGCCCCGCGTTGCCGATCCGCCAGCCGTCGAGCACGCTCTGGAACAGCTGCTTTTTCTGCCGCTCGTTGGCGGTGTGCTGGAGCAGGTTGAGAATGCCGAACTGGTTCTGCGGGATTTGTCCCAGCGCCGGGTCGGCTGCAGAAATGATCGCGAAGACTTCGGCGAGGGTGACGAATGAAACACCGGGGCCACCGAACGCTTTGTCGATAGCAATACTGCCCAGGCCACTGCGGGTGAAGTGTTCGATCTCTGCCCACGGCAATTTGCGCTGTTGATCGCGTCGCGCGGCTTGCAGGCGGGCGACCTGAGCGAGTTCACGGGCGGCTTCGAGGGCTTGTGCGTCGTTGCTTAAAACCTGCGCGGGCAACAACAGCGGGGGAATGTCCAGATCACTCTGGACGTTTGCATCTGCCAGATTAGACATCAGCGCCGCTCCTTGGCTGCACGCAATGCCCTGGCGATCTGCACCGGGGTGATTTTGTTCCTGACCATACCTACCTCACATCTCATGGATAAGCCGCATCGTGCGGCGAAATCAAAATCAAGAATGTCCGGTGGTCCGGTTCATATACCCTAATCGTGTATTAAAAATTAATAAACTAACGTTTAGGAATATGCATAGAAGGCCTGCCGTAGCGAGCGCGGACTTTGTGGCGAGGGAGCTAGCTCCCTCGCCACAGCAAGCCCCCTTATTGCCGTGGCTCTTTGGGTGGCACTTTCAGGTAAGGATTGGCGCCGCCGATTTTCAAGGTGCGTGCCGGTGCCCAGCGTGAGTTGTTACCCACCCGGTCGAGGATGCAGTAGGTCACTTCCAGTCGATGGTCTTCGCCGGCTTCGAGAATCACCGCCGGTGGCACCCAGACGTTGATCGGTTGGCCGACGTCGCTCGGTTTGACCTTGGGCAGGTCCATGCGCACGTCGCCCCAGCGCAGGGTGATTTCATCGTCAGCCGCCATGTTCAGATAGGGTTCGATGGTCAGCGGTACGCCGCGTTTGATCTGGTTCGGGTTGACCCCGTGACGGCGGATCATCTCGGGAATGCCCAAGGGTTCCAGGCGCTGGTTTTCATCTGTGCACAGGGTGTGTGGCTGACCGCCCGGGCAGTCGAGTTTGACCTGAACCCGTTTCGCCGCGGACAGCGCCGGGTCTCTTCCGACTTGCATGAGCCGGTAGTGGATACGCGAGCTGCCATTGCGGATAAAACTCTCCGGAACCCGCAGGGTGAGTGGCTGGCCGATATCTGTACGGGTGAGCACCCTGGAAGCCACATAGCAGTTGTCCCAGAACAGTTCGATCAGGTCACCTTCGTCCATGCCGGCATAGGGTGGTATTTCGATTAGCAGGTGAGCGGCGGAGGTGATGTTGATGGCCGATCCGAGCGACTGCGTCAGATGGGGAGCCGCCAGTGCAACTTTGTTCGACAGACAAGTCATGAGTGTTCTCCTTGAAACATCGCAGCGAAGTCCATTTCGAAAGTGTCGAAGGCATTAGTTCAATAACAATTCAGGTTGTTCGATGTTTGGCAGTGGGTCGTTAAGTCTATTCAGGCCGTGTGAAGTGCCTGTGGGTGTCTAGATAAGAGAGTGGTCGATAGAGTGTCAATAGACGAAAGTTGAGAACTTTGGAATGCCGGGCTATTCAGATGTTTCCTACTCACCATCAGTGATTGATGGACATGCTGTCTGACTTTTTCTGAGGTGTTTGCGATATGTGAGCCAGTGTTTCTTGAGCTTTATGGCTTTTGGGCGAGCAAAGCGTGCTGGAGGTTACGCGACAGGAGGTTGTTGCAGGAGGTATCTATATACCGCTCTTGGTAGGGCGGATTAAGTAACGCTGAAAGCGGATGAGTGAAGGGTTATTTCAGTCAGGTATGACGCTTAGTGTCTCTTCCATCCGTGGAAGTTGACAGTTGTTAATGTGCGTCTGGTTTTATGCAGCGCCTCAGGCGTTGAGAAACTTGCTGAGGAATTGCCGGGTTCGTTCTTCTTTTGGATGGGCGAACAACGCCTTCGCTTCGCCCTGTTCGACGATGACGCCCTTGTCGAAAAACACCACCCGGTTGGCCACGTCACGGGCGAAGCCCATTTCGTGGGTGACGATGACCATGGTGCGTTTTTCTTCGGCCAGACCACGAATGGTCGCCAGCACTTCGCCGACCAGTTCCGGATCGAGCGCCGAGGTTGGCTCGTCGAAGAGGATCACTTCCGGCTCCATGGCCAGCGCCCGGGCAATCGCCACGCGCTGTTGCTGCCCACCGGACAGCCTGCGCGGATAAGCGTCTTCCTTGCCCGCCAGGCCGACCTTGGCCAGCAGTTTGCGACCCAGCGCCAACGCTTGATCCCTTGGGATCTTCTTCACCACCAAGGGGCCTTCGATGACGTTTTCCAACGCCGTGCGGTGGGGGAACAGGTTGAAGTTCTGAAACACGAAACCGACGTGCTGGCGCAAACGGCGCACCAGGCTCTGCTGCTGGTTCAGCGGGCGGCTGCCATCGATTT
Source organism: Pseudomonas sp. 6D_7.1_Bac1 (assembly GCF_025465945.1). Taxonomy (GTDB): domain Bacteria; phylum Pseudomonadota; class Gammaproteobacteria; order Pseudomonadales; family Pseudomonadaceae; genus Aquipseudomonas. The sequence goes on along the minus strand of NZ_JANLNW010000073.1, from coordinate 32,552 downwards.
CGATGTCGCCGACCTTGATCCTGCCGCTGGTGGGCTCTTCAAGAAAATTCAGGCATCGCAGGAAGGTGGTCTTGCCCGAGCCGCTAGGGCCGATGATCGCCACCACCTCGCCTTCTTCAACCTTTAGATCGATGCCATTGAGCACCACTTGACCCTTGAACTGCTTTGTCAGTTTTTCCACGACAATCATGGGGTCAGGACTCCTGGTCGTGCCGATTGACCCGCTCTTCCAACTGGTTTTGCAGGTGCGAAAGCACCGTTGCAAGAATCCAGTAGATCAGTGCGGCGGCAAGATACATGGTGAAAATTTCGAAGGTGCGAGCGGTGATCAGCTGTGCCTGACGGAACAGCTCCGGCACCTGAATGGTGGCCGCCAGCGCGGTGTCCTTGACCAGCGAAATGAAGCTGTTGCCCAGTGGCGGCAGCGCCGTGCGTGCGGCTTGCGGCAGGATGGCCCGGCGCAGGGTTTGCGCACGGGTCATGCCGATACTGGCAGCGGCTTCCCACTGGCCGCGTTCGATGGAACTGATCGCGGCACGGAGGATTTCGCAGGCGTAGGCGGCCATGTTCAGCGAGAAGCCGATCAAGGCTGCCGGCAGCGGATCAAGTTCGATACCCAATTGCGGCAAGCCGTAATAGATCACGAACAGTTGCACCAGCAACGGCGTGCCGCGAAAGAACGACACGTAGACGCGAGCGATCCAGCTCACCAGCTTGAAGCGCGACAGGCGCATCAAGGCCAGGCCAAACCCCAGCAACAGACCAAAGAACATCCCGCCCAGGCTGAGGATGACCGTGAAATACGCGCCCTTGAGCAGAAAGGGCGCGGAATCCAGTGCGAGTTGGAAAGCTTCTTCCATTATTGAGTGACGTCAGCGCTGAAGTATTTTTCCGAAAGCTTTTTCAGCGTACCGTCGGCACGCAGCTTGTCGATGGCCTTGTTCACTGCAGCCAGCAGTTCAGGCTCGCCTTTGCGCAGCGCAATGCCGGCTTCCTGACGGGAGAACGCTTCGCCGGCGGCGGCAGTATCCTTGGCCTTTTTGGCGTATTCCAGTGCGGCGAGGCGGTCGATCAGAATGGCGTCGATACGGCCGACACGCAGGTCCTGGAATTTGGTCGGATCATCGTCATAGGTCTTGATGATGGCTTTTGGAACGTTGTCCTTGACCCATTGCTCGTAATTGGTGCCCAGGCCTACGCCGACTTTCTTGCCGGCCAGGTCGGCGGCGGTCTTGATAGTATCTTTGTTCTTGGTCAGGGTCAGCGCCTGAATCCCGGAAACGGTATACGGCTCAGAGAAATCGTACTTTTTCTTGCGCTCGTCCGAGATGGTCACCTGGTTGATCACTGCGTCCAGACGCTTGGATTCCAGCGCTGCGAGGATGCCGTCCCATTTGGTCGGTTGCAGTTTGACCTTCACGCCCAGCTCTTTGGCCAGGGCTTCGGAGAACTCCACTTCGAAGCCGGCCAGTTTGCCGTCGGCATCGACGAAACTGAACGGTGGGTAAGTGCCTTCCAGACCGACGTTGATCACGCCGGCGTCCTTGATTTTTTGCAGCTGCTCACCGGCCACCGCTTGCCCCAACAGGCCAGCACCGAGTACCAGGCCCAGCGAGCCCACCAGCAGATTTCGACGAAACGCGGAAAAATTCATGACTAGCCCCTGTGTTTTCTTATGAAGACGTTTTTTTGGAGAAGCAGGCAAAACCGGGAATTGAACGGCTGCGACATCGTGCCCTAAAAGCAGCGTATGCGTCTCGCGGCAATTGCGCCTGCGGCGGGACTATATGACGAGGCTTTTAGATAGGAAAATAATATAAATTCACTTTGTTATTCGTTATTGGAATATAAGGTTTGAGTGCAATCCCTGTGGCGAGGGAGCTTGCTCCCGCCGGTCGGTCCGCGCTCGGGCGCAGCAACCGCAAATCCCTACAACGCGGTGGATCTGCAAGAAGCGGGTCGCGGGTTTTGGGGACGCTTCGCATCCCAGCGGGAGCAAGCTCCCTCGCCACAGAAGACCTTTTCCCGGCAGATTCAAAACGCCGAGTTGTACGCAAACAACGCCGGTGCGCCGCCGGTGTGCAGGAAGATGATCGGCCCGTCGTTGAAGCGTTGCCGTCCAACACCATCTAGCAGGCCGGCCATGGCCTTGCCGGTGTAGACCGGGTCGAGCAACAGACCTTCCTGGCTGGCCAGCAACTTGACGGCAGCCAGGGTGCCAGCATTTGGCTCGCCGTAGCGCGGGGCGAAATATTCGTCCCACAATTGAACCTTGAAGCTCTTCGGCAGGCTCACGCCCAACAGTTCGGCGGTGCGCTCGGCCAGGCCCTGAACTTTCGGTCGCTGGTCTTCGTCGTTGCGCGAAACGGTGACACCGATCACCGGCAAGTTCGGCAGTACTTCGCTCAATGCCAACGCCAGACCGCTGTGTGTCCCGGCGCTGCCCGACGCCAACACCACCGCGGCAAACTCCAGACCGCTATCTTCGATCTGCCCGGCCAGCTCCAGCCCGGCGCGTACATAGCCCAGCGCACCCAAGGCGTTGGAGCCGCCAATCGGCACCAGATAGGGTTTCTTGCCGTTGCTGCGCTGACGCTCGGCCAAGGCTTGCAACTGTTGGTCGGCGTTGTCGAGGTTGTCCACCAGCTCAACCTTGGCATCAAACAGATCCAGCAGCAGCCGATTGCCGTTACCCAGGTAATTGCTGTCATTGGTACCGATCGGATTCTCCAGCAAGGCGACGCAACCCAGGCCCAGTCTGGCAGCGAGGGCGGCTGTCTGGCGCACATGGTTGGACTGGATTGCGCCTGCGGTGATCAGTGTGTCGGCGCCTTGCGCGAGGGCGTCGGCGGCGAGGTATTCGAGTTTGCGCAGCTTGTTGCCGCCCATGGCCAACGGTGTCAGGTCGTCACGTTTGACGTAGACATCGCGCCCTAGCCAGGCCGACAAGCGTTCGAGCTTTTCCAGCGCGGTGGCATGGGTGAGGAGGTCCAGACGATTAAAACGAGCAAGCTGTTGTTTGATCATGGGGTCGCACGGGTCGAAGAATGTCACTGGACTATAGGCAGGCCGATTTACTCGGGCAACCGCCAACTTCGCTTATGCCAAAAAGTGCTGAGAACAGCACAATTCGTTCTTAATTGCGTTTTGAGCGCATACCGTAAAGTGAACGCCGTTCAGGCGGCCAGAACGTCCGGCCGCAGCACGTGAGGAGTGTTTACCGTGAGCCAGCGTTCCAGCCATTGGCAATTACAGACCATCGTCAGCCAACTGCGTACTGCCCGCGACCAGTGGCGTGCACAGAACGGTCGTATCAGCGGCGAGCAGGGTGGGCGCGAGCTGCCGTCGCGTGCAGCAATGGCAGATATTCTCGAAGCACTCTGTGGTGCGCTGTTCCCGATGCGCCTGGGCCCGGTGGACTTGCGTGAAGAGAGCGAAGATTTCTACGTCGGGCATACGCTGGATGTGGCGCTGAACGCGTTGTTGGCGCAGGCGCGGTTGGAACTGCGCTATGTCGCGCGGCAAAGTGCCCAGGTCGATACCGAAGTCGAGGCGCGGGCGATCAGCCTGGTCCAGGATTTCGCCCTGGCCTTGCCGGGCCTGCGCAGCCTGCTGGATTCCGATGTGCTGGCGGCCTATCACGGCGACCCGGCAGCACGCAGCGTCGATGAAGTGTTGCTGTGCTATCCGGGGATTCTGGCGGTGATTCACCATCGCCTGGCCCACCATTTGTACCGCGCCGGGCTGCCGTTGCTGGCGCGGATCAGTGCGGAAATTGCCCACTCGGCCACCGGTATCGACATTCACCCGGGCGCGCAGATTGGCCGTAGTTTCTTTATCGACCACGGAACGGGTGTGGTGATCGGCGAGACTGCGATCATCGGCGAGCGGGTGCGCATCTACCAGGCCGTGACCCTCGGTGCAAAACGCTTCCCGGCCGACGAAGACGGCCAGTTGCAGAAGGGCCATCCGCGCCATCCAATCGTTGAAGACGATGTGGTGATCTATGCCGGCGCGACCATTCTTGGACGGATCACCATCGGCAAGGGCTCGACGATCGGCGGCAACGTCTGGCTGACCCGCAGCGTGCCGGCTGGTTGCAACCTGACCCAGGCTAATTTGCAGCATGATGATGGGACGCAGAAGTAAGGCTGAGCCTTATAATCGTTCCCGTCATACCCTCCTTGAGCTAGCGTGAAGGCACTCATTTTGGTGGCGAGGGAGCTTGCTCCCGCTCGGCTGCGAAGCAGTCGTCAGCTTCTGAGTTTTTAGGGACGCTGCGCGTCCCAGCGGGAGCAAGCTCCCTCGCCACAGACGCACCGCCGAGCCTTGCGATTAGTCCTCACAGCCCATCCATGTTTAACTTGAACGTTCATTCAAGTTAAACCGGTGGTTCGCTGCCCGCTCACAACAGGAGGCTAGCCTTTGCTGAGTCTGTTACTGACAGCCACGTTTTACCCCCTCGAGGTGCACCTTCCATGAGTGCATCATTCACCCCTCCAAGCGGTCAAATCCGCATGAACCCGCCGGTGTTCTACTTCGCGGCGACCTTCATTTTACTGTTCGGCCTGGTGGTCATCGCCTTCCCGCAACAGTCCGGCGCCTGGCTGCTGGCGGCGCAAAACTGGGCGGCCAACACGGTCGGCTGGTACTACATGCTGGCGATGACTCTGTATCTGGTCTTCGTGGTGGTCACCGCCTTGTCTGGCTACGGCAAGATCAAGCTCGGTGCCGACCACGACGAGCCCGAATTCAGTTACCTGTCCTGGGCCGGCATGCTGTTCGCCGCCGGAATCAGCATCACGCTGTTTTTCTTCTGTGTGTCCGAACCGCTGACGCACATGCTGCAACCGCCCCAGGGTGAAGCCGGCACAGCCGATGCAGCGCGCCAGGCGATGCAGATACTGTTTCTGCATTGGGGCCTGCATGGTTGGGGCGTATTCGCTTTTGTCGGCATGGCGCTGGCCTACTTCGCTTACCGGCATAACCTGCCGCTGGCCCTGCGCTCGGCGTTGTATCCACTGATCGGCAAACGCATCAACGGCCCGATCGGTTACGCGGTGGATGGTTTCGGCATCATCGCCACGGTGTTCGGTCTGGGCGCTGACATGGGCTTCGGCGTGTTGCACCTCAACTCTGGCCTCGACTACTTGTTCGGCATTGCCCACACCCAATGGATTCAGGTCGGCCTGATCACGCTGATGATGGGCGCAGCGATCATTGTCGCCGTCGCCGGCGTCGATAAAGGCGTGCGGGTAATGTCCGACATCAACATGCTGCTGGCCTGCGCGCTGTTGCTGTTTGTGCTGTTCGCCGGTCCCACCCAGCACCTGCTCAACACCCTGATCCAGAACCTGGGCGACTACCTCGGCGCCTTGCCGATGAAGAGTTTCGACCTTTACGCCTACGACAAACCCAACGACTGGCTGGGCGGCTGGACGGTGTTCTATTGGGCGTGGTGGATCGCATGGTCGCCGTTCGTGGGCCTGTTCATCGCCCGTATTTCCCGTGGCCGGACCATCCGCGAATTCGTCTTCGGCGTGCTGCTGATTCCGCTCGGTTTCACCCTGGCGTGGATGTCGATCTTCGGTAACAGCGCCATCGACCAAGTACTCAACCACGGCATGAGCGCCCTCGGCCTGTCGGCCATCGACAACCCGTCGATGACCCTCTATCTGCTGCTGGAAACCTACCCGTGGAGCAAAACGGTGATCGCCATGACGGTGTTCATCAGCTTCGTGTTCTTCGTCACCTCGGCCGACTCCGGCACAGTGGTGCTCTCGACGCTGTCCGCCAAGGGCGGTAACGCCGATGAAGACGGACCGAAATGGCTGCGAGTGTTTTGGGGCGCGATGACCGCACTGGTGACCAGTGCGCTGTTGTTCGCTGGCAGCATCGACTCGTTGAAGTCAGCGGTGGTGCTGACCTCGTTGCCGTTTTCGATGATTTTGCTGCTGATGATGTGGGGGCTGCACAAGGCGTTCTACCTCGAATCGCAGAAGCAGATCGCCCAGTTGCATTCGTTGGCGCCGGTCTCGGCATCGCGGCGCGGCAAGGGTGGCTGGCGTCAGCGCTTGAGCCAGGCCGTGCACTTTCCGTCGCGTGACGAGGTGTACCGTTTCCTCGACACGACGGTGCGTCCGGCGATTGAAGAAGTGACGGCGGTGTTTGTCGAGAAGGGGGTGAACGTGCTCGCTCAACCGGACCCGGCCAACGACAGCGTCAGCCTGGAAATCGGTCACGGCGATCAGCATTCGTTCATCTATCAGGCGCAAATGCGCGGTTACTTCACACCGTCCTTCGCCCGTAGCGGGATGGGACCGAAGGAGCTGCGCAATCGCCGCTACTACCGCGCTGAAGTGCACTTGAGCGAAGGCAGCCAGGACTACGACTTGATGGGCTACACCAAGGAGCAAATCATCAACGACATCCTTGACCAGTACGAGCGGCACATGCAGTTTTTGCATCTGGTGCGCTGACCGAGACCCGGTGGCGCTCAGGCCTCTTTTGGCATCAAGTGTTCAGCGTCATGAACAAGACCAGAGCGGCCACCGGTACACCGAACACCATGAAGCCCACCATCAGCTCGGAGGTCAGCGGTTGCCCGGCGGTGATCAAGCCAATGGCACCGTTGATCACCGTCAGTGCCAACCACAGGACGACGAAGCTGTAGGTCAGGGTCTGCCGACTGAAACCGAGCTTCTGACCGATGAACAGCATCAGCGCCAGCAGGACCAGGCCGAAGGTGATGATGATGGTGGTGTGCATGTTGGTGTGCTCCTGAGCCGGTGTTCGTCATACCGAGCATAGGCGTCGTTCAGAAGAATGGCGCTTAAACCAACCCGCCATTGGCACGCAGGATTTGCCCGTTGACCCACGCGGCAGCCGGGCTGACCAGAAAGGAAATCACGTTGGCGATGTCTTCCGGCTGACCGAGGCGTTCCAGCGGCGGCATCTTGGCGAAGGTCTGGATCTGCTCTTCGCTTTTGCCATGCAGGAACAATTCAGTGGCGACTGGACCTGGGGCCACCGCATTGACCGTGATGTTGCGACCGCGCAGTTCCTTGGCGAACACCTGGGTGAAGGATTCCACCGCCGCTTTGCTGGCGATATACACCGAGTAGCCGGGCAGGTTCATGGCCACGGTGCTGCTGGAAAAGTTGACGATGCGGCCACCGGCATTCAGGCGGGTCGCGGCTTCGCGCAGGGTGTTGAAGGTGCCACGGGTGTTGATGGCGAACGTCTGCTCGAACAGCTCGTCACTGTGCTGTGCCAGCGGCAACACCTTGAGAATCCCGGCGTTGTTCACCAGCACATCGACTTTGCCCAGTTGCGCTTCGGTTTCGTCGAACATCCGGCGTACGTCGGCTGCGTTGGACACGTCGGCCTTGATCGCTATGGCTTGATGTCCGGCCTGGCGCAGCTCGACGACCAATTTTGATGCTTCATTGGCGCTGCTGGTGTAGTTGATGGCGACGGCGAAACCTTCGCAGGCGAGTTGTTTGGCGATCACGGCACCGATGCCGCGGGAGGCGCCGGTCACGATGGCAACTTTCGATGTTTGAGTAGTCATGGCGGTGTTTCCTTTGAGGTTGTTGGCGGGGTGTGGAGCTAGATTCACCTGTTTACTCATGGCGATAAATGCACGAGAGTTGCCTTGACTGTTCAATAATCGCCAACAATCGAGTGCCAGGAGCACCCCGTGGATCAAGTCAAAGCGATGAAGGTTTTCGTGCGGATCTACGAGCGCAGCAGCTTCACGCTCGCCGCCGATGACTTGAACCTGCCCCGCGCCACCCTGACCCACACCCTCAACCAGTTCGAAGCCTGGCTCGGTACCCGATTGCTGGAGCGCAGCACGCGACGCGTCCGTCCTACGCTCGACGGCGAGGCGTATTACCTGCGTTGTGTGCAGTTGCTGGCAGAGTTGGAGGAGGCTGAACAGGCCTTCCGGACAGTGGCGCCGAAAGGGCGGTTGCGGGTCGATTTACACGGCACCTTGGCCAAGTACTTCGTGATTCCGGCATTGCCGCAATTCATGGCGCGCTACCCGCAGATCGAGTTGTCCATCAGCGAGGCGGACCGCTTTGTCGACTTGATCGCCGAGGGAGTGGATTGCGTGCTGCGCGCCGGCACGTTGGGGGACTCGGCGTTGATTGGGCGGCGTGTCGCAACTTTGCGCCAGATCACCTGCGCCAGCCCGGCCTACCTGCGTAAATACGGTGAACCGAAAAATCTGGCGGACCTGACTCACCATCGCGCGGTGAACTACGTCTCGCGCACCACCGCCAAGCTGTTCCCGTTCGAATTCATGGTCGATGGCGAGCTCAAGGAAGTCGCCATCGACGGCGCGCTGTCGGTGTTCGGCGCAGAAATTTATGCAGCGTCGGCGGTTGCCGGGCTGGGGCTGATCCAATGCCCGCACTACCGCATGGCCGAGCAGATTTCCCAAGGGTTAGTGCAAGAGGTGTTGATCGACACACCGCCGCCACCGATGCCGGTTTCCGTGCTGTACCCGCACAACCGACACATGTCGCCACGGGTGCGGGTGTTTGTGGATTGGGTGGCGGAAGTGTTTGCGCAGGCGCCGAGTAAAATTATGTGAAACGTTTCAGCATTTAGTCGACCCCCCGTTTTGAATATGTTGTCTAGGCGTATGCTGGGCAACGCTGACGACTTCGTCGTTCAAAACAAGAGAGGGTTCGATGACTTACACCGCTGCTGCTGATCGTTACGACTCCATCCCTTACCGCCGCGTCGGTCGCAGCGGGCTGGTGCTGCCGGCACTGTCCCTGGGCCTGTGGCACAACTTCGGTGACAGCACGCCGATCGATACCCAGCGAGCGTTGCTGCGTACCGCCTTCGACCTGGGCATCAACCACTTCGACCTGGCCAACAACTACGGCCCGCCGTACGGCAGCGCCGAGATCAACTTCGGCCGTTTGCTGCGCGAAGATTTCAAGCCGTATCGCGATGAACTGATCATCTCCAGCAAGGCGGGTTGGGACATGTGGCCCGGCCCTTACGGCCAGGGCGGTGGCTCACGCAAATACGTGCTGGCCAGCCTCGACCAGAGCCTGCAACGCCTGGGCGTCGACTACGTGGACATCTTCTATTCCCACCGCTTCGACCCGGACACACCACTGGAAGAAACTGCCAGCGCACTGGCCACAGCGGTGCAGCAGGGCAAGGCGTTGTACATCGGCATTTCGTCCTATTCCGGGGCGAAAACCCGTGAAATGGCAGCGCTATTGAAAGAGTGGAAAGTCCCGTTGCTCATCCACCAACCGGCTTACAACCTGCTCAACCGATGGGTGGAAAAAGACCTGCTGGACACTACCGACGAGCTCGGCGCGGGTGTGATTGCCTTCACTCCGTTGGCTCAAGGCCTGCTGACTGACAAGTACCTAAACGGCGTGCCGGCTGACGCGCGGGTCAATCGTCCGGGTGGTGGCTCGCTGCAAGCCTCGCACCTGTCCGATGCCAACATTGCCCTTGTGCGCGGCCTTAACGAAATCGCCAAACGTCGTGGCCAAAGCCTGGCGCAAATGGCCCTGGCCTGGACTCTGCGCGATCCACGGGTGACCTCGGCGCTGATCGGCGCCAGCCGCCCGGAGCAGATCATCGAGAACGTAGGGGCGCTGAAGAATTTGAGCTTCAGCGTTGAGGAACTGGCGGAGATTGACCGGTTTGCCCAGGAAGGCGGGATCAACTTGTGGGAGAAGCCTTCGACGGCGGAGTAAGTGTTCGGCGCCAGATCTTCTGGCGCTCGTCAGACCGCTTTCGCGAGCCTGCTCGCGATGGGGCCCTATCTGTCAGCAAAGAAGCTGGGTGTTTACCTGTAAAACGGCACATCCCCCAACACCGTCGCCCGGTGCATCACTCGCCGCGCTGGCCGGTAATCATCCACGGCAAAATGCTGGGTCACGCGGTTATCCCAGAACGCCACGTCGTTTTCCTGCCAACGCCAGCGAATCGTAAATTCCGGCCGGGTAGCATGGGCGAACAACAACTTCAAAATCGCTTCGCTTTCGGTTTCCGAGAGTTCGTTGATACGGGTAGTGAAGCCTTCGTTGACGAACAACGACTTGCGCCCGCTCACCGGATGCGTGCGGATCACCGGGTGCGACAGTGGCGGATTCTTCTTGCGGGCTTCTTCCCATTGGGCCAAGGCTTCAGGCGTGGTGCCGAAGCGCTCCAGGGGGAAGGATTTGACGAAGTCGTGGGTCGCGGTCAGGCCTTGCAGCAGGTTTTGCAGAGGTATTGAGAGGGCCTCGTATGCCGCAATGCCGCTGGCCCACAAGGTGTCGCCACCAAACTCCGGCAACAGCTTGGCGCTAAGCACCGCGCCGAGGGCCGGGGTCGGCAGGAAGGTCACGTCGGTGTGCCACACCGCGTTGTCGCGCACGTCGGTTTCGGCCGTGTCGAGGATCAGTACCTGCGGCTGTTCCGGCACGTTCGGGTAAATCGGATGAATGTGCAGGTCGCCGAAACTCGCCGCAAAGCGTGCTTGTTGCTGCGGGTTGATCGGCTGCTCGCGAAAGAACAGCACTTGATGCTTGAGTAGCGCTTGCTCGATGGCGTCACGTTGTTCGACGTTCAGCGGCTGGGAGATATCGACGCCGCTGATCTGCGCGCCGAGGGCGCTGCTGAGTGGGGTGATGGTCAGGCTGCTCATGGCTTTCTCTTCAATCCGGGGTGTCGACTGTGGGAGCGAGCAAGCCCGCTCCCACATGAATACTCAGTGAGCCTGGCCATGCCACGGCACCAGTTTGCGTTGCAGGGCGCGCAGGCTCATTTCCATGGCGAAGGCGATCAGCGCGATCACCAGAATCCCCAGCACCACCACATCAGTGACCAGAAATTGCGCAGCCGACTGCACCATGAAGCCCAGACCGCTGGTGGCGGCGATCAACTCGGCAGCCACCAGGGTCGACCAGCCCACGCCAAGACCAATGCGCACACCGGTCAGAATGTCCGGCAAGGCGCTTGGCAAAATTACATGGCGAATCAGTTGGGCCCGAGTGGCGCCCAACGACTGCGCGGCGCGCAACTTGGCCGGGTCGACGGTGCGTACGCCAGTCGCGGTGGCGATGGCGATCGGGGCGAAGATCGCCAGGTAAATCAGCAACACCTTGGACAGTTCACCGATGCCGCACCAAATCACGATCAAAGGTAGATAGGCCAACGGCGGGATAGGGCGGTAGAACTCGATCAGCGGATCGAGAATGCCGCGTGCGATGCGGTTATGGCCGATGGCGATACCGACCGGCACGGCAGTCAAAACAGCGAAGCCCAGACCCAGGCCGATGCGGCTCAGGCTTGCGCCAAGATGCTGCCAGAGGGTCGAGTCCATGTAACCGGTGGTCGCCAGCAGCCAGCCTTTTTGCAGCACGGCTGAGGGCGGCGGCAGGAACAACGGCTCGATCAGGCCACTGGCGGTCACCGCCCACCAGAGACCGAGCAGCGCAAACAGCGTCAACAGGCTGATCCAGCGGGTGCTGAGGCTGTGACGGAGGGGGATCACCGTCGAGGGGCCGGCCGCCGGTATGGCCGTGGCGGCGGGGATTTCAAAGCTGCTCATCAGGCGTGCTCCTGCCGTTGGGAGAACACACGGGCAAGGACGTGTTCGCGGGTTTCGATAAAGCGCGGGTCGGATTTGATCGCCCGAGCCGGTTCACCGGCCGCGTAACGCTGACCGAAATCCAGGCTCAGATGCTCGACGATTTGCCCTGGGTTCGGCGCCAACAGAATCAGGTCTGTGGCCAGGAACACCGCTTCTTCAATGTCATGGGTAATCAGCAATACCGGTTTGGCGGTGCGCCGCCAGACTTGCAGCAGCAACTCCTGCATCTGTTCGCGGGTGAAGGCGTCAAGGGCGCCGAACGGTTCGTCCATCAGCAACAGGCGCGGGTCGGCGGCGAGCGCACGGGCCAGGCCGACGCGCTGCTTCTGACCGCCCGACAGTTGCCAGATGCGCCGCGAATCGAAACCGGCGAGGTCCACCAATGCGAGCATTTCCCGAGCGCGGATCTCACGTTTATCACGCGGCACACCGGCCAGTTCCAGACCGAAACCGACGTTGGCCAACACGTCCTGCCAGGGCAGCAACGCGTCGTCCTGGAACACCACGCCACGCTCGGCGCCCGGGCCTTTGACCGGCACACCATCGAGGGTGATGCGCCCGGCGCTGGGTTCGACGAAACCGGCGATCAGGTTCAACAGCGAGGTCTTGCCACTGCCGGACGGGCCGAGGGCGACCAGCAATTGCCGGGGCCCAAGGCTCAGGGAAATGTCCGCCAATACAGGCTCAAAAGCGCCGGGGTACTGTGCGCTGATGCGCTCCAGCTCAAGCAAGGCCATCGCGATGTACTCCGATCAGTTAGTGATGAATTTGGCGCTGACGTAAGGGGCGTAGTCCGGCAGCACGGCGTCGACCTTGCCTTGTTCCTTGAGGAACGTGGCGGTGTCGGTGATGGCCTTGGTGGTCGGTGCGCCGAGGGTGAGCACCTGATCAGCCGCCAGCGGGTAGACGTTGCCTTGCAGCAGCAATGGAATGTCGCTGGCCTTGGCGCCGGAGAGTTTCACCAGTTTGTCGACATTGCCCTTATCGGCCAGCCAGGCTTGTGGGTCTTTGCGGTAGTTGGCGTAGGCGTCGAGAGTGACTTTGGCGAAGGCAGTGACGATTTCCGGGTGCTTCTCGGCGAAATCCTTGCGCACGATCCACGCATCGAAGGTCGGCGCGCCGAACCTGGCCAGTTCGCCGGAAGTGATCAACACCTTGCCATTTTCCTTGGCCACACCCAGTGCCGGGTCCCAAACGTAAGTGGCGTCGATGTCACCGCGTTTCCACGCGGCAATGATCGCCGGTGGTGCGAGGTTGAGGATCTGTACTTTCGACGGGTCGATGTTCCAGTGCTTGAGTGCGGCGAGCAGGCTGTAGTGACCGGTGGACACGAACGGTACGGCGATTTTCTTGCCGATCAGGTCCTGCGGGGTTTTGATCCCGGAACCGTCGCGGGCGACCAGCGCTTCGGCGGCGCCGATCTGGGTGGCAATGAGGAAGGTTTCGACCGGAACCTTGCGGGTGATCGCAGCGGTCAGCGGGCTGGAACCGAGGTAGCCAATCTGCACGTCGCCGGAGGCGATGGCGGCGATGATGTCGGCACCGTTGTCGAATTTGCGCCAGTCGATCTTGGCGTGGGTGGCTGTTTCGTAACTGCCATCGGCCTGGGCGACTTTTGCCGGGTCGACGGTGGTCTGGTAGGCGACGGTGACGTCTGCCGCCTGAGCGAAAAAGCTCGCTGCAGCCAGAGAAGCGGCCGCCAGGAGGCGTAGAGGGAAGTGCAGTTTCATCATGAAAGTCCTCATCAGGCGGCCGGGGTTTCGGCGAGTGATGAGACTAAATGATCTAAGAATTCGAAAATAAATAACTTTTTAGAATTAGCTTATGAGCGGAAAACGCTAACAGCGACCGCTGCGCGGTCATCGCGAGCAGGCTCGCTCCCACATTGGATTTTCAGTGTGACCACAATTGTGTGGGTACCACTGAATCCTGTGGGAGCGAGCCTGCTCGCGATAAGGTCCGAAGGACCTTCCGATTTAGTTACTGATCGCCAGAATGCTCGCCTGATACGACCCGACAAACACGTCGAAATCGCCGACTTCATGCTGCTCAAGCTCGGTTTGCTGAGTCAGCGACGAGCGCGCCAGTTCTTCAAACTTCGCCTGTTCGTCAGCCGCCAGCGGTTCGCTGCGGAAGAATTCGGCGTGCGCCTGGCTTTGGCGCAGGGAGAACTGGCTGAAGCTCTCCTTGTGTTCGGTCATTGCCGCCAGCACCTGGGCGGAAGGGGTCAGGGACGTGTCCTTGATTTTCGCCAGTTGAGCATCGAGGGCCTTGCAGTGGGCGTCACCACCGTGGCTCTGGTCGAGCAACGCGGCCAACGGGGCGATTTTTTCCAGCAATTCGCTGGCCCACTCTTTCATGTCTACCGACTGGCCGTCCCGTTGCAGTTGCAGGCCCGGACGGCGACCTTCCTTGACTACGCTGAGGAAGTTCGAGGTAGCGTTGCCGCAGGTGTTGGCGGTCAGCAGCGGGCTTTCGTTCAGTGCGCAATACAGCAGGAACGCGTCGAGGAACCGCGCTTCCTGCAGGTCGATGCCCATCGGCAGGAACGGGTTGATGTCCAGCAGGCGCACTTCGACGTACTGGATGCCACGGGCCATCAGCGCCTGGATCGGCCGCTCGCCGGTGTAGGTCACGCGTTTCGGGCGGATGTTGGAGTAGTACTCGTTTTCGATCTGCAGGATGTTGGTGTTGAGCTGAACCCACTCACCGTCCTGGTGCGTGCCGATTTCGACGTACGGCGCGTAAGGCGTGGCCACCGCTTTGCGCAGGCTGTCGGTATAGCTGTTCAAGTCGTTGTAGCACGGCGTCAGCCCGGCTTGCGCGTTGCTCTGGTAACCCAGATCGCTCATGCGCAGGCTGGTGGCGTACGGCAGATACAGCGTTTCGGCGTCAAATTGTTCCAGTTGATGGGAACGACCGCGCAGGAAGCCGGCGTCCAGCGCTGGCGAAGAGCCGAACAGGTACATCAACAACCAGCTGTAACGGCGGAAGTTGCGAATCTGCGCGATATAGGCCGACGACTGATAGTCGCGGTCGGTGCCGACAAAGCCTTCAGCTTCTTTGAGCAGCGGCCAGAGCTTTTCCGGCAGGGAAAAGTTGTAGTGAATCCCGGCGATGCACTGCATGGTCTTGCCGTAACGCAGGGCCAGGCCCTTGCGGTAGACGTACTTGAGCTGACCGATGTTGGAGGTGCCGTAATAGGCGATCGGGATATCTTCCTCGGCCGGCAACGGGCACGGCATCGATGGACTCCACAGGTACTCGTTGCCGAGCTTGCTGTAGGCAAAACGGTGAATCTTGTCCAGGCTCGCCAGCGTGTCTGCCGGATCGGCCAACGCAGGCGTGATGAACTCCAGCAGCGACTCGGAATAGTCGGTGGTGATCTGTTCGTTGGTCAGCGCTGAACCCAGGGCTTCCGGGTGCGGGGTCTGTGCCAGGCGACCTTCGCCTGTAACGCGCAGGCATTCGCGCTCGATGCCGTGCAGGCACAGTTCGAGCAGAGAGAGGTTAGCGCGCTCGCCGAGCAGAGCCAGGCGGCGGTTGAGAAGTTCGCTCAAGTTGGATTCCTTCACGCGTCAGTCGCCCCAATATGGGGGTGGGCAGGACGGTCTACAAGGGTGAAGTTGAAACTGGCGTTTTCGCCTCGTTTTGGAGCCGCACTGAGCGCCGCAATCCCTGTGGGAGCGAGCCTGCTCGCGAAGAGGGAGTGTCATTCAACATTGTAGTTGCCTGACACCCCACCTTCGCGAGCAGGCTCGCTCCCACAGAAAACTTCGGCGCAGCTTTCGCAGCGCCGAAATTAACTCAAATTGATGACCGCTAGCTACAGGACAGCGAACGTGCCTTGTGCTTTTGCGACCAGTTTGTCGCCTTGCATCACATCGGCTTCGACCACCAGCGTGCGCCGGCCCGGGTGAATCACCCGGGCCGTGCACATCACCTCGCCCTCAGCCACGGCGCGGATGTAGTTGATCTTGCACTCGATGGTCGCGCTCTGTTGATCGAAGCCGTGGGTGCTGGAACAGGCCAGCCCCATGGCAATGTCCACCAGGCTGAACAGCGCCCCACCGTGCAGCTTGCCACCGCGATTGCGCAGCTGCGGCTCAAGGGCCAGGGCGACGTGCGCCACCCCGGCTTCAAGGCTGTGCAAACGGCAACCCAGCAACTTGAAAAAAGCGCTCTCGGTCAACCCCGCAGGGATCTCCATCAGCGTTTCTTCAATTGCTTGGCATTGGCGAACAGCGAGGCCATGGCGTTGTTGGTCGGGGCCGCGGCCGTGGTTTCTTTACGCGGTGCGGTGCTCGAAGACTGACGTGGCGCCGAACCCGGACGTGCGCCACGAGCGCCGTCGATCTTCTCGCCCGGGGTGTCACTCATGCGCATCGACAGGCCAACGCGTTTGCGCGGGATGTCGACTTCCATGACCTTGACCTTCACCACGTCGCCAGCCTTCACCGCTTCACGCGGATCCTTGATGAACTTCTCGGAAAGCGCGGAGATATGCACCAAACCGTCCTGATGCACGCCGATGTCGACGAAAGCACCGAAGTTGGTCACGTTGGTCACCACACCTTCGAGGATCATTCCCAGCTGCAAGTCCTTGAGGTCTTCGACGCCTTCCTGGAACTCGGCGGTCTTGAACTCTGGACGCGGGTCGCGGCCCGGTTTTTCCAGCTCTTGCAGGATGTCGGTGACCGTTGGCAGACCGAAGGTTTCGTCGGTGTACTTCTTCGGGTCGAGACGCTTGAGGAAGCTCGCGTCGCCGATCAGCGAGCGAATGTCGCGGTCGGTTTCAGCAGCGATGCGTTGCACCAGCGGATAGGCTTCCGGGTGAACCGCAGACGAGTCCAGCGGGTTGTCGCCGTTCATCACGCGCAGGAAGCCGGCCGCCTGTTCGAAGGTTTTTTCGCCGAGACGGGCGACTTTCTTCAACGCAGCACGGGTTTTGAACGCACCGTTCTCATCGCGGTGGGTCACGATGTTCTGCGCCAGGGTCGCGTTGAGGCCGGAGATGCGGGCCAGCAGCGCGACGGAGGCGGTGTTGACGTCGACGCCGACGGCGTTTACGCAGTCCTCGACCACAGCGTCCAGGCCACGCGCCAGTTTCAGCTGCGACACGTCGTGCTGGTACTGGCCGACACCGATGGATTTCGGATCGATCTTCACCAGTTCAGCCAACGGATCCTGCAAGCGACGGGCAATCGACACCGCACCACGGATCGACACGTCCAGGTCCGGGAATTCCTTGGACGCCAGTTCCGAGGCCGAGTACACCGAAGCGCCGGCTTCGGAGACCATGACCTTGGTCATTTTCATCGCCGGGTATTTTTTGATCAGGTCAGCTGCGAGTTTGTCGGTTTCACGGCTGGCGGTGCCGTTGCCGATGGCGATCAGGTCCACCGAGTGCTTGGCGCACAGGGCCGCGAGCACGGCGATGGTCTGGTCCCACTTGTTGTGTGGCACGTGCGGGTAAACCGTGGCGTGGTCCAGCAGCTTGCCGGTGGAGTCGACCACCGCCACCTTGCAGCCGGTGCGCAGGCCCGGGTCCAGGCCCAGTGTGGCGCGTGGGCCGGCGGGAGCGGCCAGCAGCAAGTCGTGCAGGTTGTGAGCGAAGACGTTGATCGCCTCGGTCTCGGCGCCGTCACGCAGCTCACCGAGCAGGTCGGTTTCCAGATGGGTGTAGAGCTTGACCTTCCAGGTCCAGCGCACCACTTCACCGAGCCATTTGTCGGCCGGGCGGTTCTGGTTGGCGATGCCGAATTGCTGACCGATCATGCCTTCGCACGGATGCATGGTGCCTGGCAGTTCGTCGCCGACTTTCAGCGCGGAGCTGAGGATGCCTTCGTTGCGACCACGGAAAATCGCCAGGGCACGGTGCGACGGCATGCTTTTCAGCGGTTCGTCGTGTTCGAAGTAATCGCGGAACTTGGCGCCTTCCTCTTCCTTGCCAGCGATCACGCGGGCACTGAGGGTGGCTTCCTGCTTCAGGTAGTTGCGCAGTTTTTCAAGCAGGTTGGCGTCTTCGGCGAAGCGTTCCATGAGGATGTATTTGGCGCCCTCGAGGGCCGCTTTCACGTCAGCCACGCCTTTTCCGGCGTCGACGAAGCGTGCGGCTTCAGTGTCTGGCGTCAGGCTTGGGTCGTTGAACAGGCCGTCGGCCAGTTCGCCGAGGCCGGCTTCCAGGGCGATCTGGCCCTTGGTGCGGCGCTTCTGCTTGTACGGCAGGTACAAGTCTTCGAGGCGGGTCTTGGTGTCGGCGAGTTTGATGTCACGCTCAAGTTGCGGGGTCAGCTTGCCTTGTTCTTCGATGCTGGCGAGGATGCTGATGCGCCGTTCGTCGAGTTCTCGCAGGTAGCGCAGACGCTCTTCCAGGTGCCGCAACTGGATATCATCGAGGCTGCCGGTCACTTCTTTCCGGTAGCGGGCGATGAAGGGTACCGTGGAGCCTTCATCGAGTAGCGCGACGGCCGCTTCGACCTGTTGTGGGCGTACACCGAGTTCCTCGGCGATGCGGCTGTTGATGCTGTCCATAAAACCACCTGACAAATTGTGAAAGCAGGCTCGCAGGCGCAGGGAATAAGGCCCGGCGAGTCTGGTTGAGCGGCCTGGCCAGCACCGCTACCTGGATCAAAAGGCATCCCGTTGACCCGTGGAATCGAACAATTACTGCCAGGCGATGAAAAATAATAAGCCGCCGCTGACAGTAACGATCAGACGTTGCCCGACACAAAAGGCCGCGCATTATAACCGCCGTTCTGCCCGATGGGGGCATCGCAGCCTGTAGGCATAAAGGCTGTATCGCTGGCGGCACAGGAAAAATCTGCTAACAATGCACACGGTGCGTATAACGGCAGCTACGCCATAATGCGCACCGAGATCAAAGGAGCATCCAATGAGCAGCACTGCACAAACTGCTGAAGGCGAAAAAATTCTTATCGTTGACGACGATCCAGGGCTCAGCAGCCTGCTGGAACGTTTTTTCGTCAGCAAGGGCTATCGTGCGCGCGCCGTACCGAACACCGAACAGATGGATCGTCTGCTGACGCGTGAAGTGTTCAACCTGGTCGTCCTCGACCTGATGTTGCCCGGCGAAGACGGCCTGACCGCCTGCCGCCGTCTGCGCGGCGCGAACAATCAGATCCCGATCATCATGCTCACCGCCAAGGGCGACGAGCTGAGCCGCATCAAGGGCCTGGAACTGGGCGCCGACGATTACCTGGCCAAGCCGTTCAACCCGGACGAACTGATGGCTCGCGTCAAAGCGGTCCTGCGTCGTCAGTCGGCTCCGGTGCCGGGCGCACCGGGCAGTGAAGACGAAAGCGTGACCTTCGGTGATTACGAATTGTCGTTGGCGACCCGCGAACTCAAGCGCGGCGACGAAGTACACATGCTCACCACCGGTGAGTTCGCGGTCCTCAAGGCGTTGGTGATGAACGCGCGTCAACCGCTGACCCGCGACAAGCTGATGAACCTGGCCCGTGGCCGTGAATGGGATGCCCTGGAGCGTTCCATCGACGTACAGATCTCCCGCCTGCGCCGGATGATCGAGCCTGATCCGTCGAAGCCACGCTACATCCAGACAGTCTGGGGCGTGGGTTATGTGTTCGTTCCGGACGGCACCGCGACCAAGTGATCGATGATTTGTAGGAGCGGGTTAACCGGGTAATGCGTCACCCGGTTGATTCGCGATCCGCAATTCTGCGAGCCTCGCTCGCTCCTGCAAAGTGTGTAGCGCTTGTCTATGAAAACCCCCGTGTGGTTCCCCCAGAGTTTCTTCGCTCGCACCCTCTGGCTGGTGCTGATCGTCGTGCTGTTTTCCAAGGCGCTGACCCTGGTTTATCTGTTGATGAACGAGGACGTGCTGGTGGATCGTCAATACAGCCACGGTGTCGCACTGACCTTGCGTGCCTACTGGGCAGCGGACGAAGAAAACCGAACGAAGATTGCCGATGCCGCGACACTGATCCGTGTGGTGGGCGCCGGTGTTCCCGAGGGCGAACAGCATTGGCCCTACAGTGAAATCTACCAACGACAGATGCAGGCCGAGCTGGGCGCCGACACGGAAGTGCGATTGCGCATGCATTCACCGCCGGCGCTCTGGGTCCGGGCGCCAAGCCTGGGCGATGGCTGGCTGAAAGTGCCGCTGTACCCGCATCCGTTGCGCGGCCAGAAAATCTGGAACGTACTCGGCTGGTTCCTCGCCATCGGCTTGTTATCCACCGCGTCGGCGTGGATTTTTGTCAGCCAGCTCAACCAACCGCTCAAACGTCTGGTCGATGCCGCCCGGCAACTGGGTCAGGGGCGTAGCGTGCGCCTGCCGATCAGCGACACGCCGAGCGAGATGACCGAGGTGTATCGGGCCTTCAACCAGATGGCGGAAGATGTTGAACAGGCCGGTCGCGAACGTGAATTGATGCTCGCCGGGGTGTCCCATGACTTGCGTACGCCGCTGACCCGTTTGCGTCTGTCGCTGGAGCTGATGGGCAACCACAGCGACCTGAGCGACGACATGGTGCGCGACATCGAAGACATGGACGCGATTCTCGATCAGTTCCTGGCGTTCATTCGCGATGGCCGGGACGAGTCGGTCGAAGAGGTCGACCTGAGTGATCTGGTGCGTGAAGTGGCGGCACCTTACAACCAGAACGAGGAGCGGGTGCGCTTGCGTCTGGAGCCGATCCAGCCGTTCCCGTTGCGTCGGGTGTCGATGAAACGCCTCTTGAACAACCTGATTGGCAACGCCTTGCATCACGCGGGTAGCGACGTTGAGGTGGCGGCGTATGTCTCGGGGGATGTCAGCGCGCCTTACGTGGTGCTGAGCGTCATGGACCGTGGCGCCGGGATCGATCCGTCTGAGCTGGAAGCGATCTTCAACCCCTTCACCCGCGGCGACCGTGCGCGGGGCGGCAAGGGCACCGGGTTGGGTCTGGCCATCGTCAAGCGTATTGCTTCGATGCATGGCGGCAACGTTGAACTGCGCAACCGCTCCGGTGGCGGTCTGGAAGCGCGGGTGCGGTTGCCGTTGGGGTTGATGTTGCCAAGAGACGCGGTGTAAGTATCTGGTGGTTTTGTTGGAAATGAGGGCCTCTTCGCGAGCAGGCTCGCTCCCACATTTTGATCTTCAGCGAACATACAATTGTGTACGACCGAGACCCTTGTGGGAGCGAGCCTGCTCGCGAAGGCGGCGTCCCTGCCACCGAACAGCTTGAGGTCAACCTTTACCCTTGGTCCGCGTCATATTCGGCCCGCCGCTTTTCTCCAGATGCTGAATGATGATCCCCGCCACGTCCTTGCCGGTGGTGGTTTCGATCCCTTCCAACCCCGGCGACGAGTTCACTTCCATCACCAGCGGTCCATGGTTGGAGCGCAGGATATCCACGCCCGCCACGCTCAGGCCCATGACCTTGGCCGCCCGCAACGCCGTCATGCGTTCTTCCGGAGTGATCTTGATCAGGCTGGCGCTACCGCCACGGTGCAGGTTGGAGCGGAATTCACCCGGCTTGGCCTGACGCTTCATCGACGCGATCACCTTGTCGCCGACCACGAAGCAGCGGATGTCCGCGCCGCCGGCTTCCTTGATGTATTCCTGGACCATGATGTCCTGCTTGAGGCCCATGAATGCCTCGATCACCGACTCCGCCGCCGTCGCGGTTTCACACAGCACCACGCCGATGCCTTGGGTGCCTTCCAGCACCTTGATCACCAGCGGTGCACCGTTGACCATCTCGATCAGGTCGGGAATGTCATCCGGCGAGTGAGCAAAACCGGTAACCGGTAAGCCGATACCGCGACGCGAGAGCAATTGCAGCGAGCGCAGCTTGTCCCGTGAGCGGGCAATGGCCACCGACTCGTTGAGCGGGAACACACCCATCATTTCGAACTGGCGCAACACCGCGCAGCCATAAAACGTCACCGACGCACCGATCCGCGGGATCACTGCGTCGAAGCCTTCCAGCGGCTTGCCGCGGTAATGGATCTGCGGCTTATGGCTGGCAATGTTCATATAGGCGCGCAGGGTATCGATCACCACCACCTCATGCCCGCGCTCGGTACCGGCTTCAACCAAGCGACGAGTGGAATACAGACGCGGGTTCCGCGACAGCACAGCGATCTTCATGCAACACCTGTGGAGAAGGTAGTGGACACCGGGAACACCGGCTTGTCTTGAACGTATTTAATGCCCGGATTGACCACCAGCTGGCCGTCGATCAGGGCTTTGGAACCGAGTAACAGGCGATAACGCATGGACTTGCGGCAGGCGAGGGTGAACTGCACTCGCCAAACCCGATCGCCGAGCGCCAGGGTGGTACTGATCACGTAACGCACCTGCGCGTGGCCGTTGGAGCTTTTAATGGTTTTCATCGTCACCAGCGGCGCTTCACAGCGGCGGTGACGCAGCTGCACCACCGTGCCCAGGTGCGCGTTGAAACGCACCCACGTTTCCCCGTCGCGCTCAAACGGCTCGATTTCGGTGGCGTGCAGGCTGGAGGTGCTGGCGCCGGTGTCGATCTTCGCCCGCAGGCCCGCGACTCCCAAATCAGGGAGCGCCACCCACTCGCGCAGACCCACAACGGTCAAATGGTCAAATGTCTTCAAAAGTGCTCAACCGGTGAGGAACCGCTCGCGCCGCAAAGCGGCCGAATTCGCGGTATTCACGCAGAATAATAGGTAAAAGGCGACAGATATCTACGGCCCGGATTTCAGGCGCCTGAGCGAGGCTCAAAAGCGTCGCGCATTGTAAGCTGAACCGGTGAAAATCATGGCACGACAGAAACGGTAGTACAGTTCAGAAATATTTCAGAATGAGGAAATCCCATGGCACAAAAAAACGAAGAGGACGACAAAGTCCGTCTCGATAAGTGGTTGTGGGCGGCGCGCTTTTACAAAACCCGCGCGCTGGCCAAAGCGGCTATCGAAAGCGGCAAGGTGCATTGTCGGGGCGAACGCTGCAAACCGGGCAAAGAACCGAGAGTGGGTGACGAGTTCCAGATTCGCGTCGGTTTCGAAGAGCGGACCGTGGTGGTCCAGGCGCTGTCGATCGTTCGTCGTGGCGCACCGGAAGCACAAACCCTCTACGCTGAAACCGAAGCCAGCATTGCCAAGCGCGAAAATGCCGCCGCCCTGCGCAAGGCCGGCGCCCTGGGTGTCAGCACTGACGGCAAGCCGAGCAAGAAACAGCGCCGGGACCTGTTCAAGTTCCACGGCAGCAGTAACGATTGAGGTCTGGCCCCTGACAGGCCTAAATCACACAGCGTCAATATGCCGCGGTTCTACCTTGCTTGGAACAAACCCGGATTGTTCATAAAATGCCTGTCATGATCAAAAGAAATGCACCGAAACGGTGCGCAAGGCGCGATGCTCGACCCTTGTAACCCTTAGTTTTCACTTCAGATACCCAGACCTATGACTGATCTACCGGATACCGACTACACCCAACGCTTCATCTTCGATGACAGCGACACCCGCGGCGAGCTGGTGGCGTTGGAGCGTAGCTATGCCGAAGTCCTCGCCAAACACCCCTATCCGGAGCCGGTCGCACAACTGCTTGGCGAGTTGATGGCGGCTGCGGCGCTGCTGGTCGGCACCTTGAAGTTCGATGGCTTGCTGATCCTGCAGGCGCGTTCCGACGGTCCGGTATCGCTGCTGATGATCGAATGCTCCAGCGAGCGCGAAATCCGAGGCCTGGCGCGTTACGACGCGGACAACATCGCCGCCGACGCGACCCTGGCCGACATGATGCCCAACGGCGTGCTGGCACTCACCGTCGACCCGACCCAGGGCCAGCGTTACCAGGGCATCGTCGACCTCGACGGTGCGACCCTGTCGGACTGCTTCACCAACTATTTTGTCATGTCCCAGCAAGTGGGCACGCGCTTCTGGCTGTACGCCGATGGCCGTCGTGCCCGGGGTTTGCTGCTGCAACAACTGCCGGCCGACCGCCTGAAAGACGAAGAAGAACGCGCCGCCAGTTGGCAGCACATCACCGCGCTGGGCAGCACCCTGACCGCCGATGAACTGCTGAGCCTGGACAACGAAACCGTGTTGCACCGCCTCTACCACGAAGAGCAGGTGCGCCTGTTTGACGTGCAGAAACTGCGCTTCCGTTGCAGCTGCTCCCGTGAGCGTTCGGCTAATGCACTGGTTAGCCTGGGTCTGGAAGATGCTCAGGCACTGGTCATCGAGCACCATGGCAGCATCGAAATCGACTGCCAGTTCTGCAATCAGCGTTACCTGTTCGACGCGGCCGATATCACTCAATTGTTCGCTGGAGCGGGTGTGGAAACACCGTCAGATACTCGTCACTAAAACGCTTCAGCGCAGGTAAATTCACTGGTAAACGCCGGAATAACGCCGTCCTGACGGGAGGACCCTACTCTTTTCAGGCTTTTCTGGCATAATCCGGCCCACTTTTTTCGCGGTAGTAGTGCACGACTTTCTACTACAAAACGTTTGGAGCACTCGGCCACTGGCCGACGGGGAACCTCATGACGCAAGCCAATAACGCCGTGTACACCGATCTGAGTGTTGATGATCTGGTTAAAGAAGCCCTGAACCGCGGTGAAGGCGAGCTTGCCGACACTGGCGCGCTGGTGGTTCGCACCGGTCACCGTACTGGTCGTTCGCCAGTCGACCGTTTCATCGTTGAAGAGCCAACCACTCAGGCCGCCATCGCCTGGGGCCCGATCAACCGCAAGTTCCCGGCCGACAAGTTCGATGCCCTGTGGGCTCGCGTCGAGGCGTTCAACAACGCGCAAGAGCATTTCGTTTCCCACGTGCACGTAGGTGCGGCTGAAGAGCACTACCTAGCCGTGAAAATGACTACCCAGACTGCCTGGCAGAACCTGTTCGGTCGTTGCCTGTTCATCAACCCGGCCCAGTACAACCCGGCTGGTCGTGAAGAGTGGCAAGTTCTCAACGTCGCCAACTTCGAGTGCGTGCCAGAGCGTGACGGCACCAACTCCGACGGCTGCGTGATCATCAACTTCGCCCAGAAGAAAGTGCTGCTCGCCGGCATGCGCTACGCCGGTGAAATGAAGAAAGCCATGTTCTCGGTGCAGAACTTCCTGCTGCCGGCCGCCGACGTGCTGCCGATGCACTGCGCCGCCAACATCGGCGAAGAAGGCGACGTGACCCTGTTCTTCGGTCTGTCCGGCACCGGCAAGACCACCCTGTCCGCCGACGAAAGCCGTTACCTGATCGGTGACGACGAGCACGGCTGGGGCGAGGGCGTGGTGTTCAACATCGAAGGCGGTTGCTATGCCAAGTGCATCGACCTGTCCGAGAAGAACGAGCCGGTCATCTGGAAAGCCATCAAACACGGCGCAGTCCTGGAAAACGTTGTTATCGACGACGCCAAGCACGCCGACTACGCTGATGTCAGCCTGACCCAGAACAGCCGCGCCGCCTACCCGCTGGAGCACGTCGAGAAGCGTTCCGAGAAGAACCTCGGTGGCGAGCCAAACGCGGTGATCTTCCTGACCTGCGACCTGACCGGCGTTCTGCCGCCAGTCTCGATCCTCAGCGAAGAACAAGCGGCCTACCACTTCCTGTCCGGCTACACCGCACTGGTGGGCTCGACCGAAATGGGTTCGGGCAGCGGCATCAAGTCGACCTTCTCCACCTGCTTCGGCGCACCGTTCTTTCCGCGTCCGGCTGGCGAATACGCAGAGCTGCTGATCAAGCGCATCCGCGGCTTCGGCTCCAAGGTCTACCTGGTCAACACCGGCTGGACCGGCGGCGGCTACGGTGTCGGCAAACGCTTCAACATCCCGACCACTCGCGGCGTGATCGCAGCGATCCAGAGCGGCGCGTTGATCGGTGCAGCCACCGAACACCTCGACACCATCAACCTCGACGTGCCATTGGCTGTGCCAGGCGTTGAGACTGGCCTGTTGAACCCACGTAACACCTGGGCTGACAAGGCTGCTTATGATGAGGCTGCCAAGGCGCTGGCCGGGTTGTTTGTTGAGAACTTCAAGAAGTTTGAAGTGAGCGACGCGATCAAGGCTGCTGGGCCGAAGTTGTAATTATTCGGTAGTGGTTTGAGGTAAGAGAAAGCCGCCCTTAGGGGCGGCTTTTTTGTGAGCGCAATTCAGGCCAGCGGAGACAGAACTACCAATATTCAAGCTGAAAAGACGCTAAACGGCCAGAATAATGGCACTTATGCGTTCGGCTGAATGCCTTCCAATTCCTGTGTATTCCACTGCTGTACCTTGATGGCCCGGTAGAGCATGCCGATGGTCAGCGGGACTTTGTCGCCACGTCCCTTCGCTCGACGCTTGAGGAACACGTCAAAGCCTTCCGGTTGGAAGTAGCGATAGGCGTCGTAGTCGATGAAGTCGATGGCGAACTGTTCTTCCAGGGTTTCCATCAGGTGTCGAGCGTCTGATCCGTCGCAGCCGAGGTCGAAATTGATCGAGGTGGTGAGGCTGATGGTTTTGCGTTCGGGCAGGCCGAGTTCTTCGTGCAGCAGCTGCATGAGTAACTGCATGGCGTGGTCGTCGGGGAAGTTGGGGGCGAGGTACATGGTTAACAGTCCGGTTGAGGCATGCAGGAATGTTATGGGGCGCAGGGTTTGGGTGGAAGGCCCTTGCTACGCGGTTGATCGTTCCCACGCTTACGAATTTCTCTGACTTGCAACACGTCAACATGGAGTTCGTGGGAAGGTAGGCGTTCACCCCGTACGATCTCGTCCATCTGTTGCACGCTTTCCATCAGCTCATCAAAAAACGTGCTCATGGTTATCTCCAGTGTTCGATGACGGCTTTCAACGCTTTGCGTTCATCGGCGGTTAGGTCTTGTTGCTCATGATCGTTCTCACGCAGAACGTGGGAACGATCTGTTCACTCGGACTTCAGGCCGGCGCTTTCCAGTTCAGCATGCGTTGCTGGGCGACTTGAAGTAGGTCACGGCCGTCTTGAGTCAGCAGGTATAGGGCGTGGGTGATGTGCGGAATGTCTTTGACATCGCCGTGTTTGAAGCATTGGCAGTGCAAGGTTTCGAGCAGGTCGCTGGAGGCGCGGATGCGTTGAAGGGCGGCTTCGAGGATGTCTTGTGGGTCGGTCTCTGTGTCGATGATCAGAACCGGGGTGTCGGTGAAGTTGGTTTTTAATGGACGGAAGCGGTCTGCAAACGGATTCAATATGGCCACTGAGAATTACCTCGTTCAAGGGATGTGTACACCGATCTCTGTTCTCGAGTGACCAAACCCGGTTCGCTGGTTTTTCAGCGACGGTATCAATATACATGTGAGTCGCAGGCCCGTTAATGGCGATACAGAGCCGAAGGTTGTAGGAAGGGGAGCAGGCTTTCTACAGTCTTGTCTGTCGGTCTTTTTTCTGGCTAAGGGCCTCAATTTCTTCGTCCATCAGACGCATGGCTTCTTCGTGAGAAATGCTGGGCTGTGGATCGTCAACACAGGCCTTTAATTGCTCGGCCAACCGCGCATTGTCGATAGGGTTTTGCGTTTCGGCGCGCTCCTTGGGAATCTTTTCCGTCATTGAATTCAACCTTGTGTTCGGTGTGTTCTATTTCGGCATCCGCTGCTGAACCACCTCAAGCAAATCACTGCCATCCTGAGTCAGTAGATAAAGCGCATTAACGATATGCGGAATGTCTTTGACGTCAGCCTGATTGAAGCACTGGCAGTAAAGGGTTTCGAGCAGGTCGCTGGCGGCGCGGATGCGTTGTTGGGCGGCGTCGAGCAGGGCTTGGGGGCTGGCCTGGGTGTCGATGACCAGCACCGGGGTGTCGGTGAATGTAGTTTTGAGGGGGCGGTAGCGGTCGATAAACGGAGTGAAGGTGTGCATTGGGATCAGTCCAGTACGCGTTCGCGAAGTCGCCCGGCAGGTGACTTTTCAGCCGCGCCGCAAACTATAGAGAGGTTCAGCAAAACGCAGCAAGACGGCCTGCATGGACAGATTGTGTAGGGCGTTTACTGGCCCATGAGCCTTTGGCCTACAGGGTTTGCGAGGTTTTTTCAGCCGCTTTCCAAAAGGTCGAATTTCCCACGCGCTTGTCAGGCGTGGCGAATAGAGCCGCAGTAACGCCTGCGCCAGACTGTGTAGGGCGTTTCGTGGTTTACGATTTCGAATTTGAACAACATCAGCAAACGGATTGCATCGCGGGCCTTGCGCCGTTCTCCCTGTATCATCCCGTATCTCTTTTGCGCCCGACCTTTTCTCGACTCGCTGCTTTTGCCGGCTAGGCTTTTGGCATGGCAGCAGTCAACGGAGTGACAGCTTATGCACAACACCCTCGAACAGGTCTTTGGTTATCCACAGTTCCGGCCCGGCCAGGAGGCGGCGGTCAGTGCGGTGTTGGCCGGGCGCTCGGCGGCGGCGATTTTCCCGACCGGGTCCGGCAAGTCCTTGTGCTATCAGTTGCCGGCCTTGTTGTTGCCGCACCTGACGCTGGTGGTGTCGCCCTTGCTGGCGTTGATGCAGGACCAACTGGCGTTCTTGCAGCGCCACGGGATTGCGGCGGCGAGTATCGATTCGGCCCAGAGCCGTGACGACGCCAACGCGGTGATGGCGCGGGCACGGTCGGGCGAGTTGAAGATTTTGATGATTTCAGTCGAGCGCCTGAAGAACGAGCGCTTTCGCAACTTTTTGCAGCAGGTGCCGATCTCGTTGCTGGTGGTGGACGAGGCGCACTGTATCTCCGAATGGGGGCACAACTTTCGCCCGGACTATTTGAAGCTGCCGGACTACCAGCGCCAGTTCAACATCCCGCAAACCTTGCTGCTGACGGCCACCGCCACACCTAAAGTGATCGCCGACATGCAGGCGAAATTCGCCATCGCGGCGGACGATGTGGTGACCACCGGTTTCTATCGCCACAACCTTAATTTGCTGGTTGAACCGGTGCGGGGGCAGGACAAGCGCCGCCGTCTGGTGGAGTGGATGGGGCAGCGTGCCGGGCAGCCGAGCATCGTCTACGTGACCTTGCAGAAAACCGCTGAGCAGATTGCCCAGCACCTGAGTCAAAACGGTCTTCAGGCCGAGGCCTATCACGCCGGTTTACCCCATGAACAACGGGAAGCGATTCAGCGCCGGTTCATGGGCGGGCAGTCCAATTGCATCGTCGCCACCATCGCGTTCGGCATGGGGATCGACAAGAGCGACATCCGCAACGTGGTGCATTTCGACTTGCCGAAATCCATCGAAAACTACAGCCAGGAAATCGGTCGTGCCGGGCGCGATGGGCAGCCATCCGACTGCCTGGTATTGGCCAACCGCGACAGCCTCAACGTGTTGGAAAACTTCGTTTACGGTGACACGCCGGAGCTGGATGGCATCCGTTGTGTGCTCGATGAACTGCAAGCCGCCGCGCCGGATGGGCAATGGGAGTTTTTGCTGGGCCCCTTGGCCGACCAGAGCAATATTCGCCAACTGCCGCTCAAGACCTTACTGGTGCAGCTTGAACTCAAAGGCTTGATCGCACCGCGTTACGCCTACTTTGCCGAGTACCGTTTCAAGTTTTTGCTGGAGCCTGAAGCTTTGCTGGCGCGTTTCGAAGGCGAGCGGCGGGACTTCGTCGAGGCGATCATCCAGACCTCCAGCCGTGCGCGAACCTGGGCCACGGTGAATTTCGATGCGCTGTACCAACAGCATCAGGCTGAACGCAATCGGGTGGTCAAGGCGCTGGATTACTTTCAGGAGAAGGGCTGGGTCGAGCTGGAAAGCAAGCAGATGACCGAGGTCTATAGCCTGCTGATGACGGACTTCGATGCCCTGGCGTTGAGCGCCGAGTTGCATGGCTACTTCACGCAGCATGAACGCACCGAAATCGCGCGTATCCACGCGATGCTCGATCTGTTCGCCACCGAGCACTGCCTGGGCTATCGATTGGCGCAGTACTTCGGCGACGATAACGCGCCGCAGCAGTGCGGGCATTGCTCGGTGTGCCATGGGCAGGTTGCCCGTCTGCCGGAACCGCCTGAGCTGCCAGCACTTGTGGATAAAAACTTCAAGGCGCTGTGTGGTGACTTTATCCACAGGCATGAGGCGTACAACGGCAGCTTGCCGGGCGCGGAGCGGCTGACACGGTTCTTGTGCGGTATCAGCGTGCCGCTGTTTACCAAGCTCAAGGCGCGGGCGATTCCGGGGTTTGCGGCGCTGGAGGATTATCCGTATGCCGAGGTGCGCGAGTGGGCCGGAATCCATCTGGCAGATTGACGAGGATTGCGTAGCAGCTGCCGAAGGCTGCGTTCGGCCACGTAGTGGTCGTCATCCGGCGATCGTAATCTTTCTGGAGAATCGCACATTCAGATTTAGCGACTGCTTCGCAGCCGAACGCAGCCTCGCAGGCTCGGCAGCTGCTACGGGGGGTGTGAAGTCTGGAGGTAGCCATTGAACATCCATCCGCTGAATGCCGCTCATCACAGGAATAAATTTCAAAAACGCTGCTGCGCTGACTATGGTGAATGCTGTCTTTGGATCGCCAACAAGAGAGCAAACAATGAGCCAGACGCCGTTCCAGATTCAGCGTGCCGCCGTGATCGGTGCAGGCACCATGGGCCGAGGCATCGTCATGTGTCTGGCCAACGCCGGGGTGCCGGTGCAATGGGTCGACAACAATGCACAGATGCTCGAGCAAGCACTCGCTGCCGTGACCGAGACCTATGCACACACTGTGCGTCAGGGCCGAATTGACCAGGCTGAAGCCGATGTGCGCATCGCCCGAGTGACGGCGGCGGTTGATTACCCGGCGATCAGTGAGGTGGATCTGGTGATCGAGGCGGTCTACGAAAACCTCGAACTCAAGCAGAAGATTTTTCGCGAACTCGACAGTCTGCTCAAGCCCGAAGCAATCCTGGCCAGCAACACCTCGGCGCTGGACATTGATGCAATAGCCGCCGTTACCGGACGCCCGCAACAGGTACTGGGCCTGCACTTCTTCAGCCCGGCGCATATCATGAAGTTGCTGGAAATCGTCCGGGGTGCGCAGACTGCACCAGCGGTGCTCAAGGTAGCCAAAGAGCTGGGCCAGCGCATGGGCAAGGTGAGTGTGGTGGCGGGTAATTGCCACGGCTTTATTGGCAACCGGATGCTCAATACCTACGTGCTTGAAGCGCGCAAGATGCTCCTTGAAGGTGCTTATCCCTATCAGGTCGATGCCGCGCTGCAAGGCTTCGGTTTTGCCATGGGGCCGTTCCGCATGTACGACGTGGTCGGTATCGACCTCGGATGGCGTGCGCGGGAGTTGGCGGGTGTCGGCCAGGACGAAGCCGAGGTTCAGGTGGATAACCGCTTGTGCGAGCTGGGTCGCTTCGGTCAAAAGAGCGGCAACGGTTATTACCACTACGAGGCGGGCAGTCGTCAGGCCGAGCATGATGTGGAAGTCGATGCACTGGTGCTGCGGGTCAGCGAAGAGCTCGGCTATCAGCGTCGAGAGATTGGCCCTGAGGAAATTCTCGAGCGCTGCCTGCTGGCGCTGGTCAACGAGGGCGCGAAGATCCTTCAGGAAGGCATTGCCGAGTCGGCTCACGACATCGATCTGGTGTACCTCAATGGCTATGGTTTCCCGGCTGATAAAGGCGGGCCGATGGCCTGGGCGGATCAGCAAGGGTTGGCAGATATCCAAACGCGTTTGCTGCGACTTGAGGCCGAGCAAGGTGAACTGTGGAAGCCTGCGCGGTTGATCAGTGCGCTGGCGGCCCAAGGTGGGCGTTTTGCCAATGTTCAGGTCGCCTGATTAATGGTCACGGCGATTACACTGCCTGCCTTTTGTGAGAGATAACCCAATGACCGACTGCATGCCTCAGCGCGCCGACTATCTGCACTTCCAGCCGATCATCACCCGCTGGCACGACAACGATGTCTATGGCCATGTGAACAACGTGACCTACTACAGCTTCTTCGACACGGCGGTGAATACCTACTTGATTGAGGTCGGCGGCCTGGATATTCACGACGGTGAAGTGGTGGGGTTCGTGGTGAGTTCGGCCTGCGATTACTTCGCCTCGATTGCTTTCCCCGAGCGCATTGAAATCGGATTGCGGGTGGGTAAGTTGGGCAACAGCTCGGTGCAATACGAACTGGCGGTGTTCAAGGCGGAAGAAGAGGACGCCTGCGCGGCAGGACGTTTTGTGCATGTGTTTGTGGATCGGGCATCGAATCAGCCGGTGGCGATTCCTGCCGGGTTGCGCGGGGCGCTGGAGCGGTTGGTGGTGTGAAACGAAAAAATCGCAGCCCAGGGGCTGCGATTTTTTGGAATTTCTTACGTGATGCTACTTAAGGTTTCAGTCGCGATCATGTTCGTAATGGCGATGCTTGTGATGGCCGTAAGCATGGCCACGACCGCGGTGGTCATCGTCGCGGTAGTAGCGACGGTCATGGTCGCGATAGCCACGGCCACCGCCTTCGTTGTTGCTCTGGTTGCCCATGTAGTTACCCAGCGCACCACCAGCACCACCGCCGGCTGCCGCGCCGATCAGGCTGCCTGAAGTGCCGCCCATGCTTCGGCCAACCACGTTACCGCCGGCTGCGCCGAGCGCACCACCAATGGCTGCTTCGCCACGGCTGTGTCTGTTGGCACCTACCGCACTGCCACCCGCACCGCCCAAGGCCGCGCCAATGGTCGAGCCGGTGTTGCCACCCAGTGATTGACCTACCACTGAGCCTAGAACCCCGCCCAATGCGCCGCCCACACCTGCCTCGGCGGTGCCACCTGCAGACGCGGCGCCACTGATCAGGCCAAGGGACAACAAGAGAATCGAGGAGAACTTCATTAGCGGAGCCTCAAAGGGATGACGGCGCGATCCTGAGGCTGTGTCACGATGGTTACAATCGAAATCCGACGAATAACACGACTTATGAAAATTCTCTAAGTTGTTGTTTTATAGACGGAACTTAATTGATTTTTGCTGGTCTTTAGCTACTTCGGGAAGGCCGCTTTTATGCAAAAGCGGCCTTTTTTG
>NZ_JANLNW010000022.1 GCF_025465945.1 Pseudomonas sp. 6D_7.1_Bac1 | reverse complement strand
GCAGCCCCCCCCCTCGCACCCACACTAGATTTGCAGCGTTTGTGCGTTAATCTGACTTTTCATTGCTGGCTGCCGAGCTTTCCATGCCTGACCTGCTTGACCGTTACCCGCTCACGGCGGGCACCTATCACGAACTGCTCGACGACAGCGGCGCCGTACGTCCGCACTGGCGACGGCTGTTCGATCAGTTGCAACGCAGCACGCCGGCGCAACTGGTACAGCGGCAGGCGTTGCTGGCACGGCAGATTCAGGAAAACGGCGTCACCTACAACGTCTACGCCGACCCGAAAGGTGCCGACCGCCCGTGGGAACTGGACCTGTTGCCCCATGTGATTGCGGCGGATGAGTGGCAGCAGTTGTCGGCCGGGATCGCCCAGCGTGCGCGCTTGCTCAACGCGGTACTGGCAGATTTATACGGTCCGCAGCGCTTGATTGCCGAAGGCCTGTTGCCGGCAGAGCTGGTGTTCGGTCATAACAACTTCCTCTGGCCCTGTCAGGGCATTCAACCGCCGGACGGGGCCTTCCTGCATCTGTACGCGGTGGACCTTGCGCGCACTCCCGATGGGCGTTGGTGGGTGACAGCTGACCGGACTCAAGCGCCGTCCGGTGCCGGTTATGCGCTGGAAAACCGCACCATCGTGTCGCGGGCATTTCCGGAGTTGTACCGCGATTTGAAGGTGCAGCACCTGGCCGGGTTCTTCCGCACCTTGCAGGAAACCCTGGCGCGTCAGGCGCCAAGCGCTGATGACGTGCCGCTGGTGGTGCTGCTGACGCCGGGGCGCTTCAACGAGAGCTATTTCGAGCACCTGTATCTGGCCCGCCAGCTGGGTTATCCACTGGTTGAGGGCGGCGATCTGACGGTGCGTGATGCCACGGTCTACCTGAAAACCCTCAGCGGTCTGCGTCGGGTTCACGCGATCATGCGGCGGCTCGATGATGATTTCTGCGATCCGCTGGAGTTGCGCACCGACTCGGCCCTCGGCGTACCGGGCCTGCTTGAAGCGGTGCGGCAGGGGCGGGTGCTGGTGGCCAATGCCCTGGGCAGCGGTGTGCTGGAATCGCCAGGGTTGTTGGGCTTTCTGCCGAAGATCAATCAATTCCTGTTCGGTGAAGAACTGATCCTGCCGTCCATCGCCACCTGGTGGTGCGGCGAGCCTCCGGTGCTGGCGCAGGCCCTGGAAAAAATGCCTGAACTGCTGATCAAACCGGCGTTTCCTTCGCAAAGCTTTGCCCCGGTGTTTGGCCGTGACTTGAGTGAAAAACAGCGCCAAAGCCTCGCCGAGCGCATGCAGGCTCGACCTTATGCCTATGTGGCGCAAGAACTTGCGCAGTTGTCCCAGGCGCCGATCTGGCAGGCTGAAGACGGGCAGTTGCAGCCCCGCGCCATTGGTATGCGTGTTTATGCGGTGGCCAGCCAAGAGGGCTACCGGGTGCTGCCCGGCGGTTTGACCCGAGTGGCGGCTGAGGCCGATGCCGAAGTGGTGTCGATGCAGCGCGGCGGCGCGAGCAAAGACACCTGGGTGTTGGGTGAACGCACGCCATTGGGCGAGCATTGGAAAACCCAGCGAACCATCGGCGTGCACGATCTGGTGCGACGCGATCCCTACCTGCCGTCGCGGGTGGTCGAGAACCTGTTCTGGTTCGGGCGTTATTGCGAGCGCTGCGACGATAGCGCGCGACTGCTGCGAATCATGCTCACGCGCTACGTCGATGGCGACGATCCGCAAGCCCTGCAGGCTGCGGTCGATCTCGGCGAAAGCCTGATGCTGCTGCCCGACGAGGGTGAATTGCCCGAACGTTTGCTCGCGGCATTGCTTGGCGATGACTGGTCGTTCAGCCTGCGTTCCAACCTGCAACGCTTGCAGTGGGCGGCGTCCCAGGTGCGCGGCAAGCTCTCGCGAGAGAACTGGCAGGCGCTGGTGGAATTGCAGCGCGAAGCAGCGGAACTGGAAACCGAAGAGCCGGATTTTGGCGAGTTGCTGGATTTCTTGAACCGCTTGGTGATGTCACTGGCGGCGCTGTCGGGCTTTGCGCTGGACGACATGACCCGCGACGAGGGCTGGCGCTTTTTGATGATTGGTCGGCGGATCGAGCGCTTGCAGTTCCTGAGCAGCAGTCTGGCGGCGTTCCTGCGCGGTGCGGGGGCGTTTGATCAGGCGGGACTGGAATGGCTGCTGGAACTGGGCAACAGCAGTATCACTTACCGTTCCCGTTATCTGGCAGTGGCGCAATTGATACCGGTGCTCGACCTGTTGCTGCTCGATGAGCAGAACCCCCACGCGGTGCTGTTTCAGCTGAAGCTGGTGACCCGCACCCTCAAGCGGTTGAACGACGATTTTGGTGCGCCGCGTGAGTTGGCGTTGTCCGCGCTGGTGGAGCGTCTGGCGCAATTTGATCTGGGTTGCCTGGAGAACTCGCTGTTCGGCGAAACCAGCGTCCGCGCGGCCCTTGATGGTCTCGCGGATCTGCTGCAAGAGGTCGCTGATGTCAGCAATCAGGTGTCTGATCGCCTGGCGTTGCGGCATTTCGCCCATGTCGATGATGTCAGCCAGCGCACGGTGTCCGTCTGATGAGCGCCCATTACCAGATTCTCCACGACACCCATTATCACTACGACAGCCCGGTGTCCCTGGCCCAGCAACTCGCCCATTTGTGGCCGCGGCCCTGCGCCTGGCAGCGCTGCACCGAGCAGCACTTGCAGATCAGCCCGGAGCCGACTTCGCGTCGCGATGAACGGGACGTGTTCGGCAATCCGCTGACCCGCCTGGCCTTCGAAAGGCCTCACGACGAATTGCTGGTCAATGCGCGGCTGACAGTCGAAGTGCTGCCCCGACCGTTGCGCGATTTCAGTCAATCGCCGGCCTGGGATATGACGCGCAGCGCGTTGACCTACAGCAGTCAGCCGATTTCTGCGCCGTTGTTGGAGGCTTGTCGCTATCGGTTTGAATCGCCGTATGTGCATTTGAAAAGCAGCTTCGTCGAGTTCTCCGAAAGCTGTTTTCCGCTGGGCCGTCCGTTGATGCTGGGGGTTCAGGCGTTGATGGAGAAGATTTTCAGCGAGTTCACTTTCGACGCCGAGGCGACGCAGGTCGCGACCCCGCTGGTGGAAGTGCTGGAGCGCAGGCGTGGGGTCTGTCAGGACTTTGCGCACCTGATGCTGGCGTGCGTGCGCTCCCGAGGATTGGCGGCGCGCTACGTCAGCGGCTACCTGTTGACTCAGCCACCACCGGGGCAGCCACGTTTGATCGGCGCCGACGCGTCCCACGCCTGGGTCTCGGTGTTTTGTCCGGTGCTGGGCTGGGTTGATTTTGACCCAACCAACAACGTGCAACCGGCGCTGGAGCACATCACCCTGGCCTGGGGCCGGGACTTTTCCGATGTGTCGCCATTGCGCGGGGTGATTCTGGGTGGGGGTAGCCATGACCCGGAAGTGCGGGTGACGGTGATGCCATTAGGGGTGTGATGTAGATCTAGTGTGGGGATGGGGTATTTCAGAGTGGTCTGTGAGGGTCAGCAGCTTCACTGCTGACCCTGGACACAGATCCGGTGGGCCTGATCAGATAATCCGGCCCTGAGGGTCTCAGGCGTCGGGCGCCTGATCTTTCGGTGCTTCAACAGCATCTTCTGCGGCCACTTCACCTTCTGCTTCCGGGTTCAGTGCTGCTGCTTCTTCTTCAGCTGTAGCTTTTTTGCGCTGAAGCTTTTCCTCTTTCTTCTGCTCCTTGGCCAAGTCTCTCTGACGTTTGGCGAAGGAATAATTAGGTTTAGCCATGGGCGATCCTCTGGGGTCGAAGGTGAGGTTGAGCGGCGCGTATTCTGCCTTTAAACGGGGGGCAAGGGTTAGCTGGGTTTTTGCCCGGACCATTTTGGCTGCACCACCGGTTGCCAGGCATCGAGCGCGTCGAGCAGTGCCTGAGGCGATTCGCTTGTTTGCAGCATGTCACGGTGATGCTCGCGAACGAAGCCCTCGCCGACGACGTGATCAAGAAAAGCCGTCAGTTTGCTGTAGAAACCGTTCACTTCCAGCAAACCCAGCGGTTTGCCGTGGTAACCGAGCTGACCCCAGGTCCAGACTTCGAACAGCTCTTCAAACGTGCCGAGGCCGCCTGGCAGAGCGATGAACGCGTCACTCAGCTCGGCCATGCGCGCCTTGCGTGCGTGCATGCCGTCGACCACTTCCAGGCGTGTCAGACCGATGTGGCCGATTTCCTTGTTCTTCAGGCTTTCGGGAATGATTCCGATCACTTCGCCACCCGCCGCCAATGCGGCATCGGCAACGATCCCCATCAAGCCGACGGCACCGCCGCCATACACCAGCGTCAGCTTACGCCGGGCCAACTCCTGACCAAGGGCTATCGCCGCTTCACGATAAGCGGGATCAGTGCCCGTGCTGGCACCGCAAAATACACAAACAGACGCTAATGACATGCCTTACTCCGTGGTCAGTGACACCCCCAGAATAATGGCTGACGTTGGGTGCTCCAAGGGTTAATCCTTGCGGCGGGGCTTTTCACCGGTGCCGTCATAGGTGCCGCTGGCGCCACAGGCGTAGGCGGCGAGCAAACTGCACAACAGGCTATTGATGGACATGACAGGCGCTCCAGAGTGGGGGTGACGAGCCGATCATAGGTGTGCACCAGGCGTCTGGCTGGTTAATTGTTTCGATCAATGTCATAGCCTGAAAGTTGTATACAATTCTTGATGCAAGTCATAGGAACTTCCGAAAATTTCAGGCAGTCTTTACGCCATTCGGATTTTGTTAACCCTGCCTTGGAGATTCACCATGTTTGCCAAACTCGTTGCGGTATCCCTGCTGACACTGGCCAGCAGCCAATTGATGGCTGCAGAGTGCAAGGTCGATGTCGACTCCACCGATCAGATGTCCTTCACCACGAAGGAGATCACCATCGACAAGAGCTGCAAAACCTTCACCGTCAACCTGACCCACTCCGGCAGCTTGCCGAAGAATGTCATGGGCCATAACTGGGTGCTGAGCAAAACCGCAGACATGGCAGGCATCGCTGGCGACGGCATGGCCGCCGGCATCGACAAGAACTACCTGAAAGAAGGCGACGCGCGCATTATCGCCCACACCAAAATCATCGGTGCCGGCGAGAAAGACTCGGTGACCTTCGACGTGTCGAAGCTGACCGCAGGCGAAAGCTATCAGTTCTTCTGCTCGTTCCCGGGCCACAACTCGATGATGAAAGGCGCTGTTGTCCTGAAGTAATCCGGACCACCGCGTTATCGTTCTTCGCGAGCAGGCTCGCTCCCACAAGGTCTGCTGTGTGGCAGAGAGATAGCCTCCACACCGAAGATTCCTGTGGGAGCGAGCCTGCTCGCGATGGCGCCTTCAGTATCGACACATGGCTGACGGCCAAAGAAAAGCCCGCTGAGGATCGACTCCTCAGCGGGCTTTTTCGTTCATTCACTTCTTATGGCGCGAACGGCATCACGCGCTTGTGATGGGTCTTGCGGTACGTATCGCAGATGATCTTGAACGCCTCTTCACGCACCGGCTCACCGTGCAGGAACGCATCAATCTCGGCGTAGGTCACGCCGTGGGAGGCTTCATCCGGTTTGCCGGGGGAGAGGTCTTCAAGGTCGGCCGTGGGGATTTTTTCCACCAGCGACTCCGGTGCACCGAAGCTGCGGGCGATCGCTCGGACCTGGTTTTTCACCAGGCCGCTCAGCGGTGCGAGGTCGCAGGCGCCGTCACCGAACTTGGTGAAGAAGCCCATTACCGCTTCGGCCGCGTGGTCGGTGCCGATCACCAGGCCATGGGCGGCACCGGCGATGGTGTATTGCGCGACCATGCGCATCCGCGCCTTGGTGTTGCCCAGCACGAAATCCACCGAAACCGCGTGTTTACCTTCGAAGGCCGCGACTTCATTGGCCAGCGATTTGACCGCCGGGCCGATGTTCACGGTGTGGCGCTCATCCGGGGCGATGAAATCCACTGAGGCTTGCGCATCGTGTTCATCGAACTGGGTTTCGTACGGCAAGCGTACGGCGATGAACTTGTAGCTCGTATCGCCCGTGCGCTCGCGCAATTCGCGCACGGCACGCTGGGCCAACAGGCCGGCAGTCAACGAGTCGACGCCGCCGCTGATGCCCAGCACCAGCGTCTTGAGCCCGGAATTGACCAGGCAATCCTGGATGAAGGTAATCCGCCGCGCGACTTCAGCCTCCAGGGCTGAATGATCGGCGAAGGGCGGTTGGACGTTGAGCTGTTCAGCAATCTCACGCTGTACGGCTTGCATGAATTCACTCCTTGCTAGGGTTGCCAGAGAGGGCGGCAGGTACTTGAAACACATGTCGCAAATAAGCGACGAAATTCGGGTCTTTGCAGTGCGTCTTGCCTGCTTCATCGGAAATCTTGGCGACGGGTTGACCATTGCAGGCCGCCATTTTAAGCACGATGCTCATCGGCTCGACACCTGGAATATCGCAGGTCAGGTTGGTGCCAATACCGAAGCTGACGTTGATTCGACCACGCAGCGCCCGGAATATCTCCAGCGACTTGGGCAGCGTCAGGCTGTCGGAGAACACCAGCGTCTTGCTCATCGGCTCGATCCCGAGCTTATGGTAGTGGGCAATGGCTTTTTCGGCCCAGGCAATCGGGTCCCCGGAGTCATGGCGCAAACCGTCGAAGAGCTTGGCGAAGTACAGATCGAAATCGTTGAGGAAGGCATCGGTGGTGATGCAATCGGTCAGGGCGATCCCCAGCAGGCCACGGTATTCGCGAACCCAGCAATCGAGGGCGGCGCTCTGGCTGTCGATCAGGCGCGGGCCGAGTTGCTGGTGGGCCATGATCCATTCGTGAGCCATGGTGCCGAGCGGCTTCATGTCCAGCTCGCGGGACAGGTGCACGTTGCTGGTGCCGACAAAACGTCCGGGGAAATCGTGCTTGAGCACGTTCACCACTTCTTCCTGCACTCGGTAGGAAAAGCGCCGACGGGTGCCGAAGTCCGCGACTTGCAGGTGCGAGAGTTCATCGGCGCTGGCATTGGCGCTCAACCAGTCGAACTTGCGATAGAGCTGCTCGCGGGCCTGCTCCATGACGATTTCACGGTAGCGATAGCGGTTGCGCACTTCGCTGACGACCGCCAGCAGTGGCACTTCGAACAGAATCACGTGTAACCACGGCCCGCGCAGACGGATGAACAGTTCGCCGTTCTCGATGCCGGTGTGGATGTAACGCAGATTGAAGCGGAACAACCCGAGAAAACGCAGGAAGTCCGGTTTCAGGAAGCTGATGCGTTCCAGAAAGCTCAGCTGATCGGCGCTCAGGCTCAATTCAGCCAGACGCTCGATCTGAAAACGAATCTCCGCCAGGTACGGGCGCAGATCCTCACTGTTACGGCAGCGGAACTCCCATTCGACTTCAACGTTGGGGTAGTTGTGCAGCACCGCCTGCATCATGGTCAGTTTGTAGAAGTCGGTGTCGAGCAAGTTCTGCACGATGCGATCGGCAAACACACTCTCGCTCATAACGGGAATCTCCATGCTGGTCGCCGCTGATGGCCGCGACGTTTCAGCTGTTTCAATGAATGGGGCTAGTGGCGCATATCAGTAGTGGGTATTGCCAGTGTTTTTTAACGCTGGAGGTCTCTGTGGCGAGGGAGCTTGCTCCCGTTGGGGCGCGAAGCGGCCCTGAATTCGGCCGTGGCGTTTTCTCAGGAGGAATGCATGCACTGTTTTGCGACGGCTTCGCCGCCGAGCGGGAGCAAGCTCCCTCGCCATAGGTTTTGTGCATGCCTTCAATTCTAGGGGGCGTCCGGGCTGTCTATTTGCTCCAGCATCCATGTCACAAAATCCCGCACCTTGGGCACTTCCGCCGAGTGTTCGGGGTAGGCCAGGTAATACGCATCGCTGCTGGGCATCGCGTGTTGCCAGGGAATGACCAGTTTGCCGTCGGCCAATTCTTCTTCCACCAGAAACCGTGGCAACAGGGCGACGCCGCAACCGACTTGCGCTGCGCGAATGCACATATAAAAGGTTTCGAAGCGCGGGCCGTGATAGCTGTGCTCGGTCTGGTAACCCTGACTGTCGAACCAGTCGTGCCAGGCCTGGGGCCGCGAGGCGCTTTGCAGCAGCACCAGATCGCTGAGTTGGGTCGGGTCGGTGAAGGGCTGCTCCGGCAGGCTGCCCGGCGCGCAAACCGGCACCAGCTCTTCACCGAACAGTTTCAGGCATTCGGTGCCGGGCCGCGAACCCTGGCCGAAATAGAACGCCAGATCGCTGCGCCCTTGCAGCAGGTCGTCAGCTTCCTGTTCGGTACACAGGTCCAGATGGATATGGGGATGGCGCAGGCGCCAGCCTTTGAGGCGTGGCACCAGCCAACGAGCACCGAAGGTTGACGGCGTGGACACGCGCAATACTTCGGTTTCGCCGCCATAGGAGCGCAGGTAGTGGGTCGACATCTCGACTTGCGTGAGGATTTTTCGCACTTCAACCAGGTACAAATCCCCGGCCGGGGTCATTTGCAAGCGTCGGCGCACCCGGCGAAACAGCAGGTGCTGCAGCAATTCTTCGAGTTGCGCGACCTGCTTGCTCACGGCGCTCTGGGTCAGGTTCAGCTCTTCGGCGGCGCGGGTGAAGCTCAGGTGACGAGTGACCGCCTCGAAACACTGCAGCGCGGTGATCGATGGCAAGTGGCGTTTATTCAGCATGGGTGGGCCCTTGTTCTTGTTACAACGCTTTGCATGAATAAACGGAATGATATCTCGCTTAATCGTCGTTTGTTGGCAAGTCTCGGGGCGGCTACAACTATAGGCCTGAAGCGCCGCGTCAGCGGGCTGTGAATTTTCTGCTTTTCACGTTGAAGGAGTGACCCATGGTTGCCGCATTGCTTGATCGTTTGGGTGTGAACCCGGCCCTGTACCAGAACGGCAAACAGCCCGTACATTCACCGATCGACGGCAGCCTGATTGCCTCCGTGAACTGGGAAGGTGCCGCGCAAGTCGAGCAGCAGGTCAGTCGCGCAGAGCATGCGTTCGACCTGTGGCGCAAGGTCCCGGCGCCGCGTCGCGGTGAGTTGGTGCGCCAATTGGGCGACATTTTGCGTGAGTACAAGGCTGATCTGGGTGAGCTGGTGTCCTGGGAAGCCGGCAAGATCACTCAGGAAGGCCTGGGTGAAGTTCAGGAAATGATCGACATCTGCGACTTCGCCGTCGGCCTGTCCCGTCAGCTCTACGGTTTGACCATCGCCTCCGAACGTCCGGGCCACCACATGCGTGAGTCCTGGCATCCGCTGGGCGTGGTCGGGGTGATCAGTGCATTCAATTTCCCGGTCGCGGTCTGGGCCTGGAACACCACGCTGGCGCTGGTGTGCGGCAACGCGGTGATCTGGAAACCGTCAGAGAAGACTCCACTCACCGCACTGGCCTGCCAGGCGCTGTTCGAGCGCGTATTGAAGAATTTCAGCGATGCGCCGCAGTACCTCAGCCAGGTCATCATCGGTGGCCGCGATGCCGGTGAAGCGTTGGTGGACGACCCGCGTGTGGCCTTGATCAGCGCCACCGGCAGCACCCGCATGGGCCGTGAAGTGGCGCCGAAAATCGCCGCGCGTTTCGCCCGCAGTATTCTGGAGCTGGGCGGCAACAACGCCATGATCCTCGGCCCAAGCGCCGACCTCGACATGGCCGTGCGGGCGATTCTGTTCAGTGCGGTGGGCACCGCCGGTCAGCGTTGTACCACCCTGCGTCGCTTGATCGCCCACGAGTCGGTCAAGGAAGAGATCGTCACCCGCCTCAAGGCTGCCTATTCCAAGGTGCGCATCGGTCACCCGCTGGAAGGCAACCTGGTCGGCCCGCTGATCGACAAACACAGCTTTGAAAACATGCAGGACGCGCTGGAACAAGCCTTGAGCGAAGGCGGCCGGGTGTTTGGCGGCAAGCGTCAGCTCGAAGACAAATTCCCGAACGCCTACTACGTTTCGCCGGCCATCGTCGAAATGCCAGAGCAGAGCGATGTGGTGCGCAGCGAAACCTTCGCCCCGATTCTGTACGTGGTTGGCTACAGTGACTTCGCCGAAGCGCTGCGCCTGAACAACGCTGTGCCACAAGGCCTGTCATCGTGCATCTTCACCACTGACGTGCGTGAAGCCGAGCAGTTCATGTCGGCGGTGGGCAGCGACTGCGGCATCGCCAACGTCAACATCGGCCCGAGCGGTGCGGAAATCGGTGGGGCCTTTGGTGGCGAGAAAGAAACCGGCGGCGGTCGCGAGTCCGGCTCCGATGCGTGGCGCGGTTACATGCGCCGCCAGACCAACACCGTCAACTACTCGCTGGAGTTGCCGTTGGCCCAGGGCATCACGTTCGACTGAACACGTCTCGTGAGCCTGTGAAAGTCCCCTGTGGGAGCGAGCCTGCTCGCGATAGCGTCTTGTCAGCCAACATCGTCGTCGACTGACAGATAGCAATCGCGAGCAGGCTCGCTCCCACATTGGGAATGTGTGTGGTGGTTAGGTTTCTGATCGGAGTCTGGCAATGCCGTTACGCGAAGAATGCTTATGGGAAAAACTGACGCCGCAACGGCCTGATCGGGCGGCGCTCAAGGGCGAGGTGACGGCGGACGTTTGTGTGATCGGCGCCGGTTTCACGGGTTTATCAGCGGCCGTGCATTTGCTGGAGCAGGGCAAAAGTGTCTGCGTGCTGGAGGCCAAGCGCTGCGGGCAGGGTGGCTCGGGGCGTAACGTCGGGTTGGTGAACGCCGGGATGTGGATTCCCCCGGACGAAATCGAAGCCGGGTTCGGCGAAGCGATCGGCAGCCAACTCAACCGCATGCTCGGAGCGGCACCCGCTTTGGTGTTCAGCCTGATCGACAAGTACAACATCGATTGCCAGCTACGCCGCGAAGGCACGTTGCACATGGCCCACAACGCCCGTGGCGAAGCCGATCTGCGCAGTCGTGAAGAACAATGGAAACGCCGCGGTGCGCCCGTGGAGTTGTTGACCGGTGCCGTTTGCGAACAAGCCACCGGGACCAAAAAGATTGCCGCCGCATTGCTTGACCGCCGCGCCGGCACACTTAATCCAATGGCCTATACCAGTGGTCTGGCCAAGGCTGCCGCAGACCTGGGTGGTCAGCTGTTCGATCATTCTCCGGTGACCCGACTTGAACGTCAGGGCCAACGCTGGTCGGTGCAAACCGACGCCGGCTCGGTCATGGCCGAGCAAGTGGTGATCGCCTCCAACGCCTACACCGAAGGCGACTGGACCGAGTTGCGGCGCAATTTCTTCCCCGGTTACTACTACCAGGTAGCTTCCGCGCCGCTGACCGAAGACGCCGCGCAGCAGATATTGCCCGGTGGCCAGGGTTCCTGGGACACCCGTCAGGTGCTCAGCAGTATTCGCCGGGACAAAGACGGTCGCCTGTTGCTCGGCAGCCTGGGCAATGGCAATCAGAAACCGACGTGGTTCCTCAAGGCCTGGGCCGATCGGGTTCAGCAGCATTACTTCCCTTATCTCAAACCGGTGGATTGGGAGTGCACCTGGACCGGTTGCATCGCGTTTACCCCCGATCACTTGATGCGTTTGTTCGAACCGGCGCCCGGTTTAGTGGCAGTGACCGGTTACAACGGCCGTGGCGTGACCACCGGCACGGTGGTCGGTAAAGCCTTCGCCGATTACTTGTGTAACGGAAATCCTCAGGCGCTACCGATTCCCTTCGCCCCCATGCAGCCATTGGCCGGGGTGGGCTTGCGCAGCTGTTTATACGAGGCCGGGTTTTCCCTCTATCACGCGGGCCAGTGCCTGCGGATTGTCATTTAAGAGAATGAAATTGTTGCTGGGAGCGGCGCTTTTGCGCGCAGCGACTAGCCTGTAATGGTGCGTGTTGTAGCAGTTGCGCACCGGCAGTGTGCAGTTCGGTGACGCACGCTGTTACAGGCTGGTTGCACGTCGTTTCGGGTAGCGGTTGCAATGATGGCGCGCGGAGGTTGCGCCTTTTAAAAATAATGGTTTCACCTTCCGCGGTTTAGACGGTTGCACGCC
Source organism: Pseudomonas sp. 6D_7.1_Bac1 (assembly GCF_025465945.1). Lineage (GTDB taxonomy): Bacteria > Pseudomonadota > Gammaproteobacteria > Pseudomonadales > Pseudomonadaceae > Aquipseudomonas. The sequence continues at coordinate 51,568 of NZ_JANLNW010000022.1, read as the reverse complement.
CAATAAAAAAGGGCCCGAAACAGTCGAAATAACAATAAAGCAGCGACTTTTTGAAGAATAAAAAACCGATGGCACGCCACTTGCTCTGCGCTTGTAGCTGAATCAAAGCTTCCGCTGAAGTTGCTGTGCTAACTAAAAAACCTCAGGAGCACCTCACATGTCGCAGATGTTTTACAAGAAAGGTTTTCTGGCACTCGCAGTCGCTACTGCATTGGGTGTTTCTTCGTTTGCTCAGGCTGATGTCAAAATTGGTGTGGCAGGTCCGATGACCGGTCCTAGCGCTTCCTTTGGCTTGCAATACATGAAAGGTGCGCAAGCTGCGGCGGATGCCATCAACGCCAAGGGCGGCATCAACGGCGAAAAAATCGTACTGGTCCAGGGCGATGACGCCTGCGAACCGAAACAGGCTGTGGCTGTCGCGAACAAAATGGTACAGGACAAGGTTATCGGCGTTGTCGGGCACTTCTGCTCGTCGTCGACCATCCCGGCTTCTGAGGTCTACTCCGACGCAGGCATCATCGCAATCACTCCGGGTTCTACCAACCCGGCAGTCACCGAGCGCGGCCTGCCCGCCATGATGCGTATGTGCGGGCGTGATGACCAGCAAGGTATCGTCGCGGGTAACTACATCGTCGACGTCCTGAAAGGCAAGAAAGTTGCCGTCATCAACGACAAAGACACCTACGGTAAAGGCCTGGCGGACGCGACTGCCAAGCAGTTGACCGCGCGTGGCGTGAAACCGGTGCTTGAGGAAGGCCTGACCCGTGGCGAGAAAGATTTCAGTGCCGTGATCACCAAGGTCCGTTCGGTAGGGGCCGACGTCCTTTACTTCGGCGGCCTGCATCCGGAAGCTGGCCCACTGGTCCATCAATTGCGTGAGCAAGGTCTGAAAGACGTCAAGTTCATGTCCGATGACGGCATCGTGACTGACGAAATGGTCACGACTGCCGGTGGTGCTCCTTACGTCGACGGCGTGTACATGACCTTTGGCGCTGACCCGCGTCTGATTCCAGACAGCAAGGCTGTCGTGGAAACCTTCCGCAAGTCCGGTTACGAGCCTGAAGGCTACACCCTGTACGCCTACGCTTCGGTACAGGCCCTGGCTGCCGGCTTCAACGGTGCCAAGACAAACAAAGGCGAAGACGCTGCTAAATGGCTGAAAGCGCATCCGGTGGAGACCGTGATGGGCAAGAAGGAATGGGATACCAAGGGCGACCTGAAAATCTCCGACTACGTGGTTTACCAGTGGGATGCTGCGGGCAAATACCACCAGCTGGAAAAACAGAAGTGAGATAAGCGCATCGCCAGGCCTGGGTCTCTCGACATAAATCCAGGGGCGCAGGCCCGGCGTTGGTCATGGGTTCTGCAATCGTGCCGACCCGGTATTTTCTTCTGAGCCACATGAACCTGGCCAGGTGCGCCTCACAAGGGCTCATCGACACCGGGTTCGCGGTGGCCTCTCAAGTTAGTGAGAGTGCATGATGGACGGTATTTTCCTGCAACAAGTTATCAACGGTCTGACTCTCGGATCGGTCTACGGCCTGATCGCCATCGGCTACACAATGGTCTACGGCATCATCGGCATGATCAACTTCGCCCATGGCGAGGTTTATATGATTTCCGCGTACCTCGCGGCGATCAGCCTGGCCCTGCTGTCCTGGTTCGGTGTCGAATCCTTTCCGTTGTTGATCCTGGGCACCCTGCTGTTCACGGTCTTCGTGACCGGCGTGTATGGCTGGGTCATTGAACGCATCGCTTACAAACCGCTACGCAACTCCACCCGACTGGCACCGCTGATCAGTGCTATCGGTGTTTCCCTGATCCTGCAGAACTACGCACAGATCGCTCAGGGCTCACGGCAACAGGGTATTCCCACGCTGCTGAGCGGTGGGCTGAGATTCGAAATCGGCACCGGGTTTGTGCAGATCACCTACACCAAGATCTTCATTCTGATCGCGGCGTTTGTCGGGATGGCCCTGCTGACCTACGTCATCAAATACACCAAGTTGGGGCGCATGTGTCGTGCGACCCAACAAGACCGCAAGATGGCCTCGATCCTCGGGATCAACACCGATCGGGTGATCTCCTACGTGTTCATTATCGGTGCCGCCATGGCTGCGCTGGCGGGTGTCCTGATCACGGTGAACTACGGCACCTTCGATTTCTACGCAGGCTTCGTGATCGGTATAAAGGCCTTCACCGCTGCGGTGCTCGGCGGGATTGGTTCGCTGCCTGGCGCCATGCTCGGCGGGATCATTCTTGGCGTTTCCGAGTCGCTGTTTTCCGGCGTGATCAACTCTGACTACAAGGACGTCTTCAGCTTCTCGCTGCTGGTACTGATCCTGATTTTCCGTCCTCAAGGCCTGTTGGGTCGCCCACTCGTGGCGAAGGTATAAGTATGTCCGACGCTAATAAAAACACTATCGATGTCAAAAAAAGCCTGATCGACACGGTTCTGGCCGGGTTGATTGCCCTGATTGTCTTCGGCCCGATCGTGGGCGTAGTGCTTGAAGGTTATAGCTACAACCTGCAGCCGACACGTGTGGCCTGGATGGTCGGGGCGGTGATGATCGGGCGTCTTGTCTTGAGCCTGTTCATGCAGACCGCCAGGGGCGTGAAGGTCCAGCAAAGCTTCGAGGTCGTCGGCTCAGGCGTGCATGTGTTGCCGCCTGATTTCAAGTCGCGGCTGCGCTTGATCATTCCGGCTTTGATCGTGATCGCTATCGTGTTTCCGATCTTCGCCGACAAGTACCTGCTGACGGTGGTGATCCTGGGCTTGATCTACGTGTTGCTGGGCCTTGGCCTGAACATCGTGGTCGGTCTGGCTGGTCTGCTCGACCTGGGTTATGTGGCGTTCTATGCCATCGGCGCCTATGGCCTGGCGCTGGGTTATCACTACCTTGGCCTGGGCTTCTGGACCATGTTGCCGCTGTCGGCACTCATGGCGGCGATGGCCGGATGCATACTCGGCTTTCCGGTCTTGCGCATGCATGGCGACTACCTGGCCATCGTGACCCTGGGCTTCGGTGAAATCATTCGCCTGATACTGACCAACTGGCTGTCCTTCACGGGCGGGCCTAACGGTATGCCGGTGCCATCACCTTCGGTTTTCGGTATCGAGTTCACGCGTGTGGCGAAGGATGGCGGGATACCCTTCCATGAATTCTTCGGGACTGAATACAACCCGAACGTAAAGTTCATGCTCATCTATGGCGTGCTGTTCCTCGTGGTGATGCTGGTGCTGTACATCAAGCATCGTCTGACGCGCATGCCGGTCGGTCGTGCCTGGGAAGCTTTGCGCGAAGATGAAATCGCCTGCCGTGCCATGGGCCTGAATCACGTACTGGTCAAGCTCTCGGCCTTTACTCTGGGGGCTTCCACCGCCGGTCTGGCCGGTGTGTTTTTCGCCAGTTATCAAGGCTTCGTCAACCCGACCTCATTCTCGTTCTTCGAGTCGGCCTTGATCCTTGCCATCGTCGTGCTCGGCGGCATGGGTTCGACCGTCGGGGTGGTGATCGCGGCGTTCGTGCTGACTGTCGCCCCGGAACTGTTGCGCAGCTTCGCGGAATACCGCGTGTTGCTGTTCGGCATCCTCATGGTACTGATGATGATCTGGAAACCGCGTGGCCTGATTCGGATCAGCCGTACCGGTGTGACTCCGCGTAAAGGTGCCTTGACTGAGAGGAGCGCGCCATGAGCGAAGAAATCGTGCTGAAGGTCGAGAACCTGATGATGCACTTCGGCGGCATCAAGGCCTTGAGTGACGTCAGCCTGGAGGTCAAACGCAACTCGATCTTCGCGTTGATCGGCCCCAACGGTGCGGGCAAGACCACGGTGTTCAACTGCCTGACCGGTTTCTACAAGGCCTCTGGCGGGCGTATCGAACTCAACACCCGTGGTGTGAAGACCAACGTCATCAAGATGCTCGGGGAACCGTTCAAGGCGACCGATTTCGTTTCGCCGAAAAGCTTCATCAACCGGCTCCACTACAAGATGTTCGGTGGTACTCACCTGATCAACCGCGCCGGCCTGGCGCGGACCTTCCAGAACATTCGCCTGTTCCGGGAAATGTCGGTGATCGAGAACCTGCTGGTGGCCCAGCACATGTGGGTCAACAGCAATTTGCTGTCCGGCATTCTCAACACCAAAGGCTACCGCAAGGCCGAAAGCGATGCCCTGGACCATGCCTTCTATTGGCTGGAGGTGGTCGATCTGGTGGACTGCGCCAACCGCCTGGCCGGTGAGCTTTCCTACGGCCAGCAACGGCGTCTGGAAATCGCCCGGGCCATGTGCACCCGGCCCAAGATCATTTGCCTGGACGAACCGGCGGCGGGCCTCAACCCGCAGGAAACCGAGGCGCTCAGCGCGATGATTCGACATCTGCGCGACGACCACGACATTACGGTGGTGCTGATTGAACACGACATGGGCATGGTAATGAGTATTTCCGACCACATCGTGGTGCTGGACCACGGCAACGTGATCGCCGAGGGTGACCCTCAAGCGATCCGCAACGATCCGAAAGTGATTGCCGCCTACCTGGGTGCTGACGAAGAGGAGCTGGTATGACTCAACCGATCCTCGAACTGAAAGAGATCGACGTGTTCTACGGACCGATCCAGGCCCTGAAAAAGGTCTCATTGCACATCAACGAAGGGGAAACCGTCAGCCTGATCGGCTCCAACGGTGCCGGCAAATCCACGCTGCTGATGTCAATCTTCGGCCAGCCACGGGCCGCCGACGGACAGATCGTCTACCGCGGCGTGGACATCACCCACAAGTCGTCCCACTACATCGCCTCCAACGGCATCGCGCAGTCGCCGGAAGGGCGGCGGGTGTTCCCCGACATGACGGTCGAGGAAAACCTGCTGATGGGCACGATCCCGATTGGCGATAAGTTCGCCACCGAGGACATGCAGCGCATGTTCGAGCTGTTTCCACGGCTCAAGGAACGGCGCAATCAGCGGGCGATGACGATGTCCGGTGGCGAGCAGCAAATGCTCGCCATTGCCCGGGCGTTGATGAGCCGGCCTAAATTGCTGCTGCTCGACGAGCCGAGTCTGGGATTGGCACCGATCGTGGTGAAACAGATCTTCGCCACCCTGCGCGAACTGGCGGGCACCGGCATGACCATCTTCCTGGTCGAGCAGAACGCCAACCACGCGCTCAAGCTATCGGATCGAGCCTACGTGATGGTCAACGGTCAAATCCGCCTGAGCGGCACAGGCAAGGAACTGCTGGTGAACGAAGAGGTGCGTAACGCCTATCTCGGCGGTCACTGAGTTCTCTGCTGAAGCCTCCAGCCCCGACGAGCAATCGCCGGGGTTTTTTTATATATCCAAAACGCCACCTATCCCCTGTGGGAGCGAGCCTGCTCGCGATAGCGGCCCGTAGCAGCTGCCGAGCCTGCGAGGCTGCGTTCGGCTGCGAAGCAGTCGTTGAAGCTGGTAGCGCGCTCTTTCAGGCAATCCGCGTACGCAGGATTTGCGAGGACTTCGTCCTCGAACGCAGCCTCGCAGGCTCGGCAGCTGCTACGGAAGTCGATGTTTTCAGGTATCCACAGGTGTTTGCGAAAAATGTGGAAAACAATATTCTCAACCTGTTAAAGCGCGACATAAAGCCGCTGCAAATGGCTGTTTTTCCACAGTTTTGACTTGTCCCCGTTTGCTGTGGAGCTGGCTGTGGGTAACATGGGTGCAACTGTCTGAAGGCCTTTAACGGCGTGGCTTTCATGGCTGTGGTTGTTTTTTGATCAGGCGTTTTTTCGTGGCCTTGAGTGAGCCTTGTCAACCTTTTTGTTGCCGGCGCCCACCGGCTGAAAAGTCATTGCGCAGCCTGTGGATAAGTCTGTGGTTAAACTCTGGAAAGACTCGGCAAAGGGCCGTAATGACTGGCGTGGAGCCATCGCCTCTGTGACTGAACGGTCGCACAGGCGGATGCTGGCTACACTTGTCAGTGCCCAGGTCAAGCAAAAAACTTTCAAATCAGCCCGCAAAGCCTTGTGGATAGCGCGCCTCAAGGTTTGTACTTGCCCCCAAAGACTGTGGACGGGGCTGTGGATAAGGTGCGTGCAGTTGGCTGCAAGCCACAGAGGCCATGGCGCTGGCGAGGTTGATCGTTTTTTGCACAGCGTACATGACAGAATTTTCATTTTCGCGGTTTTGGGTTCAGGTACTCTGCGCGCCTTGGCGCCCCCGAATGGGCGCTCGTCATTTGACGACATGGAGCAATTGCATGACCGATAGTCCCGCCTTTGCTCCTGCCGAGCCCGTCGCCCCGATGCGCCGGCTGCACCAACGAATTCGCTACCACCTGGCAGTGATGGATCTCGGTGGACGGGGGCTGGTATTGATCGGCGGGCTGCTATTGCTGGCCTGGATCAGTTCCGGTATCTACAAGGTTCAGCCGGATGAGCAGGGCATCGTGCTGCGGTTCGGGCGCTGGCAGCAGACCGCCGAATCCGGGCTGCACTATCACTTGCCCTATCCTGTCGAAACCGTCCTGTTACCCAAAATCACTCAGGTCAATCAGCTGCAACTGGGCACCAGTACCAGTGTGCAGAGCGCGGCGAGCAATGGCGCGCGCGACAAGCAGATGCTCACCGGGGACGAGAACATCGTTGAAGCCGATTGCACGGTGTTCTGGCGGATCAAGGACGCGCGGCTCTACCTGTTCAAAATCAGCGACCCGGAGCGCTCGGTGAAGCTTGCGGCCGAAAGCGCGCTGCGCGAGGTCATCGGGCGTACGCCCATTCAGTCGGTGATGTCGGATAAGCGCGCGCAGATTGCCGATGAAACCCGAGACTTGCTGCAGCAATTGCTGGACCACGAACAGGCCGGGATTCTCATCACTCAGGTGCAATTGCAACGGGTCGATCCGCCACCACAGGTGATCGATGCGTTCAACGATGTGCAGCGTGCCCGCGCCGACCAGGAGCGCGCACGCAACGAAGCCGAAGCCTATGCCAATGACGTGATTCCCCGTGCCCGCGGTGACGCATCACGCATCACCCAGGAAGCCGAGGCCTACCAGACTCAGGTCGGCAACCTGGCCGAGGGCGAGGCCAAGCGGTTTCTCTCGGTCTACAACAGCTACGTGCAATCCAAAGACGTCACCGCCTGGCGCCTGTACATGGAAAGCATGGATGAAGTGCTGAAAAAAGCTTCCAAAGTCATCATCGACTCTTCCGGCAAGGGCATGTCCGGCGTGGTGCCTTACATGCCGCTGAACGAGCCGGGCAAACCGGTGCAGAAGGACGCCCGACCATGACCGTAAAACTCAAATGGCTGGTGGTGGCACTGGGGGCCGTCGCGCTCTGGGCGTTGGCGGCTTCGGCGTATGTAGTCGATGAGTCGCAACAGGCACTGATCATCCGTTTTGGTGCGCCGATGGGCGTGGCCGGGGAGCCGGGGCTCAAGTTCAAGGTGCCGTTCAGTGATTCCATCGTGTTCTACGACAGTCGCTTGCAGACTTTGTCGTCACCGGTCGAACAAGTCATCCTCGGCGATCAGAAACGTATCGAGGTCGAGACCTATACGCGTTTTCGCATCAACGACCCGCTGCGTTTCTATCAGACGGTCGGAACGCTGGATCAGGCCAATGCGCAACTGACACAAATGGTCAGCTCCTCGCTGCGCCGAAAGCTGGGCGAGATATCGCTGCGTTCGTTGTTGTCCACGGACCGTCAGCAGGAAGTCGCGATCATCGAGAAGGACGTTGCCGACAAGGCCAGGGCACTGGGTATCGACGTGACAGAAGTGCGTTTGCACCGCGCCGACCTGCCGCTGGAGGCCAGTCAGGCGATTTACGACCGGATGAAGTCCGAGCGCCAACGCGAAGCCAAGGAGCTGCGCGCACAAGGGTTTGAATGGGCCCAGCAGATCCAGGCCAAGGCCGACCGTGATCGCACGGTGCTGTTGTCCGAGGTTCAGCGCCAGGCGGCAATCACCCATGGTGAAGCGGATGCGGCGGCCAACCAGATCCTCTCCGCGGCGTTCAGCAAGGACCCTGAGTTCTACAAGTTGTACCGCTCGTTGCAGACCTACCGTCAGGCGCTGTCTGACAGTCAGCCGATGCTGGTGCTGACGCCGGATGCGGAGTTTCTCAAGCAGTTCCGGACCGGGCCGGCAACGAGCAGCGGCAGGTAGCCTGCGCCATGAGCGACCTTCCAGCAGACCACCGGGCGTTCAGGCAGCGTCTGACGCGCTTGTTCGCGACCATGGGCCCGGGGCTGGTGGTGATGATGGCCGACACCGAAGCCGGCAGCGTGATCACTGCTGCGCAAAGTGGCGCGCAGTGGGGCTATCGCTTGTTGCTGTTGCAGTTTCTGCTGGTGCCGTTGATGTTTATGGCCCAGGAGCTGACGGTGCGACTGGGCTTGTGCACCGGCAAAGGCTATGTGGAATTGGTTCGCCAGCGATTCGGCCGGGCGCTGGCAATGATCACGGCCATCGTCTTGCTGATCAGTTGTTTTGGTGCGCTGGTGACGCAGATGAGCGGTCTGGTAGGCGCCGGCAGCCTGTTCGGTATTCCGGGCTGGCTGATTTTGCTTACGCTGGTGGTGTTCATTCTCGGCATGGTGCTGACCGGTTCATATCATTCGGTCGAGCGTGTGACCCTCGCAGTGGGGTTGTTCGGCCTGGCGTTTCTGGTGATGGCGCTCAAGGCAAAGCCTGACGCTCAGCAGATGCTGCACGACATTGTCCGGATGCCACTCAACAATCCTGACTATCTGTACTTGCTGGCGGCTAACCTTGGCACCAGCGTGATGCCGTGGACGGTGTTCTATCAGCAATCGGCGCTGATCGATAAAGGCCTTGGTGCCGAGCATCTGCCACTGGCGCGAATCGATACGCTGGTCGGCGCGGTGTTTTGCCAGGTGCTGACGGCATCCATCGTGATTGCTGCTGCGGCGACGCTGGGCGGGCATGGGGAAGGACTGGAAAGCATCGCTCAGATCGGCGAGGCTTTTGGCGCCTTGATCGGCCCGACCTGGGGAAAACTGGTGTTCGCCATCGGACTGGCCGGCGGTGCCCTGGTGGCAACCATCGTGGTGTGTCTGAGTGCGGTTTGGGCGGTGGGTGAGGCGCTGGGTGTGCGTCATTCGCTGGAGCAACATCCGCTGGATGCACCGTGGTTCTACGGTCCCTTTGCGCTGCTGCTGGTCGTCGGGGCATTGCTGGTGGGTTCCGGTGTGAACCTGATCCGCTTGTCGATCGCGGTCGGGGTGCTCAATGCACTGTTGATCCCCTTGATATTGCTGTTTTTGTTCTTGCTGGCGCGCAGTGTGCTGCCGCCGGCACATCGCTTGCGCGGACGTTATGCGCTGACAGTCGCTGTCATCTTCACGCTGACCTCGGGGCTTGGGCTGTATGCCGGGCTGAGCGGGGCGCTGGGGTGATGCTCCCATGACGCATTCTCTTGCCGGGAAACCGCTCGATGTTATTTGAAGGTGCGCTGCACGCGCTGAGCATGGTCTTTCAGGTGTTCCTGCTGGACCTGGTGCTGTCCGGTGATAACGCGTTGGTGATTGCCATGGCCTGTCGCGGGCTGCCGCCGGATCAACTCAAGCGGGCCGTGTTGATCGGCACCAGCGGCGCCATCGTCCTGCGGGTGTTGCTGACCACCCTGACCGGCTGGTTGTTGCTGGTGCCGTGGCTCAAGTTGATCGGTGCGGTGCTGTTGTTGGTGATTGCAGTACGGCTGTTGACTGAGGAAGAGGCCGACGAAGAGGGCAATCTGTCCGGCAGTTCGCCGCAGACCTTGGGCGGCGCAGTGGTCACGGTGCTGACCGCCGACCTGATCATGAGCATGGACAACGTGATCGGGTTGGCGGCAGTGGCTCAGGGCAGCGTCTTTTATCTGGTGCTGGGGCTGGTGTTGAGCGTGCCGCTGCTGATGTTCGGCAGCCTGCAAATCAGCCGGCTGTTGCAGCGTCAGCCGTTGCTGGTGGTGATTGGCGCGGCGCTGTTGGGTTATATCGCGGGGGACATTGCGGTCTCTGATCCGGTGGTGGTGGGTTGGGTCAACAGCCAGTCGCCAGCGCTCAATCAGGTGGTGCCGCTGTTGTGCGCGGTGTTTGTGGTCCTTCAGGCCCGTATCATTCGTCGACAGCGTGCGCGGTTGCCCAAGCCGGCCGTCAGGCAGCGGGTTATGCCAGTTGTTGCGTTTCAAACGCAGGTCAGCCCCCCGGTTGTGTTGCCTGTGGTGACGCCCGAGGTCCAACTGACTGCTGCGCCTGCGATTGAGGCGACCGGTGATGAGTCGCCTCGGCGTCTGGCTCGGTGGTTTGGTGGCTACAGTGGCTGGGTGACGGTATTGGCGGGGCTGGTTGGCATTTTCGCGGTCAGTGCGGTGTTGTATAGCCTGGTGGGCGGTTTGTCGGGTGGTTTGCTTCCTGCGCCGCAAAAGGATTATGTGTATGTCTGCACTGGGGCCAGCACTACTGTTTACTATCGGCCCGGTGGCAGCACGATCCGGCTTGTCACGGGCGGCGGTGAAGCCACCGGTTACGTGAGGTACAAGAAAATCCTCTGGCAGAATCCGCAGAGCGCCCTCAAGGAGCTGCACCTGACGCCCCCCAGCGAGATCGAAAAAACCAGTCCCACGGTCGTCACCCTCAATGGCGGCAGCTTCTCGCAGATCCAGTGCACGCGCAGCCCGTGACCTGAGCGTCGATGACCCGGTTGCCGCTGTGCTCCGCGCCGGGCATGCTGCCTGTTGATTTCATATTCCAATGGCTGCGTTTGAGCCCAAGTGAGGAGAACACGATGTCCAACACACTGTTTATTACCGGCGCGACCTCCGGTTTTGGTGAAGCCTGTGCCCGTCGTTTTGCCGAGGCCGGCTGGAAACTGGTGCTGACAGGTCGTCGTGAAGAGCGTCTGAATGCCCTGTGCGCCGAATTGTCGAAGCAGACCGAGGTCCATGGCCTGGTGCTCGACGTGCGTGACCGCAAGGCCATGGAGGCGGCGATTGCCAACCTGCCGCCGTCGTTTGCCACGTTGCGCGGGCTGATCAACAACGCAGGCCTGGCCTTGGGCGTAGACCCGGCGCCCAAGTGCGATCTGGATGACTGGGACACCATGGTCGACACTAACATCAAAGGCCTGATGTACAGCACTCGCCTGCTGCTGCCACGCTTGATCGCCCACGGTCGCGGTGCCGGGATCATCAACCTCGGTTCCATCGCCGGCAACTACCCGTACCCGGGCAGCCACGTGTATGGCGCGACCAAAGCCTTCGTCAAACAGTTCTCGCTGAACCTGCGCTGCGACCTGCAAGGTACCGGTGTGCGCGTGAGCAACATCGAGCCGGGCCTGTGTGAAAGCGAGTTCTCGCTGGTGCGTTTTGCCGGCGACCAGGCTCGCTACGACGCCACTTACGCGGGCGCCGAGCCGATCCAGCCGCAGGACATCGCCGAGACGATCTTCTGGGTCCTCAACGCTCCCGCGCACATCAACATCAACCGTCTGGAATTGATGCCGGTGAGCCAGACCTGGGGTGGGTTTGCGATCGACCGCAGTAGCAAGGCGTAAGACCGAGTAGCGGCCAATCGCGAGCAGGCTCGCTCCCACAGGGGATCTGCTAACACCAGAGATCAAATGTGGGAGCGAGCCTGCTCGCGATGGCGTCAAATCGGCCAAAACATGGCATAAGGTACACTCCTCCTCGAAACCCCCACCGCAAACCGCGGTTTCAAGGGTTTCAGAAGGAGGAAATGTGAGTAACCGAGGTGAGCAGGTACTGCTCAAACAATCGACCATCCTGATGTTCGCCGTGGCGATCGCCGCGATCGTCACGGGTTTTTTTTCTGGCTCCCAATCGATTCTGTTCGATGGGTTTTTTTCTCTGATCGCGACCTTCATCAAGGTCTTGATGTTGATCACCGCCAAGCTGATCGCCAAGGAAAGTAACCAGCGCTTCCAGTTCGGCTTCTGGCACCTGGAACCAATGGTGTTGTTGATCGAAGGCAGCTTTCTGTTGCTGATTGCGATCTATGCCTTTCTCAGCGGTATGTTCGGCATCATCAACGGTGGCCGCGAGATCGAACTGAGCCTGGTGATCCCTTTTGCGGCGGTGCTTAGCGTCGTCTGCTTCGGTTATTTCTTCTACGTTCGTTATCGTAATCGTACGTTGAAGTCCTCGCTGATCCAGTTCGACAACATCAGTTGGCTGGTGGATGCGATGCTCTCGATCGGCTTGCTGGTGAGCTTCCTCACCGCGTTGCTGCTCAAGTCGTACGGCTATGGCGCGTGGGCCGCTTACGTCGACCCGTCGATCCTGATCATGCTGGCCCTGAGCATGCTCGCGCCGGCCTTAAAAATCCTCAAGCCAGCGTTACGCGATGTGCTGGGGATTGTCCCGGATCAGTTAGATGACAAGGTTCGCCAAGTGATGGACGAGGCCAAGGCCGAGCATGGTTTTGCCGACTACATCTCGTATGTGCAGAAGCACGGGCGGGCGCGGTTTATCGAGATTCACGTGGTGTTGCCGGCGGATTACCGGCTCGATGGCGTGGCCACACTGGATGAACTGCGTGACCAGATTTCGGCGAAGCTCGGCAAACCTGATGCGGCGCGTTGGCTGACCATCAGCTTTACCGGTGATCGCAAGTGGATTGCTGGCTGAAGACCGCGTCGCTGCCATCGCGAGCAGGCTCGCTCCCACAAGGGCACCGTTGAACCTGTGGGAGCGAGCCTGCTCGCGATAGCGGTCTTTCTGTCAGCCAAAATACTCGGTCAGCCCGCGATAACAGGTCGCCAAATGGTAAGGCGTGGTCGATGGCATGTCCCGACGGCTGACCGTGCCATCCCTGTCCAGGCACTCGTACCAGCCCCCCGTATGCAGGAAGCGCTGTTGCAAGGCGTGCAGTTGGCGCTCAAGCAAGGTTTCGCTGCCCGGACGCAAGGTCAGGGCTCGCAGGTATTCGGCCTGGGCCCAGATGCGTTGGGTTTCATCGCGAGGTCTGCCGTCCAGCTCAAGATCGAGCATCGCTCGCACTGCGCCGCTCTGCTGGTCGACACCCAACTGTTCGGTAAAGGTGAATGCGCGGGTCAGCGAGGCGTGCAGTGTTGATCCGCGCAGCGTCGTCGATGATTCCAGCAAAAAGAACCATTCGAACTGATGTCCTGGCTCAAACCAGTTATCCACAGCCCCCAGCGGTTTTTCCATCATCACCCCGTGCTGCGGGTCGATGAAGTGCTTTTGCATGGCCTTGCAGAGCGCATTGAGCGCGGCCTCGACCGGGGCATCGTCGCGCACCGACAGTGTGGCGAGGAACGCTTCGGCCAGATGCATCAGCGGGTTCTGCAATGGTCCGGTGTTGAGCGACGACCAGTCGCGGTCGAGGCTGGCTTCGTACAGACCGTCGCCTGTGGCGAAACGCTGAGCGACCACTTCCAGCGCGGCATTGAGCACCGATTCCACCAACGGCTCACGGACCTTGGCCCAATAATGAGCGCAGGCAAACAGAATGAACGCGTGGGTGTAGAGGTCTTTACGCTGATCCAGCGGCGCGCCGTAGGCGTCGATGCTGTAGAACCAGCCGCCGTGCTCAGCGTCATGGAAATGCCGTTGCAAGGAACGGAACAGCGCAGCGGCGCGCTCTTCGGCGGCCGGCACTTCACCGATCAGGCTGGCGAACAGGTACAGCTGCCGTGCGCAGGCCATGGCCCGATAGCGCTGTGGCGGCAGTGGCCGATGCTCGGCGTCCAGCGCTTCATACGGCAGCGCCATGTCTGCGTTCCAGCCGGGCCCTTGCCAGAGCGGCACGATCACGTCCTGGAAATGCTGCTGCACGGTGGCAAACAGGGCGATCAATTCAGGCTGGGAGGCAGAGCGGGGAGCATGGGGCATTGGCTGGCGTCGTCACGGCAGGAGTGTTTGCGCGACATGGTAGCAGAGAGGTTGGCTTGAGAGACGCTGTGTCTGTCAGACCGCTATCGCGAGCAGGCTCGCTCCCACAGTGGACCTGTGTTCGCAGGACAATTGTGGGAGCGAGCCTGCTCGCGATGAGGCCGGAACAGACGATGGAAAACTCAGCCCGCGAGCAACCAAACCCCGGCCGCCGCCGAAGCAGCACCCGCCACCCGAACCAGCGGCGCAGCAACCTGAGGCAACACGCGCACCAGCGCGTAACCGGCGGCATGCAGCGCTGCGGTCGCCGCCACGAAACCGGCGGCATATGCCCAAGGGCTGGACATGGCCGGCAGTTCCAAACCATGAGCCACGCCATGGAACAAGGCAAACAGTACGGTGGCGCCGATGGCCAGGCTCAACGGCGGACGCACCGCCAGCGCAACGGCCAGACCCAGTGCCAGTACCGAAACGGCAATCCCGCTCTCCAGCGCCGGCAGGTTCAAGCCTTCAAACCCGAGCATTCCACCCATCAGCATCGTACCGACGAAGGTGCACGGCAGCGCCCAGCGCGCCGCGCCTTGTTGTTGCGCGGCCCACAACCCGACGGCCAGCATCGCCAGCAAATGGTCGAGACCACCGATCGGGTGGCTGATGCCGGCCAGCAAGCCGTTGTCGCCATGGCCTGGGTGGGCGAAGGCCAGCGCGGGCGTGAGCAGAAGGGCTGCGGCGGCAAACATCCGGTTGAGTGTCATGAATAAGCTTCCTTGTTGAGTGTCCTGTGGATAAGTTTCAAGCCGCGCTCAGCAGCCCCTGGCGCTCGATGAAGGCGATGATTTCTTCAAGCCCCTGGCCGGTTTTCTGATTGCTGAAAACGAACGGCTTGCCGCCGCGCATGCGTTGGGTGTCGCTGTCCATCATCGAAAGCGACGCGCCCACCAGCGGCGCCAGGTCGATCTTGTTGATCACCAGCAGGTCGGATTTGCAGATCCCCGGCCCGCCCTTGCGCGGCAGCTTGTCACCGGCCGAGACATCGATCACGTAGATGGTCAGGTCCGAGAGCTCCGGGCTGAAGGTTGCCGACAGGTTGTCCCCACCGGACTCCACCAGAATCAGGTCCAGGCCGGGAAAGCGCCGGTTCAGTTGATCCACGGCTTCGAGGTTGATCGATGCATCTTCGCGGATGGCCGTGTGCGGGCAGCCACCGGTTTCCACGCCGATGATCCGCTCTGGCGCCAGGGCTTCGTTGCGCACCAGAAAGTCAGCGTCTTCGCGGGTGTAGATGTCGTTGGTGACCACCGCCAGGTTGTAGCGATCACGCAGCGCCAGGCACAGGGCCAGGGTCAGTGCGGTTTTGCCGGACCCGACCGGGCCGCCGATACCGACGCGCAGAGGTTGTGTGTTCATGTGCTTCTCCAAAATAACAGGGCCAAAATGACAGGCCCTAGGAACGAAACAGACGGCTGTACTGGCGCTCATGGGCCATGCACGCCAGGGACAGGCCGAAAGCGGCGCTGCCGTAGTGTTGAGGGTCAATGTTTGAGGCGTTCTGCTGCGCCTGTTGCAGCAGCGGCAGCAGCTCGCTGGTGAGCCGTTGCGCGGCTTGCTGGCCCAGCGGCAGGGTCTTCATCAATACCGCCAATTGATTCTCCAGCCAGCTCCAGAGCCAGGCGGCCAATGCGTCTTGCGGACTGATCTGCCAGGCGCGGGCGGCCAGTGCCCAGCCGAGGGCCAGGTGCGGCTCGCTGCGTTGTGCGAGAAAGTCGCGGGCGGCGTCATCCAGTTCTGGCAAACCGTTGAGCAGTTGCTGCAGGGAATAGCCCATTTGCCGGCTCTCCTGATGCAGCTCGCGGGTTTCCCGGCTGGCGCGGTGTTCCTCGCAACGTTGCAGCAACTGCGGCCAGTCTTCATTGGCCGCTGCGGTGCAATGGGCGAGCAACAGCGGCGCTTCGAAACGCGCCAGGTTGAGCAGCAACTGATCGCTGATCCAGCGTTTGGCCGAGAGCGGATCGGTCACGCGGCCATTGTCCACAGCCATTTCCAGACCTTGGGAATAGCTGTAGCCGCCAATCGGCAATTGCGGGCTGGCCAGACGCAGCAGCGCCCAGGCTGGGTTCATGTGCGTACGCCGAACTGGTGCAGTTTCGGCGGGTAGTTGAAATCCTCATCACCGTGACGTGAATGATGATGACCACCGCCGTAGGCGCCGTGCTCCGGCTGGAACGCTGCCTCGATGTTTTCGGTCTGCGCGCCCAATTGTTCGAGCATGGCTTTGAGCACGTAGTCGTCGAGCAGGCGCAGCCAGCCGTCACCGACTTGCAGGGCAACGTGGCGGTTGCCCAGGTGATAGGCGGCGCGGGTCAGTTCGAAGGCGTTGGCACAGGTGACGTGCAGCAATTGTTCGGGGCGGGCGCAGACGCGAACGATGCGGCCGTCTTCGGCCTTCAGGCATTCGCCGTCGTACAGTGGCGGCTGTCCGCGCTCCAGAAACAACCCGACGTCCTCACCTTCGGCACTGAAACAGCGCAGGCGACTTTTACTGCGCGCCTCGAAGTTCAGGTGCAACTCGGCGGCCCAGGCGGGTTGAGGGTCGATTCTGCGATGAATCACCAGCATTGGAAGGCTTCCAGCAAAGGACAATGCTCAGGCTAGAGCAAGGGGCTTGCCAATCGGCCGAGGCGTAGGAAATCCCTGTCAGAGCGTAGAAGATGTTTCTGAATGTTGCGTGATTTGAAGGTGAGCTGGGCGAATTTGGTGCGTGATGGTTTTTGTGTGCACCTATTTATGGCGCATAAAAAAGATCGCAGGCTGCGATCTTTGATGGGATTACTCGGTACTGCCCAACCCTTGCCAGTGCTTGAGGCCGATAAAGATAAAGCGCAGCTGCTGAGTGATCTTCGCCTGCGGCGTCAGGTGCTCGGGCAATGCCTGGGCGGGTGGGTCGATGATGTCGGGGAGGGTGGCAAACACACTTTTGACGATCAGGTCGGCCATCACCGACAACCCGGCGAAGTCGAGGTGTTGCAGCTTGGGCATCAATGACAGGTCGGCGGCCAGGTCCGAACTGATGTTCTCGCGCAGTTTGCCGATGGCCAGGCGCACCGGCAGCGAGCCGCCGTATTGCTCGCGGGCCAGAAACAGGAACTGCGAGCGGTTGGCCGCCACGACGTCGAGAAAGATTCGCACCGAGGCGTCGATGATCCCGCCCATGACGAATTCGTTGTGGCGCACCAGGCGGATGGTTTCGCGGAAGGTCTGGCCGACTTCGCTGACCAGTTCCAGTCCCAGCTGATCCATATCGGTAAAGTGCCGGTAGAAACCGGTCGGGACAATGCCGGCGGTTTTCGCTACTTCACGCAGGCTCAGGCTGCCGAATCCTCGGCCGCATTCCATCAGGTGGCGGGCAGCGTCCATCAAGGCGTTACGGGTTTGTTGTTTCTGTTCGGCGCGGGGCAGCATCAGGCGGCTGACTTCTAATCAAGGACAGCGGTGCACTCTAGCAAATCAGCTTTGCTGGCGTCGAACTTGAGTAAAGGACGGTGAGGCGGGGAGGTGCGAGGTGCATAAAGTCAAAGCCCGATCCAGGCGATCGGGCTTTTTTCCGGGCCAACATGGCTTAGCTCACAGAGCCGTTGCGTTCGATCACGCGGTCACCACCACCTTCAGCAAGGGTTTGGCCTTGTGGGGTGTGGTCGGAACCGTCAGCAGCCAGGGTTTGACCTTGTGGAGTGCGATCGGAACCGTCGGAAGCCAGGGTTTGACCTTGTGGAGTGCGATCGGAACCGTCGGAAGCCAGGGTTTGACCTTGTGGGGTGCGGTCGGAACCGTCGGAAGCCAGGGTCTGGCCTTGTGGAGTGCGATCGGAACCGTCAGAAGCCAGGGTTTGACCTTGTGGGGTGCGGTCGGATCCGTCGGAAGCCAGGGTCTGGCCTTGTGGGGTGCGATCGGAACCGTCGGAAGCAAGGGCCTGGCCTTGTGGTGTCTTGTCGTAGCCGTCCTGAGTCATCAGGCCTTTTTCTTTCAAGCGTTCGTTACCGTTTGCACCGTCGGCAACCGTTTGGCTATAAGCCGAATGGCTTAATTTGACTTGCGGAGTTGCCTGATCGGCAGCAGGCAAGGCAAAAGCGGTGCTGGCTAACATCGAGAGGCTCAGGCTAAGCAGTAATTGGCGTTTCATGATGGGTTGCTCCTTGGGAGGGCGGAAAAGTGGGTACGAAGCTAATGCTACTCTCGATAAGTCGATATAAAAGTTCATAAAGGCAATGGTAATAATCAACGGAATTGATTGTTCCGCGAAAAGCCTCTAGAACGGGCGTTTCCGGGGAACACTTTTGCACCGAGGTGGGTATTTTCGACTCACTTTCGCGTCGTAAAAGTGCACTCGGGTAGCATAAAGCTGACTGTTAGGTCAGGAAGTAGTCGCTTTTTCGCTCTAACCAGCATTTCGGTTAAACCTGCGGGCCATTTGCCAGTCGTAGTTCCTATAAACGGCCGATTTCTGGCCTACCGTTTCATACAGGCGTCGCAGTTGGGGCGCTCAGTCGTAATCAGGAGCCCCGTGCAATGACGCGCACCCGTAAAATTTTTGCCTGGACAGTCGGCAGCCTCGTTGTGCTACTGGCCGTCCTGGTTCTGATCATCGCGTTCTTCGATTGGAACCGGATCAAACCACCGCTCAACACCAAGGTCTCTGAAGAGCTGCACCGCCCCTTCGCCATTAACGGCAACCTGACGGTGGTCTGGAAACGTGAAGTCGATGAAGGCGGATGGCGCGCCTGGGTGCCATGGCCGCATGTGGTGGCCGAGGAATTGAGCCTGGGCAATCCGCAGTGGTCGAAAAAGCCGCAAATGGTCAGCCTCAAACGCGTCGAGCTGCGGATCTCGCCTTTAGCCCTGTTGGCGCAGCGAGTGGTGATTCCACGCATCGACCTCACGGAACCCAATGCCGACCTGCAACGTCTGGCCGACGGTCGCGCGAACTGGACGTTCACGTTCGACCCGAAAGACCCGAACGCCGCACCGTCCAATTGGGGGGTGGATATCGGCGCGATTGGTTTCGACAAGGGTCATGTCACCCTTGACGACCAGAGTCTGAAAACTCAGCTCGATTTAGTGATCGAGCTGTTGGGCAAGCCGATACCGTTCAGCGACATCGTCGGTGATAACGCGGCGAAAAAAGCCCTTGAGAAGGGCTCGGCGCCGCAGGACTATGCATTCGCGCTGAAGGTCAAAGGCCAGTATCACGGGCAGAATCTAGCAGGCGAAGGCAAGGTTGGCGGCTTGCTGGCGTTGCAGGATGCGGCCAAGCCATTCCCGCTGCAGGTGCAGGTGAAGATCGCTGACACCAGTGTCGAGCTGGCCGGGACCTTGACCGATCCGCTTAACCTTGGCGCACTGGACCTGCGGCTGAAACTGGCTGGCACCAGCCTGGGCAACCTCTATCCCTTGACCGGCGTCACCCTGCCGGCTTCGCCGCCTTACAGCACCGACGGTCACCTGATCGCCAAGCTGCGTGAGTCGGACGGTGCGACGTTCCGCTACGAAGCCTTCAACGGCACCATTGGCGGCAGCGATATTCACGGCAACCTGACTTACGTCGCCAGCCAGCCACGGCCCAAGCTCAGTGGCACGCTGGTCTCCAATCAATTGCTGTTCGCCGACCTCGCGCCGTTGATCGGTGCCGACTCCAACGCCAAGCAAAAGGCCCGGGGCGGTGAAAGCCAGCAGCCGGCGGACAAGGTGTTGCCGGTCGAGGCGTTCCGTACCGAGCGCTGGCGCGATATGGACGCCGACGTCGAGTTCACCGGCAAGCGCATCGTTCACAGCCAGAAGTTGCCCTTCACCGACCTCTACACCCACCTGATACTCAACGATGGTCAGCTCAGCCTGGAACCGCTGCGTTTCGGTGTGGCAGGCGGCAATCTGGATGCACAGATTCGTCTCAACGGTCGTACCACGCCGCTGGAAGGGCGGGCGAAACTGACCGCGCGCGGCTTCAAGCTCAAGCAACTGTTCCCGACCTTCGAGACGATGCAAACCAGCTTCGGTGAACTCAATGGTGACGCCGACATCACAGGCAAAGGCAATTCGGTGGCGGCGCTGCTGGGCAGCGCCAATGGCGATCTGAAGATGTTGATGAACGACGGTGCGATCAGTCGTCAACTGATGGAGTTGGCGGGGCTGAACGTCGGCAATTACGTGGTCGGGAAAGTCTTTGGCGACAAGGAGGTGAAGATCAACTGCGCCGCCGCCGACTTCGGCATCAAGAGCGGCTTGGCGACTTCCCGGTTGTTTGTGTTCGACACCGAGAACGCGATTGTCTACATCGATGGCACGGCGAACATGGCCAACGAACAACTCGACTTGACCATCTCGCCAGAATCCAAAGGTTGGCGGCTGATCTCGTTGCGTTCGCCGTTGTACGTGCGTGGCAAATTCATCAAGCCGGATGCCGGCGTGAAGGGCGTGCCGTTGATGTTGCGGGGGGCGGGAATGGTGGCGCTGGGCGTGATTGCAGCTCCAGCAGCGGGACTGCTGGCGCTGGTGGCGCCGAGCGGTGGCGAACCGAATCAGTGCGCGCCGTTGCTGGCGCAAATGAAGGAAGGCAAGGCGCCGGCGACGGTCAAGCCCACAAAATAGTCGGCTGTCTGCAAGGGGCCCATCGTCGGATAGCGGTCCGGTAGCCCCTACAAATCTTTCAGAATATCCGCCATGTCGTCGGCGTGTTCCTCTTCCTGGGCCAGGATGTCTTCGAAGATCCGTCGGGTGGTTGGGTCTTTTTCGCCGATGTACTGGATGATCTCGCGGTAGCTGTCGATGGCGATCCGCTCGGCTACCAGGTCCTCGTAGACCATATCTCTGAGGGAGTTGCCGGCCACGTACTGGGCGTGGGCGTTTTTCGACAGCAGGTCGGGGTTGAACTCCGGTTCGCCGCCCAGTTGTACAATGCGCTCGGCCAGTTTGTCAGCGTGTTGCGCTTCTTGCGTGGCGTGTTCGAGGAACTCATCGGCGGCAACGGCGGCTTTCAAACCGTTGGCCATGAAGTAATGGCGTTTGTAGCGCAATACACACACCAGTTCAGTGGCCAGCGATTCGTTGAGCAAGCGCAGGATTTCTTTGCGATTGGCGCTGTAACCTTCGGTCACGGCACCATTCTCGACGTTCCGGCGGGCACGTTTGCGCAAGGTGCTTACATCAGATAACTGAATGTCGCTCATCTCAATCTCCTCGGGCTAATCCGATTGGCGTCAAGCTCGGCAGGCATGGTCGCTACCTGAATTATGGGTGATGAGCGAGGTGTAGGTTTTTATTTTGATTGGAGGTTCACGGTCAGGGCAGCGCCTACCCCGCCTGCCGGATCCGAGGTTGAAGCCAGGGGCCTGGAATGTCATAGACTGGTCGTGAAGGTGTCATCTTCGGTGGCGATGCTCGTGGCCGACGTCTTGCCTCCCGCCTTGGGCCTTCTTATCGATTACAAGGATGTCTGCCCATGTCGCAAGAGACCGCCACGCGCTACCCCTTGGTGCTGGTTCCGGGAATGCTCGGGTTTATTCGCCTGCTGCTCTATCCCTACTGGTTCGGGATCATCTCGGCACTGCGCCGGGGTGGGGCGACGGTATTTGCCGTGCAGGTATCACCGCTTAACTCCAGCGAAGTGCGTGGCGAGCAGTTGCTGGCCCGAATCGAAGAGATTCTGCGCGAAACCGGTGCGCAGAAGGTCAACCTGTTCGGCCATAGCCAGGGCTCATTGACCGCCCGTTATGCGGCCGCGAAGCGCCCGGACTGGGTGGCCTCGGTGACCTCGGTGGCCGGACCCAACCACGGCTCGGAGTTGGCAGACTACCTGCACAAACACTATCCGCCCGACTGTGCGAAGGGCCGTGTGCTGAGCGCCTTGTTGCGGCTGGTCGCGTGGTTGATGAGCCTGCTGGAAACCGGTTATCGCGGGCCGAAATGGCCGGTGGATATCGATGCCTCGCACAACTCGCTGACCAGCGAAGGGGTCGCGCTGTTCAATCAGCGTTATCCACAGGGCTTGCCCCAGACCTGGGGCGGGCAAGGGCCGGAATTGGTCAACGGCGTGCGCTATTACTCGTGGTCCGGGACCTTGCAACCGGGCAAGACCGACCGTGGCGGCAACTTGTTCGATGGCACCAACCGCAGTTGTCGGTTGTTCGCCACTACCTTCGTCCGCGAGGCCGGGCACTGTGACGGCATGGTCGGGCGCTACAGCTCGCACCTGGGCATGGTGATTGGCGATGAGTATCCGCTCGATCACTTCGACATCGTCAACCAATCGCTGGGACTGGTGGGCAAGGGGGCCGACCCGGTGCGGTTGTTCGTCGAACATGCGCAGCGGTTGAAGGCGGCAGGAGTTTAGACCGCGTATCGTTCATCGCGAGCAGGCTCGCTCCCACATTAGACCGAGTCTTTAAGTAAGAACGCGGTCAACTGTGGGAGCGAGCCTGCTCGCGATAGCGATAGGTCAGGCGGCAACGAGCTTGCGGCCAAGCACCGTGGTCCAACGCTCCGAAAGAATCACCCCACCCAACGTCAGCACGCCTCCGACCAAGTGATACAGCGCCAATTGCTCATGCAGCACCGCCGCCGCAATCAATGCGGTAATCAGCGGCAGCAGGTTGAAGAACAGCGTGGTTCGGCTCGGTCCCAGGCGCACCACCGCTTGCATCCACGCCAATGGCGCAAGCATCGAGGCCAGCAGGCAGGCATAGAGCACCAACGGAATGTTCTGCAAAGTCGGGCCGACTTTTGGCGAGGCCATGAACAGCGGAAACAGCACCACCACCGCCACCAGTACCTGCAAATACAACAGCACCAGCGGCGGCAACCGCAGTTGCCATTTTTTCAGCAGGGTGCTGTAAATCGCATAGGCCAGGGTCGCGATCAGCATCATCGCATCGCCCAGGTTGACCCCGTGTTCCA
Organism: Pseudomonas sp. 6D_7.1_Bac1; assembly: GCF_025465945.1. Lineage (GTDB taxonomy): Bacteria > Pseudomonadota > Gammaproteobacteria > Pseudomonadales > Pseudomonadaceae > Aquipseudomonas. Next base: position 28,768 of record NZ_JANLNW010000022.1, on the reverse strand, counting down.
GCAGCGCACCCAGGCTGCCGGACGAAACCACCACCAGCACGCCGGCAAACGACAGCACCGCACCCGCCAAGGCACCTGCGGTCAGCCGTTGGCCGAGGCTGATAATCGCCATGGCCAGCGACATCAACGGCATCAGCGACAGGATGATGCCCATGTTGGTGGCCGAGGTCATCGTTGCGGCGAAGTAGGCCAGGCTTTGGTAGACCGCCATGCCGAGCACGCCGAGGACGAAAATCTTGCCCAGGTTCGGGCGAATCACCGCCCAATGGCTCATCACCGGTTTGAGCATGAACGGCGTGAACAGAATCCCGGCGAGCAGCCAGCGATAGAAACCGATCTCGGCGGGGAAGATCGCCCCGACTGCGAGTTTGTTGATCACGGTGTTGCCGGCCCAGATGAAAATGGCCAGCAGGGGATAAGCGTATTGCATGGGGGAAACCAGAACGTTAATGAAGCGCAATTATCCGCCTGTCTGGATCAAAGCCTATACTGCGATCCAGACAACCTGCCTCTGAATACGGACAGCATGAGCAAAAAGCACATCGACTTGCTGGATTTCAGCGGCCTGCCTGCGCCGGTGTACTTTCGCTACGCCGATTTCGACGCCCATAGCCACGCCTTGGCCCACCGCCATCCATGGGGCACCCTTGAGTATTCGGCTCACGGTGTGATGCACATGGACATCGCCGGCAGCCGCTTCATGTCGCCGCCGCAGTACGCGGTCTGGGTGCCGCCGCACACCGAGCACAGTTTCTACAGCCCCCAGCCGATCATCTACCGCGCGGTCTGCCTGGCTCCGGAGCTGTGCCGCGACCTGCCGCAGCAGGCCTGCACCCTGGCAATCAGCGACATCCTCAAGGCAATCCTCAAGGACTTCGCCGCCCGCGACGTGAAAATTCCCGAGCACCCGGCCGACAAACGCTTGGTCGAGGTGTTGGTCGACCAGCTGCAACAAGCCCCTATACACAACTGTTATCTGCCCTACGCCAGCAGCGCCGGATTGCTCGGCATACTCGAAGCCTTGCAGGCTTCGCCGGGCGACAACCGGCCACTGGCTCAGTGGGCGGAGCAGATCCACGTCAGTGAACGAACCCTGGCCCGGCAGTGTGTTCGAGAGCTGGGCATGAGCTTCGGCGAGTGGCGTCAGCGCTTGCGTTTCCTGGCCTCGATCGAAGCACTGGACAGCCCGCGCAGCATTCAGGAGATCGCCTTCGACATGGGCTACAGCACGTCGTCGGCGTTTATCGCGATGTTTCAGCGTCAGGCCGGTTGCACACCCGAGCAGTATCGAAGGACCCGTCTGGATACCTGGGGGAACGTGTAACAGGCTTTGTCTACACTCCATTCGAGGCCGCACCCATCGGCGCGGTAACAAGGAGAAAACTCCATGAAGATGTTGCGTATCCCTTTGTTGATGATCGGTTTGCTGCTCTGTTCCCAAGGCTTTGCCGCCACTGCCCAGCAGAACAAAATGACCACCTGCAACGCCGACGCCACCGCGAAAGCCCTCAAGGGTGATGAGCGTAAAACCTTTATGAGTACCTGCCTGAAAGCCGCGCCGGCAGCAGAAGCAGCCAAACCCATGACGCCTCAACAAGAGAAGATGAAAACCTGCAACGCCACCGCCAGCACCCAGGCGCTTACAGGCGATGCGCGTAAAACCTTCATGAGCGATTGCCTGAAGAAAAAATAAGCGGTCCGGGTAAAGCACGGTCATGTGTGGGAGCGAGCCTGCTCGCGATGGCATCACCGCGATTGGCAGTCATACCGTGTTGCCTGAATCGTGAGCAGGCTCGCTCCCACAGGAGAATGGCTGCTCCATCGGGAGTGTGTTTGCTCGCATCAATGCCCGAAGGCTGGCAGACTGCCAATCCTTTAACGCCGTTTGTTTTGAGGCTGTATGCCAACGTTTTCTCAGCGTCACGTGTTGCTGTTGGTCAGTTGGGTGATCATTTTTGGTGGGTTGCTGCTGGTAATTCCACTGCGGCTATTGCCCAGTCTGCTCGCCGGGTTGCTGGTATTCGAACTGGTCAACATGCTCACCCCACAGCTGCAACGGCTGATCGAAGGACGGCGTGCACGCTGGCTCGCCGTGGCCTTGCTCGGCACCCTGGTGGTCAGCGTGCTGGCCCTGATTTTTGCCGGCGCTATCAGTTTTCTGCTGCACGAAGCGGAAAACCCCGGGGCTTCCCTCGACAAGTTCATGCTGGTGGTCGACAAGGCGCGCAGCCAGTTACCACCGTTCATCGACGCTTATCTGCCCGCCAGTGCCGCTGAATTTCGCGTAGCCATCGGCGAATGGCTGAGCAAGCACCTGAGTGACCTGCAACTGGTCGGAAAAGACGCGGCGCACATGTTCGTTACGTTGCTGATCGGCATGGTGCTGGGGGCGATCATCGCCTTGCAGCGCGTCCCCGATCTGACCCAACGCAAACCCTTGGCGGCCGCGCTGTTCGATCGCTTGCACCTGCTGGTTCAGGCGTTTCGCAATATCGTTTTTGCACAGATCAAGATTTCCCTGCTCAACACCTTCTTCACCGGGATCTTCCTGGCGGTGATCCTGCCGCTGTTCGGGATCAAGCTGCCGCTGACCAAAACCCTGATCGTGCTGACCTTCCTGCTGGGCTTGCTGCCGGTGATCGGCAATCTGATGTCCAACACGCTGATCACCATCGTCGGGTTGTCACTGTCGATCTGGGTGGCCGTGGCGGCGCTGGGTTACCTGATTTTTATCCACAAGCTGGAATACTTCCTCAACGCGCGGATCGTCGGCGGGCAGATCAGTGCCAAGTCCTGGGAGTTGCTGCTGGCCATGCTGGTGTTCGAGGCCGCGTTCGGCCTGCCGGGTGTGGTGGCGGGGCCGATTTATTACGCGTATTTGAAGAGCGAGTTGAAGCAGATCGGGATGGTTTGACCCGGGAGATGTATTGCCCGGTCTGACGCCATCGCGAGCAGGCTCGCTCCCACAATGGACCTGTGTTCGCAGGGCAAATGTGGGAGCGAGCCTGCTCGCGATGGGGGCTCCTCGGTTCTGGATCAGCCCATAGTGCCGTAACGCTTCATCGCTTCAATCGCCAACCCGCTGCCGATGCTGCCGAAGATGTTCCCTTCCACATGCTGCGCATTCGGCAGCATCGCCGACACGCTGTTACGCAGCGCCGGAATCCCGCTCGAACCACCGGTGAAGAACACCGTATCCACCTGATCGACCCGTACATTGGCGTCGTTCAGCAATTGGGTCACGCTGTTGCGCACCCGCTCCAGCAGGTTGTGGATGGCCGATTCGAACAGCGCCCGGCTCAGCTCCACGCTCAAGCCCGGCTCGATGCGGTCCAGCGGCACATGGCGGCTGTCGGCATGGGTCAGCTGGATCTTGGTTTCTTCAACGATCATCGCCAGCCAATGCCCGGCGCGCTGGTCGATCAACTTGAACAGGCGATCGATGCCGCCGGTGTCTTCGATGTCGTAACGCATGCTGCCCAAGGCCAAGGTCGACTTCTGGGAGTACACCGAGTTGATGGTGTGCCAGGTCGCCAGGTTCATGTGGTGGCTGGTGGGCATGTAGGCGCCGCTCTTCATCCGGCTGCCATAGCCGAACAGCGGCATCAGGCCCTGCAGGCTCAACTGCTTGTCGAAATCGGTCCCGCCGATGTGCACGCCGCCGGTGGCGAGGATGTCGTCGTGGCGGTTGTCATGGTTGCGGCGTTCCGGGGACAGGCGCACCAGCGAGAAGTCCGACGTACCCCCGCCGATGTCGACGATCAGCACCAACTCTTCCTTTTCGATGGTCGACTCGTAGTCGAACGCCGCTGCAATCGGTTCGTACTGGAACGAGACATCCTTGAAACCGATGGCGCGGGCCACATCCACCAGGGTGTTTTCGGCTTCCTGGTCGGCCATTTCATCGTCATCGACGAAAAACACCGGACGACCCAGCACCACTTCTTCGAATTCTCGACCGGCGGCGGTCTCGGCCCGCTGCTTCAACTGGCCGATAAACAGCCCGAGCAGGTCCTTGAACGGCATCGCCGTGCCCAGAACGCTGGTGTCGTGCTTGATCAGCTTGGAGCCCAGCAGGCTTTTGAGCGAGCGCATCAAGCGGCCTTCGTAGCCTTCCAGGTACTCGTGCAGCGCCAGCCGGCCGTACACCGGGCGGCGTTCTTCCATATTGAAGAAGACCACCGACGGCAGGGTGATCTTGTCGTCCTCCAGCGCAATTAGCGTTTCCATGCCAGGGCGCAGCCAGCCGACAGTGGAGTTGGACGTGCCGAAGTCGATACCGCAGGCACGGGCTGGAGATGCGTTTTTCATGTCTTTCGAGTTCCGGTTAAAAAACGGCCGCGCAGTGTATGTCACAGCGGCGCAGAATCGAAGGCCGACTATCTGCTAATTCGCAGCTTTAAGCGCCTTGAAAGACTATCCTTGTTACCCAAACTTACAGGCATGGCCTGGCAGCCACTCTGCGATCAAGTGATCCGCCCCGGCTGCCGATAAACTTCTGATGCGCTGCCCGGTCCCAACCTTGAGATCGGTCAAGCCCGCGACCGCCAGTCGGCGCAGGCTGTGCAGGCTGTGCAGGCGGCGCGATATCGATAACGGATGGTGATTCCCTCGATGGACTTCAAAGACTATTACAAGATTCTCGGTGTGGAGCCGACCGCTGACGATAAGGCGATCAAGGCCGCCTATCGCAAGCTGGCGCGCAAATACCACCCTGACGTCAGCAAGGAAAAAGACGCCGAGGCCAAGTTCAAGGACGCCTCGGAAGCCTACGAAGCGCTGAAAAGTGCCGACAAGCGCGCCGAATATGACGATTTGCGCAAATACGGCCAGCACGGCCAACCGTTCCAGGGCCCGCCGGGTTGGCAGCGGCGTGGTGGTGCCGGTGATTTTGGTGGCGGACAGGATGGCGGCGACTTTTCGGACTTCTTCAGTTCGATCTTCGGTAACCGTGGCCCGGGTTTCGGGGGTGGACAGTCTGGCCGCAGTGCTGGTCGTCGAGGGCAAGACGTGGAAATGGAACTCGCGGTTTTTCTGGAAGAAACCCTGTCGAACGAATCGAAGAAGATCAGCTTTCAGGTGCCGCAGTACAACGCGGCCGGTCAGCACGTCAGCAATACCAGCAAAAGCCTGAACGTGAAGATTCCGGCGGGAGTCACCGATGGCGAGCGCATTCGTCTCAAGGGCCAGGGAGCACCGGGTGTCGGTGGCGGCGCCAATGGCGACCTGTACCTGACCATTCGCTTTGCGCCGCACCCCAAATTCGATGTTGAAGGTGAAAACCTGATCATCACCTTACCGCTGGCCCCGTGGGAGCTGGCGCTGGGCGCGGAAGTCGCGGTGCCGACCCTGACCGGCAAGATCAACCTGAAAGTTCCGGCCGGCAGCCAGAACGGCCAGCGCATGCGCGCCAAAGGCCATGGCCTGCTGAACAAGGCGGGCCAGCGCGGTTACTTGTTCGTGCAACTCAAGGCCGTGATGCCCAAACACAGCGACGATGAAGTCAAAGCGTTGTGGCAGGAACTGGCGAAGAAAGCCGCTTTCAATCCGCGGGAGCACTTTTGATCCTGGAACACTTTAGTTCCGGAGCTATGGAGTAACTGACAATGAGCAGTCCCCTGATCGTTCAACTGGACATGGCAGAGTTCTGTGAGGTCACCGACCTGTCGGCGGCCTACGTGATCGAAATCGTCGAACACGGCATCCTCGAACCTCAGGGCGCGCTGCCCAAGGATTGGCGTTTCAACGACTATGAACTGACGGTCGCCAAGCGCGCCGCGAAGTTGCGCCGTGACCTGGAACTGGAATGGGAAGGCGTCGCCCTGGCGCTCGACCTGCTTGAAGAAGTGCAGCAATTGCGCGCCGAGAACCGGATGCTCCGGCAGCGGTTGGGGCGGTTGGTGGTCGAGTAGCCGTCGTCACGCAGCCAGCACATGCGCAACACTCCCCGTAGCAGCTGGCGTAGCCTGCGTTCGGCTGCGCAGCAGTCGTAAAATCAGGCACCACGTTTTTTCAGGTTAACCGCGGAGGCAGGATTTACGGCCGCTTCGCAGCCGAACGCAGGCTACGCCAGCTGCTACGAAGAGTGTGCAGCGCCTAACCTGCGGTGTTACCGCTATTCGGGCGGGTCGAGGTTGTCCAGCGCCCGATCCACCAACAACAGCCCCAACGAAATCATCTGCTGAATCGCCAGCGCCACATGCCGGCGCGTGCCTTCGAGTTCGAACGCCAGGTCGCTGGCCATCACATTGACCGCCGCCAGGGTTTCCGAGGCGTGAGCCAACAGGGTTTCGTTGTCCAGGTCGGGGAGCACCGTAAAAATGTTGGACGGACGTTTGTCGGGCAGGTTGGCTTGGGGGAAGGCGGGTCGCAGGTAATGATCCAGCGCCCGCTCGGCGGCGTCGTGGAGTTTTTTTGAGTCAGTGGTGGCGTAGGGCGAGGTGCTTGGGGTTTCAGGGGGATTGGGGGTGATTTTGTGCATGGTGACGCTCCTTGATAAGTGGAGCCGCCACTGATCGCCGCGACGCGATGGGAGGTGGCAGCTGTACGCAGGTTCGCGGACCGGGAATCAAGGAACCCGGCATACCCGAAGGTATCCCGCGCACAGCTGCCATAACGCAAAACAGTAGACGATAAAAAAGCGCCAACTGGAAGGATATGATGGCGCTGTGCGCCTTGATTGATCCGGGCCGCGACGCCCGTTCGCTGAATTGGTAGCGACCCTTGGAGGTTAGTGATCGACCTTCCGACCCGCAACCGTCAAAACGCGTCGGACTATTCCCGGTTTTAGCTAAATTTTTAAACATCGCCGACCGTCGCTACGAAACCGCCCGCGACACCCTCGGCAACACCACGCTGAACGTCGTGCCTTCGGCCTCGCTGGAGCTGACCTCGATAGTGCCCTGGTGGGCGTCCACCACCTGTTTGACGATGAACAAGCCGAGCCCAAGGCTGGTGGAAGGGCTGGCGAGTTCTTCGTTGGCGCTGCGTACCAGCGGGTCGAAAATCGTTGGCAGTGCGCCGGCGGGAATCGGGGCGCCGTGGTTGTGCATGGTCAGTGTGACCTGGTCTTTGTCACCGATGATGCTCAGGGTCACCGGGCGGTGATTGGTACCGTGCTGCAAGGCGTTACCGACGAGGTTTTGCAGCAGTTGGTCGAGGCGAGTCCGGTCCCAGACACCGTGGGTGTCGCCTTCGATTTTCAGTTGTGAAGGGCAGTCCGGTTGCCCGGCGCCAGCTTCGTTCAGCGCCGCTTTTGCAGCGGCGGCCAGGTCCATCGGTGCCGGTTCTATCGGTAGGCTGCTGCCCAAGCGGCTGCGCACCAGTTCCAGCAAGTCGCTCACCATCGCCGCCATGTGCCGGGTGCTGCTCTTGATGCTTGTCACGTAGAGGTGGGCGTCGGTGTCCAGCCTGGCCTTGCGCAGCAGCCTCTCGGCCGACATGTTCACCGCCTGCAAAGGCGTGCGCAGGTCGTGGCCCAGAATGGCCAGGAAGATGTCTCGTGAGCGATTGACCCGCTCGGCGTAGGCCGCGGTGGACTCGGCCAGGGCTTCGTCGATGGCTTCGTTGAAGCGAATCATGTCCTGCAAGTACGCCATGTCCGGCGACTCCAGGCTGTTGACCCACAGGCGAATCACGCTGGCCCGCAAGTGGCGGAATTCAGAGGTCATCTGTACCAGATCAAACCCCACGTTATGCCGAAGCTCGCCATGGCTGGCCGCAGCCTTGTCCAGGCTTGGGGTTTTTTCCGGGCCTTCGCCCCTGGCCTTGGCCGCTTGCTCACGGGCGGTCTGGGCGGTCTGCATGTCACGGGAAGCGGCCAACAGGATCGAGGTGGCGTGGTCGCGCAAGAGTGCCCGGTCCATGGATTCAGGCTCAGGGGCAATGGATTGAGCGAACTGTTCCCATTCATCAACGATGCGGTCGACGTGTATCACGATGAATTCGGCGAGGCGCATGACCGTGGATCCCGAACGATGGAGGCGGTGTGTCGTCGCGTGGCGTCAGAGTGATCGGGTCAAGACGACAGCTGATCCAGACGCAGGCGTTTGTTTTTCAGTATGGTGGTATTTATATAGTTATAACGCTTTGATAATGAATATTTGTTTGGGTTTTTAATGCATATATAAGCAAGTTTTTGCTCTTTAATTTTCTAAGTGATTGGTTAGGCTGGTAGAACTTATTGTTGTTCTAAAGGCTGTTGAACTATGTTGGATGATCAAGGAATAGATATAAAGGCTGATGGACCAGTCACCCCTAATAAAGGGCCGCATTTCGAGCGTATAACCCAAGCCATCCCATCGGCTATTCGCACGGCTCCCGCGTCACGGCTGGCAACCCTGACGTCCATGCAACCCTCTGTGCCGAGCTGGTATTTGAATGCCAGGGAAACAGACCGTCAGTTTCTCAAGGCACTCATCGACGAGCGTTGGCGTTTGCAAGGATCGCTGGATCAGACACTGGGTAACCTGCAACAGGACATCAACGCCTTTGCCGAGCCCTTGCTCAAACAAGCCCTTAAGGATGAGTGCGGTAGTGAGTTCGATGTCCACGCCACCCGGTTGCACCTCTATGTGCCCGCCCCCCTGAGCTTCGGCATCGACACAGGGGCCAGCCACTTGCGGCACTCCACGTTGCTGGAGGCCGCCTTGCATAACTTCGAAGCGCCGGAAACCCATGAAGACGCCTTTCGCACTGGCTCCGGTCTGTACACCACGGATGCGCAAGGTGGGCTGCGTCAGGAACGGGTGACGGTTGGCGAGTTCGCTGCCCTGTGCCGCAAACTGGACCTCGGGAGTCGCTACCAGAGTCACCTCGAATCCGTCCTGGCGCCAGCCGAGCGGTCAGCCCGTGAAACGCTGGCGCGACAGGCACTGGCCAGTGAAAAAGCGGCGTTCAGTGTGGCGGCACTGACGGCACTGCTCAAGGGTGATATCACGAGTTATGGTTATGGTCGCCTGCTGCACATACGTGACGATAGGCAGGGCATCGATTTTTATGGCCGGCCGCTGCTCAGTCACCGATTGTCGCTGATGGGGTTCCGGTTGACGGGTGTTGTGCTGTTCAGTGCGCTGGCTGATCCAACAGCGCTCAAGCGCGCGGTCGATGAGCTGACCCCCGAAGCATTGAAACCCTGGCTCGACCTCTCGCAGCGCGTACCGTTCTTGCCCGGACAGGTGTATGAACAGTATCAGTTGATCAAGGCATTTTTCGAAAACGGCTCGCAAGCGGTCACCGAGCAGATGCTGCGCAAGGACGACATCTATCGACAGAGCCGTTTAAGCGGCAAGTTGATTGTTTATATTCCCGATGATCCGCAACACCCTCTCAAAGAATACGACTCCTTCAGCGATTTCATGAATGCGCTGATCAGTCAGCTGCGCTCAACCGAGTACCAGGCGTTCTTCAGTCGTTTTGTCGCTCAGAAAGACAAGGGCGTTTTTTTTGCGCGGGTCAATGAGCGACTCAAGACCTTTACCTGGCAGCAACGCGAGCCCTTGGACATGGGGCCCTGGTGGCGGGAAACGGCGATCGAGAACCCGAACGCCGAACCGGTCACCAATATCATCGCGGGTGATCTGTGGAACACGCTGTACCGTGAGCGACTCGCCAAGGCCATCGCCGATGCCCGACGCATTGCGGTGCCGACGGGCGATGAAGACGCGACCACCCGTTTCAAGCGCCTGACCAGCTATCTGGACATCGGCTGGAACGTCTTCAACTTCGCGGCGATGCTGGTGCCCGGATTGGGCGAAGCCATGCTGGGGGTGATGGTCGCGCAGATGCTGGCGGAGGTGGTGGAGGGTATTGAAGACTGGAGCCTGGGGGATAGAGAACAGGCGTCAGCCCATTTCACCGGGGTGCTGCTCAACTTCGCGCAACTGACGTTGATGGGGGCAGGGCATGTGTTGCCTAAGGGGGCGGTGACACCGCTCACGCGTTCACCGTTGATCGATAGCCTCAAACCGGTGGAGGTCAACGGCAAGGAGCGACTCTGGCGCCCGGACCTTGGGCCTTATGAGCAACCGACCATTCTGCCGGCAGATGCACAAGCCGACGCCATCGGCGTTTACCAGCATGAAGGGCGCGCCCTGTTGCTTCTTGACGACAAGCACTATGGGGTCACTCAGGACCCGAACACCGGTGAGCATCGCCTCGTGCACCCTCGCCGACCGCAGGCTTATCAACCTCGGTTGGAGCATAACGGCGCCGGCAGTTGGAAGACCGAACTTGATCGTCCGCTGGAATGGGAGACACGCAGGCTTCTACGGCGACTCGGGCCATCGGTGGATGGGTTTTCCGATGAGACGCTGATGCAGATCCATACGGTGAGCGGTGTGCACGAGGGCGTTCTACGCAGGATGCAGGTGGAGCATGGAACGCCGCCCGCCGCACTGGCCGATACTGTCAGGCGTTTCAAGGCGTATGCCGATGCCCAGGGGTGCGCTGAGCGGATCCTCGCCGGTCAGGTCAGCGAAGAGTGGGCCGGCTTTTTACCCCGGTTCATGACCGAGTTGCGGGGATGGCCCGACGGCAAGGCTATTGAGGTCTTTGAGCGAGCAGATTTCTCGGGGCCGTCGATCAAGGAGGGCTATGTGCAGGCTTCACCCGCGCACACGTTGAGGATGACTCAGGAGCAACTCGTCGCAGGGATACTGCCCGAGCGTGTCGTGCAGTTTCTTGATGAACAGGATTTGCGCGAGGTGATCGGCCAGTGGATGTCAGGTGATCGACGGGCGCGTGTCGAGGCCTTGCGAACGCAATTGGCCCTGCAGGCGCAAAAACGCAATCGGTGGATATTCGACAAGTTGTACTCGGCTCGTGAACGCTCGGCGAACCCGTTGGTGAATCTGCTCAAGCGTGACTATTCCGCGCTGTCGACCCGCATGGCCGAAGAGCTGCTGCACCCTGCCGAGCCTGCGGATTTGCAACACATGACCGAGAAAAAACGCGTGCCGTTGACCATGGCTCGACGAGCCGAGGAGGCCGAACAGCAGGTGCGGCTGACACGCGCCTATGAAGGGCTTTACCTCGAAGACATCCATAACGCCGACACCCCTCGGCTGGCACTGCACTCGCTGGAAACTCTGGCGGGCTGGCCAGTGGATGTGCGTATAGAGATTCGTGAGTATTCATTTGAAGGCACGTTACACGACAGCATCGGGCCGCTCGACGCGCCGATCCGCAAAGTGCTGATTGTCGGCGAGGGCGGGCAATACCAGGCTCGTGATGACCTCGATCAGCAGCTGCATGGCGCGGACAATCTGTATGCCGCTGTACTGCATGCCTTGCCCGACACACAACGTGCGGCGCTGGGGTTTGGCATCCATGACGCAACACGGCTGGAAAAGGCGGTACAGGCACAGCCGTTGGCCCATCACCTGCTTAAGCCGATTTTGCTGGAAAACCCCATCCGCAAACCCGCATACGATCCGCAGATCATGCGCCTGCGTGGCGGCATGCAAGGGTATGTGCAGCACACGTCGGACTGGCCGCAGTTGCGTCGCCGCCTGGGGTCGCTGTATTGCTTATTGAGCGAAGAACAGATCGACACGCTGCTCACAGAGTTCAGTCAGGGTGGAGGCACGGCAGAACTGCGCGTCCGCGCACTGGAGACGGAGTTCGACCAGTTGAACCTGACGTTGCGCAACTGGCAGAGCACACCGACGGTTTCTAATCGTTTCAGCCCCGCAGGCCTGCTGGAGTGGAAGTCGCGTGAGCAACTGTGCAAGGTGCTGCGCCAGTGCTGGCAGAGAACCGGGCCAGAGGGGATTCCTGTACCGGGTGTGCTGCGGCCGCAGGCGCTGATTCTGGATAACCTGCCGTTGAACCGACACCTGGCGTCACTGCCCAGGCTTGCGGCCAATTTCGATCATGTCACCCGACTGAGTCTGCGCAACGCCGATCTCTTGCCGGGGCAGGAGCGTTTTCTGGAACCGTTTCGCCGGGTGCGTTTACTGAATCTGGAGGGAAATCTGTTGACGCGTGTCCCTGCAGTGCTCAGCGACATGCGATTTCTCACCGACTTGTCGCTGAGCCTCAACAAGATTCAATTGGATGACGTTGCGGTGGCCCGCTTGAAGACACTCACCGGTCTCAGGTCACTGGGGTTGCGTGGAAATCCATTGCGGCTGGCTCCGGATATCAGCCGGATGCCGAGGTTGCAGGTGCTGGATCTTTGCGCAACGGGTATCGAAAGCTGGCCGGTCGGGCTGTTTTCCCAGCCGCGGCCACGCAATTTTTTTCTCGACCTGCGAAACAATCCGATCTTTGCAATCCCGGAGGTTGCTCCGGGTTCATTTCGCGCTGAACTGCTGGCACGCACCTGGATCAGCCGAGAGCCGACGTGGATGCCGGCCGATAGTTTGAACACCCTCAGGCGCTACATCGAGTCAGTGGGCATGGACCCCGAGCGCCCGTATCCACCCCGGGGGACGCTGGACAGTGTCAATTGGGCGCAGGGCATGTCGGAGCCGCAATGGCAGGTCAGGCAGGAGGTCTGGGACGTGGTAGAGGATGAGTTCCATTCCGAAGCGTTCTTCAATTTGATCTGGCGGCTGACCCAATCGGCCGACTTCCAGGCCGGCGGCACATATCGATTGGACCTGACCGCCAAGGTCTGGCGCATGCTTGAGGCCATGGCCGAGAACAGCGAGTTGCGAGCAAAATTGTTCAGCGAAGCCATAACGCCCACCGAATGCGTGGATGGCGGTACGCAGCTGTTCAATGCCATGGGGGTGCAGGTGTTGCTCCATGAAGCTTATGGTTTGCTTCGCAAGGATCTGGTCGAGTTGCACTTGATTGAACTGGCCAGAGGCAAGTCCCGTCTCGATGAGCTAGGGGCCATCGCCCGACAGCGAGTCGCCACGCGGTTGGCGGCGGGTGAGCAGTTCCGGCGCCTCGACGCCGAGGGCAATGTCACCGGGACCATCGACGAGGTCGAAGTACACCTGGCGTATATGACGGACCTGGCCGAGCGCCTGGACTTGCCGTGGCAAGCGCGGGGCATGCAGTTCCGCAAGATCGCCGGGGTGACGAAAGAGATGATCGACGCGGCCTTTGAGCGGGTCATGGCGCTGGAGGAAGGTGATCTGTTACGCAAGCAAATCCTCAAGCAGTCGTTCTGGAAAGACTGGCTGGAGGCGTCGTACACAGAGGACCTTAACACCTTCAAACGGCGAATCGACGCGACCACCGAATTACAGGACGCCTTGCAACGACGAGCTGAGGGCGCTGAGCTTCCCGCGGCGCAAAAGGCCCGGCTGGAGGCAGAGATAAGCACGCTGGCGCAAGAGCTGGGCCAGCAGCCAGACGAATTCGCTGATGGGCGCAGCATGAGCGATGATCAATACGTGCAAGCGTTGAATCTGATTGATGAGCAGATGAAGGCACTGATGAGCACGCTGACTCAGCGAGCGATTGACCGAGCCGGTCTGCAACGGGTTGAAATTCCCTTCACGATTGACCCGGACTTCTCGATGTAAGCCGCGACTCAGGCCTCGATGCGTTCTGGCATCGAGGCCTTTTTCTTTGTGCGGCTAACAGACTCAGAACAGAAAATACCGCTGCGCCATCGGCAGCACATCCGCCGGTTCGCACCACAGCAACACACCGTCGGCCTTGACCTGATAGGTCTGCGGATCAACGTCGATGTTCGGCAGGTAGTCGTTGTGGATCAGATCGGTTTTCTGCACGTTGCGGCAACCTTTGACCACAGCAATTTTCTTTTTCAGGCCCAGCGCTTCGGCGAGGCCAGCCTCCTGAGCCGCCTGGCTGATGAAGGTCAGGCTGGTGGCGTGCAGCGAGCCGCCATAGCTGGCAAACATCGGCCGGTAGTGCACCGGTTGCGGCGTCGGGATCGAAGCGTTGGCGTCGCCCATCAGGCTGGCGGCAATCGCGCCGCCCTTGAGGATCAGCGTCGGTTTGACGCCGAAAAACGCCGGGCGCCAGAGCACCAGATCGGCCCATTTACCCACTTCGATAGAGCCCACCTCATGACTGATGCCGTGGGTGATGGCCGGGTTGATGGTGTACTTGGCGATGTAGCGTTTGGCGCGGAAGTTATCGTTGCCTTCGCCGTCACCTGCCAGCGGACCGCGCTGTTTTTTCATCTTGTCGGCGGTCTGCCAGGTGCGCGTGATGACCTCACCGACGCGGCCCATGGCCTGGCTGTCAGAGCTGATCATCGAGAACGCGCCGAGGTCGTGGAGGATGTCTTCGGCGGCGATGGTTTCGCGGCGAATGCGGCTTTCGGCGAAGGCCACGTCTTCGGCAATGCTCGGGTCCAGGTGGTGGCAGACCATCAGCATGTCGAGGTGTTCGTCGATGGTGTTGCGGGTAAACGGCCGGGTCGGGTTGGTCGAACTCGGCAGCACGTTGGCGAAACCGCAGGCCTTGATAATGTCCGGTGCGTGGCCGCCACCGGCGCCTTCGGTGTGGTAGGTGTGAATCGTCCGGCCCTTGAAGGCGGCGAGGGTGGTTTCGACGAACCCGGACTCGTTGAGGGTGTCAGTGTGGATCGCCACCTGCACGTCGAACTGGTCGGCCACGTTCAGGCAGTTATCGATGCTCGCCGGCGTGGTGCCCCAGTCTTCATGCAGTTTGAGGCCGATGGCGCCGGCCTTGACTTGCTCGATCAACGGCTCCGGCAGGCTGGCGTTGCCTTTGCCGGTGAAGCCGATGTTCATCGGGAAGGCGTCGGCCGCCTGGAGCATGCGCGCCAGGTGCCACGGGCCGGAGGTGCAGGTGGTGGCGTTGGTGCCGGTCGCCGGTCCCGTGCCGCCGCCGATCATGGTGGTGACGCCGCTCATCAGTGCTTCTTCAATCTGCTGCGGGCAGATGAAGTGAATGTGCGTGTCGATGCCGCCCGCTGTGAGGATCATGCCTTCGCCGGCAATCACTTCGGTGCTGGCGCCGACCGCGATGGTCACGTTCGGCTGGATGTCCGGGTTGCCAGCCTTGCCGATGGCAGCGATGCGCCCATCCTTGAGGCCAACGTCGGCTTTGACGATGCCCCAATGGTCGATGATCAGTGCGTTGGTGATCAACGTGTCAACGACCTCGGCCGCCAGCAACTGGCTTTGGCCCTGGCCATCGCGGATCACCTTGCCACCGCCGAATTTCACTTCTTCGCCGTAGGTGGTGAAGTCTCTTTCGACCTCGATCCACAGCTCGGTGTCGGCCAGACGGACCTTGTCACCAACGGTGGGGCCGAACATGTCGGCGTAGGCTTGTCTTGATATTTTCATGGGCATGCCTTGGGATTCAATTGGATGTGAGATCGCTATCGCGAGCAGGCTCGCTCCCACAGGTGATCGCATTCTCCCTGTGGGAGCGAGCCTGCTCGCGATGAGGGCAGTCCAGACAGTGCATTACTTACAGGTCGCCCATGATCCTGCCGGCAAACCCGAACACCCGGCGATGCCCGGCCAGGTCCACCAGCTCGACCTCGCGCCTCTGCCCCGGTTCGAAGCGCACGGCGGTGCCGGCCGGGATGTTCAGGCGCATGCCACGGCTGGCGGCACGGTCGAAGGTCAGGGCGTCGTTGGTTTCGAAAAAGTGGTAATGCGAGCCCACCTGAATCGGCCGGTCGCCGCTGTTGGCCACGGTCAGGCTCAGGGTGCGGCGGCCGGCGTTGAGCTCGATGTCGCCGGGCTTGATCTGATATTCGCCAGGAATCATTCGGGTTGTCCCAGAGTCTTGAAGTAAATGGCGGTCGGGGTGTAACGGCCGTCCGGGCTTTGGCAGTAGTTGGGCAGCTCACCGAGACGGGTGTAGCCCAGGGACTGATAGAACGCTTCGGCTGGCGACCCGGCTTCGGTGTCGAGGTACAGCAGACCACGTTTGTACTGGCGCGCGGTAAGTTCCAGCGCCTCCATCAGTTGCTGAGCAAGGCCGCGTCGCCGCGCCCTGTGCAGCACCTGCAGTTTTTTTACTTCGGCACGATTGCGACCGTTGGCTTCCTGGCACAGGCCCAGTTGTACGCTGGCCAGGACCTTTTCATCCTGAACCACTACCCATAGCAACAGCCTGCCGTCCTCAAGGCCGGCCTGGACACTGTTGATGTAGGCGCGGGCCTGGGCGTCATCGAGGTCGGCCATGAAGCTGATCGAGGCGCCGTGTTGCACCGTGTCAAACAGCAAATCAATCAACCCCAGACGGTAGTGCGCAAAGCTTTCGGTGTTCACACGTCGCAGTTGGGCAGTGTTCATGGTGTATCACTCCTTGTTGGCGACAGGCGGCTCCGCGCCCGGATTGAGGATCAGCTGCATGAAGGTCAGGTCGAGCCAGCGACCGAACTTGGTACCCACTTGCGGCATGTGCCCGGTGGTGGTGAAACCGACCCGTTCGTGCAGGCGAATCGAGGCGGCGTTAGCGCTTTCGATGGCAGCGACCATCACGTGTTTGTTGCAGCCCCTGGCGCGCTCGATCAGCGCGTCCATCAGCTGTGGGCCGAGGCCATTACCGCGTTGATCGCTGCGCACGTACACCGAGTGTTCGACGGTGTGGCGGAAACCGTCGAACGGCCGCCAGTCGCCAAACGAGGCGTAGCCGAGCACGCAGTTGTCGGCGTCGACGATCACCAGAACAGGATAGCTCTGGGCTTGTCGAGCGCTGAACCAGGCCTGGCGGTTACCGAGGTCCACGGCCTGTTCGTTCCAGATCGCCGTCGTATTAAGGACCGCGTCGTTGTAGATGTCGCGGATCGCCGGCAGGTCGGCGTGCAGCGCATCACGGATGTGATAAATCATGGTGCGGCCTCAGACGATGGGTTGGTGGACGGTGACCAGTTTGGTGCCGTCGGGAAAGGTCGCCTCGACCTGGATCTCCGGAATCATTTCCGGGATGCCTTCCATCACGTGTTCGCGGCTCAGCAGGGTGGTGCCGTAGTGCATCAGTTCGGCCACCGTCTGGCCGTCACGCGCGCCTTCGAGTAGCGCCGCGCTGATGTAGGCCATGGCTTCCGGGTAGTTGAGTTTCACACCGCGCGCCAAACGCCGCTCGGCCACGAGGCCGGCGGTGAAGATCAGCAGCTTGTCTTTTTCGCGTGGGGTCAGGTCCATTTGGAGTCCATCAGGGCAGATTGAAAGTTATCGGGTTGCTTGCGCAGATCCCTTGTGGGAGCGAGCCTGCTCGCGATGAGGCCGTCACATCCGACATCATTGGTGACTGATACACCGCTATCGCGAGCAGGCTCGCTCCCACAGGGAAAAGCATCATTCAGGTGCTCCAGATTCTGGGTGGTACGGCTTCGCGGCCGAGTAGCACCGGGCGCAGCAGTTTCCACAAATCAATCAACCAGCCTCGCGCCAGCAACGCTTCACTGGCCAGGCATCGAGCCACCAGCAGACCCGGCAACTGAGTCAGGTCCCCGCGTACGTCATTGGGTAACGAGCGGCAGGCCTCCAGCAGTTCGCTGTCGACTTCACCCGTCACCAGCAACGTTGCAAACACCGGCTGACCGTCCAGGCCAATCGGTGAATCAAGCAAACCGTCCTCCCCGACAATGCGCTGGCGTTCGTGCCAGAGCAACTGGCCGTCGCGGCGGATGTCCAGTTGTGACTGAAAGTGCCCGTGCTCGAAGCGTTCGCCGCTGGCCGGGCGCCCCAGCGCCACGACGTCCCAATAGAACAGTCGAGCATCGCCTTCAAGGTCGATGGAGGTACTGAGTTGAGCCTGGGCGGCGCTGAAAACGATGGTTTCTTGTGGCAGCCACTCCAGCGTGGCGCCGGCCGCGACATTCAACTCAAGCTGCTGATAGGCCGGCGCGGCGGCGCGATACCACTTGGCGGCTCCGGGGCTGGTCAACTGCGCCCAGGCGTCGGCACCGACACGGGCGCTGATGTCCAGCCGATCACCACCGGCAATGCCGCCGGGCGGGTGGACGATGATGTGCTGGCACACCTCGGGGCCTTCGGCGTACAGGTGCTTTTGCACCCGCAGCGGACCTTTGTGGCGGCGCTGGACCGGGCGGGTGCTGTCGCCGAATCGGGCGTAGCCGAGTTCCAGCTCGGCATGCCAGCTAGGGGTGAACAGTGCTGCAGTGATTGAAATAGGGGCAGGGGCAGTCATAAATTCTAATTATCGTCAGGACGCTTCAGACTAGGGTCTGTACGAAAACTCGCCGAGCGGCGATCAGGCAAGGCAAAAACAGGCGAGGAAGCGGAGTTTAGGGTCCTAAATGAGCATTATCCGCTGCGCAGCCCCTTCGGGCCGTCCTTCGGACGTTCTCACTCCGTTCGTCCGAGCCTGTTTTTAACGCAGTCTGGTCGACGCGCAGGCAGTTTTCGTACAGAGCCTAGATCGTAACCAGCCCGCGCACACCCCCTGCTTCCATATTTTCTCCGCGACCTTGCTGGACGATCTCACCCCGGGACATCACCAGGTATTGATCGGCCAGCTCGGCGGCGAAATCGTAGAACTGCTCGACCAGCAGGATCGCCATGTCACCACGGGCTGCGAGTTTTTTGATTACTGCGCCAATCTCCTTGATCACCGACGGCTGAATGCCTTCGGTAGGCTCATCGAGGATCAGCAAGCGTGGTCGACTGGCCAGCGCTCGGCCAATGGCCAACTGTTGTTGCTGGCCGCCCGACAGATCGCCACCGCGCCGTTGCTTCATTTGCAGCAACACCGGGAACAGCTCGTAGATGAATGCCGGGACTTCCCTGGCCTCGGAGCCCGGGAAGCGGGACAGGCCCATCAGCAGATTTTCCTCCACCGTCAACCGCCCGAAAATCTCCCGGCCCTGCGGCACGTAAGCGATGCCGGTGTGAACCCGTTGATGCGGCTTGAACCCGGTGATGGCTTTACCTTCCCAGTTCACCGTCCCTTCTTTGGTCGGCAACAGGCCCATCAGGCATTTGAGCAAGGTGGTTTTGCCGACGCCGTTGCGCCCGAGCAGGCAGGTGACTTCACCGACCTTCACCTCAAAACTCAGGCCCCGCAGGATGTGGCTACCGCCGTAGTACTGGTGCAGTTTGTCGACTTGCAGCATTCCTGAATTCTCCTTAATTCCCTGTGGGAGCGAGCCTGCTCGCGAATGCGATGTATCAGCCACATCGATGTTGGATGTGACGCCGTCTTCGCGAGCAGGCTCGCTCCCACAGGGGGATGTGTTTGCAGCTCTAGCGACCGAGATACACCTCGATCACCCGCTCGTTATCCTGCACCTGCGCAAGCGACCCTTCGGCCAGCACGCTGCCCTGGTGCAACACCGTGACGTGGTCGGCAATCGAGCCGACAAAGCCCATGTCGTGCTCCACCACCATCAGCGAATGCTGGCCGGCCAGGCTTTTGAACAGCTCGGCGGTGAATTCGGTTTCAGCGTCGGTCATGCCCGCCACCGGTTCATCGAGCAGCAGCAATTGCGGGTCCTGCATCAGCAACATGCCGATTTCCAGAAACTGCTTCTGCCCGTGCGACAGAAGGCCAGCCGGGAGATTGAGCGAGCCGGTCAGGCGAATGGTCTCCAGCACTTCGCTGATACGGTCTTTCTGTTCGCCGTTCAATTTCGCCCGCAGACTGGCCCACACCGACTTGTCGGTTTTTTGCGCCAGTTCGAGGTTTTCAAACACGCTCAAGGCCTCGAACACCGTCGGTTTCTGGAACTTGCGGCCGATCCCGGCCTGGGCGATCTGCACTTCACTCATCGAAGCAAGGTCCAGGGTTTCACCGAACCAGGCCTTGCCGTGGCTGGGCCGGGTCTTGCCGGTGATCACGTCCATCAATGTGGTTTTGCCAGCACCGTTGGGGCCGATGATGCAGCGCAGTTCGCCAACGCCGATGTACAGGTTCAGCGCATTGAGTGCCTTGAAACCATCGAAGCTGACGCTGATGTCTTCAAGCGTGAGGATGGTGCCGTGGCGGGTGTTCAGGCCTTTCTCGACACGTTGCCCCAGACCGATGGCATCGCGGCTGCTGCCCTGGTCTTTATTTGGCTCAAGAATCGGCTCGAGCATGAATTCAGCGGTAGGGGTAATTCTCATTGCTCGCCCCTTTTCTTCAGCAAACCGATCACGCCTTTAGGCAGGTATAGGGTCACGACGATGAACAGTGCGCCGAGGAAGAACAGCCAGTATTCGGGAAAGGCCACGGTGAACCAGCTCTTCATGCCATTGACCACGCCCGCGCCGAGCAGCGGCCCGATCAAGGTGCCGCGCCCGCCGAGCGCGACCCACACGGCGGCTTCGATGGAGTTGGTCGGCGACATTTCGCTGGGGTTGATGATCCCCACTTGCGGCACGTAGAGCGCACCGGCGAGCCCGCACAACACCGCACTCAAGACCCAGACAAACAGCTTGAAACCGCGTGGGTCGTAGCCGCAGAACATCAGCCGGTTTTCCGCGTCGCGCAGGGCGGTCAATACCCGACCGAACTTGCTTTGCGCCAGGCGCCAGCCGATGAACAGGCTGGCGACCAGCAACAGCACGGTGGCGACGAACAGCACCGCGCGAGTGCCCGGTTCTGTGATGCCGAAGCCCAGAATCGTGCGGAAATTGGTGAAGCCGTTGTTACCGCCAAACCCGGTCTCGTTGCGGAAAAACAGCAGCATCCCGGCGAACGTCAGGGCCTGGGTCATGATCGAGAAGTACACGCCCTTGATCCGCGAGCGGAAGGCGAAGAAGCCGAACACCAGTGCCAGCAAACCCGGCGCCAGCACCACCAGGCACATGGCCCAGATAAAGCTGCTGGTGCCGGTCCAGTACCACGGCAGTTCGGTCCATGAGAGGAAGGTCATGAACGCCGGTAAACCATCTCCCGAAGCCTGGCGCATCAGGTACATGCCCATGGCATAGCCACCGAGGGCGAAGAACAGGCCATGACCCAGGGACAACAACCCGGCGTAACCCCAGACCAGGTCCAGCGCAAGGGCGACGATGGCGTAGCAAAGGATCTTGCCGACCAGCGTCAGCGTATAGGCGGAAACGTGTAGCGCATTGTCCGGCGACAACAGCGACAGTAGTGGCAGCGCCAGCAGCAGCGCGAGAATCACCGCGCCCACTGCGATCGTGATTTTTGGACCGGCCTTTTGCGTGGCCGTGAGCATCAGGGGCTGGTTCATCAGTCGATCACCCGTCCTTTGAGTGCGAAGAGTCCTTGCGGGCGTTTCTGAATGAACAGAATGATCAGCGCGAGGATCAGGATCTTGCCGAGCACGGCGCCGATTTGTGGTTCAAGAATCTTGTTGGCGATCCCCAGGCCGAACGCGGCGAGCACGCTGCCGGCCAGTTGGCCAACGCCGCCGAGCACCACCACCAGGAACGAGTCGATGATGTAGCTCTGGCCCAGATCCGGGCCGACGTTGCCGACCTGACTCAGGGCCACGCCGCCAAGCCCGGCGATACCCGAACCGAGCCCAAAGGCGAGCATGTCGACGCGCCCGGTGGGTACGCCGCAGCAGGCGGCCATGTTGCGGTTCTGGGTGACCGCACGCACGTTCAAGCCGAGGCGGGTCTTGTTCAGCAGCAACCAGGTCAGCACCACCACAAACAGTGCGAACGCGATGATCACGATGCGGTTGTACGGCAGCACCAGATTGGGCAGTACCTGAATCCCGCCCGAGAGCCAGGCCGGGTTCGCCACTTCGACGTTCTGTGCACCGAACAGCAACCGGACCAGTTGAATCAGCATCAGGCTGATGCCCCAGGTGGCCAGCAGGGTTTCCAGTGGCCGCCCGTAGAGGTGGCGAATTACCGTGCGCTCCAGCGCCATGCCGATGCCGGCGGTGACAAAAAACGCCACTGGCAACGCCACCAGCGGGTAGAACTCGATGGCCTGCGGCAGGAAGCGCTGGAACAGCAACTGCACCACATACGTGGAGTAGGCACCGAGCATCAGCATCTCGCCATGGGCCATGTTGATCACCCCGAGCAGGCCGAAGGTGATCGCCAGACCGAGGGCCGCCAACAGCAGGATCGAACCCAGGGACATGCCGCTGAAGGCCTGGCCGAGCAGTTCGCCGACCAGCAGTTTGCGTTTGACCTGGGCCAGGCTGGTTTCGGCCGCCGTGTGCACCGCGGCGTCGGTTTC
The DNA here is from genome assembly GCF_025465945.1 of Pseudomonas sp. 6D_7.1_Bac1. Lineage (GTDB taxonomy): Bacteria > Pseudomonadota > Gammaproteobacteria > Pseudomonadales > Pseudomonadaceae > Aquipseudomonas. Next base: position 6,736 of record NZ_JANLNW010000022.1, on the reverse strand, counting down.
GACACCGGGTTGGAGCAGGCCTTCGAGACGGGTGCGGGCCAGTGGGTCGCCGGTTTCACCGAGCAAGCGCACGGCCGCCAGGCGCACGCTCGGGTTACTGTCCACCAGTTGCAGGTTGGCCAGCGCCAGGCTCAAGGCTGCGTGAACCGCTTCATTTTTTTCGTTGGCGAGTTGCTGGTCGAGGAATGCAAGCTGCGCAGGTTTGGCACTTTTTTGCAGTTGTTGCGCGGCGTTCAAACGCAGTTTGCTGTCAGCGGCGAGCAGTTGATGACTGGCCAGTGCGGTGTCGATCAGACCCCGCAGGCGGTTGTTCAGGCGCAGGGTTTTGGTTTCTCCGTCGACGGTCAGCGTTCCCTGTTGCAGGGCGTTGATCAGTTCGATGCGTGCAGGTACGGGCTGCGCGGCCCAGGTTTCCAATAGCTTGGCTTGCTGCACCGGATTGGCGGCGACGAAGTCTTCGGCGTCCCCGGCATGGGCGGCCATCGGCAACAGCAGCGCCAGGGCGAGAAACAGACGGTAAAGGGCAGTGGGCATGTCATTGGCCTTACGCGGACTAAATGTGGGAGCGAGCCTGCTCGCGATGAGGGCATGACAGTCGACATTGATGCTGAATGTCAGTCCGCTATCGCGAGCAGGCTCGCTCCCACAGGAGTTATGCCAGCCCTGAGCTCCGTGCTCGGGCCCGGCATCCAGTGGCTTAGTTGCTCTTCACCGCATAATCCGGCTTCTTGTCGTTACCCGCGATGAACGGGCTCCATGGCTCGGCGCGGATCGGCCCTTCGGTCTGCCACACCACGTTGAACTGACCGTCGGCCTGGATCTCGCCGATCATCACCGGTTTGTGCAGGTGGTGGTTGGTCTTGTCCATGGTCAGCGTGAAGCCCGACGGCGCGGCGAAAGTCTGGCCGGCCAGGGCTTCGCGGACTTTGTCGACATCGGTGGATTTGGCCTTTTCTGCTGCCTGCGCCCACATGTGGATACCAACGTAGGTGGCTTCCATCGGGTCGTTGGTCACGGCTTTATCCGCGCCCGGCAGGTTGTGTTTCTTGGCGTAGGCTTTCCAGTCTGCGACGAACTTCTGATTCACCGGGTTATCCACCGATTCGAAGTAGTTCCACGCGGCGAGATTGCCCACCAGTGGTTTGGTGTCGATACCGCGCAGTTCTTCTTCACCGACCGAGAAGGCCACGACCGGAACGTCGGTGGCTTTCAGACCCTGGTTGGCCAGTTCTTTATAGAACGGCACATTGGAGTCGCCGTTGACGGTGGAAATGACTGCAGTCTTGCCGCCAGCCGAGAACTTTTTGATGTTGGCAACGATGGTTTGATAGTCGCTGTGACCGAACGGCGTGTAGACCTCTTCGATGTCCTTGTCGGTCACGCCTTTGGAGTGCAGGAACGAGCGCAGGATCTTGTTGGTGGTGCGTGGGTAGACGTAGTCGGTACCGAGCAGGAAGTAGCGCTTGGCGCTGCCACCTTCTTCGCTCATCAGGTATTCCACCGCCGGGATCGCTTGCTGGTTCGGCGCGGCGCCGGTGTAGAAGACGTTCGGCGACATCTCTTCGCCTTCGTATTGCACCGGGTAGAACAGCAGGCCGTTGAGTTCCTCGAACACCGGCAGTACCGATTTACGCGACACCGAGGTCCAGCAGCCGAACACCACCGCGACCTTGTCCTGGGTCAGCAACTGCCGGCCCTTTTCCGCAAACAGCGGCCAGTTCGACGCCGGGTCGACCACCACAGGTTCCAACATCTTGCCGTTGACCCCACCCTTGGCATTGATCTCGTCGATGGTCATCAGCGCCATGTCTTTGAGCGAGGTTTCGGAGATCGCCATGGTCCCTGACAACGAATGCAGGATCCCGACCTTGATGGTCTCGGCGGCCTGGAGACTCCAGGTCATGCCCATCGCGGCAATGCTTGCCGATAGTGTGAAAGCCTTGATCAAGCTGCGACGCTTCATTGTGCGATCTCCATGAACGTTTAATTTTTCTGGTTGGCAGATGCGGACGACTGAAGGGTCTTTAGCAAGGGCTGTGCCCGGTCGGGGAAAGGCAAGGAAATGTCGTGTTAGAGCGGTTGCGTCGGAAGGTGGCGCACCATGAAGGGACGTGTCTGGCGCGTTGGTGCGGGGAGGTGCGCCACATTAGGGCGCGGAACTGACAGACAACACTGACTCAATGTGGGAGCGAGCCTGCTCCGGGCGGCGTTCCGACGATAGCGGTGTGTCAGCCGCGGTGATGTTGGAGGTGCCGTCGCCATCGCGAGCAGGCTCGCTCCCACAGGTTCGGTGCTGGCTCAGCGCCTGCGCATCAGGCCGATGAAGAACAGGCCACCGATGGCTGCGGTGGCCACACCTATCGGCAGATCTTCCGGTGCAATCAAGGTTCGTGCTGCTACGTCGACCCAAACGAGGAAAACACTGCCGAGCAACACGCACACCGGCAGCAATCTGCGGTGTTCCGCACCCACCAGACGCCGGGCAATGTGCGGCACCATCAGTCCGACAAAACCGATGGACCCGCTGATGGAGACCAATACTCCGGTCATCAACGAAGCAATCAAGAACACCCGCAAGCGCACGGTGCGGGCGTTCAGACCGAGGGTCACAGCGGTCTGCTCGCCGGCCATCAAGGCGTTCAGTGGCCGGGCCATGCCCAGCAGCAACACCAACCCGAGCAGCACGCTGGCGGCCGGCACTGCCAGCAATTCCCAACGCGCCAGCCCGAGGCCGCCGAGCATCCAGAACATCACTGCAGAACTGGCGCGGTGATCGCCGAGAAACAGCAGCAGGTTAGCGATCGCCATCATCACGAAGGACACTGCCACTCCGCACAGCAGCAGGCGATCACTGTCCAGTCGGCCATTGCGGTTGGCGATCATCAGCACGATCAGCATGCTCAGCAAGGCGCCGATGAATGCTGCGATCGGCAAGGTCAGCAGGCCGACAATCTCGCCCACATGCAGCACCACGATCACCGCGCCCAGCGTCGCGCCGGAAGTGACCCCGAGCAAATGCGGGTCAGCCAGTGGATTGCGTGTCACCGCTTGCAGCACCGCACCGATCAATGCCAGCCCGGCGCCCACCAACGCACCGAGCAACATGCGCGGTACGCGGATCAGCCAGACGATATGTTCCTGTCCGGCGCTCCAGTTCACTTCGCCAGCACCGAATGCCTTGTGCAGCAGAATCTGCCAGACCACGTCCACCGGCACCCGTGCCGAGCCAAAGCCCAGCGATACCACACAAGACACCAGCAACAGCGCGCCGAGGGCAATCAGCAACAAGGCATAGCGACGATTGATCATTCGCCGTGGAAACCCTTGGCCAGGGTTTCAACCGCCAGCACGTTGTCGATCCCTGGCGTGGCTTGCACGTAAGGGATGACGATGAAGCGCTGGTTCTTGATCGCGTCCACCGATTGCAGGGCTTTGTTGTTGAGCAAAAATTGCTCCTTTTGCTCGGCGCTGACTTCGCCGTAGTCGACGATCACGATCACCTGCGGGTTGCGCTCGACGACGTTCTCCCAGTTGACCCGGGTCCAGCTCGCCTCGACATCGTCGAGAATATTGCGCCCGCCGGCGGCATCGATCAGTGCTTGCGGCATACCCAGACGGCCCGAGGTCATGGCCCGGTCTTCGCCGCTGTCGTAGAGGAACACGCGCGGTTTTTCCGTTGGCAAGTCTTTGCGAACTTCGGCCACTTGCGCCTGCATGTCGCTGATCAACCGGTTGGCGCGATCCTGCACGTCGAAGATCTTGCCGAGGTTGCGCAGGTCGTTGTAGGTGTCATCGAGGCTGGCCGCCGGGCGCTTCATCACGAAGGCGCAGGACTCGCTCAGTTCATAGACGTTGATCCCCAGTGGCCCGAGGGTTTGCGGAGTCAGGTCGCCGCCAATGCGCATGCCGTAATCCCAGCCGGCGAAGAAGAAGTCGACGTTGGCGTTGAGCAGGGTTTCCACCGACGGGTACTTGGCCGCCAGTTCCGGCAGACCGTCGAGAATGCTCTGCATCTGGGGCGTCACGGCTTTCCAGCCACTGATGCCGCTGTAGCCGACCATCCGGGGTTTGAGGCCGAGGGCGAGCATCATCTGGGTCATGTTGATGTCGTGACTGAGGGCGTGTTTTGGCGCCTCCTTGAACGTCACTTCACGGTTGCAGCTCTGAATCGTCAACGGGTAACGGGTCGCTTCGGCGAGCGCCTGGGCGCTGCCCAGCAGCAGGGCGATGGACAGGCTGGAGCGGAGCAGGGTGCGCAAGGTCATGTTGGGTTATCCAGGTAATTCGGGGGTAGCCGGACAGCGGGTGTTCATCGATCAGCGCTTCGACGCCGAACACCTCACGCAGCAGCGTGGTGGTCAGCACTTCTTTTGGCGTGCCGCTGGCAACGATGCGTCCGTGGTTGATCACGTACAGCCGATCGCAGAATGCAGCGGCCAGGTTGAGGTCGTGGATGCTCGCCAGGGTGCCGATCTGCAAGCGCTTGACCAGTTGCAGCAGTTCGAGCTGATAGCGTGGATCAAGGTGGTTGGTCGGCTCATCGAGGATCAGCAATTGGGGCTGTTGCGTCAGGGCGCGGGCGAGAATAACGCGTTGTTTTTCGCCGCCCGACAGCGTCGCAAAAGCGTGATCTTCGAAGCCTTTGAGGCCCACCGACTCCAGTGCCTGCCCGGCGATGCGCCGGTCTTCCAGGGTATCGCCATCGAACAGGCCTTTGTGCGGGGTGCGACCCATGGCGACCACCTCTTCGACCGTCAGGCCGAAGGCATCGGGAAACTCCTGCAACACCACGGCAATGCGTTGTGCGCACCAGCGCGACGACTGCTTCCAGACGTTGTGATGGGCAAGATGAACCTCGCCGGATTCCGGTTTGCTGAAGCGGTAGGCGCAACGCAGCAGGCTGGTCTTGCCGCTGCCGTTAGGCCCGATCAAGCCGACAAACTCCCCGGCCGCCACGTGCAGGCTGGCGTCACGCAGCTGGAACTGGTGATGACAGTGGCCATGGCCCAGCGGTGTCCAGGCAAGGTGGGTGAGGTTCAGCGAGGTCATTCAATTCCTTAAGATCGTTCCCTGTGGCGAGGGAGCTTGCTCCCGCTCGGTTGCGCAGCAACCGTAAAAACCATCACTCGCGGTCTTTCTGACTGAGCCGGCTCGTTGATTTCAGGGCCGCTACGCGCCCCGGCGGGAGCAAGCTCCCTCGCCACAACAACCCGAGAGCCGCAATCACGCGGTGGCCGGGCATTCTACAGTGCCGGACACCGCACGCATCTCGCTGTATTCAGGATGAAGATGAGGCCGATTCAGGCTGGCGGTTCAAACGCGACAGCAGCACTCGGTCCAGCAGCCACACCACGATCAGCGAAGCACCCACCAACGGGAATATCACCGCCAATGCGAGGATGATCACCACCCCGGTTTTCCAGGTCGGCAGGTCATGGCGCAACGGCGGAACACCGAGCTTGCCCTGCGGGCGGCGCTTCCACCAGATCACCACGCCGCTCACGGCGCTGAGCAGGATCATCAGGCAAATCAGCAACACGACAATCTGATTGAGCGGCCCGAACAGCTTGCCCTCGTGCAGCATCACGCCCATTTCTGTGGCACGGGCGACATTGCCGTATTGCTGCCAGCGCACGTCGGCGAGGACTTCGCCGCTGTACTGGTCGACATGCAGGGTGGCGTCGTTGCGCGGGTCATCGGCGAACACGGCGATGGTGAATACGCCGCTGGCGGTGGTCGGGAAGGTGATGCTGTAACCGGGCTCGACCTGGCGTTGAGCGGCAATGTCCTGCACGTCTTGCAGGCTGATGGTCGGCGCGGCCGGGGCGGTACTGCCGCCGTTGTGGGCCATGTGTTCGGCGTGCTCGCCGGACATCGGCATCGGCGTATTTTCCATGGCCCAGGGCACGGTCTGGCGGGTAGCGGTGTTGAGGCTGCGGGCCTCTTGATCGGACGTGGGCACGTTGTCCCACATGGCCGCCGGGAAGCGGTTCCAGACTTCGGCGTATTGCTTGCCCCAGAAGCCGGTCCAGGTCATACCGCTGAGCAGCATCACCAGCAGAAACGCCGCGCCCCAGAACCCGGTCACGGCGTGCAGGTCACGCCAGAGCACACGTCCGCGACGGCTGAATCGCGGCCACAAGATCCCCGCACCGGTTCTCCCGCGTGGCCACCACAGGAATACCCCGGAAACCACCAAGACGATGCCCCATCCGGCAGCCAACTCGACCAATCGATCCCCGACGGTGCCGATCATCAACTCGCCGTGAAGCGCTCGGGCGATGGCTTGCAGGTTGTTCTTCGCATCCTGTTCGCCGAGCACATCGGCGTGATACGGGTCGATGAAGACGTTGAACTCGCTGCCCGCGTTTTGAACGACAAACTGCGCACTGCGCTCGGCATTGACCGGTGGCAGGTACTGCTTGATCCGGCCCTGTGGATAAGCCTCTTTGACACGCTGCAGCAACTCGTCGGCACTGACTGTGTGATGACCGGCCGGCACATTGAGCAGGCTGCCATACATCAGCGGGTCGAGTTGCGGTTTGAACAGGTAAACGATGCCGGTCAGGGCCAGCATCACCATGAATGGCGCAACGAACAGCCCGGCATAAAAATGCCAGCGCCAGGCCAGGTTGTAGAAATTCGGTTTGGGTTGTTTCATCAGGTGCGTTCCGCTTGGCGTGGATCTTTGTTGTTTGTTTGCGGTCGCTGCGCAACCGATCGCGAGCAGGCTCGC
>NZ_JANLNW010000081.1 GCF_025465945.1 Pseudomonas sp. 6D_7.1_Bac1 | reverse complement strand
GATAAATTGGGGGCCTGTTGTTAGCAAGTTGGGGCGCGGGAGCTGCCCCCCTCGCCACGGGTTACGTGACCAACCGCTAAATGATGCCTACCTCTGTAACAAAAACGGCAGCCTCAATGGGCTGCCGCTTTGTTTACAACTTATCGATCACTCAAGCTATACGCGCCAACATTTCCTTGGCTTCGCTTTTCTGACCGTCATTCCCCTCGCTGATCACCTCACCGAGGATGTCCCGCGCACCATCGTTGTCACCCATGTCGATGTACGCCTGCGCCAGATCCAGCTTGGTCGCGACTTCGTCAGTGCCCGAGAGGAAATCAAACTCGGGCTCATCCATTCCCATCGCAGCATCTTCAGCGGTAAAACTTGGCTCGGCGATAGCCGGATGTTCCAGGCTACCGGACAAACGATCCAGCTCAGCATTGACGTCGTCCAGCTCGGACATGAAGTCGTCCGGCTCAGGCTTGGCTTGAGCATCGACTTCATCCGCCAGGGACAGGTCGAAATCGGCCGGTAACTCCAGATCATCAAGCGCCGCTTCGGTGACTGCAGGCGACTCGGCCACCGGCAGGTCTTTCAGACCGTCGTCGAGATCGAGCAGGAATTCGTCGTCAGCCAGGGCCGCATCCGGCAGGTCGCCGCCCAGATCAAGGTCGAAATCCGACAGATCTTCAAGACTGTCCTTGGCGTCGGTCTGTTGTTGCAGAACGGATTCGAAGCTCAGATCGTCGTCGAGCGGGAAAGGCTCCAGCTCCGCTACCGGTTCAGGTGCAACGACTGCTGGCGATGCGGCTTCCAGGTCGTCCAGGCTCAGATCGAAGGCGCTGTCGAAGTCATCATCGGCCGGCACCGGGGTGGGTGCAGCTTCAGGTGCCGGGGCGGGTGCCTGTGGCTCATCGTGCAGCAGGTCCTTGACGTACTGCGCATCCAGTTCAGCGGCAACTGCTGCTGCGGCGATACCGCCAACGGCAGCCACGGCAACCATCGCCGGGAAACGGCTTTTCAGCTGCTCGACGTCCGCATGGTTTTTGCCATTGGCAACCAACTGACGCTCTTGCGCCACGAACGCACTGCGATCGCCCTGCTGGCCGTAGACTTCCATCAGCTTCAAGCGCAGGTCGCTGCGTTGCGGCTCTTGCTTGATGCCTTCTTCGAGCAGACTGGCCGCCTGATTCAGACGCCCGGCATTGATGTGCGACTGGGCTTGCGCCAGAACATCGTCCGAACGCTCGGCCGCAGGCGCTATCAATGGCGCAGCAATCGGAGGCGTCACCACCACCGGCTCCACGACTGGAGCTGGAGGCGTCGCAAGCTTGACGACTGGCGGTGGAACTTCAAGGCCTTCGAAGCTGCTCTCCGGCAGATCCAGGTCTTCAGTCAAGTCCGACTCTTCAGCCAAAGCCTTGGCCATGCGCGTGTGCTTCTCGGCTTCCTGTTGAGCCTTGCGACGACGCGCCAGCAGCAACAGAAGCAACAGCAGCACCACAGCACCGCCGCCCACCAGCCCCAACAGCACCGGATTGGTCAGCAGCTCGTTGTACTTTTGCTCATCACTTGCCACAGGGCTTGCCTGAATCGGCGTCTCGGCAGGCACTGCGGCCGGCGCTGCATCTGGCGTCAGTGCAGGAGCCGCGGGCGTTGCTGGCGCCGCAGCAGGCTGGGCGACCAGCTCAGCCGGCATCGTCGCGGAAGGCTGAGCAGCACCTGTGCCCGAGCCCTCTGCCTGCATCTTGGCCAGTTGATTATTCTTCAGCTCGATCAAACGCTGGAGTTTGTCCAACTGACTCTGCAAGTCAGTCATGCGGCTTTTCAGTTCGGCATTGTCGCGACGAGTCGTATCGAGGCTTTCCTTGGTCACCGCCAGCTTGTTGCTGATGGCCTTGCTATCGCCCGCGGCACCTTTACCACCCTTCTTGCCAGACTCGGCCGAGACCAGGCTCAGGTTGTCCTTGGCGTTACCTTGCGGCGCGACAACATCACGCCCGTGCTTGGTTGCGTCGAGCTGTTGCGCCTGCGCCCGGTGAGCCGAGCGACGCCCATGACGCCAGGCAGTGTTCTGCGCGGCGACTTCAGCAATGGCTTTGGGCTGTGGCAGGCTGGTGCTTTGTGTGGCGTCCGGCAGGCGCAAGACCTGACCGGTTTTCAACCGATTGATGTTGCCATCGATAAAGGCGTCCGGGTTCAGTGCCTGGATCGCCAGCATGGTTTGCTGGATCGAACCGCCATTACGCGCCTTCGCAGCGATTTCCCACAAAGTGTCGCGCGGGGTCGTGAGGTGCTGCGCAGGCTTGCTCGCGCCAGTCATCGGTGCGTTGACGGCAGGCGCTTGAGACGGCGCGGGTTGCGCCGCAGCGTCAGCCGTCTGCGGCGAGAATTTTGACGGATCGAGCAGCACACTGTAATCGCGCAGCAGACGGCCGTTTGGCCACATCACCTGAACCAGGAATTTCACCATAGGCTCGGAGAGTGGCTGACTTGAAGTCACCCGCAGGATGCTTTTACCACTGGCATTGAGCACTGGCGTGAACGTCAGGTCATTGAGGAATGCCTGACGGTCAACCCCGGCCTTGGCGAAGTCGTCGGCCGAAGCCAGGCTCGGCACCACTTCGGCAGCGGTGAGGTCCTTGACGTCGAGCAGCTCGATTTCTGCCACCAGCGGCTGGTTCAGGGTCGACTTCAGGGTCAATTCCCCAAGCCCGAGGGCATGCGCCATACCGGAGGACAGCGCCGAGGCGGCCGCTATTGCTAACACCAGTTTGCGAACTTGAACCATAGCCTCATCCTTTGTTTGAACGTTCCTCGGCAAGCGAGAAGATGTTGATAACCGCTGCCGTAAGGCATTGCGCGCAGTCTCGAAGAGTCCCTGCGCGCGCTTATTTCACTTACGCCCTTGGAAGCCCCAGATGGTGGCTCGCCTCCAGCATTCAGGCCTGGTGGCCTGTACGACCAGAATTATTCTGCAAATTGTTGCCAAGTATCTTTTACACAAGGTCTTTTATCAACAACTCAGCCACCTGCACTGCGTTGAGTGCCGCGCCTTTGCGTACGTTATCTGACGTCAGCCACAGATTAAGTTCCGCCGGGTCGTCGACACCGCCGCGAACCCGACCAACGTAGACCACGTCCTGCCCGACCGCATCGCCTACCGGCGTCGGGTAGTCACCCGCCTCGACCAGTTCGACACCCGGCGCTGCTTCCAGCGCCACATTCACCGCCGCCAGGTCAACGGCCTTGGCAGACTGCAAGGTCACGCTAAAGCTATCGCCGAAAAACACCGGGGCTTGAATGCACGTGACAGAAATCTTTAATGAAGGTTGCGCCATGACCTCACGCAGCTCTCGAACCAGGCGCTTTTCCAGCAGCGTATGGCCCTGAGCATCCGGCGTGCCGACTTGTGCCAGAAGGTTGAAGGCCATTTGCCGATCAAAGAAACGCGGTTCCAGCGGGCGAACATTCAACAGCTCAGCCGTCTGTCGGGCCAGCTCAGTGACCGCCTCGCGGCCTTGGGCAGAAACCGCCAGGCTGGCGGTGAGCGTGACTCGCTGCAAGTCGAGCACTTCGCGCAACGGTGCCAGCACCACGGCCAGGGTGGTGGCCGATGCACTTGGGCTGCTCACCTGAAAAGGCTTTTTCAAGCCGGCCAACACTTGGCTGTTGGCTTCCGGCACCACCTGCGGCGCTTGTGCGGCCGGCAAGGCGCCGGACAAATCGATCAGCGCGCAACCAGCGGCAGTGGCACGCGGCGCGAAGCTCAGAGTGACCGCTGGGCCGGCGGCGAAGAACACCAGTTGCACCTTGCTGAAGTCAAATTCGTCGACTTCCCGCACCCGCACGTTTTTGCCACGAAACGGCACCGAATGCCCTGCCGACTCACTGCTGGCCAGCAGGTGCAGGTTGGCAACCGGGAAGTCACGTTCTTCAAGAATCTGGACGAGGGTTTCGCCGACAGTACCGGTGGCGCCGACAACGGCGATATCAAAGGACTGGCTCATGGATCTACCTCAGGCGAAACGGGGGGGAGCGGCACTTTACCGGGTGGCTGGCATGCAGGCAATTCTGCTGGGTATATGTGGTGTCCGCGCCGACGCCATCGCGAGCAGGCTCGCTCCCACGGGGTTCGGTGATTTCATTGTGGGAGCGAGCCTGCTCGCGATGGCGGCTTGACTGACACTACAACGCCCATAAAAAAACCCGCAGCTCTTTCGAGATGCGGGTTGTTTCATTGCCTCGGCGGATCAACGCTCCAGCAGGATCCGCAGCATGCGACGCAGCGGCTCGGCCGCGCCCCACAGCAACTGGTCGCCAACGGTGAATGCACCGACGAACTGCGAACCCATGTTCAGCTTGCGCAGACGGCCAACCGGTACGTTCAGGGTGCCGGTGACCTTGGTCGGGCTCAGCTCCTGCATGCTGATCTCACGCTGGTTCGGCACCAGTTTGACCCAAGGGTTGTGCTGACTGATCAGCCCTTCGATATCGGCGATCGGCACGTCTTTGTTCAGCTTGATGGTCAACGCCTGACTGTGGCAACGCATGGCGCCGATGCGCACGCAGATGCCATCCACCGGGATCGGGCTCTTGAAGCGACCGAGGATCTTGTTGGTCTCGGCCTGGGCCTTCCACTCTTCGCGGCTCTGACCGTTTGGCAGCTCTTTGTCGATCCACGGGATCAGGCTGCCGGCCAATGGCACGCCGAAGTTTTCGGTCGGGTAAGCATCGCTGCGCATGGCTTCGGCAACACGACGGTCGATGTCGAGGATCGCACTGGCCGGATCAGCCAGTTGATCGGCGACAGCGGCGTGGGTCGCGCCCATTTGCTTGATCAGCTCACGCATGTTCTGCGCGCCGGCACCGGAGGCTGCCTGATAGGTCATGGCGCTCATCCACTCCACCAGACCGGCCTCAAACAGACCGCCCAGGCCCATCAGCATCAGGCTGACGGTGCAGTTGCCGCCGATGTAGTTCTTGGTGCCGGCGTCGAGCTGCTGGTCGATGACCTTGCGGTTCACCGGGTCCAGCACGATGACTGCGTCATCCTGCATGCGCAGGCTGGAAGCGGCGTCGATCCAGTAACCCTGCCAGCCGGCTTCGCGCAGTTTCGGGAAGACTTCGCTGGTGTAGTCGCCACCCTGGCAGGTCAGAATCACGTCGAGGGTTTTCAGCTCTTCAATGCTGTAAGCGTCTTTGAGCGGAGCAATGTCCTTGCCCACGGACGGGCCTTGGCCACCGACATTGGAAGTGGTGAAAAACACCGGCTCAATAAGATCGAAATCCTGCTCTTCCAGCATCCGCTGCATGAGCACGGAACCGACCATACCGCGCCAACCGATCAGACCTACACGTTTCATCGCAACTACACCTTTTACAAAAAGTGGGCTCGCTTGCCGGCATCAGCGACAAGCGGGGCCCGAGAGATTACAGATTCCGCAGCGCTGCGACTACTGCGTCGCCCATTTCCTGCGTACCCACTTTCGCGCAACCCGGCGACCAGATGTCACCTGTGCGCAGCCCTTGGTCCAATACCAGGCTGACGGCTTTTTCGATGGCATCAGCCGCCGCAACCTGATTGAAGCTGTAACGCAGCATCATCGACACCGACAGAATCGTCGCCAACGGGTTGGCAATGCCTTTGCCTGCGATGTCCGGCGCCGACCCGTGGCAAGGCTCGTACATGCCTTTATTGTTGGCATCCAGCGAGGCCGACGGCAACATGCCGATGGAACCGGTGAGCATCGAGGCTTCGTCAGACAGGATATCGCCAAACAGGTTGTCGGTGACGATCACGTCGAACTGCTTCGGTGCACGCACCAGCTGCATGGCGGCGTTGTCGACGTACATGTGGCTCAACTCGACATCCGGGTAATCCTTGGCCACTTGCTCGACGATTTCACGCCACAGCTGGCTGGAAGCCAGAACGTTGGCCTTGTCGACCGAGCAGAGCTTCTTGCCACGTACGCGCGCCATGTCGAAACCGACGCGGGCGATACGACGGATTTCGCTTTCGCTGTACGGCAGGGTGTCGTACGCCTGACGCTCGCCGTTTTCCAGTTCGCGCACGCCACGTGGCGCGCCGAAGTAGATGCCGCCGGTCAGCTCACGAACGATCAGGATATCCAGACCGGCGACGATTTCCGCCTTCAGGCTGGAAGCCTCGGCCAGTTGCGGGTACAGGATCGCCGGACGCAGGTTGCCGAACAGGCCCAGTTGCGCGCGAATCTTCAACAAGCCGCGCTCTGGACGAATGTCGCGCTCGATGGTGTCCCATTTCGGACCGCCCACCGCACCCAGCAGCACCGCATCGGCAGCGCGAGCGCGGGCCAGGGTTTCGTCGGCCAACGGCACGCCGTGCTTGTCGATGGCTGCGCCGCCGATCACGTCATGGCTCAGCTCAAAATCCAGCGCGAACTTGTCGTTGGCCAGCTCCAGCACCTTGACCGCTTCGGCCATGATTTCCGGACCAATGCCGTCACCTGGGAGAATCAGAATCTGCTTGCTCATGCGTTCCTCATGTCATCAGTCGGCGCGCCCTAAGGCTCGCGGGTTCGCCGGGGAAAAATTCTAGCGTTCGGCGCTTATCTTTCAGCCATCAGCACCAGCACATCGGTACTGAACGAACCATCGGCTTCAATCTCGAAATACTCGCGAACTTCATTGCCCATCGCCTGCTGCAATTCGCGGATCGCCACGCGCAATGCTTGCGGTGTGCGCATGCGCTCGACCCAAGAGGTGTACTCCAGATGCAGCCGCTGGCGCGTAGTGCTACGGGTGTGCAGCCCCGCCTCGCTGATCTGACGCAACCACTCGCCGGCGGAATAATCACGTACGTGGCTGGTGTCGCGCAGAACCTCAACGCTTTGCAGGTAAGTGTCGAACAGTGGACTGCCCGGCGACAAGACGTCAATGAACGCTGCCACCCCACCCGGCTTGAGCACCCGGCGCACTTCGCGCAATGCCTGCCCGAGATCGCTCCAATGGTGCGCCGAATAACGGCTGAAAACGAAATCGAACTCGCCATCGGCGAATGGCAGACGTTCCGCCGCGCCGAGCACGGTGGTCACGTTGTTCAGACCGCGATCAACCGCAGCACCCGCTACTACGTCGAGCATCTGCTGCGACAGGTCGTAGGCCACTACTTCTTTCACCAGCGAAGCCACATGAAAACTCACATGACCGGCGCCGCAGCCCAGGTCCAGCACCCGCGCATCACCGCGACCTGCCAGTTCGGCCTGCAGCAGTGCGAATTCGGTGCCCTGGGCGTGTACTGCGCTGCTCAGGTAGGCCGCAGCCTGCTCACCGAATTGCTTTTGTACCACTTGGCTGTGCTGAACGCTGTTGGTCATGGTGACTTCCTTTTTGGGGTGGGTCTTGTGGTGATTATTCGGGCCTCATCGCGAGCAGGCTCGCTCCCACAGGGGTTCTGTGAACACCGCAAATCCAATGTGGGAGCTAGCCTGCTCGCGATGGCGTCATTACGCCTTACGCAAAATCAGGCATCGCGAAACAACCACGGCTGACTGGCGCGGTGCTTGGCTTCGAACGTGGCAATCGCATCGCCGTCCTGCAAGGTCAGGCCGATATCGTCCAGACCGTTGAGCAGGCAGTGTTTGCGGAAAGCGTCGATTTCAAAGCTCAAAACCTTGCCGTCAGGACGGGTCACGGTCTGGGCCTGCAAGTCGATCTGCAACTGGTAGCCAGGATTGGCTTCCACTTGCGCAAACAATTCGTCGACTTCAGCGTCGCTCAAGATGATCGGCAGCAAGCCGTTCTTGAAGCTGTTGTTGAAGAAAATGTCGGCGTAGCTCGGCGCGATGATGCTGCGGAAACCGTACTCTTCCAGGGCCCACGGTGCGTGCTCGCGGCTCGAACCGCAGCCGAAGTTTTCCCGGGCGAGCAACACGCTGGCCCCTTGATAACGCTCGGCATTGAGCACGAAGTCCTTGTTCAACGGACGCTTGGAGTTGTCCTGATACGGTTGACCCACGTCCAGGTAACGCCACTCATCGAACAGGTTCGGACCGAAACCGGTGCGCTTGATCGACTTCAAGAACTGCTTGGGAATGATCTGGTCGGTGTCGACGTTGGCACGATCCAAAGGCGCGACAAGACCAGTGTGCTGGGTAAAAGCTTTCATGCTGCGCTCCTTTAGATCAATTCACGGACGTCAACGAAACGACCGTTGACGGCGGCGGCGGCGGCCATGGCCGGGCTCACCAAATGCGTACGGCCACCGGCGCCCTGACGACCTTCGAAGTTACGGTTGGAGGTCGATGCGCAATGCTCGCCGGATTCCAAACGGTCCGGGTTCATCGCCAGGCACATCGAGCAGCCTGGCTCGCGCCATTCAAAACCGGCCTCGAGGAAAATCTTGTCCAGCCCCTCAGCTTCGGCTTGAGCCTTCACCAGGCCCGAACCTGGTACCACAATGGCTTGCTTGATGGTCGAAGCCACCTTACGGCCCTTGGCGATCACCGCCGCAGCGCGCAAATCTTCAATCCGCGAGTTGGTGCAGGAACCAATGAACACGCGGTCCAGCTGAATGTCGGTGATTGCCTGATTCGCGGTCAAACCCATGTATTTCAGGGCGCGGACGATAGAGTCGCGCTTGACCAGGTCCATTTCCTTGGCCGGATCCGGCACGTTCTGATCGACGGCGAGCACCATTTCCGGGGAAGTACCCCAGCTGACTTGCGGCTTGATCTGCGCCGCATCGAGCTCAACGATGGTGTCGAACTTCGCGTCAGCATCGGAAACCAGGTCTTTCCAGGCTTCGACCGCCAAGTCCCACTCCGCGCCTTTCGGTGCGAACGGGCGACCCTTGACGTAGGCAACGGTCTTTTCATCGGCGGCGACCAAACCGACTCGCGCACCGGCTTCGATGGACATGTTGCAGATGGTCATGCGGCCTTCGACCGACAACTCACGAATCGCGCTGCCGGCGAACTCGATGGCGTGGCCGTTACCGCCAGCGGTGCCGATCTTGCCGATGACAGCCAGAACGATGTCCTTGGCGGTCACGCCGAACGGCAAGGTGCCTTCGACGCAAACCAGCATGTTCTTCATTTTCTTGGCGACCAGGCACTGGGTGGCGAGCACGTGCTCGACCTCGGAAGTGCCGATACCGTGAGCCAAAGCGCCGAAAGCGCCGTGGGTCGAGGTATGGGAGTCACCGCAGACCACGGTCATGCCCGGCAAGGTTGCGCCCTGCTCCGGGCCAATCACGTGGACGATGCCTTGACGCACGTCATTCATCTTGAATTCGACGATGCCATATTCGTCACAGTTGTCATCGAGGGTCTGAACCTGCAAACGCGAGACTTCGTCGGCGATGGCGGCGATGCCGCCCTTGCGCTCTGGAGTCGTCGGTACGTTGTGGTCCGGGGTGGCGATGTTGGCATCGATGCGCCATGGCTTGCGCCCGGCCAGACGCAGACCTTCGAAGGCTTGCGGCGAGGTCACTTCATGAATGATGTGACGGTCGATGTAGATCAGCGCCGAACCATCGTCGCGCTGTTTGACCAAATGCGAATCCCAGAGCTTGTCGTAGAGCGTTTTGCCGGCCATCAGACGTTTCCTCATCAGCTTGTTTCTATGCCCTGGGTTTTGAAGCGATTCAATAACCCCTTGGCTTGTGAGGTCGATCCTATGGGGTTACATTAAATAACTCAAATTCATAATTTTCATGCTTTGGATAACCAACTGGAATACAACCATGGACCTGGCCAACCTCAATGCCTTTATCGCCATCGCCGAGACCGGCAGCTTCTCCGGCGCGGGTGAACGCCTGCATCTGACCCAGCCAGCCATCAGCAAACGCATCGCCGGGCTGGAGCAGCAACTTAATGTGCGACTGTTTGATCGACTGGGCCGGGAAGTCAGCCTGACCGAGGCCGGGCGCGCCCTGCTGCCGCGGGCTTATCAGATTCTCAATGTGCTGGATGACACACGCCGGGCGCTGACCAACCTGACCGGCGAAGTAACCGGCCGTCTGACGCTGGCGACCAGTCATCACATCGGCCTGCACCGCCTGCCACCCTTGCTGCGGGCGTTCACCCGGCGTTATCCCGAGGTTGCGCTGGATATTCAGTTCCTCGATTCGGAAGTCGCCTACGAGGAAATTCTTCACGGCCGCGCTGAACTGGCGGTCATCACCCTGGCACCCGAACCTCACACACTGGTGAAAGCCACGCCGGTGTGGGACGACCCGCTGGACTTCGTCGTGGCCCCGGAACACTCGCTGATCAGCAACGGCGCGGTCAGCCTGGCCGATATTGCTCGCCACCCGGCGGTTTTTCCCGGTGGCAACACTTTTACCCACCATATCGTGCAACGGCTTTTCGAAGCCCAGGGGCTGACGCCGAACATCGCGATGAGCACTAACTACCTGGAAACTATCAAGATGATGGTTTCCATTGGCCTGGCCTGGAGCGTTTTGCCGCGCACCATGCTCGATGATCAAGTGGCAAGTATTCCTTTACCGGGCATACAGCTCACTCGCCAGCTAGGCTATATCGTGCACACCGAACGGACGCTGTCGAATGCTGCACGGGCTTTCATGGCCTTGCTGGACGCACAAATCGATTTGCCAGGGAGTAAAGGCTAAGTTGTGCTAATCCTGTAAGGCAGCAAACCCCAGTGCCAAACGCCAAACTCAGCCCAAGGCCTGTTGCCAATGCCCAAATCTGTTGACCGCTCTCGCCCACGTACGCCCCCAATGCCACGCATTCAGGCGCTCGACCCGCGTGCCTCGGAGCAAAGTTGGGAGAGCGCGCCACAATTGCTCGCTGCCTTGAACGGCGCACATCTGGGCGCTTGGTACTGGGACATTGAACGCGGGCTGATCAGTTGGTCACGGGGGACCCAGGCCTTGTTCGGGTTTGACCCCAAGCAGCCGCTGCCGGCCGATCTGGAATACCTGGATTTATTACCGGTGGAGGATCGCGCGAAAGCGCTGCGCGCCTTTAATGCCGTGGTGGCCGGCGCGCCATTGGAACAGGCAATGCATCACCGGATCCGCTGGCCCGACGGCAGCCTGCACTGGCTGGAGATCAACGGCAGCCTGCTGCCGGACAAACACGGTCGACCACGGATGATCGGGGTGATCCGCGAGATCACCCATCAACGCCAGCGTGAACAGGCCCTGAGCAGCTCGGAGAAACGCTTCGCAACACTGTTTCATCTATGCCCGAACATGGTACTGCTGACCCGTCAGGAAGACGGCCTGATCAGCGAAGCCAATCAATACTTCGAAAGCCTGTTCGGCTGGCCCGTGCAAAGCGTGATCGGCCGCACGACGCTGGAACTGGGCCTCTGGGTGCACCCGGAGCAACGCGCCGAACTGATCAAGGCAACCAAGGCCAAAGGCGAGCTGGTCAGCCGGGAAGTGCAGTTTCGCGCCAGTAACGGCCAGGTCCACGATGGTATTCTCAGCGCGCAAAAAGTTGAGCTCGAAGGCCAGGCCTACCTGCTCAGCACGTTCCTGGACACCAGCGAAAGCAAACTCGCCGAGCAAGCGCTCAAGGACAGCCAGGAGCGCCTCGACCTAGCCCTCGATTCCGCGCAACTCGGCACCTGGGACTGGCACATTCCCAGTGGCATGCTCTACGGCTCAGCCCGTGCCGCGCAGTTGCATGGCCTGGACCCGGTGCCCTTTCACGAGCCCTTCGATGCGTTTTTCGAAGGCGTGCCCGACAGTGAGCGCGACAGCATGCGCGATGCTTACCGCAGCTTGCGCGAAGGCCCGGCCGGCAATTATCAACTGACCTACCACGTGCAATTGCCCGACGGCAGTTCGCGCTATCTGGAAAGCCGCGCACGGCTCTATCGCGATGAGTCCGGCGCACCATTGCGCATGGCCGGCACCCTGCTCGACATCACCGATCAAGTGGAGCGCGAGCAACGCCTGATCACCTCCGAAGAAAAATTCGCCAGCCTGTTCCAGGTCAGCCCGGACCCGATCTGCGTCACGCGTCAGGACACCGGCCAGTTCATCGAGATCAACTCCGCCTTCACTCAGACCTTCGGCTGGACTGCCAGTGACGTCATCGACCGCAGCGCCGACGAAATAGGCCTCTGGGACGCCTCGGTGAAGCGCCAGCAACGCATTGAACAGGTGATTCGCGAACAAGCGCTGAACAACGTCGCGATCATCGTTCACCACAAGGATGGGCAATCCCTGACCTGCGTGATTTCCAGCCGACAGATCAGCGTCGGCAACGAGCCGTGCATCGTCACCACCCTGCGTGACATCACCCAGCAACAACGCTCCGAGGCAGCGCTCAAGGCCAGTGAAGAAAAATTCGCCAAGGCGTTTCACTCCAGCCCCGACGCCATCACCATCACCGAGCGCGACAGCGGACGTTACCTGGAGGTCAACGACGGATTCTGCCGTTTGACCGGCTACCGCGCCGATGAAGTGATTGGCAAAACGGTGTATCAGGTCGGCATCTGGGCCGAAGAAAAACAACGCTCGGCCCTGCTGGCCGAATTGCGGATCAAAGGCCGGGTGCATCACCAGGAAATGCTCGGACGCAACAAGCGCGGCGAGATTCTCACGGTCGAGGTGTCGGTCGAGCCCATCACCCTGAACGAAACCGCCTGCCTGCTGCTGACCGCCCGGGACGTCAGCCTGCTGAAAAATGCCGAAGCGCAGATCCGTCACCTGGCCTACCACGACCCGCTGACCAACCTGCCCAATCGTGCATTGCTGATGGATCGCCTGAGCCAGCAGATCGCCCTGCTCAAACGCCACAACCTGCGCGGCGCCCTGCTGTTCCTCGATCTCGACCACTTCAAGCACATCAATGACTCGCTGGGGCACCCGGTGGGCGACACGGTGCTGAAAATCATCACCGCGCGGCTCGAAGCCAGCGTGCGCATGGAAGACACCGTGGCGCGGCTGGGTGGCGATGAATTCGTGGTGCTGTTGAGCGGCCTGGAAGGTACACGCAGCGAGGTCAGCGAACAGGTTCGCGAGCTGGCCGACACCTTGCGCGAACTGCTGTCGGAGCCGATGTTCCTCGACGGTCAGCGCCTGCAAGTTACACCGAGCATCGGCGTGGCCTTGATTCCCGATCACGGTTCAACCCCGACCGACCTGCTCAAGCGTGCCGACATCGCCCTTTACCGGGCCAAGGACTCGGGGCGCAACACCACGCAGATGTTCCACAACACCATGCAAAAAGCCGCCAGTGAGCGCCTGCGTATGGAAACCGACCTGCGCCTGGCCCTTTCGCGGGGCGAGTTCAGCGTGCACTACCAGCCTCAGGTAGATGCCCAGGACGATCGCATTATCGGCGCCGAAGCCTTGGTGCGCTGGCACCACCCGCAACTAGGTGAGCAATCGCCCACCGAATTCATCAAGGTGCTGGAGGACAGCGGACTGATCCTGGAAGTCGGCACCTGGATCCTCGATGAAGCCTGCAAGGCTTTCAGGCAACTGATCGATCGAGGCCTGATCGACCCGCTGAACTTCAGTCTCTGCGTGAACATCAGCCCACGGCAATTTCGCCAGAACGACTTCGTCGAACGAATCGAACACAGCCTGAGCAGTCACGAACTGCCGTGGTCGCTGCTCAAGCTGGAGATCACCGAAGGCATCGTGATCCAGAACCTGGACGACACCATCAGCAAAATGCGCCGCTTGAAGAAACTCGGCGTCAGCTTTGCCATGGACGATTTTGGCACCGGCTACTCCTCGCTGACTTATCTCAAACGCCTGCCGGTGGATACGCTGAAAATCGACCAGTCCTTTATCCGCGATGCGACCAGCGATCCGAACGACGCGGAAATCATCCGCGCCATTGTCGCCATGGCACGCAGCCTTGAACTGACAGTGATTGCCGAAGGCGTCGAAACCCCCGAACAGCTTGAGTTTTTGCAGGGGTTGGGCTGCCACTTGTATCAAGGCTACCTGCACAGCCGACCACTGCCGCTGGAGGGTTTCCTCAAACTGCTCAAATGACGGGCACAAAAAAGGGCGCCGATGGCACCCTTTTCATATTGCTTTTCAAGAGAAATTTTGCGGATTCTTTTCAGGCCGCTTCGGTGACCGGAACACCCAGCAAACGCGACACCTGATCCAGTTCGGTCTCGCGACGCAGGACGGTGAACAGCTCCACCGCTTCGGGATAGTTGCGGGTCAGCATCGCCAGCCACTGCTTCAAGCGACCCGGCGACTGGCGCGGCGTCATCTGCGCCTTGGCTTGAAGCCAGAAGTCCTGAAGCAGGGGCAGTAACTCAGCCCAGGTCATCTCGACCACTTCCTCACCCGCCCGTGCGGCAGCGATTTGCCGCGCCAGGTCTGGGCGCGAGACCAGGCCGCGACCGAGCATGATGTCTTCCACACCGCTGATCTCGCGGCAACGGCGCCAGTCTTCAACGCTCCAGATATCACCATTGGCGAACACCGGCACCTTGACCACTTCCTGCACCCGCGGGATCCACTCCCAATGCGCTGGCGGTTTGTAGCCGTCAGTCTTGGTTCGTGCGTGCACCACGATGTGCTCAGCGCCGCCTTCGGCCAAGGCAGTGGCACACACCAGTGCGCCGTCAGGGCTGTCGAAACCCAGACGCATTTTGGCGGTCACCGGAATGTGCGCTGGCACCGCTCGGCGTACGTGCTCGACGATTTCGTTGAGCAGCTCCGGCTCTTTGAGCAGCACCGCCCCGCCCCGCGATTTGTTGACGGTCTTGGCCGGGCAACCAAAATTCAGGTCGATGACCTCGGACCCAAGCTCACAGGCCAGCGCGGCGTTTTCCGCCAGGCACACCGGATCGGAACCGAGCAGTTGAACACGCAACGGCACGCCGGCAGCGGTCCTGGCGCCGTTCAGCAGTTCAGGGCCGAACTTGTGGAAATAGGCAGGTGTGAGCAGTTGATCGTTGATCCGAATGAACTCGGTCACGCACCAATCGATACCGCCGACACGGGTCAGCACGTCCCGCAGGATGTTGTCGACCAACCCCTCCATGGGCGCCAAAGCAATTTGCATGGAAAACACTCAACGAAAAACGTGCGGCAGTTTACTGGATTATCAATCGAAAGACTTGCGCCCGCTCCTGTGGCGAGGGAGCTTGCTCCCGCTGGGGCGCAGAGCGGCCCCAAAACATGCAATCGCATATCTTCAGGCACACTGCATTGACTGGCTTTACGGCTGCTTCGCAGCCGAGCGGGAGCAAGCTCCCTCGCCACAGGGTAATCAGGCGCTGATGTGCAACGCCGGGCCGTAGCCTTCGATGAACTCCGCCGGCATGCGTTTGGGCTTGCCGCTAGACAGCTCGATGCAGACAAACGTGGTTTGCGCCCGCAGCAACGTGGCATTGTCGCTGGGGCGGATCAGCTGGAAGTGCCGGGTCATCTTCAGGCGCTGATCCCAGTCGACGATCCAGGTCGCCAACTGCAATTCATCGTCCTCATAGGCGGCGGCCAGATAATCGATTTCGTGGCGTACCACGGCCATCGCCCGGTCCAGCCGCCGATATTCGGTCAGGTCCAGCCCAAGGCGCTGCGAATGACGCCAGGCGCAGCGTTCGAGCCAGGTGACATACACCGCATTATTGGCGTGCCCCAGCCCATCGATGTCCTCGGCAGCCACCTGCAGGTCAATGATAAATGGCGTTGCCCGATCCCAGCCCATGCCCCACTCCCGGTCAGATTATTCGACCGGGGCAGTGTAACGGATGATCAGGCAGATTGGCGCGCCTGCAAGCTACGACCGGACAACAGCGACAGCACACCTTCGATCAATCGCGGATCAGCCAATACTCGTTGATGACCACCCTCTTCCAGGCGCAATAGGCGACTGTCGAACCAGGCATCGTGAATCAGCTGCGACTCCTTGACCGAGACAAAGCAGTCGTCTTCGGCGTGTACGATCAGCCCTGGCATATCCAACTGATAATGGGCGACGTCGAGTCGTGAGGCCTGGATGCCCACATCCTGCTCGACCTTGCGGATAAACGCCGAGCGCGCCTTGGGCGGCATGCGAACGTGACGGGCAAAGCCGCGCAACACAGCGAGAATCCGCGCCGGCGCGGCGATGCTGACCAGAGTTTCAGTGCGCAGCCCCAGTTGAACGGCGAGCATCGCACTGGCACCGCCCATGGAGTGACCGATGACGGCTTGCAAGGGTGGCAGCTCCGCCGCCGCTTCGAGCATGGCGCGAGCAAACAGCACGACGTTGGCCTCGCGACCAGGAGAGCGACCATGAGCCGGGCCATCCAGCGCGACCACGGTGTAGCCAGCGTCTACCAGTGCCGTGATCAGGCTGGCGAATTGCGTCGGCCGACCTTCCCAACCGTGCATCAGCAGCACCGTCGGGCCCTGCCCCCAGCGCAACGCTGAAAGACCGAAGCGCAATGTGATCCGCTCGGAATTCGCCAGCAGCGGCATTTCCCAATCCCGTGGTGGCAACTCGCGCGGCGTCATGAACGCCAAACGCATCTTGCTTGCCACCAGCTGTGGTGCAACCCAGCCCAAGGTGCCATTAACGCCACGAACCCAACTTAACGTGCTCATCGCTCATCTCCAAAGGCTTGTGCTTCAGGTCATAGCACCGCCGACTTGGCGGCACGCAGTAATCGATCGGACAACTCACCGGCACCCAGCGCCCGCGCCAGGGCCAAACCACCGACCATCAGCGCCAAGTCAGCCAACGCTTTGTCGATGTCTTCCGGGCTGGCGGCCAACTGCGCGACCATCAGCTCGACGTGCTCATTCAAGGCCAGCCGAAACTCATCCGGCAGACGCCCCAACTCCCCGACCGATGCCGGAATCGGGCAGGCGTGCTCAGTGGAATCGCGGTGTTTGCGTGACAGGTAAAACGCAGCAACCAACGCCCTGCGCTCCTCGCCCGTCAGCTCGGCGTCCATTTCGGCGATCAGCGCCCGACGCTGGCCGAGCAATTGAGTGAAAGCCTCCAGCATCATTGCGTCCTTGCTTTCGAAGTGCGCATAGAAGCCACCGACAGTAAGGCCGGCAGCCCCCATCACTTCACCCACGCTGGGCTCTGCCGGACCACGCTGAATCAGCGCAGAGCTGGCGGCCTGGAGAATGCGTTCACGGGTTTGAGCTTTTTTGTCGTTCATCGTTGCCTCCGAATATTACGATTAAAATATTATTCTCATAATAATTTTTCGCAAGTCGTTGATGTGACCGTTGGTCAGAAGAACAGTGTTGGGAGAATGAGGAGATTGGCCAAACGCCAGACAAACAAAAGGGCCATTCAATAATTGAATGACCCTTATAAATCCCGCAGAGCGGGTAATCGTGGCGTCCCCTAGGGGACTCGAACCCCTGTTACCGCCGTGAAAGGGCGGTGTCCTAGGCCACTAGACGAAGGGGACACAAACCCTTCTATACAACTGATCAGTGCTGAGTACTGATCGATTCAAGGCCGGTGTGGCCAGGCCTTGAACTGTAAAATTGGTGGAGCTAGACGGGATCGAACCGTCGACCTCTTGCATGCCATGCAAGCGCTCTCCCAGCTGAGCTATAGCCCCGGATTTTTCGCCTCGCGGCGGAGCGATGTTTTGCAACATCACTTCTGTAAAACTGGCGTCCCCTAGGGGACTCGAACCCCTGTTACCGCCGTGAAAGGGCGGTGTCCTAGGCCACTAGACGAAGGGGACGCAAACCCTTCTATACACTGATCAACGCTGAGTGCTGATCGCTTCAAGACCCGTGTGGCCAAGCCTTGAAGTGTAAATTGGTGGAGCTAGACGGGATCGAACCGTCGACCTCTTGCATGCCATGCAAGCGCTCTCCCAGCTGAGCTATAGCCCCTCATCGCTGAGGACGGGGCGAATCTTAATGGCGCATCGGAAAGCTGTCAAACTTATTTTTAACAATTTCCAAAGTTTTTTGCCGCCATAACAATCACTTACCGCCCTCCCCCGAGAATCCGGGGCTTTTGGAAAGATCGCCCGAACGCGGCCCGAGCCTTCTGCAGCTCCTACGCGATAGCGCCCAGAAGCTTTTCCCACTCTTTGTTTTCTTTCTTGGACACGCCGCCGAGCAAGTCGATGGCCTGGCGCAGACGGAAACGCGTAAGGTCCGGACCGAGGATTTCCATCGCATCCAGCACCGAGACCGAACTGGCCTGACCGGTGATGGCCGCGAACATCAGCGGCATCGCGTCACGCAGCTTCAACTCCAGGGATTCGACCACCGCCTGAATGGTCGCGGTGATGCTGTCCTTCTCCCACTGACGCAGGCTTTCGAGCTTCCACAGAATCAACTGCATCAGCTGGCGAACCTGATCGCCGGACAGTTTCTTGGATTCGAACAATTTGGCATCCGGAGTCACGCCACCGGCGAAGAAGAACCCGGCCAACGGTGCGATCTGGCTGAACGTTTCAACCCGACCCTGCACGTGCGGCGCGATCTTCATCATGTACTCGGGGTTCAGCGCCCAGGTCTGCACACGGCTGGCGAACTCTTCCACCGGCAGATCACGCAGCCATTGACCGTTGAGCCACGACAGTTTCTCGACGTCGAAAATCGGCCCGCCCAGGGAAACGCGCGAGAGGTCGAAGTTGTCGACCATTTCCTGCAACGAGAACTTCTCGCGCTCGTCCGGCATCGACCAGCCCATGCGACCCAGATAGTTGAGCATCGCTTCCGGCATGAAGCCCATGCGCTCGTAGAACGTCACCGAGGTCGGGTTCTTGCGCTTGGACAGCTTGCTCTTGTCCGGGTTACGCAGCAGCGGCATGTAGCACAGCGCCGGTTGTTCCCAGCCGAAGTACTCGTAAAGCAGGATCAGCTTCGGTGCCGACGGCAGCCACTCTTCACCGCGCAATACGTGGGTGATGCCCATCAGATGGTCGTCGACCACGTTGGCCAGGAAGTAAGTCGGCAGACCATCGGTCTTCATCAACACTTGCATGTCCATGCGATCCCACGGGATCTCGACGTCGCCACGCAGCATGTCCGGCACCACGCAGACGCCTTCGGTCGGCACTTTCATACGGATCACGTGCGGCTCGCCAGCGGCCAGGCGGCGCGCGACTTCTTCCTTGGAGAGCAACAGCGCACGGCCGTCATAACGCGGAGTTTCGCCGCGGGCCATTTGCTCGGCACGCATCTGGTCCAGTTCTTCAGCCGTGCAGAAGCACGGGAAGGCGTGACCCAGATCAACCAACTGCTGGCAGTACTTCTGATAAATGTCACCGCGCTCGCTCTGGCGATACGGACCGTGCGGGCCGCCAACGTCCGGGCCTTCGCTCCAGTTGATGCCCAACCAGCGCAAGGCATCGAAAATCTGCTGCTCGGACTCGCGGGTCGAACGCAATTGGTCGGTGTCTTCAATCCGCAGGATGAACTCACCGCCATGCTGCTTGGCAAAGCAGTAGTTGAACAAAGCGATGTAAGCGGTGCCGACATGGGGATCGCCGGTAGGCGATGGCGCGATGCGAGTGCGGACGGTGGTCATGGCATGTCTCGAAAGAATATAAAAAGCGGAGATGAAACAGGGGGCGAATGGTAACAGGCGTTGCCCGCCCGGCTCCAGTGAGCAGGGCATTTAAGCCAACGTTGAGGCTACAAAAGGCTCTAACGCCGCTGAATGCCGGATTATCCAGAAGTGGCATTTACCGCTTATCGGCTATGTGACAGATTCAAGTCCTGATAAATCTCCTTACACTTTCTCGACTACAGTCTGCCCATGCCTGCCCAACTCAAGCGTCGCCTGTTTACTTTCCTGTTTATCGTCCTGCTGATTGCCGGGAGCTTCTTTGCTCAATGGTTCTTCAAGGGACGGTTTTATGAAAGCACCGATAACGCTTATGTCCAGGGTGAAATCACCCGGGTCTCCAGCCAGTTGGGTGCGCGCATTGAGGAAGTGCTGGTGCAGGACAACCAGCACGTCGAAAAAGGCCAGTTGCTGATCCGACTTGAAGGCGATGACTTTCATCTCGCCGTCGACCGCGCTAACGCGACCCTCGCCACTCGCGAAGCCGAGCGCCTGCAAGCCCAGAGCAAACTGACCCAGCAGGGCAGCCTGATTGCCGCCAGCGAAGCTCAGGTCGCTGCCAGCCAGGCCACCCTCGGCCGCTCGCAAATCGATCTGTCCCGCGCGCAAACCCTGCGTAAACCGGGTTACGTCTCGGAAGAGCGAGTGACCACCCTCTCCGCCGACAACCACATCGCCCGCTCGCAAGTGGCCAAGGCCCAGGCCGACGCCCAGGCCCAGCACCAGCAGGTCAATGCCTTGGCGGCCGAGATCAAACGTCTTGACGCGCAGATCGCCAACGCCAAAACCGATCTGGCCCAGGCCCGACTAAACCTGACCCGCAGCGAAATCCACGCCCCCATCAGCGGCCTGATCGGCCAGCGCGCTGCCCGCAACGGCCAATACGTACAGGCCGGCGCTTACCTGCTGTCGATCGTCCCGGATCAGGACATCTGGATTCAGGCCAACTTCAAGGAAACCCAGATTGGCCACATGCAGCCTGGGCAAAAAGCCGAGCTGACGTTCGACGCATACAGCGACACGCCGATCGAAGCCCGGGTCGAGAGCCTGTTCGCGGCTTCGGGAGCACAGTTCAGCCTGCTGCCCCCCGACAATGCCACCGGTAACTTCACCAAAGTCGTACAACGGATTCCGGTGAAACTGACCTTTGCCGCTGACAATCCGCTGCACGGCAAGATCCGTCCAGGCATGTCGGTCACCGTCAAAGTAAACATCAAAGACCCTGTCGATGGCCGGTGATCAACTGATCCGCCCGGTCGGCGAGCCGACCCGGCGGGACTGGATTGCGGTTATGAGCGCGATGCTCGGCGCCTTCATGGCGGTGCTCGACATCCAGATCACCAACTCCTCGCTCAAGGACATTCAGGGTGCGCTGTCAGCCACCCTGGAAGAAGGCTCGTGGATTTCCACCTCGTACCTGGTGGCGGAAATCATCATGATCCCGCTCACCGCGTGGCTGGTGCAGCTGCTCTCGGCACGACGCCTGGCAGTGTGGGTTTCGCTGGGTTTTCTCGCAGCCTCCCTGCTCTGCTCCATGGCCTGGAGCCTGGAGAGCATGATCGTGTTCCGCGCCTTGCAGGGCTTTACCGGCGGCGCGCTGATCCCGCTGGCGTTCACCCTGACACTGATCAAACTCCCCGAGCACCATCGCGCCAAAGGCATGGCAATGTTCGCCATGACCGCGACCTTCGCCCCGTCCATCGGCCCGACCATTGGCGGCTGGCTGACGGAGAACTGGGGCTGGAAGTACATTTTCTATATCAACGTGCCGCCCGGGATAATCATGATCGCCGGCCTGCTTTATGGCCTGGAGAAGAAAGAGTCACACTGGGAGCTGCTGAAAAGCACCGACTACATGGGCATTCTCACACTGGCGGTTGGCCTCGGTTGCTTGCAGGTGTTTCTTGAGGAAGGCCATCGCAAGGACTGGCTGGAATCGAACCTGATCGTGACGCTGGGCAGCATCGCGCTGCTGAGCCTGATCACCTTTGTGATCGTGCAGGTGTCCAAGCCCAATCCGCTGATCAACCTGGGCATCCTGCGTAACCGCAATTTTGGCTTGTCGAGCATATCCAGCCTGGGCATGGGCGTCGGGCTGTACGGCTCGATCTATCTGTTACCGCTGTATCTGGCGCAGATCCAGAACTACAACGCCTTGCAGATCGGCGAAGTGATCATGTGGATGGGCGTGCCGCAGCTGTTCCTGATTCCGCTGGTACCGAAACTGATGAAGTTCGTTTCGCCAAAGTGGCTGTGCACCCTCGGTTTTGGCCTGTTTGGCTTGGCGAGTTTTCTTTCAGGCGCACTCAACCCGGATTTCGCCGGACCACAGTTCAACCAGATCCAGCTCATCAGGGCGCTGGGCCAGCCGCTGATCATGGTGACCATCTCGCTGATCGCCACCGCGTACATCCTGCCGCAGGATGCAGGCTCCGCTTCGAGCCTGTTCAACATCCTGCGTAACCTCGGCGGCGCGATTGGCATCGCCCTGCTCGCCACGTTGCTGGATGCGCGGACCAAGACCTACTTTGATTATTTGCGTGAGTCGATCGTCCCGAGCAACCCGCAGGTGGCCGAACGCATGGCCAGCATGACTGATCGATTTGGCAGCGAAACAGCCGCACTGGGCAAGCTCAGCGAGATTGCCCATCAGCAGGCCTCGATCATGGCCTACAACGATGCGTTTCACTTTGTCGGGATTGCGCTGGGAGTGAGCATGCTGGCGATTTTTCTGACCAAGGCGTTGCCGGCCGGGTTGAAGGCTGGGGAAGCACACTGAGACCGCGATGGGGGCCTGTCAGCCACCGCAAAACTCAGACGGTCAACAACCGCTCGCGCATCTTGGCAATTTCGTCGCGTGTCTGTGCGGCCGCTTCGAACTCCAGGTCGCGGGCGAGTTGGTACATCTTCTCTTCCAGCTGACGAATGCGCTTGGAGATTTCGCTCGGCGAACGCAATTCGTTTTCGTAGCGGGCACTCTCTTCGGCAGCCTTGGCCATGCCCTTGCGCTTCTTGCTGCGCGAGCCCGGCACGACGGCGCCTTCCATGATGTCGGCAACGTCCTTGAACACCCCTTTGGGGGTAATGCCGTTGGCCAGGTTGAAGGCGATTTGTTTGTCGCGACGACGCTCGGTCTCGCCAATCGCCCGCTCCATGGAGCCGGTGATCCGGTCCGCATACAGAATCGCCCGGCCGTTGAGGTTACGCGCTGCGCGGCCGATGGTCTGGATCAGCGAGCGCTCGGAACGCAGGAAGCCTTCCTTGTCCGCATCGAGAATCGCCACCAGCGACACTTCCGGCATGTCCAGACCTTCACGCAGCAGGTTGATCCCCACCAGCACATCGAAGGTACCCAGACGCAAGTCGCGGATAATCTCGACCCGCTCCACAGTATCAATATCCGAGTGCAGATAGCGCACGCGCACACCGTGGTCGGCCAGGTAGTCGGTCAAGTCCTCGGACATGCGCTTGGTCAGCGTAGTAACCAACACCCGCTCTTCCAGCGCCACACGCTTGGTGATTTCCGAGAGCAAGTCGTCGACCTGGGTCAGCGCCGGGCGGATTTCGATTTGTGGATCGACCAGGCCGGTCGGCCGCACCAGTTGCTCGATCACTCGACCGGCGTGCTCGGCCTCATAGTTGCCGGGGGTCGCCGAGACGAAAATCGTCTGCGGACTGATGCTTTCCCATTCGTCAAAGCGCATTGGCCGGTTGTCCAGCGCCGACGGCAGACGGAAGCCGTATTCAACCAGCGTCTCTTTACGCGAACGGTCGCCCTTATACATCGCACCGACCTGCGGCACGCTGACGTGGGATTCGTCGATCACCAACAAGGCATCGGCTGGCAGATAGTCAAACAAGGTGGGCGGCGGCTCACCGGATTCACGGCCCGACAGGTAGCGCGAGTAGTTTTCGATGCCGTTGCAGTAACCCAGCTCCAGAATCATTTCCAGATCAAAACGGGTGCGTTGCTCCAGCCTTTGGGCTTCCACCAGTTTATTGTTGGAGCGCAGGTATTCCAGGCGCTCCTGCAGCTCAACCTTGATCCCTTCGATGGCCCCCAGCAGGGTTTCTCGCGGTGTTACATAGTGGCTTTTCGGATAGAAGGTGAAACGCGGCAGTTGGCGAATCACTTCGCCGGTCAACGGATCGAAGGCAGAAATCTTCTCCACTTCATCATCGAAGAGCTCAATACGGATCGCTTCAAAGTCGGATTCCGCCGGGTGGATATCAATCACATCGCCACGCACGCGGAAGGTCGCGCGGGCAAAATCCATGTCGTTGCGAGTGTATTGCAGGTCGGCCAAACGGCGCAGCAAGGCGCGCTGATCGAGCTTGTCGCCGCGATCCACGTGCAGCACCATTTTCAGATAGGTTTCCGGGCTGCCCAGGCCGTAGATACACGACACGGTGGTGACGATGATCGCATCCTTGCGCTCCAGCAGCGCTTTGGTCGCCGACAGGCGCATCTGCTCGATGTGGTCGTTGATCGAGGCGTCCTTCTCGATGAAGGTGTCGGACGACGGCACATAGGCTTCGGGCTGGTAGTAGTCGTAGTAAGAAACGAAGTACTCCACCGCGTTGTTCGGGAAGAACGCCTTGAACTCGCCGTACAACTGCGCGGCCAGGGTCTTGTTCGGCGCCAGCACCAGCGTCGGCCGCTGCACCTGGGCGATCACGTTGGCAATGCTGAAAGTCTTGCCCGAACCGGTCACACCGAGCAACGTCTGGTGCGCCAGCCCGGCCTCGATGCCCTCGACCATCAAACGGATGGCTTCCGGCTGATCGCCGGCGGGCTCGAAGCGGGTGACTAGCTGGAATTCAGACATAACGTACCTCTTGGTTTCCAAGGAGGGAGTTTCCTCGGAGGGGGTCACTCTGGCGCGGGCAGACGCGCCAGAACGGTGAAGACCGCTCACGACAAATGTCGCTGGGAAAAATCATGATAACCGTTGATGTGGTGCCGAATACCTCTAGTTTCAAGGCAAACGTCCTACATGCCCCTAAGCCATAGACGTGACAATAAGACTAACAGCCGAAAAATAATCCGAAAAACTTGCCCGAAAAGCCGAAACGCCTGTCGCCGTGCCCGATGATGGCCTCTATACTAGCTCCCCGTTTGTGCACCGCTCTAGTGCATTCGGCTGGAGCGCCACACGTCCCTCCACATTCCATTCAGAGCCGCCGCAATAATGAGCCTGTTCTCCGCTGTCGAAATGGCACCACGCGATCCAATCCTGGGCCTCAACGAAGCATTCAACGCCGATACCCGTACCGACAAGGTCAACCTGGGGGTCGGTGTTTATTGCAACGAGGAGGGGCGAATTCCACTCCTGCGAGCCGTTGTCGAAGCCGAGACAATTCGCGCTGCTCAACATGCTTCCCGTGGCTACCTGCCGATCGACGGCATTGCGGCCTACGACCAGGCCGTGCAAAAGCTGCTGTTCGGTAAAGACTCGCCACTGCTCGCCGCTGGCCGGGTTGTCACGACTCAGTCCGTCGGCGGTACTGGCGCTCTGAAAATCGGCGCTGACTTCCTCAAGCAACTGCTGCCAAACGCCGTCGTTGCGATCAGCGACCCGAGCTGGGAAAACCACCGCGCACTGTTCGAAACCGCCGGTTTCCCGGTGCAGAACTACCGCTACTACGACGCCGCAACTCACGACGTGAACCGCGCTGGCCTGCTGGAAGACCTGAACGCCCTGCCGGCCGGCTCGATCGTTGTGCTGCACGCGTGCTGCCACAACCCGACGGGTGTCGACCTCAGCCCGGCGGACTGGAACAACGTGCTGGACGTGGTCAAGGCGAAAAACCTCGTACCGTTCCTCGACATGGCCTACCAGGGCTTTGGCGACGGCATCGACGAAGACGCCGCCGCTGTGCGCCTGTTCGCCGAGTCGGGCCTGGACTTCTTTGTATCCAGCTCGTTCTCCAAATCGTTCTCGCTGTACGGCGAACGTGTTGGCGCGCTGTCGATCGTCAGCGAATCGAAAGAAGAAAGCGCTCGCGTACTGTCGCAAGTCAAACGCGTAATCCGCACCAACTACTCCAACCCGCCGACCCACGGCGCAGCCATCGTTGCCGCCGTGCTGAACAGCCCTGAGCTGCGCGCCCAGTGGGAACAGGAACTGGCCGAAATGCGTCTGCGCATTCGCGGCATGCGCACGCAGATGGTCGATCTGCTGGCGAAAAACGCGCCTGAGCGCGACTTCAGCTTCGTCGGTCGTCAACGCGGCATGTTCTCGTACTCCGGCCTGACGGTTGAGCAAGTGACCCGTCTGCGCAACGAGTTCGGCATCTACGCCCTGGACACCGGCCGCATCTGCGTGGCCGCGCTGAACCAGAACAACATCGACGCAGTGACCAAGGCCATCGTTCAGGTGATCTAAGCCACACGCGCGACAGAAAAGGGGAAGCCGATTGGCTTCCCCTTTTCGTTGGCGAGCAGATAATAATCAACACTGCGAACGAGCACTCTAGACTGCACACATACTGCGTATTTCCGATACTTCAGAGAACCGATATGAAAAACGATGATTTACGCGCTGACCGCGATGAAGAGCTGGACCACTTCGTACCACGCAACCAGGCCAAACGCAGCAGCGGGCTGGTCTGGCAGGTTGCCTTGGGCGTGTTTCTCGGCGGCCTGGCCCTGTGGCTGGTGCAACTGGCCGCCACGGCACTGTATGCCAAGTTCTTGCTCGGCACCTTTACCTTCGGCGGTTAAGGTCGATCAGCCCACCAGCTCAGCCGAGCGCTGACTGGCGGCGTCGTCATAAGCCACATACAGCGATTCGGCAACCTGGCTTTTAATCGCCTTGGTGCTTTCCAGCCCCAGCACAAACCCTTCGGCCTTGCCGCCAGCGCGATTCAGTTCATCCGCGGTGCTCGCCTGAGTAATCGCGTCGAAGAGTTTCTCCGCATGCGGCCCGACACCTTTGGGCAGGCTGATCTGCGCGATGCTCATACGAACACCTCGCGCAGCAGGGAAGCAGTGAACAGTGATGGGTGAGTCATGACGCGTACCTTTTCGGCTGAGGGCCGGTAGCGCGTGAAACCACTTCCGGGGGGCCATGGTAGACCTCTGCCACGATTCTGGTAACCGCCAATGGCTGACAGCGCCCTTCTCACCCAGGAATCTTCACCGCTCAGCTAAAAATGTGCCATTCGAGCAATCCACGCTTGACTTGTCCTTCTTAATCAGTAACATACGTCGCATTCCGCGATAGCTCAGTTGGTAGAGCAAGTGACTGTTAATCACTGGGTCCCTGGTTCGAGTCCAGGTCGTGGAGCCAGAAAATGAACAAAAAAGGCCAGCGCTTAGCTGGCCTTTTTTGTTTCTGCTGTCAGGGTCGCGAAGCTCCGAATCTGCTCGCTCCATGCGGTGAAGCCTGGTAGCTCATCATGGAAGACTATTACTCCCACCTTGCTGCAAATCGTTGTAGGTCATGCGCTCCGCTTCGACGACCCACCCGCCCCCCATGGCCTTATAGAGATTGACGAGTGACACGAATACGGCACCCTGGGTCTGGGTGTAACTCAATTGCGCGCTAAACAAACTGCGCTCGGCATCAAGCACTTCGATGTAACTTGTATACCCCCCATCAAAACGTAAACGCGCAAGCCGCGCGTAAGTGCCTAATGCGTCGACCTGACGGTTCTGCGTGACGAGTTGCTCGCGGGACTTCTGCAGCGTAATGAGCGTGTCGTCGACTTCCTGAAACGCGACCTGAATCGCTTTCTGGTACTCAAATAATGCTTGCTGCTGCTGTGCTTCTGCTTGTTTCACCTGACCAGCGATACCTCCTGCGGTAAAGATCGGCACCCCTAAATTCGCCGCATATGACCAGACACGCGCCGGCCCCGTGAACAGCTTCGAAGACTCCCCACTCAATGAACCCAACAGTCCCGTGAGTGATATCGATGGGAAGTATTCTGCGCGTGCGGCACCAATCAGTGCGTTCGCGGCAACAAGATTCTGCTCGGCCGCTACCAGATCAGGGCGACGCTCAAGCAGGTCGGAAGGCAGCCCTCCCGGCACCACCGGAGGGGACAATTCAGCCAGTTCACGACCGCGTAGAATGGGACCAGGATTGCGACCGAGCAACACCGATAGCGCGCTTTCCTGTAGCGCAATCTGAATCTGGATCTGCGGTTTCGTCGCCAGCGCGGCCTCGTACTCAGACTGACTTTGTGCCAGTTCCATCTGAGACACGGCGCCTCCTGAAAAACGCTGTGTAAAGACCTTTACGGCATCAGCGCGGCTTGCAACCGTTGCATCGATGATTGCGAGCTGCCGGTCGAGATCACGCAAGTTGATGTATGAAGACGCAACGGATGCCACCAGCGCCAGAATGGTCCCACGGCGCCCCGCTTCACTCGCCAACAGGTTTGCATTGGCCGCCTCCGTCTGCCGCCGTAGCCGGCCAAAAAGATCGAGTTCCCAGGCGACCGACAAACTGGCCTGGTACTGGTTGAAGGTCGGACCAACACCCGATGGCAGCGGTTGCGGCCCCGCCTGCGAGGCACGTTGTCGCTCTGCGCTGGCTCCTGCGCTCACTTGTGGAAACAACTGGGATCGAGTGGTTTCGAACTGGCCACGAAACTGGTCCACACGTGCCGCGGCAATCCTCACATCCTTGTTTTCCTGGAGCGCCACGGCGATCAATTTATTCAGCACCGGGTCATGAAACTGTTCCCACCAGGCATTGTTGGCCAGGCTTGAGGCATCCTTCTGCTCAAAGCGAAACGACTGCGGTGAATCTATTTTGGGTCGCGCATAGTCGGGCCCCAGGACACAGCCGCTCAATCCAAGGGCAAGAACCAGTGAGAGTAAAGACCAAGGCGTGCGCACGTCATTCACCCCTTGGTTTGGTCGACAGTGGAGATGCCGTGATACTTGCCTCTGAAGCAGACAAAGGCGAATGCTCAACGTCCGGCGTACCATCGTGCGGGTCGGGCTGTTTTTTGGCTCCGGCCCTACGCTCTGACATTGACTCAAGCACATAGAAGAACATGGGGATGAAGAACACCGCGATGACCGTCGCACCGAGCATCCCGCCGATGACGCCCGTGCCAATGGAGTGCCTGCTGTTTGCCGATGCCCCCACCGCAATGGCGAGTGGCACACAACCGAGGATAAAGGCCAATGACGTCATCACGATGGGGCGAAGGCGTTCGGTCGCCGCCATGACGGCTGCATCGTAGGGTGACAAGCCCTGTTCCCGGTTCAACACCGCAAACTCGAAGATCAAAATCGCATTCTTTGCCGCTAGCGCAACCAGCATCGTCAGGCCGATCTGGAAGTAGACATCGTTCTCAAGACCGCGCAGAAGAATGGCGAGCAATGCCCCAAACAGCGCGAAAGGCACGGCCATCAACACGCCGACGGGCAAACTCCACTTCTCGTACTGCGCCGCCAGAATCAGGAACACCATGACGATGCCGAAGACGAACACCAGGCCTGAAGTTCCTCCTGATTGCCGTGCTTCATAGGCCTCACCGCTCCAGCCAATGGCATAGCCGGGCGGTATCACCTGTTGAGCCGCCTCTTCGAGGGCGCTGATGACTTGGCCCGAGCTGTAGCCTGGCGCTGCGTTCGCTGTGACCTTGACCGCAGGAAAGTTGTTGAAGCGCGTGACCAGATCAGGACCCGTGACAAATTTGTAGGATGCAATCGCCTTGAGTGGAACCATACTGCCGGACGTGCTACGCACGAATATCTGATTCAAACTCTCGGGGTTGAGGCGATACGAAGGCTCCGCCTGGACAATGACCTCCCACAGTCGACTCGATTGGCTGAACTGCGAGACATACATCGAGCCGAACATCATCTGCATGGCGCTGTACACATCCTCGACCGGGACACCCAGTGCTTGCGACTTGTCACGGTCCACCGTGACCAGCAGTTGCTGGGCCGACGCATTGAACGTAGAGGTGACACCCGAGAGCTCCGGCCGTTGTTTCGCCCTGGCAACGAAGTCCGTCACCACAGCGGCCAGTTGCGCAATGGTCCCGTCACCACTGCCCTGAATCCAGATTTCCGTGCCTCCCGTGGTGCCGAGTCCTGGAATCGATGGAGGGTTTACGGGAATAATGACCCCTTCCTTCACCCTGGACAGTTCCCGATAGGTTTCAAGCATCACGGCGCGGGCATTCTGCGCTCTGGCGTTCGCGGCCGTGTAGCGTTCGTCGAAACTTTTCAGCCCCACAAAGAATGTCGACGCGTTGTTCTTGTTCTGGCTATCGAGCAGGCTATAGCCGTCGACCACCGTGATGCTGCTGACGGCATCCTGCTTCATGAAAAAATCGGTGACATGCTGGCTGACTTCACCGGTGCGGTCCAGGCTTGCCGCATCCGGCATGATGACAGCGCCAAGCAGGTAACCTTGATCCTCCGGCGGCAGGAACGAGGTCGGGATCGACCTCATCATAATCACGGCCAGTACGATCATCGCGACGAACAACAACAACGCCATTGCGAAGCGTTTGATCACAAGCTTGACCATGCGCGTATAACCCGCGGTCCCGCGCTCAAAAACACTATCGAACCATTTGAAGAAACCGCGCTTTTCAGCATGCCCTGGCTTTAACAGCAAGGCTGCCAGCGCTGGTGAAAGCGTGAGCGCAACAATCCCGGAGAGCACCACCGAAATCGCAATGGTGATCGCGAACTGCTTGTAGAGTTGTCCGGTGATACCGCCGAGGAACGCAACCGGCACAAACACCGCGCACAGCACAAGCACAATGGCTACGACCGGCCCCGAGACTTCGTCCATCGCTCTCTTTGCGGCCTCTTTCGGGCTCAGCTTATGGACATTCATATTGCGCTCGACGTTTTCGATCACGACGATCGCGTCATCCACCACAATGCCAATGGCAAGCACCATGCCGAACAGCGTCAGCATGTTGATCGAGAAACCCAAAGCAAGCATGCCCATGAACGTGCCGATGATCGACACCGGTACAGCAAGAACCGGAATCAACGTGGCACGCAGGCTCTGCAGGAACACGTAAACAACGATGACAACCAGCACAAGCGCTTCAAAAAATGTCTTGATAACGTCGGAGATGGACGCTCGGGTGAAATCGGTCGTGTCCATTGCGATGCTGTAATCCAGGCCTTCCGGAAAGGACTTTTTCATCTCTTCCAGCGTTGCGCGCACCTGTTTCGATACATCCAGGGCATTGGCACCCGGTTGCTGGTAAACGGCCATGACCGTCGCCGGCAACCCTTGGAATTTACTGCGAATCGAGTAGTCCTTTTGTCCGAGCTCAGCCCGTCCGACGTCCTTGAGCCGTACGGTCGCCGCATCGCCGTTCGCCGCGCGAAGGATGATTGAGTCAAACTCGGTCGGCGTGCTCAGCCTGCCTGTGGTCGTCACGGCAAATGACTGCTCGACCGGCGAACCCGTAGGAGACTGACCGATACGTCCAACTGCAAACTGCTGGTTTTGATTGGCAATCGCCCTCTGGACGTCCGCTGCCGTGATACCCAGTTGTGCCATACGATCCGGCCTCAACCAGATGCGCATGGCAGCGTCAGGAGCCCCGAAGATGCTCGACTGATTGGCGCCCGGTATGCGTTTCAACGCATCGAGCACATAAATATTGGCGTAATTGGCGATGTAGTTTGATTCGTATCGGTTGGTGGGCGAGTAAATCGCCACGACCATCATGAATGCCGACGATTTCTTTTGTACCTGGATACCTTGTGACTGCACCGAGGCAGGTAGCTGCGGCAGCGCCAGGTTCACCCTGTTCTGTACGTCCACCTGTGCCAGTTGCGGGTCGGTGCCAATCTTGAAGTAGGCATTGATCGTCAAATTACCTGTCGATGAGCTCGACGAGCTCATGTAGATCATGTTGTCGGCGCCATTCACCTGCTGCTCGATTGGTGCGGCCACGTTATCCGCCACCACATCCGCACTGGCGCCTGGATAGTTGGTAGAAATGGTGATCTGCGGCGGCGTAATGTCGGGGTATTGCGAGATGGGCAAATTGAACATCGCCACCGCGCCGCCGAGGGTGATGACGATCGAGATGACAGCCGCGAAAATGGGTCGGTCTATACAGAAATGAGAGATGCTCATTGAGCGGACGCCGTCGGTTTTGCCTCAGCGGAGGCCGTGATGATTTTCACCTGCGCATTGGCGGCAACTCGAATTGCACCATCGACGACCACGCGCTCACCCTGCTGAAGACCCGCCGTAATGAACCAGTCATCGCCATGCCAGGCGCCGACCTCGACCATTCGTGGATGCGCCTTGGACTCGTTGTCGACGACCCAGACAAAATGCCCTTTCGCCCCCTGCTGCACCGAGCGCTGCGGCACCAGAATGGCCTTGGGCCGCACGGCCCCAGAGACCCGTGCCCGCACGAACTGCCCTGGACGAAGACTGCCCTTGGGGTTGTCAAACACCGCTCGTACAAGAAAGGTGCCGGTCTGTGAACTGAACGCCGGGTTGCTGAAGTTGATGCGACCGCGCGCAGGAAACAAGCTGCCGTCGGCAAGCTCCAGCGAGACTTCAAAATCCTGGTTCGCCGGGAATCGCAGTTGCCCATTGATGATTTGGTTGTGATACCCCAGCAGCTCATTTTCAGAAACGCTGAAATTGACCCACATCGGATCAAGTTGGTACACATAGGTTAGCGGCCCTGCCGAGGTCGCCGCCACGTAGCTGCCATCCTGCAACCTGGCGAAACTCGACACGCCGCTGATCGGGGACTTGATGGTTGTATAGCTGAGATTCAATTGCGCAGTCTGCACCTGGCCTTGGGCGGCGATGACAGCTGCCTTGGCCTGTTGCTCGCTGCCAATCGCATCATCCAGATCCTTTTTGCTCAATGCATTTTGAGCCGCGAGAGGAACGACGCGGGCGAGGTTCGCTTTGGCCACGGTGTACCGGGCCTGCTGCTGTGCCAGTTCACCGTTGGCCGTCTGAAGCGCGGCCTCGAATGGCTTGGGGTCCATCAGAAAAAGAACTTGCCCTGCCTGAACCGGCTGACCTTCGGTATAGACCCGCTTGTTGAGAAAACCGTCAACGCGCGCGCGAATCTCTACTTCATGCGAACTCTGGCTTTGAGCGGTAAATTCGAAGTCAACCGGCGTATCTTGCTGAGCGACCGTCACAACGGTCACCTCGACCTCGCCATACGGAGGCGGGCTGGGAGACTTTCCGCAGCCTGCCAATATTGAAAGCACCGTGACAATCCATACAAGCCGCAACAAGGGTACATTGACGTGGGGTATAACCATGATGATTGTGACGCCTCCATTGCAAGTCAATGCGACAGCCCTGCGTCAAACAAAGGGCTTTCTCAACACACCAGCCGTCAATGGCTGTAACAGGGCTCGGCACCGAAAGAGCGTTCTGTACCAAACGCTCCGAAAGCTCAAGAGACTA
The DNA here is from genome assembly GCF_025465945.1 of Pseudomonas sp. 6D_7.1_Bac1. GTDB lineage: Bacteria > Pseudomonadota > Gammaproteobacteria > Pseudomonadales > Pseudomonadaceae > Aquipseudomonas. Next base: position 34,058 of record NZ_JANLNW010000081.1, on the reverse strand, counting down.
TAGACAAGGATTTCACGAGCGGATGGCAACATGCGTGACTGCATTTGCAGTGGTCATCTCAACGTCCATCCGGCCCCGTCCAGGGCGGTAGTGCGGCGGCAGCCAGACGCTCCATTTCCACCGGTTTCATGCTCAGGTGGCAGATGCCTCGTGTCTCAATGCAAAAAGGGCAGAGGGGATTCGATCCCCTCTGCCCTTTTGTTTATCGCCTGTGACCGTAACGTCGGTCAGGCACCACTCTGCGCAGTGTCGTCAGACATGCTCACTGCTTTTCAACTGCGCCGAATGATGCTCCGCCGGACCGTGGGAGGAATCCACTACCACCGGGACTTCCTTCCCGTCACAGTCATGCAGTTTGCCGTCGCTGAAGTAATCCCCTTCGCGCAACGACGCCAGATCCTGATAGCGCAGGGTCCGCTCAGTGCCGGCGGCAAATACCGACTGCTGGTCCGAGTTGCCGGCAGTGAAATGGTTGAAGGTCAGGTTGAGCACGATCGCCATGATGGCCGACGAGCTGATACCGGAATGGAAAATGGTGGCGAACCAGCTTGGGAAGTGATCGTAGAAGTTGGGGGCAGCGATGGGAATCATGCCGAAACCGATGGAAGTTGCGACGATAATCAGGTTCACGTTGTTGCGGTAATCGACCTTGGACAGTGTGCGAATACCACTCGCTGCCACTGTGCCAAACAGCACGATACCAGCGCCGCCGAGGACGGAAGTCGGTACTGCAGCGATGATTCGCCCCATCACCGGCAACAAGCCGAGCACCACCAGGAACACCCCGCCCGTGGCCACCACGTAGCGGCTCTTGATCCCGGTTACCGCCACCAGCCCGACGTTCTGCGCGAAGGCACTTTGAGTGAAGGAACCGAAGATCGGTGCGATCATGCTCGACAACATGTCGGCCCGCAGACCATTGCCCAGACGCTTGGAGTCAACCTTGGTGCCGATGATTTCACCGACCGCCAGGATATCCGCCGAAGTTTCCACCAGCGTCACCATGATCACGATGCACATCGACAGGATCGCGGCGAAGTGAAAGGTCGGCATGCCGAAATGGAACGGCGTCGGGAAGCCAAACATCGGCCCTTGAGTGACCGTCGAAAAGTCTGCCATACCGAGGAATACCGCGATCACTGTACCGATCACCATGGCCAACAGGATCGACAGGCGAGAGATCGTTGCGCTGCCGATCTTGCTCAGCATCAGTACCAGCACCAGTGTCAATCCCGCCAGACCGATGTTCGACATACTGCCAAAGCTCTCGGCGTGGCTGTTACCACCCATGGCCCAGCGCGCGGCCACCGGCATCAGCGTCAGGCCGATGGTGGTGATCACGATACCGGTGACTAAGGGGGGGAAGAACTTGGTAATTCGAGAGAACACCGGCGTAATCAACAAGCCGATCAACGAAGCGGCGATCACCGCTCCCAGAATCGACTGAAAACCGCCCTCACCACCGCTGCTGACAATCGCCACCATGGTGGCGACACCCGAGAACGAAACGCCCTGTACCAGCGGCAACTGACAGCCAAAAAACGGCAATCCGAGGGTTTGCAGTAATGTCGCCAAGCCCCCCGCAAACAGTGACGCGGCGATCAACAGACCGATGTCTGCCGGAGAAAGCCCGGCCGCCTGGCCGATGATCAGTGGTACCGCAACGATACCGCCATACATGGTCAGAACGTGTTGCAGGCCGTAAGCCATATTCGCGCCGACCCCGAGGTTTTCATCCTCAGGCCGTTGGTGTGAAACAGAGGGCGTTTTCATCGTGGGGGGGTTCCCTGGTTTTTTGTTATGCGCACACTGTATGCAAGACTCAAGACAAATGTCTATAGAGTTGTATACAGTTTTCCAACCAAAAACTTCAGTTCCACATCAAAACCTTGAAATAGTTCTTCCCTCAGCCCCCTCTCGTCCGCGACTAACCTTCAAGTCTCTCCAGCGATCAACGGTTCACTCGCTGCCTTCTATATACATATAACGTATGCATAATGAAAACGTTTGAAATTCAGTATGACGAGGTCAAAAACGCTGCAAACAAAAGGAAGCACAAGGGCATCAGCCTTGCCGACACAGAACCAGTGTTCTACGACGACAAGGCCCTGACGCTCCTGGACAGCGACCATGATGAGCATCGGTGGATCGTCATGGGTACGGATGCCTTGGGTCGAGTACTGGTGGTTGTCTATACCTACCGTGATCCGAATTTCGTTCGAATCATTTCCGCTCGCCTGGCCATCAAGAATGAGCGCCACCACTACCTGGAGGTTTGAACCATGAAAGAAGAATACGATTTCAGCACTGCCAAACGCGGGCCGGTTGCCGCCAGCAAAGGCAAGACCCGCATCACCATCATGCTTGACGACGCCGTGATAGAGGCGGCACGCGAACTCGCAGAAAGTGCGGGATACGGTTATCAGACCGTGATCAACAACACCTTGCGCCAAGCATTGCTGATCGCAAAAGGTCAGAGTCCAACGCCTGCCTCTGCCATCGACACGGGCATCAAACACCTCAAGAAGGGAATTACCGTTTCCGAGATGAAATCACTGGAGCAGACGTTGCGTGCAGCGGCCAGTGAAATCAATCGAATGCTGGAAGATGAACACAGCCCGAAGGCAAAAAACAAAGCGGCTCGAACACTGACCCATGCCTGACGCACGTTCTAGCACTCAGTCGGGCCTTTCTTTCGAGCTGATCAATTGTGTCAACACCTGCTTCAACTGTGGATGCTGCGGCACGCGAATGTCGAACTCGCGCTCCAGCAACTCAATGACTTCATCAGCGTCCGCGAGCTGCCGGCGCTCACTCTCCTGCCCCATCCGGTGAATGGCGTAGCTGCCGTTGTTGAGCGTGCGGCGCATCCTCGGGCCTGTGCGCGCCACCTTCAACTGCCCCCGGAACAACGAATCGGGATGGGTCGAGACGTACCAATTGCCGATCTGGTAATCGATGTCCGACTGAAGCTGCAGATCAAATACATACATTGGCCGCCACTCACCCGCGACTTTCGCACGCAGCACGTAGCTGCTGTCCTTGCGAACAATGCGATACGGCTCGTGACCGGTCGGCTGCTCTTCTTCCGTATCGAGGCGCAGCGGCGCCGTGGGCACCATGCCGCCGAAGCCGACATCCGAGATATAACGAACCCCGTCCAGGGTCACCAGGCTCAAGCGGTGAGTGCGTGCGGTCAACGCGTCCTCGGGGCCGCCCATCACCACCCGCCCAGTGATCCCTCGTGCTTCAAACCCCAGTTGCTGAAGCAAGACCAGGAACATGTTGTTGAGCTCGTAGCAGTAACCACCACGGCCCTCGTGCAGAACTTTGTGTTCTACCGAAGGCAGGTCGATGGGCACCGGGACCCGCAGAATCGTCGAGAGGTTTTCAAAGGGGAAAACCGCGGTATGCCGTGACTGCAGGTCACGAAGGGTGTCGAGCGTGGGTGGTGGCGGCGCGTCGTAACCCAGGCGTTTCAGATAGAGATCGAAATTCGTCAGTTCAGACTGGGTCATGAAGGACTCCTTGTGCATGAGATTTCGCGTAACCCCTCGTCTGCACTGGATCAACTCAGAAGAAGGAACAGCGCGCTGCTTTTGACCGGAAACAGGTATAAGCCATAACCCCTTCCCGACCAAAATTGATTTCCCCAATGACCCTGACACAAAAATAATCCCGGGCATTGGTTTACTGTTGCCAACTGCAACGCTAGCGCCCCCCTCAGCATCGATCAGGACAAATGCGCCATCACCAAACGGGTGGCAGCAGCCAGCACATCACGACGCGCTTCAGCGTCTTTTTGATGTTGAGTGAAGTAGACCGCGAGCACCACAGGTGCGCCCGTCTGTGGCCAAAGCACCGCCACATCGTTCGTGGTGCCATAGTCGCCACTGCCGGTCTTATCGCCCACGACCCAACCTGCCGGCGTGCCGCCCCGAATGCTTGCATCGCCGGTGGTATTGCCCTTGAGCCAGGTCGCCAGCTGTTCGCGCTGCGGCGCTGCCAATGCATCACCCACCACCACTTTCTGCACACTGGCGGCCATCGCGGCGGGTGTCGTGGTGTCACGGGGATCATCCGGAATGGCCGTGTTCAACTCCGGCTCCCAGCGATCCAGTCGGAACGCCGGGTCACCCAACGTCTTGGCAAACTGGTTGACCGCTGCCACGCCACCCAACACCTTGATCAACAAGTTGGCGGCGGTGTTATCGCTGTATTGCAGAGTGGCCGCACACAACTGCGCGACGCTCATGCCCTGTTTCAGATTTTGTTTGGCAACAGGCGCGTAAGACAGCAAGTCGGCTTCGCCATAGGCGATATGTTTGTCAAGCAACCCAGGTTCGGCCATGCTTTTGTGCAGCACCGCTGCGGCCAGCATCAACTTGAAGGTACTGCAAAACGGAAAACGCTCGCCGCCCCGATACTGAATGTCGTGACCAGTGGCCGTGTTGATCAATGCAACGCCCAGTCGACCTTTTGCACTTTTTTCCAACTCGGCGAGTTTCTTGTACAGCCCGGCCAGTTGTTTATCCGAAGAGGTTGAGGTTGCCCATGCCGGGCACACCAGTGTGATCAACGGCAGTGTCAGACCCGCCTTCAACAATGAACGTCGCGAAGGTGAATATTTCATGCGGTACCTCGTAAAAAATCAAAACGACAGGCGGACTCGATCTGTAACCGCGCCCTGCCCCCTTAGCAAACTTCTGACGGCACAACCGCCTCGGGACTTCCTTCCATTGACAACACCGCCGTGCGGTTTCGACCAAAGTTCTTTGCCTGATACAGCGCCGCATCTGCCCGCTCAATGAACACTTCGATGCTGTCCCCGTCTTTGGGTACAAATGCATAACAGCCCAGGCTCACCGTCAGGTATCCCGACGGCGCGCCGGAATGGATGATGTGCTTGTCCTTGATGCTATGGCGGATCTGTTCGGCAATCGTAAAGGCCCCATGAATGTCGGTATCGGGCAACAACACCGCGAACTCTTCACCGCCGTAACGCACCGCCAGATCGGATTTGCGCTGACAACAGCGTTTTACCGCTCGCGCCACTTCTGCCAGACGCTGATCCCCCGCCACGTGACCGTAGGTGTCGTTGTAACGTTTGAAGAAATCGATATCGAGCATGATCAGGCTCAACGAACTCTGTTGACGGGCACCGCGTGCGAACTCGATGTCCAGCGCCCGTTCGAACAGTCGACGATTGGCCAACCCGGTCAGGCTGTCGTGAGTCGCGATCACTTCCAGGCGCTCTTGCACGGTACGCAAGTCCGTCTCGATGCGTTCACCATTGCGGACCTGCAGCACAAACACCCAGCCGAACAAACCAACGCCGAGCACCACCAGGGCGACGATGACACTGGATTGATAGGCGTTGGCGTACCAGCCCCGAAGAATCACCTCTTCGGGGGTCGCCGCCGCAACCACCAGCGGGTAGGCGTCCAGCTGACGATAGCCATACAGCCGAACCACACCGTCCAGCACCGAACGGATCATCACATTGCCGGAGGTGGCATGGGGCAGGTACTGCTGGAAGATTTCCCCATGCGCCACCGACTCGCCTATTCGCGCCTCCTCAAACGGCCGTCGGGCCAGCAGCGTCCCGTCCGACAACAGCAGAGACATCACGCCGTTGTCATCGAGGCTGAAGCTTTTGAAGAACCGATCGAAGTATGCCAGCTTGATCCCGGCCATCAGCACGCCCTGGAACTCGCCGTTCTGGTCGTTCACCCGCCGTGAAATCGGAATGATCCACTCGCCGTTCTGCCGGCTACGTATCGCCGGCCCGATGTGCGCGAGCAACGAAGGATTGTGCTGATGGAACGTGAAATACTCGCGATCAGCCACACCCTCACCACGCGGCAAATCGGTAAACGACGTCACCACCCACTGGCCGTTTTTATCGAACAGAAACAGCCCGTGCAGCGGCTCAAGCACCTGCACCCTGCGCGCAAAGGTCCGCTGTAACCGTGGGTTCTGCAAGACGCCAAAACCCTCTGCCTGAATCCAGTCGACCAGGCTGCTCATCACCAGATCCGCGCTCAAAAACGTGTCCTGCGCCTGCTGCGCCATCGCCCGCGTCAAGTTCGCCGACGCCACTTCAGCCAACGACAAATCGTGGCGCCGGGACTGTTCCAGTTGCAGGTAAAGCAAGCCACACAAACACAGGCAAACCGCGGCAACAAACATCACCGCCGCTTTGCGCAGAGGCAAGCGTTTCAGAGGGCCGCCGGGGGCGTAGTGAGGGTCGTGAATGGGGGTAGGCAAACGCGTCATCCTTGAAGGGTAAGGCATGAGCAAAAGCCCAATTCCCTTAGTGCCGGGGAGCTTAGCTTACGGGGTGATGGGGGGCAAATAGTGACGCGAGTGATAAATTCGCACACCTTTCTCCTGTATTGTTCAACGCGCATCGTTGATGCTCATTTCAAACATCAATGCCCCCACCGATACAGCCTTGTGAACGTCCACGTCCAATGAACTACAAAGACAGCGCCACATCGCTGGACACCGCCAAAAAGATTCTCAAGGTGAACCACGCCGGGGAATTCGGCGCTATCAACATTTACCGATCGCAGATTTTTGTCTCCCGGCTGCTGCGCAGGGACTACGTGCCTCTTCTGGAAAGCTTCATGGAAGACGAAAAACGTCACATGAACCGATTCTGGGAGGAGATCCAGCGCCGCAACGGCATCAAGTGCAAGAGCTACTGGCTCTGCGGCGCCGGGGGCTGGTTCATGGGTTTCATCTCGGCGTTACTGGGGAAAAGCGGCGTCATGGCCTGCACCTTGGCCGTGGAATCGGTCGTGGTGAGCCATCTGAAAAATCAGCTCTACTACCTTGAAAGCCGGAACGATTCGGCGGCCTATGAAACGATCCAGTCGATCCTGGAAGATGAGGAAAACCACCGCGATACCGGTCGAATCGAAGGCGGCAGCGCGCTGCTGTATGGACCGTTCAGGTGGATGATCAGTTTGTTTACGGAGGGTGTTATTCGGTTTGGGATGCGGTAAAAACAGGGTTACCCTAAAACCGCCCACACCCGCCAATCCAAGGAGGAAAAGCATGAGCACTCTGAACCACCCGACAACCATCGACACCGTTGTGTTCGACCTCGGCAACGTCCTGATTCGCTGGAACCCAAGAAATCTCTACCGCAAGATCTTCGGCGATGACGTACAGGCCATGGAGACCTTTCTTACCGAGGTGTGCCCTCCCGAGTGGAACGAACGCCAGGACGCGGGCCGCTCCTGGCAGGAAGGGATCGACGAAGCCATCGCACGGCACCCGTCACAAGAGGCGCTGATTCGTGCGTACCGCGAGCGCTGGGAAGAGACACTCGGCGGCGTGCTGGAAGAAACCGTGCTGATCCTCGAGGAACTGCACGCCAAAGGTGTCCGCTTGCTGGCCCTGACCAACTGGTCCGCCGAAACTTTCCCGATTGCCCTTCAGCGCTTTCCCTTCTTGCACACGTTCGAGGGCATCCTCGTCTCCGGTGCCGAAGGCATCATCAAACCCGCCCCGGCAATCTTCCAACTGCTGAAATCGCGCTACCGGTTCGAGGGCAACCATGCGGTGTTTATCGACGATCACCTACCGAACGTCGAAGGTGCACGTCGGGAAGGCTTCAACGCGTTGCTGTTCACCAGTGCAGAGCAACTGCGCAAAGACCTGACGGTACTGGGTTTGCCCGTGCAGGCCCTGAATGAGCCGGCATGACGAACCGACAAGCAACACGCTAAACGCTATGAACACGCAAAAATGGGCGACCGAAGTCGCCCATTTTTTATGCTAATAAATCCGCAACGTCCTCCATCAACGCAATGGCGGAACCCGAATATCCCCCGCCCGGCACTGATTCTTGACGCCTTTACCGCAGGAACCGAACGACAAGTCCTTACCCAGGCACACCCGCACTTCAGACAACTCCGGCCCCTTGCAGACAATTGCGATGCCATCTTCCGGTATCCCGGGATTGCTCTGACGGAACATCTGCGCAATTTCCTGCGCCGGGAAGTAGATCTCGGTGTTTAAGGGTTTCAGCTTGTCCGGGATCTTCACCGCACCAACGGCTTTGTCCGCCACCTCCAGATAACCCGAGGCACCGAGACCGCTGCACGTACCGTGCTTCGACCATTCATGCGCAAGCAGCTTGGGCGTTGCAAACAGCGTCAGCCCTTGTTTCTGCTCCGCTGGCGACAACGGCACCATCGGCGGACAAGACTCCGGCCAGCCGCCTTTGGCGTACTGCGGCCAGAGGCCGTGGAGCACAAAGCCGTAGCCTTTGCCCGAGCATTGCGCATTGTTCTGGTGGGTCAGGCAAAACGTCGGCGACCAGGACAGCGTCAGCAGGTAGTAGTCAAACACCCCCGCCACCGACTCGGTCTGCTGCTTATCGTGACGGGACTGTCGAGCGTCGCTCATGCCCACGCTGCCAAGCGTCAGCGCAAAGAGCGCGACCAGTGCATACAGTTTTTTCATTAACCCTCTCCTTTGGAACAGATCAGTTGATCTTTCTCGGCGTAGTGAACCTGTCATTGCAGCGGATTCTAACTGGCCATCACCCGCCCAGGTGAAGTACCTTGAAGTCGCTACGATCACACTCACAGCACGATAGGAAATCGGAATGAGTAAGGCAGATGAGCTCGCCGCGAAACTGAAGCAAAAACAGCAAACCCGTGCTGACGCTGAAGCCTGCGCAGACATGGCGATAGAACATTGGCCTACACAGGTCTATGACATGTACCACCGGCTTGAGGCATGGCTGGAGCCACTGACTAAAGCCGGCTTGAACATTCGCCGAGTCCCCACGCGAGTGTTCGAAAGCCTGCCCTCCGGCGAGACCTTCAACTACGCCATCGACAAACTGCTGATCGAGGGCAACCACACAAGCATCACCCTCGACCCCATTGCCCGCTTCATCATTGGCGGCACGGGCCGTGTCGATATCCTCTCAAACGGCAAAGAACTGTATTTGCTCCGGACCGAGACCGATCACGGCGAAGCGCAGTGGCAGATCCAGACCATTCCCCGTTCCGGACAACCAAGACCGGATCCGGTAGAACTCAATGAGGACAACTTTCTCGGCGTGATACAAGAAGGCCTGGAGCTCTAAGGCCGAAGCCTCCTCGCCACAGCTCATCGCCGGGTCGTGCCACTCACTTGAGCCGGCGATAACTCTGAACTGCCGACCCCAGCACCACGGCCCCCGCCACAATCGACAACCAGAAACCGCTGCGCGTACCGAAGGCATCCACCAACCAGCCGGAACCGGCCGCGCCGATGGCCACGCCGATACTCAGCCCGGTGATCAGCCAGGTCAGGCCCTCTGTGAGTTTGGCCGGCGGCACGATGCGCTCTACCAGCGCCATCGCGACAATCAGCGTCGGCGCAAAAAACAGCCCGGCGACAAACACCGCCAGCGACAACCCGAGAATATTCCCCGCCCACAGCAACGGCAGCGTGGTCAGCGCCGTCGCCACCCCGCCGTACAGAAACAGCCGAGGCAACGGCACGTTGAGTTTCAACGCCCCGAACACCATCCCAGCCAGGCACGAACCGATGGCATACACCGAGAGCACGATGCTCGCCGCTGCCGGTTGGCCTTGCTGTTGGGCGAAGGCCACGCTGACCACGTCCACCACCCCGACGATAGTGCCCATGGCGCCCATTAACAGCATCAACAGCCGTATATCCCCCGAACCAACGACCGAACCCGGTTGCTCTTCGTCATGGGGATGCACCGTCGGCTCGGTGCTGCGCTGCAACACAAACGCGGTCACCCCGACCGCCAACATCAGCAACGCCGCCAACGGCCCGGCTTCGGGAAACGCCACCACACACAGCCCCACCGACAGCGGCGGGCCGACGATAAAACACACCTCGTCCAGCACCGACTCCAGGGCATACGCGGTGTGCAACTGCGGCTGACCGCGATACACCTCGGTCCAGCGCGCCCGCACCATCGCCGACATGCTCGGCATGCAACCGGCGAGTGCGGCGAACACAAACAGCGTCCAGTTCGGCGCTTGTAATCGTGTACAGAGCAACAGCAGCAACAGCGCCCCGCCGCCGACCACGGCAGAAACCGGCAGCACCCGGCCCTGACCAAAACGGTCGACCATGCGCGACACCTGCGGTGCACAAAACGCCGTGGCCAGGGCAAAGATCGCCGCCACCGACCCGGCCAAGCCGTAACCGCCCTGCAATTGCGAGAGCATGGTGATCAGACCAATGCCGGTCATCGAAATCGGCATGCGCGCGACCATCCCCGCCAGCACAAAGGCGCGACTGCCTGGGGCGTTGAATAATTCGCGGTAGGGGTTTGCCATCGGGTTCCATCCTCTGCTGGGGTGTGCAACTTGCCACAGTTCGCCGTTGCAGAGAAAAAAGATCGCAGCCTGCGGCAGCTCCTACGGATTTGCGTACGGATTCGACTCCTCCGCGTAGGAGCTGCCGAAGGCTGCGATCTTTTGGGCAAGCTCCCTCGCCACAGGTTGTCCGCTACGCGTCCGTGTCGTATGGATCGAAATTATCCAGCGCCCGGTTCACCAATAACTCGCTCAACACCACCATCTGTTGAATCGCCAGCGCCACATGACGCCGTGAACCTTCCAGTTCGAAGGCCAGATCGCTGGCCAACACATTCACCGATGCCAGGGTTTCGCTGGCGTGGGCCAGCAGGGTTTCGTTATCGGCATCGGGGATGACCACAAACATTTTACCCGGCCGGGTATCGAGTTTCGGTGGCGGGGTGAACGGCGGTAAGTGGTAATCCAACGCGCGCTCGGCGGCGTCATGCAGCTTGCTGGAATCGAGGGAGTCGTAAGGGGAAACGCTAGGGTTTTCGGGGGGATTGGGGGTGATTTTGACCATGGTTGAAACTCCTGACATTCATGAAGCTCACCAGCATCGTGACCAAACGATGGGTGGTGGGCGGTACGCAGGTTGGTCAACCGGGAAGTCAGGCACCCGGCGCACTCGAAAGTGCCCCGCGCACAGCCCACCGCGAAGCATAACGGCAAGTGCAAAAAAAAGCGCCGACATGCTTAGGTTGGCGCTCATGCGCCTGACATTGAACAGGTGACCAAACCCGGCCGCTGAATTGGCAGCGACCAACAAAGGCTAGTCCCGCGCCCTTCCTAACCGCAACCTTAAATCCCCGTCGGATATTTCCCCGGCCAACGCCACTTCTGTAGGAGCCTAGCTTGCTAGCGATGAACGATGACCCGGTCCACCTGACGAAACGCGTTTAATGATGAAAGCCCCAAAAGATCGCAGCCTTCGGCAGCTCCTACGGATTTGCGTAGGAGCTGCCGCAGGCTGCGATCCTGGCGATCCCGCACGCTGAAATATGCGGTTGCAAGCCAGCCACCGGCCTCATAACATCGCCCCTTCAACGGGTACAGCGGAGCTGTTCAACAAAAACCCGCATTCAAGGAACCAGAATGAACCATCGCATCCAATGCAGCATCACAGCACCTCCCCGCTCAGGCCTGACCCGGGATCAACTCTGGGAAGCCGAAGACAAGGGCCTGATCAAATGCTGGGAGATCGGTCGCGAACGCGCCGCCAAATTCCCCGGTATTGCAGAACGCTGCCTGGCCGGTGAACTCCCGGTACTCGGCTGGAAAGGTGGCGTCAGCCGCAGCCTTAAGAAGCGCGATAAATTCGGCTCTCTCAAATACCTCGCGCAATGGCAAGGCCTGCGCGGTGAGGACCTGGACATCGACTTGACTCAGGAGCGGGTGATGACCTGCTCCAGTACCAACATGGTGGTGACCTTCACCCCGGACAGCTCGAAATACTTCAACCAGCCGGCAGAAATGGAAGCCCAGGAGCAGGAGGTCAGCTGACTCAAGCGTCTTCAACCACGCTTTCGCGCGAAAACCGCTCGCGATACGCCTGCGGTGTCACGCCCATGGCCCGCAGGAAACTGCGGCGCAGGGTTTCTTCGCTGCCGAAGCCGCATTGCACGGCGACCCGCTTGATCGGCACTCCGGTCTCACTCAGTAATCGTTGTGCGGTTTCAACACGGATCAGTTCGATGGCCCGCGCCGGAGTCTGGCCGGTGTCGGCACGATAGTGCCGGATGAAGCTGCGTTCGCTCATACCGGCTTGCAAGGCTAGCGCCGGGATGCCGAGGTCCAGGGTGAGGTTTTCGGCGATCCAGGCGTGCAGCTCATCAAAACGGTTGCCGTGCTGTTGCAGGTCCAGGGTCACGCTGAACTGCAACTGGCCGCCCGGACGCTTGAGGAACACCACCAGTTGCCGGGCGACGTCCAGCGCCATTGCGCGCCCCAGATCCGATTCTACCAGCGCCAATGCCAGGTCGATGCCGGCCGTGACACCGGCGGAGGTCCAGACCGGGCCATCGTTGATGAAGATCGGGTTGGGCTCGACCCGCAGTTTCGGGTGCTTTTGCGCCAGCTGATCACAGCGGGTCCAGTGGGTGACCACGCGACGACCGTCGAGCCAGCCGCTGGCGGCCAGCAGAAAGGCGCCCGTGCACACCGACGCCACGCGCCGTGAACTGGCCGCTTGTTGGCGCACCCAGTCAACCAGCACAGCGTCTTCAGCCGCCGCGTAAACACCCCAGCCGCCAGCGATGATCAAGGTGTCGGAAGGCCCGTCTGGCAACGGTTCGGCCAGCAATGCCAACCCGGCCGATGACATCACCGCCCCGCCACCATCAGCGATCACCGTGGGTGCATAGGGCGGCGGCAGCCCTCGCTGAGCGGCGATGTCATTGGCCGTGGCAAACACCTGCAACGGCCCGGTGACATCGAGCAGTTGCACCTTGGCGAAGGCCAGGACATGAATGGTTTTCGGTGAGTTCGGCATGATTGGCGTAATTCGAGGGTTTATTGGCGTGTACGCCAAATCCTACGAGCTTAGAGTCAAACCGTCCACCCATGCCGGGTGCGAGCCACTCGACTCAGGAGAGAGCGTCATGACGTTGCAGATCGGTTTTCTGTTGTTTCCACAGGTGCAGCAACTGGACCTGACCGGACCTTACGAGGTGCTGGCCTCGCTGCCGGACGTGAAGGTGCATTTGATCTGGAAGGACCTGATCCCTGTGACGGCAAGCACCGGCCTGGTCCTGAAGCCGACCACCACATTCGATGACTGCCCGGACCTGGATGTGATTTGCATCCCCGGAGGCAGTGGCGTCGGGCCGTTGATGGAAGACCCGCAGACCCTGGCCTTCATTCAGGCCCAAGCCGCCAAGGCACGCTACGTGACCTCGGTGTGCACCGGCGCATTGGTGCTCGGCGCCGCGGGTTTGCTCAAAGGTAAACGCGCAACGACCCACTGGGCTTACCACGAATTACTGGCACCTTTGGGCGCCATTCCGGTTCGTGATCGGGTGGTGCGCGACGGCAATCTCCTGACGGGTGGCGGGATCACCGCCGGTATCGACTTCGCCCTGACCCTGGCGGCCGAGTTGTATGGCGATGAAGCCGCGCAGCTGGTGCAGTTGCAACTCGAATACGCGCCCGCCCCACCCTTCACCTCGGGCGACCCGCACACCGCGCCCAAAGCCGTGCTTGAAGAAGCTCAACGGCGTGCGGCCGCTACGCTCTATCAACGCACGCAGATCACCGAGCGTGCAGCGGCACGGCTCGATAACGCGCTTCGCCAAGTCTGAAACAGACTTTTACAGCGCCCATAAAAAAACCCGCCGAAGCGGGTTTTTCAAGACCATGACGACATCCTGTCGCTGCGATCCTTGCAATGGTCGATCATCCATGACCCTGAGCGCGTCCTGCGCTTCAGTTGATGGGTGTAGATTAGACTTCGGATCCAATGTGCAATAGACGACATCGTTACCATCTCGTGTAAGACATTCGCTATTGCAACACTTCCGAAAACCCTTAGAACCGTCAGGCTTGAAACATCTGAGCCGCGAGTTTCGCGACCTGCAGCTGACCTTCGGCGGGACTCAGTGCGTCAGACAGGGTTCAAACATGCCTGAAAAGGTCATGGCTCGACAAAGGATTTCAGATTCGTCAACGCGTGGTCCCACTGCTGGCTGATGCCCTCCAGCGAGCGGCGTGCTTCGTCCAGTTGCGTCGGCTCAAAGACCCATCGGCGCTCACGCCCCAGTTTGGTGTCACGCACCAGACCCGCGTCCGCCAGCACCCGTAGGTGCTTGGTCACGGCCTGGCGGCTGATGTCGGTACCGGCGGTCAATTGCGCGATCGACATCGCCCCGCCGCCGCACAACACGTCGATCAGCCGCAACCGGGTTTCGTCACCGAGGGCGGCGAAGGTCAGCGCCGAGCGGCCCAGCGCGGTGGCGGCCGACGGTACATCCAGTGTCAAAGAGTCAGGGGGCGGCAAGGTATGTCTCGATGTTGGTCATTTGGTCATCCCAGCCCCGACTGTTCATGCGGAAGGCTTTGAGACGGCGCTCTGCCGGAATGTTATCGAAACCGGACTCCACGACCGTCAGCAAAGTGCCGCCGTCCATGTCTTCGAGCTCGAACAGCACCAGGGTGGTGGGCTCCGACGAATAGTCCATGTCCGGCTCCACCGCATACGGATGCCAACGGAACGCAAACACCCGTTCGGGCTCGACCCGAGTCACCTGCACATCCCAAACCAGATGTTCATAGCCCGGATAAGTGATTTGCCCCTGGGTTCGCTCACCGGCGACAAAGCGTTTGCCATCGAGCGCGACGCCAAACCACTTGCCGAAGTATTCGGCATTGGCCAAAGCGCGCCAGACCGTAGAGCGTGGAGCCTTGAGCAGGATCTTTCTTTCGATGCGATCTGATGAATGCATAGGTCACCTCCTTTTAATGAACACTAGGCCCGGACGGCTGAATGAGCAACTTTTTGGTTGCGTAAAACATTGAGAGAAGCTTTACCTTCCTGCCATTGCCCTTGGAAATGCTAACGTCGGCAGCGTTCTGCCCCAAAACAAGGATGCTTTATGTTGCCCTCTCTTTCGGACCGTTACCGTGGCAGCCTGCTGGGGCTGGCCTGCGGTGACGCTGTCGGTACTAGCGTAGAGTTCAAGCCGCGCGGGTCGTTCCCAACGCTCACCAATATGGTAGGTGGCGGCCCCTTCAATCTGAAACCGGGCCAGTGGACCGATGACACATCTATGGCGCTGTGCCTGGCCGAAAGCCTGCTCACAAAAAACGGTTTTGATGCCTCCGACCAGATGGGTCGTTATCTCAATTGGTGGCATTGGGGTTACCTGAGTTCAACTGGAGACTGCTTTGATATTGGTATGACCGTACACGAAGCCCTGACTCGTTATCAGGAGACCGGTAATCCATTTGCCGGATCGACTGATCCATTCACCGCAGGTAACGGTTCGTTGATGCGGTTGGCACCCGTGGTGCTTTTTTACTTCCCGGATATCGATCAGGTCAGGACGTTTTCCAGCAGCAGTTCTCGAACCACTCACGCTGCGCCGGAAGCCATCGAATGCTGTCAGTTGTTCGCCGGATTGATTTGCAAAGCGTTGCAAGGTGCAACGAAATTGGACTTACAGCACCTGAGTCACTCACATATTTCAGAGCCGAAAGTCACCGCGATTGCCGGTGGCAACTACCTCGCCAAACCAAAATCCGAGATCGTGGGCACAGGTTATTGTGTTGCCTCGTTAGAGGCGGCACTTTGGTGCTTTCATCACACAGACAGCTTTGAAGACGCCATTCTGCAAGCCGCCAACCTGGGCGATGATGCTGACACGACCGCTGCCATTGTCGGGCAGTTGGCCGGAGCCTTTTACGGTGTGCAGAAGATCCCCAAGAGTTGGCTTGCGAAGCTGCATATGCGCGATGAGATAGAAGCGACAGCCGACGCATTGTTATTGGCATCAATCACCCGCCTTAATGGCTGAACACACCGACAAGAGGAGTCCTCAATGCCCACACTCCACGGCAGTTGCCTGTGCAAAGCCATCGCCTATGAACTCGACAGCCTCGACATGCCGATCAGCCACTGCCATTGCCACACCTGCCGCAAGGCGCATGCGGCGGCGTTTGCTTCGACGGCCGGGGTCATGCGTGAGCATTTTCGTTGGGTCAAAGGTTTGGAAAAATTGTCATCCTTCGAGTCTTCACCCGGCAAGCTACGACACTTCTGCTCCCAATGTGGCTCGCACCTGGTGGCCGAGCGTTTGGCTCAGCCCCATGTGATTGTGCGGGTGGCGACGCTCGATAATGATCCGGGGATGACGCCGCAGGTGCACATCTGGACGTCTCACGATGTGCCGTGGCTGGCCTATGAAGGGATTGCCGAGTGTGCTGAGTGGCAACCGCCACGGGTTGTACACCCTGAGTGACTGTTCTTCAATCACCCCCCATTCAACTCATCGACGACCCAAGCGAGCTTTCCATGCTTCCACGCTTTTTACTGGCCGTTGTGCCGCTGCTGCTGACGCCCCTCGCCCAGGCCGACGACTGCGCCAACGCAGCGGATCAACGCACGATGAACGAGTGCGCCGCCAAGGACTTCAAGAACGCCGATACCCAACTCAACGCGCTCTACAAACAGATAAATGAACGCTTGAAGGATAACGCCGAGAGCAAACAACGGCTGGTCGGCGCACAGCGGGCCTGGGTGGCGTTCCGTGATGCCGAGTGCACGTTCTCGGCGTCCGGGGTCGCTGGTGGCAGCGTTTACCCGATGATCTACAGCAACTGCGAGGCAGAGCTGACTTTAAAACGTGTCGAGGCCTTCAAGACTTACCTCAAGTGCCAGGAAGGTGACCTGAGTTGCCCGGTGCCCGGGGTTTGATGCTCTAGTGTCTGTAGGGGCCTCTTCGCGAGCAGGCTCGCTCCCACAGTAGATCTTCGGTGAGCACATATTTGGTGTACGACCGAAATCCAGTGTGGGAGCGAGCCTGCTCGCGAAAGCGTCCGTGCAGGCACCGCGATTACCGGACAAACACCTGCGCCGTGGTGATCGCCATGTCGCCGCCCGGCATTTTGATGCTGCCGATCTGCTTCAGGCTGTCAGCATCAAAGATCGCCACGTCGTTGAAGGTCCCGGCCAGGTAGATCTTGCTGCCGTCCTTGTTGAAGGAAATGCAGTAGTAGGAGTGGTCCAGGTTCGTCGCCTGAATCAGCTTCTTCTGTTTGATGTCGTACTTGGCCAGACGATTGAGCACGCCAAACATCAGGTTCGGGTCTTTCGGCGAACGCATGCCGCTGAAGTAGATTTCGATCAACGGGCCGAAATCGGTGGTTTCGGTCTTGCCGGTTTTCAGGTCGATGCTGAACAAGCCGTAGAGGTTTTCGGCAGTGGCCGGGTCCTGTTTTTTATCCTTGAATTTCGCCGTGGTGTAGAGCAGCGAAAAGTCATGCCGGTACGTTTGCTGGTTCCACACGTAGAGCACGTCAGGTGCGCTGTAGTTGGGGCGTTTCCAGTGACGGCTGGGGATCAGCACGTCGAACTTGCCGGTCTTCACATTGACCTTGTAGATGTCCGCACCGGCCACATACAGCGTGCCGTCATCCCCGCTTTGCATGATGGTCAGTTGACGCGGCGCCGGGAAGCTGCGAACCGGTTTGGCGCTCATACCGGCATCGGTGGCGTACACATCCAGCCGTGGGGGTTGCACTTCATAGTGGTCGTTGAGCATCAAGGTCGGGTTGGCGACGGTGTACAACTCCTTGCCGTCGTGGCTGAGGGTGAACGCGAACATCGAACGCGCTTTCTCCCCCGGTTGCTGGGTGATGCTGGCGTGGAACACCTGCTTGCAGCTGTCGAGTTCGACACCGTAGATGTCCGCATAGTGGTTGTTCAGCACGTAAGCGGTCTTGCGGTCCGGCGACAACTGAATGGTGCCGGGACCAAAGGCATCCGGCAGCTTGCAGGTCTTGTACAGGCTGTCGGTTTTAAGGTCGATGACGTTCAGGTTGTTCGGGTAATTGGTGGTCAACATGTACTCGTGACCACTTTGAAGCACAGTGTTTTCATCGGCCAGAACACTGAGTGAACAGACACTCAGGAGGGCGGAAGCGGCCAGGCCGCAGGCATTGATAAGGCGCATGCAGGAATCCTTCTTCTGTCCGATCATTTGTCTTTTGGGAACACTGTGCCCAGGTTGCGCCAGCTCTCGTTGGAAGCTTGGGCGTCCTTGTTCCAGTCCGGGTAGGTGCTCATCATGTCCGGCACTTGGGCTGGCCACCAGCAAGGGTCGGAACAACCATAGAGGTCCGCTTCCATCGGCTGGCACAGCGACGACACACCGCCAAAGGCGTCGATTTCCCAGCCGGGGTCGGTGGTCGAGGCGCAACCGGCGACAGAACTCATCGCCACCACTTCTTCGATACGGTTTTCGGCCGCGGCCTGATCGAGCTTCTGGGCTTTGTTATTGATTGCCTTGAGATGTTTCATATCAGTGAGCCTTGCGCGGAGTGATGTAACTGCTGATGAACGCAGGGTTGTGAGCCATGATCCGGGTGTAGACCTCGATACCGAAGTCGACCCAGTCACGCATCAGTTCGCAGTAGTGATAGGTCGGGTGCGTCGGGTCGCCGTAGCGGGCGTAGCTCTCGTGGTAGCAGCCGCCGGAACACAGGTTGCGGATCTGGCAGTCTTCGCAACCGGTGTTGGTTCGGTCCAGGCGTTGGGACAGGAAGTCGTTCAACTCGACCTGTTTCACGCCGCTGTGCACATTGCCGAAGGTTGGCAATGACGAGCCGGTGAAACGGTGGCAGAGGTTGAGTTCGCCCTTGTGATCCACCGCCAGCATCTTCAGTCCGGCACCGCACGGCAGGGCTTTTTTGTGGCCTTCGTGGATGTCGGTGATCAACTGGTGCAGGTTGGAGAAACCGATGTTGCGGTGCTCCAGCGCCGCTTCCAGATAACGTCGGCCGAGCTTTTTCATGTTGGCGAACACTTCGATCAACTCGTCACTGGACAGGTTGAAAGTGCTGATGTCGCCCGAGGTCACCGGGGCGAAACCGACTTCGGCAAAACCCAACTCGTTGAACAGGTGATCCCAGATGGTTTCGACATCAGTGACGCCGGTGGTCAGGGTCACACGTGCACCGACCGGGCGGCTGTTGTAGCGCGACAACAGCATCTCGGCCTTGCGCCGAACCACGTCGTAGGTGCCCTGCCCGCCCACGGTGATGCGGTTGCGGTCGTGCACGGTTTTCGGTCCGTCGATGCTCACCGACAAGCCAAAACGGTGGGCATTCAGGTAGTCGACCGTGTCCTCGGTGAGCAGCGTGGCGTTGGTGGTCATGACGAATTCGACGAACTTGCCGGCTTCGCGAAAACGCTTCTCACAGTAGTCGACCATGTACTCGATCAGCTTGCGATTGCTCAGCGGCTCACCACCGAAGAACACCACGGTGAAGCGCTCTTCGTCAGGCGATTCACGCAACAGCATTTCCACCGACGCAACGGCGGTGTCGACGTCCATCTTCTTGCCGGCCGACGGCTTGTCGAGGTCTTCCTTGTAGCAATAGGTGCAGCTCAGGTTGCAGCCGGTGTTGACGTTGAGCACCACGGTGTTGATCGCCGTGCGTTCGACCCGTTTGGTGCCGATGTCCGGGGTCAGCGGCGAGCCGTCACTGACCAGTTCCAGGGAGATCAGTTCACGCAGGGTTTCGGTGATTTCTTCGCCGTTGAAGCGTGCGGCCAAGCGCTGGATCAAGTCCTCCGACGAACAGCCGGGACCGCGCAAGGTATCGATGATGGTGCCGGTCAGCTCATCGCTGGCGAACAGCGAACTGCTGGGAATGTGAAACAACATGCGGTCGGCATCGACGTGCACTTCGTGCAGATTGCGCTCGACCAGATTCAAAATGGCGCCCATTACAACCTCCTGTGCAAACCCCGTTTTCGAGGCCTGCGGTCATTCCTGAAAAGTGTCTGTCACGTTCACGCGCAGTCAAATCAGGGAATGGGTGGATTGTTCCAGCGTTGCACGGTGACGATCATGTGGCCTTCGCCGGTCAACGCCTTGCCAGCGTCATCCACTGCGGCGATCACCTTGAGATTTCCGGCGTTGTTGGTGGACATCTTGCGTTGCGGGTTCGGCCCGGCATCGCCCGGGGTGAATATGCCGCTGTCGGCCTGCATGGTGCCGGCAAACTTGACGTCCTGGTCTTCCTTGGCGCGGTCGTCGAAGGCTTCAACTTTCCACTGCGCCGGGAACACACCAATGCGATACGGTTTGCCATCGGCGCCTTTGCCCCAGGCTTCGGCATCAAAACGGCCCTGGACTTTTGGCGTCGAACCGCCGCCCTCACCGATCCGCGCCACCGAGAATTCCGGCACTACCTTGACCTCGGCAATCTGGCTGTAGACCGCCAGCGTCGCGCCTTTCAAGTTGCCAATCGTGACCTCGTGCGCGCCGGGTCTGGCGTCGGCGGCCGCTTTGATTTTGACCTTGATGCGCTCTGGACTTTGCTCCAGCACTTGCACCACTTCCACGCCATTGCCAAAGTTCGGCGTGCCTTGCAGACCGCTGCCGATCAGGGTCACCTCGGTTTCGCTGCCGGCCTTCAGATACCCCGGCTGCACCGCCAGCAAACGGCTGGAACCTTGTTTGGCGGCGATAAAGTCGAGGCCGCGTTCATCGTGCTCGGCGTCGAACATTCGACCTTGCAGTTCAGTGCCCTTGGCGGCGAACACCTGACGCATGACCACACCGTCGATGGTCACGTTGCCGCGCCATTCGTAACCGCTGTAGAGGATCGCGCTGCCGTCGCCATTGAACGGGCTGCCATCGGCGTATTGGCCTTTGACCGTGACCTTGAACTGATCAAGGCCCGAGGCGCTGACACTCATTACACCGGCCAGCTCACCCTTGCCTGGCAAGTGGCCGCTGAAGCTCCAGTTACCCACCAGCGCTTCGGATTTTGGCGCCGTTTTTTGCCAGGCTTTCCAGGCCGGGTTGTCCAGCGGATAGCGCTTGGCCAACAGCGGCACCATGTCTTTGCGAGCAATGTCGAACCAGTCGCGATCGCGGGCCAATGCCTGGTATTCCAGGGACGGCCATTGGCCGAGGTGGAAGTTCACCAGACGTTCCCACTCCTGGGCCGGCCGCCGTTGCAGGGCAATCCGCGCACCGGAGTGGCAGCGGCCGCACATCTGGCTCGTCAGGTCGTCGAAATGCTCGACGGTATTGAGCCGGCGCTCCAGCGCATAACGCACGCCATCGGTTTCGCTCGGCGCCAGGCCTTGGGTATCGGCGAGGTATTTGACCAGTGTGCGGCGGTCCTCATCACTGATCTGCAAACCGTGCATGGTCTGCATCCGGGCGATGCTCATCAGCCAGCCTTCGGGGGTTTTGCGCTGGTGGCTGATACGGCTCAAGGCATTGTCGGCCTCGGGGGTATGACAGCCCTGGCAGGTTTCCTTGAGGATGGTTTGGGCGTCACGCGCGGCCATGCTTTGCGGAGCATGCAGGGCGGCACACGCGGCGAGCGCCAGCAGACTGGCGCTCATGCCTGATCGGAGTTTTCTCTTCATCAACGTCGAACCTCGCACGGTGCTTTCTTATTGTTGTGATCTGTTGTTTTTATGGTTTCTGCCGCCGGCGAACCGGTCACTGGCGGAGGCAAGAGAAACGTCTGCGAAGGAGCAATACACGGAGCGTGCCAGCTTATGAATAGTCTTTAAAATCAAATGATTGGCGAGAAAAATAGATTTTTTACCAGGGCTGAAAAACGTGAGTGGCGTCTAATATCGCGACAACTGTTGCACTCTGAGACGAGCATAGATGACGCCCTGTGTATACGATGGCTACCTATCCGCTTAACCGCTTCAGCTACGGGAACTGCGCCATGCTCACTGCTTTGCTCTTCGACCTCGACGGCACCCTGACCGACACCGATGCGCTCCATCTGCTGGCGCTTCAACAATTGTTGCTGGAGGAGGATGGCCGGGTCTTCAGCCAAGCCGAGTTCGAAGCGCATGTGAGCGGCCAGGCTAACGCCAACATGTGTCGCTACCTGTTCCCGGATCGCTCGGTGGTCGAGCGCGAAGCGTTCGCCGAACGCAAGGAAGTGCGCTTTCGTGAACTGTCTCCACAACTGACGCCCATTGCCGGATTAGTCCGTTTGCTGGATTTCGCCAAGGAACAGGACATTGGCGTTGCCGTGGTCACCAATGCGCCACGGGCCAACGCCGATCACATGCTTGAAGCGCTGGGCCTGCATGAGCGTTTCGAACAGATCGTGGTTGCCGAGGAACTGCCCCGTGCCAAGCCCGATCCCCTGCCCTACCTCACCGGCCTTGAGCGTTTACGGGCCAGCGCCGAGGTGACCCTGGCGTTCGAAGACTCGATCCCCGGCCTGACGGCGGCGGTGAAGGCCGGGATTTTCACCGTGGGCCTGGTGACCAGCCAACGCCGCGAGACGCTGCTGGCGGCGGGTGCGCATCTGGTGATCGAGGACTTTAACGATCCGCAGCTATGGGCGGTGATTGATCGCATGTTGAGCCGTTAACGGCTTTGGCTGTCTCACTCACGTCTCAGATTGCGACAGCTCCGCGCGCTCAGTCAGCTGTTTTTGGCACTGAACCCCGCTAAACACAGCCCTTCGGCAAACTGGCACAACCGTTGCGAAAGACCTCGCCACACGAACAAGACGAGGTCTCACCATGCCGCTTCCTTACCTGCTTCCCGCCACATCGGCGTTCATCCAACGCGCCCCGCGCATGTTGATCGGCGCCGACTGGGTCGAGGCCGCCGACGGCCAGACCATGCCCTTGCACAACCCGGCGACCGGCGAAGTGCTGTGCGTTGTACCGAAGGCTACTCCAGACGACGTTGATCGCGCCGTGCTCGCCGCACGTCACGCCTTCGACGATTCGGCCTGGACCCGCACCCGACCTCGAGAGCGGCAAAACCTGTTGTGGAAACTCGCCGACCTGATGGAGCGCGACGCCGAGTTGCTCGCGCAACTGGAATGCCTGAACAACGGCAAAAGCGCGGCCGTGGCACAGGTCATGGACGTGCAGTTGTCCATCGACTTCCTGCGCTACATGGCCGGTTGGGCGACCAAGATCGAAGGTTCCAGCGTCGAAGTCTCGCTGCCGTTGATGCCAGACGATCAGTTCCACAGTTTTATCCGCCGTGAAGCGGTGGGCGTGGTCGGCGCCATCGTTGCCTGGAACTTCCCGTTGCTGCTGGCCTGCTGGAAACTCGGTCCGGCCCTGGCCACCGGGTGCACCGTGGTGCTGAAACCGGCGGATGAAACGCCGCTGACCGCGCTGAAGCTCGCCGAGCTGGTGCTGGAAGCCGGCTACCCGAGCGGGGTGTTCAACGTGGTCACCGGTACCGGCATCACCGCCGGTTCTGCGCTGACCCACAACCCGTTGGTGGACAAACTGACCTTCACCGGCTCCACCGCCGTCGGCAAGCAGATCGGCAAGATCGCCATGGACTCCATGACCCGGGTTACCCTGGAGCTGGGCGGTAAATCGCCGACCATCGTCATGGCCGACGCCAACCTCAGCAGTGCCGCCGCCGGGGCGGCCAGTGCGATCTTCTTCAACCAGGGTCAGGTCTGCTGCGCAGGCTCGCGGCTCTATGTACAGCGCAAGCATTTTGACAATGTGGTGGCCGACATTGCCGGCATCGCCAACGCCATGAAGCTGGGTAACGGCCTGGACCCGAGCGTTGAAATGGGCCCGTTGATCTCGGCGCGCCAGCAAGCGCGGGTGTACAACTACATCGAAATGGGTCGTGAAAGTGGTGCGACCATCGCCTGTGGCGGTGAGCAATTCGGCCCTGGGTTCTTCGTCAAGCCGACGGTGATCGTCGATGTCGATCAGCAGCACTCGCTGGTTCAGGAAGAAATCTTCGGCCCGGTGCTGGTGGCGATTCCGTTCGATGACGAGGCCGATGCGTTGCGCATGGCCAATGACAGTCCGTATGGCCTGGGCGCGAGTATCTGGTCCAACGACCTGGCGGCGGTGCACCGGATGATTCCGCGGATCAAATCCGGCTCGGTCTGGGTCAACTGCCACAGCGCCCTCGACCCGGCATTGCCGTTTGGCGGTTACAAGATGTCCGGCGTGGGCCGTGAGATGGGGTATGCGGCAATCGAGCATTACACCGAGTTGAAGTCGGTGTTGATCAAGCTGTAATCACTGGCGCTCTCTAGACTGCCATCGCGAGCAAGCTCGCTCCCTCAGGGATCTGGTGAACGCTGGAGATCCAATGTGGGAGCGAGCCTGCTCGCGATGGCGCCAGACCGTTCACCTCAACTGTCAGGGTTTAAACCCCTGCCCCAACAACCACCCGCGTACCACTCGCCCCTGCTCCACCGTCAAACCTTGCAGCGCCTGTTCGGCGGGCTGGGTTTGCAGGCGACGCAGCAGCGGCGCCAACTCCACCCCTTGCACATGCCAGATCCCCAACGGCTGGTCCGCCGTGATCACCACCTCGGCCTCATCGACAAAGCCATCGTGCAACACCGGTGCGCGATCAATGCGCAGAGACGCAAAGTCTGCGGGCGCATGAGCAAGCGCCGTGTCCGGCCAGTGCCGACGCGCACGCCAGAACGGTTGCTCCGACCAGCGCAATTCATCGGCATAGAAGTCCCGGCCAATACGTGCGAACCGCAAAAACAGTTGTTCGGCCCGCTGGTGATGGAAACGCTGAGCCAATGCCGCACGCTCAGGTTTACGCAGTAACGTGTTGATGACCACCGGTGCCTGCAACGCGCAAGACAATGACTGAAAGATACCGTTGCCCGACAGCGGATCGACCGCCATGGCCGCGTCGCCAACCCGAATCCAGTTATCGCCGCACACCTGTGGATTGAGAATCGCCGTGCTGCTGCGGGCGTGCAGTTGCAGATCGGCTTCAAGCTGCGCGCCAAAAAATTCAACGGCCAACGGCGAATCCTGACGGCGCTGGCGACAGTAGTCGAGCAACTGCGCCTTGCCCGGTAACTCGGCGCTGGTCACGTCCACGGTCAACTGCCAATAACATTGACCATCGGCCCGCCGCGCCATCCAGGCCCAACCGTCCTGTAGACTCTCCACCGCGCTGGCGGTGACGCTTGGCGCGCCCTGCCAACGGTTGAGCAAGCTGACCGTCTCCGGTCCGCGTTGCCCTTTGCCAAGCGCCGGCGCCTGCCGACCACGGGCCTCCACCAGAAACTCACTGAACAATTCGCCGCGTCCTTCGACCTCAACCCGATGACCCGACGCCTGGGAATGAACCGCCAGCACCCGGCCTTCGATCAGCTCGACACCGGCCAGGCGCAAGTCCTCGCGCAAGCCTCGATCGAAGCTCGGCCGATCCAGCAGAAACTCGATGTTTTGCGCATGCTGCCGACCGTTCCACGACACCTGCCGCTGAGACGGCAAGGCGGCCTCCGCCAGAGCCTGATGCAAACCGGTACTTCGTAGCGCTTCGAGCACCCGCTGTGAAACACCTTCGAGCGCCGCGAAGCGCCGCCAGTCACTGATCAGCGTCACCGCATAACCCAGCCGGCGCAGGCCCAACGCCACCGCCGCGCCCGCAGGCCCGGCACCGAGAATCAGGATGGCGCTCATTTCCAGACTCGCTGCTCGGGGCCACGATAACGAGCGTTATCCCGCAACCATTCGAGGACTTGCGCATTGCTTGAGTCGAGATGCCCGGCAAGGTAATTGGCGATATGCCCAGTCAACGCCGCGCAGCCGAGACTGGCGCCGGATTGCCCAGGGTAGGTGCCCCGAACGCAGGCGGCAAAGTCGGCCTGCTGACTGTTGAGCCACGACCACTCGTGTTCGCCACAACGTGCATCACCGGTCACTCGCAACACCTGCGGGTAACTCGCGGGGTACACACCCTCGCCTTGCGCCGGGCTCGACGCGCACAGCAGAACACCACGGGCGACTGCCGCCGAACAGGCTTCACGCAGCAGGCTGCGGTCCTGGCGCAAGCCCAGGCTGAGGTTGATCACCCGCACGTCCTGCGCCACCAGCCAATCGATCGCCGTGGCGATTTGCAAGGCACTGGTCACCCCACGCCGGTCGAACACCTGCGCCACGCAAAAGCGTGCCGATACCGCACGCTGGCTGATCGCTTCGACCACCGCGCTGCCGTGGCCAATCGGATCGTCACGCAGCTCGTCTTCGGCAAGTCCGTCCTCGACCAGATAAAACCGTCGCCCGGCGCTCACCTGTCCGCGCTGGGCTACGGAATGCCCACTGTCGACCACGCCAATCCGTAGCTCAGGCTTCATCCAGCACCCTTACCTGCGTCAGCACGCCATCGAACAATTCAAAGCGTAAATCAGCATCAGCCAGGGTTGAGGGGCGATGGCTGATCAGGATTCGTGTACGTCCGGCAAACAATCGGTCGATGGCCTCGATGACTTCCCGTTCAGTGGCCTCATCGACCGCCGAGGTGGCTTCATCGAGCACCAGAATCAGTGGATCCTGCAACAGTGCACGGGCGATGGCGATCCGCTGTTTCTGCCCGCCGGATAACTGCTGACCGCGCTCGCCCAACGGGCTGTCGAGGCCTTCGGGCAGGGACGCGATCAGGCTGTCGAGCTGCGCCAGTCGCGCCACTTCGGCCACCGCCTCGCGGCTGGCGTCCGGCACCGCGTAGGCAAGGTTATCCGCCAGGCTACCGCGAAACAGCACGATGTCCTGACTGACTACGGCGATCCGCCGACGCAACTCGAACAGCGCAAGCTCGCGCAGGTCGATTCCGTCCAGCAGCACCCGGCCAGACTGCGGGTCGTGGTGCCGTTGCAGCAGGTCAATCAGCGTCGATTTACCCACCCCGGAGCCGCCGCTCAAGGCGACTTTCAAACCGTAAGGAATACGCGCATCGATCCCGCGCAAGGTCGTCGGGCGCCCAGGGTGGCTGAAGTGCACCGCCTCAAAACACAGTTCGCCAGAGCTCGGCATTGGCAGCGGCGCTTGCGACGTGACGACGCTCGGCTGTTCACCGCGCAGCTCCATGACCCGGCCAAGGCTGACGGTCATCCGTTGAATCGCCACGTACAACCCGAGCAGACTCTGCACCGGCCCGACCGCCATCCCCAAATACGTCGAAAACGCGATCAGCGCGCCGAGCTGCCAGGTACCCTGCACCACCCAGTAACCGCCGATCAAAAATGCACAGGCCCGCGACAACGAGGTCAGTGTGCCAGGCACTGCCTGGGTAAAAAACTCGGTGACTTGCAAGCGCAGCAGCTGGCTCATGTAGCCCTGCCCCAAAGTTTCGAGGCGCCGTGCTTCGCGTTGTTGCTGGCCGGCGGACTGGATGAATTTCATCACCGGCAGGGTTTCGACCATGAACGAGGACATATCCGCCGAACGCTCGCGTAACTGCCGCACATCACGCTCGACCTTGCGCCGCATCCAGCGCAGCCAGAGCACGTCCAGCGGGATCAATACCAACGCCAACAGCGAGAGTTTCCACGACAGGGTCAGCAACATCGCCAGCGCGCAGACCAGACCAATAATGCTGGAAACCGCCGAGAACAGCGAGTCGACGGCAAAGCGCTGGATCTCTGCGACATCACCATCGAGGCGCGACATCAGGTCGCCGATCCGCCGTTGCCCGTAGAAGCCTGGCGACAAGGTCTGCAAGTGTCGATACAGATCATCGCGCAGGGCAAACAGAATGCGCCCCGACAACCGCGTGTGCAGGTAGCGATTGATCCCCGACAATGCAGTGCCGAGCAGCCCGGCGACAATCATCAACCCGGCGATCAGTACCAGCATGGGAAAATTGTGCGCCAGCAGTCCATCGTCAATCAGCAACTTGGTCAGCCAGGGCTGCACCAGCACCAGCAACGAGGCGCACACCGACAACCCGAGCAGCCCGGCAATCGCCAGCCGATGCGGGCGCACGAAGCCGTACAACCACTGCAAGGCGGCGTCCAGCGCTTGAGGGTTGTGGCTGTCGACCAGCCTGACGATCAAGCGGCGCATCAGTTGCGCAACTGTTTGAGCTTGCGGTACAGCGTCGCGCGGCTGATGCCCAATGCATCGGCGGTGGCCGAAACGTTGCCATGATGACTGTCGAGGGACTGGCGGATCAGCTCCAGTTCATTCTCGCGAATGCTGCCGGTGGGCAAGCGCTCGCTGGCATTCAACTCGTCGAGCATGCTGTCGGGCAGATGATCCAGGCTCAGCACGCTTTCACCCGGTTCGCGCATGGCCAGTGCGGTACGCAGCACCATCTCCAGTTGGCGAATGTTGCCCGGCCAGTGGTAACCGGCGAGCAAGCTGCTCAGCTCCTCTTTCAGTTTGACCGTTGGTGCATCCAGTTTGCCGAGCAAGCGGTTCACCAATTCACTGAAGTCTTCGCGCTCACGCAAGGCCGGCAGCATCACGCTGATGCCGTTGACACGATAGAACAGATCTTCGCGAAAGTGCTGGTCCTCCACCAGACGTTTGAGGTCGCGGTGAGTGGCACAGATCAGTGCGACGTCGATGTCTTGCTCTTCGCCCGCCCCCAGCGGTGCGACCTTGCGGTCCTGCAACACCCGCAAGAGGCGCGCTTGCAACGCCAGCGGCATGTCGCCTATTTCATCGAGGAACAGCGTGCCGCCATGGGCCTGTTGCAGTCGGCCGATCATCCCGCCCCGCCGTGAGCCGGTGAACGCCCCTTCGCGGTAGCCGAACAGTTCCGACTCGATCAGGCCCTCGGGGATTGCCGCACAATTGACCGCGACGAAGGGTTTGTCGCAACGGCTGCCAGCCATGTGCAGCGCCCGGGCGATGACTTCCTTGCCGGTGCCGGTTTCTCCCAGCAGTAATACCGGCAAATCATTGGCCAGGCCTTGCCGGGCCATGCGCAACGCACGCGCATAACGCACATTGCTACCGGCCAGGGACTCGAGATCGGGTTGGGGTTTGGTGCTCTTTGCAACGCTGCGCGGGGTGCTGCTGACGTTGATCGAGCGCTGCGGTGCACGCAGGGTTTTGTAAAAGAATTCGCCTTTGGCGGTTTGCAGACTGCCGATCCCGCCTTGTTGCAGGCGTGCCAGCAGTTGCAGGCCATCGACCCCGAGAAAGTCTTCACACGGCCGGCCAACCAGGGCTGAGCGTTCGGCATTGAGCAACTGACAGGCCTGAGCGCTGACGGCCAGAATCTGCCCGCCGAGGCTTACCGCCAATAGCCCTTGCCAAGGCGATTCGAGGTACTGTCGACGACTGTGGAAGGCGAGCACAATCTGTTCGGGATAACTTGCGTTGAACACCCGGCTTTCAATCTGACTGACCGCCATCGTCAGCAACGCGGTGCTGTCATGCACCCGTCCTAACGGGCCTTCGCGGGTCAGGTCGAGCACGCCAAGGATCTCGCCCTGAGGGCAGTGAATCGGCACCGAGGAGCAGGAAAAATCACTGAGACGATCGAGGTAATGTTCGCCACAGTCGATCAGCGTCGGCCGCGCTTCCACCAGCGCCGTGCCAAGGGCATTGGTGCCGCGTGCAGCTTCGCTCCAGCAGGCGCCCAGGGTGATGTCTTGCAGGCCACTGCCCTTGAGCCGGTCGGCGCGGCCTTCGACCGAGAGTATGGTCGCGTCGGAGTTGGCGAGGATGATCAGCCCTTCCTTGCCCTGGCGCTCGGCCAGGTAATCGATGGCCGGCATCGCGGCGTCGATCAGCAAGCGATTGCTCGCCAGCAACACCTCAAGGCTGGCGCTCGATTCCAACGCCAGCTCATGCTTGCCATTGAAGTGCACACCATGGCTCAAGCTGCGTCGCCATGAGGCATCGATTTCAGCGCGCAACACCCCGTTGGGGACTTCGCCTTCAAGGTGAAGTTTTTCCCGGGCCAACCGGGCTTCATGTTGCAGCTCTGGCGTTATTGTTTTTATAAGAGTCATCAAGCGCTCCGGATCGGTCCGCCCAGTCTCTGGCCGGGTCACTCCCAGACATGTGACGAAGCACGCATGCCATGGGGAAATATCTACCCGGTTCAGATGGCAGTAAAGGGAAGTTTGCCCGATACCTCGGACAGCCCTTCCCTCAAGCAAAACCTGCGCCATGGGAAATCGGCGCCAGCGCTTATGTTTACGTTAACGTCAAGAGACTGGCAAGTGCCACAGAGCGCCTGATTCGGTGCTCATGAGCAATAGGACTCGCGCTGTGATTCGATCAGTGTCAAAGCCGCAGCCCAGGCCAGATCGACGATGTTCTCGGCATCGTCCTGCTCGAACTGTTCAGCCGTATGAGCGCAAACCGCTGACGACGGGAAGTTCAGCTCACAACCACCCGCCAGCGCCTGGACCTGCGCCTGGCAGGCGCGTTCAAGGAAATAAATTTCCTGGAACGCATGGGCCACACTGGCACCGCCTACCAACAACCCGTGATTGCGCAGGATCATCGCCTTGTGTGGCCCCAGGTCGGCAATCAACCGCTCGCGCTCGTCCAGCGACAAAGCGATACCTTCATAGATGTGATAGGCCAGCTTGCCGTAGAACTTCAGCGCGTGCTGAGTGATCGGTAGCAGGCCTTGCTTCTGCGCAGCCACCGCCATGCCCGCCGCCGTGTGCGTGTGAATCACGCAGTTAAGGTCGGCGCGCGCCATGTGGATAGCCGAATGGATCACGAAGCCTGCGGTATTGACCCGATGATCCGCGTACGCCGGGTCGACAATTCGGCCCTGCTGGTCGATCCGCACCAGATCAGAGGCGCGCATGCGATCAAAGATCACCCCATAACGGTTGATCAGGAAATGATGCTCGGGCCCCGGAATTCGCAACGTGATGTGAGTGTCGATCAGGTCGGTCATGCGAAAATGCGCGACCAGCCGATACAAGGCCGCCAGTTCGCAACGGGCCTGCCATTCAACGGCGTTCATCTCTTCAGGCTTACTCACAAATCCACCTCTTCTTGTACGTGATGGCGACCGGACAGAGCGCAGGCGCCGATTATCGACAGCACGGTGTGCTTGTGGGCTTTATCGCGGCCGGGCTAGGATTAGTCAATTTTCAAATTCTTAAGCTTACTATTAGCCTTGCTAATAGCAGGAATCTCTATGCCCTCAGCGCTCTCGCACGCCAGTCGACGCTTTCTCAATGACCGGCTCGACTGGAACCTGCTGCGCACTTATCTGGTAATCGGCCAGGAAGGCAGCATGAGCCGCGCGGCCGCGCGCCTGCACATCACGCAATCGGCGGTGAGCCAGGCGCTCAAACGTCTCGAGGAACAGCTCGATTGTGTGCTGATTGCCCGCAGCGGTCGGCGCTTCGATCTCACCGAAAGCGGTGAAGAAGTGCTGCGTATCGCGGCCGATATTTATGGTGATATTTCACGTTTGGGGACGGTGCTGGAGAGTCGTCACGATGACATGGTGGGCAAGGTGCGCATCCTCACCATCAGCGGCATCCAGTCGGCGCACTACGATGAGTTTCTGGCGGACTTCCATGAAAGTCATCCGAACGTCGAGCTGGAAGTTGAGGTGATGGGGAGCTCGGATATCATCAGTTCCCTGCTGCAAAAAACGGCGACGGCAGGCGTTGGTTTATGCCGACTGCGCCAGCCTCGGCTGGAGCAACGCGTGTTGTTTCGCGAGCGTTACGGGTACTTCTGTGGGCCGCGACATCGGTTGTTTGGGCAGGAGAATCTGACGCTGGAACAGCTCGCTACCGAGCACTTTGTCAGCTTCACCAGCGACCAGTTGGGCGGCAATCTTTCACCGCTGACGCTGTTTCGCGACCAGCAGGGCTTTACCGGCAAGATAGTCGCCTCATCGACCAGTTTCCAAGAGATTCACCGGCTGATCTGCGCAGGGTTTGGTATCGGCTGTTTGCCCGTTCATCTGGTACGACGAGATGTCGAACAGGGGCTGCTATGGCGTCTGCCGCCTGAGGAAGGAGTAGCGGATCTGGATATTCGGCTGCTCTGGAATCGTGAGCAGAAAATGACTCAGGCCGAAACGGTGTTCCTGGAAAGCATCCAGCACCTGCTCAGCAGGCATGAGCAGGTGCTGTAACTTTCAGTGCTTCAAACGTGAGGATCGGCTGGCGGTTTGCTCGGGCTCGCGTATTGCGGCTTCAAGTGACCGTCATGGTCCAGCAGCCACGCATCCATGATTTGGCGCACCACGGGTCCGGCAACGCGACCACCGGCCTCGCCGTTCTCGATCATCACTGAAATCACGATCTGCGGATGTTCGGCCGGGGCGAATCCGACGAACAAGGCGTTGTCGCGGTTACGTTCGCGGGTCTTCAAACGGTCGTAGCGTTCGCCCTGTTTGATCGCCACCACTTGTGCGGTACCGCTCTTGCCGGCGATCCGGTATTGCGCCCCCACCGCGGCTGCTCGGGCGATACCGCGTGGATCGTGCATGACCATTTGCATGCCGTGATTGACCTGGTCCCAATCATGGGGATTCTTCAACAGGATGTTGGGCATCGGATGCTCATCCACCGGCGCCACGCCAGCGATCGTCTTGGCCAGGTGCGGTCGGTTCCACACGCCTTTGTTGGCGATCAGTGCAGTGGCCTGGGCCAGTTGCAACGGCGTCACTTGCATATAGCCCTGACCGATCCCGAGGATCACCGTTTCACCCGGGAACCACGGCTGGCGGTGAGTAGCGCGCTTCCAGGCCTGGGATGGCATCAACCCGGCGGATTCTTCAAACATGTCCAGCGAGACCTTCTCGCCGAGACCGAACATCGCCATGTAATCGTGCAGACGATCGATGCCGAGCTTGTGTGCCAGGTCGTAGAAGTAGGTGTCGTTGGAACGCATGATCGCTGCGTCCATGTCGACCCAACCATCGCCGCTGTGATTCCAGTTACGGTATTTGTGGTCGAAATCCGGCAGTTGGTAGTAACCCGGATCGAAGACCCGAGTGGACGCCGTGACCACGCCCGTGTCGAGCCCGGCAATCGCTACTTCCGGCTTGATCGTCGAGCCCGGCGCGTACAACCCACGCAATACCCGGTTGAACAGCGGACGGTCAATGGAGTCATGCAGCGCCGCGTATTCCTTGAAGCTGATACCCGTGACGAACAGGTTCGGGTCGAAGCTCGGTTTGCTGACCATTGCCAGCACTTCACCCGTTGCCGGATCGAGAGCAACCACTGAACCACGACGGTCGCCCAGCGCGTCTTCTGCCGCCTCCTGAAGCCTCACATCGAGGCTGAGGACGATGTTCTTCCCTGGAATCGGGTCCGTGTGCTTGAGCACACGCAGCACGCGCCCCTGGGCGTTGGTTTCAACCTCTTCATAGCCAACATGGCCATGCAGCTCGGATTCGTAGAATTTTTCGATGCCAGTCTTGCCGATCGACTGGGTACCGCGGTACTCCACTGTATCCAGCGCCTTGGATTCTTTCTCGTTGATGCGCCCGACATAACCGATAGAGTGGGCGAAATGTGCGCCCAGCGGGTAGTTGCGAACGAACTGCGGCTCGACGTCAATTCCCGGCAAACGGAACTCGTTCACTGCGAGCACGGCGATCTGTTCTTCGGTCAGTTCATAGAACAAAGTGACCGGGACAAAGGGGTGGCGCGCCTGTTTCATCGCCTTGTCGAACAGCGTGCGATCTTCAGCGGGCAAATGCAGCAGGCTGACCACCGAGTCCAGCTCGCCCTTCACATCGGTTGCGCGCTCGCGAGTGATGGTCAGGTTGTAGCTAGGCCGATTGTCAGCCAGCAGCACGCCGTTACGGTCATAGATCAGGCCGCGAGTCGGGGTAATGGGCAACACGTGCACCCGGTTGTTTTCGGAGATCGTCGAGTGATAGTCAAACTCGACCACTTGCAGAACGTACATGCGCACAACCAGCGCACAGGTGATGGCAATCACGAACAGTGCGCAAGCCAACAACCGCTTGTTGACCAGACGCGTTTCTGTTTCGTGGTCTTTGATCGGGATCGGTTCGGGCATTTGTGCAGCAACTCTTTGACTGGGTTAAACGCCATTCCTTGCGCGTGACATCAGTCCATCAAAAAAACGAGCTGCACCATACCAAAAACTGCACGGCCACTTTAGGACTAATTTCCTGAGTGGCTGTCCTTGACGGCCAAAACGACGGTCGGACGGCTTCGGGCCCACTGAAAAAAGCACGGCCATGATCGAAGGCCACTTTTTCGCAGGCAAAACAAAACCCCTACCTGCATGCGCAGATAGGGGTTTCGGAATTT
>NZ_JANLNW010000001.1 GCF_025465945.1 Pseudomonas sp. 6D_7.1_Bac1 | reverse complement strand
TTGTTACCTCGCGCGGGGCGCGGGGGGGGGGGGGGCCCCCCCCCCCCCCCGCCCCCACCCCCCCCCCCCACAGGGAACTCGCTGTACAACGAGTAATTGATTGCCATGAATACTTCAATTGTAAAAGCACATCTGGAAGTCGCCGCGCCGGTGCGTAAAAGCCGGCTCACCAACCCTGGCTGGTTTCTGGTCAGCCCTTCGGTGGCCATGTTGCTGCTGTGGATGATCGTGCCGCTGGGCATGACCCTGTACTTTTCACTGATCCGCTACAACCTGCTCTACCCCGGCGACAACGCATTCGTGGGGCTGGAGAACTTCACCTACTTCCTGACCGACTCGGGCTTCCTGCCGGGTGCCACCAACACCTTATTACTGGTCGGCAGCGTGCTGTTGATCAGCGTGGTGTTCGGGGTACTGATCAGCGCCCTGCTGGAAGCCAGTGAGTTTCTCGGCCGCGGTATCGTGCGGGTGATGCTGATCTCGCCGTTCTTCATTATGCCCACCGTCGGTGCGCTGATCTGGAAGAACCTGATTTTCCATCCGGTCTCGGGGATTCTCGCCGCCGTGTGGAAACTCTTCGGTGCCCAGCCCGTGGACTGGCTGGCGCATTACCCGTTGCTGTCGATCATCATCATTGTCTCGTGGCAATGGCTGCCCTTCGCCATCCTGATCCTGATGACCGCCATGCAGTCGCTGGATCAGGAACAGAAAGAAGCGGCACGTCTGGATGGCGCGGGACCTATCGCGATCTTCTGGCACCTGACCTTGCCACATCTGGCACGGCCGATTGCAGTGGTGGTGATGATCGAAACCATCTTCCTGCTCTCGGTATTCGCCGAAATCTTCACCACCACCAACGGCGGTCCGGGCTACGCCTCGACCAACCTCGCCTACCTGATCTACAACCAGGCGCTGGTGCAGTTCGACGTCGGCATGGCCTCCGCTGGAGGGCTGATCGCAGTGGTGATTGCCAATATCGCGGCGATCATCCTGGTGCGGATGCTCGGCAAAAACCTGACTGACAAAGCCTGAGGCCTGCCATGACCCTTCAACAATCCCGTCGTTTGCAAAGCCTGTTGCTCGGCACCCTGGCCTGGGCCATCGCGATCCTGATTTTCTTCCCGATCTTCTGGATGGTGCTGACCAGTTTCAAAACCGAAATCGATGCGTTCGCCACGCCGCCGCAGTTCATCTTCACCCCGACCCTGGAAAACTACCTGCACATCGAGGAACGCAGCGGTTACTTCAGTTTCGCCTGGAACTCAGTGGTGATTTCGTTCAGCGCCACCGCCCTGTGCCTGCTGATCGCGGTGCCGGCGGCCTACTCGATGGCGTTCTACGAAACCCAGCGCACCAAAGGGACGCTGCTGTGGATGCTCTCGACCAAAATGCTGCCGCCGGTGGGCGTGCTGATGCCGATCTACCTGCTGGCCAAGAGCTTCGGCCTGCTCGATACACGGATCGCGCTGATCATCATCTACACCCTGATCAACCTGCCGATTGTGGTCTGGATGATTTACACCTACTTCAAGGACATCCCCAAGGACATCCTCGAAGCCGCCCGCCTGGATGGCGCGACCCTGTGGCAGGAAATGGTCCGGGTACTGCTGCCAATCGCCAAGGGCGGCCTGGCGTCGACCGTGTTGCTGTCACTGATCCTG
Organism: Pseudomonas sp. 6D_7.1_Bac1; assembly: GCF_025465945.1. Classification (GTDB taxonomy): domain Bacteria; phylum Pseudomonadota; class Gammaproteobacteria; order Pseudomonadales; family Pseudomonadaceae; genus Aquipseudomonas. The sequence continues at coordinate 68,145 of NZ_JANLNW010000001.1, read as the reverse complement.
TGTTGGAACGAGGCTTTCTGGTCACTGAACCTGACGTCGTCCAAGGCCGCGCCGCTCACCGCGCTGATCGCCTCGTACTCGAGTCCCGAAGGTCTGTTCTGGGCCAAATTGTCGGCGGTGTCCACGCTGGCCTGCGCGCCGATTCTGATCTTCGGCTGGATCAGCCAAAAACAACTGGTCCGCGGCCTGTCCTTCGGCGCCGTGAAATAGCCCCCAAAGCATAACGACAAAGGAGCCTCATCATGGCCAACCTGAAAATCAAGAATCTGCAAAAAGGTTTCGAAGGCTTTTCCATCATCAAAGGCATCGACCTTGAGGTGAACGACCGTGAGTTCGTGGTCTTCGTCGGCCCGTCCGGCTGTGGTAAGTCGACCCTGCTGCGACTGATCGCCGGGCTTGAAGAAGTCAGCGCCGGCACCATCGAACTGGACGGGCGCGACATCACCGAAGTCAGCCCGGCCAAGCGCGACCTGGCGATGGTGTTCCAGACCTACGCCCTGTATCCGCACATGAGCGTGCGCAAAAACATGTCCTTCGCCCTCGACCTGGCCGGAGTGAACAAGGCTGAGGTGGAGAAGAAGGTCAACGAAGCAGCGCGCATTCTTGAACTCGGGCCGATGCTCGAACGCAAGCCGAAACAGCTCTCCGGTGGCCAGCGTCAGCGCGTGGCGATCGGCCGGGCGATTGTGCGCAACCCGAAGATCTTCCTGTTCGACGAACCCTTGTCCAACCTCGACGCCGCCCTGCGAGTACAGATGCGCCTGGAGCTGGCGCGGCTGCATAAAGAATTGCAAGCGACGATGATTTACGTGACCCACGACCAGGTTGAAGCCATGACCCTGGCCGACAAAGTCGTGGTGCTCAACGGTGGCCGGATCGAACAGGTCGGCTCACCGCTGGAGCTCTATCACCAGCCGGCCAACCTGTTTGTCGCAGGCTTTCTCGGCACACCGAAAATGGGCTTTCTCAAGGGCAAGGTCAGCCGCCTCGATCGCCAGGGCTGTGAAGTCCGGCTCGATGCCGGGACGCGCATCAGCCTGCCGCTGAGCGGCGCCAGCCTCAGCATCGGCGACGCGGTGACCCTGGGTATTCGCCCGGAGCACCTGAACCTCGCGCAACCCGGCGACTGCACCTTGCAGGTCACCGCTGACGTCAGCGAACGCTTGGGCAGCGACACGTTCTGCCACGTTCGGACCGCCTCCGGCGAAGCCCTGACCATGCGTATTCGCGGTGATCTGGCGAGCCGTTATGGCGAGCAACTGAGCCTGCACCTGGACGCCGAACACTGCCACTTATTCGATGCCAACGGGGTGGCCATGGCCAGACCGCTGCGCGCCGCCGCCTGATTGCCGAGGCTGATCATGAAACTCAACAAACCGAATCTTACCCGCCTGGCGCCTGAAGTGGCCCTGCCCGCCTACGCCCTGAGCGCCACCCGCCAAGGCATCGCGCACATCGGCGTCGGCGGTTTCCACCGCGCCCATCAGGCCTATTACACCGATGCCTTGATGAACTTGGGCGTGGGTCTGGACTGGAGCATTTGCGGCGTTGGCCTGCGCGCCGAAGACCGCCGCGCCCGGGACGACCTGGCCGGCCAGGATTACCTGTTCACCCTGTTTGAACTGGGCGATACCGATGACACCCAAGTGCGGGTCATCGGCGCCATCAGCGACATGCTGCTGGCCGAAGACGGTGCCCAGGCGCTGATCGACAAACTCGCCAGCCCGGACATTCGCATTGTCTCGCTGACCATCACCGAGGGCGGCTATTGCATCGACGACAGCACTGGCGAGTTCATGGCGCAGCTACCACAGATCCAGCAAGACCTGGCTCACCCAAACAGTCCGAAAACCGTGTTCGGCTTCCTCTGCGCAGCCCTGGCCAAACGCCGCGCCGCCGGCGTTCCAGCGTTCACCTTGATGTCCTGCGATAACCTGCCGCACAACGGCGCGGTAACTCGCAAGGCACTGCTGGCATTCGCCGCCCTGCGCGATGCCGACCTGCGGGACTGGATCGCCGCGAACGTCAGTTTCCCCAACGCCATGGTCGACCGCATTACCCCGATGACCAGCTCGGCTCACCGCTTGCAACTGCACGACGAGCACGGCATTGACGATGCCTGGCCAGTGGTCTGTGAACCCTTCGTGCAATGGGTGCTGGAAGACAACTTCGTCAACGGCCGCCCGGCGTGGGAAAAGGTCGGCGTGCAGTTCACCGATGATGTGACGCCCTATGAAGAGATGAAAATCAAACTGCTCAACGGCAGCCACCTGGCCCTGACCTATCTGGGTTTTCTCAAGGGTTATCGCTTCGTCCACGAAACCATGAACGACCCGCTGTTCGTGCGTTACATACGCACCTACATGGACCTGGACGTAACCCCGCAATTGGCGCCAGTGCCGGGCATCGACCTGGCGCAGTACAAGAACACCCTGGTCGAGCGATTCTCGAATCAGGCGATTGCCGATCAACTGGAGCGCGTTTGCTCCGACGGATCGTCGAAGTTCCCCAAGTTCACAGTGCCAACCATCAACCGCTTGATTGCCGATGGACGAGAAACCAAGCGAGCAGCGCTGGTGGTGGCCGCCTGGGCCTTGTATCTGAAGGGTGTCGACGAGAACGGCAACACCTACTCGATTCCCGACCCACGAGCGGAATTCTGTCAGGCGCTGGTAGTCGATGATCCGTTGATCACTCAGCGGCTGCTGGAGGTTGAGGAGATCTTTGGCACGGCGATACCCCATTCTCCAGAGTTTGTTGCCGCGTTCGAGTGGTGCTGTAACAGCTTGCGTGAAGTTGGGGTGACACGGACGCTGGAGCGGTTGTTGGCCGACTGATCGAAGGACTCTCCATGGCAAACCAACAATTATTCCTCGGCATCGACTGCGGCACCCAAGGCACCAAAGCACTGATCCTCGATGCGCGCAGCGGTAAAGTCCTCGGTCAGGGCGCCGCCGCCCATAGCCTGATCAGCGGCGCCAACGGCTGTCGTGAACAAGACCCCGCCCAATGGCTCGAGGCGTTGACTCTCGCCACTCGCCAGGCCTTGCAGGCCGCCAACATCAGCGGTCTGGAGATTCTCGGCATCGGCGTCTCGGGCCAGCAACATGGCCTGGTCCTGCTCGACGAACAAGGCCAGGTCCTGCGTCCGGCCAAGCTCTGGTGCGATACCGAAACCACCGAAGAAAACCGCCGGTTGCTGGCTCATCTGGGCGGTGAAAGCGGCTCGCTGGAACGTCTTGGCGTGGTCATTGCGCCGGGCTATACCCTGTCCAAGCTGCTGTGGACCCAGGAGCAGCATCCGCAGATTTTCGCCCGCATCGCTCACATTCTGCTGCCCCACGACTACCTCAACTATTGGCTGACCGGGCGCTGTTGCAGTGAGTTCGGCGACGCGTCGGGCACCGGGTACTTCAATGTGCGCACCCGCCAGTGGGACGTCCAGTTGCTGCGCGACATCGACCCCAGCGGACGCCTGCAAGCGGCACTGCCCGAGTTGCTGGAAGCGCATCAAGCGGTCGGCACAATTTTGCCAAACATCGCCGAACGGTTGGGCATCAACCCTCGGGCGCTGGTCGCCAGCGGCGGTGGCGACAACATGATGGGCGCCCTCGGCACCGGCAATATTCAGCCCGGCGCAATCACCATGAGCCTGGGCTCTTCCGGCACCGTGTACGCCTACGCCGACCAGCCCAAGGTCAGCCCGGACACGGCGGTCGCGACGTTCTGCTCCTCCAGCGGCGGCTGGCTGCCGTTGATTTGCACGATGAACCTGACCAACGCCACCGGCGCGGTTCGTGAGTTGTTCGAACTGGACCTCTTACAGTTCAATGCGCGCATCGAGCAGTCGCCGATTGGCGCCGAAGGTGTGTGCATGCTGCCGTTCCTCAACGGCGAGCGTGTCCCCGCCCTGCCCCATGCCACCGGCAGTCTGCTGGGGCTGAACATGACCAACCTGACCCAGGCCAACCTCTGCCGCGCAGTGGTTGAAGGCACCACCTTCGGTTTGCGTTATGGCCTGGACCTGCTGCGCAACAACGGCTTGCAGAGCCGCAGCATCCGCCTCACCGGTGGCGGATCAAAAAGTCCGGTCTGGCGGCAGATGGTCGCAGACATCATGAACACCGAGGTGATCTGCACCGAACACAGTGAGGCCGCGGCGCTCGGCGCGGCGATTCAGGCCGCGTGGTGCGAATCCGGGGCCGGTACCCAGCAAAGTCTGTTGGCGTTGTGCGAGCGCTGTGTCAGCCTCGACTCCAGCAGCGAAACCCAACCCGTCGCAGCGAATGCAGCGGCCTACCAACAGGCTTATGAGCGCTATCGACAACAGGTCGCAACCCTTTAAAGAGTGAACAATTATGTATCTGGTGTGTGGCGAAGCGCTGTTCGATTTTTTCAGCGAAAACGAGGCCAGTGGTCAGGCTTCAACAGTGAATTACAAAGCGATTGCTGGCGGATCACCGTTCAACGTCGCGGTCGGCCTGCGCCGTTTGGGTGTGGACGCGGCGCTGTTTGCCGGGCTGTCCACCGACTACCTCGGCCGGCGCTTGCAACACGTGCTGGCGGACGAAGGAGTACGCCCGGATTACCTGCTGGACATCGACGCACCGACCACCCTGGCGATGGTCGCGGTGGGTGCCAACGGCTCGCCGCATTACAGCTTTCGCGGTGAAGGCTGCGCCGATCGTCAGCTTACGCTTGCCCATCTGCCGGAGTTGGACGATCAGGTGCGCGGTCTGCACATCGGCTCGTACTCGCTGGTGGTGCAACCGATTGCCGACACGCTGCTGGCACTGGTGCGCCGGGAAAGCGGCAAACGCCTGATCAGCCTCGACCCGAACGTACGGCTCAATCCTGAACCGAACATCGAATTGTGGCGCTCACGGATTGCGGAATTGGTCCAGCATGCCGACCTGATCAAGGTCAGCGACGAAGACTTGAGCCTGTTGTATCCGGACCGCGACCCGCAGGGCGTAATCAACGGCTGGCTCGAGCATCGCTGCCAACTGGTGTTCCTGACCCGTGGCGGCCAGGGCGCGACGGTGTTCAGCCGTCGACACGGCAGCTGGACGGCGCCGGCGATCCCGGTGGCTATCGCCGACACCGTCGGTGCCGGCGATACCTTCCAGGCCGCATTGATTGCCTGGCTGACCGAGCAACAGCTCGATTCGGTCGACGGCTTGCAGCGCTTGAACCGCGAACAGATCGACGGGATGCTCAGGTTCGCCATCAGCGCCGCAGCCTTGACCTGCAGCAAGACCGGGCCGGATTTGCCGTATCGGCATCAGTTGGAAATGCGCTGAAGGTGAGGGCCTCATCGCGAGCAGGCTCGCTCCCACATTGGATTGGCGGTGGACACGAAATTTGTGAACACCAAAGTTCAAGTGTGGGAGCGAGCCTGCTCGCGAAAGCGGTCTATTTCAAACCACTAATCTCGCTGTCACAACACCGGGACGTTGTCACTCTCAGGCCATTTGCGCCTTGAACCAGTGGGTTTAATCCTGCACCATCGCGTCCTGGTTATTCAAAGGACGGAATCAAAGGCATGCTGGACGCTAACGCTACCCATATTTCTCTCACCCTCGAAGGTGTTTCCACTGACCTTCAGGTGCTCGGTTTCGTCGGCCGTGAAGCCCTCAACCAGCCGTTCTGCTTTGACATCGAGCTGGTCAGCTCCCGTCCCGACCTGAAGCTTGAAGAACTGCTGCATAAACCCGCCTGCCTGACCTTCGGCAGCACCGGCGAGGGCATCATTCATGGCCTGGTCTACCGCATCGCTCAGGGCGACTCGGGCAAAAGCCTGACGCGCTACAGCATCAGCCTGACCCCGCAGCTCAACTACCTGCGGCATAACCATGACCAGCAGATTTTCCAGCAACTGAGCGTGCCGAAGATCATCGCCCAGGTCCTCGAAGCCCGCGGCATCCTGTCCGACGCCTACCGCTTCCAGCTGAGCGCGATCTACCCCGAGCGCGTGTACTGCGTGCAGTACGACGAGTCCGACCTGCAGTTCATCCAGCGCCTGTGTGAAGAAGAAGGCATCCACTTCCACTTCCAGCACAGTGCCAGCGGCCACACCCTGGTGTTCGGCGATGACCAGACAGTGTTCCGCAAACTGGCGCCCGTGAGCTATCAGCAAGACTCCGGCATGAGCGCCGACAAACCGGTGATCAAACGCTTCAACCTGCGCCTGGAAACCCGCACCAGCCGCGTCAGCCGCCGCGATTACGACTTTGAAAAACCACGCATCCTCCCTGAAGGCGCGGCCAGCAGCGCATTCCTGCCGGACCTCGAAGACTACGACTACCCCGGCCGTTTCACCGACCGTGCGCGCGGCAAGCAACTGGCGACCCGTGCCCTGGAGCGCCACCGCAGTGACTACCAACTGGCCGAAGGCAAAAGCGATCAGCCGATTCTGGTCAGCGGCCATTTCCTGGCCCTGAGCGAACACCCTAGGCCTGAGTGGAACGACCTCTGGCTGCTGCTGGAAGTCATTCACGAAGGCAAGCAGCCGCAAGTGCTGGGCGAATCCATCACCAGTGACGTCACCCAGAACAAGGATGACTTCCACCAGGGTTACCGCAACCGCTTCCTCGCCACCCCGTGGGACGCGCACTTCCGCCCTGCCCTCGAACACCCGAAACCGAAAGTACTCGGCAGCCAGACCGCCGTGGTCACCGGCCCCAAGGGCGAAGAAATCCACTGCGACGAATACGGCCGCATCAAAGTGCAGCTTTTCTGGGACCGCGATGGCCAGGCCGATGACAAAACCAGCTGCTGGGTTCGCGTAGCCAGCGGCTGGGCCGGTAGCGCTTACGGCGGCATCGCCATCCCGCGCATTGGCATGGAAGTGCTGGTGACCTTCCTTGAAGGCGACCCCGACCAGCCGCTGGTCACCGGCTGCCTGTACCACAAGGAAAACGTCGTCCCCTACGATCTGCCGGCGAACAAAACCCGCAGTACCTTCAAAACCCTCAGCTCACCGGGTGGCAAGGGCTACAACGAGTTCCGCCTCGAAGACAAGAAAGGCGCCGAGCAGATCTACCTGCACGCCCAGCGCGACTGGGACGAAAACATCGAGCATGACCAGAAAATCCACGTCGGCAACGAACGCCACGACACCGTTGAGGCCAACACCCTCACCGAACTCAAGGCTGAAGAACATCGCATCACCCATCTGGATCGCAAGACCGAAGCGCGGGCGGACGATCACCTGACTGTTGGTGTGACGCAGCATGTGAAAGTCGGCACGGCGCAGTTTGTCGAGGCAAGTCAGGAAATTCATTACCACGCCGGTGAAAAGGTCGTGGTGGAAGGCGGGATGGAACTGACGGCCAAGGCCGGGGGGAGTTTCGTCAAGGTTGATGCGGGGGGTGTGACTATCAGCGGGGCTGAGGTGAAGGTGAATTCGGGGGGTGGGCCGGGTTCGGGGACCGGGATCAATATTCTACCCGCCCTCCTGCCTACAATTGCTGATCAGGACCGTGCAGGCAACCTGCTCAAGTCAAAAACCAGCGAACACTACGACGAGCAACTCAAATTCGTGACTGGCCATGGCAAACCCGTCAAATCCGTAAAAGCCGCATTTATTCTGCCCTCGGAGGTGGCACCGAAAATATCAAAAAGCGATGCCAATGGACTCCATCCGCGCATCCAGACCGACACCGAGCAACCCGTCAAAGCCCACTTATTATGGGATGAACTGGTGGTGCCTTCAGGTGCAGATGACTACGAGGCGAGCCGGAAAAAATGAGTGCTAAACCGATTGCAACATTCACCACAAATGACAAGAAATGTTCGGTCCACGAGGTCAAGCTCGGCTGTGACAAGCTTTGGGCAATGGGTCAAGAGGAAGCAATACGTCGCTTAAGTGAGCCACCTTCATCCAATTCGAACAAATACGAGCTGATTTCTGATTTCAGTGCTCGCGCAGCCCGGATTGCCGCTGCGTACGCTCGCTTTTATCTCGAGCAGGGAGAGGACGGTAAACCGAATTTGAAGGGGTGCTTCTATTGGATGGGACTGGCTGCTTTTGCCAGTAAACAGGTCAAATGCGGGTTGGATTTTATTCCAAATGATCCTTACCTAGCGCTGACTCCACCAATCGTTCAACCCCCCCTGCGCATTGGTAAAAACGCATTAGGCAAGGGTAACTTCTGGTTATTCCAGGACATTTTTGTATGGCATTGGTTTTATAGCAAACATCCAGAACAGTTCGATGAGTGCGCGCCGGAGCGCAATGCACGCAGTTGCGAGGGACAAGTGCAGACTAACATTGATAGTTTGCCTTGGGCGGACGAGGCGCTCTCTACGCTTGGCAATTTACATGTGACGGATGAAATCAAGGCTGGCTTTAATGCCATTCGTGAGACTGAGGGAATGTCTGCTGGCATTCCTCGAAGTAACATGCAGCTCAAATCACTTATGGCGATTGCTGACCATGAACAACGTAAAATACTTCAACCGTTGATTTATGAAGGCAAATTTTTTCAAGCAACATTGAAGATGCAAGCCGGCTTTGAGTGGGCACCTTTCGTTCCAGTTCGCGTCGCTGCCTTTAGTACAGCTTGTGATGTGAAAGAACCCGATTTGAGGGTTCAGATGAGTGACGGTGATTTATATGACGAGACAGATCGAATGGTATTCATCACGGCAATCGCAAACCAGTATCACCACCTCATGCTGACAAAAAAGGCATACATGGAAGGTGAGATTGCAAAAATTTCAGGCTGGTCGAATCAACAATGAAACCACTCTGGATCGCCGTTCTATTACTTCTCAGCGCCTGTAACGACAGCAGCAGCGAACTGGAGCACCGTATGGCCAATCAGCCCCCGATTATTGAGTTGAAACTCTTGGAGTCCATCAAGGACAACCTGGAAAAGAGCCCTGTCACGTTTTCCGATAGCTGCATGTCAGAGCTAGATGTGTGCTGGTACAAAGTTGAGCGCTCCGCAAATGACGCCAACCTACCAACAGTCAAGGTCAGCAATGCCGACCTCAGCCTGACGCTCGAAAACGCAGTAAATATCGCCGTCGTTGCTGACAAAAGAACGACCGACGACATTGAAAACTTGAACGTAATTCTGCGTGGGCTTCCAAAGGGCAGTACCCATGAGCAGTACAGACATCTGATATTCAATCTGATCGACCAAATAAAAGCAGCTGGCTGGTCACACTATTTCATGCCTGATGACCCAAGAATTTCTGGTTCTCAGATGGATAGAATAGCGTCCGCGGATGGTGTTCTCGGGCGCTATGTGAGTAGTCACCCTTGGCTTGACCCGGACTATCAATTAGATCTGAAGCGCTGGCTTCAAGTAGGAACTTTTTATGATTGGTACTTTTATAACAACGGCGTCTATTTACATTTAAAAGCCTGGAAGCGGAATTCCGAAGATGCACCAACCGAAAAAGCAACCTATTTAATCTCATTGGAATTTTTATCAGAGCGAGAGTTTTGGCTATCGGGCTTTACCGAAGAGCAGGATAGACTTCATTGGAAACAACTCTTGCCTGCACGACTGAAAGGCTACAAAGAAGCCAGATTAGCGCTTGAGGAGAAAGCGCGGGCCGCAGGTATCGAAATTGATGAAACCTATCAGGATCCTCCTATTAAAGCCTTGGAATAATCCGATTAAAGCTAAGGCGATAGGTCCCTGCACAATCGCAGCTCGCTGGGGGACAGAGGGACAGATTTATTTAAATGCCTTTTCTGATGAAATTGGCTCTTAAACAAACCTATCCCCTGTCTTCTCAACCTGCGACTAACCCTACACCTTAACCCGATACTCCACCGGATTCGGTGGGTCGAGGTTGTCCATGGCGCGGTCTATCAGCAGTTGTGCGCCTTCCGCCATGCGGTAGATGGCCAGGGCGACGTTGCGGCGGGAGCCTTCGATTTCGAAGGCGAGGTCGCCGGCGATGGCTTTGATGGAGGCAATGTCTTCGGAGGCGTTGGCCAGGAGGGTGTCGGTGTCGACGTCTGGGGCGACGATGAAGAGTTGGCCTTTGCGGGCATCGGCCAGATGGATCTTGTGCTGGGGTTTGCCCAGGTGGTGGTCAAGGGCGCGTTCGGCGGCGTCGTGGAGCTTTTTTGAATCGAGGGATTCGTAAGGGGAAGTGGTTGGGTCTTCTGGCGGATTCGGTGATTGTTTGAACATTGGTGTAATTCCTAAACAGTTAGTGAGGAACCGTCACCGTTCGCTTGCACGCGAATGAGGGTGGCAGCCGTGCGCAGGTGTGCAAGACCGGGCCTGTTTAGGACACCCAGCAGATCCGGAGATCTCCTGCGCGCAGCCGCCATAATGCAGCGAACGTTAAAACGCTCGCGATTGGCATGGGCGTTTGCGCCCTAAACAGTTTCGTCGGACTTGCACGTCCGTGTCATCGTTTTTTCGGTGACAAGACCAGACTAGCCACGGCCCACTGGCCGGACAAGTTACTGAACACCGCTACAGGTTGAAGGAAATTTCCGAGGGGGCGCAACGGCTGGCGCTGCCTGCCGAACTCGTTCCAATTTCTGAAAAACTGATGAACTACGCATTGGGCAAAAATCCAACAGCTGGGCTGAGTCTGCAAGAAGAAGAGCTGCTTTTTCAACGGTATGTTCACCTGTCCGACAATTGGAATGCAGCCAAGAACCTCAATAACAGCGATCTAGACGTGGTCTTCATCAACCGCCCCAACGATGACTCCCTGCGCACGGTGCACCCTAATGAGTAAACCTTTACGTGTCGTCATCGTCGCGTTCTTGCTAAGCGGCTGCACTTTTGCCAATGGCGGCTCCTTACCCTACGACGCTTGGCGCTTGGGCTTCTATTCACCTAGTTATATGGACGTCTGGATCGAAACTGCTGACGTCATAGATATGCAGGGGAACGTCTACAGACGTGCCATGAGCGGAACTGCTGAAACCTTGAGGCCTCCGAACAATACCGGGAACCCCAAAGGCTGGCCTGCAAGACCAGGTTGGGGGAAGGGCAAATATGTAATGCGGGCGGACCTGCCGAAGAAAATCTATGTCCGCTGGCAGTCACTGGTAGAACCCCAAACGTACAAAATGGCTATCGACATTCCCGAGTCAACCAGGGAGATCATGCGAAAGGGTGAAAAGACCTTCTGTGCTGCCGATGGGAAATGGATTACCGGCTACCGGGAAGCGCTTGTCGTTGGCTTGGCCCCTGGCGGCATCGCCAAAGTCTGGGTAGTCGGTCCCTGCCTGACACCCATTGAAGTCACACGGGTACAAGCCGAGATTGATCCACGTGGGCCGTATGAAGGGCAATCGGGTGGAAAATACGACCCGCCCTCCGACGAGTCGAAAGCCTATGTCGAGAAGTTTGGTGTGCCGTATGGCTCTTGGTAACTGAAAAAACGGAGATCCAATGAAAGGAATCGTTCAACTGGCCTACAGCCTCGCGCTGATCAGCTTTGCCAGCGTGCAGGCATCAGAACAGAAAGAGTTGGCGGGACACTACTACCTTCAAGGTGCGATGGAAATGGGTTCGGAGTTGTTGCTGCGCGACAACGGTCGGTTTGAAGCGGGCATGGTGTATGGCGGTGCCGAAGGTTATGCCAAGGGTGACTGGACGTGGAGGGGCAGAATCTGACGCTTCATCGCGACCCTGCCGGCTCCGTTTCGACGGACGATATCGGGCAGTTGTTCGATGGCCTGATACTCCTCGTTCGTCCTGGCTGCCTGGCACTGCAAGAAAATGGCGGGTGTTACGTCAAAAGCGTCAAGAAAGGTTCGGCCAAGTAGTCGACGGCAACCCTGTAAAATCACCGTTCCGACACCAACCTCCGCATCAAAACATCCACCACTGCCCGCACGCCAGGCAGTTAGCCGCGCAGGTGCGAAAAACATCCCTTTTGCGCCCCTCCCCCTGTAGCTCGACTCAACGCAGGTACTCAGGAGTATGGTCAGATGAGACAGGTTTTACTTGGTTTTTCGCTCACCCTACTCACCATTCAGGTTTCTGCTGCACAACTTCAGCTAAAGACAGTAGCCCACTGTGAATTGGCAGGCTCCAAGAACACGATCGAGCTGTTACGCGGCTCATCCATTGCTGACTCTTACGTCTATAAAGTCCGCTACACCCAAAAAAACCGATTCATCTTTGACGGCCCAGATGCCTCTCGAGGTGCCTCAGTTCAGTGGCAGTGCACATCCAATCAATCGAACATGAAGGTGTTGGTGGTCTCCGGTGAGTTCACCGCAAACTTTCTCCAGGGTGCGTTCTTCTACTTTGACCCAAAGGCAGGCCAAGTAGAGCGTGTCGATTTCGCCGAAAGAAATCGCCCGCGCTGGGTGCAAATGTCCGAACAAGGACCCCGCGTGATTTTCGAGAACACGGGTAATGAGAGCTCGTACAAGTATTTGGTCTACGGAAAAGGTGATACTTATCTGGAGCTCAATGAGTTGCCGCACGCATCTGATGCAAATGAGGGGCCTCTGATCGAACTGAATGATCCTCAGCAGTAAGTCGATCACCATCAAGCCCCACTGCAGTAGGCGATTGAGCCCAAAACCTGCTCCCCCCTCTTCATCTCCTGAACACCCGCCGAACTTAACTCTTGGTTAATCCTGCGGTCCAACAGTAACTGGACCGCGTTCGCGCCGAACCTTCTGACGCCCTCCGCGGCAGGGCCGACATCTTCAGGTGTCGCGCTGACTTTTAGTCTGCATCGGAGATTTATTATGAACATGCGTATTTTGCTGGTGGCCTCTGCCCTCGCCTGCACCGGGTTTGCCGGGTTGGCGCTTGCCGACACTGCGTCGACTCAGCCTGTGCCCTATCACTACGGAATGCCGCTGGACATCAAGCAAGTGACTTCGATGACCGAACCCGCGACGCACGACTGCGTGGTGGTGACGGCAGAAATGAAGTTTATCGACAGCGCGGGTAAACAACAGGACATCAGCTACCTCAAGCTGTCAGATGCCTGTAAGTACAACAGCTGAGTGTTCGCTGTGCGCAGCAGTCATTGACGGTGGGCGTAAGCGAGGCCAAAGGTTATGCTTTGGCCTCCACCCTCCTGCCGCAAGGATCCGCCATGCAGTTGTCGTTCCGCACACTGTCTACCTTTACTGCTGGTTTGTGTTTTGTTCTGGCGCTGGTCTGGGGCTTGATGCCTGAAGTGATGCTGTCGATCTGGAGTGTCGGGTACTCAGGAGCAACAGGTTTGGTAGCCAGACGCAGCGCGGTGTTGTTTGTGGCGTTGGGGGTGATGTTTTACCTGGCGCGAAACACGCCACCGTCCGCTTCGCGCGGTGCACTGAGCAGCGGTTTGATGGTGGGGGTTTTCGGCCTCGCAGCGCTGGGTGTCGGCGAATGGCTTAACGGCCATGCCGGCCCCGGCATCTTGCTGGCGGTGGCGGTGGAGATCGCGCTGGGTCTGGCATTTCTCCAGACCCAACGTGCACCCGCTGAACTCACAGAAACCGTGGATTAATGCGTACGGGCTTTTAACTCGGTCAGGTGGCTGACGGGCTTGTGTTCCAGATCGTGGCGCAACTCGGCGATCAGTTCGTGGATTTCACGACAGCTGTTAAGAGCGGCCGCATCGATACCGGTCACCACCAGATCCAACTGGTCCGTCTGGTGGTCACCGTAGACTTTGACGGTCATCGACTGGTCCGGCGCCAAGGTGCATTGGCAACGTTTAGGTAAAAAACTGCTTTCAATGATATTGCGAAGTTCCAAGGCAGACAGAAACATGACAACCCTCCCTTATTATGAGACCGCCGATCAATTGTCGGGTTAACCGCAGTCGGTTGTGCCAGTCCTTATCTCGCGGTTTTTCCTGAGCTGAATAAAGCATAAAGCATGCCCGGAAACTCGCACGACGGATCGTCGGCAAATCATCAGTTTGTGCAACGAGCCGCCCAATGGTCTCATGCAAAACGCACGGATCGCCGCAAAGGATCCTGTGATTTTCCTGCTTCGCCGTCATGGTTTACATTGAACGGCCAGCACAGTAAGAATGCTCGCGTTCACTGACTCAACCCAGAGCAAGGAGGCGTCATGCGCTCAACTACCCTCACCGCGGCGGCGGTGCTGCTGTCCGGTCTGTCCACCCTCGCCAGTGCTGCGAAACTCGAAGACGTGGCCCCCTACCCCAAGGCTGAAAGCGGCTTTACCCGCCAGGTGATTCACCTGGCGCCGCAAACCCGGGAAGACAACTACCAGGTCGAGATCCTCGCCGGCAAGACCCTGACCGTAGACTGCAATCACCAGCGCCTGGGCGGTGTACTGGAGGAGAAGAACCTCGAAGGCTGGGGTTATCCGTTTTATCGGCTGGAGAAAGTCATCGGCCCGATGAGCACCCTGATGGCGTGCCCGGGTGGCCAGAGTAAACAAGACTTCGTGCCGGTCGTCGGCGATGGTTTCCTGCTGCGCTACAACAGCAAGCTGCCGATTGTGCTCTACGTTCCTAAAGATATCGAAGTGCGCTACCGGATCTGGTCGGCATCGGACAAAGTCGAGAAAACCGCTCAGGAGTAAGCCGGCCTTTCCGGTAACAATACCTCCAGCAGCTTACACCGGGGCGCCGCTCAATGCGGCGCGCTCGGCCACATGGCGCAAGCTATCAAAATTGATGTTGGCCCCTGAGTCGATCGCCACCAGGGTCTGTCCCCGGACACCGGTTTGCGCCACGTACTTCTTGATCCCGGCCACGGCCAACGCGCCGGATGGCTCGGTGATCGAGCGGGTGTCGTCATAGATGTTCTTGATCGCCGCGCAGAGCTCGTCGTTGCTGACCGTCAGCACTTCATCGACGTGATCGCGACAGATCTCAAACCCGTAAGCGCCGATCTGCGCGACCGCTACGCCATCGGCAAAGGTGCCCACGCTCGGCAGAACCACACGCTCGCCCGCCAGCATCGCGGCTTGCAGGCACGCGGAATGTTCCGACTCGACGCCGACGATACGGATCTCCGGCCGCAGGTATTTGACGTACGCGGCAATACCGGCGATCAACCCACCGCCGCCCACCGGGACGAAGATCGCGTCCAATGAGCCTTGGTGCTGACGCAGGATTTCCATGGCCACCGTACCTTGCCCGGCAATCACGTCCGGGTCGTCGAACGGCGAAACGAAGGTACGACCGGTTTGCCGGGCCAGGCTCAGCGCGTATTCCAGAGCGAACGGAAAGCTCTCGCCATGCAACAGCGCATCCGCCCCACGACTACGCACACCGATGACCTTCAGCTCCGGCGTTGACGTGGGCATGACGATGCTCGCCTCGATCCCCAACTCCCGCGCCGCCAGTGCCACGCCTTGGGCGTGATTACCGGCAGAGGCCGTGATAACGCCACGGGCCTTCTGTGCGTCACTCAACTGGGCGAGCTTGTTGTAGGCGCCGCGAATCTTGAAGGAAAAGGTCGGTTGCAGGTCTTCGCGCTTGAGCAAGATCTGATTGCCCAACACCTCGGACAGCGCCGGAGCCGCTTGCAAGGGCGTGCGCACTGCCAGTTCATAAACCGGTGCAGCGAGGATTTTTTTCACGTAGTGCTCAAGCAGAGCCTGCTTGGCGGTTGCAGTGTCGGTGTCCATCAACGTCTCCTTGCTGGGTTCACAACCCCGGAGACAGAAAATGAAAACCCGCCTCCAGGGCGGGTTGGGTGCAGTCGTCAGCTAGCCCGCCAAATAAGGAATGGCGATAATAATGCTTGGCTGGCGGCGCGATACGGTCGTAGTCATGGCTCGAAATTAGCCGCGTGCGAAAGGCAAGTCAATGACCATTTTCTGTCGAATGCGATAGTCTTCGAAAATCGTTCATCGACCCAAGGAAGGAACACATGAAGTCTGTCGCACTCCCGTTAATC
The DNA here is from genome assembly GCF_025465945.1 of Pseudomonas sp. 6D_7.1_Bac1. Classification (GTDB taxonomy): domain Bacteria; phylum Pseudomonadota; class Gammaproteobacteria; order Pseudomonadales; family Pseudomonadaceae; genus Aquipseudomonas. Next base: position 52,310 of record NZ_JANLNW010000001.1, on the reverse strand, counting down.
GCCCTGCTCGCCTTCACCGGCTATACCGCTTCGGTGATGTTTCAGGCCGAGCAGTCGCTGATCGATTTCGGCATCAGCCTGATGTCCCGCCCCGACACTGCCCAAGTGGTGATCGACCTTTATCTGCTGGCCACCCTGGCTGGCGTCTGGATGTACAGGGACGCCCGTAGCCGTGGCCAGTCAGCGTTATCAGTGCTTCCGTACCTGCTGATCACCGCAGTATTCGTATCTGTCGGGCCACTGCTGTACCTGGTGGTGCGTGGGCTTCGCACCAGTAAAACCAGTCCCGTCTCCCATCAGGAAGCCTGACCCAGTCAGGTGTCATTGCGATGTTGCGCCGGTGCGGCGAACCACTGTTCCTTGGGTACCCGCTTGGCCTGAAGGGGGTCGAACATATAGTGTGGCGACATGATCTGCACGCCGTACTCGTTGAACACATCCTGAATGTTGGCGTGGAGCATGGTCAACAGCTCTGCTCGCGGCCGGGCCTGGGTCGGAATGGCCTGGGCCACCAGACGGTATTCGGGGTAGAAGTCGCTGAGTGCGATCTGGAACACCTGCGCCGGTGGTATTTCGAGAATCCCCGGCGTGCGCTTGGCCGCCTCCAGCAGCAACCCTTCGACCTGCCGCCACGGCGTGTCGTAGCCGATGGTGACGGTGGTGTCGACGACATAACCCGCACCTTGCACCGCGCGTGAGTAATTCTTGGTCACGGTGCTGGTAATCATCGAATTGGGGATCGTCAGCACTTCACCCAGCCCGGTGCGAATCCGCGTGGTGAACATGCCCAGCTCAGTCACCGTGCCTTCATGCTCGCCAATGCGTACGAACTCACCCGGTCGCAGTGTCCGCGTGTACGTCAGGATCAACCCGGCCGCCGCTTGCCCAACCACACTCGACGCCCCCAGCGAGATCATCAAACCGATCAACACCGAAAGCCCTTTGAACGCATCCGTGCCCGCACCCGGCAGGTAGGGATAGGCCATGGCCAACGCAAACAGCCAGATTGCCAGCGAGGTCAGGCGTGTGGTCGGCTGCAACGTCTCGTGATTGAGCCAGCTGAGGGTGCCGGGAGCAGCCATGCGTTTGAGCAGCCGCTGACTGAAACTGACGCCACCGCGGGCGATGAAGAAAATCGCCAGGGCAATGCCGAGCCCGGGAATGGCGCCGATGATCCCTTCGAACAGATAGCCGGTAACATTAAGCAGGTAACTGTTGAGGCTCTCGCCCCACGGACGGGTATAGGGAAAACGCGACAGCACAAAGCCCAGCCATTCGTAGCTGAGCAGCAGCACCAACACCCAACGCAGCATCCACAACAGACGACGGATCAACGGGTAAAAATAGTGGACGTCGACCACTTCTGTTTCGCCGACCTTCAGTGCATGGGGATGCCGCGTCATGATCTCGGGCAGAGCCTTGAGCATTTTGCGCCGAATGAAATAAATCCCCCACAGCAAACCAAGGTACAGCGCCGTGGCCACTGCGCAACCGATCAGGGCCTGAACGATGAAGCGTACGCTACGCGCTTCCTGGGTTTCCCCGACCACTTGGTGCAGTTTGTTCGCGGCGCCTTCGGCGGCCTGCTGGACCGAGCCATATTCCAGCTCATCGACATCCTTGGGCGTGACGATAAAGGCACGTTTGGAGCCCAACAACACCAGGTAACTGCTCTGGATCGGATCGATGCTGACACTGAGATCGTCCGTGCTATCGAGCGCCTCAGTGATCACCGCTTTGGCCCGTTTGACACGGAACTCCGGTGTTTCGCCAAGCAGCGACGCACGAAACACCATGATGCTGCGGTTGGCGACTTTGAGCTCGACGGGGGTCTGCGCAGCGGGTGCGGGCGCATCCGATGGCAGCGGGTCTGCCGCCCAGATCAGCATCGACCACAACAGACTGCCCCCAATCACCAGCCATTCACGCGCCCTACTTCGCATTTCTATCCCCCCGTCAGGACTCCTGACGACTGCCTGTGCTGCGCATCAGTCCATGTGCGGATTGCACCGCACTTCTGCTGGGGAGCGTAGTTCAGCTTAGGGAGGTTGTCGGCTGTCGCATCGGGTCACCAGGCCTGTCCGCGACGTTTGAGTTCGAGCCGGCGGACAAACTCTTCGAGCACCAGCGAATACAGATCGTCGTGCAAGTAGGCGTCTTCGATACCGGCGTCGATGTTGGGGTTGTCGTTGACCTCGATCACCACCACTTTGTCGCCGGACTGCTTGAGATCGACGCCGTACAGGCCGTCGCCGATGAGGTTGGCGGTTTTCACTGCAAGGTCCACCACGGCCTTCGGGGCCTCATGAACCGCCATCGTGCGGCACTCGCCGTTGATGTCCTGACCCTTGGCCTTGTGGTTGTAGATCTGCCAATGGCCCTTGGACATGAAGTACTGGCAGGCGAAGATCGGTTTGCGGTTGAGTACGCCAATGCGCCAGTCGTACTCGGTGTAGAAGAACTCTTGAGCCAACAGCAATACCGAATGCTCGAACAACTCGGCAGTGGCTTCGAGCAAGGCTTGCTGGCTTTCGACCTTGATCACCCCGCGAGAGAAACAACCGTCGGGAATTTTCAGTACCAATGGAAAGCCCAGGCGCTCACCCACCCGTTCGAAATCTTCCGGTCGCTCCTTGTAGAGAATTTCGGTGGCCGGCATGCCCAGTTGGTGACTGTTGAGCAAGTCGGTCAGGTAGACCTTGTTGGTGCAGCGCAGAATCGACGCCGGGTCGTCCATCACCACCAGCCCTTCGCTTTCGGCTTTCTTGGCAAAACGGTAGGTATGGTTATCGACACTGGTCGTCTCGCGGATCAGCAACCCGTCGTATTCGGCGATACGGGCGTAGTCCTTACGCTCAATCAACTCGACGTCGATGCCCAAACCTTTGCCCACTCGGACGAAACTTTCCAAAGCCTTGGCGTTGGATGGTGGCAGCGCTTCCTGCGGATCGTGGAGGATTGCCAGGTCATAACGGGCCAGGCGTCGTGAACGCGGCATACGCCAGATCTTGCGACTGAAACTGTCCAGGGAGTTGGCAAAGTGATCTTCCTGATCTTCTCGCAACTTATGTAACGCGCCGGACTTCACCCCTTCGATGTGCCAGCCGTTACTTCGACGAAACTCCACCAGCAATATCGGACACGGAAACACTTCAAACAATTGACGCGCCAAATCCTGCAACGGCTCGATATTCGTCTTGCCGAAATACAGCGTCAGGGTAAACCCTTCAGTGTCGCTGTAAAGATGATGATTCAGCGCCTTGTCCAGGGTTTTATCCAGATCATCCAGGGCCAGCCCGTACAGGGACTTGCGCGTCAGCTCACTGATGGTTCGCACCGAAGGAATCACTTTGTGTCCACGGGCTTCGGCCAGCAAAGAGCAGTAGTAGCCATGCCCCAGGTACTTGTAGCTGCGGCACAGGTTGATCACCTGAACCCGCTTGCCCTGCTCGCTGCCTCGGGTTTGCTCAAGGTATTCCTGGGCACTGACGATGTCTTCACTGGGGAAATAAGACGCCCAGTCTTCCTTGCGCTCGACAATAATAATCAGCTGACTGGAAGTTCTCGAAGCCTCTGATAAATAAGTGGCTTGGGTTATTGCTGTCGGCAATCTTTGCTCCGATACTTCACGCCAATGACCTTGTAGCGCTGACATAGTGATTGATCCGTTGGAGAACATGACACTTCTTATTAAGCACGAACTTTTTCGAAAGTCCCGTTTCGTTACGCAACTTTTACGGCGGTCATATGAATCTTGTCTTTCGCCTTGCAGTACTGGATGACCTGACAGCACTCCTGGAACTTGAGCAGCAATGTTTCACCACCGACCGGCTCAACAGCCGTAGTTTCCAGTGGATGATCAACCGTGCCCACGGGCAGTTGATCGTCGCCGAGCGCGCGGATCAATTGCTCGGCTACGCCCTGGTGCTGTTTCACCGAGGCACCTCGCTGGCGCGGCTGTATTCGATTGCCATCGCGGTTCAGGCTCGCGGCACCGGCCTGGGCAAACAGTTGCTGGAGCGAATCGAGGCCTGTGCGCTGGAACATGACTGCGCCTATCTGCGACTGGAGGTCCGTACCGACAACCCGGCAGCGATTGCGCTGTATGAGCGTAACGGCTACCGGCGTTTTGCACTGATTCACGACTACTACGAGGATCACGCCGATGCCTTGCGCCTGGAAAAACGCATCCTCGAACACCGCGATGGCCGCAGCATCAGCGTGCCCTACTACGCGCAGACCACCGACTTCACCTGCGGTCCGGCGTGCCTGTTGATGGCCATGAGTGCGTTGCAGCCGGCTCGCGTCATGGAGCGTCGCGAAGAAGTACAGCTCTGGCGGGAAGCGACCACCGTGTTCATGACCTCTGGCCATGGCGGTTGCAGCCCACAGGGCTTGGCACTGGCAGCCTGGCGGCGAGGTTTTCGCGTGCGGTTGCAGGTGAGCATGGCGGGGGCGTTGTTTCTCGACGGTGTACGCGATGAGCATAAGAAAGACGTGATGCGCCTGGTGCACGATGAGTTCGAAACTCAGCTGAAACAGAGCGACGTCGAGCAAGTGCCGGGCGGCTTGCTGGACCTGCCTCGGTTGCTGGCCGATGGTGGGCAACCGCTGGTGTTGATCAGCAGCTACCGCCTGACCCGCTCCAAGGCGCCGCACTGGGTGATCATCACCGATTGCGACGAAGAATTCGTCTACCTGCACGACCCGGACATTGACCACAGCCAGCACCGACAGCCGATGGACTGCCAGCACCTGCCGGTCAGCCATGGCGAATTCGACAAAATGTGCAGTTTTGGGCGCGGCAAGCTGCGGGCGGCGGTGGTGGTGTATGACCGAGGGTTAACGCAAACCCTGCAGGAAGCCCGACTCACCGGCGATAGCGATCTCATGGACGCCACCGCTGGTCAGCCTGCTCCCAAAGGGGTGATGGGTTAGAGCGAAATATCCAACCGGGCTATTTTGCCTTGCTCGTTCAGGCGGAACACATAGCGCAACGCCAGCGGGCTACCGGGGAACGTGCCGGAAATCAGGTTGCTGACCAGTACTTTGCCAGTGCGTTGCTGTACATCCAGCACCTCGACCCGAGGCTGGTAGCGGCGCGCGGTGTCTTCCATCCATTGCGCAATGGCGTGGGTGCCGACCTGATGGGCGCCTTCATCGAAAACATTGGCGTCCTCGGCGAAAAAACTGGCGACCGCCGAACTGTCACGGGCATTGGCGGCAGCGATATAGGCGGCAATGGCAGGTGCGAGTGAAACGGCTGGGTTCGACATGGTACGGCTCCTTGTTGGTTGATTCTGGAGCCATTTTAAAGCAGTGCTGTGTCAATTCTTGTCAGGAGTGAAACGCCCCGCTTCATCCAGTTGCATCGCCTTGCGCCAGGCCCGCAACAGGTCACTGCGACGCCCCGGATAGCGTTCACCCAGCTCTCGGGCGGCGGCAATCCGGTCGGTACGAAAGGTTCGAAAAGCCTCGCGCAACTCGCACCAGGCGACGATCACGCGCGCTTCATTGAGAAAACCCAGCGCCAACGGCCAGATCAGCCGCTGGCTGGGGGTTTTGTTCACGTCGGCGTAATCGATATGTAACTTGGCCTGCGCACGAATGGCCTGACGAAATACGTTCAATTCCACGGCGTTTTGCGGATAGCCGTAACCCGGCGGCCCTGGCAAGACCGTCGGGTTGCGCAAGGCCTCCTGGGCATCGGGGGCCAACACGGCGGCAATCTTCGCCAAGGCATCGGCGGCGGCTTTGCTCAACACCTCATCGCCACGCTGATCGACATAGCGCAAACCCAGCACCACCGCTTCGGTCTCATCGGCATTGAGCATCAGCGGTGGCAGAAACAAACCGCTGCGCAATACATAACCGATGCCCGCTTCGCCAAAGATCGGTGCGCCGAGGGCCGTCAGTTCGGCGATATCGCGGTACAGCGTGCGCTCGGATATCTCCAGTTCGCTGGCCAGTGTCGCCGCCGTCACCGGACGACTTTTACCGCGCAGCACCTGCAACAAGGTCAACAAACGACTGGTACGCGACACGATCAGTTGCTCTGTGGAATGTAAGTCGACGCAGCTTAGCAGAGGGTGCTGTCAGAAACTGTCAGCAGCAAAAAGCCCCCTGTGGGAGCGAGCCTGCTCGCGATGACGGTTTTACATTCGGCAGCAATGTTTACTGTCACACCGCTATCGCGAGCAGGCTCGCTCCCACAAGGTTAACGATCGACCTTATGCCTGGCTGCGTACAAGCACAGCATCTCCATCGCCAACGTCGCTGCCGCCAGTGAAGTGATTTCCGCGCTGTCATAAGCCGGTGCGACTTCCACCACATCCATACCCACCACGTTGATCCCGCGCAGCCCGCCGAGAATCTCCAGCGCTTGCACCGTGCTCAAGCCACCGCACACCGGGGTGCCGGTGCCCGGTGCGAAGGCCGGGTCCAGGCAGTCGATGTCGAAGGTCAGGTACACCGGGTTATCGCCGACCCGGGCGCGAATCGCTTCGATGATCGCGTCACAGCCGCGCCGATGCACCTGCCGGGCGTCCAGCACTTCAAAGCCCTGGTGATCGTTGTTGGTGGTACGCAACCCGATCTGCACCGAACGCGATGGATCGACCAAACCTTCCTTGGCCGCGTGCCAGAACATCGTGCCGTGGTCGATGCGCTTGCCCTCTTCGTCCGGCCAGGTGTCGCTGTGGGCGTCGAAATGAATCAGCGACAAGGCGCCATGTTTGCGGGCGTGGGCCTTGAGCAACGGGTAGCTGATGAAATGGTCGCCGCCGAAGGTCAACATCGCGCAGCCAGCCGTGAGAATTTTCTCGGCGTGGGCTTCGATGCTGTCCGGTACCGACGCCGGCGTACCGGAGTCGAAGGCGCAATCGCCATAGTCAATCACTGCCAGATGGTCGAACGGGTCAAACGTCCACGGCCAGTGACGTTCCCAGGCAATGCCAGTCGACGCAGCGCGAATCCCGCGTGGCCCGAAGCGTGCGCCGGGACGGTTACTGGTGGCGGTATCGAACGGCACACCACTGACCACCACATCCACACCGCGCAAGTCGCGGGTGTAACGGCGGCGCATGAAACTGGTGATGCCGGCGTAGGTGCTTTCGGCGGCGGTCCCGTAAAGACTGTCGCGGGTGATGGCCTGGTCGTTCTGTTCAGAGATATCCATGAAGCAATCCTTATTATTCGCGGCTACGGAAAGTGGCCCACAGGCGGGTGCGCTGACGCATGTCCTTGAGGCTCATGCTCTGGTCGGCGTACAGCCGGCCGCGCACGTCATCGGGTGGAAAGATGTCCGGGTCATTGCGCACCGCCGTATCAACCAGGGGCGTGGCGGCCTGGTTGGCGGTAGCGAAAAACAGCGTGTTGGTCAGCGACGCGACGGATTCGGGGCGCAGCATGAACTCGATGAAGGCCCGTGCGGCTTCCGGGTGTGGCGCGTCCTTGGGAATCGCCAGGTTGTCCTGCCAGACCAGCGTGCCTTGCGTGGGAATTCGGTAAGCGACCTCGAAGGTTTTATTGGCCTTGCGGGCCTGATCTGCGGCCATACTGGCGTCGCCGTTGTAGGTCAACGCCAGACATACATCGCCATTGGCCAGATCAGTGATCTGTCGGCCCGTGGCCACGTATAACACTGAAGGCTGCAATTGATGCAACAAGGCTTCGGCAGCCGCCAGATCGTGCTTGTCGGCGGTGTAGGGATCTTTACCGAGGTAATGCAGCGCCAGGCCGATGACTTCCTGAGGTGAATCGAGAATCGCGATGCCGCAATCCTTCAGCTTGCTGGCATATTCAGGTTTGAACAGCAGATCGAGGCTGTTGAGTGGCACTCCCGGCAAACGCTTTTGTACCGCTTCGACATTCATACCCAGACCCAGCGTGCCCCAGGTGTAAGGCACGCCGTAGCGGTTGCCCGGATCGACCGCCGCGAGTTTCTGCAACAGGTCCGGATCAAGGTTGGCATAACCCTTGAGCCCCTCATGAGGAATTTCTCTGAGTGCCCCGGCTGCCAGCCCACGGGCCAACACACTGGAAGACGGCACCACCACGTCATAACCGCTGCCACCGGTAAGCAGCTTGGTTTCCAGCACCTCTGCTGTATCAAAGGTGTCGTAGCGCACATGGATGCCGGTTTCCTGCTCGAATCGCTGCAGGGTTTCGGGTGCCACGTAATCGGCCCAACTGTAGAGATTGACCACCTTGTCTTCGGCCTGAGCCGACAAAGCGACGGCAAAAACCAGTGCCGGACAACACAACCTGAAAAACGTACTCATGACGACTACCTGCAGGATTGGAGTCGTTGCAGCTTGCGCGCACTGATACATTGGTAAAATATTAAGTTTATTATCCTGACTTTAACCATGAGTAATGTTTGATGCTAGGTCAACTGCACGATCTGGACCTGCACCTGCTGCGCCTGTTCGTCAGCGTCGTCGAATGCGGCGGCTTCAGCGCCGCCCAAGGCGAGTTGGGCCTGAGCCAGTCGAGCATCAGCCAGCAAATGGCCAAGCTGGAAACCCGCCTCGGCTATCGGCTGTGCAGCCGTGGCAAAGGTGGCTTCAAGCTGACGCCCAAGGGCGAACAGTTGCTGCTGGCGACCCGTGGGTTGTTCGAATCCATCGAAGCCTTCCGCCATCAATCCAACGGCGTCGCCGGGAGGCTGATTGGCGAGGTGCGTGTGGGACTGTCCGAAGCCCTCGAACAGTCCGTGCTGCAACAGGTGGCCGAAGCGATTCGACGCTTTCGTGAACGGGATGAATCGGTGCGCATCGAGCTGATCAGCGCCATGCCTGCGGAAATGGAACGGTTGCTGTTGCAGCAACGGCTGGACCTGGCGATTGGTTACTTCTCTCAGGTGCAAAGCGCCTTCGACTATCGCCCGATTTTCGCCGAAACCCAGCATCTGTATTGCGCTGTCGGACATCCCTTATTCACCAACAACGCCCCGAATGAAGAAGCGTTGCGCAACACCGACCGGGTCGATCACCCCTACCGCTTCCTGCGCAGTGACGAGCCGCTGCACAGCAAACTCAGCTCGGCGCGCTCGGAACAGGTCGAAGGCACCCTCGCCTTCATACTTTCCGGCAAACACGTCGGCTACCTGCCCGAGCATTTCGCCCGTTCGTGGGAAGACAAAGGCTTGCTCAAGGCTGTTGGCCAACCGGAGCTGAGTTTTGACGTGACCTTCCACCTGGCCCGGCACCGTGCTCAGGTGCCGGGGGATGCACAGTTGGCGTTTGAAGAGGATTTGCTGGCGGCGTTTGCACTTTCGGTGCAGTAGCGCCAAACCCGACCCCGTACCTCGTACCCGTAGCAGCTGTCGAGCCCGCGAGGCTGCGCTCGGCCGCGAAGCGGTCGTAAAATCAAGCAACACGTTCTTTCAGGCAAACCGCATGCACAGGATTTACGAGGACTTCGTCCTCGAACGCAGCCTCGCGGGCTCGGCAGCTGCTACGGGCGTTTATGCTTGCCCACGCAACCTCCGTCGCGGGCTACAACGCCTTGCGTCGCGCCCTACACCTGCGCCAGAATCCGCCGGCTTGTGCGCTTGGGTCCTCGCCTCTATCGTTTCCGTGTCGCTGATTATCAGCGATCGGGTTTGGTAGCCCGGGTAAGGCGCACAGCTCCGACACTTCCATTCAGTGACGCTTTTTTTCGTCTGCTGTTTGTTATGGCGGCTGTGCGCAGGGCGCCTTCGGGTGCGCCGGTTTCCTTACCCGGTCTACCAACCTGCGTTCAGTCGTCACCCTATCGTTTGGTAGCAATAGGTTGCGACTCCACTTTTAAGTAAGGAGTTTCACCATGTTCAAAGCCACACCGAATCCCCCCGAAACCGACCCGGTTTCCCCCTACGCCTCCCTCGATTCAAAAGAACTCCACGCCGCCGCGCACCGTGCGCTCGATCATTACCTGGTACTGCCTGAGACCAAAGCATTGCTGGCCGACCGTCGCCCCGGCTGCATTTTCGTCATCGCCCCCGACGTCGACAACGAAACCCTGCTGGCCCACGTCTGCGAGACCCTTGCTTCGGCCAATGTCATGGCCAGCGATCTGGCGTTCGACCTCGAAGGCCCCAAACGCAATACCGCGCTGGCGATTCAGCAGATGATTTCCCTGGCCGAATTGGCCGTTAATCGCGCACTGGATCACCTCGATCCACCGGAATAACGGATAAGAACGCAGCTCCCGTAGCAGCTGCCGAGCCCGCGAGGCTGCGTTCGAGGACGCAGTCCTCGCCAATCCTGCATACGCGGTTCACCTGAAAGAACGCAATGCCTGATTTTACGACTGCTGCGCAGCCGAACGCAGCCTCGCGGGCTCGGCAGCTGCTACGGAGTGTGTAGCGGATTAACTGATCGATAGACCCCGAACAACACAAAACCCGCCACCTTTTCACCAGGCTGGCGGGTTTGTCGTTTCCGTGCGTTGCCCTCGATGCCCGTGGCTGGCATCCTGCGCCTCCATTTTCTGACCTGGCCTTATTGGCACCCTCCCCGTGACCTCATCTGACCACTCGAAAACTACGCTTCGTTCCGACCTGATCTACGGTCTCTACGACCGCCCGCACTTCACCGCGACCGTCTTTGCCGCCCTGCAACACGTGCTGGCGAGCTTCGTCGGGATCATCACACCGACCCTGATCATGGGCAGCGCCCTGGGTCTGCAAAGTGAAATTCCGTACCTGATCAGCATGGCGCTGTTCGTTTCCGGCCTGGGCACTTTCGTTCAGGCACGACGTTTCGGCCCGATCGGCTCCGGCTTGCTGTGCCTGCAAGGCACCAGTTTCTCGTTCATCAGCGTGATTCTCAGCGCCGGCTTCATGGTCAAGGCCCGTGGCGGCGGCACCGATGAAATCCTCTCGACGATTTTCGGCGTGTGCTTCTTTGCCGCGTTCATCGAAGTGGTGCTGAGCCAGTTCATCGGTAAGTTGCGGATGCTGATCACCCCGGTGGTGACCGGCACCATCATCACCCTGATGGGCTTGTCGTTGGTCAAAGTCGCCATGACCGACATCGCCGGCGGTTTTGGCGCGCCGGATCTGGGCGCCGCGAGTCACCTGGCCTTGGCCGCACTGGTGCTGGGCACCATCGTGGTGCTCAACCGGGTCGACGTACCCTTCTTGCGCCTCGGTGCCATCGTCATCGGCCTGACCCTCGGCTACGTCGTCGCGTGGCTGATGGGCGACGTCGATTTCGCCAACATGACCGCCGTGCCGCTGATGAGCGTCCCGGTGCCGTTCAAGTACGGCTTCAACTTCGACTGGGTGGCGTTCGTTCCGGTGGCGGTGATTTTCCTGGTCTCACCGCTCGAAGCAGCCGGCGACCTGACCGCCAACTCGATGATTTCCCAACAACCGGTCAAAGGCCCGATCTACATTCGGCGGATCAAGTCCGGCTTGCTCGCTGACGGCCTGAATTCGGCGATGGCGGCGGTCTTCAACAGCATGCCAATGGTGACCTTCGCGCAGAATAACGGGGTGATCCAGCTGACCGGCGTGGCCAGTCGTTATGTCGCGTTCTTTATCGCCGGGCTGCTGGTATTGCTGGGGCTATTCCCGATGATTGGCGCCGTGCTGCAACTGATGCCCAAACCGGTATTGGGTGGCGCTGAGCTGGTGATGTTCGGCACCGTGGCGGTGGCCGGGATCAAGATTCTTGCCGAGGCCGGCCTGCATCGGCGCAACATGCTGATCGTGGCGATTTCGCTGGGTATGGGCCTGGGTGTCGCCGCCGTACCGGAAGTACTGCGTGAGTTGCCCAAGGCGTTGCACAACATCTTCGAGTCGCCGATCACCGTCGGTGCGTTGTGCGCTATCGTGCTGAATATCTTCCTGCCCGAAGAATTCATGGCGCTTGAAGAGGACGATTTCGATCCGGAAGCTTCGATCCTCACGGTCATGGAGAACCCGGATGTCACACCTCACGGCGAACCACTCAAGCCTGCCGTGGTCGCACAGGTGAACCGCTAACGCCGCTCGAGGGTCGAGCCGCCAGCGCTTCGACCCTTATCTTTTCGAGAGCTCGTTCATGCGCAGATTCCTCGCTTTAAGCCTTTCCCTGCTGTTGCTCAGCTTGAGCGCCTGCGCCCTGTTTCCCAATCGCGATCCGCTGAATGTCAACGTGGTCGGCATCGAACCGTTGCAAAACCAGGACCTGGAAGTGCGTTTTGCGGTGAAGCTGCGCCTGCAAAACCCCAACGAAACCCCCATCGACTACAACGGCGTGGCCCTGAGTCTGGAGGTCAATGGCCAGCCCCTGGCCTCTGGCGTGAGCGATCAAACGGGATCGATCCCGCGTTTCTCCGAAGCAATCATTACCGTGCCGGTAAGCATTTCGGCGTTTTCCGTGCTGCGCCAAACCCTCGGCCTGAGCCAGACGCAATCCCTCGACAACCTGCCTTACGTGTTACGCGGCAAGCTGTCTAACGGCCTGTCAGGCACCCTGCGCTTTGTCGACAAAGGCACACTCAACCTACCGGGCTCGACTGCAGGCACCTGGTGATTCACCGACAAAGACTCGCAACGCCTCAGATAAACCGAACACCCGGCTTGGCCCGTTCATCCACGGTCAACTCGAACACGTCCGGGCGCGCATAGTGCCCGACCACGTCGTAGTCGTAGCGCGCACGCACCAGTTCATCGGTGTCGATTTCGGCCGTGAGCAATCCCGCGCCACCTAATAGCGGCCCGGCCAGCACGTCGCCCATCGGGCCGATGATCACACTGCCACCGGCAATCAATGGGCGCTCGGCCGGCCAGTTGGCAATCTCCAGTCCCAAGGCTTGCGGTGATTGCTGGACCTGACAGGCGCTGACCACGAAGCAACGCCCTTCATGGGCAATGTGGCGCATGCTGACCTGCCACATTTCGCGCTCGTCGACCGTTGGCGCGCACCAGACTTCCACTCCCTTGGCGTACATCGCCGTGCGCAGCAGCGGCATCATGTTTTCCCAGCACACGGCGGCGCCAATGCGCCCGACCTGGCTGTCGATCACGGGCAGCGTCGAGCCGTCGCCCTTGCCCCAGATCAACCGCTCGGTGCCGGTGGGCATCAGTTTGCGGTGCTTGGCCACCAAGCCGGTTTGCGGTTCGAAGTACAACGCGGTGCAGTACAAGGTGCTGCCTGAACGCTCGATCACGCCCAGTACCAGATTCGCACCGGTACGCGCAGACAATCCCGCCAAGGCTTCGGTTTCAGCGCCCGGCACATCAATGGCATTGGCGAAATAGCGCGCAAACGCCTCACGACCTTCCGGCAATCGGTACCCCAACTGCGTGCCGAAGCCTTCGCCCTTGGGGTATCCGCCGAGCAGAGCCTCGGGCATGACCACCAGCCCGGCGCCGGACTCGATGATCGCCTGTTCATACGACAGAATCTGTTCCAGGGTCTCGCCCTTGCCACCTGGCAACGAACCGATTTGCAACGCAGCAACGATGGATTTTGGCATCGCGGTATCTCCCTGAGCATTGAGGTATTGCTCATTCTCCGGCCACCGCCGATCATGAATAAAGCCCCATTCACTGCTGAATGATATGAGCCAAATGAATATCGCCGACATTGACCTCAACTTGCTCAAAGTCTTTGAAGCCCTGCACGACGAGTCCAGCGCCAGCCGCGCTGCCCTGCGCCTGGGCATCACGCAGTCTGCCGTGAGTGCGGCATTGCGCCGTTTGCGCGATGTTTACGCTGATCAATTGTTCGTGCGCACCGGCCGTGGCTTGGCGCCGACGTTGCGCGCCAATCAATTGAAACCGGTGGTAAGCGATGCACTGAACAAGTGTCGACAAAGTCTGGCAATGGTCGACCCGACCGCCAACCAGTACGAAGGCCGCTCAGTGATCGTGGGCTTGTCGGATGATTTCGAGATTGCCTATGGTCGGCGATTGATCGAAGAGATCGCGCAACGAGCGCCGAAGCTGCGGCTGATCTTTCGTCAGACTCACAGTCAGATCGCTGCCAACGCCTTGATGGAGCGTAGCCTTGACCTGGCAATCACTGCCGGTGGTTTTACCGAACGCTTGCTCAGCCGTCAGGTGCTGGGTGAAGGCGGCTATCAGTGTCTGGTCGACCCCGACAGCCTGGACGATGGGCAACAGGAAATCAGCCTCGACGAGTTTGTCGCCCGCGAGCACATTCTGGTGTCGTCTGGAGGGTTTATCGGGATTACCGATGAGGGTTTGGCTGGCCTGGGGCTGAGTCGGCGAGTGTGCGCGTCAACCACGCATTTTGCCGCGCTGCCGTTCTTGCTCAAGGGCAGCCATGCCGTGGCGACCATCCCGGCCCATGCCGCGCAGAGCATCGCCGCACTCAGCGGGCTGGCACTGCTGCCCTGCCCGCTGAGCCTGCCGCGCTATCCAATCGAGCTGGGCTGGCGGACCAACAGCCAACTCGACCCGCTGCTACTGAAGGTGCGCGAAGCGATCGTCGCCAGTTTCAAGACACCCTGAATGAGCTGAAGGTTACTTGGCAGCCATCAGGCGATTGACTTCGCTGCGGACCATGTTCGCGTATTCCGGCGGCGACATGGCGTCCAGCTCGGAACGCACCCATTCAGACCATTTACCTTTGCGCTTGGAGCGCTCGCCGAACAACCGTGCCGCTTCACCTTTGGATTTACCCAGGTTGCTCTGCCAGAGGTCGAACAGACGGGACTTTTCATCTTCAAGCGCAGCGCGCTCGGCAAGGGGCTTGTCGGCCAGATTGAAGCTCATGGGAGTTACCTGCGGCATAAAATAGGCGACATCTTACACTGTAGGCGGAAATCTCCGGAGGCGGATTTACCACTGGCGTTGAGTTTCAGGGTAAAAAGACTGCAACTTTTCCGCGACGCCTACACTCCATTGTTCACTGCCCATTGACCTGCAAGGAGTCACCCGATGGCCCGAAAAACCCCGGTGCAAGCAAACGACGAGCAAATCAAGGATCAAGTCTTCAGCGAGCTTCACGCGCTGATCGAAGAATCGGAAAAACTGCTCAAAAGCAGCGCTTCACTGGTCGGCGAAGAGGCTGAAAACCTGCGCGGACAAGTCGCGCTAAAACTGCGGCAGGCACGCGATTCCGTGTCCAGCGTACGTGAACGCACCCGGCCGGTGGTCGACGCGACCGAAACCTACATCGGCGGTCATCCTTGGCAAACCATAGCGATCTCGGCCGGTTTTGGTCTGGTGGTGGGGTTGTTGCTGGGGCGTCGGTGAAGAACCAACGAAGGCAAGCCCATGACTTAATGCCAGCCAGTTAAGAGCTTCCGGGGGAACGCATAACCCGTAGCAGCTGCCGAAGGCTGCGTTCGAGTGCGTAGCACTCGTAAATCCTGCATGCACGATTAATCTGAAAGACCGCATGGCCAGATTTTACGACCGCTCTGCGGCCGAACGCAGGCTACGCCAGCTGCTACGGATTGCTTACTGGCTTAACTTACCTTTTCACATCAGTTACCCGCCAGTTCCTGCAATTGCGCCAGGGTCTGCGCATCCAGCGCTATGCCTTCAGCCAGCGACTTGGCCCGCTCGCGATGACGTCGGTCTCCCGGCAAACGCCGCAGCCCTACAGCATGCATTTGCCTGACCAGTTCCTGACTGCGTTCAGCGAAACTCTGCCCGGCGGCTTTGCTCGGGTCGATCACGATCAGTAACTGACCCGTCCACGGGGTTTTCGCCCCGGGATGATTGGACCAGTCGAACTCGAACGAGAAGTTGCCGCCGGTCAACGCCGCCGCCAGCAGCTCGACCATCATCGACAATGCCGAACCCTTGTGCCCGCCGAATGGCAGTAATGCGCCGCCCTCCAGAATGGCTTTCGGGTCCTGTGTTGGCTGGCCAAGGCTGTCCACGCCCATGCCGGGTGGCAGACGCTCACCCTTGCGCGCCGCGATCTGTACATCACCATGGGCAATGGCGCTGGTGGCGAGGTCAAACACTATCGGCTCGGCACCCGCACGTGGAGCAGCGAAGGCAATCGGGTTAGTGCCAAACAAGGGGCGATCGGCACCGTGCGGCACCACGCAGGTCATGCTGTTGACCACGCTCAGCGCCACCAGGCCTTCATAGGCAAAGGGCTCGACATCCGGCCAAAGTGCAGCGAAATGATGGGAGTTGCGGATCGCCATGACCGCGATCCCTGCGCTGCGGGCTTTCTCGACCAACAATGTGCGGCCCGCGGCCAACGCCGGTTGGGCGAAGCCGTTGCTTGCGTCCACCCGAACAAAACCCGAGGCCACGTCTTCGACCACCGGAACCGCCTTGCCATTGACCCAGCCGCTGTTCAGCGTCGAGACGTAACCCGGCATCCGGAATACCCCATGGCTGTGGGCGCCATCGCGCTCGGCGCCGGCACAGTTTTCGGCCAGTACCCTGGCGACTTCCATAGAGGTGCCATGCCTTAAAAATATCGATTCCAGAAGGCCAACCAATTCTTCATACGACAAACGTTGCGTGACTGCATTGACAGCATGATCGTGTGGCACAGACATCTGAAGCTCCGGATTTATTATTGGAGTGGGCAACAGCGTACGTAGACCTAGCGAGCTGATTAAACACCGCTTCCCGAGTCCTCTGTCAACCTTCGTCGTTCAACGCTGCCGAGACGTCCCGCGGGCCTGATCATCAAATACGTAGGTGCCGCTCATGCACTAACTATTTACCACCTTCCGATATGACGAGGGTCCTAGCCTTGCGCTTTCTTCCCGCGACGCGCAACCGTCGCCTCAAGCGAGACAAGAGCAATGACCGAACGACCTTTACCGCTTTTTTTTCCTGAAGCACTACGCGACACAAAAACATTGAGCCCACGCGTCAGAGCCATGGGGTTCACACTCGCGGACCTGACCTGGCTGCGTAATGTTGAACTTGCAACCCACGCGCTGCGCTCGGCGCAAACATCGCCGATGATTGTTGAGAACATCCTGCTGAACGTCGCCGGTTCAGACGCCGAACCTCTTGCCGGTAGCTTCATGATGCACTCGGTGCCCAACGGCACGCAGGCCATTCTCTACACACCCTATGGCGGGCTGGTGAAGTTTGATGACCAGCAGGCGCTATTGAAGGCGCTGGACGACACACTGAAAGATGCTGAAGCGCGTAAGGATCTGTTGAGCTTTCTGCCCATTTCCCAACGCGACTCATTGACTATCGACACCCCATTCAGGTTGACAGGCCGAGTGATCGACGGTCCGGTGTTCGAAGACCAGAGCAGTC
This sequence comes from Pseudomonas sp. 6D_7.1_Bac1, assembly GCF_025465945.1. Classification (GTDB taxonomy): domain Bacteria; phylum Pseudomonadota; class Gammaproteobacteria; order Pseudomonadales; family Pseudomonadaceae; genus Aquipseudomonas. The sequence continues at coordinate 35,110 of NZ_JANLNW010000001.1, read as the reverse complement.
TTGTCAAACAGTGCCATCGCAAGAATATCGAGGTCATGCTCCAACAGCTGAGTGAATTGCCAACGCTGACAACAATGCTCAATCAGTTACTCAACACTGTATTGAGCAAGACTTTTCCCGGGCAGGATCAAAGCGCCACCCGTGTCAGCTATTTTGTTGAAAGCCCGGCCGTTGGAACGTCGGAGACGACCACCACCCGCCGCAGGGTTGACTCTGTAACTTTGAGTGATGCGCTATTGCGTTTTTACCTGCATCAGACATGGCCTTCGGAACAGGTTCGGGAGTTCTCCAACCCTCAACAACCCTCTTCCACCAATAATCCGACACACCAGCAACTGTGGGAAAAAGCCGTAAAAGAGATCGCTGCCGGTTTGACGCCAAAGCTGGCAAGCCTGCTTCAGGCGTATTGGGCAGCAGACTTTCGCGCAGGCGTCTCCCGTCGAAACTTCTTTGCTCAAGCCATGAGCGACAAGGCCCGAATGGATCTGTTGTTCAAGCGTCAAGACGCAATCATCAGCCCGGAGCAAAGCCAGGCATTAACCGGACTCCTCGACCGCGATAGCGCTGCCAGCTCAACCGATACCAGCGGCCTGCGCCCTGAAAAAGTTCGTCTCTGGGAGCGCCGCAACCATTTCGTGGAGCTTGCCGGCACACTGATGCTCAACAGCAGCTCCACGGCGTATCTGTATACCCAGTCCAATGGTTTGCAAGTCCTGAAAAATGACACGGACCTTAAAGCGACCCTACGCGCCATGGCCACAGCCGCCGGGTATGCGGACGAACTGTACAGCCTGTTGACCCTGCGAGAGCGTGATGTGTTTCTGGGCTTCGATAAGCCTGATGTGTCGGGAGAGCCGATTCTCGGTCCCGTCTTTCAGGGCATGGTCGATGACATCATCACCAAGCAGCAAGACAACATCACTTATGCGCTGGACAGCTGTCGCAACAGCGATGGCGCCTTTGATATTCAGGCCCTGTTCGATCAGGCACTGGATGTTCGCGGCCTGCTCGACAACCAATTGCTGGAGACGGTCACCACGCAGCGCTGGCGTGCACGCGCTGCGAATAGTCCTTCGATTGTGTTGGCGGTACAGGCCGCCCTGTCGATTAAGAAATTTCAAAGCGCTCAATCGTCCCTTGATTTGAAAACAGCAGCACTGCCTTCAGGTAGCGTTGAGCAACAACGCACTTCTCTGGAGGCCATCAAGGCTGATCTGGCCCATGCAATGTCGGTCGGGATTCGGGGTGAAGCAACACTTCGCGTGCTCACCAAGACACTGCGGGCAGACGAAAAAGCGATCATCGATACCGTGCTCAACCCGGACAAACCGACTCGCAGTCAAAGGGACAAGCTGCACGGGTTTCGACCAGATGCCTGGTCATTGATGCTTGAGTGCTCGAATGAGCCGAATCTGATACCGCTGGCAAACTGCTTTTTGCTGACCGAACGTGGCGGACTTGACCCGTCCACCTCCGGTCGGGCGATCCTCTGGACGCCTGGGCGTGGGCTCGAATCCTTCAGTTCCATCGCCAGCGCCAAAGTCGAATTGGATAGACGTCTTTTGGATAACAATAAACGACTGTCGCTCCTGGAGAATCTTCCCCGCACGCAATACCGTCCGCACCGGACTTACACACTCGAGTCTTTTCGACTGATTGAAAGCAATGTGCTTCAGGACCGCCAGCAATCCGCCATCGAGCATTATCTGGACGCCAGGAAACTCACTCTCTCGCTAAAGTTACCCGCCGCCTCGGTACTGGCTGATGTTGAGCAACACAAGCGCGCGCCCACCCCACTCAACCTCAAGCGTGCGACGCAAATTGCCGAGGCAATCATCACGCGACAGTCGCTACCGGTCTGGCTGGGGGCGGCACCCGACAGCGACGTGCAACGCCATATAGAACTACTGGAGCAGTATCGGCACAGCGTTGAGAACAGCGAAGACTACCTGCATGGCATCAAGCCGTTGACAGACTACGTCCGCGAACAGCTGAAAACACTGATGACAGGGCGATTCCCGGGAGTCAGCCTCGATCCAGACCAATTGAGGGTGACGCCCAATCCGACGTCCGCTGGTGCTGTGCAAACATTGACCGATTTCGCGCTGAACCCTACCCATGGGTTGCAAAGCACCGGTTTCACCCTTACATCGAAAATCGCCCAGACGCTCCCGGCAGGCCTGGACGCCAACGAAGTCAAAAGGCTGTTGCAGCAGCTGGATATCCAGACGGCATACCGCCAGTTCCTGACAGAGAAATTGGCGAGCGACGCAACAGACGTCGCCTCCCGACAACAACGGTTCATCAAGCAGTTGCCTTGGCAGCTACTGCTGCATGCCCACACGCTGAAACTGCAGGGCAAGCTCTCCGAACGCAGCTTCGGCTTGATTCAGCAAGTTCTGGACATGCCGGACGCCCTGGCACGTGCAGCCGTAAGCGGAGCCAACGCCATCGTTCGTCCTTTGGAACTGATCGCAACCGAAGGCGCCGCGGCAGTCAAAACATTGGGGCTCTACCTGATAGGAGAAAGCGCCACAGGGCCGCAGATTCTTTACGCGCCGTACGACAAACATCTGGGGCTCACCGAATATGAAAATGAAGCCGCCGTCCTGAGCTCGATCAACCGTGCGGGGCCACTGCGGGATCTTGTCCTCAGACGCCTGCCGGATCCGCATAAGGCAACCTACGAAAACGTGTTGGCAAGCACCAGCAATACAGCTATTCGGCTGGCGTCCAACCCTATCGATGGAAACCTGTTGCACCTGCTATTCATCGATAACAAAGACCTGCTGTCACACCTGCTCGGCAGTCAGTCTCAGCGTAGCGCAGAGTCCGACTGGGAAACGCTCAAAGTATTGTTCTCCAAAGGCATCAAATTCGGTATCCAGTTTTTGCCTGGCAAACTGGCGATCCCCCTCATGCTCCGGGATAGCTACACAGCCTTCAAACAGTCGGCCGAAGCCCTTCAGGACCATCACTGGAAGACGGCGCTCAGAACCTTCATCAATGGCGTTGCGCAAATGGTCTCGCTGGGTAAGTTGCTTCGTGAGCCCGCGGCCTCGACTGCCGAGCCGGTTGTGCGCAGCGAACCGGTGGTCGAAACACCTTTCGTTGCCACTGACGTGACCAAGGTCGATGTCACTTCACCTTCACGCACCCTGCTGCAACCCTTTGAGGCCACAGGTGTCGAGTTGAAAAAACTGGGGGCAAAGGCTTCTGACGGCGCTTACCTTGAGTCGACGACCAGCCACAAATACGCCCCTGTCGATGGAAAGGTTTATCGAATCGAAAAATCCGGTGCGGCATCACGCATCGTCGATGACCAACGCCAGGGTCCTGATCTTTTAAACAGTGGCACACAGTGGGTACTGGATCCGGAAGTGCATACCGCTCATTTCGGTAAAGCCATGTCGCTGCTGCGCAACAAACACCAGCCTCGCGACTCAGTGCGAAAGTTCATCAACGTCGAGGCCCGGGGCATGGAGGCCATCCATCGGCTCTACCCGGAAAAGGCCAGGATGATTCTACAGGCGCTGGATATGGCGCGTTTCTACGCATTCAACAGTCTGCATAATTTGGCTCAATTGAGAGCGGCCACATCGGGAACACGACTGGATGGTTTTCTCAAAGAGTTCTTTAACGTGCCGACGATCGATAGCGCCATTCTGAATAAGATCAAGGCCACCATCGTTCCGTTGTGCGAGGCGCTGGTGGACCCGACTCTGGACAGACTCGATCACCAGCGTTTCATCGTTGGTTCAAGCCGCTATCCCGAGGATGCCGTGATCGCCTTCGTACTCGCTGCAGATCAGCAACAAACTGTGCATTTCACAGAATTGTTCTTCAAGCCAGGCCTGAGTGAATATGACCATGCGCTGACAGAACCTTTCGATGTCGTCGCCCATGCTCAAGCGGCTTCATTGATCCATGAGTTTTCACACCTGTTTTCCGGAACCATTGACATTGCATACGTGGAATCCAGAAGACCCTTTAGCGACCTGATCTCGACATTCACCATGCAAAACAACTTATTGAAACTGGCTCAAGAGCAGTTTCAGCGCGAGGCATTGTCGCTACACACCCCCATCGATGAATTGTTCGCCTATTGGAATAGCGAGCTGAATGTCTGGCAGGACCTTGATGACATTCCCGAAGCTAAAAAACTGCGTGACCTGATAAACAGCATCACCGGCACCGGCAGCATGGCCGAGGCACGCAGTGTATTTCTTGACCCGGCCTCAGCAGAGCGGCGGATCGACACCATCCTGCGCAATGCCGATTCTGTTGCGCGGCTGGTCTGTGAAATGGGGCGTCGGCTCGATCCGGTGCCCTAGGCCCATGAACCAAGCCTCAACCGCCATCTCGGCAATCACCAGCAACCCGGTTTGATTGAGCATTTTTCCACGCCCACTCAGGACAGTGCTCAGTCATGTCCTGACGTGGGACATCGAAGGCTGGAGGGAATGTGCCCTGCCAAGGTAACGATTCAATATGAAAAAATTTAACCGTCCACATCCCGGCAAAACCGGGCATCTCACCTTGCGCTGACGTGGTTCCGACAAATTTTCTACATTCGAGCCTTCATGATTTGCTCAGCTCATTCGTCATTAATCAATGAGAGCGCCCATCACTGTTTCCTGATCAGGCTCTGAAAAGGAGTTATTGCATGTACAACTCGCAACTGCCAACGGATGGCAACACTGCACCCAACAGCGCTTCGCTGAATCTGGACGCCGGCACGTTCGCCAAAAACGCCGATCGCCACAGCAATGAGCGCATCCGGCAGCTACTGAAAAGCTTCGGCCTGCGCACCAGCCTGATTCGCCTGAAAGTGATCGACGCACTATTGACCGCCGCCGAGAACGATCAGCCTCTAGGAGTGCGAGGCGTGCACAGCCACTTGCTGGAGCTGGATATTCCCCTGTCCTTTCTCAGCGTTCGCGAAGTGTTGAAACGACTGTGCAGCGAAGGCGTGATTGTCTTGAACCCGGACAAGAGCTACAGCCTGCACCCGCAAGCGACCGCCGTGCTCTACGGCAAACAATGATGCATGCCGCGTCGCTTAAGGTTTGACCTTGCGACGCATCACGCCGTTGATCACCACCACGATTACCGCCACGCCGATGGCGATGTACTGGAACAGCTTTTCGCTGATCATTCCGGCGTTCTGCATGTACGACAGACCAACCATGATCCCCAGCACGACAAGGGAGATCAGAATCGAATATTTCAAACGTTGCGACTGGGTCATTGCGGGTTCCTGAACCTGAAAATATGTATCCGGTTTGTATCCTGATGCATGCCAAGCCCCTACGCTACTTCGGGGATGAGCGGCTGCAAACGAGGTCTCATGTTACAGCCCGTGAAGCATTTTGGCTCCATGCGGTTCAAACGATGAGGATTGAGAAATGTTCCGTCGAATCACTGTGCTGATTCCCCTGCTGATTATCCTGACCATGAGCGGTTGTGTATGTTTCCCATGCGGAGGTGGCTGGCATGGCGACCACCGCTACTACCATGATGGCTACTACCGCCGTTGACCTGTATTAAGGGGGGGGATTCATACCATTAAGTGTTCCCATGCCCTCACTGTTTGACAACCCTATATAACTTCAAGATAAAAGCCCGCTACTTAGCGGGCTTTTTCGTACAAGGGCTTTACACCAAGTTCTGTAAGACAATATCCCGAACATATACCGGCATAATTACCAAATACATACCCCCGACATAAAGCGACAACTATCATTTTCGACAAACCAACAATTTGGCTTGGCTTATTATTATTCCAGACTACTCTAATGCTGAAATACCCGTATAAATCAACCGTGAAAATTCTGGAACTTTATGCTCAACCCCCTTATAAAAATCGGATCTTTCCGGGCGCTGGGCTTTTGCCTGGCGATTACACTTTTTGAACTGCTGACCTATATGGCCAGCGACATGATAATGCCTGCCATGGTGACAGTAACCGATGACCTGAATGCCAGTGCAAACCATATTCCGTCGGCCTTCAATCTGTACTTGCTGGGAGGCGTTCTTCTGCAGTGGCTGATTGGCCCGCTTGCGGATAGTTTCGGACGCCGAAAAGCACTCTTGATGGGCTGCGCGGCCTTTGCCGTGACGTGTGGCATGACCGTCTGGGTGCAGAGTATTTTTGCATTCAACCTGCTGCGCCTGCTTCAGGGCATGGGATTGGGGTTTGTCATCGCCGTCAGTTACCCCGCACTGCAGGAGGTGTTTTGTGAAGCCGACGCGGTTCGGATCATGGCCGTGCTGGGCAACCTCGCCCTGCTCTCTCCGCTCCTTGGTCCGTTGGCTGGCAGCCTGATGCTGAAATGGATTAGCTGGCGTGAGCTTTTTCTCATGCTCGGCGTCCTCGGCACCCTGGTGTGGCTCGCGCTTTATTGGGTCATGCCGGAAACCATAGGCGTGCTACGCCAGGACGGTACACGGCTAAACCCCACGCCATTCAGGCTGCGGACGATAGCCCTTCGATACATCGCCCTGCTCAAGAACCGCAGATTCCTCTGCGCCAGTGTCGCGCTCGGGTTAATGAGCTTGCCACTGATCGCCTGGATCGGCCTGTCGCCTCTCCTGCTGATTCAGGGACAAGGGTTGTCCGTTCTTGAGTACGGGCTGTGGCAGGTGCCGGTCTTCGCCGCCGTCATCATCGGCAATCTGGTACTGAACCTGATGATTGCCAGAACCCGCCTGGAAGGTCTGATCCAGCGTGCGCTCTGGCCATTCTGCGCAGGTCTGCTGCTACTGATCATCGCCAGTCGGTTTTCCCTTTCGATCCCGGTTCTGGTCAGTGGCCTGATGCTTTACGGCATAGGTCTTGGGATGAGCAATGCAGCGCTGTACCGCGCGGCGCTGTTCACCAGTGACGACAGCAAAGGATTGGTCTCGGCCATGGTGGGGATGATCTCCATCGCACTAATGGCCGGCGCAGGCTCAGTCATCGCAGCGCTGGGCGCCGGCGAAGCCCCGGGCTACTTCGCCCTGACTGTCGGTATCGCAGGACTTCTGGCACTGCTGCCATTGCGCTGGTTTCTGCTTCCGGCCGGGCCCGCGCTCCCCATATAACTCAATCAAAAAAAGGATTTTTGATGATTCATCTACCCTACACCGATGCCTTGTGTGCATTGCCACGACCGTATGGCCAGGACGCTGTCCCGTTAGGCTTATTCGACCACTCGATGCGTGAAATAAGCCTCTTTCATTGCCACCACACGCCAGGTTATGAGCATTGGCTGGAGGCTAACGGCCTGAGTGCCAGCACGCTGGATGAACTGGACGACTGGTCGCGCTTACCGCCGCTGTACGCCAACTACTTCAAGCAGCGCCTGCTGCTCAGTCCCACCGGGCAAGACGCCCTGGAGCTGACCTCTTCGGGCACCAGCGGCCAGAAAAGCCGCATGCGCTATGACGTACGCAGCATCACAGCGGCCCAGAACATGGTCAGCCGGATCTTCGAGCATTACGACTGGATCAGCCACACCCCGTGCAACTACCTGTTGCTGAGTTACGAACCGGTAGGTGCAATCAGCCTGGGAACGTCCTATACCGATCAGTTCCTGTGCCAATACGCGCCGATCAATCGAGTGGTCTACGCGCTACGCGCCACGGGCAGCGGCCACGAGTTCGATGTATTTGGCGTGATCGAAGCGCTGCGTCAGTTTGCCGATGAGGGTTTGCCCGTGCGCATTTTTGGCTTTCCGGCGTTTCTTTGGCAAGCCTTGCAACGAATGAAAGACCTTGCGGCACCCGTGCTTGAACTGCATCCCGATTCGCTGGTGTTCCTGGGTGGCGGCTGGAAAACCCGGTCGAGCGAGGAAGTCCCCAGGCAGCAGCTTTACTCCCGGGTTGCGCAACAGTTGGGGATAGACGTCAGTCGTTGTCGAGACGGGTACGGCGCTGTCGAGCATGCGGTGCCGTACATCGAATGCGCCAACCATCACTTCCATGTCCCGGTCTATTCGAAGGTATTTATACGAAACCCAAGCGATTTCGCCGTCCAACCCTATGGCAGGCGTGGTCTGTTGGCGTTCGTGTCACCCTACATTTCATCGAGCCCGGCCCATGCCGTGGTCATGAGTGACCTGGCAACACTTCACCCGGGTGCAACCTGCGGCTGTGGCCTGGCGACCGACTGGTTTGAGCTGCATGGCCGCGCCGGAACCAGCGCCAGTCGTAGCTGTGCGATGGCCGCCTCCGAACTGATCAGGAGCGCTTGATATGTACCTGATCAACGGCCAACGGTATGACACGCTCACACCTGAAGCGGCCCTCGACACGCTGCTGCCAGGATTGGCACAACAACTGGAGCATCCGCCGAGCAGCGAAAGGGTTCTGGAATGCGCAGACCTTTTCGCACAGCAACTGCGGACCCATCACCACCACCTTGAACTTGATGAAGGGCAACGCCAGGCGCTCATCGCGTTCTGCCAACGGAGCACGCTGAGCGCAAAACTGGAGCGTGAGTTGGGCGTACAGCCGCGTTCGTTGCGGCGTATTGCCTACGATCAACAGCCTTTTGAAAACTGGCACCCGTTAGGACTCGTGGTGCATATCACGCCGGCCAACGCTCCGTTGCTGGGATTTTGCGCGGCACTGGAAAGCCTGCTGGTGGGCAACATCAACTGGTTGCGCCCAAGCTCCAGTGACGATGGGCTGAGTGCACAGTTACTGGCAGCGTTCCTCGATTGCGACCCTGGCGGGTTGCTGACCAACTGCATCGCCGTGCTACCGGTAGACATTGCTCACATCGGTCTTCTGTGCGCTCACGCCGATGGGGTCAGCGCGTGGGGTGGCGAAGCTGCGCTCAGCGCCATCCGCCAGCAGATTCCCAGCGGCTGTCGCTGGATCGAGTGGGGACACAAAATCAGTTTTGCCTACCTGTCCCCTGAAGCGGTGTCGCCCTCGGCACTGGATGCCTTGGTCGATGAAGTTTGCCGACTGGACCAACAAGCGTGCTCCAGCCCGCAGTGGCTCCTGGTGGACAGTGATGACCCGCAAACGCTGCACGCCATCGGCGAACAACTCGCTGACGCATTCGAACGCCGCGCCGACCGCTGGCCAGCGTTACCCCCCACGCCTCGGGAAGCCTCGGAGATCACCACCCGGATAGCCTTCGCACAACTCGATCAGAGCTTTGCCAATCAGACCGGACGCGTCTGGTCCGGTGAGGGATGGCGGGTCATTTGGGAGCACCATCTCCTACTCGCGCCTTCACCGTTGTTTCGTACCCTGTTGTTACGGCCAATGCCACAGGCGTTGATCGCCGAGTCGTTGCTGCCATGGCGGGCCTTTCTGCAAAGTTGTGCACTGATCAGCACACCCAGGCAAACGCCAGGTCTGGTCAGGACACTGCTGAGCGCCGGCGTCCATCGAATCGCACCGCCCGAGCTGATCCACGAGGGCTACGCGGGCGAACCCCATGACGGCGTTTACGCCCTGTCACGCCTGACCCGCAGGACCTCGGTCACCTTGCCACCGCAGGTGTTGGCCAACCGCGCAACACTGGACTCGCCCCCTGGCGAGCCTGCACGACTGAACACCTGCGCGGTGATGAGCAAGGCAGATTTCATCGCGCAACCTTTAGCGCCCGAAGCCCGGCTGTTTTTTCGCTCGGGTGGCACCAGCGGAGTTCCGGCCCTGGCCGGCTTCAGCTACCCAGACTTTAACCGGCAAATGCGCGCTGCGGCTGACGGCATGTTCGCCATGGGGCTGACCCCGGGCCAGGATCGCGTGATGAACCTGTTCTACGGCGGCAACCTGTATGGCGGACTGTTCAGTTTCTCCAGGATTCTCGAACAAATGGGCGTCACACACTTCCCCATGGGCGGGCCCAACGACGACGACTTCAGTGAAATAGCCCAACTGATTGTGAGCCAGCGTATCAACACCCTGATAGGCATGCCCAGCACGTTGCAGCGCCTGTTTTTCAGCGAGCAGGATCGCCTGAAAACCTATGGCGGGGTCAATAAGGTCTTCATGGGCGGCGAGCATCTCGGCGCTACCAGCCGACAGCTGATGGAGCGTTGCGGGGTCTCGACGATTCGTTCTGCTATCTACGGCTCTGTCGACGCAGGCCCGCTCGGTCATGGGTGTCCGGCGACGGCAGACGGCGTATTTCACCTGATGAGCGACACCCAATGGCTCGAAATCGTCAACGTTGAGCACGACGTTCCCGTCGAACCCGGCGAAGTTGGTCGCTTGCTCTTTACCTCGCGGGCACGCGAAGGTCAGACAATCAACCGTTACGAGGTCGGGGACTGCGGGCGTTGGGTGCCGGGCGCCTGCCCGTGCGGCCTGGACACACCTCGATTTGAATTGCTGGGACGACACGGCCGACTGCTGCGTATCGCTTCGGATTTTGTCTCGACCCGCGATCTGGAAGAAAAAGCCGTCACTCAACTACAGCTTGTTCTGGATCACAACGCGAATGGAAGCGAGCGCTTACTGGTGCGCGCGGAACACGATCCACACACCCTGCGCCAACGTTTGCTGGAGATCCCCGTTATTTCATCGGCCGTGAATGGTTGTCTGCTGGAACTTGTTGTTCAGCGGTGCTCTCCACACCTGTTCGAACGCAATCAGCACAGTGGAAAAACTCCACTGCTCATTGATTTGCGAAGTAACTTCCCGGCGAACTGGTGCCGAAATTAAATCCACATTCATAAACTATCAAGAGCACAAGCCAATGAATAAGAGTTATTCATTTGAAGAGCTGCTGTCGCACTCGAGAAAGCACTCTCGCTATTACAAAACACACTTCAAGCATCTGCCAGAACGCCACTGCACGATCGACAACTTACCGCTGACTGTCGCCTCGGATTATTGGAATGGCAGCAACAACTTGAATACCTGGTCAGTACTGACAGGTAAAACCGAAAACGCCCTGATCTATAAAACCGGTGGCTCAACCGGCCAGGAAAAACTGGTGGCGTACACACGCGCTGAATGGCAGAACATGGTGACTCAATTCGGTCACTCCCTGTCGGGACAACTCTGCGACGGTGACCGGGTTGCCAATCTGTTCTTTGCCGGTGACCTTTATGCCAGTTTTCTGTTCATCCATGACTCACTGGCCCACGTAACCTGCGCCATCTGTGAGTTTCCATTTGCCGGCGAAGTCGATGGCGCAACGCTGGCGGCGGCCATTACCGAACAGCAGATCAATGTCCTCGCCGGCGTGCCGGCACAACTCCTGCAATTTGCCGCTTATCTGGCCGAGCAACACCACGTCCTGCCACAGGTAACGACCGTGCTCTACGGTGGCGAGAGTCTGTTTGCCGCTCAATGGTCGATGCTGCTAGAGGTCTTTCCCAATGCACGCGTCGCATCCATTGGCTACGCCTGTGTCGACGCCGGCCTCGTAGGCGCCAGCACCCGAGATTGTGAGCTAGGTGAGCATCGAGTGTTCGATGAACAGACCGTGGTGGAAATTATCGATGAACACACCCATGAGGTCATCGAAGAATGTAACCGTCCAGGTCTATTGATCATCACCAACCTGACTCGCACGTTGATGCCGCTGCTGCGTTATCCGGTGGGTGATCGAGCCTGTTGGCGCGAGCCAAGCGCAGCCCCACGGCGCAAATTCGCCTTGTTGGGGCGTAGTGAGCAAAGTCACCGTATCCGCATCGGTGTGATGTCGCTATTCCAGGAAGAAATCGGCGAAATCCTTCAGCGCCTGGCCGATTGCTGGCAATGGCAGTTAGTGCTCGAAAGCGTCGGGATCAAGGATCGAATCAGCGTGATGTGGGTCCCGGAGCAAGGCGCAAGCTCAGTCAACGCCTCGACCCAGGCTATTTACGCGGCGCTGCTCGCTCAGTACCCGGACATCCGTCAAATGATCGGCAATGATCAGCTTGAATGTGTGGTCAGTCCCTGCACAGTCAGCACATTGCAACTGCATCCGCGCTCCGGAAAACAGCGGCGGATCGTTGACCTGCGTGTCTATAGCACCCCCAAGCGACAACCCACCCCATGAGCAGAGTAAGACTTCGACGCTTCAAGCCAGCGGACTCTGCAGCGGTCAGTGCGTTGTTTCGTCAGGTGTACGGGGAGAATTATGTACAACCCGACGTCTATCTGCCGTCGATGATTGACCAGCACAATGCCGACAACCAATGGTACTCAATGCTCGCCGTGGACAATGAACACATTGTGGGCCACGCGGCGCTGTGTCGAGACACGCACTGCCGGGATCACGCAGAACTTGCCTTGAGCCTTGTGCACCCGGCAGCCCGGGGAAAAGGCATCGCCAGCCGACTGGGCCGTGAATTGCTGCGCCGTGCCAGCCGACTCGGACTCAAGAGCGTCTCGATCAAGCAGGTCACCGATCATCCCTACACCCAAAAGATGGCGCAAAGTCTCGGGTTCACAAGCATCGGGCTGCTTCCCGACTATGTTCCGTCACCCTTTGGTGGGCCCTACGAGGAAAGCGTTGTCCTTGGCTATCAACTGGTCAAAGGGCATGCGCGTCCGTTACCGCAACTGGAATGGCCGCAGGCTTATTCACACTTCATGGGGCAACTGTCTGCTTCATTCGGCACCCGACATGACTCGCCGTCGAAACGGGCTTATCCCATTCAGATAAGCCAACATCATGAGCGTGTGGAAGTCGTTCTTTACCAGTTGGACGACAGCATACTGCTTCAACTCGGGCAGTTACCCAGACACTGGATGATCTCGATCAAGCTTGAGCTGTCGCGGCATTTTCCACGAAACATGCACAGGCTCTGCGCCATCAACTTCGCATTTACCGGCCTGATGCCTGCACCCGGGGCATCCGGCTGGTACGCGTTGTTCCACCGTGGCGCAAGACAGCGCCCCGTCAGCTTTTACTGCCCGCACATGCAGCAGCTGCATGACGGATTACTACGCCGGCCGCCGAGTCGGCTACAACACACTCAATTGCCTGAACTTCTGCGCACTAGCCCGTTACCCGGCTGAGCACAGAGCTGCACCAGCCAATCGACAAACACCCGTACCCGCAGAGACAACTGGCGGTGCGGGGGATAGAGCGCCGTCAGGGGCAACCCTGGCGGCGGAAAATGTTCCAATACCTCGCACAAACTGCCCTCACGCAACTGCCGAACGACGTGGTAATACGGCATTTGGACCAGACCGTAACCCGCTTCACAGGAGGCCAGGTAACCATCGGCGCTGTTGACCGCAACCTTTTTGGGCAAATCCACCAGACGCACGAGCCCATCGATTTCAAACTCCAGACCGAAACGCCTGCCGGTGGTGCTGGAGAAATACTCGACCATCTGGTGCCCCGCCAGGTCTTCCAGGCCACGCGGTGTGCCTTGGCGTTGCAGATATTCAGGACTGGCACAGGTGACCTGATCGAGCATCGCCAGCGGTCGCGCCACCAACGACTCATCCAGAAACGAACCACCCCGCAGCACACAATCGACGCCCTCGCGAATCAGGTCGACCGGACGATCGTTCAAGCCGATTTCCAATTCGATCAGCGGGTAACGACGGGTGAATTCCGGCAAGGCCGGGATCACCAGCAAACGGCCGATGCCAGCGGGCATGTCGATGCGCAAAAGCCCACGCGGGTTTTGCCGGGAGGTGGAAAACGCCGCCTCTGCTTCATCCAGATCAGCCAGAAGTCGAACACATCGCTGGTAATACGCTGCACCATCGGCCGTTGGACTGACGTGCCGCGTGGTGCGCTGCAACAGCTGTACGCCCAGATGCGCCTCAAGCTGCTTGATCAGGATAGTCACCGAAGCCCGGGGCATTTGCAGGCTGTCAGCAGCCTTGGCAAAGCCTTCCAGCTCGACGATGCGCGTGAACACACGCATGGCACTAAAACGGTCCATTGCTCTCGGCTACCCGATGATTATTTAGAAATTACAAACAGTGATAGTGCTTTTAGCCGGTTTATCTTGTTTTTGTCGAGCGCAACAATGGGTCCACACTGAAAAGGAGCGACAGCATGCGCACTCGTCAACTGGGCAAAAACGGCCCTCAGGTTTCTGCGATCGGTCTGGGCTGCATGGGCATGACCGACTTCTACACCACCGGCGTTGATACCTCTGAGGCACTGGCGACATTGCATCGCGCGATGGAGTTGGGCATCAACCTGCTCGACACCGCCGACATGTACGGCCCGCACACCAACGAAGAGCTGATTGGCAAAGCCATTGTCGGCAAGCGCGATCAGGTGTTTCTGGCCAGTAAATTCGGGATCGTGCGTGATCCGGCCAACCCCACCGCACGCGGGGTCAACGGCCGGCCCGACTACATCCGTGCCGCCATCGACGGCACACTGAAACGTTTGGGCGTGGACACCCTGGACTTGTATTACCAGCACCGCGTCGATCCGGACGTGGCCATCGAAGAGACCGTGGGTGCCATGGCCGAGCTGGTCCAGGCCGGTAAGGTGCGCTACCTCGGCTTGAGCGAGGCATCGGCGAACACCCTTGAACGAGCGCACAAGGTTCACCCGATCAGCGCACTGCAAAGTGAGTACTCGCTGTGGAGTCGCGATCAGGAGCACAACGATTGCCTGGCCACCTGTCAGCGTCTGGGGATTGCCTTTGTGCCGTATAGCCCACTCGGTCGAGGCTTTTTGACCGGTGCGCTGAAAAGTCCCGATGATTTTGCGGCGGACGATTACCGGCGCTTCAGCCCGCGCTTTCAGGGCGAAAACTTCAACAGGAATTTGCAGTTGGTCCAGCAAGTGCAAACGCTGGCGGCGGACAAGGGTGTGACGGCCGGGCAACTGGCGTTGGCCTGGGTATTGGCGCAAGGCGATTACCTGATCCCTATTCCGGGCACCAAGCAACGCAAGTACCTGGAGGAGAACGTCGCGGCGCTGGAGGTTGTGTTAAGCCCGCAAGACCTGTCGGCGCTGGAAGCGATTTTTCCGGATGACGCGGTGGTCGGGGCGCGCTACCCGCAAACGGTCATGCAGATGCTTGATCGATAACACCGGCATCGCATAGGTATTTACACAACTTTGAAATACGGTGAAGGACTATGTCCGTAGCAGCTGTCGAGCCTGCGTTCGGCCGCGCAGCGGTCGGCGCCGCGTTCTTTCCGGCAAACCGTGTACCCAGGATTTGCGAGGACTTCGTCCTCGAACGCAGCCTCGCAGGCTCGGCAGCTGCTACAAGAGCTGGAAGAGCAAGATGTGTAGATACTTATGACCAGCATCGGCAGGCCCGTTCATGTCGTTGCTGACGGGCCTGTCGCGCTTGAGGGTCAGGCTTTGCCGTTGACACCCTTGGTGTTCGGAACGGCGGTGCCATTGCCCATGCCATAGGTCTTGAGGTTCTGCAGGACGTAAATCGCCTTCTTGTACTCAGGAATCAGGTGATTGGCGTACTTGTTACCTTTGAGGTTGTTGTTCTGAATGTTATCCAGCTGCGTGGCGAAGTACTCCAGCGCATTGAATTTTTCATCCGGGTTCTTCTGCACCCCAAAACGATCGAACTTGTCGCCGGCGTTGAGCAGCGTCAGGGCCGTCACATCGCTGATCAATCCCCGATCCCGCAAAAAAGCGCTGACGTTTCCGAGCTGTTTGACCGTGACTGTCTCGGGATCGAATCCCTTGAAATTCTTGTAGAGCCTCTGCTCGTTCATTTTCGCGGTGTTCAGCGCCAATGGATCGTTGCCCACCAATGCGAGCATCTGCTTGACCTTGACGCTCTGCGGCACGGGCTTACTGCTCCCGCCCTCGCGAACCAGTACTCCGGCCTTGCTGGTCCACCCACCGACATAACCGATTGTCATGAGTGTGCCCCTGTGTGCAGACGTCCTTGTAAGGCGAGCATAAAAAAGTCCTTATTCAACCGATGGAATTGCGCGCAAGTATCAATGTGCCAGCGTCCCTCCAGCTACAAATATTTCAGCTTTTTACAATTCTTGTACATTTCAGATACAAATCATAAAACCCCTGATTTCATTGACTTGTAACCATTGTTTAACAATCAGACCATCACTGAATTCGGTTTGAAAGCATCCAAAAAACCACGTCGTCAGCCCGGATTGGAAGCACAAATGTCCCGCGCCCGTGACTAACCGGTCGTCCGTAAAAGACCTGTTTTGGGACCATAGTACTAAAGACCGCCTGCCGCAGGCCGATAGCTGCTAAACGCCGTACTAAATCAACAAGAGCGCCGCACAAGGACAGGTTCAATGCCCGCATTCCGTACCATTCAAGCCCGTTACACGCTGTTTCTGGTGCTGTTCATCCTATTGTTGTTCGCGTTGACGGTAGTGGGCATCAGCCAGTTGGTCGCGCCGAAACTTCGGCACACAGAAGAACAGGTGGCCCTGAACCGCATTGCCGAAGTGGCCGAACAGATCCAGGGCGAACTGAACAAGGTTCAGGCGCAACAACGCAGCATCACCCAGACCATCCCCCTGCTCGACAGCGCAGCTATCGACACCGTACTGCCGGGGCTGGTGGACCAGTACGGTGAACTGAAGGTGTTCGGTGGTGGAATCTGGCCACTGCCGGGCCAGCGCGAAGCCGGACGCAACAAATTCAGCACCTTCTGGCACCGGGATGCGTCGGGCAAGCTGGCCGTCAACACCTTCTGGAACAGCGACGCGGCGCCCAACTACTACGACCAGTCCTGGTACAAGGGCGGCATGCAGACGCCTCGCGGCCAATGCGCCTGGGCCGCCGCCTATAAGGACGACGCCAGTGCCGAGCCGCGCACCAACTGTGCCATGGCGATAGCACGCAATGGCGTGCCGTACGGGGTCGCGACCATTGACGTCACCCTGGGGTTCTTCAATGACCTGGTGGCGCGCAAGGAAAAAGACCTGGGCGCCGAAATGCTGATCGTCGAGGCCGACGGCAAGATCATCAGCAACAGCTCACGCATCAATGGCCCGATTGTTCTGAAAAACATCAGTGAGCTGGCAGGCAACTCGCCGTTTGCCGCGCAGATCAAAACTGCGCTTGAGCGCCGTGACGCTTCGCTGCAACGCGTCGAGTTCGACAATCAAGGCGTAGCGAGCACCTTCTTCATGCGTCCGATCGAAGGCACGCCGTGGTTCCTCGCCACCGCCCTGCCGACCACACTGATCACCGCGCAACGCGACGATGTCTTGAGCACCTTGTGCCTGTTGCAGATCCCGATGGTCGTGCTGCTGGTGCTGCTGCAAATCTATGCGATCCGCCAACTGATCCAGCGCATGAAAGCCTTGAAAGCCAACATTGACGCACTGTCCACCGGCGACGCCGACCTGACCCGACGCATCACCATTCGCGCGGAGGATGAACTGGGCGCAATCGGCCACTCGGTCAACACCTTCATCGCCTACCTGCAAAACATGATCGGTGAAGTCACCCAGGCCACGGGCGCCATGGCTTCAAGCCTGGAAAAACTGCAACAGACCTCGGCGCACACCAACCAGATCCTGCAGCGTCATGCCTCGGAAACCGACCAGACCGTCACCGCCATCACCGAGATGAGTTCGACCGCCGACAGCGTCGCCGAGAACGCCGCTGAAACGGCCGCATTTACTCAACGCGCCAATGAACACGCCGACCGTTCGCGGGTGGTCGTGGGTGAAGCGTCCAACAGTGTGGTTGCGCTGATCGACGAAGTGGCCAGCGCCACCCACAAAGTCGAAAGCATGCAGCAGGACGCCCAGCGCATCACCGAAATCCTTGGGGTGATCGGCGCTATCGCCGGGCAAACCAACCTGCTGGCACTCAACGCAGCGATTGAAGCCGCGCGAGCCGGTGAACAAGGCCGAGGCTTTGCAGTGGTCGCCGATGAAGTGCGCGCCCTCGCCGCTCGTACACAGGCCAGCACCTCGGAGATCAACGAGATGCTCACCCGCCTGACCCAGGGCGTCAGCTCTTCGGTGGCGGCGATGGAAAACACCCAGGCCAGCTGTCAGTCCGCCGCCGATGCGACGGCGCGAGTCAACGCCGGGCTGGACGAAATGGCCGGCTCGGTCAGCCACATCAACAGCCTCAGCACCCAGATCGCCACCGCCGCCGAGCAACAGAGCGCGGTGACCGAAGAGATCAACCGCAGCATGGTGCAGATCCGCCACATGGTTGAAGAGCTGGTGCAAAGCGGTCACGCCACCGACCTCAATACTCGCCAGTTGCTCGACGCCAATAGCCGGGTCAGTTCGATCATGGGGCGCTTCAAGGTCAAATGAGCCCGCAAATGATGCCCACGTGTTTGGCGTGGGCATTAACTTCAGGACCTGCCTCCAAGGGATGTCTATGTATAACTTTGAAACATAAGTGCCCTTTTTCATCGGGAAAAATGGTCAAAATGCGCTGCGTGAAATGATCAACGAGAGATACCCGATGAAAACCACACTTCGCCTGGCAGCCCTTGGCGCCCTGCTCATCAGCTCCCTGGCCCAGGCGGCCGAGCTGATTCCGATCGATGTACACCGCGATGCCAATTGCGGTTGCTGCAAAGCGTGGATCGCGCACCTGCAAGCCAACGGCTTCAAGGTCAATGACCACGTCGAAACCAACATGAGTGAAGTCAAACAGCGCCTCGGTGTCGCCCCGCGTCTGGCGTCCTGCCATACCGGCGTGATCAACGGAAAATTCGTCGAAGGCCATGTTCCGGCCGAACAGGTGCTGGCGCTGGCCAAGCGTTCCGATCTGCTGGGCATGGCTGTACCGGGCATGCCGTCCGGCTCGCCGGGCATGGAAATGGGCGATAGGGTTGACCCGTATCAAGTGATCGGCCTGACCAGAAATGGCACAGATGAAGTGATCGCCGACTACCCGGCCCGGTAATGCTCGTAGGTTACCTCGGGCTGTTCTTCGCGGCGTTTGGCGCCGCGACGCTGTTGCCGTTGCAGTCCGAAGCCGTGCTGGTGGGGTTGTTGCTCAACGGCCAGTATTGGCTGTGGCTGCTGCTCGCCGTCGCCACGGTCGGCAATGTGTTGGGTTCGCTGGTGAACTGGTGGCTGGGCCGCGGTATCGAGCGTTTCAAGGCGCGCCGCTGGTTTCCGGTCAGCCCTGAACATCTGGAAAAAGCCCGCGTGCGTTATCAGCGCTACGGTCACTGGTCCTTGTTGCTCAGCTGGGTGCCGATCATCGGCGACCCGCTGACCCTGGTGGCCGGCATGATGCGCGAGCCAATGGGGCGTTTTCTGCTGATCGTGACCTTGGCCAAGAGTGCACGTTATGGTGTGCTAGCGCTGGCGACACTCGGCTGGATGCCTTGAGCCTTTGCGGCCGCCCACTGTTAATGTCGCCCTAATCACGACGTTCCAGCATCGGCCGATTCGCAACGGAGTTCACCTATGCCCAGCTCACCTCATCTTTGGTTGTCCGGCCTGTTCCTGACGGTCGCGATTCCGGTCCTGGCCCACGCCGAAGGTCCCGCCTATGGGCCGGAACTGCAAGGCTTCGACTATCCCTACACCGTTAAGCATTTTGCCTTCGAGTCCCAGGGTAAAACCCTGCAAATGGGTTATATGGACGTCGCCGCCAGTGGCAAGGCCAACGGCCACAGCGTGGTGCTGATGCATGGCAAGAACTTCTGCGGCGCGACCTGGGACAGTTCGATCAAGGCCTTGAGCGACGCAGGTTACCGAGTGATCGCCCCGGATCAGATCGGTTTCTGCACCTCCAGCAAGCCGGACAACTATCAATACAGTTTCCAGCAACTGGCGAGCAATACCCACGCCCTGCTGGTCAAGCTCGGCATTCAGAAGACCAGCCTGCTGGGCCACTCCACCGGCGGGATGCTCGCCACCCGTTACGCACTGCAATACCCCGGGCAAGTCGAACAACTGGCGCTGGTCAATCCCATCGGCCTGGAAGACTGGAAAGCCCTCGGCGTGCCTTATCGCACGGTCGATCAATGGTATGAGCGCGAGCTCAAACTGTCCGCCGACGGCATTCGCAACTATGAACGCAGCACCTATTACGCCGGCCGCTGGAAACCCGAGTTCGACCGTTGGGTGGATATGCTCGCGGGCTTGAACAAGGGCCCGGGTCATACACAGGTGGCGTGGAACTCGGCACTGATCTACGACATGATCTTCACGCAACCGGTGTTCTACGAGTTCAAGGACCTGAAAATGCCGACCCTGCTATTGATCGGTACGTCCGACACCACCGCCATCGGCAGCGACATTGCGTCGCCCGCGGTCAAGGCAAAAATCGGTCATTACGACGTATTGGGCAAACAGGTTGCGCAACTGATTCCACAGTCGACACTGATCGAGTTTCCCGGCCTCGGTCACGCCCCACAAATGGAAGAGCCCGCCCTCTTTCACCAAGCGTTACTTGGCTGGCTGGCCAAGACCACGTCGACCCTTTGAAGAGGCAATAGCACACCGCAAATCCCGTAGCAGCTGCCGAAGGCTGCGTTCGGCCGCGCAGTGGTCTTAAATGCTGACGACGCGGTGAGCCTGAAGCACCGCAGGGCATGGTTTCACGACCGCTTCGCGGCCGAACGCAGGCTGCGCCATCTGCTACAGGATCGGCGGTGTCTTCTTCTGCAAACCATTCGCACCAACATGGTGCGGATGACTCTTTGCCGTGCCCTACCCTCTGGCAACCCTCTCCCTCTTTTCGTGCCAAACCTGCGAAAAAACTGCAACTCATCGGTGCAACGCTCCTTCACAAGCCCCGGAAATCGCGACCTCAGAACCGATTGTCGAACAATTTCAAAACGTCACATACCGCGCTCTATGTTCTGTCCTAGACTCCATTTCGTGACTGGAGACCGGCCGGTCATTTTGTGGGGGAAAAAACTCGAAACTTTCTGCCGAAGCGACGGGTCAGGTTAAAGGTGGGCCGCAGCGACTGGTGCAATCCTTGCAACAACCACTACAGCCTTTGAGCTTCAGCGCATCGACCAGCGTTTGCTGTTCCTTGCGTAGCGCTTTTGCGCCCGGCCACAGGAAGTGGCTGCTTGTATCACCGGTGAGAAACAGATCAATAAAACGGGAGAACCACATGAACAGTGCCGCTTTAGAAATCCAGGGAGAGCATTCTCACCAACACATCGGCGAACCGACCTCGATGTCGGTTCTTGCCCCGGGTGCGAAAACGGTACTGCCCGCTCCACGTCAGAATCCGAATAAAAAGAAAGTGTTGTTTGTGACCTCGGAAATCGCCGATCTGGTGAAAACCGGTGGCCTGGGCGACGTCTCCGCCGCATTGCCGCGAGCCATGGCCCATTTGCACGATATTCGGGTATTGATCCCCGGTTATCCGCAGGTGCTGCACAGCGAAAACCCGATCCACATCATCGGCGAGCTGGGCGGTCACGCCGCCTTGCCACCCTGCAAGATCGGCCGCATGGACATGCCGGACGGGCTGGTGATCTACGTCTTGATCTGCCCCGAGCTGTACGAGCGTGAAGGTTCGCCCTACGGCGCCAACAATGGCCGCGACTGGCCAGACAACCACATCCGTTTTGCCCGCCTGGGCCTGGCCGCCGCCGACATCGCCGCCAACCTGGCACAGATTCACTGGTGCCCGGATCTGGTGCACGCCCACGACTGGCCCGCCGGCCTCGCCCCGGCCTATATGCACTGGCGTGGCCAGCGCACACCGACCCTGTTCACCATTCATAACCTCGCTTACCAAGGCGTGGTGAGCCTGGCGTCCTGCCCTGAACTGGGCATTCCCGAACATGCCCTGCAACAGGAAGGCATGGAGTTCTACGGCAAGCTGTCGTTCCTCAAGGCAGGCATGGCCTATTCGAGCCATATCACCACCGTCAGCGCCACCTACGCCCAGGAAATCACCACCCCGGCCTTCGGCTGCGGTCTCGACGGTTTCCTCGCCAGCAAGACCCAACAAGGTTTGCTCAGTGGCATCCCGAACGGCATCGACGAAAGTTGGGACGCTGCCACCGATCCCCACCTGTTTTGCCCGTTCAGCATCGGCGACTGGGACGGCAAAGCGGTGAATGCCGCCCACGTGCGTGAGATGTTCGGTTTGAAAGACTCCAAGGGCCCGCTCTTCGCCGTGGTATCGCGACTGGTCTACCAAAAAGGCCTGGACCTGACCGAAGCCGTGTCGGAGTTCATCGTCTCTTCGGGCGGGCAAATCGCGATCATCGGCCGTGGCGAGCCGGAAGAAGAGCAAGCCATGCGTGCCCTGGCCCTGCGTTTTCCGGGACAGATCGGTGTGCACATCGGGTTTAACGAAACCGATGCGCGGCGGATGTTCGCCGGCAGTGATTTTCTGTTGATGCCCTCACGCTATGAGCCCTGCGGCTTGAGCCAGATGTATGCCCAGCGTTTCGGCTCGTTGCCGGTGGCCCGCAATACTGGCGGGCTGGCTGACACCATCGAAAATGGCGTCACCGGTTTTCTCTTCGATGAATCCACCGTTGCCAGTTACGAGGAAGCCTTGCGCCGGGCGTTCAAGGTGTTCGCCTTCCCGGCGCTGTTGAACGCCATGCGCTGCAGGGCCATGGCCGCGCCGTTCAACTGGTGCAAAGCGGTCGAACCCTACGCAGAGCTCTACGAACAACTTGTCGCGAAGACATTGGGTAAGTCGGTCCAGCAATGAGAGGGATTCTTGAATGCCGTTTCGGACTCTGGAAACCTGGCCTCACGGCGCCGTTATGCTGGATGCCGAGCACACCCGTTTCGCCCTGTGGGCGCCAGACGCGTTTTATGTGAGTGTCGAACTCGAAGACGGGCAATCGCTGCCGATGCTGCCCCAGGCGGACGGATGGTTCGTGATCACGACCCATTGCCCGGCCGGCAGCCGCTATCGCTACAGCATCGATGGCGAGCGGGACGTGCCGGACCCGGCTTCCCGAGCCCAGGCCGGCGGTCTGGAGTCTCCGAGCGTGGTGATCGACCCGCACGCTTACCGTTGGCAGCACCTCCTCTGGCAAGGCCGGCCCTGGCATGAAGCGGTGATCTACGAACTGCATGTTGGCTTGCTGGGCGGTTTTGCCGAGGTCGAAAAACACCTGCCGCGGCTAGCCAAACTGGGCATAACGGCCATCGAGCTGATGCCCCTGGCGCAGTTTCCCGGTGAGCGCAATTGGGGTTATGACGGCGTGCTGCCCTACGCGCCGCAGTCTTCATACGGCACGCCTGAAGCGCTCAAGCATCTGATCGATACCGCCCATGGCCTGGGTCTGGCGGTGATCATCGACGTGGTTTACAACCACTTCGGCCCGGACGGCAATTACCTGCATCACTACGCCAAGGGCTTTTTCCGCGAAGACCTGCACACGCCCTGGGGCGCGGCCATTGATTTCCGACGTCGCGAGGTGCGCGACTTCTTTATCGACAACGCGTTGATGTGGCTGCTGGAGTACCGTTTCGACGGTTTGCGCCTGGATGCGGTGCACGCCATCGAAGATCCGGATTTCCTTCAGGAACTGGCGACGCGGGTACACCAGTACATCGATCCGCCACGCCATGTCTGGCTCACCGTGGAAAACGAGCACAACCAGGCCAGCCTGCTGGAACAGGGCTTCGATGCACAGTGGAACGACGATGGGCACAATGCACTGCACGTGCTGCTGACCGGAGAAACCGACGCCTATTACGCCGACTTCGCCGAGCATCCCACCGAACAATTGGCCCGGTGCCTGAGCCAGGGCTTCGCCTATCAGGGTCATACCAATCGCCACGGACAGGCCCGAGGCGAACCCAGCGGGCATTTGCCGCCCAGCGCCTTCGTGCTGTTTCTACAGAACCACGACCAGATCGGTAACCGTGCCTTTGGCGAGCGCCTGCACCAGTTGACCTCACCGCAGGCGCTGCACGCGGCGACAGTACTTTTGTTGTTGTCACCGATGATCCCGTTGCTGTTCATGGGCGACGAATACGCCGCTGAAGAACCCTTTCTGTTTTTCACCAGCCACCACGTTGAGCTGGCGCAGTGGGTGCGTGAAGGTCGACGCAACGAGTTTGCGGCCTTCAGCGCCTTCGCCGATCCGCACGCGCGCGCGCAGATTCCCGATCCGAACGCTTTGCCCACCTTCAAGGCTTCGCGCCCGACACTGACGTCATCCGGTTCGATAGCGCAGCAAGCAACCCTGGCGCTCTATCAACAGCTGCTGCTGATCCGTCATCGAGAAATCATCCCGCGCCTGCCTGGCGCTCACGCCCTGGGTGCCACGGTACTGGCAACAGGCGCGGTGAGTGCGCGTTGGCACATGGGCGATGGCAGCCTGCTGTGCATCGACCTGAACCTCAGTGCGCAGCCTGTGCCCCATTCGCCACTCCCCCACGCTCGACGGCTGTTCGACTGCCCACAACAGTCCTTCGACCACCTGCAACAAGGCACCCTCGCCCCCTACTGCGCGCTTGTCAGCCTCACGGCAGCGGCACCCTTGCGACCCCCATTGGAGAGCGCCCATGAGTGATGCCCAACTGGAAATTCTCGCCAGCCGAGCAGGCCTGGCAGTCGACTGGATCGACGCCAATGGCCGACCGCAAAAAGTCGCTGCGACCGCATTGCGAGCAGTCCTCGCCGGGCTCGGTCATCCGGCCGGTAGCGCTCGGGAAATCGACGCCAGCCTGCAAGAATTGCATCAGAACCAACAGCAAAAACACCTGCCGCCCTTGATGACCGTCGACGTGGGTGCCGGGCTCGAGCTTGCGCATTATTTTGCCCCTGAAACACCCTGTGAGATTCACCTGGAAGACGGCGCGACCCTCAGCCTGAAACTCGATGGCGACGCGGTTCTGCCAGGATTGATCCCGGTGGGCTATCAGGAAGTCAGCATCGCCGGCCAACATTTCACGCTGGCGGTGGCCCCCTTGCGGTGCCATAGCGTGGCCGCCGCCGTTGGCAACCAGACACCCAGGGCCTGGGGCCTGAGCGTGCAACTGTATTCATTACGGCGCCCCGGCGACGGAGGCTTTGGCGACATGCAGGCGCTGGAAAACCTCGCCCGCGTTGCCGGTGAACGCGGCGCCGACGCGCTAGCGATCAGCCCGCTGCACGCGATGTTCAGCAACGACACGCAACGCTACAGTCCCTACTCACCTTCCAGCCGTTTGTTTCTCAACAGTCTGTACGCCTCCCCAGGGGAAATTCTCGGCGAGCGCGCCTTGCGCCTGGCCATCGACGCCACCGAACTGGCTGACGAACTCAAGCGACTCGAAGCCCAACCGCTGATTGACTGGCCAGCCGCGGCCAAGGCCAAGCAGCAATTGTTGCAAGCGCTGTATGAGGGGTTTTCCCGGGGCGATCATCCCTTGCACGCGGACTTCAGCAGCTTTCGCCACTGCGGTGGCGAAGCCCTGGAAAACCATTGCCGTTTCGAGGCCCTGCAGGAAGCCTGCGCCGCCCGTGGCGAAAGCCTCGACTGGCGCCAGTGGCCTGCGCACTGGCGTAACCCGCGCAGTGCCGAACTGGCGGTATTTGCCGAGCAAAACGCTGGGCGCATCGGTTTTTACGCCTTTTGCCAATGGTTGATCGCCCGCAGCTTGCAACGCGCGCAAACCGTTGCACGCAGTTGTGGTATGGGCATCGGTTTGATTGCGGACCTGGCCGTCGGTGCGGATGGCGGTGGCAGCCAGGCCTGGAGTCGTCAGGACGAATTGCTCGCGGCCCTCACCGTTGGCGCACCACCGGACATTCTCAACCGCGCGGGTCAAGGCTGGGGGATCTCTGCGTTTTCTCCCGAAGGGCTGATACGTAACGGTTTTCGTGCGTTCATCGAGATGCTGCGGGCCAACTTTGCCCATGCGGGCGGTCTGCGAATCGACCATGTCATGGGCCTGCAACGGCTGTGGGTGATCCCCCTCGGCGCGCCACCGAGTGACGGCGCCTACCTGTATTACCCGGTGGACGACCTGTTGCGTTTATTGACCCTGGAATCCCATCGACATCAAGCCATCGTACTCGGCGAAGACCTCGGCACCGTGCCCGATGGCCTGCGCGACAAACTGATCGCCCGCTCGATCCTTGGCATGCGCGTGCTGCTGTTCGAGCAGGACCATGGCGCGCACTTCAAGCCGATTCTCGATTGGCCGGACAACGCGCTGGCCACCACCAGCACCCATGACCTGCCGACGCTCAATGGTTGGTGGCATTGCCGCGACATTGAGTGGAATGCCCGGCTGGGGCTGGTCGACAGCGACGGTGAACAGCACTGGCGCGAACACCGCCAGCGTGAACGCGAAGGCTTGCGTCGGGCCTTGAGTCAGGACCCGCAAAATTTCCGTGAGGAAACCCACGAGACCGACCAGGTGCTCGACGCCAGCGTGCGCTTCCTTGGCCATACCCGCGCGCCATTGGTGTTGCTGCCGCTGGAAGATGCGCTGGGTATCGATGAGCAGGCCAACCTTCCCGGCACCCTCGACAGCCACCCGAACTGGCGTCGGCGCTTGTCCGATAAGAGCGAAGTGCTGCTGGATGACGCGGATGCCGCACGACGCCTGGAATTGCTTGCCTGCGCGCGCCTTCAGGCGGCCGAGCGTGATCAATGAACGAGGCGCAAGACCCGAGCGTACGAGCGACGTTGCGCGTGCAATTTCATCATCGCTTCACGCTGGATGACGCCGTGCCGCTGGTGCCGTACTTCGCCACGCTAGGGATCAGCCACCTCTATGCCTCGCCACTGCTGAACGCACGGGCCGGGTCGATGCACGGCTACGACGTGGTCGACCCGACCCGGGTCAATCCCGAGCTGGGTGGCGAGGCCGCGTTGCGTCGGCTGGTCAGCGCGCTGCGTGCACAGAACATGGGGTTGATTCTGGACATCGTGTCCAACCACATGGCCGTGGGTGGCGCCGACAATCCGTGGTGGCTGGACTTGCTGGAATGGGGGCGGCTGAGCCCCTACGGTGAGTTTTTCGACATTCAATGGCACTCGCCAGACCCGCTGCTCGAAGGTCAGCTGTTACTGCCGTTCCTGGGCAGCGACTACGGCATCGCCCTACAGGATGGCACGCTCGCGCTGCGCTTTGATCCGGGACAGGGCAGTTTCCATGTCGAGCACTATGCGCACCGCTTCCCGATCTGCCCCGCCGATTATGCTGAACTGCTCAAGCCTGACGACTCGCTCGACGTCGAATACGCGCAGCAACTCAAAACATTGGCCGATCAATTCACCACCCTGCACTACCAGACCGATGCCCATTCCCTTGCGCGTCCCTTGCAGCAGGCGCTGACAACACTGGCGACTGATCCGCCGATCCGGCGCTGCATCGAGCACAACCTCAGCCTCCACGACTCACGCCAGCCCGAAGGTTTCACCCGGCTGCACGACCTGCTCGAACGCCAGAGTTATCGCCTGGCCAGTTGGCGCACGGCGGCCGACGACATCAACTGGCGGCGCTTCTTCGACGTCAATGAACTCGCGGGGTTGCGGGTCGAACGTCCGGCCGTGTTCGAAGCCATCCACGCTAAAATTTTCGAGCTGATTGCCAACGGTCTGGTGGATGGTTTGCGTGTAGACCACATCGACGGACTCGCCGACCCGCGTGGTTACTGCCGTAAACTCAGGCGCCGGGTGAAGGCGTTGTCGCCCTCGCGGCACGTGCCGATCTATGTCGAAAAAATCCTCGGCGAAGGTGAAACCCTGCGCCACGACTGGCAAGTCGATGGCAGCACCGGCTATGAGTTCATGAATCAAGTGTCGTTGCTGCAACACGACCCACAAGGTGCGCAAGTGCTTGGTGAGCTGTGGAGCCGGCACACCGAGCGGCCCGCCGCGTTCATCGAGGAAGCACAACTGGCGCGGCAACAGATTCTCAACGGTTCGCTGGCCGGCGACTTCGAAAGTGTCGCGCAGGCCTTGCTGCAAGTGGCCCGCGATGACCTGATGAGCCGGGATCTGACCCTCGGTGCGATTCGTCGGGCCTTGCAGGAGCTGATCGTGCATTTCCCGGTGTACCGAACCTACATCAGCCCACGAGGACGTTCAGCGCAAGACGAAGTGTTTTTTCAGCATGCCATGACGGGCGCCCGCCAGACCTTGAGCGAAACCGACTGGCCGGTGCTCGACTACCTGGCGCACTGGCTCGGCGGGCAGCCTTGGCGCGCCCGCCCGGTGGGCCGTCAACGCAAGATCCTCAAGCACGCCTGCGTACGCTTTCAGCAGTTGACCTCGCCGACCGCCGCCAAAGCCGTGGAAGACACCGCGTTCTATCGCTCAGGCGTGCTGTTGTCGCGTAACGATGTCGGCTTCAATACCGAACAGTTCAGCGCCCCCCTCGCCGACTTCCACGCTGCTTGCAGCCAACGTCTCGCGAAGTTTCCGGACACTCTGCTGAACACCGCCACCCATGATCACAAACGCGGCGAAGACAGCCGGACACGTTTGGCCCTGCTCAGCGAACGCAGTGCCTGGTATGCCGAACAGGTCGAAGACTGGCGGGCACAGGCCAGCGTCCTGCGCGACGATCCGTCGATGCCCTCGGCTGCCGATGAACTGATTCTGTACCAGACCTTGCTCGCCAGTTGGCCGCTGACGCTTCGTTGCGATGCCCCCCCTTCGCTGACGGCCTACACCGAACGCCTGTGGCAGTGGCAGCAAAAAGCCCTGCGCGAAGCCAAACTCCAGAGCAGCTGGAATGCACCGAATGAGGTCTACGAACAGGCCACTCGGGCATTTCTCGAACGCCTGCTGCTCAGCCCCGAGGGCTTGCCATTACGCAGTGCCATCGCCAGCGCTGTGCAGGCCATTGCTTGCGGCGGCGCGCTCAATGGATTGGCGCAAACCTTGCTGCGTATGACGGTGCCCGGGGTTGCGGACCTGTATCAGGGCAACGAGTTTTGGGACTTCAGCCTGGTGGATCCGGACAATCGGCGAGCGGTTGATTTCACCATCCGCCAGCAAGCATTGAAAACCCCGGTGGACACTGAGCAGTTGCTGCACAACTGGCGCGACGGGCACATCAAACAGGCGCTGATTGCTCGCACGTTGGCGGTACGCGCGCAATATCCGCAGCTGTTTCGGCGGGGTCGTTATCAAGCGTTGCAGGTGGTGGGCAGCGAAGCTGAACGGGTGTTGGCTTTCGCCCGTGAACTCAACGGCCAACGGGCGATTGTGCTGGTACCGGTGCGGGTCGCGCCGCTGCTGGCAAGCAGTGCCACACCCCAGGTGCCTGCCCCGCGCTGGGGCGACACCCGGGTCAAACTACCGTTCACCGCCTCTGGCGAAAAGCTGACGGGCCTTTTTTCAACAGGCCCAGTTATACACCACAAGGAGCTGCTGATCAGCGCCGCGCTGGGGGACTTCCCGGTTAATCTGTTTATCCAGACTTGAGTTCAACTCAGGAGCCTTGCAATGAGTACCGATGACAAACGCATTCGTGAATTTGCCTATCAGATCTGGGAGTCCGAGGGGAAACCCGAAGGCCAGGAGGCCCGCCACTGGGAGATGGCGTGCAAGCTCGCCGAGGCCGAAGCCTTGGCCCCGACCAAGCCTGCCAAGGCCGCCAAAACCAACAGCGGCAAAACCGCAGCCAGCAAGCCCTCGGCGGTCAAGCCCAAAGCCAAACCCTCTGCAGCCGCTCACGCTGTGACGCCGCAGGGGGAAAAGCCTGCGTCCGCGAAAAAAACCCGAGCACCGCGCAAGCCGGCCAGTTGAGGGCGCCAGTGCTGATTGACCGCGTGGCGGGCAGGCTCGCCACTTCGAGGTGGCACGGCCCGGAAAAACACCTGGAGGAGCTGTTATGACCACGCCCAAGAAAACCGAGCCCGAACCTCACGCCGAGGCCTCGCGTATCCGTGAAGGCCTGCCCTTCCCGCTGGGTGCGACCTGGGATGGTCTGGGGGTCAACTTCGCGATATTTTCGGCTAACGCTACCAAGGTCGAACTGTGCCTGTTCGACGATGCCGGTGAAGTCGAACTTGAACGTATCGAGTTACCGGAATACACCGATGAAATCTTTCACGGCTATTTGCCGGACGCCCATCCGGGGCTGATCTACGGCTACCGGGTATATGGGCCTTACGACCCGCAGAACGGTCACCGCTTCAACCACCACAAATTGTTGATCGACCCCTACGCCAAGCAGTTGGTGGGGCAATTGAAGTGGTCCGAAGCCTTGTTTGGCTACACCATCGGCCACCCCGACGCCGACCTCAGTTTCGATGAGCGCGACAGTGCGCCCTTCGTGCCCAAGTGCAAGGTCATCGACCCTGCGCACACCTGGGGTCACGACCATCGGGTCAGCGTGCCGTGGGATCAAACGATCATTTACGAAACTCACGTACGCGGCATCAGCATGCGTCACCCATCCGTCCCGGAGGCGGTGCGTGGGACTTTCGCCGGGTTAATGGTCGATGACCTGCTGGAACACATCCGCAAACTCGGCGTGTCGTCGGTGGAGTTATTGCCGATTCACGCCTTCGTCAACGACCAGCACCTGCTGCACAAGGGCATGACCAATTACTGGGGCTACAACAGTATTGCGTTCTTCGCCCCCGATCCGCGTTACCTGGCCAGTGGCAAGATCGCCGAGTTCAAGGAAATGGTTGCGCACCTGCACGAAGCCAACCTTGAAGTGATTCTCGACGTGGTCTACAACCACACCGCCGAGGGCAATGAGCAAGGCCCGACCCTGTCGATGCGCGGCATCGACAATGTTTCCTACTACCGCGTGATGCCGGACGACAAGCGCTTCTATATCAACGATTCCGGCACTGGCAACACGCTGGACCTGAGCCACCCCTGCGTACTGCAAATGGTCACTGATTCGCTGCGTTATTGGGCCTCGGAAATGCATGTCGACGGTTTCCGCTTTGACCTGGCGACCATCCTCGGGCGTTACCACGACGGTTTCGATGAGCGTCACAGCTTCCTCGTCGCCTGCCGCCAGGACCCGATTCTGCGTCAGGTGAAAATGATCGCCGAGCCCTGGGACATTGGCCCCGGCGGCTATCAGGTCGGCGGCTTTCCGCCGGGCTGGGTCGAGTGGAACGACCGTTTCCGCGACACCGTACGCGCGTTCTGGAAAGGTGATGACGGCCAGCTCGCCGACTTTGCCGGGCGCATGACCGCCTCTGCCGAGATGTTCAACCAGCGCGGTCGCCGGCCCTACGCCTCAATGAACTTCGTCACCGCCCATGACGGTTTCACCTTGAATGACCTGGTCTCCTATAACGACAAACACAACGAAGCCAACGACGAAAACAATCAGGACGGCAGTAATCACAACCTGTCCTGGAATCACGGCGTTGAAGGTCCCACCGACGACCCCGAGATCAATGCGCTGCGCCAGCGGCAGATGCGTAATTTCTTCGCCACCCTGCTGCTGGCCCAAGGCACACCGATGCTGGTGGCCGGCGACGAATTTGCCCGAACCCAGCACGGCAACAACAACGCCTACTGTCAGGACAGTGAAATTGGCTGGGTCAACTGGGACCTGAGCGAAGACGGCAAAGCCTTGCTCAAGTTCGTCAAACGGTTGATCAAACTGCGCCTGACCTATCCGATTCTGCGTCGTGGGCGCTTTCTGGTGGGCAATTACAACGAGGACATTGGCGTCAAGGACGTCACCTGGCTGGCACCGGACGGCAGCGAAATGTCTACCGAACAATGGCACGACAGCCACGGCCGGTGCCTGGGCATGTTGCTCGATGGTCGCGCCCAGGAAACCGGAATTCGCCGCAAAGGCGCTGACGCCACCTTGCTGCTGGTGGTCAACGCTCACCACGACATCGTCAACTTTCTGCTGCCAGAAGTACCTGACGGCGGTTTCTGGACCTGCATGATCGACACCAACCAGCCCTCGATTCGGGGCCAGGAACGGTTCGAGTTCAGTCACGAATATTCCGTGACCGGACGCTCATTGCTGTTGTTCGAGTTGCAACACGAGGACGAAGACTGAGACGACACTTTATCGCCGCCGGCAGCGATCGCCGGTGCTTGAATCAGCTACATGAAGAAAAAAACACTCGCTGAGGAGGTGACAGGGGCGACGAATGGTGTTGTATGAGCAATACTCTGCACGCAGCAATCCAGGGTTTGGAGCGCTGTGCCCTGCGATCATCTGGCCGCAAGGGGTCTGCGCCGGCGTGTTCAGCCAGCCGCAATACGTGTGACGGCAAACCAGAACAAGGACGTATCGCCATGAAATCCACTACCCTCGTCGACAGTAGTTTGCCTGCGCAGATCTGGAACACTGCCCGGCAACTGGATAACGTTCCAGTCATCAGCACCTCTACCCTGATCCCCGCCGGCGCTCGCGCTGTGGTGATTGCGCCGCATCCTGGCGATGAAGTGGTGACCTGTGGCGGCCTGCTGCAGTTGTTCGCCAACCTCGGCCATCCCTTGCAATTGATCTCGGTTACCGACGGTAGCGCCAGTCATCCGGGCTCAAACCTGTGGTCAGAGAAACGCCTGAGCGTGTTTCGCCCTCAGGAAAGCGTCGAAGCCCTGCGCCGCCTCGGTTTGCCCATGCATAGCCTGAAATGGATCCGCGGCGGTTTTACCGATAACGGGCTGGCCGAGCGTGAACTGCAGTTGACGCAATTCATCGCGCGCTACCTGCGGCCGGGCGATGTGGTGTTCACTACCTGGAGTGAGGACGGCATCATCGACCATAACACCGTGGGTCGAGCCGCCGCAAAAGCAGCGCTCATGGTCGGCGCGAGTTTCAATGAAGTGCCGTTCTGGGCCTGGCATTGGCCCGCACGCGATCAGGGGTTGATTCCCTGGCACCGCGCTCGCAAGGTTCGCCTCGACACCTGGACCGTCGCGCGCAAATGCCACGCCACCCATGCGTACGCCAGCCAGCTGGACGGTGAACCGGAGATCGGCATCGCGCCGAAGCTGCCCAGGGTTATCCTGGCGCGGATGCGCCAACCCTATGAAGTCATTTTTGTGTGATCCTCAAAGGCGTGATGCATTGGCCTTGGCCAATACTCTGAACTGCTGGCCAATGCATCAGTCGCATAGATAACCCGCCCGATTCAGTGGAGTGAACGTGAGTCCCGATTCAGACCGGCACGCCGCCGATCCAGCCTCGATGAGTCCACCACCGGCCATTCATCGTCTCAGGGTTCTGACCGTCAATACCCACAAGGGCTTCACGGCCCTCAATCGGCGTTTCATTCTTCCGGAACTGCGTGAAGCCGTGCGCAGTACCTGCGCCGATCTGGTGTTTTTGCAGGAAGTGCTCGGCGAACATGATCGCCATGCCTCACGCCATAACAATTGGCCACAGTCCTCGCAATACGAATTTCTCGCCGACAGCATGTGGAGCGACTTCGCCTACGGCCGCAACGCGGTGTATCCCGACGGCCATCACGGCAATGCGCTGCTGTCCAAATACCCGATCCGTCACTATCGCAACCTCGATGTTTCCATCACCGGGCCCGAGCGCCGTGGGCTGCTGCACTGCGTGCTCGATGTACCGGGGCACGCCGAAGTACACGCGATCTGTGTCCACCTGAGCCTGTTGGAAAGCCATCGCCAATTGCAGCTGGCCCTGCTCTGTCAGCTGATCGAGTCATTGCCCGACGATGCCCCGGTGATCATCGCCGGCGACTTCAATGACTGGCAACTTCAAGGCAACGCCACGCTCGCGCAACGCGACGATCTGCACGAAGCCTTCGAGCTCCATCACGGACGCCCGGCCAAGACCTATCCGGCGCGCTTTCCACTGCTGCGACTGGACCGCATCTACCTGCGCAACGCCAGCAGTCACGAACCGAAGATTCTAGGGAACAAGCCGTGGACCCACCTCTCCGACCATCTGCCGCTGGCGGTTGAAGTGCATTTCTAAGACCTTCCGGACGTGGAAAAAAACTCTAATTTGACGTCAAAATATGATTCTCCAGATAAACAACGACTTAGATAATTGCCAATAATCAGTCAGTTGCAGAGCCTAATTTAACCATACCGCTCATCGTTCAATTTCTTGACGCGACGCCAGCAGTCTTCTTAGCTAAACCTTACTACCCCCGGAAATACCTCCTGGGGCAAGCCCCGGAAACCCGCTGCAGCGGGCCGACGGGTTTTGCCTCAATGAAATCGGTCGCCCCTCGTTCGGGGTAGGAGAGACGCCAAGTCGAGATACGGCATGCGATTGCCAGGTAGACCTCCATGAACACCTCCTTCATCCAACACGAGATCAAAATCACTCTGTACACCGTTTCCACTTCACTGCTGCTGTGCACATCCATGGAGATTCAGGCGTCCCCTACCGATGACCAGGCGATCCCCTGGTATCGGCAAGATGTCCCGGCGTTCAACCTGCCGACACCTGATACGAGTAACAGCATCCGTTTCATCCGCAATCCCGGTCTTGATAACCAGTTGCTGACAGTCGAGCAAGCCGCTCCTTCAGACTGGGATCGGGTTTACGGCCAACCTGCCAGGAACGCAGAACGCGATGCCCTCAACTCACAGTTTTCCGGCATGACCGGCGCCGAACTCAAAAGCCCGGCGTTGATTACCCTGCAAAACAACAGCGGCAGCACTCAGCGCGTGGGTCTCGTGGGCGGCATAAGCCAGTTCCAGAGCAATGGCAACGGCCTGTTGATCGGCCCTGCCATCGTCGATCCAAACAACACCCTTAACGTGCAAGGCCCCAACCTTGGCGCTTATTGGAGCCTGACCGCCGCCAACGGCTGGCACGTGGACTTGACCGCCAGCGGCGGTCGGGTCAATGGCTACAGCCTCAATGATCAGGGTCAGCGGCAAGTCGCTGAAGGCAACGCAATGACCCTTTCGGTGGAAGGTGGGTTCCCCATCGGTATCAGCGATAACTGGGTAATCGAACCCCAGGCAGAGTTGATCAACCAGCGTGTCACCCTGGACACCCCGTATGCCGGCAGCGGCAATGCCTCGTCCAGCGACTTGACGTCCTGGAGCGGCAGGGTCGGTGCAAGCTTGAAAGGGAGTTATGACATTAAGGGCCTGCCGATCGAACCCTATGTTCGTACCAACTTTTGGCACACGGTCAATACCAGCGACACCGTGACCCTCGGTCAGGTCGACAAGCTCAGCAGCAGCAGCCGAAACTCGTCCACGGTCGAACTGGGGCTGGGATTGGTGGCCAAAGTCACGCCCTCTGTCAGCCTGTATGTCAGCGGCGATTACAGCGCCGCTACCATTGCCAACGATTTGAATGGGTTGATGGGCAGTATTGGGGTGCGGATGCTCTGGTGACTCCCCCGAGCGTGGGGGGGGCGGGGGGGGGGGGCGGCCCCCACGGCGCCTAATTTGAACCC
>NZ_JANLNW010000002.1 GCF_025465945.1 Pseudomonas sp. 6D_7.1_Bac1 | reverse complement strand
CCCTGGATCTGCACCGGGGCTACTTGAAGACCAACGCTTCAGGCACATCCACATCCCACAACACCCCGGGATCGTCCACCACCACTTCAATGACGTTTGCCGACGCAAACAGCGGCTTGGCCCCGCGATCACCGGACAACGCCATCAGCGCCGCACCAAACGAACGTCCAAACCCCACCGGATGCCCAAACTCGCCATCCTGCAGGGGCACACTGACGGTATCGGCCTGAATCCCCTCAACAATCCGCTCAATACTCGACGGCAAGATAAACGGCATATCCCCCAACACCACCAGCCAGCCATCAAGGGCCGGACACGCAGCGACCGCCGCCGCAATGCTGTCGCCCATGCCCGCCGACGCCAACAGCAGCACCTGACAGCCATAAGTCTGGGCCAGCCGTACAACCTCTGGACGATCCGGCGTGGTCACCAGCAACCGCGCCTCAACGCCAGTCGGCAGATTACACAGCACCTGTTCGATCACCGGCCGCACGATGCCGTCGCGCCCTTTGCACATCGCCAATAGCTTGTCCTGATCGACACCTGCCACCTGCCGATAACGACTGCCCTGTCCTGCCGCGAGAATGATCGCGCCCACGCTCATGAGTCAGCCTTCGCCAGCGAAGGCTTCTTCTGGCTCAGCGCGACGTCGAGTTGATGATCTTGACCATTGAGCTTCAGGGTAATCATGGGCACGCCTGCATGGTTCTGTAGTTATGGAGCAAATGGTTGCATCGTTAGGAGGCTAAGTTAGCTCATTAACAAAAAAGCCCTGCAACCACGGTAGGTGTGCAGGGCTCTGGATTCAGTGCTCAAGCTTAGCTCAATACTGATTCGGCTCCATTTCCAGCTCGACGTTGAAACGCTCGGCAATGTCTTTCTGGATCCGCTGTGCCAGCTTGAGCAGTTCAAGCCCGGTGGCCGTGCCGTAGTTGACCAATACCAGCGACTGCAAGCGATGCACGCCGGCGTCACCATCACGAAAGCCTTTCCAGCCCGCCTGCTCGATCAACCAGCCAGCCGCCAGCTTGACCCGGCCGTCTGCTTGCGGATAACCGACCAGCCCCGGATGGACGAGCCGGATTTCATCCGCCAGCACCGCCGATACCAACGGGTTCTTGAAGAAGCTACCGGCATTCCCGAGCACCGCCGGGTCAGGGAGTTTCTCATTACGAATGCTGCAAATAGCCTGACTGACATCGGTTGCGGTCGGATGATCGATGCCTTGCTCGGTCAAGCGTTGACGAACCGGGCCGTATTCCAAATGCAAATGCTCGACACGATCCAGGGCAAAACGTACCCGCAGGATCAACCAACGGCCGACTTGCTGCTTGAACAGGCTGTCACGGTAGGCAAAGTTGCACTCGGCCAGGGTGAAATCGCGCAGCTCACCGGTCTGGCGGTCCAGCGCGGTCAACCCGGCGAACACATCCTTGATCTCGACCCCATAGGCACCGATATTCTGCATCGGCGCGGCACCGACCGTGCCGGGGATCAGGCTGAGGTTCTCAAGGCCCGACAGGCCTTGCGCCAGGGTCCACTGCACGAACGGGTGCCAGGGTTCACCGGCCTCGGCTTCGATCACCACCTGACTGCCGTTGTCGCTCAACACCCGGATACCACGGGTGGCCATGCGCAGCACCAGCGCCGCAATGTCTGCAGTCAGCAATAGGTTGCTGCCACCGCCGATTACCAGCAGCGACACGTCATGCGCTGCCGAATACGCCAGCGCCTCGCGCACATCGGCATCGCTGTGGGCTTCGGCGAACAGTTGCGCGCGAACGTCCACGCCAAAGCTGTTGAACGGCTTCAGTGAAACCTGCGACTGCAGGTGCAAAGTCATAAGCGTCCCTTCAATTCAATCACCAGCAAATCGCTGGCGCGCTCAATCAGGTCAAGCACCTGCTCGAAGCCTTGATCACCGTCGTAATAAGGATCCGGCACTTCATCCACGCTCGATTCATAGCGACGCAAGAACAGATCCAGCTCTGCCCTGCCTTTGGCCGGTTGCAACGCCTTGAGGTTGCGCAGGTTGCTGTGATCCATGGCAAGGATCAGGTCGTAGCTGGAAAAGTCGGCGCGCGTGACCTGCCGGGCACGCTGCGCGGACAGGTCATAACCACGGCGCAGGGCAGCGGCCTGGCTGCGCTTGTCCGGCGCCTTGCCGACGTGCCAGTCACCGGTGCCCGCAGAAGCCACTTCGACCTGATCGGCCAAACCGGCTTCACGCAGTTTGTGCCGCAGCACACCTTCAGCCGTGGGTGAACGACAGATGTTGCCCAGGCAGACGAACAAAACCCGCATCAGGCCTCCAGCAGGCGACGAACGCGCTCGAGGTCTTCTGCCGTGTCGACACCCGGCGGCGGTGCAATCAGCGCATCGGCGACGTGAATCCGTACACCGTGCCAAAGGGCGCGCAGTTGTTCCAGGCACTCGGTGTTTTCCAGCCAGCACGGGCCCCAGCTGACGAAGTCATGCAGGAAACCGGCGCGGTAGGCATATATGCCGATGTGTCGACGGTACGGTACGCCGACCGGCAATTGCTCGCGGCTCTTGGCGAAATCGTCTCGCGCCCACGGCAAGGTCGCGCGACTGAAGGTCAGTGCCAGACCATTCAGGTCGCTGACAACCTTGACCACGTTAGGGTTGAACAGGGTTTCAACGTCTTCGATCGGCTCGGCCAGGGTCGCCATACGCGCTTCGGTATGGGCCGCCAGGTTGGCTGCGACCTGATCGATCACGCTTGGCGGAATCAACGGCTCGTCGCCCTGCACGTTAACCACGATAGCGTCCGCTGCCAGGCCCAGTTGGGTGGCGACTTCAGCTAGGCGGTCGGTGCCCGAGTTATGGTCTTCGCGAGTCATCACCACTTCAGCGCCAAATGCCTTGCAGGCTTCGACGATGCGCGCATCGTCAGTGGCGACCACCACCCGTTGCGCGCTGCTTTTGCTCGCCTGTTCCCAAACGTGCTGGATCATCGGCTTGCCGGCAATCATTTGCAGGGGTTTGCCCGGCAGACGGGTGGAAGCAAAACGCGACGGAATCACGACGGTGAAAGCGGTACTCATTTATCCAGACGCTCTTCTGTCGTCAGGGTGCGCGCTTCGCTTTCGAGCATCACCGGAATTCCGTCACGAATCGGATAAGCCAGGCCGGCGCCTTTGCTGATCAGCTCGGTTTTATCGGCGCTGAGCTTGAGTGGCCCCTTGCAGATCGGGCAAGCGAGGATGTCGAGCAATTTGGTGTCCATGAGCATTCCCTGGAAAAAAGCGTTTTAAGGCAAAAGACGTGCGGGCAACAGCCGCATCAACTGCGTATCGAACCAGGCCACGAAGGCCGGTGATGGTGCAGCATCGACCGCCAGATACCACCAGTCGGCGGCCGCGAAGGGTCGGCATTTCACCGCATCCTTCTCGGTCATCACCAACGGCAGTGACGGCGTGAAATTCAAGGCCGCCGCGCTGTACTCGGCGTGGTCGGCAAAAGCATGTGCAACAGGCTGCCAGTGTAGCGTTTCAAGGGTGTTGAAGAAACGTTGCGGATTACCGATTCCGGCCACCGCGTGCAGGGCCTGACCGGCAGGGAAATGCTCAAGCGAGCGGCGTTCGCCGGTCAGCAGGTTGACCAGCGCGGTCGGTTGCAGCAGGAAGGCAAAGCCGTCGTCTCGATCTGCCGAGGCGCCGTTGTAGAGCAGCGCATCGACGCTTTGCAGGCGTTCGACCGGCTCACGCAGAGGGCCCGCCGGCAGACAGCGTTTATTGCCCAGTCCACGGGCGGCATCGATCAGCACCAGCTCAAGATCGCGCGCCAGACGGTAATGCTGCATGCCATCGTCAGACAGGATCAGATCCAGCGGTTCAGCGGCCAGCAGTGCCTGCACGGCGCGACTGCGATCCGGATCGATCATCAACGGCACACCGGTGCGCTGGACGATCAACAGCGGTTCGTCGCCAGCGACGGCTGCGCTCTGATCGGCTTCGACCCGCCAGGGTAGTTGTGGCGGTTTGGCGCCATAACCGCGACTGACCACGCCCACCCGCAGGCCGCTACGTTGGCAGTGCTCGATCATCCACAGAATCAATGGCGTCTTGCCGGTGCCGCCGACGGTAATGTTACCGACGACGATCAGCGGCACTGGTGGCTGGTAGATCTCGCCTTGGCCTGCCAGAAACCGTTCGCGCTTGGCTGTGACCACGCGCCGGTACAGCCACTCCAGTGGCTGCAAAAGCTTCAGCGCCGGATGACCGGCGTACCAGGCGGCGAGCAAACGATCGGACATGGCCATCAGGGCGTCGGCGCCGCCTCAACGGTGGTCATGCGCAAGTGCGTGAAACCCAGCTTGCCCGCGGCATCCATCGCGGTGATGACCGCCTGATGCTGGGTCTTGCCATCGGCGCTGATGGACAGCGGCAAGTGGGTGTCGCCATTCGATTCTTTCGTCAAGGCGTCGATCAGGCTGGCCAGATCGTTCTTCGGCAACAATTGGTTGTTGACCGAAAAAACCCCGTCGGCGCTGATGGCGATGTCCAGTTGCTTGGTCTGCTGGTCTTCGGCGGGTGATCCGCTGACGGCTTCCGGCAGGTCGACGCGCAGCTGTGTTTCACGGGTAAAGGTGGTGGTCACGACGAAAAACAGCAGCAGGACAAACACCACGTCGATCAACGACACGAGGTTGATGTCCACGTTCTCCCGTTGCTTGCGGCGAAATTTCACGCTTTGTCCCCGGCCAAGTCAACGTCACGGTCGCCCTGCACCACTTCAACCAGCTTGATGGCTTCCTGCTCCATGCCCACGACAAGTTCATCGATGCGCCGTTGCAAAAACCGGTGGAAGAACACCGACGGGATACCGACGATCAGGCCCGAAGCCGTAGTGATCAAGGCTTTGGAAATACCGCCGGCCAGCACCGCGGCGTTGGTCGTCATGCCCGTGCCCATGAACGAACTGAAGATATCGATCATGCCCAACACCGTGCCCAGCAAACCGAGCAACGGCGCCATGGCGGCGATGGTGCCCAGCGCGTTGATGTAGCGTTCCAGCTCGTGGATAACCCTTGCAGCAGCCTCTTCGATGCACTCTTTCATGATCTCACGACCATGCTTGGAGTTGGCCAGGCCGGCAGCAAGGATCTCGCCCAGCGGTGAATTGGCGCGCAATTCCTTGAGTTTTTCTTTATTGAGTTGCTTGTCCTTGATCCAGACCCAGACCTGCCCGAGCAAGTGCTCCGGGGTCACACGGCTGGCCCGCAGGGTCCAGAGACGTTCGGCAACGATCGCCATTGCCGCGATGGAACTCAGAATGATCGGCAGCATCATCCAGCCGCCGGATTTGACCAATTCCCACACAGTGACAGTCCCCTCGAAAAAGTCCGCCACTTTAACATACAGACTCGACATAGAGGCTCGACACACCGCAGACCGTGTGTCGCATGGCGTGCCGCGCTGATGACTGGTGGCTATTGGCTGACGGACGGCGGGTTGCGCCAGAAACGGGGTTGCTGGCGCAATGATTCGGGCACTTCGAATGCCCCCAGACGCAAACGCAAGGCGCCCTGCTCGGCGCTGTCATAAACCTGCATGCCCAACCGGCGATAACGCGCCAGCACTTGAGGATGGGGATGACCGAACGAATTGTCGTGCCCGCGCGAAATCAGCACCGCTTTGGGCGCCAGCGCCTTGAGAAAGACCATCGACGACGAACTGCGACTGCCGTGATGCGGCGCCTGTAGCCAGTCGGTCGCGACCGCCAGCGGACTCTCCAGCAATGCACGCTCGGCCCGGGCGTCGATGTCGCCGGTCAACAGCAGGCGCTCGCCGTTGGCTTCGATCTGCAAGACACAGGATTTCTGATTGCTTTCGCTCGCCTCGGACCATTGCCAGAGCGCAAAGCTCACACCGTCCCACTCCCAGCGCTGACCGCTCTCACAGGCTTGCGCGTGCAACTCGGCCGGCAACGCTTCGGGATCACCACTGAGCACCTGCGCCACTGGCAACCCGTTTGCTACCGAGCGCGCGCCACCGGCGTGATCGGCATCGGCGTGGCTGATCAGCATCACATCCAGATTGTGCACTCCCAACTTGCGCAGCGACGGCAAGACCACCCGCTCCCCCAGATCTAAATCACCGAAACGCGGACCGGTGTCGTAGAGCAACACGTGATGGCGAGTGCGGACCACTATGGCCAGGCCTTGGCCGACGTCCAGTTGCCAGATTTCAGCCATGCCGTCGGGCACGGTCTTGAGCGGCGGGAACACTATCAACAGCAGCATCGGCCAACCCAGCACTCTCAAGGGCAGACCTTTGGGTAGCAACAGCAGAACAGCGCCGAGGGCACTGATAGCCCAGGCCCAAAGCGGGATCATCGGCGCCACCCATGCCGGTATTCGCCCGGCCACCAACGCCAGACCGTTGAACAGAACGTCGAGCAAACCGCCAGCGAGCCACAACAGCCCCTCACCGACATAAGGTAGCGGCAGCAGCAACGTCCCCAGCAAGGCCGGGGGCAACACAACCAGACTGATCCAGGGCACGGCCACCAGATTGGTCAGCGGGCCACTGAGGCTGATGGGCAAACCCAGCAATATCAGCAGCGGACACAAGCCAATTGCGATCAACCATTGCGCACGCGTCCAGGTTTGCCACCAGCGCCAGGGCCCCAAGCGCCCGCCGAAGGTGAAGATCAGCACCGCCACTGCTGCAAACGACAACCAGAACCCCGGCTGCAAACTCGCCAGCGGCTCAAGCAACAGCACTGCATTCAACGCCAACAGCAAGGGCCAGCAGGCACCCAGATGGCGAAACCGCAGGCGCCATAACAACACCAGTCCGATCATCACGCAGGCTCTGCGCACCGGCACCTCGAAACCGGCCAGCAGCCCATAACCGAGCGCCGCCGTGAATGCCATGCCGCAGGCCCACGGTAGCCAGGGCAAGCGCTGCGGCCACAGGCCATAACGCGCCAACCCGGCAATCAGCAGATAAACCATCCCGGCCAGCAAACCGATGTGCTGCCCGGAAATCACCAGCAAATGCACGGTGCCGGTGTCTTGCAAGACACGCCAGTCTTCGCTGCTCAGCCCGGACCCATCGCCCAGCACCAATGCGGTCAGCGCCCCGGCACGCCCCTGGGCATCGACCGCCAGCAACCGCTGGCGAACAGCATCACGCCAGGCCCATTGCGCAGACCTGAGCAACTGCCCGTCCTTGACGCTTCCCGTTGCACCGATGCGTTGCGCCAACAGCCAGGCGTCGTAATCAAAGGCCTGCGGATTGAGCAGGCTTGTGGGGCGCTTCAACTTCACCGCCAGACGCCAGCGCTCACCGCTGTTAACGGTCGGCCCGTCGTACCAGGCCAGCCGCATCAGCCCCGGCAACCGTGTGCGCCGTGCCTCGCCATCGGCCAACTCGAAACGCGCCACACCTTGCGTATTCTGCGGTAAACCGACAACTCGCCCCTCGACCCAGCGGGTTTGCCCGTCGAGGCCCGGCGCCAACCGGTCATCCAACGCCCAGTGCGCACTGGCGCACGCCCAGCTGAAGCCGAACAGAAAAAACGCCAGTGGATAGGTGCGAAACGGCAACAGCATCAATGCCAGTACGGGTAACAACAGCAATAAACCGACCGGTGGCAGCACCGGTAAAAAGCGCAAGGCCAACAGGCCCAGTGCAAGCGCTAACATCCCTGTGCGCATAAGCCCGTCCTTGAGAGTCCCTGCTCTTGGATTAGCCGAGTTACAAAAGTCCGCTTTTATTAATTGTCACAAAGTCTGAATTTGCGCTCCGTAGAATCCGGGCATACTTGCCGCTTGAACTGACCGAGAAGCCCTATGCCCCGGCGCTTATTCAAACGTTACATGCCAGACCCGACCAGCATCAGGGAACACAAATCCTTACGCTTTCTCGGCACGCTGCTGCATGACCCGAACCTCTGGCACCTCAACCGGCACTCTGTTGCGCGCGCCATGGCGGTGGGTTTGTTCGCCGCGTTTCTACCGATTCCGTTGCAGATGCTTCTGGCGGCAATTCTTGCCATTTCAGTGCGCGGCAATATTCCGATCGCGGTCAGCCTGGTCTGGCTGACCAACCCGATCACCATGCCCATAGTGTTTTACTGCACTTATCAGACCGGCGCCTGGCTGATGGATGTACCCGCCCGCAGCCTGCCGGACAAGCTGACCTGGGAGTGGATCAGTGGTGAGCTGTCGACCCTTTGGCAACCATTTTTGCTGGGGTCGGTGGTGGCTGGACTGGCATTCGCCGCGCTTGGCTATTGCCTGACCATGACCTACTGGCGCTGGTGGGTCAGTCGGCAATGGAAGCGGCGCAAGAAAAGCCGGATGCTCTGAATGCAAAACGGCCTCCTGAGTGGAGGCCGTTTTTATTGCGATGTCTGGGCTGACGCCATCGCGAGCAGGCTCGCTCCCACATAGGCTCCGTGTCGATCACAAATTATGTGGGAACACCAATCCAGCGTGGGAGCGAGCCTGCTCGCGATGGCAGGCGGCGCGGTCGCCCCTTATGTACGCATCCCGCGACCGCTGACCAGCAGCCGCGCACAACCGACGTACAGCACCACAGTCGCCACCAGCATGAAGGTAATCGCGATGCTGATCTTGATGTCCGAGACGCCCAGGATGCCATAACGGAAAGCGTTGACCATGTGCAGCACCGGGTTGGCCAGCGACACAGTCTGCCAGAACGGCGGCAGCAGACTGATCGAGTAGAACACCCCGCCTAGGTAGGTCAACGGTGTCAGCACGAACGTCGGGATAATCGAAATGTCGTCGAAGTTGCGCGCAAACACTGCGTTGATGAAGCCCAGCAGCGAGAAAATCGTCGCAGTCAGCAGCACCACCAGCAGGGTAATCCCCAAATGATGCACTTGCAGGTGAGTGAAAAACAGCGAGAGCAGCGTCACG
Source organism: Pseudomonas sp. 6D_7.1_Bac1 (assembly GCF_025465945.1). Lineage (GTDB taxonomy): Bacteria > Pseudomonadota > Gammaproteobacteria > Pseudomonadales > Pseudomonadaceae > Aquipseudomonas. The sequence continues at coordinate 64,783 of NZ_JANLNW010000002.1, read as the reverse complement.
ATCACGCCCACCGCCAGGCCGCGCAGCACCCCGCCCACGGTGTAGCCGATCAGAATGGTGTGCGGCGAAACCGGTGAAACCATCAGCTCCTCGATGGAGCGCTGGAATTTGCTGCCGAAGAAACTCGAGACCACGTTGCCGTAGGCGTTGGTGATCACCGACATCATGATCAGACCCGGCACGATGTATTCCATATAGGTGAAGCCACCCATATCACCGATTTGTCGGCCGATCAGATTACCGAAGATCACGAAGTACAGAACCATGGTGATGGCTGGCGGCAGCAGGGTTTGCGGCCAGATCCGGGTAAAGCGCCGGACTTCACGGTAAACAATGGTATTGAGCGCGACGAGGTTGGGTTTTAGTTCGGAACTCATACGGCCACCTTCGCCAGATTTTTCTCCACCAGAGACACGAACAACTCCTCGAGGCGATTGGTTTTGTTACGCAGGCTCAGCACTTCAACGTTCTGCATGGCCAACTGACCGAACAACGCAGTGATACCAACGGCTTTGTCGACCTGGACTTCCAGGGTGTGGCTGTCGAGCAAACGTGTCGGATAGCCGATCAGTTGCGGCGCTACCATCATGTCGTTCTTGAGGTCCAGCAGGAACGTCTCGACATGCAGCTGGCTGAGCAGGTTACGCATGCTGGTGTTTTCGACAATCGTACCGTGGTCGATGATGCCGATGTTGCGGCACAACTGCTCCGCCTCCTCCAGGTAATGCGTGGTGAGGATGATGGTGATGCCTTTCTTGTTCAGCTCGGTGAGGAAAGTCCACATCGAACGACGCAATTCGATGTCCACGCCAGCCGTCGGTTCGTCGAGGATCAGCAGGCGCGGTTCATGCACCAATGCGCGCGCAATCATCAGTCGACGCTTCATGCCACCCGACAGCGAACGCGACGGCACATCGCGCTTGTCCCACAGGCCGAGCTGAGTCAGGTATTGCTCAGCGCGCTCCTTGGCGACTTTAGGCGCAATACCGTAGTAACCGGCCTGGGTCACGACAATGTCGAAGGTCTTTTCGAACTGGTTGAAGTTGAACTCCTGCGGCACCACACCGATGCAGCGCTTGAGCGCGGCCGGGTTGCGGTCCAGGTCGTGGCCAAAGATGTTCACCGTTCCGCTGGTCTTGTTCACCAGGGTCGAGAGAATGCCGATGGTCGTGGATTTGCCGGCACCGTTGGGGCCAAGCAATGCGAAAAAGTCACCTTCGGCGACATCCAGATCGATACCACTCAAGGCCTGGAAACCGTTGCCGTAGGTTTTGGTTAGCTGCCGGATGGACAGAGCAGAACTCATATCGGATTTACGCACCAAGAAGGGAAGTCAGGATTAAATAAGGGCGGGCGGCGAGCAATGCAACCACGGCGCAAGAACGCAATGGTGCTTGGCGACGCCGCACAAGTACAGTCAAGTGTGTCGATAGTCAGTATTAAGTCAACGCGGTCATGACCGCTTTCTGATAGGCCGGACGTTGCTTCAATCGCGCATACCAGGCTTGCAGATGAGGCATTGGCGCTCGCTCGATGGGCATCTCGAACCAGGCATAGATGAAGCTGCCCAACGGAATATCACCGACACCGATCTCGTCACCGGACAAATAAGGCTTGTGCGCCAATGCCTGGTCGACCATCGACAGCAATTGCTCGCAAGTTTTCTGCGCCGCGTTGATCGCAACCCAATCCTGCTGATCCGCCGGGGTGCGCAACACGCCCCAGAACACATGGCGGAACGGTTCGGCAAAAGACGAAGTGGTCCAGTCCATCCACTTTTCAGCGGCTGCCCGGGCCTGAACATCCGCCGGATACCAGTTCGAATCAGCGGCATGACGGGCGGCCAGGTAACGCACGATGGTATTGGACTCCCACAGCACAAAACCGTCGTCTTCGATCACCGGGATGCGGCCATTGGGGTTCATCGCACGGTATTGCGGCGTGTCGACCACACCATACGCACCGCCCGCATCCAGCGCTTCGTAGGTCAGCCCGAGCTCCTCGGCGCACCACAGTGCCTTTCTGACATTCGACGAATTTTTCCGACCCCAGATCTTCAGCATGACCGCCCCCTCAATGGATGAATTAGGGGGCGTTCTCAATTAGTTTCCACACCGCGCCGGAAACTAATTGAGAACGCCCCCTAGGGCAGTCTACGCCGGATCAGGTGGGACTCAAATCGCTCTGCATGTCACCGAGCAATGCCGGTGACTGATCGTTGAACAGGTGTGGGTAGAGTTTTTCCAGGTACTCGAAGAAGAACGCTTCGGGTACATCGGCGAACTGTCCATGGTCGACCAGGTACTCCATCGACTGTTGCCCCTGGCGATTGAACGGGTGGAAGACGCTATCGCTTACCCCATCAAACTCCAGCGCCGGCACATCGAACAACTCACAGAGTTTCTGGTTGAACGCCGGAGTGGCCTTGACCCAACGGCCCTGCAAATACAACTCGGTGTAACCGTGCATGGCGAACACATCGCTCTTGAGCAACTTGATCAGGCGCGGGGTCGACAGGTGATTACGCACATCCGCCAGACCGATCCGTGCTGCGATCCCGCAGTGCCGCGCACAACCGGCCAGCAACGTGGCTTTGGGCACGCAGTAACTCTCACCGGTCGCCAGCGCATAGCTGCCGCGCAAGGTCGCGGGATCGCGGCTGAAGGTATAGGGGTTATAGCGCACCGCTTCACGCACGGCGTAATACAGACTCACCGCCTGCTCGACCGGATCACGGCGGGTGCCGCGATGCAGTTCAGCGAACTCCACCACCGCTGGGTGGTCACTATCGATGAAGCGGCCGGGACTCAGATACTCGTGCATGAGAAAAATCTCCTGGAGAAGCCACGAGTCTAGCGACTGCTTCAGCACAGAGATAACGACGTTTCGGCCAAACATCAGCGTTTGTCGCACGCTCTGCGAAGCTTTTTTACAGCGGTCGTCAGCGCTATCACTCACGAAATTCACTGCTGTTTCCCACGAATTCAAACACATCGCTCTGACCAGCCTGTTTTGCAGATGCCGTCTAAGCTCTGAAGGTGGTTTTGACCCTGGTTTCACGGAGGATTGAATATGCTGCTGTTGTGGATACTGGTTCTGGTGGTCGGGATTGCCTGGCTGGCCCACCGCCGCATCGCGCCCCTGCCCGCCCTGAGTATCGTGGCTGTTTACCTGCTGGCGATGGGTGCCTTCAGCCATCATCGAGGCTGGCTGCTGCTGATTTTCTGGATCGTGCTGGCCGTCGTGGCGGCTCCGCTGCTGCTGCCCGAGCTGCGACGCAAATACTTCAGCGCCCCACTGTTCAACTGGTTTCAGAAAGCCCTGCCACCGATGTCGCAAACCGAGCGCGACGCCATCGATGCCGGCACCGTCTGGTGGGATGGCGAGCTGTTCAGCGGTCGGCCGGACTGGAACAAACTGCTGTCCTATCCCAAGGCGCAGTTGAGCGAAGAAGAACAGGCGTTCATCGACGGCCCGACCGAAGAGCTCTGCGCCATGGTCAGCGACTGGCAGATCGGCCAGACGATGGACCTGCCCGCCGAGGCCTGGGCGCACATCAAACAGAATGGCTTTTTTGCCCTGATCATTCCCAAGGAATTCGGTGGCAAGGGCTTTTCCGCCTACGCCCACTCGCAAGTGGCAATGAAACTGGCCACCCGCAGCGGCGACCTGGCATCAACGGTGATGGTGCCCAACTCCCTCGGCCCGGCCGAACTGTTGCTGCATTACGGTACCGATGAACAACGCAACCATTACCTGCCACGCCTGGCGTGTGGCGACGAGATCCCGTGTTTCGCGCTGACCGGCCCGCTCGCCGGCTCCGATGCGGGCGCCATGCCCGACACCGGGGTGATCTGCAAAGGTGAATGGGAAGGTCAGGAAACCCTGGGGCTTCGGCTGAACTGGGAAAAGCGCTACATCACCCTGGGCCCGGTTGCCACCCTGCTCGGTCTGGCGTTCAAGGCCTATGACCCGGACCATCTGCTGGGGGACGAGGAAGACCTTGGCATCAGCCTCGCGTTGATCCCTACCGACACGGCCGGGGTCGACATCGGCCGGCGCCACCTGCCCCTCGGTGCCGCGTTCATGAACGGCCCGAACTCTGGCAAGGACGTATTCGTACCGTTGGAATTCCTCATCGGCGGCCAGGAAATGCTCGGCAAAGGCTGGATGATGCTGATGAATTGCCTGTCGGTCGGGCGTTCGATTTCGCTGCCGGCAGTCGGCACCGGTGCGGCCAAGTTCACCAGTCTGGTGACCGGCCAATATGCTCAGGTTCGCGAGCAATTCAACGTACCGCTGTCCGCCTTCGAAGGGATTCAGGAAGCCATGGCGCGTATCGGTGGCAATGCCTGGATGATGGACGCCGCGCGGATGCTCACCGCCAACGCGGTGGATCTTGGCGAGAAGCCTTCGGTGCTTTCGGCGATTCTCAAGTATCACCTCACCGAACGTGGTCGCGAATGCATCAGCCAAGCCATGGATGTGCATGGCGGCAAGGCGATCATCATGGGCCCCAACAACTACCTCGGGCGCAGCTGGCAAGGTGCGCCGATCTTCATCACGGTGGAAGGCGCTAACATCCTTTCGCGTAACCTGATGATCTTTGGTCAAGGCGCGATCCGCTGCCATCCGTTTGTACTCAAGGAAATGGCCCTCGCCGACCGCGAAGACAAAGACCAGGCCTTGAAAGAATTCGATGGCCTGCTGCTCAAGCACATCGGTTTCGCGGTGAGCAACGCTGCCAGCACCCTGGTGCTGAACCTCGGCCTGGGGCATTTCGAACACACCCCAGGGGACAAACTCAGCCAAGGCTACTTCCGCGCCCTCAACCGTCAGGCAGCGGCATTCGCCCTGCTCGCTGACCTGAGCATGATGTTGCTGGGTGGTGAATTGAAACGTCGCGAACGCCTGTCGGCCCGACTCGGCGATGTACTGAGCAACCTGTACCTGGCCTCCGCCGCCCTCAAGCGCTACCACGACCTCGATTCGCCGGAGCACATGACGCCGCTGTTCACCTGGGCCATGGAAGAGAGTCTCGGCCAGTCGGAACGGGCGCTGGATGAACTACTGAGCAACTTCCCGAGCAAGGTGCTGGGTTGCCTGTTGCGGGTGATCGTGTTCCCGTTCGGTCGTCGTCACAAAGGACCGTCGGACAAACTCGGCGCCGAGGTGGCTGCGGTGATTGGCCGGGCCAAAGGCGACCCGACGCTCGAAGAGTTGCTGGGTGGTTGCTACCGCCCACAATCGATCGAGGACCCGGTCGGTGCCCTGCAACATGCCTGCGACCTGCTGAGTGCAACACAACCGCTACAGAAAAAAATGCACATTGCGCTCAAGAGCGGGCAGTTCAAACCCGCCGCCGGGGAGCACGTCATCGACGCCGCCCTGGAGGCCGGTGTGCTGCAAGCGGCAGAAGCACAGAGCCTGCGCGAAGCCGAAGCTGCGCGGCGCAAAGTGATCGACGTCGATGACTTTTCCAAGGAGCAGCTTGAACTGGCTGCAGGCAAGACCCGCTGACGCGGCTGCTCGTCCAGCGGGTCAATGATGAAAAGCGGGCGCGGGAGTTATATACTCCGGCGCCCGTTTTGCTTTAGTTCTAGAGGACTCCCGTTATGCTCGACCAAATTCTCGTCCAGCTCGACCTCCTGCGCAGTATCCTGGTCGCTGTCGGTGAAGCCGAGCAGGTTCCAGACGAAAGCCATGCCTTGTTTCTGGAGCGCTTCGACGAACTGCGTGCGTCGCTGCCAATCGATCCGATCGAAAGCCAATACCTGGGTCAGGACATTCTTTGTCAGGTCATCGCCCGTTATCCGCAAATTGCCCACCTGGTTCCGCGCGACCTGCTGTGGTACTTCGCTGGCGACTGCCTGCATTACATGCCTGATGATGAAATCGACCTGTATCAGGCACTGGAAGAACGTCGTTACGAAGCCGAACAGAACGACGAACCGTTCGACTGGAACCAGGAAAAACAACTGCTGGCCCTGTCGAACCAGGACAGCAAGCACTGATCCACAATCAGAATTGCAGAGGCCCGCACGGTTAACCGTGCGGGCCTTTTTTATGGCTGAGTGATGAAGAGTCTGGACAACCGCTATCGCGAGCAGGCTCGCTCCCACATTTGATTTGTGTACGACGCAGAGCCAGTGTGGGAGCGAGCCTGCTCGCGATAGCGTCCATCAGAGCAACCCATCACTCTCCGGCAACTCATACTGCGCCGCGACTTTTCCCGAACCACTCAACTTGCCCGGTTTGCTCAGCGTCGGCTCTTTCTCCAGACACTCCACCAGGTAATCGATAAACACTCGAAGCTTGGGCGGTAAATAGCGTGTCGGTGAATGCAGTAACCAGGCGCCGCCATGATAGGACGCGAGAAAAGTCCAGTCCGGCAGTACTTGAACGATCAACCCTTGTTCAAGCGCATAACGCGCCGTGAAGTACGGCAAGCTGCCAATCCCGATGTGCTGCAATACGGCCCCCAGTCGCACGCCGGTGTGATTGGCGGCGTACCGGCCGCGGACACCAACGGTCACTGATTTGGAGCCTTTCTTGAATTTCCAGCGTGCATCACTCGGTGTTTCGCCCAGATAGATACAGCTGTGATTCAGCAAGTCATGGGGATGAGTCGGGGTGCCGTGCTCTGCCAGGTATTGCGGTGTCGCACACAGCATGTGGTCGATCGTCAGTAGTTGGCGACCCACCAGCCCCACCGGCGGGCGGTCAGTAATGCGGATCGCCAGGTCGACATGATCATCGATCAAATCGACCTGGCGATCCTCCAGCAACAGCGTCACATCGACCTTGGGATAACGGCGCAGAAACTCCGGCATATGCGGATGGATCACAAGTCGCCCTACCGCCTTCGGCACGCTGACCCGCACCAGCCCTTCGGCCTCCTGAGTGAACTGCCCACTGATTTCCATCACCGAACGGGCGGCGCTGACCATCTCCTGGCAGCGCTTGAACACCTCTTCGCCACCATCACTCAAGCGCAGCTTGCGGGTGGTGCGTTGCAACAGCCGTGTGGCCAGGGCCTTTTCCAGGCGCGAGATGCTGCGGCTAACCGCTGACGGCGACGAACCCAGCTGTCGTGCTGCCTCCGAGAAGCTGCCGGTCTCAACCACCTTGACGAAAATCGCCATTTCACCCAACAGTAGTGGTGGAAGATTTATGCTCACAGCGCAACAGTCCTTTGATGTTTGAACGGATTATCACGCAATAGCAGCCTTCATATAATCAAAACATCAATTTCAATAGGGAATGAAATATGACGCTTCGCCTCTTTTTCCATAGTGATGACCTCAAGGCCAATGTGGAAGTCCTGGATTGCACGCCCAACGAGAACGAATTCGCTGTGGTACTGCGCGCCACATTGTTTCACCCCCAGGGTGGTGGCCAGCCTTGTGATACCGGCTGGATCGGCGAAAGCCGGGTGCTGCGGGTATTTCAGGAACCGGAGCGGATCGTGCACTACGTCGACCAACCGGTAAAACTGGGGATGACCTCGATCAAGGTCGACGAACAACGCCGTCAACTTAATACCCGCCTGCATTCGGCCGGCCATTTGATCGGGCACTTCCTCGAAACCAAAGGCTGGACACCGATCAAGGCCCATCATTGGCCGGGCGAAGGCAAGGTCACCTTCACACCCGGTGAAATGCCCCAGGCACTGGAAGCCGAAACGATCCAGCAAGCCCTCGCCCAGTGGATCGCCAACGATCTGCCACGCCTGACTTCGCTGCGCGAAGGTTCGCGTGAAATCGGTTTCGGTGAACTGCCCGCCTACGGCTGCGGCGGTACCCATGTAAGGCGCCTACAGGAATTAGGCACAGTCACTATCGCAGCCCTTTCGCAGAAGAAGGGCACGCTTTCGGTCCGCTACGAGGTGGGCTGAATCATTCGGCGATGCTGCGCCCACTGCGCGACATCGCCTGATGCCAGGAGCCTGCACTCGCAGGCCCTATGACTCTCTATGGATGGACCTAAGACATGAAAAAAACCACCTCGCACTCTCCAGAATCACCAGACGCTTCACCAACCGACACCGTCGATCTATCCACGCTTTCCAAAAGCGCTGCACGCCTCGTCAGCGCACGTCTACGTAATCCAGACCGCCCCGACCCAATCAGCCACGTCTTCACCATCGTCCCGAATGTCGATACCGAATCTCTGCTCTGTCATGCCAGTGAAACCCTCGCCTCCCTGAACGTCATGACCACCGATCTTGCCGGCGAACTGGAAGGCTCGCGCCGCAACGTAGCGTTGGCCATTCAGCAACTGGCGGTGCTGGGCGAGTTGTTGATCAATCGAGCGCTAGACAATCTGGACTTACCCGAAGGCGTGCTTGAAGTTCCATTAACCAAATAACGCTAAGTGAGTCTGGCGCTTAGCGAGGGCGTTTACAGTGAATTATCGCGGGTGTTGGTGACGTCATTGCGCGACGGTTGTGATTTGCTGGACGTCGTTGGGCGACGATTGCAGGTACAGGCTTCGATGTAAAAAACGGGCGATCTTATTCGGATCGCCCGTTTTTTTTAATGTACCGACTGAATGGAACTTATGATCGCTCCCACGCGCTGGTCTGCACCCCAAAGCCCCCAGGCAAAACTCGGCCTTGAGCGACTAATCCGTCGCTCAAGGCCCAGACTGCCCGGCGCTGGCTACTTCAGATTGCCGCTGAGGAACTGCTGCAAACGCTCGCTCTTCGGAGAGCCCAGCACGTCTTCAGGCGCGCCCTCTTCCTCAACTCGCCCCTGATGCAGAAACAGCACCTGATTCGAGACTTTGCGAGCGAAGCTCATTTCATGGGTCACCATGATCATGGTCCGGCCTTCTTCGGCCAGGCCCTGGATCACCTTGAGCACTTCGCCCACCAGTTCCGGGTCCAGCGCCGAGGTCGGTTCGTCGAACAGCATGACTTCCGGCTCCATCGCCAACGCGCGAGCAATCGCGACGCGCTGTTGCTGACCGCCCGACAGGAACGCCGGGTATTGATCCGCCACACGGGCCGGCAGGCCGACCTTGTCCAGATAACGTCGGGCGCGGTCTTCCGCGTCCTTCTTGCTGACACCCAGCACCCGGCGCGGGGCCATGGTGATGTTTTCCAGCACCGTCATGTGGCCCCACAGGTTGAAGTGCTGGAACACCATCGCCAGGCGAGTGCGCAGTCGTTGCAGTTCGGCATCGTCGGCCACGCGCATGCCGTGGTGGTCCTTGACCATGCGAATCTGCTTGCCGTCCAGGCTCATGGCGCCGTCGTTGGGTGTTTCGAGAAAGTTGATGCAGCGCAAAAAGGTGCTCTTGCCCGAGCCGCTGGCGCCGATCAGGCTGATCACATCACCGGTTTTGGCTTTCAGGGAAACGCCCTTGAGCACTTGGTGGCTACCGTAACTCTTGTGTAGTTCTTCAACAGTCAATTTGTACATGTGCGCAAGCATCCTCTAAAGGAAAATGGGTCGCCGCTGCGTAGACGTCGCAACCGGCGACAAAGCCCGCGGCCTGATGGGCGGCCGTCTGGAGTGCTAAGTCCTAGTGAGCCGGGCCAAGAAAGGCCAGCCAATGACGTTCGGCGATACGGAACAGACCGACCAGCGCAAAGGTGACGGTCAGGTAGATCAGCGCGGTGATGCCGAACGATTGAAAGGTCAAAAAGGTCGCCGAGTTGGCATCCCGCGCCACTTTCAAAATGTCCGGGACGGTGGCGGTGAAGGCCACGGTGGTCGAGTGCAGCATCAGGATCACTTCGTTGCTGTAGTACGGCAACGAGCGACGCAGCGCCGACGGCATGATCACGTAGGCATAAAGCTTCCAGCCTGTCAGCCCGTAGGCCTTGGCCGCTTCGACTTCGCCGTGGGCCATGTTGCGAATCGCCCCGGCGAAAATCTCCGTGGTGTAGGCGCAGGTGTTCAGGGCAAAGGCGAGGATGGTGCAGTTCATCGCATCGCGAAAGAACGCATCGAGCACCGGCTGCGCGCGGACCGCGGCCAGGCTGTAGATCCCGGTGTAGCAGATCAGCAACTGGATATACAGCGGCGTGCCACGGAACAGGTAGGTGTAGAACTGCACCGGCCAGCGCACGTAGAGCTTGTTGGAAACCCGGGCAATCGACAGTGGAATCGACACCAGAAAACCGATGAAAATCGAGGCGCTGAGCAGCCACAGAGTCATGGCCAGGCCAGTGATGTGGTAGCCGTCGGTGTAAAGGAACGGTTTCCAGTAGTCCTGCAGTAGTTCGATCATCGTACAGCCTCCCGGGAACCTGCCGCGTAATGCCGTTCGAGCCAGCGCAGGACATAATTCGAAGCGCTGGTAATCACCAGGTAGATCAGCGCTGCCAACACCAGAAAAAAGAACAGTTGATAGGAGCTTTTGCCGGCGTCCTGCGCGGCCTTTACCAGGTCCGCCAGGCCGATGATCGACACCAGCGCGGTGGCCTTGAGGATCACCATCCAGTTGTTACCGATGCCCGGCAGCGCGAAGCGCATCATTTGCGGGAACACCACGAAGCGAAAGCGCTGAGCACGGCTCAAGCCGTAGGCCGTGGCTGCTTCCATCTGCCCGCGGGGCACAGCGAGGATCGCGCCGCGAAAGGTTTCAGTGAAGTACGCGCCGTAGATAAAGCCCAGGGTGATGATCCCTGCGGCAAACGGATTGATCTCGATGTATTCCCAGCCCAGCACCTCGGTGAAACTGGTCAGCCAGGTTTGCAGGCTGTAGAAAATCAGCAGCATCAGCACCAGGTCCGGCACCCCGCGAATCAGCGTGGTGTAGAGCTGGGCCGGAATCCGCAACAGTTTGATACTGGAGAGTTTGGCACTGGCGCCGAGCAGGCCGAGCAGAACGCTCAACAACAGCGATAGTATCGATAACTTGACGGTCATCCAGGAGCCTTCCAGCAACAGAGGGCCGAACCCCTTCAAGCTGAATGCGGAGAGCCCGAGTGTCTGCAAAAGTGCTTCGAACATAATTCAGGGACCTATAGCCATAAAAAAGCGCCCATCCTGAAGACGGGCGCCGGGGCGTTACTTGCCGCTGTACAGATTCATATCACCGAAGTGTTTCTTCTGGATCGAGTCATAGGTGCCGTCATCGTGTACCGCCTTGAGGCCTTTATCGATGAGTGCCTTGAGTTCTGTGTTGCCTTTGGCGATACCCACCGCCGTTTTGGCTGGCAGCAGAGGATCGTCGATCGGCTTGCTGACATCGTAGTCGGCGCCTTGTGGCGACTTCAGGAAGCCCAGTTTGGCTTGCAGCATGTCCTGCACCGAAGCGTCGAGGCGACCGGAGGTCAGGTCAGCATAGACCTGGTCCTGGTTGGCGTAGGCCTTGGTCTCTACCCCGGCCTTGTCCAGTACGGCCTTGGCGTAGGCTTCCTGGATGGTGCCTTGCTCGTAGCCGACCTTTTTGCCCTTGAGCGAGGCCACGTCAGAAACGCCGGAGCCTTTCTTGAAGACCAGAGCGGTCGGGCCGGAGAACAGCTCACTGGAGAAGTCGATGACTTTCTCACGGGCTGGAGTCACGGTCATGGAGGAGATCACGCCGTCGAACTTATTAGCCTTCAGGCCTGGAATCGTACCGTCGAAATCGCTTTCGACCCATTTGCACTTGACCTTCAGCTCGGCGCAGATCGCGTTGCCCAGATCGATATCAAACCCGGTAAGGCTGCCGTCAGCCGCTTTGGACTCGAACGGTGCATAAGAAGGATCAACGCCAAAACGCAGCTCTTTGTACTCTTTGGCCATGGCTGCGCCTGCGGCCATGCACAAGGTCAACGCAGAAAGGGTCAGCAATGTTCTTTTCATTATTATCAATTCCTAAAACCACTATGGGCGCCTGCGGCGCATGGGTGCCGTTACTGGAATGCGTGCGACGCTGTGTATCTGAACCAAAACCCCAAGCAAGTGCTTTAAAGCAGCCCTGTGCGTCAACACCTCCTGGCGACTCCCACGCACATACACTTACTTGTACGTACAAGCATATGCAATCAACCAGCCAACTCGCTGAACAGCGGCTGAAGAAACCCTTTAAAGCAGGAGAAAGGCCTCTGGAACGGGGCTTCAGGACTGACAGGAAAATTTTCGAGGATTGCCGCACCGTGTGCGCGACTGTTACCTGAACCGCGCTTTGCGTCGTATTGATGCATCCGGTAACAATTTTTGAGGGCGCATTGCGTGTGGAAATACCCCGAAACAGGACGGCCTCGCGGGTTGAGTGCGAGATTCGAAACCTGCGAAGAAGGATGACAACCGATCAACACCTGCCATCCCCCCCGCATTGAAAGTTTTCTTTTAAATCATGGCGTTTTGCTTCGACTGAACTACCTTCAAACAAGGAGTCAGTAGTAACGGTTTGAGTTGTCCACGTTTTGTTCAGCGATCAGATAGCGGATTGGCACAAGGAGTTACCTCACTATGATCCTGGCTGGCGTTTTCCTGCTTTCCATTCTGATTGCGGGCTACTTTTTGGGGGAGTCAGGTCGGCAGACAGTGCTCTTTATAGGCGCTGCCGGGCCTGTACGTCGTGCTCCGCTCGACAGCCTGTCCAGGCCGGACAAGGTTGTTGACAGAATATCCTCGCGAGCCCTGGGCCCAGAAAACAGTTTGAGTGAAGGCAATTTGCGGGTCAGTCAGCCCCGCGTCTTGCCCCCGCTTGTGCGCAGTACCAAGGAATATTGCCGGGACCATTAGTGGTCTGGCGAGGTGGAGGGCCGGCCCGGGCCCCTTGAAATGATCCGAGGCAACCCAGTTAGACCACAGATGGCCTATTCAGCGAGGATGCACTTAATGAGCTATCGTACCGTGCCCGCTTTCAAGAGAATCATTCATGGCCTGTTATGGATGGGTCTTGGCATAGACGCGGCTCAGGCTGCGGCGAACAATTGCTCGCAATTGGCAAATTTGCCCCCCGTGTTCGAGGTCGGTCAGGGGCTTCAGGATGAGCTGCGCATGCCCGTCCCGATCAAGCAACTGGCAGTGGGCGACCCGAAAGTTGCCGACGTGCAAACCAGCGGCAGCAACTCCTTCATCCTCACGGGTATAACTCCGGGCGCCACCAGCCTGATGGTCTGGACCGCCTGCTCGCCCACGCCGCGCCAAAGCATGGTGTTCGTCAAGGGCAAGGCCACCGCCGCGCTGACCAGCGTGTCGACGGTGCCTTCCGAAGACCCGCTGCTGCCGAGCCAGGTGCAGACCGATATTCGCTTCGTTGAAGTCAGCCGCACCAAATTGAAAGAAGCCAGCACGTCGATCTTCGGCAAAAGCGGCAATTTTCTGTTCGGCTCGCCTGGCACAGTGCCCGGGGTGACTGTGACACCCGGCAACATTGGTGGTCTGAAGCCAAACATCCCGCTCAATAACGGCACTTTCAATATCGGCTTTGGGGGCGGCAATGTGCTGGGGATGATCAATGCGCTGGAAGGCAGTGGCTTTGCCTACACCCTGGCGCGGCCGAGCCTTGTGGCCCTTAGCGGACAGAGTGCGAGCTTCCTGGCCGGTGGTGAAGTGCCGATTCCGGTGCCCAGTTCAGGCAGCGACAACATCTCTATCGAGTACAAGGAGTTCGGTGTCCGCCTGACCCTGACCCCAACCATCGTCGGGAAAAATCGCATTGCCCTGAAGGTGGCACCCGAGGTCAGCGAGCTGGATTTCACCAACGCCATACAGATCGCCGGCACCGTGGTCCCGGCATTTACCGTGCGCCGTACCGACACCAGCATTTCCCTGGCCGATGGCGAAAGCTTCGTCATCAGCGGCCTGATCAGCACCAACAACAGCTCCCAGGTGAACAAGTTTCCGGGGCTGGGCGATATCCCGATTCTCGGCGCGTTCTTCCGCAATAACACCATCAACCGTGAAGAGCGCGAACTGCTGATGATCGTCACCCCGCACCTGGTTCAACCGCTGGCAGCCAATGCACAACTGCCGTCATTGCCTGGCGAGCAACTGCGCAATTACGACCCGAACTTCTACCGCATGTACTTCCTCGACAGCGGCGACTTCGACAGTCGCATGGGGCTCTCGCAATGAGCCCGAGCCTGGTTCAACGTGTTGTAGCCAGAGGACACTCAATGAAAGCGGTCATAGCAATCGCGGCGACAGTGATGCTCGCAGGCTGTGCCACAAATGGCCTGTCTTCGCGACCGAGTAGCTGTGCGAGTCCCGATTCGGATCAACAGTTGTCCCTGAATCTGGCGGATGACATGGCCAACGATGGCCGTTTCTATGCCAGCCTGGCGAATCTGGAGGGGCTGCCTGAAGATCTGCCGCAAGTTCGCCTGCGCAAGGCTCGAGTACTGCGCCTGCTGGGTCGTAACGAGGCCGGGCCGTTGTATCAGAGCCTGCTTGGCACCTGCCTGGCCGCTGAAGGCGAGCATGGCCTGGGTCAGTTGGCCGTGGCCAAAAATGATAATGCGGCCGCCGCGGATCACCTCGAGCGTGCAATGAGGATGGCCCCCACCGACGATAAAATCCGCAATGACCTGGGGGTCGTCTACCTCAATCAGCGACGTATTAACGAAGCACGCTTCCAGTTTCTGACCGCCATGGAGCTCAAGCAGTCAGATTCACTGGCGGCACTCAATTTGGTGACGCTGCTGATCTATCAGGACAACTGGAAGCAGGCTGCCGAACTCGCGAACCGCGCCAGTCTGAGTCCAAAGCAAGTCGCAGACGCTCAAGCTCGCGCGGAAAAACTCAAGGCCCCAGCTAAAAAAGTGGTGGCTGTCGAGGGGAGTCGCACGGCAGAGGTGGTCGATGCCTCACCCGGTGCGATCAAGTAGAAAACACGAGGAGTCGAGATGAATACCAAGAGGCTGTTGATAGTGTCCATGGCTTGCCTGTCCACGACCGCCTGGGCGATTGAGCCGGGCCCCTCTTCGGTGCCGCAACAAGGCACGGAACAATGGTTGCAACTACAGATTCGCGGCGTGGTTGCTTCCCCTAAACTGCAGACCGTTTCGTCCACCGAACGTGACCTGGCCATGCAGCGCTGGCTGGATAGCTTCACGTACAAGATTCCCGAACGTTACGAGCAAAAGGCATCGGGAAGCATGAGCAGCAAATGAGGCACGTCAGTGGGCGATCAGCCTCTGGCGTAGCCCAGAGACTGCAAACGCCCCCCGCGCCTCTCATAGTCCCCCGAATGCCTTGAGCACCCCGATCATCGCCGGCCCGATGGCGACCAGAAAGAAGCTCGGCCACAGACAGAAAATCAGTGGAAATATCAGCTTGGTACCGATTTTCGCCCCCATCTCTTCGGCGGCCTGCGTACGCCGGTCACGGAACTCATCGGCATAGATGCGCAGGGTATCGGCCACGCTGGTGCCAAAGCGGATACTTTGCGCCAATAGACTGACCAACCCTTGCACGTCTTCCAGACCGGTGCGCACAGCCAATTGTTTTAGCGCCTCGGTGCTGGTAATGCCGGCACGGATTTGCGCATTGACCAACGCCAGTTCCTCAGCCAGCTCAATCTGACTGACCGCCATCTCCTCAGCCACCCGCTCGATGGTCGTGGGCAAGGCCAGACCCGACTCAACGCAGACCACCATCAGATCCAAGGCATCTGGAAACGCCGCACGCAGCCGCGCCTGGCGCATCTGCTTGCGCTTATCGACATACATCGCAGGAAGCAACCATCCGACCCCGGCCACCATCATCATCAGCAGCAGGCCCATGATCAGGGAAAGCCCGGGAATCAAGGGCAAAACCAGCAGCGCAAGGCCGACCAATACCAGCGGCAACAACAAGCGCACCGCCCAGTACATCTGCACCGCCGAAGATGAGCGATAACCCGCGTGCATCAACAGGAGCCGGGTTGCGGACGTCTGAGCCGCGTCGGCTGAGCCAAAACGCTGGCCGACCCGCTCCAGCAGCAGCTGCAGATTACCCGGTGCGTCCGGCCCCGCTGCACTCCCGAAATGACCACGCTTGATCAGCGCAAGGCGACGCTGCATCGGATCCTGAAGACCCAACACCAGTAACGTCACCGTGACTGCCGCAAGCACCGCACTCAACCCTATTGCACTGACGAATAACAGGCGCGCCAGCGCCTCATTACCCGTTACTCGACTGAACAGCCCGAGCAAATAGTCCATGACCTGCACCTCCGCGTGACGAAAACCGCTTACACCTGAATCCGGATGATTTTGCGTATCCAGACAATCCCGACCAACATGGCGCAGAAAGCCCCGATGATCAGCTTATGGCCGATCGGATCATTGATCAGCACAGGCAGGTAGCTGGGGGTTGTAACCAGGATCACCGCCGCCAGCACGAACGGAATGGCCACCAGCACCCAGGCCGACATTCGTCCTTCGGCCGACAAGGTCTTGACCTTGCGCTGGAAGCGGAAGCGCCCCCGGATCAACCGACTCAAACGCTCCAGTACCTCGGTCAGGTTGCCGCCAGTCTCACGATGGATGAGGATTGACGTCACCAGCATCATCACCGTCATGCTCGGCATCCGCTCCAGCAGGCCGAGCATGGCCCGGCGTACGTCATTGCCATAGTTGATATCGGCAAACGTCAGGCCGAACTCATGAGCCACCGGGCCCTTGTGCTCTTCGGCGACCAGACGCAGGGTTTCATTGAACGGATGCCCGGCGCGCAGGGCCCGGCACATGGCATCCAGCGCATCTGGCAAACCCTCCTCGAACTCAGCAAAGCGTTTGTTGCGGTCACGGAGGATTTTCAGCAGCGGCAGCCAGGCCGCCCCAAAAGCCACCGCCAGCGCCATCCACCAGGGTGACGAAAGCAACAAGACCAGGGTTCCTGCACCAACTCCCATGGCGAGTCCGAGGAACAGTACCCGATAGGCCCGATATTCGTGTCCGGACTGCTCGATCAGTTGTGTCAGATCCGCCATAAACGGCAGTTGCTCAAGCCTGGCCTCCAGTGGCGACAAGCGTGTCAGGTATTTCTGCCGCAGCACGGTCTGCATGTTGGGCAGATTGTTGGCCTTCTCCAGGACATGCAAGCGGCCGCGAATGCGCTTGCGCATCTTGCCCGCCTCGCCGAACACCGGTACCACCACGCCCTGGGCCAGGAGGAAGACGGCGATAAACACCATACCGAGGAAGATCAGAATGAATTCACCGGATATAGGGCTCATGACTGCCGTGCCTCCATCCATTCAGGTCTGAACAGGGTCAGTGGCAACTCGATACCGCGTTTGGCCAACACATCGCGAAAGGACGGGATCATGCCGCTGGGCCGATAATCACCGAGCACTTCGCCATGTTCGCCCATGCCACTGCGCGCAAACGAGAAAATTTCAGTCATGGTGATGATCTCGCCCTCCATGCCGTTGATCTCCTGCACGCTGACCAGACGTCGCTTGCCGTCCTCCTGACGTTCCAGCTGGATCACCACATCTATGGCCGAAGCGATCTGCTGACGCATGGCCTTGATTGGGAAAGTGGCACCGGTCATGGACACCATGTTCTCGATTCGCCCCAATGCATCGCGCGCGGTATTGGCGTGGATCGTGGTCAACGAGCCGTCGTGGCCGGTGTTCATGGCCGTCAGCATGTCCAGTGCCTCGGCACCGCGCACTTCGCCGATCACAATGCGGTCCGGGCGCATACGCAGACTGTTGCGCACCAACTCCCGCTGGCTCACCTCGCCACGTCCCTCAATGTTCGACGGGCGGGTTTCCAGACGCACCACATGGGGTTGTTGCAGTTGCAGTTCGGCCGAGTCTTCGATGGTGACGATCCGCTCGTTTTGCGGAATGAAACTGGACAGCACATTGAGCATGGTGGTCTTGCCGCTGCCGGTGCCGCCAGAGATCAACACATTCAGGCGCCCACGAACAATCGCCTTGAGCAGCAAAGCAATGGCCGGGGTCAAGGTCCCCACCTGGATCAGGCTGTCGGTGT
Source organism: Pseudomonas sp. 6D_7.1_Bac1 (assembly GCF_025465945.1). Taxonomy (GTDB): domain Bacteria; phylum Pseudomonadota; class Gammaproteobacteria; order Pseudomonadales; family Pseudomonadaceae; genus Aquipseudomonas. Next base: position 46,902 of record NZ_JANLNW010000002.1, on the reverse strand, counting down.
TGAGCAGGTCCACGGCAAAGCGGCGGATCGACATGCTCGGCCCGTCGATGGCCAGCGGCGGGATAATCGCATTGACCCGCGAACCATCCTTGAGCCTGGCGTCCACCAACGGCGAAGACTCGTCAATGCGCCGACCCAGACTGGAAACAATGCGGTCGATGATGTTCAGCAAATGCTGATCATCGCGAAAGCGCACATCGGTCCTCTGCAACTTGCCGAAGCGCTCGACATAGACCGAAGCATAGCCGTTGACCAGAATGTCGGACACGCTGTGATCCGCCAGTAACGGCTCCAGTGGGCCAAGGCCGAGCACCTCGTCGGTGATCTGTTTGATGATCAACTGGCGACTGACCGAACTCACGGGGGCTGAATGCTCATCCAGCAGACGTTGGCAAATCTCGCGAATCTGCCGCGTGGCCTCGGCCTGCTCAAGCGAATCGAGCAAGGACAGGTCCATGACTTTAAGCAATTGCTGATAGATCTTTTCCCGCCACTCAGCCTCCACCGGAGTGACCTGACTTTTGGTCTCGTAAATAACGTCCGGAACGGAACGTTCCCACGCCATCAATTCCTCCGTTGGATCCAGCAGGTCGTCGCCCTGCTGACCAGACAACGATGCGGCGGGTTTTCCGGACTGTTTGCGCAAGCGGTTACGAAAGTCGCTGATCATGGGTCATCCCCCGAAAAAACGGTTGAAGGCACGTTTGAGTAAGCCCTTGCTCCTGGTCATCTGGTTACCGACCAACACCTCGGTCATCTCGCGCACGGCGACGGTGATCGGAGCCCGCGGCGCTTGCACCCCCAACGGCACGCCAGAGTTCTGGCTCTGGCTGACCAGGTTGAAGTCGTTGGGTAATTTCAACAGGTTCACGCAGCGCAGCGCCTCGCCGATATCCTTGAGGCTGATCGCTGCCGACTTGTCATAGCGGTTGACCACCACCTGCAATTGATCCCCACGTACGCCCAGGTCGTCACGAAGAATCCGCATCAAGGAGCTGGCATCCCGAAGATGGCTGACGCTCTGCTGTACCACGACGTACACTCGATCCGCCTGCTCCAGTACTGCGCCTGTGAGGTGGTCGATTTGCCGTGGCAGGTCGACCACCACCCAGTCATAGCTTGCGCGGGCCAACTGCAACAATGCATCGAGTTGTTCCGGATGGGCATCCTGCGGCAGACACAGCTCACCAGCCCGGCCACCCAGCACATGCAAGGTCGGGCTGAAGTGGCTGCAAAAACCGCGTAGCGCTACGCCGTCCATGCCCTCGACCTGCAGCAACACCTCAAGGTGGCTGTGCGACTGCGCCACATCCAGATAATTAGTGACGCTGCCAAATTGCAGGTCCATATCCAGCAGCAGGGTATTGCCGCCCTTGACGCTGAGCTGGTGAGCCAGGTTGCAGGCCAGCAACGTACCGCCGGAGCCGCCCTTGGCGCTCATCACGGCGATCAGTTTGCCTTCTACCCCACTGCTGACACGGACCTCCGCGACCAGACGACTCAAGGCGGCGACCAATTCGGTCTCGACTATCGGCTCCGGCAGGACATCACGAGCACCGGCCTGCATCGCCAGTCGCATGCTGTCCTGCTCGCTCAACAGACCGCACACCAACAGCGGCGGACGCTCATGGGCCGGACGCTGTAACAGAGCAGCCAGCTCCTCGCGCCACAGGTGGCTCACACGCACCAACAACAGATCGGGCATCCGCTCCAGACCGTAGAGCGGGTCGACATGCCCATTACTCACCAGACGCGTGCTCACCTCCAGGCTGGGCATGCGCTGGCAAACGCTTTGCAGATCACGCAACGCCGTGGCATCACGGCTGCTGATCAGCAATCGCAGCCCGGGTTTTCCGGTCGCAGTGGTTAACGGAGTTTCCCTTATATTCAGCATGGAGTGACCTCCCCCGATTCGGAATGATGCCCAAGGGCTTCGCGTGGCAAGGTCGCCCTGAAGACCGGCAGGGTAATCGGCACACCAAACCCGGGAATAAACAGATTGAAAACGTAGCCTTGCAGGCTCAACTGGACATAACGGATGGCACGGAATCCGGTGACGCTGACGGTGTCGGTAGGGTTGGCCACCTGCGCGCCGTTCACGTCCAGGTAGGTCAGCGTCAGGTTGCCAGTGCCCAGATTGGTGATCAGCTGGCTCGTGCCCGCATTGCCCGCAGCATTGAAGATCGCCCGCTGCAACACGATCGGATCGCTGATGTTGCACACCGCCGCCAGGCGCGCGCCGCGCCGCACGGATTCATCGAGGGCATTCACCGTGAAGTACAGGCGGCCCATTTCCAGCACGCCGAACAACAGAATGAACACCAGCAAGCCGATGAAGGCGAACTCCACCACATAGACGCCGCGCATATTTTTGCGGTTCATCACAGAGCCCTCATGACAGTCGTGGCGACCAGCGGAATGCGCAGCGCAATCGAATTGGCAAAAAGCCCGGTTATCGAGCCGGCACAACCGCCACCACCAATTACCGGGCAGAAGGTATAGGTGATGGTGACCTGCACATGGTCGGTGCCCACCGCGGTGACCCCCACCATGCTGGTCGTCAACCCTGACACCACCGCGGCCCCGGTGGTGGCAGGCACGCCATAGACCGCCACGTTTTTCGTTTGGGTCACCAGTGTTGCGTTGCTCAGATCGACTTGTCCCAGTGTCGAGTTCCACGCCTGGCTGGCGATGTAACGGCCGGCATCACGGCTGGCCTGTAACAGGGTGTTGTACTGAAAGAGCATGCGACCGAACTCGCCGAGGGCCAGCAACAGCAGCAGCAACAACGGCAGGGCGATGGTGAATTCCACCAATGCCATTCCTTGCTGGCCCCGCCGTTGTTCAAACGCGTAAAGTCCCATGACGCCTCCTAAGAATCAGTGCTCGGAGTGCCGCTGCCATTGATGTAGGTTTTGTAGAGCTGAATGATCCGTGGGCCGGCATCACCCGAAGGATTGGGACCCGGCACATTGTCGCCCTGGCACTCCTGCACGAACTGTCCAAAGATCTCCGAGGTACTTCCCGTGCTACCGGCCGGCTGCACCACGAAATAGCAGCCAAAACCCAGGACCGGAATCGAGGTCGCACCATTGTTTTGCCCGGTGCAATTGCCAATCACGATTTTCAGCATCCGTCGCTCGTAAACCCCACCGCTCTGGCAACCACTGCCTGTGCCGGCGACACACGCGGCGGAACTCGCCAGCCAGTCGTTGTAGCCAAGCACCGCCTTGCCGCCAGCGGTGAGCGTGCCGTTGTTCGAAATGACGGGTTGGCCCTTGTACTCCGCCCGTGGCGGTGTGCTTGAGCTGTTCCAACTGATCACGGGTGTGCTGTAGCTAACGATCAGGTCTGGGGGATACTGCGCGGCATTGACCGGTCCGTTGTACTGACCAAAGCGGGTGTTCAAGCCTTGGGACGTCGGGCCAACCTTGTTGCCCGGTGCAGTCGTGACATTTTGCCCGACGCTGCGGCATACCGAGCCGCCTCCCGCCAGGTCCTGTCTGACCGTACTGCCACCCGAACCAAAATCGAGCAACTGAAAGTTGCCTGGGCCAATGGCAGACGTAGTGCCAGAGCCGGTTTTCAAATCCTGCAAATCGCCGAAGTGATAGCCCCAGAACACACCGGTGCTCGGGCTGTATTTAGTCGGGTCACCACACACCATCAGTGGCGCCAGATCACAGGGGCTGGTGGGGCTGGGTCCGGCGGTAGCCATCGCCGCCACCACCTTGTTGCCGAGACCGGCAGTGCCCAATGCCTGAACGAAACTCCAGAAAAAACCGGTCAGGCGATAGCTCGATACCGTCACCCGAACGTAAGTGGCATTCGCAGGTCCCGGATAGGAGAACGGTCCATAGACGCTGTTGGCCAATTCCACCACAGCAAATGTGCCTGCGCTGCCGCCAATGGCCGTTGCCAATTCGCTGTTGCCGGTGGCATTGGCATTAAGTGTCAGCGTGTTCAGCGCGGCAGTGCGTGTTGCGCTGGCAAGGCTGGTACTGCCTGTGACCTGACTCAAGGTTTTAGCGCCACTCAGGGCCGCGGCGTCCACCGCATTTTGCAGGCGTGTCTTGTTCAGCAACATATGGCCGCCGTCCAGCGCCAGCGCCGCCATCATGGCGATCGCCGCCAACGCGATCACCATCAGTACGGTCACCGATCCCCGCTGGCGCCTTGGCGTTACCGGGAACGGCCGTTGAATTCGAGGATTCATCGTCAAGCCCTCATTTGCCGATACTGAACTGGATCAGCTCCACCACTGCATGGGTGCCCTGTCAGTGCACATTGACGACATGGGATTCGATCCCACGGATAACGGTGATAGCCCCGCCGCCACTGCCGCTACGGTGCACCACGCGCCTTGGCGCGGTTTCGGTGGCCATGGCGATGGTCTGCGTAACAGGCGCAACAGGCGCGACGGCCGGCTTTTTCGTGAGGTTCAGCGGGTTGCGCAGAGCCAGTTGCAACTTCCCTTCCGTCTGCGCCGTGACCAGGGCCTCCGCCTCAGTGGCCGTCATCTCCAGCGTCACTGCACGCACCACCACTGGTTGGGTCTTGTCGGTGCCCGCCGTCTGATCCACCGCCAACACTCGCAGGTTTTCGAGGATGGTCTTGGACACGGCGTTGTTGCTGCTGCCATCGGTGTGTTTGGTGGCCAACACATCAACCCGGTTACCCGGCAACAGGAACCCGCCGACACCGACCACATCGTCCACCCGTACCGAAATGGCACGTTTGTCTGGCGCAATCAGCGAGGCCAGAGTGCTGCCACCCAAGTGTTCGCTCAGTCGTGCACCCCGCACAATGTCGCCCCGCAGGATGTCGAACGTGGCGATCTTGCCCACCGCTTTATCGCTGGAATCGAAGGCATCGTCCGGGATCGTATCCATGGGCATGCGCACAGTCGTGACCTGCTGGGCCTCGACCATCTGCCCGAAAGGAATCTCGACCGTGGCGACCACCACGCTTCGAAGGTGGTCATCCGGGCTGGCATTGAGCCGTGAACTCAGCCAGGTGTTGGCCATCCATGCGGCGCCAAGGCCCATGACCAGGGAAATACCAATCAAGGTGACAGTACGAGAACTCATGTCTGTATCTCCTACTCAAAGGAAGTCGAGCTGGACAAAGTAGTTGTGCCAGGCCCATTCCAGCTCCTGCCGCGACAATGGCCCGGAACCGCCCAGGTAACGCTGACGATCGAGCGCCATGTTCAGGAGATCGCGGGGGTGGCAAGGCACCAGGGGCATGCCTTCAATGGCGTAAAGTCTCTGCAGTGCATAACGCACCAGCAGCGGGTCATAATAAATACCCAGACGCTCGGACTCCTGTTGCCAGATCCGTTCGTACTCTTCGGGTTTCAGGTAACCGAATTGCAGCTTGTAGCCAATTCGACGGAGGAAGGCCTCATCAGCCAACTCCAGGGGGTTGAGGTTGGTGGAAAACACCAGAATCAGATCGAACGGCAGCTCGCAATGCCGTCCGCCGCCCAGGTTGAGGAAGTCACGCTTCTCTTCCATCGGGACGATCCAGCGATTGAACAGCTCGGCGGGGGCCATGCGCTGGCGCCCCATGTCATCGATGATGAACAGGCCATTGCTGGCCTTGAGCTGCAAGGCGGCCTGGTACTGACGGGTGAAGGGGTCATAGCGAACATCCAGCTGCTCCATGCTCAACTCACCACCGGTGATGACAATCGGGCGTTTGCAGCAAATCAGTCGACGGTCGATCCCTTCGTTGAGCATCAAATTGTTCTGTTGGCCGTTATCATCCAGACGCTGGTGCACCTGCGGGTCATAGATCTCGATCACCGACTCGTTGATCACGATGGCATGGGGCACCCAGATGGCCTCGGCGAACAGACGAATCAGCCGACTGCTGACATAGGTCTTGCCGGTTCCCGCAGGGCCATAAATCATGATCGCCCGCCCGGAGTTCAGCGCCACACCCAATTGATCGAGCATCCCCTCCGTGAGCACTACGCCGTGAAGCGCCGTGCGCATATCGTGAGCGCTGATACGTCCATGGTGAATGGTCTGCACCTTGAGCAGGGAACGGTAGGCACTCACCGGGAACGGCGCCGCACCGATATAGCCGCTACGCGACAGGGCATCGCGGGCGGCACTGCGACCGCGTTCAGTCAGGCCATAACGCAGCGACTGCCCGCCTCCCGTTTGCGCACCCATCTGCCCAAGCACTTCGACACGACCATCCTTGCGCAGAAACGCCAGGACTTCTTCCATTACGGCTCCGGTCAGCGCCAGGCGCTCTACCAGCCGCGGCATGTCCAACACGCCGGCGTCGTACAAATGCTTGCACACCAACTCGCCGAGAAAACTGTCTGTCAGCCCCGTCTCGCTGATAGTGCATGGTTGGGGGGCCAGTCGCTGCACCGCTTCTCGCTCATTGTGGTAGGCATCACTATCGACGATGACGTGCATGACTAACCTCCCAACCCACTGGCAAAGAGTTGCCAGTGAACGGTGTTTAAAGTGCCGATCAGGATTGCGATCGTATATGGGAAAGGTTTGCCGGCTACTTCATCTGCAGTCGGTGCGAGATAGGACTGCGCTCTCAGAATCAGCCAATAGCGCGCCAGGGTCTGCAACAACTGACCGCGAACCAGCACTATCAGAAAACCGCAAATGCCACCGGCTATCAGGCTGAAAAATGCAGCCCACAACGCGTAATGGAAGGGTAGAAAACTGCCGACCATGGCCATCAACTTGACGTCACCGGCGGCCATGCCACCCAAGGCGTACATGGGCACAAACAGCACAAAACAGATCAAGATGCCCAGCAGGCTGTCTCCCAATCCGCTGACACCTCCTGAATAAGTCTGACTAGCCAATCCCAGGGCAAGGCCCAACAGAATCAGCAGGTTGGGAATACGGTGGCGAAGCAGATCGCTCACCACCGCCACGCCCAAAAGTCCTATCAGTAAAGCAGTCGATACCATCATTTCCGTGGACATGGCGCGTCTCCCTACTGGGAATTATCGTTGTCAGCACGCAACACCAGCATTAACGGCAGCGCACAGAGCCGCGATTTTGGTGTTCACCTGGCCGCCCAAAAGAATGAACGTCGCGGCAACAGCAACCGTAATCAGCCCACCTGCCACCGCGTATTCCACGATGGTCAGGCCATCCTCGTTTTTGATGAACTTCATTACTGAAGTCTTGCTTGCTTGCAGAAGCATTTTGCTCACCTCACTTAAGTGCTAGCGCTTTTTGTCATTCTTTCTGGGCAGTGCTGTCGGAACCCTGGTCAGGGCACAACAGCTTTGGGAATGCGGTGGCGACGCAGATCGCTCACCACCGCCATGCCCAGCAACCCCATCAGCAAAACAGTAGCAACCTGCTCCTCCATGGACATCGCCGCATCTCCCTAGCGGGAGTTTTCGCTCTCAGCACGCAACACCAGCATTAACGGCAGCGCACAGCGCCGCGATTTTGGTGTTCACATGGCCGCCCAAAAGAACGAACGTCGCGGCAACAGCGACCGTAATCAGCCCACCGGCCACCGCGTATTCCACGATGGTCAGGCCGTCTTCATCTTTGGCGAACTTCAGTACCGAAGTTTTGATTGTTTGAAGAGTCATTTTGCACACCTCATTTTCGATTGTTGTACTTCCGGGGGGCAGCACTTTATGTACTGCGTGTTAATACCTTAGTCAGGGTGCCGTCATGGGGGTTAGGAGGATTTTGCGCATCGCTAGGACTTTTTTGCGGGCACGCCAACTACCGGGTAATTGGCGTCTACAGAGGGAAAAGAAGGGAAAGGAAAAGCTAAAAACAAGGCATGGCTGGCCAATGCCATTGCCCTTTATTCACAAGCGACGAACGGTTGATCCCGAATGCGCCGCCAACACACCAATAAATAACCGACCGGCCCTGACTTCCAGGCAGAACATAGAGCGCATAGAACTAAATTCGGTTTTTCTTATCAGGATTTAGTCTGCAAAGTGATATCACATTGACAATACTACTCAGCGGAGGGAGGCACGAAGAACCTCGGAGCCAAACACATGACCTCGAACGTGATCAGGAAACCATCACTACTCTGGTTCGATCGGACCCACGATCGGTCCACAACCGAACTGATCACGCAGTTCGAGGAATCCTGCGACTGCAAACTGGCGAAAGACTCGGTGTTTTCCAGCGAGGTGCAGGCCGACATGATCTGCATCCATTTTGATCGCCCCGACACACCGGGCCTGAGGCTGTTGCTGGAGATCAAACGCACCGTACCGGCCATCCCGATCAGCATGTTCACCGTGCAACACTCGGAAGAACTGGCCGTATGGGCCATGCGTTCCTGTGTCTGGGAATACCTGGTGCTCCCCCTCTCAGCCACCGAGAAGAACCGCTACCTGACCGCTGTCGTTCAGCTCTACGAGCTGCGCCGCAATGTTGTCGACCACCGCAAGACATTACTGATCGACCACTCACCGACCCTGCCGGACAGCATCCGGCTGACCTCAGGACACCAAAAACACCAGGCGCTCAGCAACGTACTGCTGTACATCGACCAGCACTTTCGGGAGACCATCGACCAGAGGGAACTGGCGAAGCGCTGCGGCATGACGGCCTTTCGCTTCAGCCGCCTGTTCAAGGAAGCCAATGGACTTGGCTACATGGATTACATTTTGAACAAGCGCATGAACTTCGCGAAGGAATTACTCGACAACAGCCAGATGCCCATCACCAGCATCGGCTATGAGGCCGGCTTCAAGGACCCTTCCTACTTCGCTCGCGCCTTCAAGCAGTTCACCAACTGCACACCGAGTGAATACCGCCAGGCGCGCCATCTTAGAGCGTCGGTCGTAGCGGAGTTGGATGACACAACCGCTGAAGTGCTCGATAGCCTGATACATAGCCTCGGAGGCTGAGATGCCTTTTTAACGCGCACACAAAAACGCCGCTCATTGAGCGGCGTTTTTGTTAAATATGGAGCGGGAAACGAGACTCGAACTCGCGACCCCGACCTTGGCAAGGTCGTGCTCTACCAACTGAGCTATTCCCGCAAATGGCGTCCCCTAGGGGACTCGAACCCCTGTTACCGCCGTGAAAGGGCGGTGTCCTAGGCCACTAGACGAAGGGGACACGCTACCCGGAACACATGGTGTGTGTTCCAGTGTCCAGACCCGCATCCGAAGACTTGGTTCTGGTTTCACTCAACCCTGCCCGAAAGCAAAGCTGTTTAAAATTGGAGCGGGAAACGAGACTCGAACTCGCGACCCCGACCTTGGCAAGGTCGTGCTCTACCAACTGAGCTATTCCCGCATTGGCGTCCCCTAGGGGACTCGAACCCCTGTTACCGCCGTGAAAGGGCGGTGTCCTAGGCCACTAGACGAAGGGGACACACGTACAACATTCACTCCCTACCGCGTTTTGCTGTTGGCTTTACGCTGTAAGTGGCGCGCATTCTATGGATGGATTGAGGGGTCGTCAACCCCCAACTATAAATTTATTTAAATCAATGACTTCGCCGCCCTTTCAGGGGCATTTCCAGGTTTTCGTCCGACCGGGGTTTGACGCCTATATTCTGTCACTCGCCAAGACGCTATAGTCCTCACCAGCAGATGATGGCAATGTGCACCCATCCACACATTACCTATATAGACAGCGCAAAGGCTCGATTCAACTCGTCGCGCCACCCTATGCGCTCCCAGGCTTAGCCTCTACACTCGCATGCAAACCCTATAAAGAGGTCTTCACGGTGACACCACTCATGATCACCCTGCTAGTAATAGTCGGGATCGCAATATTGATCGCCATTGGCTACATGAACCATGTGGTGGAAAACAATAAACTGGAAAAGGCCCGCACCAAGGTCGAACTCAATGATCGACTGCGCCGTTGTGGCGAAATCACCGAGACCTTCCCTGGCCAGTTGATGACTCCGGCGCTCAAGTTGCTGCTCACGCGCCTGGAACTCAACGTCTGCCAACGCCTGCTCAATCTGGATAAATCCAGCTCGACGGTCAAAGCCCGCATTGACGAACTGAGTGCGCTGGTCGCGCAAGGCGAATCCATTCCGGTCAATAACCCGCCGGCACCGATCCAGACCGAAGCCAAGGCCAAGGACGTACGCTTTCTGCTTGAGGCCCTGCACGGTCAGGTCACTCGCGCGGCACAGGACGGTTTCCTGCCTGCCAACGAAGCCAAGCGCTGGATCCGCGAAATTCGGCACATCCTGGTATTGCTGCACATCGAGTTTTTCAACAACCTCGGCCAACATGCACTGCAACAGGAACAACCCGGGCAAGCCCGCCTGGCGTTCGAGCGTGGCGTGCAGTACTTGCGTAAACAGCAAGACCCGCAGGTTTACAGCGAACAGCTGCAGTACCTGGAAAAACTTCTGGCGCGCGCCAACTCCATGGTGCTGACCAACATTGCACCGGTGGAAGGTGAAGTTAACGAGTTGACCCAAGGCCTTAAAGAAGTAGAAGTCGACGCAGACTGGAAGAAGAAAGCTATCTACGACTGACACAGCACTTGTGGCGAGGGAGCAAGCTCCCTCGCCACACATCGCTTACAACCTGAAATGCCCTACCATCCCCTTCAGCTCAGCCCCCAACTGCGCCAGCTCGATACTGGACGTGGCATTGCCTTGCATGGCCAGCGAGGATTGATCGGCACTGGCACGGATGCTGGTCACGCTGCGATTGATCTCCTCGGCAACCGAGCTCTGTTCTTCGGCCGCTGCAGCGATTTGCTGGTTCATCTGCTGAATCAGCGATACCGCCGCCGCGATACTGCCCAGCGCGCTTTCGGTCTGTAGCGCATCACTGACTGCAAGCTTGACCAACTCGCCACTGCTCTGGATTTGCTGCACCGACGCCTGCGCGGCTGAACGCAAGGCGCTCACCAGACGCTCGATTTCTTCGGTCGATTGCTGGGTACGCTTGGCCAAGGCACGAACTTCATCGGCAACCACAGCAAAGCCCCTGCCCTGTTCACCCGCTCGCGCAGCCTCGATGGCCGCATTGAGTGCCAGGAGGTTGGTTTGCTCGGCAACGCTTTTGATCACGCTGAGGACAGTGCCAATGTTCTGGATTTCCGCACTGAGGCTTTCGATGCTGGAACTGGCCGACGTCGCCGAGTCAGCCAACTGTTCGATGCGTTGCATGCTCTGACGCACCACCTGCTGGCCGGTCTCGACCTTGCCGTCCGCTGTCTGCGCCGCCAGTGCCGCTTCCTCGGCGTTACGCGCAACGTCGTGCACGGTGGCAGTCATCTGATTCATCGCGGTGGCGACTTGCTCGGTTTCTTCCTTCTGGCTGCTGACTTCCAGGTTGGTCTGCTCGGTCACCGCCGAGAGTGATTGCGCGGAACTCGCAAGTTGCTCGATGCCGGCCTGCAAACCACTGACGATACTGCTCAGCCCAGCGCCCATTTGCTGCATTGCCTGCATCAACTGGCCGATTTCATCACGTCGCGTTACCTGCACGGTCGCGCTCAGATCGCCCGCTGCAATTTGCTGAGCGACGAGAATCACGCTGCGCAGTGGCGCAACGATCAAGCGAGTAATCACCCACGCTGCAATCAGCCCGACCAGCAGCGCCAGGGCCGACGATGCGATAATCAACAGCGAGTTCTTCTTCAGCTCCGCCTGCATCGAGTGGTCCTCAGCGCCATAGGCCTGATCGACCCGCTGCACCACTTCGGCGGCACGCTCATGCAACTGCTGATAGACCTTTTTCTCTTGAGTCAACAGCCCCGTGTACTCGGCCAGTTTTTCGCTGAAACTGGCGATATGTCCGGTCACTTCATTGAGCACGGTCTGGTAGCCCGCATCCTTGACCGTGTTTTTCAACGCCTCAGCCTGCGTCAACGCCTGGTCGGCCTGTTCAATCTTGCCTTGTTGCTCGGCGCTTTCGTCGCTGACCTTGCGGCTCTGATCCAGGCGCACCCGCGCCTCATTCATTGCCTGCAACATCAATCGCGACACCTGACTGACCTGATTGGCCTGCTCGATAAACTCCGCGCCATCCTTGCCTTGCGACTCCTTGAGCGCATAAGCGCCATCGTCGGCAAGACCCGCCTGCAGCACATCAAGGTTATTGGCCACGCTGGACACCGACCAACTGGCCATTTCCAGCGCCAGGTCCTTGGCCTGGGTCAGTTCGACAAACTCATCGAAGGCTTTGCGGTAAGCCCCCAGCGACTGCTCGACATCATTCATCACCGGGACGTTAGCCGCTGACTGAGCCTTGAGTTGCGTTGCGAGGGCGATCAACGCGTCAACACCCTCGTGCAAGGCATCGACGGTTTTCGGATCACTGTGCAAAGCGTAATCCTGCTCCAGCAAACGCACCTTGAGCAAACTACTGTTGAGCGACGACATCTGCTTGAGCCCATCGAAGCGCTGGCTGATAGTTTGTAAGGACCAGACACCGATAGCGGCCACCAGGGCCGTCAACAGCAGGACCAGAATAAAACCGACACCCAGTTTTTTTGCCATACCGAGGTTGGCAAAACGTCCTTGCACGGCCGAAATCATTGCTCGTACCCCCCTTCCCATACCCAATGGCAACATGGCCATTTTCAGTTGTTGCAGGTTCGCAACGGGGTGCACTCAAGCACAAGTCTTTGGCGCCGCAATAATGGCAAAAAGCTACGCAGAAGTCGTTTTCAGAACGGTCGAAGTCGATCCGGTAATGCGCAGGCCTTAAAAAACGCCAGCGCCCGCGGATCACTGGCATAAGCCACATTGATGCGTAACCAGTCGCTGGCCTCGCCACTGGGGCTGAAGGCCGTCCTGGAGGACAGCGCGATACCGAATTCGTGAGCCCGCGCGCGCACCTGCGCCGGCTCTTGTGCTCGTGGTCGGGCCCAAATGTACAACCCCCCCGCAGGCTTGCCGAACACCTCCCACTCGGCGTCTTCAAGCACCAGCAATGTCGCCGCCCTGTCACGCTTCAAACGCTGACGCTGGCGCTGTACCAGTTTGCGATAGGTGCCATTGAGCAACAGACTGCTCAGCACCGACTCGCAAAACCGCGAAGCACCCAGGCTGGTAATCATCTTCACTTCTGCCAGGCGGGCAATGATGGCGGCGCTGGCCACGACATAACCGACCCGCAGCGAACTGCTGAGGGTTTTCGAAAAGCTACTGACATAAACCACGCTCTCACCTGCATCCATTGCCGCCAGGCGGGTACCGGCACTGCCCTGAAAGTCAGCGTAGACGTCATCTTCGACGATGATCAGCTCATGACGCTTTGCCAATTCGAGAATCCGTTGCGCAACGGCCGGCGCCAGGCTACTGCCGGTGGGATTGTGGAACAGGCTATTGATGAACAAGGCGCGGGGCTTATTCGCCCCCAACAGCGCCTCAAGTACCGCAATATCCGGACCGCGAGAGGTTCGTGGCACCTCCAGCAATCTGACGCCACGCAACCTGAGCAGCTCGAACAGATTCGAATAGCCCGGACTTTCGACCACCACACAATCGCCCGGCTTGAGCAGTGCCCGTACGATCAGGTCCAGCCCGTGAGTAGCCCCCGCCGTGGTGAGTACCTGATTCTCATCGACGGCGATATTGATCTGTTGCAGGCGTTTGAGGAGCTGTTGGCGCAAGACAGGCAACCCGTATGAGGTGCTGTAGTTGAACAATCCGGCCATGTCGGTACGAGATACCTGGCGAATGGCATAACTGAGGTCGTCGCTCTCGCGCCAGGTTTCAGGCATACCACCATGCCCCAGCGGCAACTTGTCCAACGGGCTCTCGCCCAATCCGACATGGCTTGCATCAGCCACCGCAAGGTCTGATTGCTCACCACAACGATGTGTCGCGGTCAAAGGCCCGGCAACGAAAAAGCCCGAGCCATGACGCGACGCAAGCACGCCTTGGGCGACCATGCGTTCATACGCTTCAATGACACTGGACTGACTGAGCAGATTATCCCGGGCCAGCTGTCGAATAGACGGTAAACGTGTTCCTGGTTCAACGGCACTTTGGCGAATCCAGCCCGCCAGGGCGTCAACAATTTGCTGCACGACTGGCACCAGCGCCTGCCGATCGATTCTCAATTCCATGAGAGACCAACTCCAACGGTATGTTGTATTTCTGGAGTCAGTTAAGCACAGGCGCTCTCATGAAGATGTGCGACAACGCCGCCAAAACGCGCTCTTCTAACCCTTTGAAACACAATGTCCGGCGATTCGCCGCACACAAACCATCAGAACGCCGTCACCCCTCCATCCACCGCCAGCGAGTGACCGGTGGTGAACGCAGCACCATCGCTGCACAGATAAAGCACCGCACTGGCAATTTCCTCGACCTTGCCGATACGTCCTACCGGGTGCATGGCTGCGGCGAAATCGGCTTTCTTCGGATCGGCTTCATAGGCGCGGCGGAACATGTCGGTGTCGATAACCGCCGGACAGACCGCATTCACCCGGATTTTCTTCTTCGCATATTCGATGGCCGCCGACTTGGTCAGGCCGATGACCGCATGCTTGGACGCCGCGTAGATGCTCATCTTCGGCGCCGCGCCGAGACCCGCCACCGAAGCGGTATTGACGATGGCGCCGCCACCCTGGGCAAGCATCAGCGGCAGCTGGTACTTCATGCACAGCCAGACGCCTTTGACGTTGACGCCCATGATCGCGTCGAACTCATCGACAGTGCCTTCGGCCAGCTTGCCCTTTTCGATTTCGATCCCGGCGTTGTTGAAGGCGTAATCGACGCGGCCGTAAGTGCTCACCGCCTGAGCCATCAGGTTTTGCACGTCGCTTTCCAGGGTCACGTTGCAACGCACGAACTGCGCTTCGCCACCGGCTGCCCGGATCAACTCGACGGTGCCTTCGCCGCCCGCCACATCGAGGTCCGCGACCACCACTTTCAACCCTTCGGCGGCAAACGCCTGGGCGGTCGCGCGGCCAATACCGGCGGCTGCACCCGTCACCAACGCTACCTGGCCGGAAAACGTCATGCTCATTGTTATGTCCTCGAAAAATGTGGGTGATCGCGTTTTCGCAGTCTAGCCATCCGGCCCCGTCACGCGGCAGCACTATCAGAGGGCCGGTTGATTGCTTATGAGTTGCAGTGATGGATATCCCCGTCCGACTATCACTCCACTGGATCGGGTTGTATTCGCTGCGTCAGCAAACCTTGCGACAACGGCCATGAGGGTCTATCAATCAGACTTCATTCAACCTTGAGTGCCCGCCATGACTGCCCAGACCAACCGTCAATTCCTGCTCGCCAAACGCCCGGTGGGAGCTGCGAACCGCGAGACCTTCACCTATCAGCAAGTCCCGGTCGGCGAACCGGCGGCGGGCCAGATTCTGGTCAAGAACGAATACCTGTCGCTGGACCCGGCCATGCGTGGCTGGATGAACGAAGGCAAGTCCTACATCCCGCCAGTGGGCATCGGCGAAGTAATGCGCGCGCTCGGCGTGGGCAAGGTGATTGCCTCGAACAACCCGGGATTTGCTGTGGGTGACTACGTAAACGGTGCGCTGGGTGTGCAGGATTACTTCCTTGGTGAGCCTCGAGGTTTCTACAAGGTCGATCCGAAACTGGCGCCATTGCCGCGCTACTTGTCAGCGCTGGGCATGACCGGCATGACCGCTTACTTTGCGCTGCTTGACGTCGGTGCGCCGAAAGCCGGTGATACTGTGGTGCTGTCGGGCGCGGCCGGCGCAGTGGGCAGCATTGCCGGGCAGATTGCCAAGATCAAAGGCTGTCGTGTGGTGGGTATCGCCGGCGGCGCGGACAAGTGCAAGTTCCTGATTGACGAACTGGGTTTCGACGGTGCCATCGACTACAAGCACGAAGACGTGGTTGCCGGCCTCAAGCGCGAATGCCCGAAAGGGGTAGACGTGTATTTCGATAACGTCGGCGGGGATATTCTCGACGCCGTGCTCAGCCGGCTGAACATGAAGGCCCGGGTGGTGATCTGCGGCGCCATCAGCCAGTACAACAACAAGGAAGCGGTCAAAGGCCCGGTCAACTATCTGTCGCTGCTGGTCAACCGTGCACGAATGGAAGGCTTTGTGGTGATGGACTACGCCGCACAGTACGCCACCGCCGCGCAGGAAATGGCCGGGTGGATGGCCAAGGGGCAGATCAAGAGCAAGGAAGACATCGTCGAAGGACTGGAGACGTTCCCGGAAACGCTGATGAAACTGTTCAGCGGTGAGAACTTCGGGAAGTTGGTGTTGAAGGTGTAACCCAAAATTTGAAGTGCCCACAAAACTAATGTGGGAGCGAGCCTGCTCGCGATAGCGGTGTATCAGACAACTTCAGATGTCGACTGACACTCCCTCATCGCGAGCAGGCTCGCTCCCACATTGGATCTTCAGTGTCTGATCAGGCCAGTTCGGCCACTACGGCGGCCAGGGCTTTGGCCGGATCGGCCGCCTGGCTGATCGGGCGACCAATCACCAGATAGTCGGAACCGGCATCCAGCGCCTGGCGCGGCGTCAGAATACGGCGCTGATCGTCCTGGGCGCTGCCCGCCGGACGGATCCCCGGGGTCACCAGTTGCAGCGACGGATGCGCCGTTTTCAAGGCACGGGCTTCCAGTGCCGAGCACACCAGACCGTCCATCCCGGCTTTTTCCGCCAGTGCCGCCAGACGCAATACCTGCTCTTGCGGTTCGATGTCCAGGCCAATCCCGGCCAAATCCTCACGCTCCATGCTGGTCAGCACGGTCACGCCGATCAACAGCGGTTTTGGACCGCTGCGCTGGTCGAGCACTTCGCGACAGGCCGCCATCATGCGCAGACCGCCGGAGCAATGCACGTTGACCATCCACACACCCATCTCCGCTGCGGCCTTGACGGCCATCGCGGTGGTGTTCGGAATGTCATGGAATTTAAGATCGAGAAACACCTCGAAGCCCTTGTCACGCAGGGTTCCGACGATCTCCGAAGCGCAGCTGGTGAACAATTCTTTACCGACTTTGACCCGGCACAGCTTCGGGTCCAACTGGTCGGCCAGCTTCAGTGCGGCGTCACGGGTAGGGAAATCCAGGGCGACGATGATAGGAGTCTGGCAGGCGGACATGAGCGGGCTCTCAGGCAAGTCGAAATCGGCGCGCATTGTAGCGGAACGCGAGGCCGTCCGGGACCCGATGATCGGTAAATCATCTTCAACGGTGCGGATCAGCGGATGATAAACCCCGCAGGCACCGCAATTGTGTCGAAACAGATACACTCACGACACGCCCTCAACACCCCCAAAGGCTACCCTCGCCACTCGCAAGACTTCCTACAGCACTTCCCGCCTCACGG
This sequence comes from Pseudomonas sp. 6D_7.1_Bac1, assembly GCF_025465945.1. Taxonomy (GTDB): domain Bacteria; phylum Pseudomonadota; class Gammaproteobacteria; order Pseudomonadales; family Pseudomonadaceae; genus Aquipseudomonas. Next base: position 29,650 of record NZ_JANLNW010000002.1, on the reverse strand, counting down.
CCGGACGCCTATGCTGAAGCCACAACCTCGCGGCCTATCTTTTGTGGTTGGCAGCCTCTCTGGCAGATGAACGTACGCATGCATAATAGCCCCGCTCCTCTGAACGACGATCAAAAAGCCCCCGCCATCGGCGAAGACAAACGCTGGAACACCCGCGCGCTGATCGTTGACGATGACGTTCCGATCCGTGAACTGCTGATCGACTACCTGGCCCGTTTCAACATCCACGCCAGTGGCGTTACCGATGGCGCCGCGATGCGTCTGGCGCTGCAAGCCGAGCATTACGATGTGGTGGTGCTGGACCTGATGCTGCCCGGCGAAGACGGTCTGTCGCTGTGCCGCTGGCTGCGCACCGAATCGGACATCCCGATCCTGATGCTCACCGCCCGCTGCGAGCCCACCGACCGTATTATCGGCCTGGAACTGGGTGCCGACGATTACATGGCCAAACCCTTCGAACCACGGGAGTTGGTCGCACGGATTCAAACCATCCTGCGCCGCGTGCGCGATGACCGCACCGAGCAACGCGCCAACATTCGCTTCGACAACTGGCGCCTCAACAGCGTGCTGCGCCAGTTGATCTCCGCCGATGGCCTGGTGGTGCCGCTGTCGAACGCGGAATTTCGTTTGCTCTGGGTGTTCATCGAACGCCCACGACGGGTGCTCAGCCGTGAACAACTGCTGGACGCCGCCCGTGGACGCTCGATCGAAGCGTTCGATCGCAGTATCGATTTGCTGGTCTCGCGCCTGCGGCAAAAACTCGGTGACGATCCCAAATCACCTGCGCTGATCAAAACCGTTCGCGGCGAAGGTTACCTGTTCGACGCCCGAGACATCGGCTGATGCGTGCGCGCTTCGATACGCTGTTCGGTCGCCTGTTTGGCGTGCTGTTGCTGGCGATTTTCCTGGCGCACCTACTGGCTTTCTTCTGGTTCCACCATTACGGCCCGAAGCCTCCGCCCCCCCCTCCGGAGTTTTCCGCCGAGATCAACGGGCAACCGCCGTCACCGCACTTCAAAAACAGGCCGCCACGGCCCTGGTTTGGTGGGCCGATCGTACCGCTGACCTTTCAGCTTATCTCGCTGGTGGTCGCCGCCTGGTACGGCGCGAAGCTGCTCTCCCGGCCGATTCAACGCCTGAGCGCCGCTGCCGAGAGTCTCAGCGAAAACCTCGACAGCCCGCCGCTTGATGAATCCGGCCCACGGGAGGCACGGCAAGCGGCGCACACCTTCAACCTGATGCAGAAGCGCATTCGTGAGCAGGTACAGCAGCGCTCACGCATGCTCGGTGCTGTCTCCCATGACCTGCGCACGCCACTGTCGCGGCTCAAGTTGCGCCTGGAGCAGATCGACGACGACAAACTGCAAGGGCAGATGCGTCAGGACCTCGACGACATGATTCGCATGCTCGACGCCACCCTGAGTTACCTGCATGAACAACGCACCAGCGAAGCCCTGCAGTGGATGGATGTGCAGGCGCTGATCGAATCGCTCTGCGAGAACGCCCAGGATCATGGAGCAGACGTACAGGCCAGCGGGCACTGTGCGCCGTTGCAGGTTCAACCGATGGCCTTGCGCTCCTGCATCAACAACTTGCTGGACAATGCCTTGCGTTACGCCGGCCAGGCGCTGATCAACCTGGAGGACAGTCGTGAACAGCTGATCATTCGAGTGATCGACCATGGCCCCGGCATCGCCGCCGACAAACGCGAAGCAGTGTTCGAGCCCTTCTATCGCCTTGAAGGCTCGCGCAACCGCAACTCCGGCGGTGTTGGCCTGGGCATGACCATCGCGCGCGAAGCTGCCGAGCGGCTGGGTGGCGCATTAAGCCTGGAAGACACCCCGGGTGGCGGCCTGACTGCGGTGATTCGCCTGCCACGGGTCTGAACAGACTCTGTGTGCTGATTCGTACAAATTCCACATACCCACGACAACTCCTCCCCCGAGGCTGCATGGGCCGGTGCCTTCACCGGTTTTATCCATCCGCGGGGAGTGAGCCCATGATCGGCAGCGTCAGCAGTAACTCCAGTAATACCAGCGCCACCAGTGCGGCCTACACCGCCCGACTCCAGCAGCGTCAGAAAGAACTGTTCGCCAAACTCGACACCAACGGCGACGGAACCGTTTCCAAGGATGAGCTGAACAGCGCCCTGGCGAAGAATCCCGACAGCCGCGTACTGAACAGCCTGAGCCAGCAGTTCAGCAGCCTGGACACCGACAACAGCGGTAGCCTGAGCAGCCAGGAAATGGCCGCCATGACTCCGCCGGCACATCACGCCCACGATCAGCCGCCCAGCACGGAACTGGCCGACACCATGCTGAGCCTGCTGGACAGCAATGGGGACGGCAGCATCAGCAGCGCTGAGCTGAGCAACGGACTGACAAAAGCCGGCAGCACTGCCGACAGCCAGTCCCTGTTCGCGGCGCTGGACACGAACAACGACGGGACGGTGAGCAAGGACGAGCTGCTTGCCGCCCTCACACCGCAACAGCCGCAGACGCTGTCCAGCCAACCGGGCACGAACTGTGATAGCAGCATCAGCGCCACCGAACCGAGCAATGCCCTGACCACAAGCTCGTCCACCAGCAGCACCGTCAATGACACAGCCCTGCTCACGGCATTGCAAACGGGCAGCAGCCAAACCAGCGGCACCATCGATCAAGGCGCCGTCGCCGAGGCCCTGAGCAAGTTGATCGTCAGCATGAACCAGCAGTACTCGCAGACCAATACGCTGAACTCAAGCAAAAACCTGAACGCCGCGGCCTGAGGTTATTGAACCCATAACCTGTGGCGAGGGAGCTTGCTCCCGCGGGCCAGTCCGCGCTCGGGCGAAGCGGCCCTGAAAATGGGACTGCTACGCAGTCCAGCGGGAGCAAGCTCCCTCGCCACAGGTTCAGTATTCGACTTGACTGATCGGCATTGGGGCTTGCCCCCTCACCACAATTGATCAGCGCTTTTCTTCAACCCGCCCCTGACTGTTACTCCAGTCGATCAACAGGCTGTACGCCACGGCCAACAAGGTCGGGCCGATAAACAACCCGATAAACCCAAAGGCAATCAACCCGCCAAACACCCCGAGCAGCACGATCACCAGCGGCAAGTTGCCGCCACGGCTGATCAGGTAGGGTTTGAGCACGTTGTCGACGCCACTGATGATGAAGGTGCCCCAGATACCGAGAAACACCGCCAGGCCGTATTCGCCCTTCCAGGCTAGCCAGGCAGTGGCCGGAATCCATATCAGCGGCGGCCCCATGGGAATCAGGCTGAGCAGGAAGGTAGCGATACCCAGTACCAGCGCGCCCGGCACACCGGCAATCAGGAAGCCGATCAACGCCAGAATCGCCTGGGCAGCAGCTGTGCCGATGACCCCGTTGACCACCCGTTGCACCGTTCCGGCCACCAATTCGATGTAGTAACCGGCACGCTCGCCGATCAGCCGTTCGAGCAGACGATGAACGAACATCGCCAAGCGCGGGCCATCACGGTAGAAAAAGAACACGAAAACGATGCTCAAGGTCAGCTCGAGAATACCGCCGCCGATCTGCGCACTGCGCGCCAGCAACCAATTGCCGACCTGCCCCAGATAAGGTTTGACCGCCAACAAAAGCGCCGCGCCTTGCTGGTCAATGCTGTTCCAGAGCCCCACCAGCCGCTCGCCGACCAAAGGAATCCCGGCCAGCCACACCGGCGCCGCCGGCAAGCCGTCAACCTGCACGTCCTTGATGAACACCGTGGCATCACGCACATGATCGGCCAGGTTAAACCCGAGCCACACCAGCGGCACCGCCACCAACACCATCCAGCCCAGGGTCAGCAAGGCGGCCGCGACGGATTCGCGACCGTTGAGCCAGCGGGTCAGCAAGCGCATCAGCGGCCAACTGGCGAACGCCAGCACCGCGCCCCAGAACAGCGCTGACCAGAAGGGCGCCATCACCCAGAAGCTGGCACCGAACAACACCAGGAGCAGGATCTGCACCAACAGGCGATCGTTATTGAGCATGAAAAGTCTCGAGCAAGGTCAATCAATAAAGAGCAGGCGAACGGCCAACGGCACGTACGCCAGGGGATAAGATTATCGCAGGAACTCGATGTGCAGGCCGGTTGCTGGCACGTTGCCAAGTTCCATCCGCGCCGCACGCACGCCCTGCCCGACCAGCGCCTGGCGCCAGGCCTCGGCGTTGATCCCGGAAACGCTGACGCGCAAGGTGGTATCGAGGTTCAAGCCGCGCGACAGCAATGTCAGCCAGACCGGTTGCGGGTCGCCCGTCAGATGCGGCAGGTCCAGCACGCCGGTGTCCTTGAGCTGACGCAACAGGGTCGCGGAGGTCGGCAACAACTCGCCCAGTGGCGTGCTGGCGTCGAACTGCTCGACATGCAGATAAGCTTTGCGATTGCCGCGAGTGATGCTGTACAGCGCTACCAGCGAGTTGTCCTGTGGTGCCGCGAGTCGCAGCAGCAGATAAGCCTGTTGATCGTCGGCGCCATAGAGTTTGGCGTTGCCAAACACCCCATTGGCCCACAGGCTGCTTTCGCCGCAATCGCGGGCCTGGCACCAGAACAACAGCTCGGCGCCCTGTTTCTGCAAGGCCTCGCGAGCAGCGGTGAAGGCCTCGGTGGACGAATGCTCCGGCGGCAACTCGTAGGTCACCGATGTCGTTTGCCCACGGGCGCTGACCTGACCATCGAAACGCAGCTGGCCACTGATTTTACGGACCGACCCCATCGGGTAGATCCGTTCAAGCTCGGCAGCCGGGCGATAGTCGACAATCTGCGCATCGGCCAGACGCGGCACCAATGGTAAATCGTGACTTCCAGGTACATCGGCGGCAAACACCAGCGAACTGAAACACCCCAGCCCCAACAAACCGATTAAACGCATGCTTTTCAACCTTGAAGACACTCTCATCGGATCAGCATGGCCTGGGCGCCCTTGACGACATTGGCGTCGTCGGTACGCGGCGGGATCTGTAAGCCACGCTGCACCGCAGGACGCGCCTCCATTGCGGCCATCCAGCGTTGCAAGCCGGGTAAACCTTCCACCGAAACGCCGGACCATTCATGGCCACGGACCCACGGGTAAGTGGCAATGTCAGCGATGCTGTACTCATCAGCGAGAAACTCGACGGTTTCCAGTCGCGTGTTGAGCACTTCATACAAACGTCGGGTTTCATGCTGATAGCGGTCGATGGCGCCCTGAAGCTTTTCCGGGAAATACCGGAAAAACACGTTGGCCTGACCCTGCATCGGGCCAATACCGCCCATCTGGAACATCAGCCACTGGATCGCTACCGAGCGCCCTTTCGGGTCTTTGGGCAGCAGTTTCCCGCTCAGCTCAGCCAGGTAGATGAGAATCGCGCCGGATTCGAACACGGCGAAATCACCGTTGGCACGGTCGACAATCGCCGGGATCCGGCCATTGGGATTGATCTTGAGAAAGGCTGGGGCCTTTTGTTCCTTCTTGTCGAAACTCAAGGCATGCACCGTATAGGGCATGCCGAGTTCCTCGAGCACGATAGAGACTTTGTGGCCATTCGGGGTCGCAGCGGTGTAGAGATCGATCATGGTTGTCTCCCATTTCAACCCGCCCAGCCTCGACAGTTGCCCGCTGCAAGTCAAGGAACGGCGAAGAACCGATTGAAACAGTCTGCAACAAGGGCGGCGCCGGGCTCGTCATTCAGGTGCAAATGATGGCCGCCGGGCAGCTGTTCACGGCTAAAGGGTAGACGCTCCAGCAATTCTGGATGCTTGGCGAGCATGCCATCAGCGGCAACCACCAATTGCGCAGGACAACTGACGCGCTGAACGAAGGACATCGCCTGCTCATCTGTCAGACGCAGCGGAGACGCCAGCGTCAAGCGACTGTCGGTCCGCCAGGTGTAGCCACCCGGCACTGGCATCAAACCACGCCGGGCGAGTAATTCGGCGGCTTCACGACTGACCGCGACCAGGCCTTTCATGCGCGCTTCGATGGCCCGGTCCAGGGTGTTGTAGACCGGTTTGCGCTTTTCTTGCAGGTCCAACTGCGCTTGCAGGGCCATGCCCATGCGTTCGGCGGCGTTGTCATGAGTCGCGGTGGGTGGAATCACCCCGTCAATCAGCGCCAGGTGCGTCACCCGCTCGGGCATCGATCCGGCCAACACCACGGAAACGATCGCCCCCATGGAGTGGCCCAACAGCGCAAAACGCTTCCAGCCCAACTGCTCGGCGACTTGCAGTACGTCATGCGCGTAATCCCACAGCGCATAACCGGCGCCCAACGGCCGATGCCCGGAGTGCCCGTGGCCGGCCATGTCCAGCGCGATAATTCGCAAGCCTTCGAGCTTGGGGGCCAGGCGCGCAAAGCTGTTGGCGTTGTCGAGCCAACCGTGCAAGGCAATGACCGGCAGGCCGTCTTCGGGGCCAAACAAGTGCGCGGCCAACTCGATGTGCGGCAGACTCAGGCGCACTTCTTCGACGCCGCTCATGCGCAACTCCGTTCGCCGCGCCCTTCCCAACGGCTGAACAGGTTTTTCAGCAACGTCGCGGTGTCTTGCGGGCGTTCGAGGGGAAACATGTGACCGCCGGGCATTGTCAGCGACTCGCCTTGCGGCATACGCCCCACGAAACTTGCGTGATGGCGCATCACCACCCGACTCTGCCGGCCACGAACCACCGCCAGTGGCACTTTCAACTGACGAGGACGGCCGGGACTGGTGTGCGGAACGCCACGGTAGATGCTGATCTCGGTGGCGGGATCGAAGCGCAAGCGCAAGCGATCACCGACCTTGTGCAGACCGTGTTGCAAGTAGGCATCGAAACATTCCGGATCGAAGCCGCGAAACAGGGTTTTACCGGCAAAGTAGCTGCGCGCCGATTCCAGATCGGCAAACTCCTCGCGACGACCCAAGGTGCGGCCGGCGGGGGTCAAGCGATCGATAAAGCCAAAACGCTTGGCGGCGCGGATAACCCATTGATCAGGGCGGGTCAGCACGGGTGAATCCAGCATCACTACGCCGCGATACAGCTGCGGGCAACGCAGGGCCGCGTGCAGGTGCAAGACGCCACCAAAGGAATGACCAACGCCCCACACCGGTTCAGGTTGCAGCTTAAGGTGATGGATCAGTTCATCCACCAGGTTGTGCCAGTTATCGTCGGCGGGGAACCGTGGGTCATGGGCGTGCTGCTGCAGATGCGCGACCTGGTACTCCGGCGCCAGCGCGGCAAACAACTTGCCGTAAGTGCCTGAAGGAAAGCCATTGGCGTGGGCGAAAAAAATCTGCTGCGACATAACGGCGCGTCCATAAACGAAATCAAGCGTTGATTGTCCGTAAGACGCAGTCCTACAGCAATGACCGTAACTGCCAGGAATGATGACAGTCAGGCCACGGCTATGGGCAATTCAGGATCGAGTACGCTGTTGTGGCGAGGGAGCTTGCTCCCGTTCGGCGGCGCAGCCGTCGAAAATATGACAGATGCGGTGTTACAGGTTTTGGGGTCGCTACGCGACCCAGCGGGAGCAAGCTCCCTCGCCACAACAAGCCCCCTCGCCACAGAAGCAGATCATTCGTGCCGTTAGCGAGCCGGCGGGTTTTCGCCCAACGGCACCACTGCCATGGTCAACCGTGACACGCAACTGGCCTTGCCCTCGTCGCTGCTCAAGCGGATATCCCAGACGTGGGTGGTGCGACCGATGTGTATCGGCCTGGCCACCGCCGTCACGCGTCCGCTGCGCAGGCCGCGCAAGTGGTTGGCGTTGATTTCCAGGCCTACGCAATAAAATTTGCTGGTGTCGATGCACAGGAAACTGGCCATGGAGCCGACGGATTCAGCCAGGACCACCGAGGCGCCGCCATGCAGCAAACCGTAGGGCTGATGGGTGCGATGGTCGACGACCATACTGGCGGTCAGCGATTCGTCATCAAACGCCTCGAAGCGAATATCCAGCACTTCGCCGATGGTATTTTTCTGAATCGCGTTTAACTGTTCAATGTTGGGGACGGTACGCCACAGACTCATCGCTGCATCCTTCGTTGGTTTTATTTCAGGTCAATCCTGCCACAGCACGGCTTCGTTGCGCGCGCTCCACTCTTCGAACCGTGCGCCATACGCCGCTTCGATCACGTTGCGCTTGATCTTCAAGGTCGGCGTGAGGAAGCCGTTTTCCACCGCCCAGCTGTCCTTGACTACCACCAGTTGGCGCAGGCGTTCGTGTTTGTCGAGGGCGCCGTTAACCTCTTCGAGCAAGCTTTCCAGGCTCGATTGCAAGGCATTGCGCGCCACGCTGGCGGCGTCCTGCAAACCCACCGCCGAGAGCACGCAAAGCCCCAGCGGCGCACTCAGACCGTCGCCGACCACACACACCTGCTCAATACGTGAATGCACCGCCAGGCGGTTTTCAATCGGTGCCGGTGCCACGTATTTGCCCTTGCTGGTCTTGAAGATTTCCTTGAGCCGCCCGGTCAGGCGCAAATAGCCTTCGGCGTCTTGTTCACCCTTGTCGCCGGTGCGCAGAAAGCCGTCCTCGGTGATCGTCTCAGCGGTTTTCTGCGGCTCCTTGAAATAGCCGAGCATGGTCGCGCCGCTGCGCACCAGCACTTCACCCGAGTCCTCGATCCGCACCTCCACCTCCGGGCACGGCTTGCCGATCCAGCCGGGCTTGTTCTGGCCCGGCAGGCAAATATGGGAATAACCGCAACTTTCGGTCATGCCGTAGACCTCAAGCACATCCAGCCCAAGGCGTTTGTACCAGTGCAGCAAGGCCTGCGGCACAGGGGCGGCTCCCGACAGCGCGATGCGCAAGGCATCCAGCCCCAGGCCCGCGAGCACCTTGCGCCCGACCCATTTTCCGATGATGGGCACACCAAGGAGGCAGTCCAGGCGCTTTGGCGCAATCTTGCGGTACACGCCCATCTGGAACTTGGTCCAGATCCGTGGCACACCGAACAGCGCCGTCGGCCGGGCGCGCTGTAAATCGGTGAGAAAGGTATCGAGGCTTTCGGCAAAAAATACGGTTTGCCCGGTATAGATCGCCGCCAGTTCGACGAACATCCGCTCGGCGACGTGGCACAGCGGCAGGTACGACAACAGCCGGTCCGACTCATTGAGACCAAACAACTGCGTGCCGTGAGTGGCGGCAAAACCCAGGTTGCCGAAGCTGTGCATCACGCCTTTTGGTAGACCGGTGGTTCCGGAGGTGTAAATAATCGTCGCCAACTGGTCCGCACCGGGTGTTGGATCGTCCTGAATCGGTGAGCTGCGTTGCAGGTCGGCCCAGCTGAAGTCGAACTCACCCACCGGGCACAACGGCAGGCTGATGGTGGTCAGATCGGCTCTGACGCCTGCGGACATGCCCGGCCAATCGTCCAGCTTGCCGATGAACACCAGCGCCGCGTCGGAATGTTCGAGCACCTGGGCCACCGAGTCGGCCGTCAGGTTGGGGTACAACGGAATGGAGACATGCCCCGCCATCCAGATCGCCAGGTCGGCAATGATCCAGTGCGCGCAATTTTTCGAGATCAGTGCAATGTGGCTGCCTGGAGGCAGCTCCCGAGCGCGTAGCCAGTGAGCGGCGCACCGCGCCTGATGGCCGACATCGGCCCAGGTCAGCGTCTCGACCTGGCCACCGCCAATCGGCTGGACCAGAAAACGCTGGCGGGGATGGCGAGCTTCACGCTCGTAGAACACTTGCAGCGGCAAACGAAAAGCGGCGGACATGCGATGCGCTCCCTTTTGTTCGGTATGGCGGCAAGCGTAGCCCAACCAAGCGGTTGCTTGGTTGAGTATTTGTCACAAACAAATCAAGAGAACAACACGATCGCTCTGTGGCGAGGGAGCTTGCTCCCGTTGGGTCGCGCAGCGGCCCTAAAACCGGTACCTCGGTTTTTCAGGGCGCTTTTTACGACTGCTTCGCAGCCAAGCGGGAGCAAGCTCCCTCGCCACATCAAGCGTCATCGCCACATTGATCGTGCGCTACGGGTTCTTGACGCTATTGAGCGTCATACCCCCGGCCAACGGCAAATCAGCCTCAAGCTCGGCCAGACTGGCGGTGTTCATCGGCTGCGGCGCACGTAAATGACCGTGCTGCAAGAAGCCAATCAGGTTGCCTACCAGTGGGTTATGGCTGACCAGCAGGATGTTCTCCGCCGAGTCGAGTTGATCCACGACAGTCAGCGGGTTGTTGTCTGGCGCCAGCCACGGCACCGTGCGAATCTCTGGTTCAAAGCCCAACGCTTCGCGCACCAGTTGCGCGGTCTGCTGCGCCCGCACATACGGGCTGGCGACGATCGCCTGAATCGGCTGGCCGATCAGCTGCGCGGCACTGCGCAGCACTTCTTCGCGCCCCTGCTGGGTCAATTCCCGTTCGGCGTCGCTACGGGCGTGAGACTCGGCTTGACCGTGACGCAACACCCAGACTTTCATAGCTTCGGCTCCTCATCACGGGTCGGATGCGGCGCAGGCGGTACGGCGTGCGGGGCCTCGCCTTCCGGTGTCCGCGGGGTTGGCCAATCGGCGAATGGCCAAGGTTTCTGATCGCTGTGAAAGCTGCCGAAGCGACCGATCTGCGCCAGGAACTGGCTGAGGCTGTCACCGAAGTTCATCAGGCCTGCGTTGGGTGCGCCGTAGATCAACCGATAGATGAGTTGCACCAGCACCACCGCGCCAAGGATAAATTGCGCGACTTGCCAGACCAGCACATAAACCAGCATCCACAGCACGCGCAGCAGAATGGATTCGTACTTGGCTTCTACTTTTGGATCGTTCATGTCTCGCTCCCTGCCTCTGTAGATAGAGTGTTCAGTTGAAACCGCTGGTGGAGATAAAGTCGACATCGGTTTTCGGCTCGCCACGCATCAACAGTTCAATAACCTGATTAAGCGTGCGCCCTTCAAACAGAATCGCATGCAAACCGGCGACCAACGGCATGTAAACCCCGACTTCCTGCGCCTTGGCCTTCAGCACTTTGAGGGTGTTGACGCCTTCGGCAACCTCGCCAAGACTGGTCACCGCGTCTTCCAGGCTCAAGCCCTGACCCAGGGCAAAACCGACCTGATAGTTGCGGCTTTTCGGTGACGAGCAGGTGACGATCAGGTCGCCCACCCCGGCCAACCCGAGGAAGGTCATCGGGTTGGCGCCCTGATTCACCGCGAAGCGGGTCATTTCCGCCAACGCCCGGGTGATCAGCATGCTCTTGGTGTTTTCGCCCATGCCCAACGCCACCGCCATGCCGGCGATGATCGCGTAGACGTTTTTCAGTGCCCCACCCAGTTCCACGCCATAACGGTCGGCACTGGCGTACACGCGAAAGGTCCGACCGTGCAACGCAGCCTGAACCCGTTGGCAGAGTTCTTCGTCTTCACTGGCGACCACCGTGGCCGTCAGCGCATGTTCGGCCACTTCACGGGCCAGGTTCGGCCCGGAAAGTACGCCGATGCGCGCTTGTGGGGCGATTTCCTGAAGAATTTCGCTCATCAGCTTGAAGGTGTGAGCTTCGATGCCCTTGGTCAGGCTCACCAGCAACTTGCCACTCAGGCGCTCGGCATACGGCACCAGCACCGAACGCAGGGCGTTGGAGGGCAGCGCGACGAAACACAGGTCGCATGCATTCAGGGTGGCCAGCAAGTCGGTGACCGGCGCCACCGCTGGGTGAACCTTGATGCCCTTGAGGTAGCGTGGATTCTCGCGGTTGACCCGAATGGCCTCGGCCTGCTCGGGATCTCGCATCCACAGCCGGACCTGATGACCGTTCTCGGCCAGCAGATTAGCCACGGCGGTACCAAAACTTCCGCCTCCCAGGACCGCAATCGGGCGCTGTTCAGTCATATGCAATCCGTTAATCCATACCAATGGCGATAGCCGCATTATACGGGGCGGTCCAGCGTCGGCCAGCCCCTGTGTCAATTACCGACACCTGTAGGAAGCAGACCAACAAAACCAGGGAAAATGCCGGCATCGTGACTGGAAAACTCAAACAGCTCGGTTAACATGCGCGGCAAATAACCGCTATCAAGGCTGCACTGTGTCTGTTGGCCCTCCTCCCCACCTTCGCTCTTCGCTGGTTCTGGCGCTGGTGCTCTGCGACCCGCTATTGGCCGATGATCTGTTCCTCGACAACCCGCCATTGCCACAAGTGCTGACCGCCACCCGACTGAAACAGTCACCGGCCGCCGTGCCCGGCAGCATGACGGTGATCGACAGCGAACTGATCAAGGCCAGCGGTGCCCGGGACATCAGCCAATTGCTGCGGCTGGTACCGGGGATGATGGTCGGTAACATCAGCGGCAACCAGGCAGCGGTGAACTATCACGGCACCAACGCCAGCGAAGCACGGCGCATGCAAGTGTTGATCGACGGTCGTTCGGTGTACCGCGCCGGCCTTGCGACCGTGGACTGGAGCGACATTCCGGTGGCCATGGAGGACATCGAGCGCATCGAGGTGTTCCGTGGCCCGAACACCGTCAGCTATGGCGCCAACGCGCTGATGGCGGTGGTCAATATCATCACCCGCGCGCCGGCCAACAGCCATGGCACTCGGGTGAAAGTCACCCGCGGTGAACGCGGTATCAACGACTGGTACGCCAGCCAGGGCAGCGGATGGGAAACCGGCGACCTGCGCTTGTCGCTGTCCGGCCAGGAAGACGATGGTTTCGACTCGAATCGCCAGGGTGCGGATTACCGCGACAGTCGCCGCTTGAACCGCTTCAACCTGTCCGTCAGCCAGACGCTCAACGAGCAGCAAAGCATCGATTGGCAACTGAATGCCAAGGACGGTACCAACCAGCGGCCTTATACCTACCGTCCGGTGTTTTCCGGAATTACCTCGGCGGGCGACAACTCTGACGTAATTGCCGAGGATTACGCCGGTTCGTTACGCTGGAACCTGGAGATCAACCCGGATCACAGCCTCTACGTCCAGGGTTCGGCGCAGCACTGGGATCGCCAGCAGAACTGGCGCGCCTGCGACGCCGAAGTGTCCTTCAGCCCGGAACTCACTAACCTCTGGCAGCTCAACCCCAACTATGCCGAGCGACTGGCGCGGCACATGGAAAGCTATACCGGCACAGGTGCTCCGCACGGCACACCCGCCGAACAGGCGCTGGCCAATCAGGTGCTCGATCAATGGAAAGGTGGCGCCAAACGCACGGTCTGCGGCGACATCGACCAGAGCGCCCGAGAGTCGCGTTACGACCTGGAACTGCAGGACACCCTGAGCCTGTCCGACAGTCTGCGGCTGGTCAGTGGCCTGAACTATCGATACGACCGGGCCGACTCCGAGACGTACTTCAACGGCACCCTCGACGACACCATCTGGCGGTTGTTCGGTCAACTGGAGTGGCGCGCCACCGAGCACTGGTTGTTGCAAGGCGGTGCGATGTACGAAAAACCCCAATTGGTCGGCGACTCGCTCACCCCACGGGTAGCGATCAATTACCTGATCAACCCGCGCCACGGTCTGCGTGCGGTGTATTCGCAGGCCACCCGCTCACCCGACATGTTCGAAAACAACGTCAACTGGAGCTACCAGGTGACCAACCTCAGGCCCGATGCCTACGGTCAGTCCAGCGCCCGTTACTTCGTCAGGACTCGTGGCCCCGGCAACCTCGATCAAGAACACATGCGCTCGCGGGAACTGGGGTATAACGGCTTCTTCGCTGACCTTGGGCTGAGCGTCGACGTGAAACTGTTCTACGACGAAATCACCAGCATGATCAGCGAGCCGCTGCGCAATAATCAGTACATTGCCAGCAACGCCAACGCCTCACGTTTCAGCGGCACGGAAACCCAGGTTGACTGGCGAGTCAGCGCCGCTGACCGGCTGCGCCTGACCTACGCCTATGTCGATGCCGAGGCCAGCAACCCTCAGGATGCACTATTCACCGCGCGCAACAGCGGCTCGGCCGGTTGGCTGCGCGATTGGGGCAACGGCTGGAATAGCGCGCTGTTCTACTACGGTGACGACGCACTCAATGGCTACCGCTTCGAACGTGTCGATACACGCATCGCCAAACGTATTGCGCTGGGCAAGGCCAACCTCGAACTGGCCGGCATCCTGCAACAACGCCTCGACAACCAGCCGACCACCTACATCGACAACCACTATGACTCGCGCCACGTGCTCTACTTCAGCGCAGAGTTAGAGTTCTGACATGGGCCACAGCCAGACTTGCACCCTCTCCCCCCGACGCCGCCGGCCTTGGGTTTGGGGATTCTTGCTTGTCTGTCTGGGCAGCTTGCCCGCGCACGCTGCCGATGTGTTGCTGACCGGCGCCGAAGACAGCCCCGGCGTGCAAGCCTTCACCCGCGCGCTGGCCAAACAGCGGCCCGCAGACACGGTGCGCTTCACACGCCTTGCCGACCTCCCCGCGCCGTCCCGGCTACCCAACGCAACCCGACTGATCCTGCTCGACCTGCCGAGCCTGGACTGGCGTCTGCAAGACAACCAGGGACCTGCGACCCTGGTGTTGCGCATCAGCCGCCTGCAAGCCTATCAGCGCTTGGGCAATGCCCTGCCCCTGCGTCTGAGCCTGCTGTGGAGTGATCCACCGCTGAGCCGCCAACTTCGACTGACCCAGGCCCTGCTGCCACAAGCGCGACGAGTCGGCGTGCTGTACGGGATGAACAGTGAATTTCTGCTCAAGGAACTGCACCACACCGCACACCGGTTGGGGCTGGAAATCGTCGCCGAACGTTGGGACAACACCAATGACAGCCGGCCTCTGCAAGCGCTGCTGAAAAACAGCGACGTATTGCTGGGGCTCGACGACCCCGACCTGTACAACCCGAAAACCGCCAAGAATCTGCTGCTCAGCAGCTATGGCCGACAGCTTGCGTTGATCGGTCCCAACGCAGGCTTTGTCAAAGCCGGCAGCCTGGCCAGCACCTACAGCGATCAGAGCGATTGGCTGGCCATTCTTAATGACTTGCTTGACCGCTCGCCGGCCAGTTGGCCGCGCGACCTCTATCCGCAACGCTTCAAAGTGTTAAGTAACCCGCAAGTCGCTCGCTCCCTGGGCATCGAACAGATTGACCCCGCGGCTGTTGCAACACAGTTGGCCGAAGGAGAAAACCGACCATGACCTTCCGTCGCCATTGGGGTATCAATACCCGTACCCAGATCATCAGCCTCGGCCCGGCACTGCTGCTGACCTTGCTACTGATCAGCTTCTTTACCGTCGTGCGAATCCAGGACTTGCGCCAGGAGCTCAACCACACCGGCCAACTGATCGCCAATCAACTGGCCCCGGCCACCGAGTACGGCGTTATCTCCGGCAACAATGAGGTGCTCGAAAGTCTGATGAAGGCGTCTCTGACGACGCCGCATGTGCGTTTCCTGGAGGTACAGGACAACGCCAACAAGGTGCTGGTGTACGTCGAACAGCCCTCGGAAAACCGCCAACGCTCGCAACAGGTCGAAGAGTTTCAGGCGCCTGTGCGCTTGCAACGGATCCAGCTCAACGACGACTTTTTGCAGGGCCCTCCATCGGCCGGCGGGGCCTCCGAAGACTATCTGGGCCGGGTAATCGTCGGCATGTCCAACGATGCCTTCAGCCAGCGACAACAGGAAATCCTGCTCAAGGCCGCGATCCTCGCACTGTTTGCCCTGCTCTTTACCTTCCTGCTGGCCCGGCGCCTGGCCGCCAGCCTGTCTGAGCCCATCAGCGCCATGGGCAATGCAGTGAAGGCGATTCAGCAAGGCGATTTCACAACACCGCTGCCGATCGTCGACGATGCTGAGTTGGGCAACCTGTCGCGCCACATCAACAACCTCGCCGATGGTCTCGAACTCGCCAGTCGCGAGCAACATCAGGCCATGGCGCAACTGATCCAGACCCGCGAGGAAGCGGAAAAGGCCAACAGCGCCAAGTCCGACTTCCTGGCGATGATGAGCCACGAGTTGCGCACGCCGATGAATGGCGTGCTGGGCATGCTGCAACTGCTCGAAACCACCGACATGACCGAGGAGCAGATCGAGTACGCCGCGCTGGCGTCGGAGTCCACCGAGCACTTGCTCAAAGTCATCAACGACATTCTCGACTTCTCGCGCATTGAACGCTCGGCCCTGGAACTGGAGCACATCCCGTTCAACCTTACCGAGCTGATCAACAGCTGCGCCCAGGCTTTCCAGCACAGTGCGGTGCAACGTGGTCTGAGCCTGGAACTGCAAATCCCCGATGGCATGCAGGCCCTGCAAGTCCAGGGCGACCCGACACGGATCCGGCAGATCCTGGTCAACCTGATCGGCAATGCCCTGAAGTTCACCGAGAAAGGCCGGGTGACGATCGAGGCGCAGTGGCAATCGCTGGACCACGAACTGCTGTGGTTCACCTGCACTGTGCGCGACAGCGGGATTGGCATTTCGGTGCAAAGCCTGGAGCTGATGTTCGACGCGTTCAGGCAGGCCGATTGCTCGATCTCCCGACGCTACGGCGGCACCGGCCTGGGCCTGCCGATTGCCCGCACACTGGCCGAACGGATGGGCGGCACACTGCGCGCCCAGAGCGAAGAAGGCCGAGGCTCGGTGTTTACCCTGGAAATTCCGCTGGCGCTGTCCAGGCAGACGCCGCCGACCCTGGCACCGCGCACGCCTGCCGGCAACGACCACGGCGAAGGGCGCAATGTGCTGCTGGTGGAAGACAACCCGGTGAATCAGACTGTCATCGAAGCGATGCTGCGCAGCCTGGGCTTTACTGTCAGCGTCGCCACCGACGGCGCACAGGCGGTGCGCAGCGCCGAGAGCCTGATTTTCGAGGCGATTCTGATGGATTGCCGGCTGCCGGTCATCGACGGTTACGAAGCCACCCGGCAGATCCGTCAACTGCCCGGCTGCGCCGATCTACCGATTATCGCCCTGACGGCCAACGCGTTGCAGGGTGATCGCGAGGCCTGCCTGTCGGCAGGGATGAACGACTATCTGGCCAAGCCTTTCAAACGCACTGATCTGCAACAGATTCTGCAGCGTTGGGTACGCTAGGGTCTGTTGATGGTTAGTGGCGAGCTGCCACCAACCGTCAACAGACCCTGGTACAGAGTGATCGACCATCTGCGACTGGCGTGAAAGGCGAAAGTGCGGCAGTCTTAGTCACCTAACAAGCCCGAATTTGCGCTTGAATAATAATTTCAGTGCACAAGTGTACATTCATGTCCTTTGTGCTGTGACTTTCACCACAACGCAATAGTCTATGAGTAGGCTGCCGGTTCGGGACATGAATGTTTCGATCGGCCGGAAGATTTGCCCCACCTGCCGCATGGGATTATTGAGGAGCTCGCATGACCAAACAAAACGCCTTTACCCGGGAAGACCTGCTGCGCTGCAGTCGCGGTGAGCTGTTCGGCCCTGGTAACGCGCAACTGCCCGCCCCGAACATGCTGATGGTGGATCGCATCACTCATATCAGCGAAGAGGGTGGCAAGTACGGCAAAGGTGAATTGGTCGCCGAGCTGGATATCACTCCGGACCTGTGGTTCTTCGCCTGCCATTTCGAAGGTGACCCGGTGATGCCAGGCTGCCTGGGCCTTGACGCCATGTGGCAGCTGGTCGGTTTCTTCCTCGGCTGGCAAGGCCTGCCGGGCCGCGGCCGCGCCCTGGGTTCGGGCGAAGTGAAATTCTTCGGCCAGGTTCTGCCGACTGCCAAAAAAGTGACCTATAACATCCAGATCAAGCGCGTCCTGAAGGGCAAGCTGAACCTCGCCATCGCCGATGGTTCGGTCAGCGTTGACGGCCGCGAGATCTACACCGCCGAAGGCCTTCGGGTCGGCGTATTCACCTCCACTGACAACTTCTAAGGGTTATCCGCATGCGCCGCGTCGTTATCACTGGTCTGGGCATCGTTTCGTGCCTGGGCAATGACAAAGAGACCGTCTCCGCTAACCTGCGTGCAAGCCGCCCTGGCATCCGGTTCAACCCGGAATATGCCGAAATGGGTCTGCGTAGCCAGGTTTCCGGCTCCATTGACCTGCCACTCGAAGAGTTGATCGATCGCAAGATCTATCGCTTCGTCGGCCACGCGGCGGCTTACGCCTACCTGGCCATGAAAGACGCCATCACTGACTCCGGCCTGACCGACGAGCAGGTTTCCAACCCGCGTACCGGCCTGATCGCCGGCTCCGGTGGCGCGTCGACCCTGAACCAAATGGAAGCGCTGGATATCCTGCGCGAAAAAGGCGTCAAGCGCGTCGGCCCATACCGTGTTACGCGGACCATGAGCAGCACGGTTTCCGCTTGCCTGGCCACACCGTTCAAGATCAAGGGCCTGAACTACTCCATCGCGTCTGCCTGCGCCACCAGTGCTCACTGCATCGGTACCGCCATGGAACAGATCCAGATGGGCAAGCAGGACATCGTGTTCGCCGGCGGCGGTGAAGAGGAGCATTGGAGCCAATCGTTCCTGTTCGACGCCATGGGCGCACTGTCCAGCCAGTACAACGAGACGCCGGAAAAAGCTTCCCGTGCCTACGACGCCAAGCGTGACGGTTTTGTCATCGCCGGCGGTGGCGGCATGGTCGTGGTCGAAGAGCTGGAACACGCTCTGGCCCGTGGCGCGAAGATCTATGCGGAAATCGTCGGCTACGGCGCGACCTCCGACGGCTACGACATGGTCGCTCCTAGCGGCGAAGGCGCCATCCGCTGCATGCAGATGGCCATGTCCACCGTCGACACGCCGATCGACTACCTGAATACCCACGGCACTTCGACTCCGGTCGGCGACGTCGCGGAAATGAAAGGTGTGCGTGAAGTCTTCGGCGACAAGGCTCCGGCCATCAGCTCCACCAAGAGCCTGTCGGGTCACTCCCTGGGCGCCGCCGGCGTTCACGAAGCGATCTACTGCATGCTGATGATGGAAGGCAACTTCATGGCAGGTTCTGCCAACATCGACGAACTGGACCCGGAAGTGGCTGACATGCCAATCCTGACCAAGACTCGCGAAGACGCCACCATCAACACTGTGATGAGCAACAGCTTCGGCTTCGGCGGCACCAATGCCACCCTGGTCCTGAAGCGCTGGCAGGGCAAGTAAGCCCCGCCGCTTCGCTGCACATGAAAACGCCCCGACTGGTTCGGGGCGTTTTTTATTGGGCGATCAATAATCCCGTGGCGAGGGAGCTTGCTCCCTCACCACAAAAATCAACTACACCGAAAACTGCGCCACCATGGCATTCAGGTCCACCGCCAATCGCGACAACTCCTGACTCGCCGCACTGGTCTGATTGGCCCCGGCCGAGGTCTGCAACGCCAGATCGCGGATGTTCATCAGGTTACGGTCCACTTCCCGCGCCACCACTGCCTGCTGTTCCGACGCACTGGCGATCACCAGATTGCGCTCGTTGATCAGGGCAAACGCCGACGCAATCTCTTCCAGCGCCGTACCCGCAGCCTTGGCCACTTCCAGGGTCGAGCGCGCGCGGGTGTTGCTCTGTTGCATCGAGCTGACCGCCTGATCGGTACCCTGCTGGATACCGCCAATCATCTGCTCGATTTCCCGGGTCGATTGCTGCGTCCGGTGGGCCAATGCCCGCACCTCATCGGCAACCACCGCAAAACCACGCCCGGCACTCCCGGCCCGCGCCGCTTCGATGGCTGCGTTGAGGGCCAGCAGATTGGTTTGCTCAGCGATCGAACGAATCACATCCAGCACCTTGCTGATGCCATAGACCTTCTGCGCCAGGTCCTCGACCTGCTCCGCATTCGCGGTCACGTCATCGGCCAGTGACTCGATGGATATCACCGTCTGATGCACCTGCTCACGGCCATGCCGAGCGATCCGGTCAGACTCGCGTGATGCCTCGGACGTGGCCACCGCATTGCTTGCCACCTCCTCTACGGCGGCCGTCATCTGATTCACCGCCGTTGCAGCCTGCTCGATTTCCAGACTCTGCTGATGCAAGCCTCGGGTGGCGTCTTCCGTCACGCAACTGAGCTCTTCCGAAGCCGAGGCCAGTTGGCTTGAAGAGTCGGAGATTCGCCGGATGGTCTCGCGCAGGTTGTGTTGCATACTCTTGAGGGCGTGCAGCAGGCGCGCCGGCTCATCCTTGCCACTGATGCTGATATCGCCCGTCAGATCGCCACCCGCGACCACCTCAGCGACTTTCAACGACTGGGCCAGCGGCAGCACAATGCTGCGCGTCAGCAACAATGCCAGGCCAATGGTGATTAACGCAGTCACCGCGATCATGCCAATCACCCAGGTCCGGGCAGTGTTGAAAACCGCCCGCCCCAGGTCCGTCGCGAGGTTGGCATTCAAATGATTGAATTCAACCAGTTGGTGCAAAGTGGCCGAGAGTTCATCAGCGATCTGACTCATGCCACCATTGACGATGGTCAAGGCCTCATCGACCCGGTTTTGCGCCGAAAACGCCATCAACTGCTCCTGGTATCCCAGGTACATTTTCTCGTTGATCTTGAAGCGGTCAAACAGGACCCGCTCTTCTGGCAGTACGATCAGCTTGTCATAGCGGTCCTGAGCAGCCATCAGGTCACGCTTGAGCTCATTGAGTTTGCTTTCATTGCGGGCCAGCACCTGGGGATCGCGATTGATCACCAAGCGCAGAGTCAAGGCACGAATACGCAACAAATCCTGATTCATATCACCGACCGCCATCACGCTGGGCAGCCAGTTGTTGTCGACCTCGTCGGACTGCTGGCGCATGTTCGACATCTGCATCAGGGCAAAACCGCCCAGACAGAACACCATCAACGCCAGCACACCAAAACCCAAGCCTGCGCGCGGCGCGATATTGAGACTTCTGATACTCATCCTCTGGCTCCTTCCAAAAGTGCTGCATCAACCCTGCAGCTGGCTGCATAAGAAGGTATCGGCCCGGAGAAATTTTGCGTAAGACGAAAACGTGATATCAAAACGCCCAAGCACTTCGATGCCTGGGCACAAACGATTCAGCAAACGGTAAAACGCTGCTGAGTCAGCAAACGATCACCCTGAATCGCCGAATGCTCTATAACTGCAAGGTCTTTATCTGACGTTCACTCTTTCTTACTGCCCAGGAGGTTTGTCATGACCATTACCGTCAATACCGAATCCAGCGAAGGTTTTCGTCACAGCATCCAGATCGACGACCATCAACTCTTCGCCGATGTGCCCAAAGCCTTCGGCGGCGAAGGTTCCGCGCCAGAGCCCCACGATTACTTCGATGCTGCGCTGGGGGCCTGCAAGGCACTGACCCTCAAGCTCTACGCACAAAAGAAAGAAATCCCGCTGACCGGCGTCACGGTCGAGGTCAAACACGACAACAGCCAGGAGCAGAAAGGCAAATACGCCCTGCATGTCAAACTCACCCTCAAAGGCGTGCTCACCGACGCCCAGCGTGAAGAGCTGCACCGCGTGGCCGATCGTTGCCCGATTCACAAGCTGATGACCACCAGCGAAGTGACCATCGAAACCCACCTGTCCGAAGGCGCCTTCAGCCAATAGCGGCAAGCATCGGCTGTGCGGGTTATGCTCAGCGGCATCACTCGTACAGCCTGGAATGCACCATGAACAGTCCGCTCGTGATCCGCCCACGCACCGAAGATGTCGAAGGCCAACCGATCCTGCGCCCGCTGCCATCGGCCCAATGCCGCAGCGTCGGGCCTTTCGTGTTTTTCGACCACATGCTCGAAACCCGCTATCCGGCGGGCCGTGGCATGAACATTCGCCAGCATCCGCATATTGGCCTGTCCACCCTCACCTACCTGTTCGAAGGCGAACTCCAACACAAGGACAGCCTGGGTTCTGACCAGATTGTGAAACCGGGTGACGTCAGCTGGATGACCGCAGGCAGTGCGATTGCTCACGTCGAGCGCACACCAGAAGCGCTGTGGGATACCGATTTCAAGATGCACGGCCTGCAAATCTGGCTGGCCTCACCCAAAGAGCACGAACAAGGTCCGGGCCATTACAGCCATTACCCGGCCGCCAGCCTGCCGGTCAGCGAAAACCTCGGCGTGAAGATCAGGATGATTGCCGGCAAAGGCTTCTGTCTGGAGTCACCGGTGCCGGTGCTTTCTCCTACGCTGTACGCAGAGCTTGAGCTGAAAACGGCGACGACGTTGCTGATTCCCAGCGAGCATGAAGAGCGCGCGCTCTACGTGCTGGACGGTGATGCCCAACTCAATGGCGAGCCCGTAGAACCGCACTCGCTGGTGGTGCTGCCTGCCGGGGAAGAAATGGACCTGTTCGCCGAAAGCGATTGCCATGCCATGCTGTTCGGCGGCGCGCCAATGGACGGACCGCGGCGGATCAACTGGAACTTCGTCGCCAGCGATCCGGCGGTGATCGATGAGGCACGCAGGCGCTGGGCGGCCAGGGATTGGCCGACTGTACCGGGGGAAAGTGAGCGGATCGAGTTGCCTTAAGATTTCCTGTGTCCGTTACGCCGCCATCGCGAGCAGGCTCGCTCCCACATTGGATTGGCGTCGTTCGCAAATCCTGCGCCCGACTGGGTCAATTGTGGGAGCGAGCCTGCTCGCGATGAGGCCAGCCCTGACACCTACGGCGCCAGGGCTAGAAACAACACTCAGCCGTTGAACACTTCTTCCAGCAAGTTGTGCATCGACACAAAGGCCCGCCTGGCGGTCTTAGCGTCGTACATCATCATGCCCGGCACATTGGCGTGTGGATCGGTGAAGGAATGCACGGCGCCGCCGTAGCTCAGCAATTGCCAGTCCACACCCGCTGCATTCATCTCAGCCTCGAACGCTGGCGGTTGCTCTTTCGCGACCAGTGGATCGGAAGCACCGTGCAGCACCAGCACCGAGCCTTTGATGTTTTTTGCATCGGCAGGATTCGGTGTGTCCAGCGTGCCGTGGAACGACACAGCAGCCTTGAGTGGCGCCCCAGTACGGGCCAGCTCCAGAGCACAGCAACCACCGAAGCAGAAACCAAACGTCGCCAGTTTCGACGTGTCGACCGCTGCTTCAGCCTGACCCTGCAAGGCAGTGAAGGCCGCCTGCATGCGCTTGCGCAACAAGGCACGGTCATTTTTCAGCGGCATCATCGCCGCGCCCGCCTCGTCAGCGTTTTGCGGGCGAACCGACTGCCCATACAGGTCAGCGATCAACACCACATAACCTTTGGCGGCAACCTCCTGGGCAATCTTCTCGGCACCAGCACTGACGCCCATCCAGTTCGGCGCCATCAGCAAGCCCGGACGTGAACCTGTTTGACTGGCATCGAACGCCAGACGACCTTCGTAAGACTGACCATCAAGCTGATAAACCACGGAACGCACAGTGACTTGGCTCATGACTAACTCCCGTAAAGAAACGCCAGAATGAAAAAACCCGCCGAAGCGGGTTTTTCTTTAACGCGATTAAACCGACAGTTCAACCAGCAGCTTGTTCAGGCGGCGCACATAGGCGGCCGGGTCTTTCAAGCTGTCGCCGGCGGCCAGGGCTGCCTGATCGAAGAGGATGTGCGACAGGTCGCCAAAACGCTCTTCGCTCTGCTCACCGTCGAGTTTTTCGATCAGCGGGTGAGCCGGGTTGAATTCGAAGATCGGCTTGGAATCCGGAACCTTCTGACCGCTGGCTTCCAGGATCTGACGCATCTGCATGCCAAGATCCTGCTCGCCGATGGCCAGAATCGCCGGGGAGTCGGTCAGACGGTGGGAAACCCGCACTTCGCTGACTGTTTCACCCAGCGCCGTCTTGATCCGCTCAACCAGGCCCTCTTTGCTCTTGGCGACTTCTTCTGCGGCTTTCTTGTCCTCTGCCGAGTCCAGGTTGCCCAGGTCCAGGTCACCGCGTGCCACGTCGACAAAGCTCTTGCCGTCGAAGTCGCTGAGGTAGCTCATCAGCCACTCATCGATACGGTCGGTCAGCAGCAGCACTTCGATGCCTTTCTTGCGGAAGACTTCCAGGTGCGGGCTGTTCTTGACCTGCGCGTAAGTTTCGCCGGTCAGGTAGTAAATCTTGTCCTGACCTTCCTTGGCGCGAGCCAGGTATTCGGCCAGCGCGACCACTTGCTCGCCTTCTTCGCCCTGGGTGGAGGCGAAGCGCAGCAGGCCAGCGATTTTCTCTTTGTTGGCGAAATCCTCAGCCGGGCCTTCTTTCATGACCTGACCGAAGTTTTTCCAGAAGCCCTTGTATTGCTCAGGCTCGTTCTTCGCCAGTTTTTCCAGCATGTCCAGAACGCGCTTGGTCAGCGCCGACTTCATCGAATCGATGATCGGGTCTTTCTGCAGGATTTCCCGCGACACGTTCAGCGACAGGTCGTTGGAGTCGACCACACCCTTGATGAAGCGCAGGTACAGCGGCAGGAACGACTCAGCCTGGTCCATGACGAATACACGCTGCACGTACAGCTTCAGGCCACGCGGCGCTTCACGTTGGTACAGGTCGAACGGAGCACGGGCCGGCACGTAAAGCAGCGAGTTGTACTCCAGCTTGCCTTCGACCTTATTGTGGCTCCAGCTCAATGGGTTCTCGAAATCGTGAGCGATGTGCTTGTAGAACTCCTGGTATTCCTCGTCTTTTACTTCAGTACGCGGACGGGTCCACAGCGCGCTGGCGCGGTTGACGGTTTCCCATTCAACGGCGGGAGCCTCTTCACCTTCGGCAGCCGTCACTTCTTTCGGTAGCTCAATCGGCAGAGCGATGTGGTCGGAGTACTTCTTGATGATGTTGCGCAGACGCCAGCCATCGGCGAACTCGTCTTCAGCGGACTTCAGGTGCAGGACGATGCGCGTACCGCGGTCTTCCTTATCGACGGTGGCGACGTCGAATTCGCCTTCGCCTTTGGACGACCAGTGCACGCCTTCGCTGGCAGCGAGGCCGGCACGGCGGCTGAATACGTCAACTTTATCGGCGACGATGAATGCAGAGTAGAAACCCACGCCGAACTGACCGATCAGGTGCGAATCTTTCTTCTGATCGCCGGACAGGTGCTTCATGAAATCGGCAGTGCCGGATTTGGCGATGGTGCCCAGGTGGGTCACGACATCGTCACGGCTCATGCCGATACCGTTGTCTTCGAGGGTGACGGTTTTAGCGTCCTTGTCGAAGCTGACACGGATTTTCAGTTCGGCGCCACCTTCCAGCAACTCAGGCTTGGACAGGGCTTCGAAACGTAATTTGTCGACAGCGTCGGAGGCGTTGGAGATCAGTTCGCGAAGGAAAATTTCCTTGTTGGAATACAGCGAATGGATCATCAGGTGCAGCAGTTGCTTCACCTCGGTCTGGAAGCCCAGGGTTTCCTTTTGAGTTTCCACGCTCATGGTCATCAAACTCCGATTGGATGGCAGTGGCCGCACCCTGAAGGGGGGTGGCGGCGGGATGTCATCAAAGTTGGGGGCTATGACGGGGATTTCAAGGGCTGGGGGTCTCTTCAATCTTGAAATGCGCACGCGCCGTGGCAATCGGCTCGGCTTGAGTGCTCTGCCACGCGGTTATCGCAACGTTGGCGACCCGGCGCCCCTGACGGCATACCTGGCACTTGGCATAGGTGTCGCGAAACTGCCCGGCGCGCAGGTAGTCGAGGGAGAAGTCGATGATCTTCGGCACACCAGGGGAACCGGTGAAGATCAGCAAATGCAGGGCCGCCGCCAGCTCCATGAACCCGGCAATCACCCCGCCATGAATCGCTGGCAACAAAGGGTTACCAATATTGTCCTTGTTCGCCGGCAGACGAAAAAGCAGCTCATCGCCCAGACGCGAGCACTCGACGCCGATCAGCTTGGCGTAGGGAATCAGGTGCAGCAGCGATGCGTAATCCCCACGCTCGTGGGCCTGCTGCAACTGCTCTTTGAAGTTGTCAGTCATTTCGTACCACCATTGATGACGCCACCAAAACCTTTGGTGCCTTTGACACCCTTACCCATGCGCATGAAGGTCCCGACCACATGGGCGATCGGCTGCTGCGGGTCGTCCTGGTAGGCAAACCCGCGCGTGAAGATCACATCGGTCGTCACCCGGTAACACTGGGCGAAGCCATGCACATCTTTATGGGGCTCGGCCGGGTGCATGTAGTCGATACGCAGATCCAGGGTCGGACACACCTCGAACTCCGGCAAAACGCACAGTGTGGCCATGCCGCACGCGGTGTCCATCAACGAGGTGATGGCGCCACCATGAATCACACCGGTTTGCGGATTGCCAACGATCTGCGGGCTGTACGGCAAAGTGATCGTCAGCCCGTCGTTACTGGCGCTGTGCACGCGCAACCCGAGTACCTGGCAGTGCCGCAGCGCCGATAAAAACCGCGTCGCGCGCTCAAAAATGGGGTTGTCGGTCATTCGATAAAGGCTCTTTTTAGTGTCGTTGCATAGCAGTAGAGAGACTAAGAAAAAGTTCCTACAGATAAATCTTATATATCTGTAGGAAACATGGAACTAAATCCATGGTGGTGTGCTCGAAAGGGCAAGTAGATATTTCCATAAGGAGAAACACCCCATGCGTAAGACTTTAGCTATTGCCTTGATGTTGACCGCTTCCCTCGGCATTGCTGCCTGCGGTAAAAAACCCGAGGACAAAGCTCAAGATGCTACCCAACCAGCTGCACAAGCCCAGCAAAAAATGAGCGAAGCTCAGGATAAAGTGAACGACGCTGCGAAAGAAGCCGCCGATGCTGCCAAAGCTCAGGTTGATTCGACCAAAGCAGCCGCTGATCAAGCAGCTCCTAAAACCAACTAATCGGTTTTAGCGCTACAAAAGTAAAGCCCGCCAAGTGCGGGCTTTACTTTGCGCGTCGATAAAACGTTAGAGCAATACTGTGCGCAAGATTGGGCTAACCATCAGCAACAGCGAACAGACCAAGCTGATAAACCACACCAGACTTCGTTGCCAGGCCAAGTCTGCCCAATAACACAGCAAGTAGATCACCCGGGCAATCACAAAGATGATGGCCAGCCAGTCGACCAGCCACCCCGCCGTTTGCGTGGTGTGCGCCATCAACACCCCGACCGCAAACAATATGAAAGCCTCGAAACTGTTCTGATGCGCAGCCAGTGCGCGAGCGCCGAAGCCTGTGAGCTGCGCTTGCTGCGCGCGTGGCAGGTGATTGTTATAACCGCCCTGCTCTTTCATGGCCTTGGCCACCGGCATTCGGGCGACGAAAATCAGCACGGCACTGATAAACACGCACCAGAACGGGATACTCATCAACTCATCTCCTTGATCGCTTCAGGCAATGGCGCCTCCGTAGGGGTATAGACCATTACGTCCAATACGTCGGAATGAAACTCGCGGCGATACAACACCAACACCACACCTGCACTCATCAACATGAACAACCACGGGCTGACGAACCAGACAAGCATGCTCATGCCGAAGTAATAAGAGCGCAGGCCGAAGTTGAACTGGTTGGCCGCCATCGAGATCACCCGCGCAGCGCGCGAAGCGAACGCCTTGCGCTCCTGCTCGGAAACATGGCGTTCACCGATCATTGGCGCCGAGCCAATCAGGATCGCGGCGAAGTTGTATTGGCGCATACACCAACTGAAGGTGAAGAACGCGTAAACGAACACCAGTGCCAGGCACAGTAATTTGATCTCTGACATACCCTGGGAAGCCTGTTGGACCATGGGTATGTCCGCCAGCAGCGACACCGCCCGTTCAGAGGCTCCCAATACCGTGAGAATACCGGCCAGGATAATCAGCGTGCTCGAGGCGAAGAATGACGCGTTGCGTTCCAGGTTGCCGATCACACTGGCGTCGGCGATGCGGTTATCGCGCAACAGCATGCGACGCATCCAGTCTTCGCGGTAAAGGTGCAACACACTGGCCAGGCACGCGGTGTCGCGGCCCTTCCAGCTGGCGTAACGGGTGTATCCGCCCCAGCAGATGACGAACCAGAGCGCAGCGAGAATGTGGATCAGGTTGGTGTGGATGAACGACATGCAGGTCCTTGTGATGTGTATACGGAGTACCGAATCCCTGTGGGAGCGAGCCTGCTCGCGATAGCGGTAGCTCAGTCAACATCTCTGCTGAATGCGAAGCCCCCATCGCGAGCAGGCTCGCTCCCACATTGGGTTTTGCAATGCTTCGACGTTAGCGCAAGGAAAAAGACACTGCACAGCGCCCATAAAAAATGCCCCGTATCGATTGATACGGGGCATTTCTATTGTTGCTCAAGACCCGCTTGTGGCGGGCCTTGAAGCATTAAGCCAGGGCTTCGCCGCGCTTGCCCAGCAAACGGTCGCACGCGAATGCAACAACCAGGGTAAAGACGCATGGCACCAGCCATGCCAGACCTTGTTCGGCCAGCGGCAAGTGCGCCAACTGAGCCGGCATCCAGTCCGCCATACCCGCGCCCTTGAGCGCGTCGATCATGCCGAACAGGAACGACACCAGCATCACCGGGCCAACAATACGGCCCTGCTCAAGCCAGAAGTCCTTGCAGAAGCTCAGCGCCACCAGGACGATGCAGGGAGGGTAGATTGCGGTCAGTACCGGGATCGAGAACGCGATCAGCTTGGTCAGCCCCAGGTTCGACACCAGCAGCGAGAACGCCGCCAGGATGATCACCAGCGTCTTGTAGGACAGTGGCAGCACGCGGCTGAAGTACTCGGCGCAAGCGCAGGTCAGACCGACTGCCGTCACCAGGCAGGCCAGGGAGATCAGCACCGCAAGGAAACCGCTGCCCAGAGAACCGAAGGTGTGTTGCACATAAGCGTGCAATACCGCTGCGCCGTTGGTAGCACCGACCGCCACTTCATGGCTGCCCGAACCCAGGCGGAACAGGCTCACGTACACCAGTGCCAGACCGACGCCGGCAATCAGCCCGGCGATGATCGCGTACCGGGTGATCAAGGCTGGAGACTCGACACCGCGGGAACGAATGGCGTTGACGATAACGATACCGAACACCAGCGCACCGAGGGTATCCATGGTCAAGTAACCATTGATGAAACCCTGGGAGAACGGTGCTGCGACGTACTCAGGCGTTGCTGTGCCGATGTCGCCCGCCGGCAAGGCGAATGCGGCGATGCCGAGCACGGCCAGTGCGATGATCTTCAGTGGCGCAAGGAAACGGCCAACGGTGTCCAGCAGACGGCCCGGGTACAGCGAAATGAAGAACACCAGCAGGAAGTACACCGAGCTGTAGAGAAACAGCGCCAACGGGCTTTCGCCAGTCAGCGGCGCCAGGCCCACTTCGAAGGACACCGTTGCGGTACGCGGAGTGGCGAACAGCGGACCCACAGCGAGGTAGCACGCCGCTGCCAGCAGTCCACCGGCGATTTTACCGATCGGACTGCTCAAGGCGTCCATGGCGCCACCGACCTTGGCCAGCGCAACAACGGTGATCACCGGCAGACCGACTGCGGTGATCAGAAAGCCCAGCGCCGCCATCCAGACATTAGGCCCGGACTGCAAGCCGACGATAGGCGGGAAGATGATGTTGCCAGCCCCGACGAACAGGGCAAACGTCATAAAACCAAGTGCCAGGATGTCCTGGCCTTTCAACACTTTCATTAAGGAAATACCACACTACTGAATCGGAATTTAGAGAGGGATTTCCCTTATGGGTGAGGGAAATGCTGCCGGTCCGTATAGGACTGACCCGTTTAGCGCGCAGCGTCCTTGTGGGCAGCAAACGCAAAATGGCGGCTAGCGTAACGAATTTGCGCGACAAACGCACTGTTACGGGGCGAAGTATCCGATACGCGACATTTCAGTGTCGCGTTTGCATATCTAAATTTCACACTAACCACCGTGGGGGGGGGGGGGGGGGGGGGGGGGGGG
>NZ_JANLNW010000021.1 GCF_025465945.1 Pseudomonas sp. 6D_7.1_Bac1 | reverse complement strand
AAACAGCTCGAGCGAATGGCTCGACATCCGCCCATGGGTGCGGCGCAGGTAAGGTTTACGCGGGTGAAACGCGGCGATAGGCACGGCAAAGCCGCGCACAGCCTCTCCCCGAGGGTGTGCAGGTACATGTTCGATCCCTCGAAAAGACAAGTGATATCAATATGATGGCCGCATGGTAATTTGCCATTATTGTGACGTCAATAAGACAAGTACAAGTTTGTTGCAAAATATGTCTTGATTGACACGTGCACTCACAGCTCAAGCTTTATCGTCTCGGAAGCCAGCGGGACTCCTGAGGGCGCTGAGGTCAGGCTCGATCTCACGATCGCCATAGGCTGAATATGCAAAAGCCCGGACACGTGTCCGGGCTTTGGTTTTTTTCGCGAAACAATCCGCGCCTACAGATGGGCGGCGGGAGGAGTACTGCGGGGAATCGCTGACGGTAACCACACCGAGACACACAACCCGCTGCTTGCCGCCTCATCGCAATACCCCAGGCGAATCCGTGCCCCGTTGCGCTCCGCGATCGCCTTGACGATGGACAGCCCCAGCCCGGAGCCCACTTCATGACTCCCCAGGCTGCGATAAAACGGATCGAACACACGCTCCCGTTCCTCATCCGCGATACCGGGGCCGGAGTCCTTGATCTGCAACAGCGTACCGCCCTGCTCCATGCCCACCGAAAGATCCACCCGCCCACCTTGAGGTGTATAGCGAATGGCGTTATCAACCAGGTTCTTGACCACAGCGAGCAGGTCAAACTCGTTGATCAGCACCTGCACGTCCTGTTCGTCCTCGACGCCGATGTCGATCTGCTTGACCTCGGCCAGCGGCAGCAGGTCCTCCAACACGCGACGATAAATGCCATGCACGGAAATCGGCGACACGGGCAGCGTCGAGGTCGACTGTGCAGTGGCCAGCGCCAACAGTTGTTCAATGAGGTTCTTGCCGCGCTCGATCCCTCGCCGCAACACAAACAGACGCTCCCGGGCCAGTGTCGACATGTCGGCGTCGGCCAGGCGTTCGGCTTGCAGGGACAGGGCCGTCAAGGGTGATCGGAGTTCGTGGGCGGCGTCAGCGACAAAGCGGCGCTGGGTTTCCATCGACTGAGCCACGCGGTTGAGTAATCGATTGATCGCCAGCACGAAGGGACGGACTTCGGCGGGCAGATGATTTTCGTCAATAGGGTGCAGTTCCTGCTCGCCGCGCTGGTCGATTTCAGAAGCCAGTACCGCAATGGGTCGAAACAGCTTGTGCACCAGATCGGCAACTACCAGCAAGAGCACGGGAAACAGGATGAGAAACGGCAGCAGGCCGCGCCAGGCGCTCTCGCGGGCGTCCTTGTCGCGCGCGCCGGTTTCCTGCGCGACGGCGATGCGTTGGCCACCGGCCATGGTTTTGACCAGCACACGAAACGGCTCGCCACCGACGTCCAGCGTCGACAGACCGTCGGCCAGCGTGGTCGGCAATGGCAGCGGCGCTCCGGTCTCAATGTTGCCCGACGCTTTGTTGCCATCGGTCAGGTACTGAATGATGACCCTGGATTCTTCATCGTCGCCTTCGATCCTGCGGCCATGCTCCGGATACGTCAGCGTCATCCGCTGACGCTCGAACAGCACGGCCACCTGATGCAGGGTATTGTCCTGCATTTCCAGGGCTTCATCGAAGGCCGAGACGAAAGCGAAAATACCCGCCACGATAGCGACGATCAGGATAGCCAGCGACAGGGAAACGGACAGCCTGACCCGGACCGACTCACTCAGTCGCTTTTTGAAACCATCCATCCCATACCCCTGACATTCTTGATGACGTGGCTACCCAGCTTGCGACGCAGTGCATGGATCAGAAACTCCACCGCATTGCTTTCCACTTCATTGCCCCAGCCATAGATACGGTCTTCGAGCTCGCTGCGCGAAAGAATCGCGCCCGGCCTGATCAACAGCGCCTGCAGCAGCGAGAACTCACGGCTGGAGAGCTGGACGTCAGGGTTTTCTTCGGTGCTGGCTTGTTTCGAGATCGGGTCCAGCGACACCACGCCGTTGCTGAACACCGGCAGCGCGCTGCCACCTTTACGGCGCAGAACGGCGCGCATGCGGGCCAGCAATTCCGCCATTTCAAAGGGTTTGAGCAGGTAGTCGTCAGCGCCGCCATCGAGACCGCGCAAGCGATCGTCGAGGCTGTCGCGGGCCGTGATGATCAGCAGTGGAACGCCATTGTTGCGGGCACGAATGCTGCTCAATACCTGCAGTCCGTCCTTGCCGGGCAGGCCGAGGTCAAGCAGCACCAGATCATAATGTTGAGTGTCCAGCGCCGTCAGGGCGGTCAGACCATTCGTGACCCAGTCAGCGGCATAACTGGCATCTTTCAGTGCGCCCTGGATCGCGTCCCCGATCATCGGGTCGTCTTCGACCAGTAATATCCGCATGTCCCTCTCCGGTGATAAGTGAGGCTCGACACTCACGCGGGTATGCACCTGCGTGAATGTCGAGCCTGCATTGAATCACCTGTTCAAGCGTGCGCGAAGCGATTTATTTGTAGAGAAAACCGTCCCCTGCGCGGCTTGCCGCCATTATTTCCCTTGCAGCGAGTTGAAGGTTTTCAGCAATACATCCATTGCTGCCTTGCAGTCACTCTGTTTCGGGCTGTCGGCGCGCAAGGCCTCCAGTGCACTGTCGATGGCCTTGTCCAGCATATGCCAGTCGCTGGCAGCACGCGGTTTAAGGCCGGCTTCGGCGGAGTCCCAGGACAGTTCCAGGTCCTTGATTCGGGTTTTCGCACCTGACAAGTCGCTCTTGCCAACGAGCTCGGCGACATTTGCCGCAATGTTCTGGAATGCCGACAGGTCGCCCAGTTTCGAGGCCGAGCTCGGGGTCGCGCCGGCCTGAACGCTGGCCGCGCTCGACGTAGCACTCGATTTAGGAGCGTCGGCAGGTTTCGAACACCCGGCGGCCAGACCCAACACGACGACGGCTGAAAGGATGGCGGCTTTACGAATGGCGGTTTGAACGTAGAACATGATTATTCCTTGATAGGCTTTAGAACGAATTATTCAGTGACGAGGTTGCGATTGCCGGCGTTCATCTGCGCGGCGGCTACCAGAATCAGGATGACGCTGAGGAACATGGCGCTGGTCCACATGGCGCCCATGCCGAGGCCGCCATACGTCTTGGCTTGAGTCAGCAAGTCGCCCAGGGAGGCACCGAACGGACGGGTCAGGATGTAGGCGATCCAGAAGGTCAGGACTGCATTGCCACCCAGGCGCCAGGCGGCGAGCGTCACGGCGATCAGCGTGCCGAAAATCACCGCGCCCAGTGTGAAGCCAAGCCCCAGTGCCTCGGTGGCCAGGTCGCCGGCCGCCGTGCCCAGCGCAAAGGTGCAGAGCACCGTTGTCCAATAGAACAACTCCCGGCGTGGCGTGACGATTTCATTGATGGACAGGCTGCGCTCCGACCTGTACCAAATCAGGAAATTGATCGCCAGCAGCACTGAAAATACGGCCGTGCTGGCGTAGAGGCTGATGCCCAGTTTGTCGGTGAGCACATCGGTAATCTGCGTCCCGACGACACTGACCAGCACCACCGTCAGCCAGTAAATCCAGGGGGTATAGGCGCGAGTGCGAAGTTGGCCGAACAGTGCGATCGCCAGCAGTACGGCCATGCCGATACTGGTCACGCTCTGCCCCAGCCCTGCATCGACGGCAAGAAAGTCAGCGCCCGTTTCACCCACGGTGGTGGACATGATCTTGATGACCCAGAACGACAGGGTCACTTCGGGGACTTTGTTGAGCCAGTCAGCTTTCGTAAGCGGCTTCATGTGGGTGCTTCTCCTTAACAGCGCTGCAATTGGCGCAAAGGAGAGACTACGCAGGCAAACTTAGCTGGGACTGAGGAACCTCGAATGTCATCCATTAACCAGATTTAAAAGCCCGGCAAGACCGACCCTCTGCGCCCGCCCCCGTTTTCCAACCGGGAGCGCGGCGCTCACAAGGCTGCCATCGTCATTTGTCATCCTTCTTTTCTACCGACGATGGCGGCCGGTACTCAGCGCTCTCTTCAGCGTTGGGTGCTTCGGGGAGATGCCCTGGAGTGAACACATGGGTCTGCAAGTCTTTGGCATCGATTTCGTTGACACCCGTTACCGAACGGGCCAGTTCTACCACTCGCTCGCAGTCTTTATGGGTATTAACGCGGCCGCTCAACGCCACCGTACCCGCATGGGTTTTGACATTGACATGCAGACTCAGAGTCGGTTCTGAAAAGGCCAGAGCCGATTTCACCCGGGTCGTAATCCACGCGTCGTGAACGGTCATCCCCAGATTATGCGAGTAATGCTGGAAGGAGTGAGTTTTCATGGCAGGACCCTCTCTTTTGTAAACAGACGTACCTATCGTCCCATTTGCGGTGCTGCCCTTTGCCAATCAGGCGAGCATCATGGATACCTGACTCGTTTTTGAGTGCTCGCCACGCAAACGCGGGCACAGGTTAATTATAGTGTGTGGTCGGAGCATGGCCTTGTAGACGTCCACCTGGGTCGTGCTGTTTGAATGCGGTACGTTAATTGTCGTACGTAACATCCTGCCGCCATTGCCTTTCAATGAAGTTTGATCGGCAGAATAACCAACGGAATACCCTCAAAGTGCAGCCTGCGCTGCAACACCAAAGGCGTCTGGTTGTGCAGCCATTCGGTAAACCACCACCCTTCCGGCAGGATGAGTTTGTTGCTGAAGCAGACACACTCGGGCAAACGGGGAACGACGTCCTTGAGCAGTCCTTCCAACTCGGCAACCGGGTCAATTCCATAGCCGATCCGATGAGTCGCACTGACCCCACTCTTGGTGCAAAAGGCTTCCAGCTGGTTCATTGATTGATCCATCAGGGCTCTCTTTTCTTGCATCGTATCCAGCGGGCCCAGCACATCGGCTTCAACCTTGATGATCCCGATAAAGAGGATGTTTTTGAATCTGCCCGGAAACAGTCTCTGCACCCATAGAAACGTATGGATCCCCGCCCCCCAATGCTCCGTGGCCAGAATCACCGCTGTCGGACTGCCTGGAAACGGCTCCACCCCACGGATTGCCGATAACGTTTGAGCGGGCAAGGCAAAGTCGGTATCCATCTGTATGCGCAGCTTTTCCACCCGGCGGTAGTGGCGTCGAACAACGACACAGCCAGCGATGATGATCAGCGTCAAACAAAGGGTTGCCCACCCGCCCTCAAAGAATTTTTCAGTGAGCGTCACCAGCAAAATTCCAGTCGCCACCGTGAAACCTGCGGCCGCAATGAGTATCCGGCTGATCCAGCGACCCTTGAGTTCATGCCGGTGCTGCCACCAGTAGCGACACAGCCCGGCCTTGGCCAGGGCAAGACTCAAAAAGACATTGATGCTGTACAGCACAATGAGCAGCCCGAGCGAGCCACGCGACAAAACAAGAACAATCAACGCGCAACCTCCGACGAAGACCACGCCATTCTGTCTGACCAGGCGGTTCGAGAGATTGCAAAAACGATGGGGCAGCCAGGAGTCGGCGGCCATGTTACCGAGCAGCGACGGCGCAAAAATCAGGATGGAGTTGGCCGCAACGAAAAGGATTGCCCCTTCGAGCACAAGGGTGAGCAAGAGCAGTGCATTACCGACGTTTGGGTCGATCCCGAGTTGGTCGATGATCGCTTTGAACACGACAGCATTCAACGTCTGCCCATAGGTCGGTTCAACATTCCACAAGGTATATAAAAGGACCATGCCGCCGGCGGTGAACGCCAGCGAGATGCCGACATAGAGCAACGTCGCTCTGCCGGTTCGGACCCGAGGTTCGGCCAGCAGGTTGACGTTATTGGCGACCGCTTCAGGCCCCGCATACGTACTTCCTCCCAGGGAATAGGCGCGTAGAAACAACGCCGCGACCATAGGCCAACCCAGATCATGTGAAAGTGCCGCGGTGTCGGCCGTGCTCTGCACCCACGTCGTGACCAGACCGCCAGCCTTCGACACGACGCCATAGATAATCAGGGCGCCGTGCATCAACAAGAAACCCAGTGCAAGCGGCAACAGGAAGCGTATCGAGTCCTGAATGCCACGCAGATTCAAAACAATCAGCAACAGCACCAGACCGATCTCGACCAGCAACTTATGCGCCTGGGCTTCGGGCGCGAGCAAGCTGAACAACGCATCTGTGCCGCTCACCACCGATACCGCAATGGTCAACACATAGTCGACGAACAAGGCGGAACCTGCCACCACACCGAGCCGGCGTCCCAGCAGCTTCGACACGATCTTGTAGTTCCCGCCGCCCGAGGGAAACAGCTCGACCACCTGGCTGTAGGCCAACGAAATGATGAAGACCGTCGCCACGGTCGCCAGTGCGAGGAACAACCCCAACTCGGGGTGGGCACCCAGTGCAAGATAGGCTTTCTCCGGGCCGTAACTGGCAGAAGACAAACCATTGGCCCCCAACCCGGCCCAGGCCAGCAGCGCGACCAGCAGAATATGACGCCGTGCATCCGGCGCCAGCGGGTCCCGTGCAGGCCCGATGATCCAGCCGGGTACTCGTTCCAGTTTGAGCATAACCGCCACCTTGAATTGATCGAGTGCAGCCTGGCACCCGGTGGATGAGTCCATTACCAGTGATGCTGTGCTCACAAAGAGGAATTGACTGACCTTGCGACACCTGAACCTGAGTGTAGCTACAGTTGCGACAACACTCTTTACCCAACTTTCACGCCTCTGAGAGCCCAACCCCAGAATCACTGGACTTGCATAAAAAGCACATCACTTGACGCGCTAATCATTTACGGTTTTTTTACGTAATTACCGACAAAAACAATGTCGCCATTATTTGGACGGATTCACGGTTACCTATACTGACACTGCACGAACAAAACATGAAAGCCCGCCATTAAAGCGGCCCTGAAACGATCTAAGTATAGAGGGTAACATCTATGCTTCTAACAGCACTCATGCTCGTTATCATGATCGGGTTTTATCTGTTTTTCGGTGTATTGATCAGTTTTTCCGAAAGGGTCATCACCACATCGAAAACCACGGACAGCAGTCATTCCCTGCCTGCGCTGCCTGACCGGCATTGAACTCCAGCCCCCCTATCGTCACGAGCCAGACAAAAAAGACCAGGTCGCAGCACGAAACGGTACGAAGTGTTAGTTCGACTGTTTCCCGGCAACGGCCAGAATTTCAACTATCACCAGGAGAATTCGACATGGCTATCGACGTGCTTCTCGCCGTGGTCCTTGTAGTCATCATTTACCTGTTCTATGCGGTCATACATCCGGAAAAGTTCTAACGTGCCTATTTATTAATAATAGAAACATCAGACTGTTCCGCTGATTCAGGAGTTAACGCGATGTCGCATATATGGCTGCAAATCATCATTACACTGGTGGCCACACTTGTACTGAGCATCGTGGTCGGACGGTATCTGGCCAAAGTCGTCACTGACCAGAAGACGGTGTTCGATCGCGTGTTTGATCCCATCGACAACTTGACCTATCGGCTGATCGGCAAGCAGGCATGCAGCCAGCCGATGAACTGGAAGCGCTACACCATCAACATGCTGGCGACCAACCTGGTCATGGCCATTGTGATCTACCTGGTTCTGGTCTTTCAGAATTTCCTGCCGCTGAACCCGCAGAATTTTGCCGGCATGGAGCCGATTCAAGCCTTCAATACGGCGATCAGCTTTATCACCAACACCAACTGGCAGAGTTATGGCGGTGAAAGCACGCTGTCGAACTTCAGTCAGATGGCGGCCATTACCTTCCCGATGTTCACCTCGGCGGCCACCGGCTTCGTGGTTGCCATTGCCTTTATTCGTGCGTTGCTGGTGAAAGACGGCGGCGCCAACCTCGGCAACTTTTACCGCGACATGATCCGTTTCACGACCCGCGTGCTGTTGCCGATTGTATTGCTGCTGAGCATTTTCCTGATCTGGCAAGGCGTGCCACAAACGCTGGACGCCAGCGTTGCCCTGAGTCCAATCCAGGGCGGGCATCAGACGCTGACGCTGGGCCCGGTTGCCGCGCAAGAGGCGATTGAAAACCTCGGCACCAACGGCGGCGGATTCTTCAACGTCAATGCGGCTCATCCGTTCCAGAACCCGACGCCGCTGACCAACTTTGTCCTGCTGCTATTGATGGCCAGCCTGCCCGCTGCCTTGGTGGTGATGTTCGGCTGCATGATCAAGAACCATCGTCAAAGCGCGGTGATCTACGGCGTCATGGGCCTGATGCTGGTGGGCTTCCTGATTCTCTGCGTAATACCGGAACAGGCAGGTACACCGCTGTTGCAACAGTTGGGTATCGAAACCCACGCCAGCGCCTTGCAACCGGGCGGCAACATGGAAGGCAAGGAGGTTCGCTTCGCGATATCCCAAAGCAGTCTCTACGCGGCCTATACCACAGCCTTTACCACCGGTTCCATCAACTCCATGCACGACAGTTTCACCCCCATGGGTGGCCTGCCGACCCTGGTGCAGATGATGTTGCAGTGTGTCTTCGGCGGTAAAGGTGTGGGCTTCCTGAACTTCCTGATCTACGGCTTGATCGGGGTCTTCGTCGCCGGCTTGATGGTGGGGCGTACGCCAGAATTTCTCGGCAAGAAAATCGAGAAGCGCGAAATCATTCTGGTGTCGCTGGCGTTGCTGATTCACCCGCTGGTGATTCTCGCCCCTTCGGCGTGGTCCATGGTCATGCCTTACGGTGTGTCGTCGCTCGGTAATGCCGGCGCCCACGGCTACTCGGAGGTGCTGTATGCGTTCGCCTCGGCAGCTGCGAACAACGGCTCGGCCTTCGGCGGACTTAACGCCAATACGCCCTGGTACAACAGCGCGATTGCCGTCGCGATTCTCATTGGCCGTTATCCACCCATCATCTTTCTGATGGCGGTGGCCGGCTCGCTCGCGGCCAAACCGACCATCAAGGCCAGTGTCGGTACGCTGCGCACCGATACACCGCTGTTCGGCGCCTGGTGGCTGGCCACGATCATGATCGTGGGCGCCCTGACCTTCTTGCCGGCGCTGGTCCTGGGACCGATCGCCGAGTTTTTCGCCATGAACAAGCATTTGCTGTTCTAAGTGGAGACAGATATGAAAGCTCAAAAAGCACTACTGCTGAACCCGCGTCTGACCAGCACTGTCCGTAAAGGCCAGCGCCACGGCTATAACGCGGAGCTCCTCAAACTGATCCTCGTCGAGCCATTGAAAAAGCTCGACCCGCGCCTGCAGATCAAGAACCCGGTCATGTTCGTGGTCTGGCTCGGCACACTGGTGACGGCCGCCTTGACGGTGAACCCGCAGTTGTTCGGGCCGTCTCACGCCTCCTCGCTCTACAACGGGGTCGTGACCTTCATTCTGTTCATCACCGTGTGGTTTGCCAACCTGGCCGAAGCGATGGCCGAAGGCCGTGGCAAGGCCAAGGCCGCGTCGCTGCGTCACACCACCTCGGAACTCAACGCGCTACGTCTGCTGGACAACGGCAAGACCGAAACCGTCCCGGCCGCCGCGCTGCGCAAGGGCGATCTGGTACGGGTCAATCGTGACGAACTGGTGCCCACGGACGGTGAAGTCGTCGAAGGCGTGGCCTATGTCGACGAGTCGATGATCACCGGGGAATCCGCGCCAGTGGTCAAGGAGCCCGGCTCTGAGGTGGCGTCCACGGTGACCGGCGGTACACGGGTGATTTCCGATTCGTTGGTCATCCTTGTCACCGCATCGCCAGGGCATACGTTCCTTGATCGCATGATCAGCCTCGTCGAAGGCGCCAAGCGCCAGAAGACCCCGAACGAAATTGCGCTCACCGTGCTGCTCTCGGTGCTCACGCTGATCTTTGTGATCGTGGTGACCGCCATTGCGCCGGTCGCGGCCTACCTCAACGCCCAGATTAACGTTGCGGACCTTGTCGCCCTGATCGTCGCGCTGATCCCCACCACCATCGGCGCCTTGCTGTCCGCCATTGGTATCGCCGGTATCGACCGCACCATGCGCTTCAACATGCTCGCCATGTCCGGCAAGGCGGTGGAGGCCGCGGGTGACGTCAATACGCTGCTGCTGGACAAGACGGGCACCATCACCATGGGCAATCGCCAGGCGACCGAGTTTCTGCCGGTCAGTGGCTGCTCTCGCCACGAGCTGATGCAGGCGTCTTACCTGGCCTCGTTGTTCGACACCACACCGGAAGGCAAGTCCACCATCGCGTTCGCCACAGCGCAGGGGGCGCACAGCGAAGCCCGCCAGGAAGAAGCGGTGGGCACGGACTTCTCGGCGCAAACCCGCATGAGCGGTACCGATATGGGCGATGGCCGCGTGATCCGTAAAGGTGCCGTCGATTCCGTAGTGTCTTACGTCAAGGAAAAGTACGGCACGCCGACACCTGCGGATCTGCGGCGTATCGCGGAAAGTGTGAGCAAACTCGGCGCGACACCTCTGGCGGTTGCTGTCAACGGTCGCATTCTCGGCATCATCACCTTGTCGGACGTGCTCAAGCCCGGCATCCGGGAGCGTGCGGCCGAACTGCGCGCCATGGGTATCCGTACGGTGATGGTCACCGGCGACAACCCGACCACGGCGAGCGTGATCGCCGCCGAAGCCGGGCTGGATACGTTCGTGGCGCAAGCCACTCCTGAAGACAAGCTCAAGCTGATCCGTTCCGAGCAGGCCCAGGGTCACCTGGTCGCCATGACCGGCGACGGTACCAACGACGCACCCGCGCTCGCCCAGGCGGATGTCGGTCTTGCCATGTACACCGGCACGATGCCGGCCAAGGAAGCGGCCAACATCATCGACCTCGATTCTGACCCGACCAAGCTGCTCGATCTGGTCAGCATCGGCAAACGCATGCTGATCACCCGTGGTGCGCTGACCACCTTCTCCATCGCCAACGACGTGGCGAAATACTTCGCCATTCTGCCGGCGCTGTTCATGGTCGCGTTGCCAGGCTTGGCGGTGCTGAACGTGATGCATCTGGCGACGCCACAAAGCGCCATTCTCTCCGCCCTGATCTTTAACGCACTGATCATCCCTGCGTTGATCCCTCTGGCCTTGCGCGGGGTCAAGTTCATGCCCAAGAGCGCGGAGTCAATGTTCTATCGCAACCTCATGGTCTACGGCGTCGGCGGGCTGGTCGCGCCGTTTATCGGCATCAAGCTGATCGACCTGTGCCTGACACCGTTCCTGTAGGAGTGAATGACAATGAACACTGTAGTGTTAACGGCTTTGCGCATCACGGTGGTCACCTGGGTCCTGTGCGGGATCCTCTACCCCTTCGCGGTCACCGGGCTGGGGCAACTGATCTTCCCGGCGCAGGCGAATGGCAGTCTGTTGAAAAACGCCCAGGACCAGGTCATTGGCTCAGCGCTGATCGGTCAACAGTGGGATGCGCCGCAGTGGTTCCACGGCCGCCCCTCCGCCACCACGGACACGGACCCCAAGGACCCGACCAAGACCGTACCCGCGCCGTATAACGCCGCCAGTTCCTCGGGGTCCAACCTTGGCCCGACCAGCCAGGCCCTGAGCGATCGGCTGACAGCCGATCGCAAGGCGCTGGAGAAAGACCAACCGGAGCTGATCGGCCAACAACTGCCCTCCGACATGCTGACCACGTCCGCATCAGGCCTGGACCCGGAGATCAGCCCGGCCAACGCCATGTTGCAAGCCAGCCGTGTCGCGCAACTGCGTGGCATACCGGTGAATGACCTGCTGAATCTGGTGAAGGCCCATACCGTTGCCCCGACCATGGGTGTATTCGGCGAGCCACGGGTGAATGTCATGGCGCTGAATCTGGCCCTGCAAAAGGATTATCAGGCCCATCAATAAACCCTGCTGGAGGGTGCGCTACCGAACAGACCCACCGCAGCAGCTGAGTCAATCTAGCGATCGTTGCCAACGAGGAGGCACGACTCATGACTCAGCATTTGCAAATACCTTTATACCGACGACTGGCAGCAATGCTCGTCATTGGCGCGGTGGCGGCTGCCGCGCTACCGGCCCAAGCGGAGCAAGACAATCACCGCGAGGGCGATGGCCGGCAGGTTTACCATCGCGACAATCGTGGTGGCCATGACAACCATCGTGACTATCGCGGTGGTGGTGGCGGTGACTATCGCGGTGGCGGTGGCGGCGGAGATTTGGGTGCGGTACTCGTTGGCGCAGTATTGGGAGCAGTGGTCGCGGGTTCGGTTCGGGCGCCGCCCGCCGTGATTTACCGGGAAGCCCCTCCGCCACCGCCACCGGGGGTCAGGTACTACTATCCCAACACGTACAACTCCAATGGATACCCTCCACCCGGCTATTAAGCTGCGTAGCCGCATGAACCCCGAGCGACCGCCGCTCCCACTGATATATCCCATGCAACGGTCGTCAATTCGACAATTCAATCCGGATATAAAGACATGAAAAACTTCGTACTTAAAGCGGCTATGCCTGCAGCGTTGATGCTGGCATTGCTCACCACTCCTGTCTCTGCGCAGACGACGGCAGCGAGCAGTTCAGGCACACCGTCACAGCCTGCTGCCAGTCATACCAAAAAGCACGTAGACGTTGTAGAGAAGAGGATCAAGGAGCTGCACGCCAAGCTGAAAATTACCGACAAGCAGTCAGCGCAATGGGATGCCTATGCGCAAACCATACGCGACAACGCTAACAACGCCGATAAAGCCTTTCTGGAGCGTGCGGAAAAACTGCCATCCTTTACTGCCGAAGACGCGATGGCGTCCTATGCCAGATTAGCCCAACTGCACGCGGACAATATGCAGAAGCTTGCAACGACGTTTAGCGCTCTCTATGGGAGCTTTTCCGACGATCAGAAAAAAAATGCCGACAAACTGTTCCGCTATGAACAGGATAAACGGGAGGACCGGCACGAGGCGGCAAAAAAATCTAATTGAGTCGTCCTTGCTGCACAGCGACGCTCGCGCACGGCCCGCAAAACTTCGCCCCGGTGGCATTGGCGAACAGCTAGGCTGTTGCGCAAGATCCGCAAGACCTGTTGGAGGTTTCCCATGCAGCTCGAAGGTTCCTGCCATTGCGGCGCGGTGTCGTTCAGTCTGAGCAGTGCCCACCCCTACCCGTATCAACGCTGTTATTGCTCGATTTGCCGCAAGACCCAGGGCGGTGGTGGCTATACGATCAACCTCGGAGGCGATGCCGCCAGCCTCAAGGTGCGTGGGCGCAAGCACATCGCGATTTACCATGCGCGACTTAAAGAAGAAGGCGATAAACGCGCCCACAGCAGCAGCGCCGAGCGGCATTTTTGCTCGTTGTGTGGCTCTGGATTATGGCTATTCAGCCCCGAATGGCCCGAGTTGATTCACCCCTTCGCTTCAGCCATCGACACTCCGCTACCGGTACCGCCTGAGCACACACACTTGATGCTCGGTTCAAAAGCCCCGTGGGTCGAAATCGAGGTACATCCCAAGGATCAGCAGTTCGAGGTTTACCCGGAAGAATCCATCGCCCAGTGGCACGAACGACTGGGTTTGAGTCGATAGCGCGTTAACAGTCTTTGACAGTTTCCCGACAAAGCTCTCAAAGATTGCCCGCACCCGCTCCCCTAGCATGGCGGTATCCAATTTTCCGCTGGGTGCCCCATGCATCGCTCGATTTGCAGCATCCCCTTGCTCGGCCTTCTGCTCGGTAGCATTGGCTGTAACGGTCAGCCGCCGCCCTTGCCGGTCATTCAAAAAGGTGACTACAACGCCATTGTTCGTTACCTGAAAACGCAGATACCGCAGGAGATGGAGCGGTACAACGTGCCGGGACTATCAGTAGCGCTGGTGGACGGGCAACAGTTGATCTGGGCCCGTGGGTTCGGTTACGCCGACAAGGTGCGCGGGATTCTGGTGAGTGAAAACACCGCATTCCGTGCCGGGTCGATTTCCAAACTGTTGACCGCCAGCGCGGCCCTGCAATTGGTTGAAACCGGGGCGCTCGAGCTGGACGCACCGCTGCAGAACACCCTTAAGGAATTTTACGTTCGCTCGCGCTTTCACCCGGACCAGCAGGCCGCCGACCGGGACGTGACTCTGCGGCGCCTGCTCAGCCATCAAGCCGGGATGCCC
This sequence comes from Pseudomonas sp. 6D_7.1_Bac1, assembly GCF_025465945.1. Lineage (GTDB taxonomy): Bacteria > Pseudomonadota > Gammaproteobacteria > Pseudomonadales > Pseudomonadaceae > Aquipseudomonas. The sequence continues at coordinate 64,960 of NZ_JANLNW010000021.1, read as the reverse complement.
GGCGAATACCTGCGCGGTTTGCGTGAACCCGATGGTCTTGGCCAATTGCCGATGCGAGTCTCCGGTCTGTGGCTGAGCAACCCACCCGGCAGTCAGGTGGCCTACTCCAATCTCGGCTATGCGCTGGTCGGCGCGGCAATCGAGCGCAGCAGCCGGCAGGACTTTGAACGTCAGTTGCAGCAAAGCCTGTTGCGACCGCTGAAGATGAGTCAGTCGAGTTTCATCGGCACCAGTGAGCAGGCGATCTTCCGCGCCCGGGGTTATCAGGCCGGAACCGATAGCGCCGACCATGAAATCCGCGACATCCCGGCCGGCGGCCTGTGGACCAGCCCGCGCGACCTCAGCCATTACGTGCAGATGCTTTTCGCCGAGGGCCAGTACAAAGGCCAGCAAGTGCTGACGGCGGAATCGATCAAGGAAATGTTCCGCCCGCAGAATGCCGGCAATTCGCTGGATTTCGACTGCCAGATCGGCCTCGGCTGGTTCCTCTCGCCGTGCGGCGACGAAGTCGTCAGCCCCGGGTTGCGCCTCGTGCAGCACAGCGGTTCAACCGGCGACTTCGTTGCACAACTGAGCGTACTGCCGGAGCAACAACTGGCGGTGATCGTCATGAGCAACGCCGACAGCGGCGAGGACATGGTTGCGCCATTGGCGACCCGAATACTGCGCCTGATGCTTCAAGCCCAGGGCCACCCGGACGTTGCCGTCGACAACGCCGATGCATCCCCCGTGCACTTGAGTAAACGTAGGGTTCCGGCGCCTGCCGACCGCCAACGCCTGTCCGGTTTTTATGCGACAGCCTGGGGCGTGTTCCGTATCAAGGATGACGGCGAGCGGCTGTATGGCGAGTTGTCCGGCAACCGCTTCGAACTGCTGCGCGACAACAGCGGCTGGCTGCGGGCACAGAAAAAATGGCTGGGGTTCTGGTTGCAGGATCTCGGGCAACTCGGGCGCGTTCAACTCGACGTGATGAGCGTCCAGGGCCGGCAAATTCTGACGCTGAAAAGTCACGGGCAACTGCTGCCACTCGGCGAGCGCATCGAACCGGTGCCGTTGTCATCCGGTTGGGAACACACGGTCGGAACCTATCAGGTGCTGAACAGTGAAAGCCCTGACGCGTCCCTGAGCCACCTCAACATTCGTCTCGAAGAAGGTTTTCTGGTGGCCAGCGGGCAGGTTCACGAACAACCGCTGGCCGACTACATCCTCACCCCTGTCGACAACGCCCACGCGGTGGTCGCAGGCATTGGCCGAGGTCTGGGCGACACCGTAAGCCGCCAGATCAACGGCATCAGTGCCCTGGGATACAACTTCAAACGCATCAACCCTCCCCACAACTACCTGAGTTTCTGACCTCCCATGAATCCCCTGATCAGCCCCAAAACCTTTTGCCTGTCGCTCGCCTCCATCTGCCTGTTGGCCTCGACCGACCGCCTGCAGGCCGAAGACTGGCACTACAGCGTAAAAGCCGGTGTTGGCAACGCGCCACGCTATAGCGGCAGCGATGAACGCGTGACCGCGCCGCTGCTGGGCGGTGAAATCGTCAGCCCTTATGGCCTCTTCCTCGACACCGAACGTGGCCTGGGTTGGCAGAACGAATGGGGCAACCTGGCATTCAGCACTTACATTGGTCGGAGTGAAACGCGCAAAGACCGAGAATCGAAGTTCAAGGGCTCGGACCATCTGGACGGCATGGGCTCGATCAAGTCCCGCGCACAACTGGGCGCCAGCCTCCACTACACCTTGGGCAAAGTGGTCGTCGGCGCCACCCTGGAACACGCACTGAAAAAGAGCGATGACGACCGCGACACCGATTCCGCCTACAACCGACTGGAGCTGAGCATCAGCACCAACCTTTACGAGGGCGACTACGGTAGCCTCGATGGCAGCCTCAATAGTGTGTTTGGTGATGCCGACTACGTGCGGACCTGGTACGGCGTGAGCACGACCCAGGCTTCACGCAGTCAGTTCCGTGCCTACGACACCCATGGCGGGATGGTCAGCCGAGGTGGCGCGCTGACCTGGTCGGTACCGATCAACGACCAGACCGAGTTCTCGACCGTGCTGGCCATGCAGTATCTGAACGGCGATGCGGCGGACAGCCCGATCGTCGAACGACGGATGCAAACGTCGTTGGCTGGACAGGTGAAGTACAGTTTCTAACGCACAACTCCTGCACACGCACAGGCCCCGTAGCAGCTGGCGCAGCCTGCGTTCGGCTGCGAAGCAGTCGTGAACCCGTCGAACCGGATTCCAAGGTGAGAGACGGGATTCAGGTTTTACGGCCGCTGCGCAGCCGAACGCAGGCTGCGCCAGCAGCTACGGGTGATGCGTTGGGTTATGTGTTGAGGTCAGGTTCAATCCACCTGTGCCCAGGTCATGCGAAACGATGCGCCGCCCCAGGGCGAGTCGCCAACCTCGACCTTGCCGCCGTGCCATTGCGACACTCGCCGAACCAGCGCCAAGCCCAGGCCGAAACCGCCAGTGCGGCGGTCACGGCTGGAGTCGAGCCTTGAGAACGGCTCGAAAATCTTCTCGCGCCCGTCCAGCGGCACACCCGGCCCGTCATCGTTGACCAGCACTTCATAACCGTCTTCACCCAGCGTCAGCGAGACCTCCACCCGCCGCTCGGCGTAGCGAATGGCATTGCGCAGCAGGTTGATCACCGCCCGTGCCATGAAGCGCGGCTCGATGCGGATCGAGTCGACCTGGCACGAGTGAATCAGCAACTGCACCCCCGCCGCCTCAGCCTCCAGTGCCACACTGCCGACCACACTGTCGAGCCAGTCAGGCGCCTGAATGCTTTCGCGATTGATCACCGTGGCGCCACGTTCAAGGCTGGCGTAGGTCAGTAATTCAGAGACCATTTCCTCCAGTTCACCGAGGTCGGCGTACATATCGGCAATCAGCTGCACATTCTGACTCGGGTCGGGTTGCTGCTTGAGCTGGTCCAGCTCAAAGGACAAGCGGGCAATCGGCGTGCGTAATTCGTGGGACACCGCATTCGTCAGCTCACGCTGATTGGCGATCAAGCCTTCAATGCGCGCGGCCATCTGGTTGAAGTGCTCGGCCAGGTCGCGAATGGTCGAGCGTTTGGACAACTGGATGCGTGCCGTCAGGTCGTTATCGCCAAAACGTTGTGCGGCCAGGCGCAGTTTCTCCAGATCACGCCAGTGCGGCCGAACCCAGAAAAGCAGCACGATACCGACCAGCACCCCCAGCATCGTGTAAGCGGCGATCATGTAGACCGTGGTCCTGCTGGGCTCTTCAGGCAACGTGATGCTCAATAGCTGCTGACCGTCGTCGATGCGGGAGATGAACTGAGTGTATTGCTCGCGTACCACCATCAGATTGTCAGCAAGCTCGGCCTTTTCCGTGTCGCTGAGCGCCAACTGAGCTGCATCCACCAATTGCAGGCGCAAGCCGTAATGCGGTCGTAACGTCTGTAATTGCTGTTCACGGCCGGGCCCGTCAAGCGGTCGCAATTGCTCCACCAGCGACCAGGCCGGCCCGCGCACGGCTTCACGATTGTAGGTTTTCAAGGTGCCATCGAGTACCGCGGTAAACGTACGGTCAACCACCTGCAGCGAGGCGACCAGGCCAACGGCCAGAACGATAAACAGCCCAAAGAAAAGACGCAGCATCTACAGCTCCCAGGCAAACGGATTGAACAGGTAACCCTTGCCCCAGATGGTCTTGATGCACACCGGCTCTCTGGGGTTGTCCTTGAGCTTGCCGCGCAGTTTGCTGATGTACACGTCAACGCTGCGGTTGAGCCCGTCAAAAGCGATGCCGCGCATGCGATTCAAAATATCGTCGCGAGAGAGAATTTTGCCGGCCGCGCTGGCCAGCAGCCACAGCAGTTCGAACTCCATGGTGGTCAGCTCGATACTCTCGCCCGCCAGGCGCACTTCGCGGCAACTGCGATCAATCTGCAACCGACCGAATTCCAGTGAACCGCGCACCGTGCTTTCCGGCGTCTGGCGACGCTGCAACGCACGCAATCGGGCCAGCAACACCGGTGGTTTGATCGGCTTGATGACGTAGTCGTCGGCACCGGATTCAAGGCCTAGAATGTGGTCCAGGTCGTCCTCCTTGGCCGTGAGAATCACGATGGGGGTCTCGGACACGCTGCGGATCTCGCGACAGACGTGCAGGCCGCTCTGGCCGGGCAGCATCAGGTCGAGCACGACAATTTTCGGCTTGAACTCAAGAAACGCGGCCAGCGCCAGGTCGCCACGGTGTTCGGTGCGCACCTCAAAACCATGCTGAGATAGGAAGTAGGCGATCAACCCCGCGAGCTTTTCGTCATCCTCAACGAGCAATACCTTGCCAAGAGCCTGGTTATCCATAGGTGTCAATCTGTGAGCCGATGATGGAGAGCGCGCATTATAGGCGCCAATCCCCCCCTCACCGGCCATGCCAGATAGCAAAAACCGGCCTCGCGGGCCGGTTTTCAGAGATCTTTCATGTTCTTAAGAGTTTTTAACAATTTGCCTGTTTTCTTTCACAGACACGCCTGAACTTAAAGCGTCGGCACACCACTGTGGAAACGGAACTCGACATCCGGGGACTCGATCAGTTCCTGCTCGGCGGCGCGAACCTTGTCGATCACCTGAGCGATGTCCTTGGCGTCGCCATACTGGTAGGCCAGCTTCAGATACCCCTGGAAGTGCCGGGCCTCGCTTTTCAGCAGGCCAAAGTAGAACTTGCCCAGCTCTTCATCCAGGTGCGGCACCAGGGCTTCGAAACGCTCGCAGCTACGCGCTTCGATAAACGCCCCGACCACCAGGGTATCCACCAATTTGACCGGCTCGTGGCTGCGCACCACTTTGCGCAACCCAGAGGCGTAACGCCCGGCGGACAGCTGGCGCAGCTCGATCTTGCGCTTTTTCATCAGGCGCATGACTTGCTCGTGATGCACCAGTTCTTCCCGGGCCAGACGTGACATCAGATTGATCAGGTCAACATGGGAATGGTACTTGGCGATCAGGCTGAGCGCCGTGCTGGCGGCCTTGAACTCGCAGTTCTTGTGGTCAATCAGCAGGGTTTCCTGGTCAGCCAGTGCAGCTTGAACCCAGCCATCGGGCGTGCGGCAGCCAAGGAACTCGTGAATGTCAGGAAGGTTCATCGGGCAGGACCACACAGCGGGCTGGTGAAGATGTCGAGGATCGGAAACATGGGGCTCACAGCAAAGAGGTTCACAGCGAAGGGCGCCGATTATACCGGCCTGTCCGCAGACCACCAGCCATCGCCCTTGATATGCATCAAGACCCGGGTTCACGAGCAGCAACTATAGTTGTGCAACGCAATGTCTTTTTACTTATCGGAGATCCCGACCATGCAAGCCATCCGCAGCATTCTGGTGGTCATTGAGCCCTCGCCCAACGAAAGCCTGGCCCTCAAACGCGCCAAGCTGATCGCCGGGGTGACCCAAGCGCATCTGCATTTGTTGATCTGCGATAAGGAACATGATCACTCGGCGCTGTTGAGCGTGCTCAAGGCCAGCCTGATGCAAGACGGTCATAGTGTCACCACCGAGCAGGCCTGGAACAAAAGCCTGCATGAAACCATCATCGATGTGCAGCAGGCCGAAGGTTGCGGGCTTGTGATCAAGCAACACTTCCACGACAACCCGTTGAAGAAAGCCTTGCTGACCCCGGAAGACTGGAAGCTGCTGCGTTATTGCCCCTGTGCCGTACTGATGGTCAAGACCGAGAGGTCCTGGGCCGACAAAGTAATACTCGCCGCCGTCGATGTAGGCAATTCAGACGAAGAACATCGCCGTCTGCACGCCAGCATCATTGATCATGGCTACGATATCGCGAGCCTGGCGAAGGGCCATCTGCATGTGATCAGCGCCCATCCGTCACCGATGCTTTCAGCTGCCGACCCGGTGTTCCAGCTCAAGGAAACCATCGAAGCCCATTATCGAGAGCAGTGCAAGGCGTTCCAGGCCGAGTTCGACATCGACGACGAGCACCTGCACATCGAAGAAGGCCCGGCCGATGTGCTGATTCCTCACATCGCGCATAAATTGCAGGCATCGGTCACCATCATCGGCACCGTGGCGCGTACCGGCTTCTCAGGCGCGTTGATCGGTAATACAGCGGAAGTGGTGCTCGATTCACTGGAAAGCGATGTGCTGGTGCTCAAGCCACAGGACATCATGGATCACCTGGAAGAGTTGGTGACCAGCGGTAAATAAGACGCCTGACAGATCGCCATCGCGAGCAGGCTCGCTCCCACACTGGATTTGTGAACGACACAGATCAACTGTGGGAGCGAGCCTGCTCGCGATGCTTTTAAGCGTCAGGCGCTAACGCATCCTTGAGAAACCCCGGCGCGATGTAGCGCTGGTAATGCGCCTCCGACAGCAGGAAAAACTCCCGATCGATGGCATCGCGCAATTCGGGCAGGCTCCAGTCACGAAACTCCGGCAGCAACACCATCCCATAGGCTTCCAGATTGTTGATCACCCGCGCGCCCCTGGCGATCAACTGATACGCCCAGCAGTATTCCGATTGATGGGGCACAAAGCGGATTTTTCGCTGTTCCAGCTGCTCACGCAGGCGCCGGGGATCGAAAATTTCGAGTTTCCCGGCCATCACTTGCACCAGCAACTGCTCAAGACGCAGCCAGACGGCACGTTTTTCTTGCTCGTTGTAACCGTTCCAGTGAATCACTTCATGGTGGAAACGCTTGCAGCCACGGCACACCAGATCACCGTAAACAGTGGAGCAAAGGCCGACGCAGGGAGTCTTGATGGTCTGATTGGGCATAGGTAGGCAAAACGCGAGGAAGCAAAACAGGTCGGCATGTTAGCCCTTTGTCTAACATTCATCACCCCTCAAAATTCTGGGCCTAACTTACCTTTAATTTTTTTTTGCCGTAGAATCGGCCAGCCTTTTAAGGCGCCAATGTCCGTTAGAAGCTGTTTTCAAAGCGTCACGAGCACAGTCGTTCCTTCAGAGCGGTGTTGGCGAAGGGTTTTTCCAGCGGGGAAAAGCCCAACGCCAACCCTCATCAGCTCCCCGTTCTGCAGGCGTAAAACTTTGAAAGCAGCTTCTGTAAGGAATTGCCGGTAATTCTGGCTAAGCGGCCCACAACGCCACGCAGCGCATGAGTACGGCAATTTCGGGATGAGCGTCCCGGACACCCATTTGGGACCACTGATGAGGGTAATAACTGTGCTTGAAGCCTACCGCAAACATATCGAAGAGCGCGCAGCACTGGGTATCGTTCCCCAGCCGCTTAACGCCGAACAAACTGCAGGCCTGGTCGAGCTGCTGAAGAATCCCCCGGCTGGCGAAGAAGCTTTCCTCGTTGACCTGATCACCAATCGCGTTCCGCCTGGCGTGGACGAAGCAGCCTATGTAAAGGCCGGTTTCCTGTCTGCGTTGGCCAAAGGCGAAGCCACTTCCCCTCTGATCGACAAAAAGCGCGCTGTTGAACTGCTTGGCACCATGCAAGGCGGCTACAACATCGTGACGCTGGTTGACCTGCTCGACTCCGCCGAACTGGCTCCAGTCGCTGCCGCGCAACTCAAGCACACCCTGCTGATGTTCGATGCTTTCCACGACGTCGCGGAAAAAGCCAAGAACGGCAACGTTCACGCTCAAGGCGTACTGCAATCCTGGGCTGACGGCGAGTGGTTCAAGAACCGCCCGGTTCTGGCCGACAAGATCAGCCTGCGCGTGTTCAAGGTCACCGGCGAAACCAACACCGACGACCTGTCCCCTGCTCCTGATGCCTGGTCCCGTCCAGACATCCCGCTGCACGCCCTGGCCATGCTGAAAATGGCCCGTGACGGCATCGTGCCGGACGAGCAAGGCGTCACCGGTCCGATGAAGCAAATCGAAACCATGCGCGGCGAAGGCTTCCCGATCGCCTACGTCGGCGACGTAGTGGGTACCGGTTCTTCGCGTAAATCGGCCACCAACTCGGTGCTGTGGTTCTTCGGCGACGACGTTCCTTACGTGCCGAACAAGCGTGCCGGCGGTTTCTGCTTCGGCAGCAAAATCGCTCCGATCTTCTACAACACCATGGAAGATGCCGGCGCACTGCCAATCGAATTCGACGTGACCAACATGAACATGGGCGACGTGATCGACCTGTACCCTCATGCCGGTAAAGTCACCAAGCACAACAGCGACGAAATCCTGACCACCTTCGAAATGAAGACCCCGGTCCTGCTCGACGAAGTCCGTGCTGGCGGTCGTATTCCGCTGATCATCGGCCGTGGCCTGACCGAGAAGGCCCGTACCGAACTGGGTCTGCCACCCTCCGATCTGTTCAAGAAGCCGGAAGCTCCGGCTGAAAGCACCAAGGGTTTCACCCTGGCACAGAAAATGGTCGGCAAGGCGTGCGGCGTCGTTGGCGTTCGTCCAGGGACCTACTGCGAACCGAAGATGACCACCGTCGGTTCCCAGGACACCACTGGCCCGATGACCCGTGACGAACTGAAAGACCTGGCGTGCCTGGGCTTCTCGACCGATCTGGTGATGCAGTCGTTCTGCCACACCGCAGCCTATCCAAAGCCGATCGACGTCACCACTCACCACACCCTGCCAGACTTCATCATGACCCGCGGCGGCGTTTCCCTGCGTCCGGGCGACGGCATCATCCACAGCTGGCTGAACCGCATGCTGCTGCCGGACACCGTCGGCACCGGTGGTGACTCGCACACCCGTTTCCCGATGGGCATCTCGTTCCCGGCCGGTTCCGGTCTGGTCGCGTTCGCCGCAGCCACTGGCGTGATGCCACTGGACATGCCGGAATCGATCCTGGTGCGCTTCAAAGGCAAAATGCAACCGGGCGTCACCTTGCGTGACCTGGTTCACGCCATTCCTTACTACGCGATCCAGGCTGGCCTGCTGACCGTAGAGAAGAAAGGCAAGAAGAACGCCTTCTCCGGCCGCATCCTGGAAATCGAAGGTCTCGACAACCTGAGCATCGAACAAGCCTTCGAGCTGTCCGACGCCTCGGCCGAGCGCTCCGCTGCCGGTTGCACCATCAAGCTGTCGAAAGAGTCGATCACCGAGTACCTGAGCTCCAACATCACCCTGCTGCGCTGGATGATCGGCGAAGGCTACGGCGATGCACGTACTCTGGAACGTCGTGCTCAAGCGATGGAAGCCTGGATCGCCAACCCTGAGTTGATGGTTGCCGATGCTGACGCCGAATACGCTGAAACCATCGAGATCGACCTGGCCGACATCAAGGAGCCTGTGCTCTGCGCGCCGAACGATCCGGACGACGCCCGTCTGCTGTCCAGCGTTGCTGGCGAGAAGATCGACGAAGTGTTCATCGGTTCGTGCATGACCAACATCGGTCACTTCCGTGCTGCCGGTAAGCTGCTGGATCAGGTCAAGGGTCAGCTGCCAACCCGTCTGTGGCTGTCGCCGCCGACCAAGATGGATGCTCACCAACTGACCGAAGAAGGCTACTACGGCATCTACGGCAAGGCTGGCGCGCGCATGGAAATGCCGGGCTGCTCGCTGTGCATGGGTAACCAGGCTCGCGTTGAACCGAACTCCACCGTGGTCTCGACCTCGACCCGTAACTTCCCGAACCGTCTGGGCGACGGCGCCAACGTCTACCTGGCTTCGGCCGAACTGGCGTCGGTGGCTTCGATCCTGGGTCGCCTGCCGACCGTCGAGGAGTACATGGCCTACGCGAAAGAAATCGACACCATGGCCAGCGATGTTTATCGCTACCTGAGTTTCGACCAGATCGCCGAGTTCCGTGAAGCTGCCGCGAATGCCAACATCCCGGTCATTCAAGCCTAACGTTACAACGCCATGAAAAACGCCGCGCATCGTAAGGTGCGCGGCGTTTTTTTATGCCTGAAGGTTTTGTCTCTACGCCTTGAGCGCCGCCTGTACCGCGCCGTCAACGCTCAAATCGCTGAGAATCACCTGCGAACGCTCAGCCTTCGGCAGCGCCGACAACACCGCGTGCGCCTCATCCTTGAGACGCGCCAACATCAACTGCTTACCTTCGTTGTGTACCCTCAAGAAGAACTCCTGCAGCGCCTCGATGCTGGTGCCATCCAGGTTCGGCGACTCTTCCAGACTGAGAATCACCGTATGAATCGGCGTTTCGGAGTGTCGGATCAGCCGTAAAGCGCCACCAAGAATCCGCTCGACGTTGGCGAAGAACAGCGCTTCGCCCGGCCGGACAATCAGCATCCCCGGCACCGCTTTGGCCAGCGGATGACGTTGCACATCGACAAAGTCGTGCCCGGTGCCGATGTGCCCGAGAATCTGGATATCCGCCGCCGACATTTGCTTGAGCATCAGCAGCACACTGATCGCCACCGCCACCAGCAAGCCGTCCAACACCCCCAACACCAACACGGCCGCCACCGCGCAGATCACCAACAGGCGATCACGCCGCCAGACGAAATAGCGCCCCAGCGGCTGCAGGCTCAAGCCACGGGCCAGCGCATGCATGACAATAGCGGCCAGTATCGGCTCAGGGGTCAAGGCAATGTAAGGCAGCACCGTCAGGACGATAATCAGCACCACCAACGCGGCCACGCCACCGGCCAAACGCGAAGTCGCGCCTGCGGCCTCATTGGCGGAAGTCGCGGAATACCCCGCCCCTGCCGGCATCCCGTGAAACAGCCCGGACAGCAGATTCGACGCCCCGAGCGCCAGCAGGTCCCGGTTCGACGACACCCGATCACCGTGTTTGAGTGCGAAGGAACTGATCGAACCGTAGGACTCCGCGTACAGAATCATCACCATGGCGAAGCCCAGCTCCCCCAGGCGCAGCCAGTCGGAAAAAGGCAGCACCGGCAGCTTCGGGACTTCCAGGCTCAGGTCGATGACACCGATCAGCTTGACCCCATGGGCCGGCAGGTCCAGCCACTGGCCCGCCGCGATGCCGATCACCACCACCAGCAAGCCGCCCGGCAGGCGCCTGAACCGTGCAAACAACCACAACAATGCCAGAGCCACGGCGGCCACACCGGCGGCGACCCAGTTCCACTGCGGCAGTTGCTCCAGCAACTGCGGCAGGAAGCGAATCAGGTTACCGTCGCTCAAATGCACGCCCACCACGCTGGCGAGCTGCTTGAGGATGATCGTCAGCGCCAGTCCAAAAGCAAAACCGCGCAGTACCGGCTTGGCGATGAACGACGTCACGCTGCCGAGCTTGAACAACCCGGCCATCAAAAAGAACACCCCGGTGACCATGACCAACCCAATGGCCAGGGTTGCACGCAATTGCGGGTCGCCACCGGCCAGCGTCGCGGTCGCTGCCGCCAACACCGCAGCGGATGAAGAGGTCGCGGAGACAATGGCAAACCGGCTGGTACCGAACAGTCCGTAACAGAGTAAACCGGCAAACAAGGCGATCACCCCGGCCTGCGGCGCCAGGGCGGCGATGCTCGAATAGGCGACAGCCTCGGGCAGCAACAGTCCGGCAATCGACAGGCCGGCCAACGTGTCCTGCCAGCGGTTCGGTTTTTCGCCAGAAGTCTGAACTGACGACGTTGATGGCTCAGTCGACAATCGGACCTGCCCAACCCGGCAAATACCGAGCCTCCTGACTGCGCGCCAGATCCATGGCTTTGGTTTGCAGTTTGCTGCCTAGATCCTTGATCTGATCGCTGGAGATCCGGCTGCGAAAGAAGTCCGCCCAGAGGAATTCGCTGTAGGGCGTCGTATCCTTGGAGTACCCACCGGCACGTCGCACCTGCCCTGCCAGGCTGCGATAAGGATCATCCTGCAAATCGACGATACTCTTGGGAATCGCCTCGAATGAGTGCTGCGCCCCGTGAGCATCGTAGGGGTGCACCCACTGGTTGAAGCTCATGACATTCCAGAACGTCATTGGCTCGACAAACGATAAATCCTTGAGCACCAGCAGCGGCACCGTCGTGACCTCTTCCTGAATCAACGCCAGACCGAAGTGGTGGTGATCGACGATGTAATGGCGCCCTTGCGGGCCAAGGACACAAGGAAACCAATGGTTGTCCAGGGCAGCGCTACGTTCCTTGCGCTTGAGCTTTTTCCATTGTTCACGCTTGGTGTTCACTTCGGCCAGACCGACAGTGAGCTGCGTCGGGTGCAGTTTTTCCAGCTTGCCAGTGATCAATTGCGGATGGGCACGGGGCATCGGACGTCTCCAGACAAGCAGTTGAAATGCCGACGAGGCCGTCGGCGGCGGTACAAGAGCAGACGTTCTATCACGCTGAAATGCAAGCACAAGCGTAGCCCTTTTTCCACCTTGCCCTCCTGTGATGGCCCTGAATTTTCCGGCCAGCCAAAAAAAACGGCCGCGCCGCGCATTGTGCGCAGTCAGCGGCCGTTGCATCACTGAGTCAGGCGTTTATTTGTAACGGCGCGGCACGGGCTTAACAGGCCGGGCCGCTACGCACTCAGGCGGTCAGCGAGTAGATCAGCGCCGAAATCGCCACCAGCCCGACCAGCGTCACGAAGACGTTGGAGGCCTGGCCGCGATAACGTGCCATGGCTGGCACCTTGCGAATGGCGTACATCGGCATCAGGAACAGAATCGACGCGATGACCGGGCCACCGAGGGTTTCGATCATCCCCAGGATGCTCGGGTTAAGCGTGGCGACGATCCAGCAGACCACCAGCATGAACGCTGCGGTCATACGGTCCAGCGTCTTCGGCGCCGGGCGACGACCGCTCTTGACGATCAGCCCCTTGAGGCCTTCGCTGGCGCCGATGTAGTGCCCCAGGAACGACTTGGAAATGGCCACGAAAGCAATCAGCGGCGCGGCGAAGGCGATCGTCGGGTTGCTGAAGTGGTTGGCCAGGTACGACAGGATCGACAGGTTCTGCGCCTTGGCCTCGGCCAGTTGTTCTGGCGACAGGGTCAGCACGCAGCTGAAGACGAAGAACAGCACCATCACCACCATCAAGGCGTGAGCGCGGGACAGGATTTGCGAGCTGCGCTCCTCGGCGTGCACGCCATAACGACGCTTCTGGTCCACCGCGAACGCCGAGATGATCGGCGAGTGGTTGAACGAGAACACCATCACCGGAATCGCCAGCCACAGCGTGTGCAGCAGCGCCGACGGCTCAGGCAGGGTGTTGGCGGTGGCGAGAATGCCGCCGTTCCAGTGCGGGATCAGGAACACCGCGAGAAACAGCAGCGCGACGATGAACGGGTACACCATCAGGCTCATGGCCTTGACGATCACTTGCTCGCCGCAACGCACCACGGCCAGCAGGCCGAGAATCAACACGAACGACAGAATCGCCCGTGGCGGCGGCATGATGTGCAACTGGTGCTCAAGGAAACTGCCCACGGTGTTAGTGAGGGCGACGCTGTAGATCAGCAGGATCGGGAAGATCGCGAAGAAATACAGCAAGGTGATCAGGGCACCGGCCTTGATCCCGAAATGTTCTTCAACCACCTCGGTGATATCTGCACCCTCGCGACCGGACAGCACGAAGCGGGTCAGGCCACGGTGTGCGTAAAAGGTCATGGGGAATGCCAGCACCGCCAGAATCAGCAGCGGCCAGAAACCGCCAAGACCTGCGTTGATCGGCAAAAACAGGGTTCCCGCACCAATCGCCGTGCCAAACAGGCCCAGCATCCAGGTGGTGTCATGGCGATTCCAGCTGCTGAGGCTTGCTGGTGCCGCCGCTTCATAGCGTTCATCAACGCTATTGGCCTGATCATTCATCCGGTCGGATCTCCGCATTCCGGTCACTTGCCACTCGGTCAGGACGAGTCAGAAAAAGCTGACAGGCAGCGCCCTGGCCGAAACAGGGGCGCGATTGTCCGGGATTAATCAACAGAAGCAAAGACTTAGCTGAGGAGTGGTTATGCGGATCAGATGTTCAGGAATAGCTTTGAGCGCTACAGCCCACAAAAACCGCCGCCTGAGCGCGAGAAATCCGTAGAAGCTGCTTGAATCAATGTTTCAACGAAGCCACTCAACCCGCGTGGCGACAACCTGACGGAGTAATGCCATGCCGCTCGTTCGTGTCGACATCAAAAAACACCAGGATCCCACCTTCGCCAAACGCGTTGGCGAGCTGATCTACGCCGCCATGCGCAGCAGCATCGGCGTGCCCGAGCACGATAATTTCCAGATCCTTGCCGAACACGACGAGCTGCACTTCATCTTTGATCCGGTCTACCTGGGCATCAACCGCAGCGACCATCTGGTGATCATTCAGATCAGCCTGAACGAGGGCCGGACGCTGGAGCAGAAAAAACTGCTGTACAAGACCATCGCCGAAAGCCTCAATGCAGAGTTGGCGGTTCGTCTGGAAGACGTCTTTATCAATCTGGTGGAGGTCAAGAAAGAGAACTGGTCGTTTGGCAACGGCATTGCCCAATACGCCAGTTAACGCCCCCAGATGAAATCCTCGATGCCGCCCAAGGCTTCCGGACGTCACGGCAACCGGTCAGCCGGCCCCATTGCTAAACGTCGGCCAAGCCAGCAATCTTGGGCGTCTTGCGCTTTAGCGCCGTGCCGCGCCGTATTCGATACCCTCAGGAGCCCAGCATGCCTGCAACCGTTCTGGTACTGGTTGAAACGATCAACGACTACCTGCCGATCCTCGAACATCAAGGCTTCCACCTGATTCTCGCCCCCACTCCCATCGAGCGCGCCGAGGCCATCGCCAATCACGGCGGACAGATCGACGCCGTGCTGACACGCGGCCCCTTGGGGTTGTACGCCGAAGAAATCGCCGCGCTACCGAACCTGAAAATCATCTGCGTGATCGGCGCCGGTTACGAGCATGTCGACCTGCAAGCCGCCAGCGACAACGGCATTACCGTCACCAACGGCGCCGGCGTAAACGCTTCGTCGGTGGCCGATCATGCGATGGCCTTGTTGCTGTCGTTGGTGCGTGACATCCCTCGGTGCGACGCGGCGGTGCGACGCGGTGAATGGCCGAAGATCATGCGCCCGTCACTGGCCGGTAAACGCCTGGGTATTCTGGGCCTGGGCGCCGTCGGCATGGCCATTGCCAAACGCGCCGCCAATGGTTTCGACATGATTGTGCGTTATCACAATCGCCAGTTGCGCAACGACGTCCCCTACGACTTTTGCTCGACACCGACCGAACTGGCACGGGTCTCGGATTTTCTGATCGTTTGCACACCCGGCGGCCTTGGCACACAGCACTTGATCAACAAGCAGGCGCTGGATGCATTAGGTCCTCACGGGTTTATCGTCAACATCGCCCGGGCCAGCGTGGTTGCCACCAACGATCTGATTTCCGCGCTTGAGCAACGGCGGATCGCCGGTGCCGCGCTCGATGTCTTCGATGCAGAACCTCAGGTGTCGGATGCGCTCAAGGCATTGAATAACGTGATCCTCACCCCTCACGTGGCGGGTCTGTCACCTGAAGCAACCCGGGCAACCGTTGAACTGGTCGGTCAGAATCTGCTGGCGTTTTTCTCCAATCGCCCGGTGTTGACCCCCGTAGAGTTACCCAAGCGCCTCTGAGCGTTAGAGAACCCCCAATAACGTCCAGAGTCGGCGGGACTCCGCGTCAGCCGAGATCAACTCGCCAAGCAGTTCGCTCAGCGGTTTATTGCCCCACTCCACACCGCGCCTGATCAAGTAAGGCACCGGGCTGTGGGGCTCGGTGCGCGCCAGGTATTCGGCAATCAGCAACAATTGCCGATAAGCCTCTTCGCGACTCACCGGCTCGCGCATTGTCTGCGCAGCTTCCGCTTCCAGCGTGTCGTGTGACGTCTGGATCTGCGGTGGTTCGACCGGGGCCGGGCCGGGTTGACGTGGATGCATGGCGATGAACTCCTGAACGAGCGTCAACAGCGCCTCGATGATGTCCTGCAACGATGTGTAGCCTGGCGCCTGACTGCCCAGGTAGGCATCACTCCAGTCCTCCAGCCGTTGCAGATGCTGCAAGCTCAGCAACAGGCTGCCTTGGCTGCGCAACCAGAATGACAGCGGTGTCGCGCGAATCTGTTCGGTCAGCTTCTTCTGCTCGTTGCGAGCGCTTTCAGCCGAGGTTTTCGCGGCCTTGGTGTCATTGACCATCACCTGCTGCACCTGCAAGCGTCGCCAGTCATCCAGGCAATAACCCGCAAATTCAGTCGCGCGAGCGTCGAACAGCGGCACCCGGGTGAGCAGGATTTCGCTGTAGCGTCGCGCCAGCCATTCGAGAGGAATGACCCGCCACGACTGGTCACCCTCCTCGGCCTGCGGATGAAGCTGCTCGGGGTAGCGCTCGCATAGACCCGCCACCAGTGCCAGGCTGCCCGGCAATCCTTCCAGGCCGTCCAGATGCAACCAGGCCTCGCCAAGCCAGGCACTGAGCATCAAATCCTTACTGCGTTCGAGCAGCAAGCGGGTGGCGAGCCTTGCCTGTTCCGGCCATTGGGCACGCTTGATCGACGACTGCCAGACCCCCGTCGGCAAACTGATATCGTCCTCGCGGCGCAGTTCGCGTAGCTGATCGAATTCAGGCTCATAGCGCAGGTCTTGACCACAGGGCGCTTCGTCGCTGATCGGTTCGATCAACTGCGTGATCAGCTCCGGCAGCGGCGATGACGATGATGACGGCAAACTCACAAGCCCTCCTCGTTCGTCACGATGGCCGCGGTCGAACCCGTCGCCATAAAGGGTGAACGCGGAGCACGCGTCGGCAACGGTTGAATCGACAACGGCAGTTTCGATCCCTGTGTCATCAGTGACAGGCGCATAAACATCTGTGTGGGCTCCTCAATGCTGGAAAGCGCGGTGACCGGCAAGCGCAAGGTCAGCGGAAAATCCGTGTAGTCCATGCTTGGCTGGCGCTGATTCGACTGGTGCGAACGCATCAGGCGCAGCAAAGACCAAGGACCGCCGTATTCCCAGCCGGCCTCCAGATCCCTGATGACCAGGTTCGGTTGCAACGGGTCGTTGACCGGCCGCTGGGGGCCATTCCTGGCCCAGCGCAGGGTCAACCTGACGGGTTGGCCGACCATCCAGCGCAGGTTCTGTTGTGCCTCGCCGGGATAACTGACCTGTTGGTTGCCGGTATTCAAGCCCCAGGCAATGACCTGATCGGCGCCGTGCTCTTCCTCGCGATCCGTGCGCCAGCGCACGTCCATCTCCACCCCCAGAATGCCGCTCTTGTCTCGCACAAACAGCGGCCCGAGCCAGGTGCTGGCCTGTTTCAAACGGTTGAGAAAATCCTCTGCGGCCAAACGCTCCGGCGTCCGGCTGAGCAACAAACCGGCTTGTGCCACCGGCAGGCGCTTGTCGATCAACTCCAGCAAATGCTGAACCCGCGCCGGGTCGGCATCGGAGGCCTGAATGCCATTGGCGAACGGAAAACGCTCGGCCAGGTACTGATTGAAGTAATTGGCCAGATCGTTCCACGCCGCCGAAGCCTGTTGCTGTTGCAGCGACTGGCAGCGTTGCATCGCGGCTTGCTGCAGCTCCTGGGCCCTCAGGGCAATCGTCCCACGGCCACCGGGGACGTTGGCGGTTTGCAGGATCTGCACACAGGACCCGGCATCCATTTCGATAAAGTCCCGGCTCACCAACTGTTCGATCTGTGCCGCAGAACTGGCGGGATTCTGGTCCTTGTACTTGAGCAGTTCATCATTCAAGGCACTGAACTGCACAACCCGTTCGTAATCCAGTCCTGACAGGTTTTGTTGCTGGACCTTCAGCCACTCCAGCGCCGGGGTACGTTGCTCGGCAATATTCAACATGGTGTCGAACTGCTGCTTGAGGCTCAGCTTCAGATCCTGGACATCGCTGGCGCCGTACAGCTGCAAGCCCAGATTCTTCGAACCGTCCCAACGGCCAATACTGGTCCGCTCACTGAACACCGGCTGAGCCACGATCTCGTTCAGACCGCTCGCCACTTCCGCCAGCGCCCGACGATTGAGCGAGCTCTGCAAACGTGTCGCCAGGTCACTGCGATGCACCTCGATAAAAGCTTTCTGCAGCGCCACGGCTTGCGGGACTTGCACATTGAATCCCGCACCTTGCTGGCCTTGCCCCCCCTGGTCTTGCAGACTCAGCCACATCGCCTTGGCCGCTGCGCCTTCGGCGGCTTGCAAGAGTGCACCACGGTAGGCCGGCGGTATACGCGGCAGCTCTTCGTTGGCGTAGCTTTTGTAACTGGCGAAGTCATTCAGCGCACTGTCGAGACCATCGCTGTCGACGTTCTGACTCTGTGAAGCACTGAGGTCGGAATCCCCCTCACGCAGTGCAACGGCGACGAAATCGCGCTTGAATAACGCCCGCACGGCGTTTTCCAGCTGGCTGACCTGCTCTTGCAATACCAGTTGTCCGCTACCTTGCTGAACCAGCAAATTGCCCCGTGAGCCGGCTTGAGCAATCCATTGATCACGAAAACTCTGCTGCAATTTCGAAGCCTGCATGTCCAGCTGTTGCTCCAGTTGCGGACCGAGCAAAGTGCTTTGGCGCACTTTATCCATCAGCTCGCGGTAGCCCGGCACCAGGTCCTGACCCTTGCCCCGTCCCCACGCCGAGTTGGTCAAGCCAATCAACGCTTGCAGGTCGTCAATCAGCGCCCTCACGTCTTCGAGTTCGGAGAGGGAGTTGCCACTGCCGGCCTCCAGCCGTTCCAGGTGCAACTTGAGATAACCGGCCTGGCGCACGAAGTTGTCCGCCAGGAAGTACTGGTCCAGCCAGCCTTCCATGAGGCCGGTGAAATTCGTCCCGATAGTTGAGCGTTCCGTGGTCAGGTCCAACGCTTTCAACCCGCTGGTGTCGGCATTGAGCAGGACCCGGTTATAGAAGGCCGCACGACGCAATGTGCCGACGTTGAGATTGAGCGACAACGCGTTATTGCTGAGCAGCACCAGGTCATCGAGTGGGGCCCGGGAATTGTTCAGCGCCTGATTGAACCACTGATTTTGTTGCTCAAGACGCACCGCGCGCTCCACCAGTTCCTTGGCCTTGACGTAGTTTTGCCACTGCGCCGGGTCTTCGCTTTCCACGTTCAGTCGGCGCTCGGTATTGCGGATCGTCTTGAGTTGCGCCAGGTCCGACACCAGCAACTCTTGCAGCGGCACCAGCAAATGTCGCTGGGCGGTGAGCCGCAGTTCGTCTTCCATCTGTGTATCCAGCGATGAAAACCACGACGTGGGAAAGACCACCGAGGTGAAACTCCAGCGTGGGGCCCTTTCCAGTACCCGCCAGAAACTCTCGACGTTGCGTCGCGTCGGTTCCAGTCGATGGGCTTCGTCCGTGACCGCGACATAGTTTTTCTGCGCGCCTTGCAGCAAGCGCGACAACTCATGGGCATCCTTGACCGAGTCGTGCCAGACCCACACCATACCGATCGCCCAGACCAGACCGACCACCAGCGCCACCACGCCGGTCACCCGTTGCCAGCGTTGGCGCAGCCGCAAAATACGCGGTACGACCTGAGCCACGCCACGCTCGGCGACAATCCGTCGCTGCCACAACTGCCGGGCAAACGCGCTCTGCTGCAACACCGTGTCGTAGGCCGAGAAGCTGTCCTGGGTACTCTCTGGCGCTTGATTGGCGGTGAAGTAAATCCCGCGAAAACGCGGAGCCTCGCCTTGTGCATTACCCTGAAAGACCGGTTCAAGCAGGGTTTGCAACGTGCGACGCAGTGCTTCGAAGCGGTCCGGCAAAGCAAACAACTCGCTGCTCAAATGCCCGCACAAGGCTCCGATCTCGATGATCGACTCAGACAACGCCCGGTGCACCTGATCCAGCGCCTGATCACTCCATTGCGATTGCCAGACCGCCTCAGGCGAATGCGGCGACGACCAACCCAATGCTCGTTCCCGCGCCTCGGCCGGCAATGCACCGATCAACTCCTGAAAGCCCGGCAGCTCCTCCATCCCGGTGATGACCACGTACACCGGCAGGCTCAGACCGAAACGCTGTAACAGATCGATGAAGCGCCGCCGGGCTGCCAGACCCAGGCTGGCGGCCTGCTCCGGATCGCTCAGCTGACTGATTGGCACGGTCCAGATCACAGCGTCCAGCGGCCGCTTGCTGCGCAAGCGCACGATCAGCCCCAACAGACGCCACCAGCCGCCCCGTTGCAGATTCAAGCCTTCATCGGGCAGGAACAACGCCTGCGGCACCACCAGCACCGCACCCTCGGGGTCCGACCACCAGCGCCCGAACCAGGCCGGTTTGTCGGTGGGTTGCAAACGCCATTGAGCACACAGTTGGGTGCCCTGGGTTTCGTTGCCGAGCATCAGCAGCCACGGAATCTGATAGCGATCCTGCGTGCCCTGCTCCTGCTCCATGTGCCGGACCGACAGATAGAAACTGCGAATCGCGGCGCCACTCTGGGTGCGCAACCACCAGACCGCCACCAGCAACACCGTCAGCAGCAAGAGCACCGCGACGACGGTTGCGACAATACCCAGGGTACTCATGAGTCTTGCTCCTGGGCCGCTGCCATTTCGGAAAGGTGCATGACCGGTTCAAGCTCCTGACGAATGTCGCGCCAGAACATCTGCCCCAGCCCCGTCATCAACAGCAAGACGCCGAGGATCGCCAGGCCAAGACGAAAACCGTCGGGGAGCGACAGACGCATGGGCAACTGCACGGGAACGACCGCCGAAGGCTGCTCCAGCCTGGCGCTGACATCGGCGTAATCAGGCTCGTGTTGCCAGGCGAAGGTGAACAACGCCAGCCGCCACTTTTCATGCTGGACCTGATTCTGCTCGCCGCGCAGATATCCTTCGAAACCCAGGACCAGGCATTGCAGATACACATTGGCCAGGTCCCGGGTGGCCGGCACCTGATCGTCGAGCAATTGCTTGATCGCCAGCGGCAGCCGTTCGCCCGCCTGACGGCTGGCGTACATCCGCGACTCCAGCGGTTTGTCCTGCCAGGCGAGCTGACCTGGCCAGGGCGTAAACAACAGGGTTTCATCGATCAGCGCGACAAACGCATACACCACAGCAGTCACCTGTTCGGTGGCCGCATCACCGACTTTGGCGAACGCCGTTCGCCACAAGCGCTGGGCAATCTGTGTAGAAAACTCGACGACGGCCTCGACCAACGTCTCATCGTCACTGTCCTTGGACAGTTCGCTCCAGGCCTGCGACCACTCTTGCCAGGCCTGACGAAAAGCACCGCTCAGCGGCGCTTCGTAGAGACCTCGTGCACCGCTCCCGACGTTCCCTTCAGGCATTTGAATCCCCTTTTTCGATCAAGCGCTTTCAACGGCCTGGGCGACAAACAACACCACTTGCCAGGGGCTGCTCACCAGTTGCGATGCGGGTGCGACAATCTGCAGTGGCAGTTGCCCATCGAACCATTGCCCCTGGGCGGTGACCACGAACAACCGGGTATCGTCGCCCACGCTGTAAGCCATCTGCTCGTTGCGACTCATGGCCTCATGCGCCAGACCGCTCATGCGTTGTCGACCGAGCAAGGCAATGTGCGGCGCGGACGCGATGATCGCCCGACTCAACCATTCACTCGCCGACTGCTCGCTCGCGCCGTTGGGCATGCGCAAGCCAATCACCAGGCGCTGGCTCGGCTGATCGTCGGGCAACTGGATCGAGAAGATGTGTTCGTTGCGTTCGAACGGCAGGCTGCGATAGCCGGCGCGAATCAATTCGAGGGTGTTTTCCAGCCAGTCGAGTACGCTCTCGTAGCCACGCTGCAACTCAAGAAAATCCAGCGCCGCGAAGGCCGGCACACCGGCCAGCGGATCAAGCGCCGACCAGGCGCCGGCCAGCCCGAGCAACAGGCCATACAGCGCTTGCGGTGTCGCCAGCCGGCTGTTCAACAGACCCTCGACCTCCGGCAGACGCGCCCAGAGTGCCGTCAGTTGGCGACGAATCTCTGCGGCGTCATCCTGGTTGCCGGCCTGCTGCGCCTGACGCAAACGACCGGCCAGAAACATGCATTTCTCCCGGGCCCGGGCACAAAGACCCGCGACCCGACGCCCCAACGCCGACTCTGGCAACAGACACGGCGTCGGCGGTGTGTAGGGCAGTTGCAAAAAACCGCCGCCTTCCTTGCGAATGCGCAGCAGCGGCACACAGATCGAGTCAGCCTTGTTCAGCTGCGTGCACAAACGCGGATTGGGTCGCCACACCGTGATCGATTCGGGGTATTGACCGCTGGTGAGGTCTGGCAGTGCATCGCCGACCACCGATTGCAATCGTCCCGTGAGCGGCAACAATTGCCCGGCACGCCACAACGGGCTGACCGCCAGATACACCGTCACGGTGGCGTCGTCCGTTGCATCGACTGCTTCGCTGACATCGAGCTCCAGCAGCGGCCCCACACCGGCCTGCACGTTGACCGGCAAACCATCCGGCAGCGTCGCCTGCACAGCGAGCAAGCGCACGTGCCCGGCACTGAGTGCCGAGGGGTCGATGTCGAGATGGGTGACACCCCAGAACCAGGGGTTGCAGGCCTTGGCAAAATGCGCGACCAACGCTTCGGCGCGCAGCCCTTGCAACTGAAAATGCTGGGGCAGCAATTGCATGCCCTCGTGCCAGCAAACCGCGTCAGGTAGCAAACTCATACGATTCCCTTCGACGTCGAATGTCGCCGCGCGAGCCAGCGGCCTGGCGATCTTTTCAGTGCAGATCAGTGCGGATTGTCGCTGACCAGTGTCATCTCGCGACTGTCGAACTTCAGCCAGGCCTTGCGCTGATCGTCCAGTCGAAGTCGGTGCGCTCCGGGTGTGTTATAGCTGGCGAAGATCAAAAGTCCAGCGGCTCGCTTGCCGCCCAGGGGAAAGGGTTGTTGATCGATAAACTGCCCGGGAACCAGCTCCAGCCCCCAGACAGTCATCATCTGCCGGTAGTCGCGCTGAAACTGCTCGCGCTCGCTGAACCATTGTCGCGCCGTCATCGCCGACAGCTGTTTGAGCAGGTCCGGATCATTCACCGCCACAAAATCCACGGCAATCGGGGTGTCGTCATTGGCATGGGCAGCGACGTCCAGGGTCAGGCTATCGAGATCGACTCGCGGCCCGAACAACGAACAACCGGTGAGCATCAGGAACAGCAAAGGGCTAAAAAAACTTACACGCACAATGAATTTTCCTTTTCTCATGACGGTCAAAAATTGTTTTTGTTTGCTTTTTTATAGACCTGTTCTAGCGTCTTGGGTAGTTCGGTCAGCACGACGAATGTGGAAGGTTCGTCAAAGGAATGACAGGTCCAACTGCCCTCCCTTTCTAACCTACGGTTCAGTAAGGGAATGCAATGAACGGGCCTCCCGATGCATTGCTCCCGCCCATGCATCGGAGTCGCCACCATGGCAGAAAGTACTCAGCACAAGCTCGACAGGGTCCGCCCGCCCCGCGTGCAAATCACCTACGACGTCGAAATTGGCAACGCCATCGAGAAAAAAGAATTGCCTCTGGTGGTCGGCATTCTTGCCGACCTCTCCGGCAAACCGCTGAAACCCCTCCCCAAGTTGAATGAACGGCGTTTCACCGAGATTGATCGCGACAACTTCAACGAAGTGCTCGCCTCGATCGCCCCCCGCGTCACCTTGCAAGTCAACAACACCCTCGGCGGCGACGACAGCAAGCTCAACATCGAGCTCAAGTTCGGTCATATCGATCATTTCGACCCGGTCAAAGTGGTCCAGCAAGTGACGCCATTGCGGCGTCTGTTCGAAGCACGCCAGCGTCTGCGTGACCTGCTGACCAAACTCGATGGCAACGATGATCTGGACAAACTGCTGCGCGATGTCATTGCCAACACCGAAGGCCTGCAAGAGATCAAGTCGGCTCGGCCTGAAGCTGCCGCACCGGCCAGTGATGCCAACGCGACGCCGCAAGCTGCCGCACCGGCTAGCGATGCCGATGCAGCGCCGGACGCACAAGCCTGATCGTTCATTCATTTAGGGAGAAATTGCCATGCCCGCCTCATCCAGCGCCCAGGCCCAAGCCAGCGAGAGTGTGAACGAGACCTTGTCTCTGCTCGACCGAATCATCGCCGAAGGGCGAATGGCCCACGACGACAGCCAGAAGGATTACGCCCGCGACATGCTCGCGGAGTTCGCCACCCAGGTTCTTGACAAAGGCATGGCCGTCGACAAGGACACCGTGGCGATGATCAATGACCGCATCAGCCGGATCGACGAGCTGATCAGCGCTCAGCTCAACGAGGTCCTGCACCATCCGGACCTGCAAAAACTCGAAGCGTCCTGGCGTGGTTTGCACCTGCTGGTGCAAAACACCGAAACCAGTTCCCGGCTCAAACTGCGCTTGCTCAACGTGAACCAGAAAGAACTGCAGAACGATCTGCAAAAAGCCGTCGAGTTCGACCAGAGCGCGCTGTTCAAAAAGATCTACGAAGAAGAATACGGGACCTTTGGTGGTCACCCGTTCAGCCTGCTGGTGGGTGACTACACCTTCGGCCGGAACCCAGAAGACATTAGTCTGCTGGAGAAACTCTCGAACGTCGCCGCCGCGGCCCATGCCCCGTTCATTGCCGCTGCCAGCCCGCGACTGTTCGACATGCACAGCTTCACCGAGCTCGCGGTGCCGCGTGACCTGTCGAAAGTCTTCGAGAGCCAGGAGCTGATCAAGTGGCGCTCCTTCCGTGAAAGCGAAGACTCACGCTACGTGTCGCTGGTGCTGCCGCACTTCCTGCTGCGCCTGCCTTACGGTCCGGAAACCTCGCCGGTGGAAGGCATGACCTACGTCGAAGACGTCAACGGCAGCGACCACAGCAAATACCTCTGGGGCAATGCGGCCTGGGCCCTGTCGCAACGCATCACCGAGGCCTTCGCCAAATACGGTTGGTGCGCGGCGATTCGTGGTGCCGAAGGCGGTGGCGCGGTCGAAGGACTGCCCGCCCACACGTTCCGTACCACCTCGGGCGATCTGTCGCTCAAATGCCCAACCGAAGTGGCGATCACCGACCGTCGCGAGAAAGAGCTCAACGACCTCGGCTTCATCGCCTTGTGCCACAAGAAAAACAGCGACGTGGCGGTGTTCTTCGGTGGTCAGACCACCAACAAGTCCAAGGCCTACAACACCAACGAGGCGAACGCCAACGCGCGGATCTCGGCCATGTTGCCCTATGTGCTTGCGGCGTCCCGCTTCGCGCATTACCTGAAGGTCATCATGCGCGACAAGGTCGGCAGCTTCATGACCCGCGACAACGTGCAGACCTACCTCAACAACTGGATCGCCGACTACGTGCTGATCAACGACAACGCCCCACAGGAAATCAAGGCGCAGTACCCCCTGCGTGAAGCCCGGGTGGATGTCTCGGAAATCGCCGGCAAACCAGGCGCCTATCGAGCCACGGTGTTTCTGCGGCCGCACTTCCAGCTCGAAGAGCTGACGGCCTCGATCCGCCTGGTCGCCACCCTGCCGCCACCGGTAGCAGCCTGACCTGCCTCCCGCCGGCCTGGCCGGCGGGATTCTCTTCGCTTATCTAGCGCGACTACTTTCAGGAGTTCCATGCGATGGATGCAATCATTCTCGACCTTGGCGGTGACATCAAAGGCGACAGTCTGCTCGAAGGTTACAAGGACAAGATCGAAGTCATGTCCTACAGCCACAACGTGGCCATGCAGGTGACCAACGACGTCAGCAACTCGGAGCGCACCTCCGGCAAGCCGCACATCGGCGAGTTCACGCTGACCAAGTTCGTCGACAGCTCGACCCCGTCTCTCAATGAGTACTGCTGCGCCGGCAAACCGATCCCGGAAGCCAAGATCACCATCGGGCGCAACGCGGCCGAAGGCAGCGGCCAATTGATGCCCTTCATCATCTACACCCTGACCAACGTGGTGCTGTCCAACGTCAGTGTCAGCGGCGGTACAGGCGGTAAACCGGTGGAAACCCTCTCGCTGAACTTCACCAAGATCAAGTGGGAACTGACCGCCCAGAAAGACGATGGCACCAAGGAAGGCACGGCCGCTTCGACCTGGGACCTGGCCGCCAACAAGCTGATCAAGGGCTGACGGAGTACCACGACAATGACCGGCACCGGCATTCTGCCGCCGCTGTTCGAACGCCTTGCCGCCAGCGAGGCGGACACCGTGCTGGCGTTCGATCGCCAGGCACTGTTGGAGTCGGTCCGTATCGAGTTACTGCGTTTGTTCAACACCCGCCGTGGCCAGCGCCCGCTGACCACGCCGCCGAGTGTGCTTGACTACGGCATCGCTGACTGGACTGCACTGCAGCAACAGCGCAGCGATGACCGGCGTCAGCTGGCGCGGCAGATTCGCGAAGCCATCGACCACTTCGAACCGCGCCTGCAACTGGGCGAGGTCGACGTCACACCCGTACCCGAACATCCGCAACAACTGAGCATCAGATTGCAAGGAGAGCTACGCAGCGGCAAGCAGCATTGGCCTGTCGCATTCGTCATCGAGAAAGCCGGCGATGGCCTTGAGGTGCGCCATGAGCGACTCGATTGACACAGAACTGCTCGATTACTACCAACGGGAGCTGACCTGGCTGCGCCATGCGGGGAGCATTTTCGCCGAACGCTATCCCAAGGTTGCCAGACGCCTGGAGCTGTCCCCCGGCGAATGCCCGGACCCGCATGTCGAACGCTTGCTGGAGGGTTTCGCCTTGCTGGCTGCGCGCCTGCAACGGCGGCTCGACGACGATTACGCCGAGTTCAGTGACGCGCTGCTGGAACAACTGTATCCATTGACGATGCGGCCGCTGCCGTCCTGCGCCATCGTGCAATTCGAGCCGGATCCGAGCAAGGGCAACCTGGCCGGCGGTTACCCGTTGCCGCGCGACACGCCGTTGTTCGTCACTACCCGCAAAGGTGAAAACATCCACTTTCGCACCAGTGCGGCCGTTCACCTCTGGCCGCTGGAAATCGACGAAGCACTGCTGCTGGGAAGCCACGAAGCCCAGGCCCTGACCGGCGTCGCCCTGGCACGCTCAGCCCTGCGCTTGAGCCTGAACTGCCTGGGCAAGCACCAGTGGGCAGAGCTCGGCATCGAGCAGTTGCGCCTGCACCTGGCCGCGTCGCCGGTGATCAACGCCAACCTGTACGATTTGCTCGGTGCCCATGCGATTCAGCTCCTCGCCGGACCACCGGGCAGCGTGCCGAAGCGATTGGCTGGGTTGCCGCAAGTCGTCGGTTTCGCCAACGATGAAGTCCTGCTACCCGATGAAGACGGCGTGCATCCGGGAATGCGTTTACTCGCTGAGTACTTTGCCTTTGCCGACAAGTTCAATTTTTTCGACGTGCCATTGGCGGGTGCAATCAGCGACAGCCAGACACTGCATCTCTACATCGTTTTCGACCACGCGCCCGCCAGCCGCCTGCACTTGCAAGCCAGCGACATTGCGTTGGGCTGTGCGCCGGTGATCAACCTGTTTCCACGGACTTCCGAGCCGCTACGCCCGGACGGCACTCGCAGCGAATACCGCTTGGTCGCCGACAGCCATCGGGAAAACAGCGTCGAAATCCACAGCATTCGGGCCATGCGCGCCAGCACCCCTCAGGGGGTACAGCGCGTGCCGGCGTATTACGGCAGCCGGCACGGTGGCAACCATCGCTGTTACTGGTACGCCCGGCGCATCAGCGGCATGACCCCGAACCGGTTGGGCACCGACCTGATGCTGAGTCTGGTGGACACTCAGCTAGATCCGTTTGCGCAGGTTGCTGAACTCAGCCTTACCGCCGAGCTGCTCTGCACCAATCGACACCTGGCTCAGAGCCTGTCGGCCGGAACGCCGCTGGGCTTCGAGCGGCCGGGGCCGATCGCCTCGGCGCGTTTGCGTAATCCACCGAGCCCGCAAAGCCTGCCGCGTCTGGACGGTGAATCACGCTGGCGGCTGGTCTCGCAACTGACCCTCAACCATTTGTCATTGGTCGAAGGTCCCCAGGCGCTGGACGCGCTCAAGGAAATCCTGGCGCTGCATAACCTGCGAGACGAGACCAGCGCCCGGAGACAAATCGAAGGCCTGATGAGCCTGGGCTGTGAGCGTGTCATCGCGCATGTCGGTGAAGACGCCTGGCGCGGGTGGCGCAATGGGCTGGAAGTTCGCCTGCAACTCGATCCGCAGCATTTTGTCGGCAGTAGCGCGGTGCTGTTTTCAGCGGTGCTGGCGCAATTTTTCTCACTCTATGCCACGGCCAATCGCTTCGTGCGCACGGTACTGGTTGAGTCAGACAAGGAGATCAAGGCATGGCAACCCCAAGCCGGCATGCCGCTCTCCCTTTGAGCCTGAGCCAACGGCTGCGCCGAGATCCCCAGGCGTTCGAGCTGTTGCAGGCCTTGTTGCTGCTCGAACGCGAGCATCCACAAGCCGAATCGTTGGGCAGCGGCACCGCACCGCAGGCAGAAGCGCTGCGTCTGCGCGGCCCGCTGACGCCGCTGTTCGCCGCCAGCCAGATTGAAAGCCTGACCGACGAAAATGGCCACAAACCGACCCTCACCACCCCGGTTTTTGGCCTCGGCGGGCCAGACGGACCATTGCCCTACGCCTATCAGGAATGGCTGCAACAACGGGCCCGCGCCAAGGACCACGCACCGGCCGAGTTCCTTGATCTGTTCCAGCATCGGCTGCTCAGCCTGCTTTACAAAGTGCTGCGCAAACACCGGATTGCCGTGGGCTTTTCAGTGCCAGGTGCTACACCAGTGCACGCTCAGTTACGAGCGTTGACCGGCCTGCTGCCCAAATCTCTGCATGAACGCCTGGCGATTCCCGATGCCAGCGTGCTGGCGTGCAGCGCGCTGTTCGCCGACGGACGCCGTTCGCTCGCAGGCTTTGCCGCGATGGTGCGCGAACAGTTTAAATTGCCGGTCGAGCTCAGCGCCTATAACGGCGCCTGGCGCGAGATTCCACCGGCCAGTCGCAGCCGCTTGCAGCCGGGTGGTCGCAACCTGCAACTGGGGCGCAGCGCCGTGGCCGGCACGCGGGTCTGGGACGAGCATGCCGGAATCCGTCTGACCCTGGGCCCGCTGACACCCGCCCAGGCCGCCGCCTACTTGCCGGACGGTGACGCGCACCCCGCCCTGGCCAGCCTCAGCGCCCTGTATTTCGGTCCGGACCTGGATTGCACGTTGGTGTTACTGGTGCGTGGCGCCAGCCCGATAAAACTCGGCCGCCAGTCACCGCCGCTGTTGAGCTGGAACGGCGGCCTGCAACGCCAATCCAGCCTTGCCGTGCAACGCATCGAGACTCGTCTTCGTCAGCGGGAGAACACCTGAACATGGAACTGGCCAGCCTGATCGGACGCCTCAACCCGGACAACCGCCGCGCCCTGGAACGGGCCGCCCAGCGTTGCCTGCAACGGGGTCACCATTACGTTGAAATCGAGCACCTGTTGCTCGAACTGCTGGAGATCGAAGGCGGTGACTTCGCTTACCTGCTGCCGCGCTTCGGCCTGGAACGCGATGCCCTGACGGCGGAAATCAACAAGGCCCTGGAGTTGTTCAAGACTGGCAGCACCCGCACCCCGGCACTCTCGGCGCAAACCATTGGCCTGTTGGAGGACGCCGTGGTGCACGCCAGTGTGCTCGGCCTTGAGAGCATCCGCTCCGGCTTGCTGCTGTTGGCGCTGCTCGACCGTGACGAACGTCGTAGCCTGCTGCTCAACAGTGCTTCATCGCTGCTGCGCATTCCTCGGGACGCCCTGCGCAGCAACCTGCTGGAATGGACCGAAAGCTCCCGCGAGCACGTCGGCGGTGCTCGTGCGGTAGCGGTCGCCGCAACCGCCGGCAAACCCCAGCAGAAACAAGACTCGGTGCTCGATCAGTTCACCCAGGACCTGACCGCCGACGCCCATGCCGGGCGCATCGATCCCATCGTCGGGCGTGACGGCGAAATTCGCCAGTGCATCGACATCCTGCTGCGCCGTCGCCAGAACAACCCGATCCTGGTCGGCGCCCCGGGCGTCGGCAAAACCGCGGTGGTCGAAGGCCTGGCCCTGCGCATCGCCGCCGGGGACGTGCCGCCGTCCTTGCAGGAAGTCAGCCTGCGGGTCCTCGACCTCGGCCTGTTGCAGGCCGGCGCCGGGGTCAAAGGCGAATTCGAGCAACGACTCAAAGGGGTGATCGATGCAGTCCGCAACGCGGAAAAACCCATCATCCTGTTCATCGACGAGGCTCACACCCTGATCGGCGCCGGCGGTGTCGAGGGTGGAAGCGACGCCGCCAACCTGCTCAAACCGGCGCTGGCCCGTGGCGAACTGCGGACCCTGGCCGCCACTACGTGGCTCGAGTACAAAAAATACTTCGAGAAAGACCCGGCCCTCGCTCGACGCTTCCAACTGGTGCAAGTCGAAGAGCCGGATGAAATCACCGCCGTGGAAATGCTCCGTGGCGTCGCCGCGAAACTCGAACAGCACCACGGCGTGCAGGTATTGGATGCGGCGATTCATGAAGCGGTGAAGCTGTCCCACCGCTACATCTCTGGCCGGCAACTGCCTGACAAGGCCATCAGCGTGCTCGACACCGCGTGCGCCCGGGTCGCCCTCGGCCAGCACGACGTTCCGCCGCCACTGGAAAGCCTGCGTCATCGGCAGAACAGCCTCAAGGATGAAGTCGAACGCCTGCGCCGGGAACAGGCCACCGGCCTGGATCACCGTGAACGCATTACCTTGCTCGAGACCGAGTCCACCAGCAACGTACAGGCCATTCGCGAACTGGAGATCCGCTGGAGCGAAGAACGCGTCGCCGTGCGCGAACTGCTCGACACCCGCCGTGAACTGCTGGCCTTGAGCGAACGCGCCGACAACGAGAAGCCGGACGAAGCCACCGACGGGCGCATCGACCACCTGGCCGCCGAACTGCTGCGCCTGGAAGCCGGCCTCGACGCCATCCGCCAGGACGACCCGCTGGTGCCGGAACAGGTCGACACGAAAACCGTCGCGGCAGTGATTGCCGGCTGGACCGGCATCCCGGTCGGCAAGATGCTCGCCGACGAAGCCCACGCGGTGCGCACCCTCGGTCAACGCATGGGCCAACGGGTCATGGGCCAAAGCATCGCCCTCGGCACCATCGCCCAGCGCTTGCAGGCGTATCGCGCCGGCCTCACCGACCCGCAAAAACCGGTTGGTGTATTCCTGCTGGTCGGCCCCACCGGCGTCGGCAAAACCGAAACCGCCTACGCCCTTGCCGACGCCTTGTATGGCGGTGAGCGCAACCTGATCAGCATCAACCTCTCGGAATACCAGGAAGCCCACACCGTCAGCCAACTCAAAGGCGCCCCACCCGGCTACGTCGGCTACGGCAGCGGCGGCGTACTCACCGAAGCCGTGCGACGCAAACCTTATTCCGTGGTGCTGCTGGACGAAATCGAAAAAGCCCACCCGGATGTGCTGGAGGCGTTTTACAACGTGTTCGACAAAGGCGTAATGGAGGATGGCACCGGGCTGGTGGTGGACTTCAAAAATACCGTGATGTTGGCCACCAGCAATGTCGGCGCCGAACTGCTGCTCGATACCCCCGTGGCGCAACTCGGCACCGATGCGTTTAACGAAGCGCTGCATAAAGTCCTGCTGCAAGCGTTTCGCCCGGCGTTTCTGGCGCGCATGACCGTGGTTGCTTACCGGCCGCTGGATGAGGTGACGCTGGAAGGGATTGTGCTCGCCAAGCTTGAAAAGTTGCGTGGGCGGTATAAGGTCGCGACCGGGAAACAGTTTGAATTTGATGCCGGGATTGTGCAGGCGGTGTTGGCCAAGTGCAGCGCTGCGGGTGCACGGGATGTTGAAAATGTGTTGATGACGCAGGTGACGGGGAAGTTGGCGGAGTGGGTGTTGGAATAGGACATGCCCACCCGAGCGCACCTGAGCGCCTGGCGGCCGAGCACTGTTGGAACATAAGGAGGCATCATGAGCTATGACGCTATTTGCAAGGCGATCAAGGGACACGGTGAAGGCATCTACAATTTCGGCCAGTCGAGTTTTCTGAAACTTGTCGGTGACAATAGAGAGGGTATATGTCGAGGTGTTTGCACCGCCTGGCTGATCGCCAAGAAAAACGGTAAAGACTATCTTGAAGAAATTGTGTCACCCACTATCACGACGAGTCTGTTTCATGAGCAGAAGACCGCACGCGAGGCTTCAGACTTCCAGACCGAGTATCTGAACATCAGCGGCGACACGCCTGATGCACCCTCTGACGCAACGCTGTTAGCTCTAAAAAATGGAGGATTGGGAACATTAGGAGAACGAAAAGCACAAACCTATCAAGGGTTTGCCGATGATGGAATCCCCATCGGACAACGCGTACTGACTTCAGGCTATCGATATTTCATTTTATCTATCAAAGGCACACTGGGCGGGCATTCCGTGGCCTTTTACAGACCCTGGGTCTTTTTCGGAAAAAGCAGTAGCTGCGTATTTTTTGACCCCAACTTTGGCGAGTTCAAACTAGAGGGAAGTGAAGGTGTATCACTTTGTCTAAGCGCTGTAGCGACTGCTTACAGTCAAGGACTATCAACAGGCTATCGCCTCTGGGGATTTAGCTAGAGAGAGGGGACAAATTTATTTCCACTACAAAAAATAAATCTGTCCCCTTTTTAATGTTCTCAACATTAAGAAGAGGAGCATTCGTATGGTCTGGCAACTGTTTCATTACGATCAAGCAAATACTATCGCCAATAGCGCGGCACTTGCCGATTTTGGTGAGGGCGCCTGCCTGGCCCTCTCAATGAAATGGTGCGCGCGACGCAAAGCAAAGGATAATGCGCTGCAATTCAACCAGTCCGTTCATACTGAAGATCAAAAACTTGAAATCGCGAACTGGATGAATGTCACGCAAACTGACGTCCTTCAGAACATTGCGAATAATCCCGGGCACGCCAACCCTATGTTCAATTCGGGCTATAAATACAGGGACGATCAGGGTGAAGCCATATCAACAGTCGCCACTGCTCAGGGCCAGATTAACAATATGCGGGCCTACGCCAACCGTTTGGAAAAAATGAGTCAATGGGCAAGAAATAATGCGATGGTACTTCTGGATGACAAGGTAGGCTTCTCCAACAACCTGCTCACTGCCCAGTGGGTTACTCAGTTAACAGACGCAGCGTTCAGACTCAGCGCCCCCCCATCATCGGAATCATTGCCTTAACGGGACCTGACGATGGTCACGCCCTTGCTTATGAAGTTACTAATCGCGGTCATATTAGTTTTTTCGACCCGAATTTTGGTGAGTTTCGCAGTAACGGACAAGATGACTTTATTCCTTGGCTCTTAAATCACATCATCCAAAACTATTCTGATCTGAATCAGCACTGGTGGGTTGTACAGTTCAGATGACACGTAAGAAGCCAATATATTTTCACGATTATGCTGAATCATTGATCACCCACTGAGATTGCTTAATGCCACGAACCACCGACAGCAACACCCCCCTCTCCCTCACCGCCACCTCGCTGTCGGCGCTTTACCCTGAGTCACTGTCCGGCGAAGAAGCGCTCAACGCCCTAAGTTCGCAAACCCTCAACGGTCTCAACGACGGCACTTCACTGACCCTGAGCAGCGCCGTCTCGACCCACGTCACCACCACCCTGCACAACGACGCCCTGACTCGCCCCTTCGACGCACTGGTCGCGGAAATCCGCCAACTCCCCGCCGACGCCACCGCTGAGCGCTATCAGCTAGTGCTGCGTCCCTGGCTCTGGTGGCTGACCCTCGCTAGCAACAACCGGGTGTTCCAGAACCTCGCCACCTCGGACATCGTCACCACAATCTTCAAGGCCCACGGCTTCACCGATTTCCAGTTGAAACTCACCGGCAGCTACACCCCACGCGAGTACTGCGTGCAATACGCCGAAACCGACTTTGCCTTCGTCTCGCGGTTGCTGGAGGAGGAAGGAATTTTCTGGTTCTTCACTCACGAGGATGGCAAGCACACGCTGGTGCTCGGGGACAGCAACGATGCCTTCGTGCCCATCCCCAATGGGCCGAAGGTGACGTATCTCGGGCAAAAAATCGGCGGGCGCGAATTGCATGGCATTCGCGCAGGCCAGGTATGTGTACAGGCGGTAGCCGGGGGGTATCGGGCGACGGATTATGAATTCACCACCCCGACCACGTCGCTCTACGACCAGGCCGAAGCGGTGGCCGGGCCACGGTCGATGTACGAGCATCCGGGCGGTTATAACGCCAAGGCTCGTGGCGATGCGCTGACCAAGCAACGTGTGGACGGTTTGCGCAGTCAGGAGAAACGTTTTGTCGGCGAGAGCGATTGCCGTTGGTTGGTGCCGGGGCACTGGTTTACGTTAGCCGGCCACGATGACGCGTCACTGAATATCGATTGGGTGGTAACAGCGGTCACACACGAGGCCAGCCACGACAGCTACCGCAATCGCTTCGAAGCCATTCCCAAAGCCACACCTTATCGTCCGGCGCGGCTCACACCCAAACCGCGGATGCACACCCAAACGGCGCTGGTGGTGGGCAAATCCGGTGAGGAAATCTGGACCGACCAATACGGACGAATCAAGATCCAGTTCCCCTGGGACCGCGAAGGTAAAAACAACGAAACCAGCTCTTGCTGGGTGCGGGTGGTGTTGCCCTGGAGCGGCAAAGGCTTCGGCATGCAGTTCGTACCACGCATTGACCAAGAGGTGATCGTGACCTTTATCGATGGCGACCCGGACCGGCCACTGGTCACTGGTTGCGTCTATAACGGCGACAACGCCCTACCCTATGCCCTGCCGGCGAATCAGACCCAATCCGGGATCAAGACCAACTCGTCCAAGGGCGGCGGCGGTTTCAACGAGTTGCGTTTCGAGGACAAGAAGGACGCCGAAGAGGTTTTTTTGCAGGCGCAGAAGGACTTCAAAATCAATGTGCTCAACGACACCACTGCCACCGTCGGCCACGACGAAACCCTGACGGTGAAAAACGCCCGCACCCGTACGGTGAAGGAAGGCGACGAAACCGTGACCCTGGAGAAAGGCAAACGCAGCGTCACCATCCAGACCGGCAGCGACAGCCTGGATGTGAAGGACAGCCGCACGGTGAAGGTCGGCGCCAATCAGACCCACAGCACTGGCGGCAACTACGAACACAAGGTCACCGGAGATTACAGCCTGACGGTGGACGGCAACCTGACCATCAAGGTGACCGGCACCCTCACGCTGCAAAGCGGCGGCAGTTTCGCGATCAAGAGCGGCGCCGATCTGGCGGCCCAGGCGAGCACCTCGATCAGTCAGAAGGCCGGCACCGCCCTGAGCAACCAGGCGGGTACGGAACTGACCAACAAGGCTGGCACCACGCTGACCAACGACGCCGGGGTCAGCCTGATGAACAAGGGCGGTGCCGAGCAGACCGTGGACGGCGGCGGCATGCTGACCATCAAGGGCGGACTGGTGAAGGTCAATTGAGGAGTGACAGAGGTGTCATCAGACAAACTGGAACTGGAACGCGGTGACAGCCAGCTCAACGGACGAATGCTCGACGGCCAACTGGAAGGCCCGCTGCACATCAAGGAAGCCGGAAAGCCCCAGGCAGCCTTGAATTACAGCCAGGGCGAACTGCAAGGGATGAGCCTGCTGTATCACCCCAACGGCAAGCTGTCGGCACAGATGCCTTTTGTGCACGACAAGCTACAGGGCGTCGCGACGTTTTATGCCCCTCAGGGTTGGCTGCAACGCAAAGCCACGTATCGCCGAGGCCTGCTGCATGGCGACGCAAGCAACTATTTTCCCGATGGGCAAGTGGCTGAAGTGGAGTGTTACCGCGACGGCGTACGTGAAGGGGTTTACCAGCGTTTTCACCCTAACGGCAAACCCGCCGTCAACGCCCGCTACCTCAATGGTCAGTTGCTTGAACCGGAGCAAGCCTTTGCCAGCGATGGACGACCGCTGGATGCCGAGGGCAAGCCGATCTCGCGAATGCGCTGGTGGTATCGACGCTGGGCCGATCCGACACAAGCCTAACGCCTTGTATTGAATGTGATGGCCCCTTCGCGAGCAGGCTCGCTCCCACATTTTGATCGCCGTCGTACACAACTGCTGTGTTCAATGGAGATCCCCTGTGGGAGCGAGCCTGCTCGCGAAGAGGCCGGCACATCCAGCATCAATGGTGACTGAAACACCGCCTTCGTCGGATCGCCGCCCGGAGCAAGCGAACGTCGCCCGGCCCTTCCCACATTCGATCTGAGTCGAATCAGGGGATAAGCATCTGCATCTGCCCCGGCATCGCGATCTTGATCACCCCGCCCCAGTTGCACATCAAGCTGCAGTTGGCATCGAGGGCAGGCATTCCCCCCAACAACAGGGTCGGCGCTCCGGGCATCCACGGGGCGGCGGTGGCCGGAATGCACGGCATCGGCGTCAGCACCCCAAGGGCGGCGGCGGTGGCCGCTGCGACCATCGGATTGGCCGGGCTCATGCACGTACCAAACGGCATGATGTTGAGCAGCGGAATGTGATCCATGATGTTCGCCGCCGGCATGCCCCCGGTCAGCGTGCGGTTCACCGGCAGTACGTTGAGTACGGCTGGCGCCGCACCGAAACTGCATTGCAGGGTCGCGGTGGCGCACACTTGCGGACAGCCCATGTCGAATCTCCTTCCTGGAAGCGGTGCTCCTCTGAACCATAGTCCGCCAAGCCTGTTCTCGCACATCAGGAACGCTGATTATCCAGCAACACGCTAACCTATAAGACCTTGCCGCGCTTGTGACGCCCCCGGCGCGCCATTAGATTAGCCAATGATGTCTGGCCTCCAAAATAAGCAGAAGGGATAAGTATGGCGCTTACTGACCAGTCCACCCGTATCCGCTCTGGCGAAGAACTCGATGCCAGCCTGATCGATCCGTACCTCAAGGCGCACATTCCCGGCCTTAGCGGATTGCCGCAGATCAGCCAGTTCCCCGGTGGCGCTTCAAACCTGACTTACCTGCTGGAATACCCCGAGCAGGAGTTTGTGCTACGTCGGCCGCCGTTTGGCCACAAGGCCAAATCCGCCCACGACATGGGCCGTGAATTTCGCATTCTCAACCAGCTCAAGGACGGCTTCCCGTACTGCCCGAAGGCCTACGTGCACTGCACCGATGAGTCGGTGATCGGCGCCGAGTTCTATGTGATGGAACGGGTCAACGGGATCATCCTGCGCTCTGATCTACCGCCGGAACTGGGCCTCGACGCGGCTAAAACCGAAGCCTTGTGCAAGAGCTTCATCGACAAATTCGTCGAGCTGCACCGCGTCGATTACCAGGCTTGTGGCCTGGCCGACCTGGGCAAGCCAGAAGGTTATGTCGCACGGCAGATTCGTGGCTGGAGCGATCGTTACGAAAAAGCCCTGACCCCCGATGCGCCGAGCTGGCAAGCCGTGAAAGACTGGCTCAACGACAAGATGCCGGCCGACCACCTGACGTCGAGCATCGTTCACAACGACTACCGTTTCGACAACGTGATCCTCGACCCGAACAACCCGATGCAGATCATCGGCGTACTGGATTGGGAACTGACCACCCTCGGCGATCCGCTGATGGACCTGGGCAACACCCTCGCCTACTGGATCGAAGCCGGCGACCCGGCACCGGTGCAACTGATGCGCCGTCAACCGAGCCACGCCCCCGGCATGCTGACCCGTCGCGAGTTTGTCGACTACTACGCCGAACGCTCGGGAATCCGGATCGACAACTTCGACTTCTACTACACCTACGGGCTGTTCCGCCTGGCCGGTATCGTGCAGCAGATCTACTACCGTTTCTTCCATGGCCAGACCCAGGACAAACGCTTCGCGCAGTTCATTCACATGAACAAACTGCTTGAGCAGATGAGCCTGCAAGTCATCCAGAAATCCAGCCTCTGATCGCGCACCTGGCGCCACGCCCCTCACAAGGAAAAACCATGTCCAAGACTCAGTTGTTCGACCTCGACGGTAAAATCGCTTTCGTCTCCGGCGCCAGCCGTGGCATCGGTGAAGCCATCGCCAAACTGCTCGCCCAACAAGGCGCTCATGTGATCGTGTCGAGCCGCAAACTCGACGGCTGTCAGCATGTTGCCGACGCAATCATCGCCGAGGGCGGTAAAGCGACTGCGATCGCCTGCCACATCGGTGAGATGGAACAGATCACTCAAGTGTTCGCCGGCATCCGCGAACAATTCGGTCGTCTGGACATCCTGGTCAATAACGCCGCGACCAACCCACAGTTCTGCAACGTACTGGACACCGACCTCAGCGCCTTCCAGAAAACCGTCGACGTGAACATTCGCGGCTACTTCTTCATGTCGGTGGAAGCCGGCAAGCTGATGCGCGAGCACGGTGGTGGCAGCATCATCAACGTCGCATCGATCAATGGCATTTCACCGGGCATCTTCCAGGGCATCTACTCGGTGACCAAGGCGGCGGTGATCAACATGACCAAAGTGTTCGCCAAGGAATGCGCGCAGTTCGGTATCCGCTGCAACGCCCTGCTGCCAGGCCTGACCGACACCAAGTTCGCCTCGGCACTGGTGAAAAACGACGCGATTCTGAAGACCGCGTTGCAGCAAATCCCACTCAAGCGTGTGGCTGAGCCGAGCGAAATGGCCGGCGCAGTGTTGTATCTGGCGAGTGATGCGTCGAGCTATACGACAGGGGTTTCGTTGAATGTGGACGGTGGGTTCCTGTCCTGATTCTCTGCCTCCTACGGCATAGGTATGACTGCTCCCGTAGCAGCTGCCGAGCCTGCGAGGCTGCGCTCGAGGACGCAGTCCTCGCAAACCCGGCATACGCGGTTTGCCTTATGGAACGCGTTGCCTGATTTTACGACCGCTTCGCGGCCGAACGCAGCCTCGCAGGCTCGGCAGCTGCTACAGGGGAAAGGTCGCCTCACGATTACTGAATTTTAATTCTATTATTTGCATTTAGGGAATATTTATTCCATAACTAGGCATCCTGAAAACAATAATCCAAAGGACCCTGTTATGCGCGAACTCGGAATCGGACTTATCGGCACAGGCTTCATGGGCCGTGCTCACGCCCTGGCCTTTCGCAACGTCAGTGCGGCATTCGAACTGCCCTTCACGCTTCGCCTCGCCGCCCTTGCCGACGCCGATCCTGCTCGCGCACACGTGTGCGCCAATGCCTGGGGCTTCGAGCAGGCTCACACTGACTGGCAGTCGTTGATCGACGATCCCAAAGTCAACCTGATCGCCATCACCACCCCCAACCATCTTCACTACCCGATGGCCATGGCCGCCATCGCCGCCGGAAAACCGGTGTACTGCGAAAAGCCTCTGGCCGTCAGCCTCGAGCAGGCCAATGCCATGCAGCAGGCGGCCAAAGCAGCCGGCGTGGTCACCCGTGTGGGTTACAACTACCAGCACAACCCGATCATCAGTCTGGCTCGCGAGTTGATTTCGAACGGTGAACTCGGCGAGATCATCAGCTTTCAAGGCGAATTCAGCGAAGACTTCATGGCTGACCCGAGTTCGCCCTGGTCGTGGCGCTGTGAAGCCGGGCATGCCGGCGGCGCGCTGGCGGATCTGGGCAGTCACTTGCTGGCCATGGCACGCCATCTGCTCGGCGATGTCGAGGCCGTGTGCGCCGATACCCAGACGGTGCATCGCCAGCGCCCAGCCACGGCGGGTAGCCAGGAACAACGCAGCATTGCCGTCGACGATCAGGCCCACGCCCTGCTGCGCTTCGCCAGCGGCGCTCGTGGCACCTTCAGCAGCAGTTGGCTCAAGCACGGCTACAAGAATCACCTGAGCTTCGAGATCAGCGGCACCCGAGGCACCCTGGCGTTCGATCAGGAACGCTTGAATGAGTTACGCCTGTGCCGCGTCGGCCAGGACGGTTTCCAGCGTATGCTGGCCGGGCCGAACCTGCCCGGCTACGCGGCTTTCAGTCCTGCACCGGGACATCAACTGGGATACAACGAGTTGAAGACGCTGGAAGTGCATGAGCTGATCATGGCCTTGGCCGGGCAAGGCCAGGACGGCACTGATTTCGAGGAGGCCTTTGAAGTGGAACGCTTGGCGGCGGCGATTCGGCTGGCGGCGCGGGAACAGCGCTGGGTCAATATCAGGGAGGTCTGACCGCAGCACCGCTCCTGCTCAGCGCACCAATCGCTGCGCCAACGCCTTGGCCTGACTCGCCACGTCAGTCACCGCCGTGCTCTCCCACCACATCCCGCGCAGGGGCGGTCCCATGGCGAACAAGCGGTTCGACACCTGCCCTTCGGCATCCAGCACTGCGCCACCCGCATCGGCCGCGATGCCCAACGCCAATGGCCCCGGACGAATCAATCCGCGGGCCAACAGCTGCTGCGGTAGCGGCCGGGCGACCCGGCGCCAGTCGTATTCGATGCCGCTGGAGTTGATCAGTGCATCGCCACTCACCACCGTCACTTCAGGCTCCCCACGACGACGAATGCGAATGCCCACCCGCCCCTCTGCCGAGGGGGCCAGACCTTTGAACGAAGCCGCCTGAATCCGCAGCCGGCCTTCCTGGTGCAAACGCGCCACCAATTCGGCGCTCAAGGGTGGTGATCTATGATGGTGGCTTTCCCACCACGGCCGCACATGACGCACGAACTGTCGGCGCTGCACGTCCGTCGCCTGGCTCCACAGCCGCCCGATATGGGCGCGCACGGTGTCCAGCGGCGCCTGCCAGTCGATACCGTCCGCCATCGCTGCACGGCATTGGCGTCGCAGTTCATGCATCAGCTGACGCGGGGTGCGAATGTCAGGATCTTCGGCCAGAAAGTCTGCCCACGCCGGTGGCTGACGCCGCACATGGGGCAGCAAGCCGTGACGGGAAAACACTTCGATTGGCCCGCGATGCCCGGCCTGCTCCAGCGACACCACGGCATCGACCATGGTCAGGCCCGAGCCGATGATCAGCACTGTGCAGTGCGGATCAAGCTGCGTCATTGCCGCCACATCCCAAGGGTCCACGGCAGCGGCGTTCAAGCCGCTGGATTCGGTTTGCGGGGTTCGCGCGGCCGGGAACAAGCCGGTCGCCAACACCGCAAAAGTACCGCGCAACCGCGTGCCGTCGCTCAACGTCAGCAGCGTGGTGTGTTCTTCGATTTGCAGGTCGACCACTTCACCGCGCACATGCTCGACGCTTGAGCCATAGAGCGCGCCGACGGCCTGGGCTTCAGCCAGACGTTGCTGCACATACAGACCGAACATCCCTCGAGGCGGGAACAACTCGGCGACCGGCACCGACTGCTGGTACGACTCGGGCCAACCGCCGTTCGCAATAAATGCCGTCAGCCATTGGGTCAGGTCATCGGCGTTGTCGGGGTCAACACTCATCCGCGCCGCATTACCGTTCAACGTGTGGCCCAACTCAACCGCGCTATAGGCTTCGCCCCGCCCCAACTCAGCACGAGGTTCGATCACCAGCACCTGACGCTTGCCGGGCAAGCGCATCAACTGCGCGGCCAGCAGTGTGCCGCTCAGGCCACCGCCAACAATCAGGATGTCAGCGTTGCGGATAGCGTTTGTTGACTGTCCGCCTGGGGTTTCGCTCATGCGGTTCTCACCGGTCCGTGTTTGCCTGAAATGTATCAGTGACCGCTGCGCAGTCAATCGCCGAAAGGTTCAACCGCTGTTACCCACTCAACCGTTTCAGATCACCACATTACGCACGAATCGCGTCGCCACCGCTCCGTCGTTGCGATAGGCGTGGGGCCGGTTACTGGCGAAGCTGACGAACTCACCCGTCGAAAGGATGCGTTCCTCGTCCCCCAGCACCAGCGTCAGGCTGCCTTCGAAGACATACAGCTGTTCACTCCAGCCATCGGCATCGGGCTCCGAAAGATATTGCTCGCCCGGCTCCAGCCGCCATTCCCAGAGTTCGACTTCTCGGCAGGCATTGGCCTTGGCCAGCAATACCGCTTTACTGCCGGGGATCAAACCGGCCCACGCCAATTCGTTGATGCGACTCGGGTCACGCACCTCGGGGGCCTGGATCAAGTCGCTGAAGGCCGCGTCCAACGCTTCGGCCACCCGATCGAGGGTGGTCAGGCTGACATTCTTCTCACCGGCCTCGATGGCCACCAGCATCCGTCGGCTGACCCCGGATTTTTCCGCCAGCGCGGTCTGGCTCAGCTCTGCGGCATGCCGCAGGCGGCGGACGTTCTGGCTGACGTGTTGGAGGACGGAGGCGCGCTGGCTGATATCTTTGTGCACTATATTGCTCACATGGTGGGTTTGCGCAGTATACTGCCCAACTTCGGGCGCATTGTGCGTCCCCCTCAGGTAGTGCGCAAGGCCATGACGTCGGTGAATACTTCCAAGCCCTCTTCCTTTTTCTCACGGTTCAGCAAAGCTGAATGCGCGCTGGTGCTGATCACTATGATTTGGGGTGGGACGTTCCTGCTGGTGCAGAACGCGATGACAGTCAGCGGGCCGATGTTTTTCGTTGGCCTGCGCTTTGCCGCCGCCGCGAGCATCGTCGCGCTGTTCTCCTGGCGCAGCCTGCGTGAGCTGACCCTGTTCGAACTCAAGGCCGGTGTGTTCATTGGCGTGGCAATCACGCTCGGCTACGGCCTGCAAACCGTCGGCTTGCAGACTATCCTCAGCAGCCAGTCCGCGTTCATCACCGCGCTTTACGTGCCGTTCGTGCCCTTGCTGCAATGGCTGGTTCTGGGACGTCGGCCAGGGTTGATGCCGAGCATTGGCATCATGTTGGCGTTTGCCGGGTTGATGCTGCTCTCCGGCCCGAGCGGGGCGTCGCTGAATTTCAGCCCGGGGGAAATCGCTACGCTGATCAGCACCGTCGCCATCGCCGCCGAAATCATTCTGATCGGCACTTACGCAGGCCGGGTCGATGTGCGGCGGGTCACTGTGGTACAACTGGCGACCACTTCGGTGCTAGCGTTTTTGATGATTGTGCCAACTCAGGAAACGCTTCCCGGTTTCTCCTGGTTGCTGCTGGCCAGCGCGGTGGGCCTGGGCGCCGCCAGCGCGGCGATTCAGGTGGCGATGAACTGGGCGCAGAAAAGCGTTTCACCGACCCGCGCGACACTGATCTATGCCGGCGAACCGGTCTGGGCCGGCATCGCCGGGCGCCTCGCGGGTGAACGGCTGCCGGGGCTGGCGCTGTTCGGCGCGGGGTTGATTGTCGCGGCGGTGATTGTTAG
This sequence comes from Pseudomonas sp. 6D_7.1_Bac1, assembly GCF_025465945.1. Taxonomy (GTDB): domain Bacteria; phylum Pseudomonadota; class Gammaproteobacteria; order Pseudomonadales; family Pseudomonadaceae; genus Aquipseudomonas. The sequence goes on along the minus strand of NZ_JANLNW010000021.1, from coordinate 22,014 downwards.
TGAGTTGAAGACCAAGGGTAAGGTTGCTGCGACTGAAGAAGAGTTGGAACAGGAAGCACAAGGTTAAGACGTGAAATCTGCGGCGCTTGAAAAATAGCTATCGCGAGCAGGCTCGCTCCCACATTAGATGTATACCCCTGTGGGAGCGAGCCTGCTCGCGATGGCGTCCGAGCGGTCGAATACAGCCCTTCGAAACAATGTGAATCAGGCCTTTTCAGCCTACCTTGTAGGATCCTGCCACAGCTTGGCAGTTGGTGATCCGGGGCTCGGCACGTATGATCCTTCATAAACTTCCGCAGATTAGAAGCCTATGTCCCTGATAGTTCTACTGCTTCTGCCTTTCATTGGCAGCTGTCTGGCGGCCTTGCTGCCGCACAACGCGCGTAACACTGAATCGATACTGGCTGGTCTGGTCGCTTTGATCGGCACCGTCCAGGTGGCCTTGCTGTATCCGCAAATCGCCCATGGCGGCGTGATTCGCGAAGAATTCTTCTGGCTGCCGAGCCTGGGTTTGAATTTCGTCCTGCGCATGGACGGTTTCGCCTGGCTGTTCTCGATGCTGGTGCTGGGCATCGGCACGCTGGTGTCGCTGTATGCACGCTACTACATGTCGCCGGATGACCCGGTGCCGCGCTTCTTTGCGTTTTTCCTGGCGTTCATGGGCGCCATGCTCGGGCTGGTGATCTCGGGCAACCTGATTCAGATGGTGTTTTTCTGGGAGCTGACCAGCCTCTTCTCGTTCCTGTTGATCGGCTATTGGCACCACCGCGCCGATGCTCGCCGTGGCGCCTACATGGCGCTGATGGTGACCGGTGCCGGCGGTTTGTGCCTGCTGGCGGGGGTGATGCTGCTCGGCCATGTCGTGGGCAGCTATGACCTGGACAAGGTCCTGGCCGCCGGCGATCTGATTCGCGCCCATGCGCTGTACCCCATCCTGCTGCCCCTGATCCTGATCGGTGCTTTGAGCAAAAGCGCCCAATTCCCCTTCCACTTCTGGCTTCCCCACGCCATGGCTGCCCCGACACCGGTCTCGGCGTACCTGCACTCGGCGACCATGGTCAAGGCCGGGGTTTTCCTTTTGGCACGGCTGTGGCCGTCGCTGTCCGGCAGCGAAGAATGGTTCTATATCGTCAGCGGGGCCGGCGCCTGTACGTTGTTGCTCGGCGCGTACTGCGCGATGTTCCAGAATGACCTCAAGGGCCTGCTGGCCTACTCGACCATCAGCCATCTGGGCCTGATCACTCTGCTGTTGGGCCTGAACAGCCCGCTGGCAGCGGTCGCGGCGGTGTTCCATATTCTCAACCACGCGACCTTCAAGGCCTCGCTGTTCATGGCCGCTGGGATCATCGACCACGAAAGCGGCACCCGCGATATCCGCAAGCTCAGCGGCCTGATCAAACTGATTCCGTTCACTGCCACCCTGGCGATGGTCGCCAGCGCCTCCATGGCCGGTGTTCCTTTGCTCAACGGTTTTCTCTCGAAAGAAATGTTCTTCGCCGAAACCGTGTTCATCAATGCTAGCGCCTGGATCGAGACGAGCCTCCCGATCATCGCGACCATCGCCGGCACCTTCAGCGTCGCCTACTCCCTGCGCTTCACGGTGGACGTGTTCTTCGGCCCGACCGCCACCGACCTGCCGCACACCCCGCACGAACCGCCACGCTGGATGCGTGCGCCGGTGGAGTTGCTGGTGTTCACCTGCCTGGTGGTGGGGATGTTTCCGGCTCAGGTGGTCGGTCCATTGCTCGCTGCGGCTGCCCTGCCAGTGGTTGGCGGAACCTTGCCCGAATACAGCCTGGCGATCTGGCACGGCTGGAACGCGCCGATGATCATGAGCCTGATCGCCATGTCCGCCGGTATTGTTGTGTACCTGCTGCTGCGCAACCAGCTCAAACGCGGGCGTTTCAAATACCCGCCGATCATCGGCCGCCTCAACGGCAAGCGCCTGTTCGAACGCAGCCTGGTGGTGATGATGCGTCTGGCCCGGCGTCTTGAGCGGCGGATCAGCACCAGGCGCCTGCAAACCCAGCTGTTCCTGCTGGTGCTGGTGGCGGTGCTGGCCGGTTTGATTCCAATGCTTCACAGCGGCATCAGCTGGGGCGACCGGCCGAAGATCTCGGGTTCGATCGTCTTCGTCACCCTTTGGCTGCTGGCGATTGCCTGCGCGCTGGGCGCCGCCTGGCAAGCCAAGTATCACCGGCTCGCGGCCCTGACCATGGTCAGCGTCTGCGGCATGATGACGTGCATCACCTTCGTCTGGTTCTCGGCGCCGGACCTGGCCCTGACGCAACTGGTGGTCGAAGTGGTGACCACGGTGTTGATCCTGCTTGGCCTGCGCTGGCTACCGAGGCGGATCGAAGAGGTCTCGCCGCTGCCCGGCAGCGTGCCGAAAGCACGGGTTCGCCGTCTGCGCGACTTGCTGCTGTCGAGTGCGGTCGGCATCGGTATGGCGCTGCTCGCCTACGCCATGCTGACCCGCCAGACGCCGAATAATATTTCCTCGTTCTACCTCAGCCGCGCGCTGCCTGAAGGTGGCGGCAGCAACGTGGTGAACGTCATGCTGGTGGACTTCCGGAATTTCGACACCCTCGGTGAAATCACCGTGCTGGTGGCCGTGGCGCTGGCCGTGTTCGCCCTGCTGCGACGCTTCCGTCCACCGAAGGAAAGCATGCAACTGCCGGCACAACAGCGCCTGCTGGCGCCGGACGTGGTCACCGACCTGGTCAACCCGCGTCACGCCAGCGATACCGCGCTGGGCTTCATGATGGTGCCGGCGGTGCTGGTGCGGCTGTTGCTGCCGATTGCAGTGGTGGTGTCGTTCTACCTGTTCATGCGTGGCCACAATCAACCCGGCGGCGGTTTTGTCGCGGGCCTGGTGATGTCGGTAGCGTTCATCCTGCAATACATGGTCGCCGGCACTCAGTGGGTCGAGGCGCAGATGAGTCTGCGGCCGGTGCGCTGGATGGGCACCGGGCTGCTGTTCGCCACGCTCACCGGGCTCGGTGCGATGGTCGCCGGTTATCCGTTCCTGACCACCCACACCTGGCACGTCGAGCTGCCGCTGCTGGGCGACATTCATATCGCCAGTGCGCTGTTCTTCGACATTGGCGTATACGCCGTGGTGGTGGGCTCGACGCTGCTGATCCTGACGGCCCTCGCGCACCAATCGGTGCGTGGTCACAAGCCGAGCAGCCAGCCTAAACCCATTGCCAAGCCAGGAGCTGCCTGATGGAAGAAGTCATCGCAATTGCCATTGGCGTACTGGCGGCCTCCGGGGTCTGGCTGGTGCTGCGTCCACGGACCTTTCAGGTGGTGATGGGCCTGTGCCTGTTGTCTTACGGGGTGAACCTGTTCATCTTCAGCATGGGCAGCCTGTTCATCGGCAAAGAGCCGATCATCAAGGACGGCGTGCCGCAAGACCTGCTGCACTACACCGACCCGCTGCCCCAGGCGCTGGTACTCACCGCCATCGTCATCAGCTTCGCCATGACCGCATTGTTTCTGGTGGTGCTGCTGGCGTCCCGGGGCCTGACCGGCACCGACCATGTCGATGGCCGGGAGCCTAAAGAATGAGCTGGATGCCCCATCTGATTGCTGCACCGATTCTGCTGCCGTTGCTGACGGCGGCCCTGATGCTGATGCTCGGCGAAAAACACCGCCCGCTCAAAGCCCGGATCAACCTGTTCTCCAGCCTGCTGGGGCTGGGCATTTCCGTGCTGTTGCTGCAGTGGACTCAAGCGCAAGGCGTGCCCGGCTCCATCGGCGTGTACCTGCCGGGTAACTGGCAGGCACCGTTCGGTATTGTGCTGGTGGTCGATCGCCTGTCGGCGTTGATGCTGGTGCTGACCGGGATCATCGGCGTCAGCGCTCTGGTGTTCGCCATGGCCCGCTGGGACCGCGCCGGCGCAAGCTTCCACGCGTTGTTCCAGATTCAACTGATGGGCCTCTACGGGGCCTTCCTGACCGCCGACCTGTTCAACCTCTTCGTGTTTTTCGAAGTCCTGTTGGCGGCGTCTTATGGTTTGATGCTGCACGGTTCAGGTCGCGCCCGGGTATCGTCGGGCCTGCATTACATTTCGATCAACCTGCTGGCCTCGTCGCTGTTCCTGATTGGCGCGGCGCTGATCTATGGTGTCACCGGCACCCTGAACATGGCCGACCTGGCACTGAAAATCCCGTTGGTGCCGGAAGCCGATCGCGGCTTGCTGCATGCCGGCGCGGCGATTCTGGCCGTGGCGTTCCTGGCCAAGGCCGGAATGTGGCCGCTGAACTTCTGGCTGGCACCGGCCTACTCCTCGGCCAGCGCGCCGGTGGCGGCGATGTTCGCAATCATGACCAAGGTCGGGGTCTACACCTTACTGCGCCTGTGGACCCTGCTGTTCTCTGGCCAGGCCGGCGCTTCGGCGTATTTTGGCGGCGACTGGCTGACCTACGGTGGCATGGCGACGATTGTCTGCGCCGCGCTGGCGATCCTGGCCACGCAGCGGCTGGAACGCATGGCCAGCCTGAGCATTCTGGTGTCGGCAGGCATCCTGCTGTCAGCCATCAGTTTCGCCCAGCCGAACCTGATGGGTGCCGCACTGTTTTATATGGTCAGCTCGACCCTGGCGCTGAGCGCGCTGTTCCTGCTGGCAGAACTGATCGAACGCTCGCGCACGGCCATCGAGATGCCGCTGGACGATGAAATCGAAGCGCTGCCAAGACCGCTGGAATCCACCCAGCCAACCAAGGGCATCAACCTCGACGACGACCAGAAAGCCGTAGTCGGTCAGGTGATTCCCTGGACCATGGCGTTCCTTGGCTTGAGCTTCATTGCCTGCGCGCTGCTGATCATTGGCATGCCGCCGCTTTCCGGGTTTATCGGCAAGCTCAGCCTACTCAATGCCCTGCTCAATCCGCTGGGCCTCGGTGCCTCGGGTGAGCAGCCGATATCGAACGCGGCGTGGAGCCTGCTGGCGCTGTTGATTCTGTCCGGGCTGGCCTCCTTGATCGCCTTCTCGCGCTTGGGCATCCAGCGCTTCTGGACGCCGGCAGAGCGCCCATCACCGGTGCTGCGACGGCTGGAATGCGTACCGATTTTTGCCCTGTTGGCCTTGAGCATTGTGCTGACCTTCAAGGCCGAACCGCTGATGCGCTACACCCAGGCGGCCGCCGACACCTTGAACAACCCGCAGCAATACGTGATGGCGGTACTCGGCACCCGCGCCGTACCGAGCCCCGAAGCCAAGGCTGCGATGCAGGAGGTGCAACCATGAAGCGTCTGTTCCCCGCCCCTTGGCTGTCGTTGGCACTTTGGGTGCTGTGGCTGGTGCTGAACCTGTCCATCAGCCCCGGCAACCTGCTGCTCGGCGCTATATTGGGTTTCTGCGCGCCGTTGATGATGCGCAAGCTGCGACCGCTGCCGATCCGTATTCGTCGACCCGGCGTGATCCTGCGCCTGTTCTTCCGGGTCGGGTATGACGTGCTGGCATCCAACCTCGTGGTCGCCTGGGGCGTGTTGAACGCCGGTCGGCGGCCACCACGTTCGCAATTCATCAAAGTGCCGCTGGACTTGCGTGACGCCAACGGCCTCGCGGCGCTGTCGATGATCGCTACAGTGACTCCCGGCACGGTCTGGTCGGAACTGGCGCTGGATCGCAGCATTCTGCTGCTGCATGTGTTCGATCTGGATGACGAAGCGCAATTCATCCAGTACTTCAAGGCGACTTATGAGCGCCCCTTGATGGAGATCTTCGAATGAGCGCCCTGCTCTCGAACGCGGTACTGTTCAGCCTGTTCATGTTCTCGCTGGCAATGCTGCTGACGCTGATCCGCCTGTTCAAAGGCCCGTCGGCACAGGACCGGGTTCTGGCGCTGGATTACCTGTATATCCTCGCCATGCTGATGATGCTCGTGCTGGGGATCCGCTATGCCAGTGATACCTACTTTGAAGCGGCGCTGCTAATCGCGCTGTTCGGCTTCGTCGGCTCATTTGCCCTGGCGAAATTCCTGCTGCGTGGCGAGGTGATCGAATGAATGAGCTTGGCCAATTGTCTCTGTGGGTCGAGATCCCGGTGGCGATCCTGCTGGTGGTCAGCAGTCTGTTCGCGTTGATTGGCGCCATCGGCTTGCTGCGTTTGAAGGACTACTTCCGGCGCATGCACCCGCCGGCCCTGGCGTCTACACTGGGTGCCTGGTGCGTGGCGCTGGCGTCGATCGTCTATTTCTCGGCACTCACATCCAGCCCGGTGTTGCATGCCTGGCTGATCCCGATACTGCTGTCGATCACCATGCCGGTGACCACCCTGCTGCTGGCACGCGCTGCGTTGTTCCGCAAGCGCATGGCCGGGGATGATGTGCCGGCCGAGGTCAGCAGTCGGCGGACTGAAACTGGCCGTTGATTGCAAAGGGTTGTGGTGAATGGGAAGGCCTCTTCGCGAGCAAGCTCGCTCCCAGACTGGATCCCGGTGTACACAAGTGTTGTGTTCACTGAAGATCTAACGCGAAGGCGATAGCCCAGTCGCCTCAAGTCCACGCAACTGCCAACAACCCCGCCCCCAGCACCACGCACAACGGTGAATAGGCCCAGGTGTCGAGGCGCGCAAACTTCGACCCGGCCTGCTCCTTGAAAAAGCCGACAAGGTTTGAATCACCGATCGCACGGGCAAACATCAATAAGGCAATCGCACTGATCAGCCATTGCAGCGACCAGTGCCCGACTGCCGGCACAAACAGGCCGACCCGCAGGCTCACCATCAAGGCTATCAGCAACAACCCTAGCGCCACCGCCAGGGTTGCCAGGGTAGAAGGCTTGAAGGCCGGGCGCAGCCCTTCGCCCGCGCCATCTTGTACCTGCGGCACCACCGCGTCACTCGCCCACTGGCCACCGAGCGCCCAGTACAGATGGATCAGGCTGATCAGCACAAACGCGGCGACAATCCATTGAGCGAGCACAAACGTCATAAGCGGGGTTCCTTGAGTCGATAGCAGAAACCACAGCCTAGACCAGAGTTTTTGTCCGCGCTTTGTTCCACGGCAATGTTGAAGTCACACCTCATGAGGTTCGCCCGAACTATCGACTGGCTGCGCTACAGACTGGCAGACACCTTGCCTGCCACCTCCGCAGGCAGCCATGCCCGCCAGACCTCCGGATGCGCCTTCATAAAGGCTTCGGCAGCCTGGCGCGGCGGCGTGTGGCTTTCGCTCATTTCGGCCAGGGCCTTGTTCAACGGTCCGATAGGCAGATCGACCTTGCGGAAAAATTCCGTCAACTGCGGATACTGTTTCTGAAAAGGCGCGGACACCCCAATCGACAGTTTGGAGGCCAATGAGCGTGTCGGTTTCGGATTGGGATTATCGGCCTCGGTCAGGGTCTTCCAGGCCTCGGCATCGAACGGCGGTTCTTCCAGCTGAATCAGCTTGAAGCGTCCGAGCAACGGAGTTGGCGACCAGTAATAAAACAGCACCGGCTTGCCACGGCGAATGGACGAAGTGATTTCTGCGTCCAGCGCCGCGCCAGAACCGCTGCGAAAATTCACGTAACTGTCCGTCAGGCCATAGGCCTTGAGCTTCTGTTTGTTGACCACTTCCGAGGTCCAGCCGATCGGGCTGTTGAGAAAGCGGCCTTTACCCGGGCTTTCCGGATCGCTGAAGACATCCTTGTAACGCGGCAGGTCCGACACGCTGCGCAAGTCCGGCGCCAGGGGCTTGATGCCTTTGGCCGGATCGCCCTTGATCACGTACTCCGGCACCCACCAGCCTTCGGTTGCGCCTTTGACCGTATCGCCGAGGCTTGCCACTTTGCCTTCCGCCTCGGCCTTGACCCAGACCGGACTACGGCCGGCCCACTCTTCGCCAATGACTTGAATGTCATTGTTGGCCAGCGCGGTTTCCAGGGTGATCGTCGTCCCCGGCAAGGTATCGGTCGGCAGGCCGTAGCCCTTCTCGACAATGATCCGCAAAATGTCGGTGATCAGGCTGCCGCTTTCCCAGTTCAGGTCGGCGAAGTGGATCGGGGCCGGAGCGGCCGTAACGGCCACGGGCGATGCCAGCAGACCCATAGTGGTCAGCGCACTGGCCAGCAACAGTCGAAACCCTTTCATGCTTTGCACCTCGTGCTGTTCACAGCAATGGCAGAACGGCTTTGCGCACAAAGGCCGCGCACCCGCGAATACTTCAGTCAACTGACTGTAGTAGAGGTTTCTGCATTCGAGGTCCAACGATCAATTTTCAGAAGAGTCCTGCAAGCGCTGCAACTCCCTTCGCACCATGCTGGCGTACTCGGCCGGACGCAAGGTATAGATCTGTGATGCCACCCAGCCTAGCCAGGCGCCCTGCAGAACAGCCTTCCGAGCGAACAGGCTCTGGGCTAGCACGCGAGCACTTTCGAGGTTCTGCTCATGGAAGTCAGCCCGGGACAGGCTCATTTACTCGCTGGCCTTGAACGTCGTGAGTTCGCCTTTGCGCCATTTGGCGGCTTTACCGGTCACTGCTTTCAAGGTTTTGGTCAGGCCTTCCTGTAACTGCTCGTGAGCGGCAAACACCGTCACCACGCTATGCCCTTCCTTGAACAGAATCGCCTGACCGTCTGCCGTGGTCACGAACGCGTAATCACCGAGGCCGTAGACCGTCAGTTTGATCTCGCGAAACTTGATATCGAATTTGCCACCTTCGCGACTCGGCAATACCGCCGCGCGAAAATGATCGCCCACTTTGAGTTCCAGACGCGGTTTGTCATCCACCACCAGCGCCGACTCGGTATCGATCTCGGCGATGTAAATACCTTCAGCGGTCTGCTCGGTGATGTAAACGAAACGTGATTGAAACTGTTTAACCAGCTTTGCGCGCAGATCACCCAGCACGAACAAAGCATGCATATCGAGATTACTTACTGCCAAGGAAACATCCCCACATCTGAAAATGACGCTACCCGCAGAAAAAACAGGCAGCAAAAAACGCCCCTACCGAAAATGTCGCAACAATGACCCAAGCTGAAACCGTGAAGTAAGCAGAAAGCTCCTTCATCGAAGGGCAGGAGAAGACTACTGGAACGCTACTCTCGCCGTCTTCTCTGGCGGTCGTCAGATGTTGAAGGAAATCGCCCTTCTGACGGCCAGAGAATACTGGACTATCAACTTTAGGGAGAAAACTCTTTAAAAAAAGCACTTTTCTGACATATCGCCAGAAAAAAATTGCTTTAGATGAGCACGAACCTCCACCAGTGGGGGCAATTCTAGAGCAGCCAGGCGCTTCTAGACTACCTAAAGCGATGTGAAACCGTCGGCAAACCATAGAAAAGGAATTCATATGAACACACTGATCCGCCCTGCCCAGGGCACCAACACCCGCACCTATGGCCCGCACGCCTTGCGTTGCGCGACTTCCTGTCAAACTGATGTGGACCTGGAGCACTGTCCTCGGCTGCGTTACCAAGTGGTTCTGGCGGGTAACCGTTTTTTCCATATCAAAGAAACTGCAACTGGCCGTGTAAGAGGTTTCCGTGGTGACCACAACGAAGCCTGCGCCCTCGCAAGAAATCTCGAAGCCAGCCTCTGACACACCGTACTGCGTTTGCCGGCGCAGTCGTTTCGTCACACCAATGACTTAACTGCGCCACCAGCCAGCAACAACTGCCATACTGCCCGACCATTGAAACGCAGCCCCTTCGGCGAGCTGCGTTGAAAACAACAGAATAATTTCCAGGGGAAGGCGCACGTGACGGAATTTGATATCGGCGAGTTTTTTATTTGGGGCGAAGCCAGAGAAGTCGACGGCGAATTTCAGGCTGTCATTGTCATGCGCACCAAACCGCCGCAGACCACTGTGACTTACCACCAGGTCGAGAAAGACCGCTGGTTCAAGACTTCGGACGTCGCCGCAGCCGCGGCCCGGGAATCGGCCAAAGCGCTGAAGCTTGCTGTTGATGAAGGCGCGTTGAAAGCGTGATCGACAGGTCGAGACTTCAGCAGATTCATTAGCGAAAACGATTTAATGCAGGCTGTCGGGCTTTTCGGCGCTCAGTTGCGCCAGCCAGGCAGCCTTGCACTCCTCGGCTTCATCGCGACTGGAGAACGCAGTGCCACGTTGCTCGCCATTGAGCAAGACGATCCAGCACACGCTTTGCCCCATCGCCCGCAATCCGGCAGGCACCCCACTGCCAATCATCACCGCAACATCGACTTTGCTTTGCATGAGAGTACCTCGGAAATTTTCATTAGCTTCCTAACAATATAGGAATGTTAATGAGTCCCGCCCTCTGGAAATAGCCGCTGGCTTGCACAATTTCCTTGCATAACCGGTAACAATCATTTGATCCCGGGAACAGCCTTAACGTCGACGTGCACGTCACCGAGTTTAGGGCAAGCAAATGCAAAGATCGCAGCCTGCAGCAGCTTCTACGAGTATATGCAATACCGCGTAGGAGCTGCCGCAGGCTGCGATCCTTTAACGACAGCCAATGATTAATTGGCTGTCACACAGCATCAGGCCTGACGCTGGTGCTTGTCGATTTGTTCGTGACGCTCTTGAGCTTCGATGCAGTACTTGGTGGTCGGGCTGATCAGCAGGCGTTTCAGGCCGATCGGCTCGCCGCTGTCGTCGCACCAGCCGAAGGTGTCGTCGCCGATACGCTCCAGCGCTCTTTCCAGCTGAGGCAGCATGCGCTGATCACGATCAATAGCGTTAACCAGCCAGGTGCGCTCTTCTTCGACCGAAGCCGCATCAGCCGGGTCCGCCGGGGTATCCAGGCTTTCAATGGCGATTCGGTTCTGTTCGATGCGCTCGTGGGTTTCCACTTTCATGGCTTGCAACAGCTCGGTGAAAAAAGCCTGTTGCTCGGCATTCATGTAGTCATCCGCCGGCATGGCCAGCAACTTTTCCTTTGTCATTGATTTCTCTATAAAAAATACGTGCATTAAGGCGAATCAGGGAGCTTTCCGGTCGACCTGCAAGGCCTCGGAAAGGCGCCATACATTCCAAGCGCCACCTGGCACTCAATTTACGAGGGGCGGCAGTCTAAGGCCGACTTGCAGCCTCAGCAACTGAAAAGACAGGGAATTTGTCCGACAAAGCCCTGAAATTGCTCTACGGCAAGCTTTGAGGCGTTTATCGGAGTGCGTTTATAGCAAGAAATTCAATCGAGCGGCTGTATATAGAAGACAAACGGCTACGCCACGCAGGCAAGCGTGGCGTAATTCACCACAAAAAGTGCCGTTAGAACACGGTTTCGACCTTTATCCCGCCGATCACCGCCGAATCGACTTCACGAACACCACCAGGGTAGCGAACGTATTGCAGGTTCGGCCGCACCGTCAGCCAATTGGTGACATGAAAGCCGTAATACACCTCGGAACTGTATTCGCTGTGCTGCAGCGGGATACTCGCCGGGTCGTTGTAGTCGGTCGCACCATTGACCTGATTCTGCAGTTCGGCACGCTCACGGTAGTCGCTGTTGGTGTGAACCCGCGCGACACCAAAACCGATGGCATCCTTGGGCCGTGAATCGAACGGTCCGGTGTAAACCATCCCCGCCTGAATAAAGTTGTCGACCTGGTTGGTGTCCTTGTCGTGCAGCGTCAGGTTGGCGAACAGCGACAGACCTCGGCTGGCATCGCCGTTATGGCTGGTAATCTGTTGCTGAGCCACCAGCCAGTAACCGGACTTGCTGGTGTGCGACTTGAACGCATCGCCGGTCAGCGGTTGCGGCTGGCCGTTGACGTCCTTGAGCACATCATTGGCGCTCGCGGTGCTGTAGTAGTAACCGACCCGGTATTCGCCCGGCAGCCCCTGGACTTTCGGCGACCAGACCAGTTCCACCGGGAAAATCGTGCCCTTGGTGCCGCTGCCATCGAGCTTGAAGCCGTTGCCGACTTCCAGGTTCGAGGGGTTCTGGTTGTAGGCACCGACCTGCACGAACACTTCAGGATTGAGGCTGTATTTGACCCGTCCGGCCAATTGGCTGACGGGCCAGTTGTACCAGATACCGCCAGCCCAGTTACCGACCTGGGAGCCACAGAAGGTCAGACTCTGGAAGTCGCACGGGAAGCTGTTGAAGTCTTCACCGGGACCAAAGCGACCGACCTTGATGTCCAGCGCACCGTCGTCGAGAAAGCCCTTGCTCAACCACAACTGGGTCAGACGCCAGGTCTGACCACGGCCGTAGACTTCCTGGGACGAGGTGTAGCCGCCCACGCGCGGATCAGTGATGCGGTCGTTGGTCAGGCTGCGACCGTCGCGTTCGGTGATCGCCATTTTGAAGGTGGCGTGCTCGATGCCCATGGCCTTTTGCAGATCGACCTTGAGCCCGAACACGAACTGCTCGGTCCAGCGCGCCGTCTTGTCGTCGTTGTAGCCGCCCTTGAGGTTGCTGGCGAATTCACCGCCGTGCTCCAGTTGAATGTCGTAGCCCTTTTCCAGCCAGTCGGTGCGCAGACCGCCCCAATCGCCGGTCAGCCATTTCGAATCGGCGGAGAACGCATCCGCTGCCAGACTCTGTCCGGCGCCGCCCATGGCCGCGAGCAGCAGGCACGGGGAAAGGTACAACGTTGATTTTCTTACGCCCATGGCAAAGCTCACCTTCATTATTGTTGTTAAGGTTTTTTCAGTGCGAGATGTGGGTATTGCGAAGCGAGAGCCAGAACAGGCCCTCGCAGGTGACGATCACTATCAGCGCTTGAGTTTGCGCTTGTTGCGGTATTGGTCGATGACCACCGCGACCACGATGATCAGGCCTTTGATGATGTCCTGAATGTAGGCATCGACGCCGACGAAGGTGAAGCCGCTGGCCATCACTCCGAGGATCAGCGCACCGATCACGGTGCCGCTGATACGCCCCACGCCACCCGCCAGGCTGGTACCACCGATCACCGCGGCGGCAATCGCGTCCAGTTCATATGACATGCCCATCCCGGCCTGCCCCGTTGCGGCACGGGCCGACGCCACCACGCCCGCCAATCCCGCCAGCAACCCGGCGATGCTGTAGACAATCACCAGATGACGTTTGACGTTGATCCCGGACGTACGCGCCGCCTGCATGTTGCCGCCAATGGCGTAGGTGTATTTACCGTACTTGGTGTAGCGCAGCGCGACGTGGAAGATCACCGCCACCACCAGGAAAATGATCACCGGCATCGCGCCGTGACCGATGGCCGTGTAGGAATCCGAGAGCATGCTCACCGGCTGGCCCTCGGTGTAGAAACGCGCCAGGCCACGAGCCGAGACCATCATGCCCAAGGTGGCAATGAACGGTGGAATCCCGGTAACGGCAATGATGCTGCCATTGATTGCCCCCGCCAGCAGTCCGACGCCGAGCCCGGCAATCACTGGAATCCACACCGGCAAGTCGGTCAGCGACGGAAACACCGCCCGGGCAAAATCCGAGGTCTGCGCCAGGCTGGCGGCGATCATTGCCGATAAAGCCAGCACCGAGCCTGACGACAGGTCGATGCCGGTGGTGATGATCACCTGGGTTACGCCAATCGCCAGCAGGCCGATGATCGACACTTGCAGGATCATCAATACCAGCCGCTGGGAGTTCATCAAAAAACTCTGGTCCCGCACGATCCAGCCGAACACTTCAAAGACCAGACCAATGCCGATCAGCACCAGAAAGATGCTCAACTCGGTCGGAAGGCGCCGGCGACTCTTGACCGGTGTCGTTGCAGGCTTGTTTTCCAGTATCGCGTTCATAACCACTCACCCTTCAAATGAAATCCGGCATCGAATACATACCTGTGGCGAGGGAGCTTGCTCCCGTTCGAGTGCGTAGCGCTCGCCAGATCTACGGTATATCCGAGACATTGGGGCCGCTCCGCGGCCCAGCGGGAGCAAGCTCCCTCGCCACAGATACGGCGTTCACCCTTGACTTAATGGCGTAGAGACATGCCCGAGGCCAGTTGCATGACCCGCTCCTGGGTTGCCTCGCTGCGGTCGAGCGTGCCCATCAGGTCGCCCTCGTGCATGACCATCACCCGGTCGCTCATGCCAAGCACTTCCGGCAGCTCCGAAGAAATCAAGATCACCGCCATGCCTTCGCTGGCGAGGCAGGAAATCAGCCGGTAGATCTCGGCTTTGGCGCCGACATCAATGCCGCGGGTTGGCTCGTCGAGAATCAGGATTCGCGGGTTGGTCATCAACCAACGGGCGAGCAAGGCTTTTTGCTGGTTACCACCGGACAAGGTGTCGATGCACTGCTCCAGCGACGGGGTTTTCACCCGCAGCTTCTTGCACATGTCTTCGCACAAGGCGCGCAAGGCTTTCTGCTGGATGAAGCCGTTGCCGACGTAATGCGGCAGCACCGCCATTTCCATGTTCTCCAGTACCGACAGGCACGGGAACAGGCCGCTGAGCTTGCGATCCTCGGTGAGCAACGCAAAGCCCTTCTCGATGGCCATGTGCGGGTCGCTGATGCGCACCGGTTGGCCGTCGAGACGGATTTCACCGCCATCGCTTGGGGTGACGCCGAAAATCGCTTCGGCGACATTGGTCCGGCCCGAGCCCATCAATCCGGCGACGCCAAGGATCTCGCCGGCGTGCAGGTCGAAGGAAACACCCTGGAAGACGCCGTCCAGGCGCAGGTCGCGTACTGACATCAACAGCTCGCCAATCGGCTTCTCGCGCACCGGGAACAACTGGCTCAGCTCACGTCCGACCATCATCGAGATCAGGCTGTCGCCGTCCATGCTGTCGGCCCGTTGCAGGCCGATGTAGGTACCGTCACGGAACACCGCGACTTCGTCGGCGATGCTGAACACCTCGTTCATTTTGTGGGTGATGTAGATGATGCCCTTACCCTGGGCCTTGAGGTCGGCAATGATCGAGAACAGATGGGCGACCTCCTTGTCGGTGATCGCCGACGTCGGTTCGTCCATGATCAGGATGTCCGAGTCGTAGGACACCGCTTTGGCGATCTCGACCATCTGCCGCTCGGCGATGCTCAGGTTGCCGACCTGTTCTTCCGGGTCGAGGTTGATCCGCAACCGTTCCAGCAATTGCGCGGTGCAGCGGTGCATTTCCCGGTGATCGATCATGTGGAAACCGTTGAGCTGCTCGCGACCGATCCAGATGTTCTCGGCGATGCTCATGTGCGGCATCAGGTTGAGTTCCTGGTGGATCATCGCAATCCCGGCCTGCAAGGCTGCCAGCGGCGTATCGAACGTCACCGGTTTACCGCGCAGACGCAGCTCACCGGCGTCCGGCTGGTAGATGCCGGCGATGATTTTCATCAAGGTGGATTTGCCGGCACCGTTCTCGCCCATCAAGGCCAGCACCGAACCCGGACGCACTCGCAGCTGGACATCGGACAGGGCCACCACACCCGGAAAACCCTTGCTGACGTTGATGATCTCCAGCAGGTACGGCTCATCGACAGGTACGGCGTTTGGCTGGACACCCACCAACGGGATGCTCGAAGCAGTCGCTGAAGCGAACATGATCAGGTACTCCATCAGCAAGGTTGGCAGTGCCACCTTGCGTGCTTATTGTTGTTATTGAACGGACTGACTATTTGAACTGGTCAACGTTTTCCGGGGTGATCAGGCGATACGGCACCCACACCGCCTGCTCGACCG
Source organism: Pseudomonas sp. 6D_7.1_Bac1 (assembly GCF_025465945.1). Taxonomy (GTDB): domain Bacteria; phylum Pseudomonadota; class Gammaproteobacteria; order Pseudomonadales; family Pseudomonadaceae; genus Aquipseudomonas. Next base: position 6,469 of record NZ_JANLNW010000021.1, on the reverse strand, counting down.
ACTCGTTCTTGGCCATCTTCACCGCCGCGTCGATGGAGCCGACGGCCTGGCCCTTGGCGTCCTGGAACACCGAGACCGCCAGATCGCCTTTCTTCACGGCGCGCAGGCCGTCGGGGGTGCCGTCGACACCGGCGATCAACACACTGCCCTTTTCCACCCCGGCCTGTTTCAAGGCCATGGCGGCGCCGATGGCCATCTCGTCGTTGTTGGAGACAATGGCGTCAAATTTTCGGCCCTGGGTCAGCCAGTCGTTGACCAGGGTCATGCCTTTGTCGCGCAACCAGGTACCGGTCTGCTCTTGGTCGATCTTGATGCCCGGGTACTTGGCCAACACCTCTTTGACGCCTTTGGTGCGGTTGGTGGTGGAGTTGTTGGCGAGGTCGCCCAGCAGAATCACGATTTCACCCTTGCCATGCATTTTTTCGGCGAGGTACTGCATCTGCATCTGGCCGGCTTCCAGGTCATTGGAGGCCACGGTAATCACGCCCTTGGGCAGGTTCAGGTCATCCGGGCGGCGGTTGACGTAGACCAGCGGAATCCCGGCCTTGACCGCCGCTTCGGTGATTTTTTTGGTCGCTGCGGTATCCACCGGATTAACCACGATGGCGTCGACTTTCTGGCTGATGAAGCTTTCGACCTGACTCAGTTGCTTGACCACGTCGCTGCGGGCGTCTTCGAACTGCAGTTTGACGCCATCGGGCATGGACTTGGCTTGCTTGTCCATGGATTCGCGCAGGTACGTCAGCCAGGTGTCATCGAATTGCGACATGCTCACGCCAATCTTCAGGTCAGCGAAGGCAGCGCCGCTGGCAAGCATCAGGGACAGGGCAAGTGAGGCGAAACGGATCTTGGTCTTCATGAAAAGTCTTTCTCCACATTCTTGTTGGTTTTATGGATAAGGCGCAGGACGAATTCAGTGAGTGGGCAAGCGAACGATCGGCGCGCCGGGAATGCAGCACACCAGGGCCCCCCTGCGTTCGACACAGAGGAATCGGGACAAGGAAAGGAAACTGGCGCGAAGCAGCGCGGAGGGTGAGACTCGCAGAGCAGAGCTGAAGGTTTTCATCGACGGTACCTATCGTTGTTTCTTGTTTTTGTTTCGCCCTCCCCGCACTCAAGGCTGGCTTGAGGTCGATCGGGACGTTGATAGTCGGCAACCTGGAAATGACTTTATTGGAATTTAATTTCCATATCAACTCATTTTAGAATTTTATTCTGTTTTTATCCCATGGCCGCACGCAGGCTTCATTTCAAGCACCTGACGGCGTTCGGAACTCAGCCGTGCGGCGTCTAGAACGCGGGTGGTCGCCAGTGCATCACGGGCCTCGACCGGCAGTGGGCCAGCGCTTTGCAACGCGGTTTGTAGCTGTAAATAGAACTGATTCCAGCAGCCGCGCTCAGACGGAATCCGCTCACGCTCCTCACCGCGTTCGAACCAGCCCCAACGCCGATGCTCTTCAACACCCCAGCGATCACCTTCGGATGTTGGCGTTCGCCCGGCCAGCGCCAAGGCCTCTTGCCCGTCCAGGCCATCGACGCTGTAAGTCCCTTCCGTGCCGTTTACTCGAAAGCGCGGCGCGGGATTGTTTTGCAGGCAACTGCCGCGCAAGTGCGAGATCACACCATTGACATGGGTCAGCGAGAGGAAAAAGCCGTTGTCGAAAAGCTGGTCTTGATTGAGGTAATCCAGTTCGGCGTAGACCCGGGTCACCGGTCCGAACAGTTGCAGCGCCTGGTCCACCAGATGACTGCCCAGATCACGCAGGAATCCGCCTCCGCTGCCCTTGCCCACGGACTGCGGTGAATAGCGTTCCACGCTGGATTCAAAGCGCGTGACCTCGCCCAATGCACCGGAGTCGATGAGTTTGCGTACCGTGAGAAAATCCGAATCCCAACGCCGGTTTTGATAGACGCTCAGCGCGACCTTGCGCTGCTCGGCAGCCACCACCAGCGCCTCGGCTTGCTGCGCATCGGCGGCGAAGGGTTTGTCGCAGACCACGGCCACCCCGTGTTCGATGGCTTCAAGCACCAACGCTGCTCGCCCCTCCAGCGTAGTGGAGATCACCAGCACATCGACCCCCGCTTCCACCAACTGGCCAATGCTGTCGAAGGCCGGAACACCCGGGTACTCAGCCGCTAACAGTTGCCGGCGCTCAGGTGAACGCGTCACCACACCAACGAAGGTGGCCGCCGGCAAGCTGCTGATCAGCGGCGCATGGAAAAACCGACCGCCATGGCCGTAACCGACAAGTCCGATTCGCATGAAGCTCTCCTTGTAAATAGTCGCCGGTTGGCGAAGCCCTTGTGGGAGCGAGCCTGCTCGCGATGGGATCAACGCGCTGCCTCTGATAAACCTCATCGACTGCATCGCGAGCAGGCTCGCTCCCACAGGTTCGGCGTTCAGCGGCACAGTTCGCGGGTCACGCGCTCCAGCATCATCCGGTTGGACTCGTCCGGGCGATCTTCCCAGGCGAATACCGAGACCGTGGCGATACCGTCGAACTTGATCTCGCGCAGGGTGCTGAAGAACGCTTCCCAGTCGACCTCGCCCTGACCAATGTCGAGGTGCTGGTGCACGGTGGCCGTAACACCGGGCGGGTTGACGATGTAGCGCAAACCCGACGAGGCCTTGTGGTTGTAAGTGTCGGCGATGATCAGGTGGCTGAGCTTGGAGCCTGCGTACTTGAGCATCGAAGCGATGTCACCTTTACCGTCGTCATAGAAGAAAGTGTGCGGCGCCGCATAAAGGTAATTGATCCAGTCGCGATCCAGCCCGCGAATGATGTCGACCGACTCGTTATTGCGCTCGCAGAAATCATAGGGGTGCGCCTGGATATCGAGCTTGATGCCTTCGCGCTCGAATTCGGGAATCAGCTCATCCATGGACCGCATGAACTGGTTTTCGCAGACCAGCGGGTTGTCCAACTGGCCGGTGAACTCGGTGTTGACCAGTTCGCAGTCCATTTCCACGGCGATCTGGATCGCGCGCTTCCAGTTACGCACCGCCGCCACCCGCAGACCTTCATCGGCGGCGGCCCAGTGGTACATCGGCAGCAAGGACGAGAGCTGCACCCCGGTGTCGCTCAGGGCTTTGCGAAACTCCTTGATCCGCGCCTTGTCGACGCGCGGGGCCTTGTAGAACGGCAGGAAATCTTCCCGGGGCGAAAGTTCGATGTGCTCATAACCAAGCTCGGCGACCTTGTCGACCATCTTGCCCAGGGACAGGTTGCGGTACATGTAGGGGTCTAGTGCGATGCGCATGACTTTGTTCTCCTAAACCAAGGCCTAAGCCTTGCCTCCTTGTGGGAGCGAGCCTGCTCGCGATGACGGCAGCACATCCAACATCTATGTGACTGTCCGATCGCAATCGCGAGCAGGCTCGCTCCCACAAGTAATTGGGGTTAGCCGTAGAAGTGTGGGCGGTCTGGTAGGCCGACTTTTACGATCTGGCCGCTCTGCTGCGCTTCGATGCAGGCATCCGCCGCCACCGCCGCCGCAAAACCGTCCCACGCCGACGGCCCGCCGACCTGCCCGGCGCGCACCCCATCGATGAACGCCTGCAACTCAACGTCATAGGCAGCGATGAAGCGGTCCTTCCAGTCCATCAGAATCGCGTTGGACAGCTTGGCCCCGCTGCGCATCTGCACCTGTGACGGCTCGGGCAACTTGGCGATGCCGGTCTCGCCGACCACTTCGCACTGAATGTCATAGCCGTACTGACAGTTAACGAAGACTTCAACGTCAATGCGCGTGCCCTTGACGGTTTCCAGCAACACGATTTGCGGGTCTTTCAGGTGGGCGTGGGCTTTGCTGGTCTTGCGCGGGAACACCACTTGCACCGAGACGTAGTCATCGGCGAGCAGCCAGCGCAACACGTCCAGCTCATGGATCAGCGTGTCGGTAATCGCCATGTCGGTCTTGTAGTTTTCGCCCACGGTCGGGTTGCGGTGGGCGCAATGCAGCATCAGCGGCTCACCGATCTGGCCGCTGTCGATCACCGCTTTCAACGCTTGATAACCCTGGTCGTAAGGACGCATGAAACCGACCTGCACCAGCCGTTTGCCGTGGGCCACTTCGGCCTCGACGATCCTGCGGCAACCTTCGGCGGTGACTGCCAACGGCTTCTCGCAGAACACCGGTTTGCCCGCCGCAATTGCCGCCAGCACAAACTCTTCATGGCTTGGCCCCCAGGAGGTGACCAAAATCGCTTCAACCTCCGGCGCCTTGATCAGCGCATGACCGTCCGGGTACACCTCGGCGGTCAGTTTCAGGTCGGCAACCACTTTGGCTGCCTGCTGCAAATTGATGTCGGTGACCGCCACCACCTGGCTGTTGAGCAGAGTCTGACTGCAACGACGGATGTGATCCTGACCGATGGCACCGGTGCCGATGACGCCCAGCTTCAAGGAATGAGAGAGCAAAGACATGTGAAGACTCCTGTTGTGAGGACAGAGCAATCAGTACTGACGGGCCTTGGCCAGTCGTTCATTAAGGGTTTTGGCGACCGCGTCGGTGCGGGCGCTGGTGGAGACTTGCGCTACACCCACCCGCCACCAGGACAGGTATTTGTGGATCATGGTCTTGGGCAGTACCTTGATGTCGATCAGCGTCGACACTGTCTGCAGCCGCGCATCGGCCAAGGCTGCTTGCAGCTGCTCGACAGTGCTCACCTTGTAGGTCTTGCAACCGTAAGCCGCCGCGCTCATGGCGAAGTCCACCGGGACAAAACCGCCATCGAGCTTGCAGGTGGAAGGGTTGCGGAAGCGGAACTCGGTGCCGAAGCTGTCCATGCCGTGTTCCATCTGCAAGTTGTTGATGCAGCCGAAAGTCATGTTGTCGAGCAGGATCACGTTGATCTTGCGCCGCTCCTGGATCGAGGTCGCTAGCTCCGAGTGCAGCATCATGTAAGAGCCATCGCCCACCAGCGCATAGACCTCACGCGCAGGTTCGGCAAGTTTCACCCCCAGCGCCGCATTGACCTCGTAGCCCATGCAGGAATAACCGTACTCGACGTGGTAGGTGTTCACGCCTTTGCTGCGCCAGCTGCGTTGCAAGTCGCCGGGCAAACTGCCGGCAGCGGCAACGATCACCGCGTCGTCAGCAAGGGTTGCGTTCAACACGCCGAGCACACGGCTTTGGGTCAGGCAGGAGCCGGTCAGCTCGATGAATTCGCGCAGTACCGCCGGGTCCATGTGGTCGTTGATTTCCGGGACGAAGTCCTGGGTCTGGTACTCGACCTGGTAAACCCGATCGACCTCTTCATCCAGTTGTGCCTTGGCCAGACTTGGTTGCTCGCCCCAGCTGGAGCGGTAATCGGCCAGCGCTTCGGACAATGCCTGCAAGCCGGATCGGGCGTCGGCCAGCAACTGCACGCCATCGAGTTTCAGTGCATCGCAGGGGCTGATGTTCAGGTTGAGGAACTGCACTTGTGGGTGCTGGAACAGCCATTTCGACGACGTGGTGAAGTCCGAGTAGCGGGTGCCGATGCCAATGATCAGATCGGCTTCCTTGGCCAGCAGGTTCGCCGCCAGGCAACCGGTTTCGCCAATCCCGCCAACGTTCAGAGGATGGTTTGAAACCACTGCACTCTTGCCGGCCTGGGTCTCGGCGAAAGGAATGTCGAAACGTTCGGCAAATGCCTGCAACGCCGCATTCGCTCCCGAATACTTGACCCCGCCACCGCAGATGATCAACGGCTTGCGCTTGCCTTTGAGCAACGCCACGGCGTCGCCGAGCATGGCTTCAGTCGCCGGGCGACGGTCGATGCGGTGCACGCGTTTTTGCAGGAAGTAATCAGGGTAATCGTAGGCTTCGGCCTGTACATCCTGCGGCAGGGCCAGCGTCACCGCGCCGGTTTCTGCCGGATCGGTGAGCACGCGCATGGCGTGGATCGCGGCGCTCATCAGTTGTTCGGGACGGTTGATGCGGTCCCAGTATTTGCTCACCGCTTTGAAAGCATCGTTGGTGCTGATGCTCAGGTCGTGGAACTGCTCGATCTGTTGCAGCACCGGGTCCGGTTGCCGACTGGCGTAGACGTCGCCGGGCAACAGCAACAAGGGAATGCGGTTGGCGGTGGCGGTCGCGGCGGCGGTCAGCATATTCGCCGCACCGGGGCCGACCGATGAGCTGCAGGCGTAGATCTTGCGCCGCAGATTCTGTTTCGCAAAACCGATGGCGGCGTGGGCCATGCCTTGCTCGTTACGGCCCTGATGGACGATCAGGTCGCCGCTGTCCTGCTCCAGCGCCTGGCCGAGGCCGAGCACATTGCCGTGGCCGAAAATGGTGAAGATCCCGGCGACGAATTTGCTTTGAACCCCATCGACCTCGACGTACTGGTTATCGAGGAATTTCACCAGGGCCTGGGCCATGGTCAGTCGTGTTGTGGTCATGTGCGCACCTTGTAAATTCAAATCCAGAGGCCGCAAGGAGATCCAGTGTGGGGGGGGGGGGGGGGGGGGGGGGGGGGGGG
>NZ_JANLNW010000053.1 GCF_025465945.1 Pseudomonas sp. 6D_7.1_Bac1 | reverse complement strand
GCGATGAGGCCGTCATCGCGAGCAGGCTCGCTCCCACAGTGGATCGACAGCGTTTTGTAGAATTCTCGAGGCGGGGAGGCATTGGCCTCCCCGGTTCGTTTTTGGAAAACACATGAAAATTCTGATCGTTGGGCCCAGTTGGGTCGGTGACATGGTGATGGCGCAGACACTCTTTCAGTGTCTGAAACAGCGCCATCCTCAGTGCGAAATCGACGTGCTGGCCCCCGAGTGGAGTCGGCCGATCCTTGAGCGTATGCCCGAAGTACGCCAGGCCTTGAGCTTTCCGCTCGGCCACGGCGTGCTGGAGCTGGCCACGCGACGGCGGATCGGCAAGTCCCTGGCCGGCCAGTACGATCAGGCGATTCTGCTGCCCAACTCGCTGAAGTCGGCATTGGTGCCGTTCTTCGCCGGCATCCCGAAACGTACCGGTTGGCGGGGTGAGTTCCGTTACGGCCTGCTCAACGACGTGCGCACCCTCGATAAGGAGCGTTACCCGTTGATGATCGAGCGCTTTATGGCACTGGCCTATGAGCCTGGCGCCGAGTTGCCCACGCCGTATCCGCGCCCGTCTCTGCAAATCGACCCGGCCAGTCGCGATGCTGCGTTGGCCAAGTTCGATCTGGCCCTTGATCGTCCGGTGCTGGCGCTGTGCCCGGGTGCCGAGTTCGGCGAGTCCAAACGCTGGCCGTCCGAGCACTACGCCAAGGTCGCTGAAGCGAAGATCCGCGAAGGCTGGCAAGTCTGGTTGTTTGGGTCGAAGAACGATCACGCAGTCGGCGAAGACATTCGCGCGCGGTTGATTCCGGGTTTGCGCGAAGAGTCGGTGAACCTCAGCGGCGGTACGTCGCTGGCCGAGGCCATCGACTTGATGTCCTGCGCCGATTCGGTGGTGTCCAACGACTCGGGTCTGATGCACGTCGCGGCAGCGCTGAACCGTCCACTGGTGGCGGTCTACGGCTCGACATCGCCGGGTTTCACGCCGCCGCTGGCCGAGAAGGTCGAGATCGTTCGTCTGGGCATCGAGTGCAGCCCTTGCTTCGATCGCACCTGCCGTTTCGGTCATTACAACTGCTTGCGTCAGCTCACGCCGCAACCGGTGAACGAAGCTTTAGAACGCCTGCAAGGCGCTCCGGTCGAGGTCCGTTAAGTTGCGGGTACTGTTGATCAAGACTTCTTCGTTGGGCGACGTGATTCATGCGTTGCCGGCGTTGACTGACGCGGCGCGGGCGATCCCCGGCATCCAGTTCGATTGGGTGGTGGAAGAAGGTTTTGCCGAGATCCCGACCTGGCACCCGGCTGTTGGCAAAGTGATTCCGGTCGCGATCCGGCGCTGGCGCAAGAACATCTGGCAGACCCTCAAAAGTGGTGAGTGGAAACGCTTCAAGCAAAGCGTTCGCGCCACGAAATACGATCTGGTGATCGACGCACAGGGTTTGCTCAAAAGCGCCTGGCTGACCCGATACGTACGTGCCCCGGTGGCCGGGCTGGACAAGAACTCGGCCCGTGAACCCATTGCGGCGCGGTTTTATTCGCGGCGTCTGGCGGTGGCCCGTGGGCAGCATGCGGTGGAGCGGCTGCGTCAGCTGTTCGCCCTGGCCCTGGGCTATGACCTGCCGCAGGGGCTTGGCGATTACGGTCTGAACGTTGAACGGTTGGTCGAGCTGCCACGCAAGAACCCTTATGTGCTGTTCCTGCACGGCACCACATGGGACACCAAACATTGGCCGGAAGCCTATTGGCGTGAGCTGGCCGAACGCATGGGGCATCTTGGCATGGCGGTGAAACTGCCGTGGGGCAACCCGGCGGAGAAGGCCCGTGCCGAGCGTATCGCCAAGGGCCTGCGCAATGCCGAAGTGCTGCCCAAATTGAACCTGGCCGGTGTCGCCAAGGTGCTGGCCGGTGCGCAAGCCTGCGTGGCGGTGGACACGGGCCTCGGTCATCTGGCCGCCGCGCTGGACGTGCCGACTGTGTCGCTGTTCGGCCCGACAAACCCGGGCCTGACCGGTGCCTATGGCAAAAGCCAGGTGCACCTGGCGAGCAACTTTCCGTGCGCGCCGTGCCTGCAAAAGAAATGTTCTTACCAACCGACCGCTGTAGATCAGCGTCGGTTCGATCTCAAGCGCGAGTGGCCGTTGTGCTTCACTCGCCTGAACCCCGAGCGTGTCGCGAGCCGTTTAAGCACGCTTTTGCAGCCGCCGCTACTGGCTGAGGAGCAGCGCTGATGCAATTGGCTTTTGTCCTATACAAATATTTCCCGTTTGGCGGTTTGCAGCGCGACTTCATGCGCATTGCCCTGGAATGTCAGCAGCGTGGGCATCAGATTCGTGTCTACACGCTGATCTGGGAAGGCGATGTACCGCCGGGTTTCGAAGTGCTGGTGGCGCCGGTCAAGGCACTCTTCAACCATCGCCGCAATGAGAAGCTCAGTGCCTGGATGGAGGCCGACCTGGCCAAGCGTCCGGTAGACCGGCTGATCGGTTTCAACAAAATGCCGGGGCTGGACGTCTATTACGCCGCCGACGGCTGTTTCGAGGACAAGGCGCAGACCCTACGCAATTCCCTCTACCGTCGCTGGGGCCGCTACCGGCACTTCGCCGAATACGAACGCGCGGTGTTCGCCAAAGACGCGAAAACCGAAGTGTTGATGATTTCCGAAGTCCAGCAGCCGCTGTTCATCAAGCATTACGGCACACCGCTTGAGCGCTTCCATCTGCTGCCGCCGGGCATTGCCCAGGACCGTCGTGCGCCGGCCAATGCGGCCGAAATCCGCACTGAGTTCCGTCGTGAATTCTCCCTGGCCGACAATGAATTGTTGCTGGTGCAGATCGGCTCCGGGTTCAAGACCAAAGGTGTCGACCGTAGCCTCAAGGCCCTGGCGGCACTGCCATCGGAACTGCGCAAGCGTACCCGGTTGTTTGTCATTGGCCAGGACGACCCCAAAGTATTCCAGTTACAGAGTGCCGCGTTGGGGCTCGGCGATAACGTGCAGTTCCTCAAGGGGCGCAGCGATATCCCGCGCTTCCTGCTGGGTGCCGATCTGCTGATCCACCCGGCGTACAACGAAAATACCGGGACCGTATTGCTGGAAGCGCTGGTGGCTGGTTTGCCGGTGCTGGTCAGTGCAGTGTGCGGTTATGCGCATTACATCGCCGAAGCCGACAGCGGTCTGGTGCTGGACGAACCGTTCGAGCAGGCGCAACTCACGCAGTACCTCACGACCATGTTGAGCGACGACGCAGCGCGTGCAGCCTGGAGCCGTAATGGCCTGGCCTTCGCCGACACGGCCGATCTCTACAGCATGCCGCAGCACGCGGCGGATGTGATTCTGGCGGAGCAACACTGATGAAGTTGATTCTTGCCGAACCGTTCAAGAGCCTTTGGGCCGGGCGCGATGCGTTCGCCGAAGTCGAAGGCCTGGAGGGCGAGGTTTACCGTGAGCTTGAGGCTCGCCGTACCCTGCGCACCGAAGTCGCCGGGAGCGGCTTTTTTGTGAAAATTCACCGAGGCATTGGCTGGGGCGAGATCTTCAAGAATCTGCTCACCGCCAAGCTGCCGGTGCTCGGTGCCGGCCAGGAATGGCAGGCGATCCAGCGTTTGCAGGAAGTCGGTGTGCCGACCATGACCGCTGTCGCTTACGGCGAGCGCGGCAGCAACCCGGCAGACCAGCATTCGTTCATCGTCACCGAAGAGTTGGCGCCGACCGTCAGCCTGGAAGACTTCAGCATCAATTGGATCAAGCAGCCGCCTACGCCTGCACTCAAGCGTGCGCTGATTGCCGAAGTGGCGCGCATGACCGGCATGATGCACCGCGCCGGGGTCAACCACCGCGACTGCTACATCTGCCACTTTCTGCTGCACACCGACAAACCGGTGACGGCCGACGATTTCAAGCTCTCGGTGATCGACTTGCACCGTGCCCAGACCCGTTCGGCGATCTCCAGGCGCTGGCGCAACAAGGACCTGGCGGCGCTGTATTTCTCGGCGCTGGATATCGGTCTGACGCGTCGCGACAAGCTGCGTTTCCTCAAAGGTTACTTCCAGCAGCCCTTGCGCCAGATTCTGCGCGAAGAAGCGTCGTTGCTGGCCTGGCTCGAGGGCAAGGCCAACAAGCTTTATGCGCGCAAACAGCGTTATGGGGATGCGCTCTGATATGCGTTTGTCTGAACTGAAGGGGGCCGGTCGCACGCCAGGCTTGCCATTGAGCATCGAGCTGGCTGACGCCGCAGGTCCGGGGCAGTTGCAATTGCTCAGCTTGCTGCGGGTGCTGCCGGACCAGCGTTACGTGGGTGCCGCTGTTTGGCGTGGGCGCCCGGTGCTGGCCAAGCTGCTGGTGGGCAGCAAGGCCGCCAAGCATTTTCAGCGTGAACTGGACGGTGTGCGTCTGCTTGCGGCTCAAGGGTTGACCACGCCGTTGTTGCTGGCCGATGGTTTGAAGGACGGTGAAGGTGGCTGGCTGCTGTTCGATTTCCTCGAGGGTGCCGAAAGCCTCGGCGATACCTGGAAGCAGGTCGAAGCACTGCCCGCGCTGGCGGACGAGCAGACGGCAGTATTGGCCGAGGCGCTGGCCGCCATCGGTCAATTGCACAGCAAGGGCCTGTGGCAGGAGGACCTGCACCTGGACAACCTGCTGCGTCACGACGGCAAGCTGTACTTGATCGATGGTGCCGGGATCCGTGTCGAGCAGGCCGGGCAGCCGCTGTCCCGACAAAAAGTCCTGGAAAACCTCGGGGTGTTTTTCGCCCAGTTGCCCAAATCGCTTGAGCCGTTCACCGAAGAGTTGCTGGTGTATTACCTGCTGAGCAACGGCGAGCACGCCTTGCCGCTGGAGGCGTTGCAGAAGCAGGTCAACAAGGTTCGCAGCTGGCGCTTGAAAGATTTTCTGATCAAAGTCGGCCGCGAATGCACGCTGTTCAGCGTGCAGCGCGGGGCGTTCGGTTTACGTGCGATTCGTCGCGAAGAAGAAGCGGCCATGTTACCGGTGCTGACGCAGGCCGATGCTTTGCTCGATCAGGGGCATCTGTACAAGACCGGCGGTGCGGCGAGTGTCGGCAAGGTCGAGGTGGCGGGCCGGACGCTGTTGGTCAAGCGTTACAACATCAAGGGTTTTGCCCATTGGCTCAAACGCTTCTGGCGCCCGAGCCGCGCCTGGCACTCATGGCGCGAAGGCAATCGTCTGGCGTTCCTCGGCATTGCCACACCCAAGCCGCTGGCGTTGCTGGAGAAGCGTTTTCTCTGGCTGCGCAGCCGGGCCTATCTGATCACCGAGTACCTTTGCGGCCCGGACATCATCGAGCGCTTCGCACCGTTCATTGAAAGCGGCGATGCCCCCGAAGCTGAATTGCTGGCGCTGGATCATTTGTTTGCCGAGCTGATTCGCGAGCGCATCAGTCATGGGGACTTCAAGGGGCATAACCTGTTTTGGGACAATGATCGCTGGTCGCTGATTGACCTGGATTCGATGTGTCAGCACCGTTCGCTCAGCAGCTTCGCCCCGGCGTATGCGCGGGATCGGGCGCGGTTTATGCGTAACTGGCCTCAGAGCAGTGCCCTGTATCAGGTGATTGATCAGCGTCTGCCCAAGAATGTGTAAGCTGCCATAGGCTGCGATTTTTTGATCTTGGCGGCCTGACAGCCGACCTGTCTTTCGCTGATGTACACCAATCAAAGCTGTGGGAGTCGAGCTTGCTCGCGATGTCGGCCTGATAGCCGACCAATCTCCCGCAGATGTACACCAATCAAAACTGTGGGAGCGGGCTTGCTCGCGAAGGCGGACTGACAGCCGACCAATCCCTTGCGGATGTACATAGATCTACTGTGGGAGCGAGCCTGCTCGCGATGGCGGCCGGATAGCCGACTAATCTCTTGCAGGTGTACATATCCATTTCTGCGGTAACGGCCACTTAGGGTTCCGCCCTTACGGCGTGTCACTTTTGCAGACGCCGGGGTGCCGGCTCAGCCAAAAGTAACCAAAACGCTTCGCCCCAAGCGTACGGCACCTCGCCTAGGCTCGGCGTTCCCTCGCTCCGGCATTCATCAGGGGGCATCGCCTCCGGTCTGCTTCGCGACGACCTCCTCTCGATGTGTCCGGCTGCGCCGTACGGCGCTGCGCGCCAACCCCCTGATGAACACCTCCACTCGGCCTCCCGAAGGGGCGGGTGGATCAAGATCAAAGGCAACAGCACGGCGGCCTACCGGCCGGCCTGAGTGGTTGGGGAGTGTACGGTTTTAGAGGCTGATGTACATCGATCAAAACTGTGGGAGCGGGCTTGCTCGCGAAGGCGGACTGACAGTCAACCGAGATGTTGAATGTGATGAACTCTTCGCGAGCAAGCCCGCTCCCACAACCCGGTGTTACGGCGCCTCTGGCTGATCGAAACTATCCAGTGCCCGATTCACCAGCAGTTCCCCCAACGAGATCATTTGCTGAATCGCCAACGCCACATGCCGGCGCGTGCCTTCGAGCTCGAACGCCAGGTCGCTGGCAAGCACATTGACCGAGGCGAGGGTTTCCGAGGCATGGGCCAGCAGGGTTTCGTTATGTTTTTTACGTGTTCTGATAGCGTGCCATTCCCAGGTAGCTTCCATTTGGATGTGCAATCACATCCCCCGTTGCTAGAAGCTTTCCGTCGTTTTGTACATAGATGCGACGGGCTATATCAATCCCGCCAAGGTTCGTCATGAGCCTCCCTTCCGTGCCAAATGTGGAGTCTACTTTTCCATTTTCGAGATAGCGCATTAGCGTGAAGTGAGCGTTCTCGGCACTGCCTAGCGACGCCCCAACAGCAATAGCTTTGTTGTCGGACTGTATGGCTATTGCGAAGTGCACGGCGTCGCGGTCAAAACCTTCCGTGTTAGGTACCCCCCCGTAAAACGAATCATCCAGCTTTCCGTCTGGATGGATTCGAGTCACCAGAGGCTTTTGCTTGCCGTCATAACGGGCGTTACCCGAGGCGACAAATTTTCCATCCGCTTGCTGTGCAACTCCTGAAATCTCCGCTCCAGAACTCCTCTCTACGGGAATGATGGCAACTCCAGCGTTGCCAAAGAAGGTATCCAGTTCGCCATTCTCCAAGTAGCGGCTAAACATCGGTTTACTATTGCTTGCACCTGCAAACAGCAATCGACCAAACGCCAATGTGAGTATTGACGAGATATAAACCTTGCCGGCATTCACGACTCCATTTGAGCCAAAGCTGAAATCAGGTTTTCCGTTATCGAGCAGACGCCAGATGTTCGCCTCATAGTCGTCAAATTTGTAAGTCACTGTGGTCACGAACACAATTTTCTTGTCGGCCTGTATTGCAATGCGATTGGCGTGTATTTCTCCAGACTCTGGTTCAACGTAGAGCCGGCCATCCGTGCCAAACGAGAGGTCAAGATCACCTTCAGGGAGAACCCTGATCAGATACACCACATGCTTGGAGCCATCTTCCGTTGCGATGGAGCCAAGGATAAGGGCTTTGCCATCGGGCTGCAGGGTAATCCCTGATTGTTGGATGTTCATTTCAGGGATAAGGTCGATGTACTTTATTCCCTGATCGCCAAAAAGCTCGTCCTTAGTGCCAGTATCCAGATGTCGTACGAGCACAAGGCGGTTTTTGGCTCGAGCAACACTGAGGATTTTTCCATCGAGCTGTAATGCGGAAGAACCAAGAGTTGTTATGCCAGGTATATTGAATAGCACCTTGCCTTCATCGCCAAAGTTGGGGTCAAGGGCGTTGTTGTTTTTATGGCTGGTTAGTGTGTTCATTGTGGACGTCCTTTTCTGAATTAATAACGAATATGTGAGTAGCAATACTTCCCCTCGATATATAAACGTATGATTTGCAGTGGTCTACTGTCAGAAATGACAGTGGCGACCAACGGTCGTTAGGCTGTATTAGTTGCGTGGTTTTGCTACCGCGCCAGATAAGCTCTGCGGGAAGTGCGTGTAGGCGTCGCCGTGGGTGGCTATGACCGCCTGTCGGTCAGGCAAGGCGAAAGCGTTCTCCCCCGCGTCAAACAACCTCTGGGTCATTCCCGCCCTCTTTACGCTATAATCCCGCCCTTTAGCTGTTTCTCGCCCTTTTGCGAGGACACATTTTTTCCAGGCGCATGTCGCCTGCATGCAGACTAAAGAGGCTAGACCCCTGTGGCATTGACGATTCTTGGCCTGTCCGGCGCCCTTAGCCATGATCCTTCCGCAGCCTTGTACATCGACGGCAAGCTGGTCGCGGCGGCTGAAGAAGAGCGCTTCGTACGCGATAAACATGCAAAGAACCGCATGCCTTACGAATCGGCGAAGTTCTGTCTGGAACAGGCTGGCATCAAACCTTCCGACGTTGACGTAGTGGCGATCCCGTTCGCCCCGATCAGCCTGTTCGGCAAGGCTCGCTGGCACTACGCCAAGCGTTATTGGTACGCCCCGGACCGTGCTCTCGACGCGATCCTGATGGGCAACCGTCGCTACAAGCGCTATCGCAACAAGATTGTCTGGTGCCTTGAACAACTGGGCTTCGATCCGAAGAAAATCAAGATCGAACCGGTCGAGCATCACCTGGCTCACGCCTCCAGTGCCTACCACTGCTCCGGTTTCAAAGAGAAAACCGCGATCCTCGGAATCGACGGCAAGGGCGAATACGCCACGACCTTCTTCGGTTATGGCGAAAACGGCAAGATCCACAAGATCAAGGAATTCTTCGATCCGGATTCCCTCGGTGGCCTGTACGGCGCGATCACCGAGTTCCTCGGTTTCGAGATGCTCGACGGTGAGTTCAAGGTCATGGGCATGGCGCCGTACGGCGACGCCAGCAAATACGATTTCTCCCGCCTGGCCTCGTTCGAAAACGGCGAGTTGGTGATCAACACCGACTACGCCAACGTCATCGGCCTGCGTCGTTATAAAGAGAAAGGCAAAGGCTTCTACTTCTCGCCGAAGCTGATCGAGTGGCTGGGTCCGAAGCGCGAAGGCGATATCGCCGACGAGCCGTACATCCACTACGCCGCGAGCATGCAAGCGCTGTTCGAGAAACTGGCGTTGCAGATGATCGACCACTACCTGGGCGACGTGCTCAAGGAAACCGGCAAGCTGGCTTTCGCTGGCGGCTGTGCGTTGAACGTCAAACTGAACCAGAAAATCATCGCTCGCGACGACATCAAAGAGTTGTTCGTACAGCCTGCGTCCGGCGATGCCGGTACCGCAGTGGGTGCCGCTGCCTACGTGTCTCACGCCCGCGGTGTACCGGTCGAGAAGATGGAGCACGTCTACCTCGGCCCGTCGTACAGCAACGAAGATGTGATCGCGGCCTGTGCCCGTCACCCGAGCAAGCCTGAGTGGCGCAAGCTTGACGACATGCCGGAGAAAATCGCAAAAATCATGGTCGACGGCAATCCGGTGGCCTGGTTCCAGGGGCGCATGGAGTTCGGTCCGCGTGCATTGGGCGGTCGTTCGATCATTGGTTGCCCAAGCGCCACAGGCGTGGCTGACCGGATCAACCACCAGATCAAGTTCCGCGAGCGCTGGAGGCCTTTCTGCCCGTCGATGCTCGACACCGTGGCGCCGCAGATGATCAAGATCGATCACCCGGCCCCCTTCATGACCTTCACCTTCGAAGTGGCTGAAGAGTGGAAAACCCGCGTGCCGGAAGTCGTCCATGAAGACGGTACTTCCCGTGCCCAGGTGCTCAAGCGCGAATACAACCCGCGCTACTACGACATGATGGAAGCGCTGGAAGTGCTGACCGGTAACGGCGTGTCGCTGAACACCTCGCTGAACCGCCGCGGTGAGCCGATGATCTGCTCGCCGACCGACGCTCTGAACATGTTCTTCGGTTCCGATCTCCAGTACCTGATCATGGAAGACATTCTGGTGGTCAAAGACGGCGCGGACGCTTATGACACGCTCGGCTGAGCGCCATGTGCTGCAGTTCTGTCACGGCTATGACGGGCCGTTCCTGGACTGCGCCCGACAGTACGCCAGCCTGTTCGCAGGGTCCGGCTATCGAGTGACCACGGTGTTTCTCACCGGGGTCGCCGACGCTGAAGTTGCAGCAGGTTGTGCGTCTGATGAAGTGCTGTTCATGGAATACAGCTCCAAGGCCATTCGTGGCCTGAAGCTGGGGGCGATTGCCGATCTGCGCAAAATCGCCCAGTCGCGCAATTTCAGTTTCTGTATCGCCCACCGCTTCAAGCCAATCTACATCGCCTTACTCGCTACCGCGTTGCCGGTGATTGGCGTGCACCACGCCTTTGGTGATTACCAGCGGCGCACGCGCAAGCTGTTCGCGCATATTTTCCGTAAGCGTCTGAGCCTGCTCGGGGTTTCCGATGCAGTGCGCGACGACATGCGTCGCTGCCTGCCGAAATGGCCGGCAGCGCGGATTCAAACCCTTTACAACCGCATCGATGTCGACGCGTTGCAAACCTCTCAGGTGTCCTTCGATGAGGCGCGTGATGCCTTGGGCCTTTCGCCGGATGCGTGGGTGATCGGTAACGTCGGCCGCCTGCACCCGGACAAGGACCAGGCCACCTTGCTGCACGGTTTTGCCCAGGCCTTGCCGCGTTTACCGGTCGACAGTCAACTGGCGATTCTTGGCGCCGGACGTCTGGAGCAGCGGCTCAAGGATCTGGCCCGCGAACTTGGTATTGGTGACCGCGTGCTGTTTCTCGGTCAGGTACCGGAGGCGCGTCGCTACTTCCGGGCCTTCGATGTATTGGCCCTGAGTTCCGACCACGAACCGTTCGGCATGGTGCTGCTCGAAGCCATGGCCGCCGGTGTGCCGTTGCTGGCCACCGCGTGCGGCGGGGCTGCGGAGGTGGTCGAAGGTGTCGGTATTTTGTTCCCGCTGGGGGACGCCGAGCATCTGGCGCAAGGGCTGCAACACCTGGCCGTCATGAATCAGCACGAGCGTCAGGTCTGCGCCGAGATGATGCTTGATCGCCTGCGTGAACGCTTCTCGGATCGGGCCGTACGCGACGCGTTCTGGCGTCTGCCACACGTCATTGAACTGACGGCGAGGGCCTGATGCTCAACCGATTTCAAGGCTGGCGCGAGCGTGGCTGGTCCGTTGTCGACGCATCGACGTATAGCGATGCCTGGCAGCGTTTTGGCGGTAGCGTCGCGACGCATCCACTGGTGGTCGAGCGTCTGGCGCAGTTGGCCGATATCCCGGTGCGTTACCTGGCCTGGGAGCAGGATGGCGAACTGAAAGCCGCGATCCCGACCTGGGGCCGCGATCTCGCATTGTCCAAGGACGTGCTCAAACGTAACGGCAAGAAAGGCCTGTTCGATCTCGGCAATGCTGAGTTTATCCTGCCGGCTGCGGCCGATGCGCAGGCGCTGTTGCGTCACCGCGGGCGCTACCTGTCGGCGCTGAATGAAGGCCGCTTTGCCGGCCTCAAGCCGCAAGCCGAACAACTGGCCATGGCCCGCACACCTGAAGAACTGTCGAAGAAGTTTCGCTACAACCAGCGTCGTGAGTTGCGCTTGCTTGAAGAAGCCGGTGGCGTGGTACGGCCGGTCAGCGAGTTCTCCAGTCAGGAGCTGGCGGTGATCTACTGCGATCTGTTCCAGCGCCGCTGGGGCTTTCCAGCGACCGGTGCGTCGCGCATGAGCGAGGTGCTCGAGTTGCTGCGCGAGTTGCTGATCGGCTCGGTGATTTTCCTCAACGATGCGCCGATTGCGATTCAGTTGGTCTACCGGGTTGAAGCGCCGGAGTGGATCAGCGTCGAGTACATCAATGGCGGTGTCGATCCTGAAACCCGCGAATTCAGCCCCGGCAGCGTATTGAGTTTCCTCAATACCCAAAGCGCCTGGGAGCAGGCGCGAGCGATCGACAAGCCGCTGCGCTTTTCCTTCGGACGCGCTGATCGCGAATACAAGGACCGCTGGTGCAACTCTGTGCCGGTATTCACCGTATGAGCCAGACCAGCAGCCGCAAGCAGCAATTGCTCAAGCGTCATCGACGCAACAAACGCATCGGTCTGTTGATCGCACTGTTGCTGTTGATCGCTGTGGGTGTGCTGGTGGCCTGGTGGCTGCCGCTGGTACTTGCGGTCCTGGCCTGGATCGCCCACGAGGCGTGGTTTGCTGACCACCTGTTTTACTCGCCCAAGGATGATTACCAGTACAGCTTTGCGCCATACACCCAGCAGCCCAAGGTTCGCCTGGACGGTGGACGTCTGTTGCTGGACGACGGTGTGATCCTGGCCGACGACACCACATTGGTGCTGGCGCTACGGATAAAAAGCACCTGGCTGGGACGCTTTATTGATCCGGTGGTCGAGTTGTCGGGTGGCGATGATCCGGACCGGCAAACCTTTGAGCGTGGTGTAAACGGTCTGCGTTACCTCAACCTCAGCGGCCAGGCAGACGTTCTGTCGCAGGGCCATTTGCGTTTGCGCGGGCACTTCTGCCGGGTGCTCGGTGAGCCAGTGCTCTGGTCGTTCGAACAACCTGATTACCGTCGTCAGCGAGTGATGGTTATTGCGCCTCATGCCGACGATGCCGAGCTGGCTGCTTTTGGTTTGTACAGCCAGGCCAATGAGGCCTGGATCGTCACGTTGACCGCCGGTGAAATCGAAGCCGAGCACTATCAACAGATGGGGCTGAACACCGTCGAAGCTTCGCGGATCAAGGGCCGCTTGCGCGCCTGGGACAGTATTGCAGTGCCGCGCTGGGCCGGTGTGCCGCAGGCGCAGTGCGTACAGTTGGGCTATTTCTGCTTGCAACTGCCGGCCATGCAGGCGGCGCCGGATCAACCGGTAGGGTCTCGCGAGGCGGACTTGAGCGACACGCGGTTGTTCCGCCAGCTCAATCCGTTCGCCTTGCCCGGCGACCGCGATGGTGCGCCGACCTGGAACAACCTGTTGGCCGATCTGCGCGAACTGCTGCTCAAGGCTCGCCCTGAAGTGATCGTCCTGCCGCATCCTTCACTCGACCCGCACCCCGATCACATCTGCGCGCAGCAAGCGGTGCTGGAAGCCTTGAAGGGGCTGGAGTGGCAGCCGACGACACTGCTCGGCTACGCCAACCACCTGCATGACAATGATCGTTGGCCCATGGGTGATTCAGGGGCCGGGATTGCGTTGCCGCCGGTGTTCGATTCGGCTCAAGTGCTGCAACCCTACTGCCTGGCACTTTCGATAGAGCAGCAGCGCGACAAGGCCATGGCGCTGGGGATGATGCATGACTTGCAGCCACGTGCGCCGTTCAAGCGTCGTGTGCGTCGCGGGTTGCAACGTTTGTTGGCGGGGCGCTCAGGCTCGCCCTACGGCGAAAACGAATTTTTTCGCAAGGCTGTGCGCCGGCATGAACTGTTCTGGCGTTTGTAATTGGCTGTCGCATGAAGTCTTTCTGCCGTGGCAGAAGGGTAATCTCAGGTTTTTATCGGGCTGCTCGCCGCTGCAAGGAAAACGATGAAGGTTCTATTTCTGGTGCAGAAAGAACAGCGGGCCATTCTGGACCGCTTGTACGAAGGCGTGGCCGCTCATTGCGACTGCGACCTGCGCTGGTTGAGCAGTGATGAACAGCGCAACCTGCGCCGCTATTTCCGGCGTGAAGTGGATGTGTCGCGTTATGACCGCATCGTGTTCTTCCTGCGGTTCAAACAGGAAATCCGCCAGGTCGGGTTTATCCGTACGATTCCCAATCTGGTGATCCTCGAACACGACGCCTATCAGAATTACATTCCCTGCAAGTACACCGGCAAGTTCAGTGCGCATTACCGCCGACTGCCCTGGGCGCGGGTGATCAGTTCCGGTTTCATGGTCTCGGAGCGTTTGCGTGAGGAAGGTTTCGACGCAGTGTTCGTGCCCAAGGGCTATGATCAGGCGCTGTTGAAGGAGCAAGGGCGTGAGCGCGACATTGAACTGGCATTCGTCGGCAGCACCAACAGCGTCGCCTACAGTGGTCGCAAGGCCCTGCTCGATGAGTTGGCTCGTGTCGAGCCCCTGGTGGTAACCCGCACCAACTCCGGTGAGGAGTACTGCGACACGCTCAACCGCATCCGCTTCTTCGTCAGCGCCGATGTCGGCATGGGCGAATACATGATCAAGAACTTCGAAGCCATGGCCTGTGGTTGTGTATTGCTGGCCTATGACCAGGGTGCGGCGGAAAACCGGGCGCTGGGTTTACAGGATATGCACAACGTGGTGCTCTATCGGGATATTGCGCAACTACAGGACAAGCTCGCCAGGCTGCGCGCTGATTCTGAACTGGCGTTGAGCATCGCTCGAAACGGGCTCGATCTGGCGGTCCGCCAATTTGGCTTCGACCATATCGGCCAGCGTGTTGTTGAAGCGCTTCAGCCAGCATTGCGCCCACGGGCGCCGTTGAGTCTGCTGGAGAAACTGCGTCTGAAACTGGGCGTTTGACAAGAACTGTCCAGCCACTAACATCGCTGGTACTTTGACTTAAGCGGGAATCACGTGCAGTTCTCCACAGAAAGTGACATTACACTGGTCGTGACCAGTTGCGGGCGTCTGGATCTTCTCAAGCGAACCCTTGAGAGTTTTGACCGTTTCAATACTGCCCCTGTGCGTGAAGTCTTCATTACCGAAGATGCAGGCGACGAGGGCGTGCGCGCTGTCATTCCGGCTCATTGGAAAGAACACAGTACGTTCTTCGTCAATCGCCCCAAGCTGGGTCAACTGGCTTCGATCGATCTGGCGTACGGGCACGTCAAGACACCTTACATTTTTCACTGCGAGGACGACTGGGAGTTCTACCGCCCCGGATTCGTGGAAGACTCCAGAACCATTCTTGAGCTGCGTCCCGAGATCCTTCAGGTCTGGTTGCGCAACTATGTCTATGATTTGTGTGTGCATAGCCCTTACATCCACTTGGGCACGCGTGAGCTGATCGGCGGGGTGGCCTGTTATCCGCTGATCTCCGACAAGCCCGAGTGGCAAAGTTTTTCGCTCAACCCAGGATTGCGTCGCCTGAAAGAGTATCGGCTCTGCGCCCCTTTTGCCGCCCATGGCGGAGAGAAAGCGTTGTCGCAGCGATACGCAGGGCTGAACTTGACGGCTGTCACTCTGGAAGGGGATGCTGTTTTACATACCGGTTTTGGAGTGCACGTCGAAGTTCCTGCCGAGCGCCAGCGTAAGGCGCGTCGCAGTCGTCGCGAGCAAATAAAGCTTGCCCTGGCCCTATTGCTCGGAGTCTGCATTGGCTGGTTCATCAAATGAGTGCAGCGCAGTTGCTGATACCGTGAAATTCGTAAAAGGGTTCCTTGCCTGATGACTATCCTGAACATCATGTGGGCAGGCGGCTCTGCGTTTGCCTCGGTTCATAAGGTTCACCAGCAAATACTTTCTCAGATCGAGCCTGCGACGCCGGTCAAGACTTGGCTGTTGCAGGGATCTGCGGATGATTGCGTGCTTGATGTGGGCGAAATCCGTGAATGGAATCTATCTACCGAGCGGTTGAAGGGCAAGCAACTCTGGTGGCTGGTGAAACCCTGGATGCGGGCGGAGTTCAAGCAGGCTCTGCTGGAAAGCGGCGCTAGCGTAGTGCTGCTCGATGGCATGGGCGTGGCACGTGCGTTGTTGCCGGTTCTGAATAAATTGCCGCAGTTACGCGCGGTGGTGATTTTTCATGGCAGTACACGGCTGCATTCGGCTGATCGAAAGCTGTTTCACCAGTTCCCCTCTTCACGGCTGACCGTAGCGGCTGTTTCTCAGACCCTGGCTTCGTCGCTGCAGAGCGACTTGCAAGTACCGGTCACTGCGCTGCGCAGTGCATTCGATCCCGTTGCCTTTCGCGCAGCCGTTGTACCGCGTGCGCAGGCCCGTACCCGATTGGGACTGCCCATCGAGGCCCCTTGGGTGCTCGGAGCGGTAGGTCGCCTGGTGAACGACAAGGGATTTGCCTGTTTACTAGAAGCGTTTGCGGCAGCGTTGGTACATCAGCCTGACTTGCGCCTGGTGATTATTGGCGAAGGGTCTGCGCGGGCAGCGCTGGAGGCGCAGATTGATCAATGGGGGCTGCGCGGCAACGTGTCGTTGCCGGGTTACTTGAATGATGTCGCGACGCTTTACAGTGCATTTGACTGGGTGGCGATCCCGTCCCTTGACGAAGGTCTGGGGTTGATTCTGCAGGAAGCGGTCATGGCGGGCATTCCGGTACTAAGCAGCGAACTGGCGGTGTTCCGTGAGCAATTGGCAGGTACCGGTTGGTACGCTCCCGCAGGCGATGTGAGTGCCTGGAGCGACATCATCGTGCAGGCGTTCAACGCTCGCCCTGAGGCTGTCGCCGCAGAGCAATACGAGGCTCTCGCGCCGGACAAGGCCTGGCTGGGTTTCAGTCAGGCGGTCCGGGCGTTATTGTCATGCAGGCAGTAAGGCCCGCTCCAATGCTTGCATCGGAAAGGTCCCGTTCAGCTGCTCCCGGGCAATATAACGGGCGAAGTGCTGCAGGTTGCGTTTGGCCAGATGTCTTGGCAGCGGAGCGCGCAAGAAGCGCATATCCGAGACATCGATCAGACCGAACTGGTTGTCGGGTGTGACGACAATGTTGCCCAGATGCAATGAGCGAAAGTAGATCCCCGAGGTATGAAGGCAACGAATCAGTTCCACCAGTTCCGGGAGGGCGTGCTGCCAGTTGAAGTCATCCTTGCCGGATAGCTGGCGCAGTGTTTCACCCGGCAGTGGCCGGTAAAGCACGGCGGTCATGCCAGACGTGTGCAGTTGATAGAACGCCAGGGATTGCAAGGTCGGCACGCCAAGCCTTTGTAGCTCGACAGCGTTGTCGATGAAGCGTTTCGAGTAGGGGCGAAACAGCGCCGATGAAAAAAAGCGCTTGCGGCGAAACAGTTTGAGGATATTCCCATCCTGCAACAGATAGACTTTCGGGCCGAAACTGTCAGTCTCCAGTATTCTGGCGCCTTCAATCATCTGATTTAGCGTGGCTTGGGGAAGCCGGGAAGATTGCATTGTAGGAAACCTTGTAGGAAATGCCGGTACAGTGGGAGGCAATGATGCCGAAAAGTTCGTGTTTTAACCATGCAGGGTTGGATGGGTAGACCGTTTATGAGCAAATCGATGCACGCAACTCGCTGGGCGCAGGTATGGATGACGATAGGTTTACTGTGGTATTTGCTGGCCATCGCTTTTGCGCCTACCAACAAAATCTATCAGCAAGGGTTGACTGTGTTTCTCTGGTTGCCGGCAATGATTTTTGCCTGGCCGGCACGTGCTCGACTGGGTGAGCTTTGGCGAGAGCAGCGCATGTTCTGCCTGGGACTGCTCGGGCTGGTGCTGTGGTCGCTGCTCAGCTTGTTATGGACTCACGATGATGACCCGTCGCGCGGCGCAAAACGCCTGTTGTATATCGTGGTGTTCCTGCTGTTTTTTCCGGTATTTGCCAACGCCCGTCCGGAGCGGGTGATTCGCGTCATGCAATGGGGCGGTCTGGGTCTGGCATTGTCCGCGCTGCTGGCGGTCATCAAGTTCTATTGGATCGAAGGCAACCATTGGTCGGTGCGCCTTGAAGGGTTGGGGCAACTGGAACATCCGATCCTGGGTGGTTACGTGATAGGGCTGGCGGCGGTCTGGATGTCGCACTGGGTCCCGCAGACCCGCAGGCTGCAGATGGTCTGGGCGGTCGCGCTGGCGTTGCTTGCAGGTTTTGTCATGCTGTCCCAGAGTCGTGGTGCCGCGCTGGCCCTGTTGGTGACGCTGGTGGCAATGCCTGTCTGGTGTCGCGACCGTCGGAGCCGGTACATCGCTGTCGCCGCAATGCTGCTGGCAATATTGGCGTTCTGGCTTCTCGAATCGCTGGTGTTGGCTCGTGGTACCTCGTTCCGGCCGCAAATACTGATGTCCAGCCTGAACATGATCAGTGCACATCCCGTGCGTGGTCTGGGGTTGGGCTCTGCCTATACGGTCCTTGCCGAAGGCATTTATTTTGATCATGCACACAACCTGTTCACCCACATCGCGATCGAGTTGGGGCTGACAGGGCTATTGCTGTGGTGCGTGATCTGGTTTTCGGTATTGCGTGAGGCGTGGCGAGCCCGTGAAACGCTTTATGGCCAGGGCATCATCGGGATCTGGATGTTCTCGTTCCTGGCCATGCAATTCGATGCTGCCAGCATCAGTGGATCACCACGAGCCGAATGGTTCATCAGTTGGCTACCCGTTGGCCTGGCCAGTGTATTGGTATGGGCGCGGGCCAAATCCGACGCTTGTGATAAAATTTCGCGTTCTTCCTAACCAGTGAGCTCTACGATGAGTGAAGCACCGCCTAAAGCGGAACAGGATTCCAGCCTGAAAATCTATTTTCGGCTCTTGGGGTACGTAAAACCCTATGTTGGCATTTTCCTGCTGAGTATCGTGGGCTTCGTGATATTTGCTTCCACCCAGCCGATGCTGGCCGGGATTCTCAAGTATTTCGTCGATGGCTTGAGCAACCCCGAAGCGGTGCTTTTCCCCCACACTCCGTATCTACGGGAATTGAAGTTGCTGGTTGCCGTGCCGCTGTTGATCATCTTGATCGCTGCCTGGCAAGGGCTTGGCTCGTTCCTGAGCAACTTCTACCTGGCGAAGGTTTCCCTGGGGCTGGTGCATGACCTGCGGGTGGAGTTGTTCAACAAACTGCTGGTGTTACCTAACCGCTATTTCGATACCCACAACTCCGGGCATCTGATCTCTCGTATTACCTTCAACGTGACCATGGTCACCGGCGCGGCAACCGACGCCATCAAGGTGGTGATTCGTGAAGGTCTGACGGTGGTCTTCCTGTTTGCCTATCTGCTGTGGATGAACTGGAAGCTCACCCTGGTGATGCTGGCGATTCTGCCGCTGATTTCCTTCATGGTCGGCAATACCAGCAAGAAATTCCGCAAGCAGAGCAAGCGGATTCAGGTGGCGATGGGTGACGTGACTCACGTCGCGTCCGAAACCATTCAGGGCTATCGCGTGGTTCGCAGCTTCGGCGGTGAAGGCTACGAGCAACAGCGCTTTGCCAGGGCCAGTCAGAGCAACACCGACAAGCAACTGCGCATGACCAGAACCAGCGCTATCTATACCCCTGCACTGCAACTGGTGATCTATAGCGCCATGGCGGCATTGATGTTTCTGGTGCTGTATCTGCGTGGCGATGCGACGGCCGGTGATCTGGTGGCCTACATCACGGCTGCGGGCTTGTTGCCCAAGCCGATTCGTCAACTGTCGGAAGTCAGCTCGACCATTCAGAAAGGCGTGGCCGGTGCCGAAAGTATTTTCGAGCAACTGGATGTCGAGCCGGAAATCGATAACGGCACCGTCGAGCGAGAGCGAATCAGCGGTCGTCTGGATGTACACAACCTGAGTTTCACTTACCCGGGTACCGATCGCGAAGTGCTGAAAAACATCAGCTTCAGCGCAGCGCCAGGGCAGATGATTGCACTGGTGGGGCGCTCAGGGAGTGGCAAGTCGACGCTGGCCAGCCTGATCCCGCGCTTCTACCACCATGAAGCGGGGCAAATACTGCTCGATGAAGTGGAGATCGAAGACTATCGCCTGCGTAACTTGCGCAAGCATGTTTCTCAGGTCACGCAACACGTCACGCTGTTCAACGATACCGTGGCCAACAACATCGCCTACGGTGATCTGGCCGGGGCTCCTCGGGCAGACATCGAGAAAGCCGCGCAGGATGCTTATGCGATGGACTTCATCTCCCAGTTGCCGCACGGCCTGGACACCGAAGTCGGCGAGAACGGGGTATTGCTGTCCGGTGGTCAACGTCAGCGTCTGGCCATTGCCCGGGCCTTGTTGAAAAACGCACCGTTGCTGATTCTCGATGAGGCGACTTCGGCACTGGACACCGAGTCCGAGCGGCATATTCAGGCAGCGCTGGACAAGGTCATGAAGGGCCGTACCACGCTGGTGATCGCACACCGGTTGTCGACCATCGAAAAGGCCGATCAGATCCTGGTGATGGACCACGGTGAAATTGTCGAGCGCGGTACCCATGCGCAGTTGCTGGCACAGGGCGGGTACTACTCGCGCCTGCATGCCATGGGGCTGGACGAACCGTCTCCGGTGGACATCGCCTGATATCGACTCCAGGGTGGGCGCCGCTCACCCTGTCAGCCTCCCGGGCGCGCAACGCGTCCGGCGATTTGTATCCAGCCCTTTACATACTTGACCAAGCCTAAATAATTCTGCGTGCCGCACTTGTTATGGTTCCTGCCTCGATTTTGAATGCAAACGGGGGGGATAACCTTCTCGTGCGGGGACTGGAATGTTGCAACGTCATCTCTGGAAATTACTCCCCAAAACCCAGCGCAGCTTTTTATTGGGACGTTTGTCGGTCGTTGACCGGCAAGCAGTGAACAAGTCGATGTCAGGCAACACACTCTTTCCTGCGCAATTTCAGCAGGGCTCATGCCTGTTCATCCATGTTCCGAAATGTGCCGGCAGTAGCGTGTGCTCGGCGCTGTTCAACGGTTGGACGCCAGGGCACTTGCCGCTGTACTGGTACGAACAGCAGTTTCCCGAACACTACGCACGCAGCTTCAAATTCGCGTTTGTCCGCGATCCGTTGGAGCGGGCTTATTCTGCCTATGCCTATTTGCGAAGTAACCAGTTGCCCCAACGAGACGAACCGGCTCAGCTGCTGGTCAACAGTTACAGGGATTTTGATGATTTTGTCGGGCGTTGGCTGCACCCGGAGAACATCCGCAAACAGCTTCACTTCGCACCGCAAACCGACTTTTTGAATGACTCCATGGGACGCATGGCGATGGATTTCGTCGGTTATCAGGAACATCTGGAGCGAGACTTCCAGTTGCTCTGCCAGCATCTCGGCATGAGTTCATCGTTGCCTCATCTGAACATTTCGCAAGAGCGTCGCTCCGAGCCCGTACGCGATTTCTGCTCGGTGCGCACGCGGCGCCTGATACGGCGAACTTATCAGCGTGATTACGAGGTACTTGATTATGAATAAGTCGCCGGTCGCTGCTGCACCTTCGCCGCACATTCGCCCTTACGCATTGTCGTTGTCACCCACTGCCAGAGCCGCGCTCAAGCATCAACAACCTTGCTGTCTGTGGCTGACGGGGCTGTCCGGTGCTGGCAAGTCGACATTGGCCAATGCGCTGGAGTTGCAACTCAATGAGCAGGGGCGCCATACCTTTGTGCTCGATGGTGACAACCTGCGTAGCGGTTTGTGCAATGACCTGGGCATGGGGAACGCCGCGCGCAAGGAAAACATCCGGCGTATTTCCGAGGTGGCGCGGTTGATGGTCGATGCGGGGCTGATTGTGATTGTCTCGGCGATTTCGCCGTTTCAGGCCGATCGAGCGTCGGCCAGAGCCTTGTTTCGCGAGGACGAGTTTCTTGAGGTGTATGTCAGCACGCCGTTCGAGATCTGTGCCCGGCGCGATCCCAAGGGCTTGTATCAAGCCGCGCTGCAAGGGCGAATCAAGGACTTCACCGGTCTCGACAGCCCTTACGAAGCGCCGCTGCAGGCAGACTGTGAAATCAACACCGACGAGGTCGAACTGGCCGACGCCGTGCAGCATGTTCTAGCGGTTTTACTTAAAAAATGAACAATATAGAGGCGTGATACGTGCCCGGTGAAGCTGTCGGACTAGGCAGCGCCCACCCTGTGCTAATATCGCGCCCCTGTTCATTTTGTATGTGGGTTGCTCCATGAAGTTGTCCATGCCGCGATTCGATCAAGCCCCTGTCTTGGTGGTCGGCGATGTCATGCTCGACCGTTACTGGCATGGTGGTACCTCACGGATTTCTCCTGAGGCACCGGTGCCGGTGGTCAAGGTCGAGCAAATCGAAGACCGCCCGGGCGGTGCTGCCAACGTTGCCTTGAACATTGCCGCGCTCGGCGCGCCGGCGTCCCTGGTCGGTGTGACCGGCGATGACGAAGCCGCCGACAGCCTGACCAATAGCCTTAAAGGCGCTGGTGTGCGGGCGTTGTTTCAGCGCATCGCGCATCAGCCGACCATCGTCAAGCTGCGGGTCATGAGTCGTCACCAGCAATTGCTGCGTATCGACTTTGAAGAACCTTTTGCCACTGACGCACTGGCGCTCGGCGCTGAAGTCGACGGCCTGCTTGAAGGCATCAAGGTGCTGGTGTTGTCTGACTATGGCAAAGGCGCGTTGAAGAACCATCAGGTGCTGATCCAGGCCGCACGTGCCCGTGGCATTCCGGTGCTGGCTGATCCCAAAGGCAAGGACTTCTCGATTTACCGCGGTGCCAGCCTGATCACCCCGAACCTCAGCGAGTTTGAAACCATCGTTGGCGGTTGCGTCGATGAGCACGATTTGGTGAGCAAGGGCGCGCAGTTGATGCACGATCTTGATCTCGGCGCCTTGCTGGTGACGCGTGGCGAGCACGGCATGACCTTGCTGCGCCCTGATCATCCAGCGTTGCACTTGCCCGCACGGGCCCGTGAAGTGTTTGACGTGACCGGTGCCGGTGACACGGTGATTTCTACCCTGGCGGCGGCGATCGCTGCCGGCGAAGAACTGCCGCATGCGGTGGCCCTGGCCAACCTGGCCGCCGGCATCGTGGTCGGCAAGCTGGGTACGGCGGCTATCAGCGCGCCGGAACTGCGGCGCGCGATTCAGCGTGAAGAGGGTTCCGAGCGTGGTGTCCTGGGACTTGAACAATTGTTGCTGGCAGTCGACGACGCTCGAGCGCACAAAGAGAAAATCGTTTTCACCAACGGCTGCTTCGACATCCTCCACGCGGGCCACGTGACCTACCTGGAGCAGGCGCGAGCCCAGGGCGATCGTTTGATCGTCGCAGTCAACGACGATGCGTCGGTGAGCCGCTTGAAAGGTCCTGGGCGGCCGATCAACAGCGTTGACCGACGCATGGCGGTGCTGGCGGGTCTGGGTGCGGTGGACTGGGTGATCAGCTTCCCTGAAGGCACTCCGGAAAACCTTCTGAGTCAGGTCAAGCCGGACGTGTTGGTCAAGGGCGGCGATTACGGGATCGACCAGGTGGTCGGCGCCGACATCGTGAGCGCTTACGGCGGAACAGTGAAAGTGCTGGGGCTGGTGGAAAACAGCTCGACCACCGCCATCGTCGAGAAAATCCGCAAGACCTGAAACTGTGGTGCCGGAGCTTGTTGTGGCGAGGGAGCAAGCTCCCTCGCCACAGGTATTATGTGGTGGCCGACTTATCTTGCCACCTTGCGCGGCACGATTTTCTTCAGCAGCAGTTTGGCCTTGCCGGTCAATCGGCTGAAACCTGATGCCTTGCCCGGTTGGCTCAAGCCCTGCTGCTTGAGCCAGTCCTTCCAGCGAATCCGCTCGTCACGCACCAGCCAGCCTTCCTGCCGGGCAAAACTTTCTGCCAGATACAGTCCGCGTGTGCTCGCGGGGTAAAGCTGATCTTTTTTCAGGGTGTAGAGCTCAGGCAACGGCTGGCCATCCTCAAGCGGCATCAGGTACAGGTCGGGGCGCTTGCGATCCAGGCGTGCGACCAGTTGATCACCTTCAAGACGTTCATCGACATGGAACAGGCTCAGGGACTTGGCTTCCTTGGGCACGTCCAGGCGCAAATCGTAAATCAACTGCAACGACGCCGTGGGCAAATGCACATAGGCCTGTGGGCGCTCGATCAGCTGCATATTGGCGCAACGCACCGGACGTGCAGCGCCAGACAACGGTGTCAGGCGAAACGGCAGCGCTTCACGGTAATGCAGCGCGGTGGCGTAGGGCGCGGGCAACCAGGTGTCATTGAAGCGCCCGCCGAGCCAGCCTTCCGGGGTTTCCAGCAGGCATTCTTCGGCGATCTCCTGAATGGCCGTATGCAGCGGCAGGTTCAGTTCGTGGGCCGGGACATAACCGGAGATCAGTTTGAGCACCACGTCGCCACGGTCCTGACGACGTTGGCGGACCAGCACCCAGTAATCGCGATTTTGCCAGTGCAGGGTCAGGCGTACCGAGACGCCGAGGTTGGCCAGTTCCAGCGAAAAATGCTCGGGATTGGCCACGGTGACCGGGCGCCGACGTTGCAGGGTCTGGGAGAAGTTCAGCGGCCTCCCGACACTCTGATAACTCAGGCCTTCGGGAGTCGCTTCGACGTATAACGGCAGGGTCTTGAAGTTGCTGGGGTTCTTTCTTATGAGCGTTCGCGGCATGTCGGCTCCTTCTTGCGTCGCGGTCGTCACCAAACGTCAACAGACCCTAGAACTTGAGCAACAGTCGCCACATTGTGGGCGAGGTGCAGCGGATTAATGGTCCCGACAATAGCACTGGCGACACCGGGTTGCGCGAACAACAGTTCGAAGCTGGCGCGTACCGGGTCCACACCTGGGCTGAGGCAGACGTGACCACTGGCCAGGGCCTTCTTCACCAGGATGGCTTTGCCGTGGGCAGCAGCGTAGTCGATGACTGGCCGCTCGGCCTGCTCGTTGAGATTGTAGGTGACCATGGCGCAATCGCCTTGTTCCAGAGCCTTCAGGCCGCCATCGACGGTCTTGCCGGAAAACCCGAAGCCGCGAATCTTGCCTTCGCGCTTGAGTTCGGCGAGCGTCTGGTAGACCTCGCACTCGTTGAGGATCGCCAGATCGTTGCCGTCCGAATGCACCAGCACCAGATCAATAAAGTCGGTTTCCAGGCGTTGCAGGCTGCGTTCGACGGAAAACCGTGTGTGCGCAGCGCTGAAGTCGTGGTGCGATAGGCCATCGACGAACTCTTCACCGACCTTGCTGACAATCACCCAATCCTGACGCTGACCGCGCAGCAAAGGGCCGAGGCGTTCTTCGCTGCGGCCATAGGCGGGTGCGGTATCGATCAGGTTGATGCCCAGGTCGCGAGTCAGCTTGAGCAGCCTGCGCGCTTCATCATCGTCCGGGATCTGGAAGCCATTGGGGTATTTCACCCCTTGATCGCGGCCAAGTTTCACCGTGCCCAGGCCCAGCGGCGAAACCAGCAGGCCAGTGCTGCCCAACGGGCGATGCAGGTCGTGTAGGGTGGCCTGGTTCATGGCAGCAGTTGCTCCCAGGCAGGCTGCCCCATCGGTGGTTTTGGCAGGGCTGGCAGCGGAGCCGGGTGGCTGGGCTGAATGCCGTCGCGTTGCAGCGACGCCAGCACCCGCTCAGAGAAGTCGGGTGCCAGCGCCAGTTTGGTTGGCCAGCCCACCAGCAGGCGATCCTGCTCGGCGAGAAAGGCATTGTCCGGGCGGGTCAGGCCCGATTGCAGTGGTTCGGCGCGCTCGACCCGCAAGGTTGCCCATTGCGCCTGGCTGAGGTCGACCCACGGCAACAGGTTAGCGAGTTCTTTCTGTGCGGCGGCGATTTGCGCAGCGGGTTCGCGAGCCACGCCTTCGGCTTCGGCGATATCACCGCCCAGGTACCAGATCCATTGGCCATCGGCGGCCGGGTGGGTGGTGACGGTGATGCGCGGCTTTGGTCCGCCGCCCAGGCAATGAGCGTACAGCGGTTTGAGGCTCGGGCCTTTGACAATGATCATGTGCAGTGGCCGACGTTGCATGGCCGGCTGGCTCAGGCCGAGTGCGGTGAGCAAGTCGGCATTGCCAGCGCCGGCGCTGAGGACGATGCGTTGTGCGCGGATTTCACGCTCATCGACCCGCAGGCCGACCAGTTCGCCGTTTTCCAGCAGTGGCTCGATCTTCTGCCCGGCCAGCAGGCCATCACCGGCCAGCTCGGCCAGGCGTGCGATCAGGCTTGGCACGTCGACCACCAATTCCGCCAGGCGATAGACCTTGCCCTTGAAGCGTTTGTCTTGCAGCGCTGGCGGCAGCTGCTCGCCCTTGACCTGATCGACCCGGCCGCGCACGGCTTTGCTGGCGAAGAAACTCGTGAGGTTGCCAGCGAGGGTGCCAGGCGACCACAGATAGTGGGCTTCGGAGAGCAGGCGCACACCGGACAGGTCCAGCTCGCCGTTGCCGGCCAGTGCTTCACGCCAGCGTCGCGGCATGTCGGCAATTGCTTCCGAGGCGCCGGTCAGGGCGCCGTGCAGCGCATACTTGGCGCCGCCGTGGATGATCCCTTGGGATTTCATGCTCTGCGCACCGCCGAGGCTGGCACTTTCCACCAGCACGGTCGAAAAACCCTGGCGCCGCAGGCGTGCGTTCAGCCAGAGGCCGGCGACACCAGCGCCGACAATCAGCACGTCGGTGGAAATAACGGATGGCATGCAGCGACCTCGGAGTTCAAGACTAGAGGCGCAGTATACAGACTCGAAGATTAGAGGTTTTGCTGGTGATCAACAGGTGGTGGGTCAGGCCATGCACCAACCTGTGGCGAGGGAGCTTGCTCCCGCTGGGTCGCGAAGCGGCCCCAAAACCTGAAACTGAGGATTTTGGATAGACCGCATCGGTTCATTTGCGGCTGCTGCGCACCCGAACGGGAGCAAGATCCCTCGCCACAATGGATAGGTTTGGGCTTCAGTGCCCCGCGGTTTTCGAGAACAGCTGGATGACCACCACGCCCAGCACGATCAGCGCCATGCCAAGCATGGCCGGGATGTCGAGTTTCTGGTCGTAGAGGAACAGCGCCGCGATGCTGACCATCACGATGCCCATGCCGGCCCACACGGCGTAGGTGACGCCAACCGGGATGGTGCGCACCACCAGGGTGAGCATCCAGAACGCGATGCCGTAGCCGACAGTGATCAACAACAGTGGGATTGGCGTGCTCAGGCCCTTGACCGCTTTCATCGATACGGTGGCGATCACTTCGGCGCAGATGGCGATAGCCAGGTAGTAGTAAGCGTTCATGGGGCGTTCCTCGTGTTTGGACCTACTTGATAAGGTCGGCATTCTAGAGACTCTGGAGATGGGGTAAAGTCATTACCTATCTGAATTCAAGATGGGTTGAGTCATGAGTGTGCAATGGAGTCTGGAGCAGATGCGTTTGTTCGTCAGCGTCGCCGAGCAGCGTTCGTTTTCGGCTGTCGCGCGGGACCAACGTAAGGCACAGTCGGCGGTCAGTAGTTCAATTGCGCTGCTTGAAGCAGACCTTGGCGTGAACCTGTTCGATCGTAGCAGCGGCCGCCAGCCGCGCCTGACCGAAGCCGGCAGCGCGTTGCTCGAAGAAGCGCGGGAAGTCTTGCGTCAGTGCGAGCGCCTCAATGGCCGGGCGTTGGCGTTGATGCGTGGTCAGGAAGCGCGGCTGCGTCTGGCGCAGGATGAGGCCATGCCTTATCAGCCGGTGCTCGACAGCCTCGAAGCATTGGCCAAGCAATTTCCCAGTCTGGAAGTGCAACTGGCCAGCGCCGCTCAGGGCGATGTGGCGCGCAAACTGGTAGAGCGCCGGGCCGATCTGGGCTTGCTGTTTTATCATGAGCAGATCCCCGAGGCATTGGAGCGTCGGGTGTTGGGCAGTGTCGAGATGGTCACGGTGTGCGGGGTCGGGCACCCGCTGGCTGCTGGCGGACAGGTCGATTGCCAGCAACTGGCACAGCATCGACAACTGCTGATGGCCACGCACTCCAGTGTTTACCCCGGCAGTGAGCAAGCCAGCCCGCAAGTCTGGCGCGCCGACAGTTTTTACGTGATGGCCGAGTGGCTGATGCGTGGTCTGGGTTGGGCCTGGCTGCCGCGGCATGTGGTGCAATACCCGGCGTATCAAGGGCAGATGGTCGAACTGGTCAGCGAATGGACCCCGCCGGCCTTGGTGGTGGAACTGGTCTGGCGGCGTGATGAACCACTGGGGCCGGCCGCGCGTTGGTTGGCGGAACGTTTTGCCGTCCACTTGCAGGCGATCGGCTAAAAAAGCCGATAAACTCCGCCGCCATGAATAGAACTCTCTATACCGCGCTGTTTTACCTGGGGCTGCCACTGGTAGCAATTCGGCTGTGGTTGCGCTCGCGCAAGGCGCCCGCGTACGCCAAGCGCATTGGCGAGCGCTTCTCCATCGGTTTGCCGGTGATGAAGCCCGGCGGCATCTGGGTGCACGCGGTGTCGGTCGGCGAAAGCATCGCCGCCGCGCCGATGATTCGCGCCTTGCTCGAACGTTATCCACAGCTGCCGATTACCGTGACCTGCATGACCCCGACCGGCTCCGAGCGGATTCACGCGATGTTCGCCAATGAGCCGCGCATCCAGCACTGCTACCTGCCTTACGATCTGCCCTGTGCGGCGGCGCGGTTCCTCGACAGGGTCCAGCCGAAACTGGCGGTGATCATGGAAACCGAGTTGTGGCCCAACCACATTCATCAGTGCGCCAAACGCGGGATTCCGGTGGCGCTGGCCAATGCCCGGCTCTCGGAACGCTCGGCCAAGGGCTACGGCCGTTTCGCAAAGTTGACCCAGCCGATGCTCGCCGAGATGAGCCTGTTCGCGGTGCAGACCGAGGCCGAAGCCGAGCGTTTTCGGCAACTGGGTGCGCGTTCGGAAACGGTTGAAGTGACCGGCTCGATCAAGTTCGACCTGAGTATCGACCCAAAGCTGCTGCAGCGCGCCGCCGAGTTGCGGCAGCTATGGCAAGCGGTCGAGCGTCCGGTGTGGATCGCCGCGAGCACCCATGAAGGTGAAGACGAAGTGGTGCTGGCGGCCCATCGACAGTTGCTCGCCAGCCATCCCGATGCGCTGCTGATTCTGGTGCCGCGTCATCCCGAGCGCTTCAACCCGGTGTTCGAGCTCTGCCAGCAGCAAGGCTTCGCCACGATCCGTCGCTCGACCGGTGAAACGGTCCGCGCCGACACTTCGGTGCTGCTCGGCGACACCATGGGCGAGTTGCTGTTTCTCTACGCGTTGGCCGACAGCGCGTTTGTCGGCGGCAGTCTGGTGCCTAATGGCGGGCATAACCTGCTGGAGCCGGCAGCACTGGCTAAACCGGTGCTGAGCGGGCCGCACCTGTTCAACTTCCTTGAGATCGCCGCGCTGATGCGCAGTGCCAAGGCGTTGCAGGAAGTGGACGACGCCCATGGACTGGCGCTGGCGGTGCAGCGGCTGTTTGAGTTGCCACGCGATGCGCAGCGGATGGCGGAGGCGGGGCTGAGCGTGATGCGCGCCAATCAAGGCGCCTTGCAGCGGTTGCTGGATGGGTTGGACAGGTTGATTTGATCGTCGGTTAAGGCACAGAACCTGTGGGAGCGAGCCTGCTCGCGATGGCGGCAGCACATTCAAGATCAATGTTGACTGATCCACCGCTATCGCGAGCAGGCTCGCTCCCACATGGAGTGCGCTTGCTATTTCAAGGATTAGCCTTCAGCTGTTCCGCCGCAGCCTTGGCCAGGTCCGGTGGCAGGAAGTCCTTGTCCGGGTTGTAGTCGGCCTTGAGGTAGCGCTTCAGGTCCTGCAAGTCGCCCGGGCTCAGGGTGCCGGCCGCCTGCTTCAGGCGCAGGTTGTCGAGGATGTAGTCGTAGCGGCTGTTGTTGTAGTTGCGCACCGAGGTATACAGCTGACGCTGGGCGTCGAGCACGTCGACGATATTGCGCGTGCCCACCTGATAACCGATCTCCGTGGCTTCCACCGCGCTCTGGTTCGAGATGATCGACTGGCGGCGTGCCTGCACCTGCTCGACATCGCTATTGACCGCGCGATGCAGGTTGCGGGTGTTTTCCACCACTTGCCGGCGCAGTGCTTCGCGTTGCTGTTCGCTTTGATCAAGGCGCGAGTACGACTCGCGAACCTGCGAGCTGGTCAGCCCGCCGCTGTAGATCGGAATGTTCAATTGCAGGGCGAGCGTACTTTGCGAGACGGTGCCACCGTACGGTTGACCAAAGGGGCTCGGGTTGCTGAAGCCCAGCGCGTCGTTGTCACCGGTCTTGTACTGCGCCACGGCGTCGAGGGTCGGTGCGTGACCGGCCTTGCGCTGCTTGAGGGTCTCTTCAGCGGCGCTGACCGCGTAGTTGCTGGCCAGCAGGTTGAGGTTCTGCTTGGCGGCGGTCTCGACCCAGGCCTTGGCGTCGTTCGGCGTCGGCGGCAGGATCGGTAAGGTGTGGACGATGCCCTGAATCGAGTTGTACTGACGGTTGGTCAGGGTGATCAGCGTTTCGAAGGCGTCATCCACCTGGCGCTGGGCGAGGATCCGGTTGGCGCGTGCGGTGTCGTAACTGGCTTGCGATTGCAGCACGTCGGTCTTGTCCGAGAGGCCCACATCGAAGCGCTCATTGGACTGATCGAGCTGGCGCTTGAACGCCGCTTCCTCGGCCTTGGTCGAGGCCAGGTTGTCCTGGCTGCGCAGCACGTTGAAGTAGCTTTCGGCGCTTTGCAGGATCAGGTTCTGCTCGGTCGCCGAGAGTTGCAGCGCCGCTTGCTCGTTGACGTCCTTGGCCGCCTGAAACTGGAACCAGCGATCGGCGCGAAACAATGGCTGGGCCAGCGTCGCTTGGTAGAAGTGGGCGCTGCGGTTGGCAATGGCCGCGGGCTGGTCGATTTTCGTCCGCACATCGGCGACTTCGGCACCACCCGAGAGGTTCGGCAGCAGGCCGGCGCGGGCCTGGGGCACGACTTCTTTTTGCGCGCCATATTGGGCGCGGGCTGCGGCGAGGTCGGCGTTGTTGTCGACGGCTTCCTGGTAGACGCTGACCAGGTCAGTCTTGGTCGATAAGGGCGCTTCTGCTGCCCAGGCCATTCCATTGGACGCACAAGACACGGCGAGGGCCAGTGAGAGTTTGCGCAGCATGAGGCGATCCCTAAAATTTTTATTACAGCGATAATTTGAGCGCCAAGGCTACGGCGCACGCTTTGGAGCGTCAAGGCACAGCATGGCGTAGCGAGTGTAGTGGCGCCAACTTGCGGCAACAATCCTGTAATTACGCCATTCATCACGCTGTTTGCACCGGTGTTGGCGTTCTTTGCCGGTTGTGTCTAGACTGACCGGGTTCTTGTCGGGGTGCCTTGCTTTGAGGCTGAGATCGAATAATTTCGGATCCCGTTGAACCTGATCAGGTTTATGCCTGCGTAGGGAACAAGATTTCTCGTCACCCGGCGAGTCCTCTTGTGCTTCGTCCGGGATGTTGTTCGACAATCGAACAGCTCTCGTGCACTCAGCACAGCACTCATCCAGCTGGAGTTTTCACTGGTGGGTTGCGTCCATTCGTTACAGGTTCGCTCCGACAAAAAATCCACTGCCTGGATGAAGTCTGGAGAGCCCGTGATGACTACAAAATCAAAAAATGCAATCAATCTGAGTGACTCGGCCAAGGTCGATCAACAATCGGTTCAGCCCTTTACCCGCTCGCAGAAAATTTATGTCCAGGGCACTCGCCCGGACATCCTCGTGCCGATGCGCGAAATCAGCCTCGACGTGACTCCCACCGACTTTGGCGGCGAAATCAACGCACCGGTCGTGGTCTACGACACCTCGGGTCCGTACACCGATCCCAATGTCATTATCGATGTGCGCAAAGGCCTGGGCGACGTGCGTTCGCCGTGGATCGAAGCCCGTGGTGACACCGAACGTCTTGCCGGCCTGAGCTCGAACTTCGGCCAGGAGCGCCTCGCCGATCCGGAGCTGACCAAGCTGCGTTTCGCTCACGTGAACAACCCGCGCCGTGCCAAGCCGGGTGCCAACGTCAGCCAGATGCACTACGCCCGCAAAGGCATCATCACCGCCGAGATGGAATACGTCGCCATCCGCGAAAACATGAAGCTCGAAGTGGCCCGTGCCGCAGGTCTTCTGG
Source organism: Pseudomonas sp. 6D_7.1_Bac1 (assembly GCF_025465945.1). GTDB lineage: Bacteria > Pseudomonadota > Gammaproteobacteria > Pseudomonadales > Pseudomonadaceae > Aquipseudomonas. Next base: position 48,355 of record NZ_JANLNW010000053.1, on the reverse strand, counting down.
ATCAGCAACACGCCGGCCACAGCTTTGGCGCCAGCGTGCCGAAAATCATCACCCCGGAGTTCGTCCGTGACGAGATCGCTCGTGGTCGCGCGATCATTCCAGCGAACATCAACCACACCGAACTGGAACCGATGATCATCGGCCGTAACTTCCTGGTGAAGATCAACGGCAACATCGGCAACAGCGCGCTGGGTTCGTCCATCGAAGAAGAAGTGGCGAAACTGACCTGGGGCATTCGCTGGGGTTCGGACACGGTCATGGACCTGTCCACCGGCAAGCACATTCACGAAACCCGTGAGTGGATTATCCGCAACTCGCCGGTGCCGATCGGTACCGTGCCGATCTATCAGGCCCTGGAAAAAGTTGGCGGCGCTGCCGAAGACCTGACCTGGGAGCTGTTCCGCGACACGCTGATCGAGCAGGCCGAGCAGGGCGTCGACTACTTCACCATCCATGCCGGTGTATTGCTGCGCTACGTGCCGCTGACCGCAAAACGCGTGACCGGTATCGTTTCCCGTGGCGGTTCGATCATGGCCAAGTGGTGCCTGGCGCACCACAAAGAGAACTTCCTCTACACTCATTTCGAAGACATCTGCGAAATCATGAAGGCCTACGACGTCAGCTTCTCGCTGGGCGATGGCCTGCGTCCGGGCTCGATTGCCGACGCCAACGACGAAGCGCAGTTCGGCGAACTGGAAACCCTCGGCGAGCTGACCAAGATCGCCTGGAAGCACGACGTGCAGTGCATGATTGAAGGCCCGGGCCACGTGCCGATGCAGTTGATCAAAGAGAACATGGACAAGCAGCTCGAGTGCTGCGACGAGGCACCGTTCTACACCCTTGGCCCGCTGACCACCGACATCGCACCGGGTTACGACCACATCACCTCGGGCATCGGTGCGGCGATGATCGGCTGGTTCGGTTGCGCCATGCTGTGCTACGTCACGCCGAAGGAGCACTTGGGCCTGCCGAACAAGGATGACGTGAAGACCGGGATCATCACCTACAAGATTGCCGCCCACGCAGCTGACTTGGCCAAGGGGCATCCGGGCGCGCAGATTCGCGACAACGCCTTGAGCAAGGCGCGTTTCGAGTTCCGCTGGGAAGACCAGTTCAACCTGGGCCTGGATCCGGACACCGCGCGTTCGTACCACGATGAAACCCTGCCGAAGGACTCGGCCAAGGTCGCGCATTTCTGCTCGATGTGCGGGCCGAAATTCTGCTCGATGAAAATCACCCAGGAAGTCCGTGAATATGCGGCCAACCAGCGGATCGAAACCGTCGATGCAGAAGTCGCCAAGGGTCTGGCCGAACAGGCCGAGCGCTTCAAGCAGGAAGGCAGCCAGCTGTACAAAAAGGTTTGATCTGACCCGAAAGGGTGGGGCCTGAAAAGGCCTCATCGCGAGCAGGCTCGCTCCCACATTGGATCTGTGTCGTTCACAAATCCCCTGTGGGAGCGAGCCTGCTCGCGATAGCAATCAACACAACAACAAATGTTCCTCTGAGATAACACCCTTGAGCATTCAACCCAGTACCTATTCCCCCGACCACGCCGTGCCTCTGGCTCAGCGTGTATTCGGTGCCCGCGATCTGTTCTCCTTGTGGTTCTCCCTCGGCATCGGCCTGATGGTCTTGCAGACCGGTGCCTTGCTAGCACCGGGGCTGGGTCTGTCGGGCTCGTTGCTGGCGATTTTCCTTGGCACCCTGGTCGGCGTTCTGCTGTTGGCGTGTGTCGGGGTGATCGGCAGCGATACCGGCCTCTCGGCCATGGCCGCGCTCAAACTCAGCCTCGGTAGTCGCGGCGCGAGCCTGCCGGCGTTGTTGAACCTGCTGCAACTGATCGGTTGGGGTTCGTTCGAAATCATCGTCATGCGCGACGCCGCCAGCCTGCTTGGCACCCGTGCGTTCAGTGACGGTAGTCTGATGGCCAGTCCATTGCTCTGGACGCTGGTGTTCGGCGCCCTGGCCACCTTGCTCGCTGTCAGCGGTCCATTGACGTTCGTCCGCAAGATCCTGCGCAAGTGGGGCATCTGGCTGCTGTTGGCAGCGTGCATCTGGCTGACCTGGAACCTCTTCGCCAAAGCTGATCTGGCCGCGTTGTGGGCACAGGCCGGTGACGGTTCGATGCCGTTCGCCGTGGGTTTTGACATTGCCATTGCCATGCCGCTCTCGTGGCTGCCACTGATTGCCGACTACTCGCGTTTCGGCAAGCGTGCGAAAAGCGTATTCGGCGGCACGGCGCTGGGCTTCTTCATTGGTAACTTCTGGCTGATGAGCCTGGGCGTTGCCTACACCCTGGCGTTCGCCCCGAGCGGTGAAGTCAATGCCTTGCTGTTGGCGCTGGCCGGTGCCGGTTTGGGCATTCCGCTGTTGCTGATTCTGCTCGATGAGTCGGAAAACGCTTTCGCTGACATTCACTCGGCAGCGGTGTCCAGCGGGATTCTGTTGCGCATGAAAGTCGAACACCTGGCCTTGGCCATCGGTGTGATCTGCACGCTGATCGCATGCCTGGCGCCATTGGCCCAGTACCAGAACTTCCTGCTGTTGATCGGCTCGGTGTTCGCGCCGCTGTTCGGCGTGGTGCTGGTGGATCACTTTATCCTGCGCAAACGCAGTGCCCAGGTTGCGTCAGCCGCCTTGCGCTGGCCGGCATTGCTCGCCTGGTTGGGCGGGGTGAGTACCTATCACTTACTGGCGAATCTGTATCCGCAAGTCGGCGCAACCCTGCCATCGCTGGTACTGGCCGGGTTGCTGCAACTGCTGCTGGGTCGGGTTTTCAGCTACGCTCAGGCACCAGCTCAGGCTTGATCTGACCCTTGAGACGGGCGTAGGGGATGGTCATTTCGATGAGGCCAAGCGAGTAGGGCGCGATGGTCGCCACGTTGTACTTGAGCACCACCCCGGCGCTGGTCAGGGCCACGTTCGGGGTTTTCTGGAAGGGCCAGGCCTTCACAAAGTCCGGGTCCCGATCCATCTGCGAATTGATCAGCCAGCTATTGTGGGCGACCTGCGCGGTCTTCCAGAAAGCCGTTTCCTGGCCCGGCAGAAGCATGTCGGGCAGGCTCAGCTCTTTTTGCTGCTGGCGTGAGTAATTGATGAACCCTCGCCCCGGCGTGCCATTGGCTGCCCCGGTGTCCAGATAGCTGGACACTTCAACGATCACCAGTCCGTCATGCTGCTCACGTACCTTGGCTTGCAAGTAGCTGCTGTTGCGATTGCCTGACTCGCTTAAAAACTGTTCCCGGTAGGCGTTGATCGACGCTGGCAGCGCTGCACCTGCTGATGTGCGGGTCATTTGCAGCAGGCGCTGCTCGACGATCCGGTCCAGTTGCGGCTCGCTGGGGAAGTGCACCGTGTCGATATTCACCAACGGACAGTCGGGGCTGTCGCACCCGGGCTTGATCTGCTCGGACGCATCGCTGGTGGATGCCAGCGGCGCGCGATAGCTGGGCTGGAACAGGCTTTGGCAAGCGCCGAGCGTAAGGGCGATACAGGCCACGGAGGCGATTTTCAACAGCGACATGGGCGTCCTTCATGAATCAGTGAAAGGCAAAAGTTACCGGCTTCGACTGCCAGCGTGGCGGTCGGTTCGCCACTAAGCTCAATAGTATCAATTAGAGTAGGTTTGCTCCCCTGCCGTCTATCCCGGCGATTGCAAAGAGGCTGCATCAAACGCTGTGAGCACGTTAGGATGGCGCGAAGCCTGAGGGGGAGCCTCGGGCGGATTGACTGTAAACGAGGATTGTTATGACTGATTTTGCCAATGCCACCCCGACCATCGTAGACGTCGTGCGCAGCGAAAACTGCTTCAAGGGGTTCTACAAGCTCGATCGCGTGCACCTGCGTCATGAGCTGTTTGCCGGTGGTATGAGTCGCGAGATCAGTCGCGAGTTGTTCGTTCGTCATGACGCGGTGTGTGTGCTGCCCTACGATCCGCAGCGGGATGAAGTGGTGTTGATCGAGCAGTTTCGCGCCGGTGCACTGGGCAAGGTCGATAACCCATGGCTGATCGAACTGGTCGCTGGTCTGATCGATCGAGACGAAATACCGGAAGAAGTTGCTCACCGCGAAGCGCAGGAGGAAGCTGGACTTGTATTCACTGCGCTGTGGCCGATGCTCAATTATTTTCCGTCGCCTGGTGGCAGTACCGAATATGTGCATTTGTATCTGGGGCGGTGTGACAGTACCGGGGCCGGCGGCCTGCATGGGCTGGCGGAGGAAGCAGAAGATATTCGCGTCACGGTCTGGGATTTCGAAGATGCCCTGCAGGCCGTACGTGATGGGCGGATTTCCAACGCGGCAAGCATTATTGCCTTGCAATGGCTGGCTTTGAACCGCGTTGAAGTGAGGGGGCTATGGTCGTAAACAAACAGCGCGATCGTTATCGGGTCGACCTTGTGGGGCTGCAAAGCGCCTGCGAGGCCAACTACGCCCGACTGATGCGCCTGTTGCCGGAGATGCGCAACCAGCCGACTGCCCGGCGCATTGCCATGACCCAGGGCGAGCAGATGCTGGGTGTGTTGATGTTGGAAGTGCTGCAAGCCTGTCCATACACCACGACCCTGCGAGTGCGCCAGGAGCACAGCCTGCCGTGGCTGCCGGTGCCGCAGCTCGAAGTTCAGGTCTACCACGACGCGCGCATGGCCGAAGTCATCAGCGCCGAACATGCGCGGCGCTTTCGCGGCATCTATCCTTACCCGAATGCGTTGATGCACCAGCCGGACGAAAAAGCCCAGCTCAATGTGTTCCTCGGCGAATGGCTGAGTCATTGCCTGGCCTGCGGGCATGAGTTCGAAGCCGTGCGCTAGTTGTGAACTGCGTCAGGTTCACAGGTTTCCTCTTTTGAATTTCCCCCAGCATAATTGCGTCACCTATTCACCTGCGTGATCACGCCTTGGGAGAACGCCTTGCCGAGCGTATCCACTCTGACCGCCAACGATGCCGTATTGCTGGTGCAGCTCTCTGACAGCCATCTGTTCGCCGACGCGCAGGGGACATTGCTGGGCATGAACACCCGCGACAGTCTGCAAAAGGTGATCGAGCTGGTGCTGGCGCAACAGCCGCACATCGACCTGATGATTGCCAGCGGCGATTTGTCCCAGGACGGCACGCTTGAGTCGTATGAGCAGTTTCGCGAGATGACCCGGCAGATCGATGCGCCCGCTCGCTGGATTCCGGGTAATCACGACGAGCCGCAGATCATGGCCCGGGCGGCGGTCCAGAGTCAGTTGCTGGAGCCTGTGGTGGACATCGGCAACTGGCGGATCACGTTGCTGGACTCGGCAGTACCCGGCTCGGTGCCAGGGTATTTGCAGGATGACCAATTGCAATTACTGGTCCGCGCACTGAGCGAAGCGCCGGAGCGCCATCATCTGGTGTGCTTCCATCATCATCCGGTGTCCATTGGTTGTGCCTGGATGGACCCGATTGGCCTGCGCAATCCGGAAGCCTTGTTTGCCGTGCTCGATCGTTTTCCACAGGTCCGCGCGGTGCTCTGGGGTCATGTGCATCAGGAAATCGATCAGTTGCGCAACGATGTGCGGCTGATCGCCTCACCGTCGACCTGCATCCAGTTCGAACCGGGCAGTGTGGATTTCAAAGTCGATACCCTGGCACCAGGCTATCGCTGGCTGCGGCTGCTGCCGGACGGACGGCTGGAGACCGGGGTCGAGCGTGTGACCGGATTCGAGTTTCAGGTCGATTACGGCTCCAACGGCTACTGAAATTTTTGTGGCACAGGAAAACCGAGTCGCGCCCATCGCGAGCAGGCTCGCGATGGCGTCCTCAAAGAGGACCTGATTTCTGTGGATGTCCCCGATCCGCTCTACTCCCTGTAAACTGCGGCTCTTTGCCCGTCGCACAGGGAGCTCGCATGTCTGGTTCGATCCTCTATATCCACGGTTTCAATAGCGCACCGTCGTCGAAAAAGGCCTGTCAGCTGGTCGGCGTGATGGATCGTCTGGGGCTGGGCGACCAGTTGCAGGTGCCGGCCTTGCACCACCACCCGCGCGAGGCCATCGGTCAGTTGGAGCAGGCGATTGCCAGGCTGGGGCGGCCATTGCTGGTCGGCAGCTCCCTCGGCGGCTACTATGCCACTCACCTTGCCGAGCGCCATGGCCTCAAGGCCCTGTTGATCAACCCTGCCGTCAGCCCGCATCGGATGTTCGACGGATACCTGGGCACGCAGAAGAACCTGTATACCGAAGAGACCTGGGAATTGACCCACGACCACGTGACGGCCCTGGCCGAGCTGGAAGTGTCGGCGCCCCAGGACCCGGAGCGGTTTCAGGTGTGGTTGCAAACCGCAGACGAAACGCTGGACTATCGCCTCGCCCAGCAGTATTACCGAGCCTGTGCCTTGCGCATCCAGGCCGGTGGCGACCATAGTTTCCAGGGGTTTGCCGGGCAATTGCCGGCCCTGTTGAGTTTTGCAGGCATAGGCCCAGATGTGTACCAGGCGATCGATTTCACAGCACTGTGAACCCTCGCCCCTATTTTCATTGAACGACTGACGACGAGACCCCATGGCCACTCCCAGCGCTAGCTCTTATAACGCAGACGCCATCGAAGTCCTCTCGGGCCTCGACCCGGTGCGCAAGCGCCCCGGCATGTACACCGACACCAGTCGGCCGAACCACCTCGCCCAGGAAGTCATCGACAACAGTGTCGATGAAGCCTTGGCCGGGCATGCGACATCGGTGCAAGTCATTCTCCACGCCGACCACTCCCTGGAAGTCAGCGATGACGGCCGTGGCATGCCGGTGGACATTCACCCCGAAGAGGGCGTCTCGGGCGTCGAGCTGATCCTCACCAAGCTGCACGCCGGTGGCAAGTTCTCCAACAAGAACTACCAGTTCTCCGGCGGTTTGCACGGGGTGGGTATTTCGGTGGTCAACGCCCTGTCGACCCAGGTCCGGGTGCGCGTCAAACGCGATGGCAACGAGTACCAGATGACCTTTGCCGATGGCTACAAGGCCACCGACCTGGAAGTGGTCGGCACCGTCGGCAAGCGCAACACCGGGACCAGCGTGTACTTCGCGCCGGACCCGAAATACTTCGATTCACCGAAATTCTCCATCAGCCGCCTCAAGCACGTACTCAAGGCCAAGGCCGTGTTGTGCCCGGGGCTGCTGGTCAGCTTTGAAGACAAGGCCACCGGCGAAAAAGTCGAATGGCATTACGAAGACGGTCTGCGTTCTTACCTGGTAGACGCGGTCAGTGAATTCGAACGTCTGCCGGACGAGCCTTTCTGCGGCAGCCTGGCCGGTAATAAAGAAGCGGTCGACTGGGCGTTGCTGTGGCTGCCTGAAGGTGGCGACAGCGTGCAGGAAAGCTACGTCAACCTGATCCCGACGGCCCAGGGCGGTACTCATGTCAACGGTCTGCGTCAGGGCTTGCTCGACGCGATGCGCGAATTCTGCGAATTCCGCAGCCTGCTGCCGCGTGGTGTGAAGCTGGCGCCGGAAGACGTCTGGGAACGCATCGCTTTTGTGCTGTCGATGAAGATGCAGGAACCGCAATTCTCCGGCCAGACCAAAGAGCGCCTGTCGTCCCGCGAAGCGGCGGCGTTTGTCTCGGGTGTGGTCAAGGACGCCTTCAGCCTGTGGCTCAACGCCAACCCCGAAACGGGCATGCTGCTGGCAGAGTTGGCGATCAACAACGCCGGCCGTCGTCTGAAAGCGAGCAAGAAGGTCGAGCGCAAGCGCATCACTGCGGGGCCGGCGCTGCCGGGCAAACTCGCCGACTGCGCCGGACAGGACCCGATGCGTTCCGAACTGTTTCTGGTGGAAGGTGATTCCGCCGGCGGTTCGGCCAAGCAAGCGCGGGACAAAGAGTTCCAGGCGATCCTGCCGTTGCGCGGGAAAATCCTGAACACCTGGGAAGTTGACGGCAGCGAAGTGCTGGCCAGCCAGGAAGTGCATAACATTGCCGTGGCCATTGGTGTCGATCCGGGCGCAGCGGACATGAGCCAGTTGCGTTACGGCAAGATCTGCATCCTCGCCGACGCCGACTCCGACGGTTTGCACATCGCCACCTTGTTGTGCGCGTTGTTCGTCCAGCATTTCCGCCCGTTGGTGGATGCCGGTCACGTCTATGTGGCGATGCCGCCTTTGTACCGCATCGACCTCGGCAAAGAGATTTACTACGCCCTCGACGAAGCCGAGCGCGATGGCATTCTCGATCGTCTGGTGGCTGAAAAGAAACGCGGCAAGCCGCAGGTCACCCGATTCAAAGGTCTGGGTGAAATGAATCCGCCGCAACTGCGTGAAACCACCATGGACCCGAACACTCGACGTCTGGTGCAACTGACGCTGGATGATTTCGAAGCCACGTCGGAAATGATGGACATGCTGCTGGCGAAAAAACGCGCTGGCGACCGCAAATCCTGGCTGGAATCCAAGGGCAACCTGGCCGAGGTTCTGGCCTGATGCGGAGCGGTATCGCCCTCGCGTTGCTGCTGTTGGCGTCCACCGTTGCGGCGGAGCCTGCGCCTGAATTGACGCTGGTTTCCGAGCACGCGGTGGACGGCATGCGCGGTGGCAATCTGTCGGGGTTGGCGCTGTGCGGCAAAGACCTGTGGACGGTTTCCGATCGGGACGATGACCAGATCTACCGGCTCGACACCAGCGAAAGCGTCTGGCAGGCCGAAACCGTGCGCATCGATGTGCCGCCGGTGCCTGACAGCGGATTGCCTTGGGGGCTGAAGTCGAGCACCTGGGCCGCATCGTTCGTGCGTGGCGGAAGCCTGGATTTCGAGGGGATCACCTGCGACAAGGCCGGTAACCGCTACATCGTCAGTGAAGCCCATGCTGCGGTGCTACAAGTGCCGTTACACGGGCCTGCCGCGTGGCTGAGAATTTCACCGATCATGGTCCGTGAGGCGCGAGCCAGTGGCATGTTGCTGCACTTCAATGCGCTGTTCGAAGGGCTGGCAATCAATCCGGAAGGTGATCGGTTATGGTTGGCGGCCGAGCGCGAGCGACGCGGGTTGCTGTTGCTCAAGCGTCAGCAGAGCGTCTGGGACTGTGACGGCAGCTGTGTGCTATTGAGCGAAGCCGGCCTGGAAATGCAGCCCGCGCAGTTTCCCAAGGCCAAGCCTGTGTCCAGAGACTTTGCCGACCTGGCGCTGTTCAACGGCAAGCTCTTCACCCTGGAACGCAGCGTCTATCAAATCTGTCGTCGCGATGCGCTGAGCGCCAAGGTCGAGCGTTGCTGGTCGTTCGCGGCCGAGGCCTTGCAGGAACATCGACGTTATTCACAGCCCTACGGTTTGGCCGAAGCCTTGGTGATCGACGCCGAGGGCGCCTGGATCGGCATCGACAACAACAACGGTGTCCGCGCGGACGGTGAAGCCCGGCCGATTGTCTGGCGCTTTGCAGCACCGCAAGGTGGCTGGAGCGCGAAGTCATGAACACCCTGAAACAACTTGAATTTACCCAGCGCGGCGGCACCTTGCTGCTGCGCCAGACCACGAAATGATGAGGCCCGCATGAGCGACTCCCTGGATCTCAGCCTGGACGGCGTTGAACGCCGCTCACTGGCCGACTTCACCGAAAATGCCTACCTCAATTACTCCATGTACGTGATCATGGACCGTGCCTTGCCGCACATCGGCGACGGCCTGAAACCTGTACAGCGGCGTATCATCTACGCCATGAGCGAGTTGGGGCTGGACGCTGACTCCAAGCACAAGAAGTCCGCACGTACGGTCGGTGACGTGCTCGGCAAGTTCCACCCTCACGGCGACTCGGCGTGCTACGAAGCCATGGTGCTGATGGCCCAGCCGTTCAGCTACCGCTACACGTTGGTGGACGGCCAGGGTAACTGGGGTGCGCCGGATGATCCGAAATCCTTCGCCGCCATGCGTTACACCGAAGCGCGGTTGTCACGTTATTCCGAAGTGCTGCTCAGCGAGCTGGGCCAGGGCACGGCGGACTGGGGCCCGAACTTCGACGGGACACTCGACGAGCCGCTGGTCTTGCCGGCACGTTTGCCGAACATCCTGCTCAACGGCACCACCGGCATCGCCGTGGGCATGGCCACCGACGTTCCGCCGCACAACCTGCGGGAAGTCGCCACGGCCTGCGTGCGTTTGCTCGACGAGCCCAAAGCCACGGTCGAGCAGCTCTGTGAACACATCCAGGGCCCGGACTATCCGACCGAAGCGGAAATCATCACGCCGCGCGCCGACCTGCTGAAAATCTACGAAACCGGTCGCGGTTCGGTGCGCATGCGCGCCGTGTACCACATCGAAGACGGTGACATCATCGTCACCTCGCTGCCGCATCAGGTCTCCGGTGCCAAAGTGCTGGAACAGATTGCCGCGATGATGCAGGCCAAGCCGTCCAAGGCGCCGCAAGTCGCGGACCTGCGCGACGAGTCGGACCACGAGAACCCTTGCCGTATCGTGATCATTCCGGTCAACAGCCGGGTCGATCATGAGGCGCTGATGCAGCACCTGTTCGCCAGCACTGAGCTTGAGTCGAGCTACCGGGTCAACATCAACATCATTGGTCTGGACGGCAAGCCGCAGCTGAAAAATCTGCGAGCGTTGCTGGTGGAATGGCTGGAGTTCCGGGTTAATACCGTACGCCGCCGTCTGCAGTTCCGCCTGGACAAGGTCGAGCGTCGCCTGCACCTGTTGGACGGTTTGCTGATTGCTTACCTCAACCTGGATGAAGTGATCCACATCATCCGCACCGAGGAACACCCCAAGGCCAAGCTGATTGAGCGCTTTGCCCTGAGCGAAATCCAGGCCGACTACATTCTCGACACCCGCCTGCGTCAATTGGCGCGACTGGAAGAGATGAAGCTGCGCGACGAACAGGACGAACTGCTCAAGGAGCAAGCCAAGCTGCAAGCCTTGTTGGGCAGCGAAGCCAAGCTCAAGAAGCTGGTGCGCACTGAACTGATCAAGGACGCCGAAACCTATGGCGATGACCGTCGTTCGCCGATTGTCGAGCGTGCCGAAGCCCGCGCGCTGACCGAACACGATCTGCTGCCGAACGAAAAAGTCACCGTGGTGCTGTCCGAGAAAGGCTGGGTGCGTTCGGCCAAGGGCCACGACATCGACGCCACCGGGCTTTCGTACAAGGCCGGGGACGGCTTCAAGACCGCGGCTGCCGGTCGTTCCAACCAGTTTGCGGTGTTTATCGATTCCACCGGCCGCAGTTATTCGGTGCCGGCGCACACGTTGCCATCGGCCCGTGGCCAGGGCGAACCGCTGACCGGCCGCTTGACGCCGCCGCCAGGGGCGACCTTCGAATGCGTGCTGATGCCTGAAGACGATGGGCTGTATGTCATCGCCTCGGACGCTGGTTACGGTTTTGTGGTCAAGGGTGAAGACCTGCAAGCCAAGAACAAGGCCGGCAAGGCACTGTTGAGCCTGCCGAACAACGCCAAGGTGATTCTGCCGCGTCCGGTGAGCGACCGTGAGCAGAACTGGTTGGCTTCGGTGACGACCGAAGGTCGTCTGCTGATCTTCAAAATCAGCGACCTGCCGCAGCTGGGCAAGGGCAAAGGCAACAAGATCATCGGCATCTCCGGCGAACGTGTGGCCAACCGCGAGGAATATGTCACCGATATCGCGGTATTGCCGGAAGATGCGACCCTGGTCTTGCAGGCCGGTAAACGCACGCTGTCGCTCAAAGCCGACGACCTCGAACACTACAAAGGTGAGCGCGGACGTCGCGGCAACAAGCTGCCGCGGGGCTTTCAGCGTGTCGATGCACTATTGGTAGAAACTCTCAATTAAGCGGTCTAGAGCGCTCGATCTACGATTTAACCCGTAGATCGATGCTTTCGCGCTGGAGTCGGAAGGCATATTCACGGATGATATGGCCTTTCAAGCGTGGGTGTGTGCCTGCGTTCTTCATATTTATTGAGTATTTTTCATTGTGATCGGCTTGGTAGCTGTCACTTGGATGGGATGATGACTGTTCTGCGCCTTCCTCTAATTTTGTTGCTCGCTGGTGTTTTCAGCCTGGCGGGTTGCAGCGTTCACCAACCGGTGTCGCTGTATCAGCTGGACAGCGGAAGTCCGGCTCAGCCTGCGCAAAGCGCTGGCATGGCAGTTTTGTTGGGTCCGGTATCGATCGCCGATTACCTGCAACGTGAAACCCTGTTGCAGCGCCAGCCGGATGGCAGCCTGCAAGCGTCGACCGATGGTCGTTGGGCCGGCAGCCTGTCTTCGGACATCAATCAGCTTCTGTTGCGTCAAGTGGCCGGCCATCTGGACAGCCAGCGCGTTGTATTGGCGCCGGCAACTCTAGGTTTCACGCCGGATGTTCAGGTTTTGCTGTCGATCACTCGTCTGGACTCCGGAGAAGCACAGCCGGCGATCCTCGATGCCCAGTGGCGTCTGATCGACCGTCGTGGCCAGGTGCGTGACAACCGCATCGTTCATCTGCAAGAGCAGCATGCGGGTGGTACGGCGGCTCAGGTGCAGGCTCAGGGTGTATTGCTGCAACGCTTGGCCGAGCAACTGTCGGCTGCGCTCAAGCCGCTGGCCAATCAGCCACCGATTGTCGACGTACCGCGTAAGCCTGCACCCAAGCCTGCGGTGCCGGCAGGGCCGGAAAAACCGAAGATGCCGATGGCTTCACCGATTCGCACGGACATGGAAGTGTTCAGGTTCTAAGGTGATTGCTGTAAAGACAAAGCCCGCGTCGATGCGGGCTTTGTTGTTTCTGGTGGTTTGGTTGGGCGCTGCTGACACTTGTAGCAGCTGCCGAGCCTGCGAGGCTGCATTCGAGGACGAAGTCCTCGCAAATCCTGCGCGCACGGTTTGCCTGAAAGAACGCGTTACCTGATTTTACTCTAGCGCTTCTGCTGGCCCCATCGCGAGCAGGCTCGCTCCCACAGGTGATCTTCAGTGGACGCCGTTTTTGTGTACAACCGGATCCACTGTGGGAGCGAGCCTGCTCGCGATGAGGCCGGAACAGGCAACAAAAAGCCCGCAGACAATTACTTGTCTGCGGGCTTTTTCATTCACGGGCCTGGGCTCAGCTCTTGGCGCGTGTCTCATGCATGCGCGCCAGTTGCCGTTCCAGCATCGATGGATAAGGCTCCATCAAGCGCTCGACGCAGCACGCGCCTTCCGGGCTGGCGATTGGGCGAATCCGCGCACGTTGGCGGATCAACACGTCGTCGCTGATCTTGCGTTCCACCAGCAGCAGGTTGCGGCTGTGCTGGGACAGGGCGAGGGCGTCCTGAGCGGTTTCGGTCAGCAGCAGATCAATCTGGCTCAGGCCGAAGAGTTCGTCACCCAGGGTCAGGCCCAGCTGCAATTGCAGGGTGATGCCGCTGTCGGCGACTTCGATCTGCAGCTGGTGGCCGAGTGCGCGCAGCAACTCACCGCAGCAGATGGCATTGGTCAGGTAGTCGTCGCCGCTGTCTTCGCTGTGGAACAGCATCAGCGTGCTGCCGTCATTCAGGGTGTGCAGTTCGCTTTGATACAGTGACGCAGCCTGGTCCAGACAGTCGCGATAACGCTCCAACAGTTCGGTCAGGCGCGCACGCGGCAGGCGGCGCAGTTGATCCTGAGCCCCCAGCTGCACTGCCAATACCGCGCTGTGCTGTGGTTGTGCCGCAGCTGCAGGCTTGGGTTGCGGCTTGGCAACCGGGGCGGCAGCGGTGTCGCGAAGGTCGGCAAACGGATCTTCTTCGTCCAGTTCGTCTTCTTCAGCGCTGAGCACGTGCCGTGGTGCCGGTTTCAGGCCCGCCACCGGAGCGGACTCGTCGAAGCTCGGGTCGCGCAGGTTCCGTACTTCGAAGCCTGGCTCGGCTTCTTCGGTGTCGTCGTAATCGTCGAACTCAGGTTCCGGCACCGGTTCAGGTTCGACCCGTTCGGGTGCAAAACTGCTGTGCAGCTGGCGGGCGAGATCGCCGATCTCATCCTGGCGATCAGTCGCCGGGGTGTGTTCGTCAATGTCGCGCAGCCACACCCGCAATTGCAGCAGCGGCGTGGAGATGTGCCGGCCCAGGCGCAGGCTCAAGGCCAGGGACAAGGCCAGCAGGATAGCGCTGAGAATGCCCATGCTTTGCAGGCTGATGGTCATCGGCTGTTCGAACTGCGCCATGTCCAGGCTGATTCGCAGCTGACCGGCGGTCACGTCCTGAAAGGTGATCTTGCTCTCGTACATGCCTTCGGCTTCGCCCAGCAAGCCATGCTTGGGACGCTGCCCGGCCTCGGCGAGAATCCGGTTGTCCACGCTATAAATAGCCGCGTGCGCCACCAGGGGGTTCTTGGTCAGGTTATTCAGCAACACATTGAGGCTGAGGATGTCGTTGGACACCAACAGTTCAGTCGCTGACATCGCCGTCTGGGTGGTCAGGCTCTGGCCGAGGGCATCCGCTTGCTCGTGCATGGCCTGTTTGAACTGCAGACCCATCACGCAGGCGTAGATCACCAGGGCCAATGCGACCAGGATCACGTTATGGCTGGCAATGCGCAATGCAATCGGGACGCGGCGGTGGCGCAGAGCCCGGAAGATCAGCAGAAAGAAGTTATCGGTTTTGACTGGCGTAGGCCGGTTCACTGAGCTCGGCTCTTTTGTCCGTGAAGTTGAGGCGCAGTATAGCGACAGGCCCCAGACCGGCAAAGCGTTGGCTGTGCCCGATGGTCACTGAAAGTGGGTAGAATGCGGTTTTTTCCACTTGCGGGGGTGCGCCTTGCGCGAAATCGTCCTGATAAACATCACGGGAGTCGACCGTCCGGGTCTGACTGCGGCCATTACCGGCGTTCTGGCCCAGGGTGGTGTGAACATTCTCGACATCGGTCAGGCGGTGATCCACGACACTTTGTCGTTCGGCATCCTGGTTGAAATTCCCGACACCGAACAGGGTTCGTCGGTGCTCAAGGACATTCTGTTCAAGGCCTATGAGCTGGGGCAGCAGGTGCGTTTCACGCCGGTGTCCGAAGAGGATTACCAGCAGTGGGTGGGTGCACAGGGCAAGAAACGCCACATCGTGACCTTGCTCACCCGCAAAGTGACGGCCGAGCAGTTGCAGCGCGTGAGTTCGATCACCGCCAAGTATGGGTTGAACATCGATCACATCGACCGCTTGTCGGGGCGTATGCCGCTGGACACTCCAGCGGACAAGGGCAAGGGTTGCATCGAGTTCTCGGTGCGCGGTGAGGCGGCCGATCCGCAGGCCCTGCGTGCCGAATTTCTCAGCGTTGCCCAGGAACTGAACGTCGACATCGCCTTTCAGGAAGACTCGCTGTTCCGTCGCAACCGTCGTCTGGCGGTATTCGACATGGACTCGACATTGATCGAGGCCGAAGTCATCGACGAACTGGCCAAGGCGGCCGGGGTGGGCGAGAAGGTGTCGGAAATTACCGAACGGGCGATGGCCGGTGAGCTGGATTTCCGCGCCAGCTTCAAGGAGCGCCTGGCGTTGCTCAAAGGGCTGGATGTCAGCGTGCTGGACTCGATCGGGGCTTCCCTGCGCCTGACCGAAGGCGCTGAAACCTTGTTCGCCGAACTCAAGCGTCTGGGCTACAAGACAGCGATTCTGTCGGGCGGCTTCACCTACTTCGCCAAGCAGCTGCAAGCCAGGCTGGGCATCGACTACGTGTTCGCCAACGAGCTGGAAGTGGTCGACGGTAAAGTGACCGGTGTGGCGGTCGAGCCAATCGTCGATGCACAGCGCAAAGCCGATTTGCTGCGCGAACTGGCGCACAAGGAAGGGTTGCGTCTGGAGCAGACCATTGCTGTCGGTGACGGAGCCAATGATTTGCCGATGCTGGCGATTGCGGGTTTAGGTGTGGCATTCCGTGCCAAGCCGTTGGTCAAGCAGTCGGCCAAGCAGGCGATTTCGACCCTGGGGCTCGATGGTGTGCTTTATCTGCTGGGCTTCAGAGACCGCGACAGTCAGCTGTAACACCGCATGGCCTGAGAGAATGCAGGCCTTTGTGGGAGCGAGCCTGCTCGCGATAGCATCACCGCGGTTTATCAGATAGACCGAGGTGCCTGCATCGCGAGCAGACGGAACGCCGCCCGGCTGCTCCCACATTGGATCTTGTACAGATCAGGCGTTCGGCAAGCCCATGCCCTGACCCATTTGTACCGGCGAGCCAGCCGCCAGTTCTTCGGCCCACTTCACTTGATCCGGGCCAAACAGTACGACAGCCGTCGAGCCCAGTTTGAAGCGACCCAGCTCGGCACCTTTTTCCAAATGGATCGGCGCACGGGCAGCTTCGTCGTAGCGGACGGTTTTCAGTTCGCGTTTGGGTGGCGTTACCAGCCCAGCCCAAACGGTTTCGATTGAGGCGACGATCATCGCACCGACCAATACCACCGCCATCGGGCCGCGCTCGGTGTCGAAGATGCACGCAACGCGTTCGTTGCGGGCGAACAGTTCCGGAACGTTTTCAGCGGTGGTCTGGTTGACCGAGAAGATCCGGCCCGGGATGTAGACCATTTCGCGCAGGGTGCCGGCCAGCGGCATGTGTACGCGGTGGTAGTCTTTCGGCGACAGGTAAATGGTAGCGAAATCACCGCCCATGAACGGCGCCGCGTTCGCCGCGTCACCACCGAGCAATTCCAGCACACTGAAACTGTGGCCCTTGGCCTGGAATACGCGGCCGTGCTCGATCGGGCCGAGTTGGCTGACAGCGCCATCGGCCGGGCTGAGGATCGCACCAGGGGTTTGGTCCAATGGGCGTGCGCCGTCTTTCAGGGCGCGGGTGAAGAACGCGTTGAAGTGTTCATAAGCGGTCAGGTCTTCGACCAGCGCTTGCGACATGTCCACTTGATAACGCTTGGCGAACCACGCGGTGAAGGCGTTCTTGAACCAGCGCACGCGGCATTCGGCAATGCAGCCGGCCAGACGCGACAGCAGGTGATGAGGCAGCAGGTACTGACTGAGGATAAACAAACGCTTTTTCATTAACTGTCCTTAAGAACCTTGAATCTCAACAGGCGTGTCGGGGTGGTTGCCCCATTCGCCCCAGGAGCCGGCGTAGCCTTTGACCCGCGGATAACCGAGCGCCTTGGCCACCAGATAGGTGAAGCCAGAGCGGTGGTGGGTCTGGCAGTGGGTAATCACTTCTTTGTCTTTGCTGATCCCGAGCTGTTCGAGGATCTGTGGCATGTCACTGCGGATGCGCAGGTGACGCGCCTTGTCCATGCCGGCGGTCCATTCAAAATTGACCGCACCCGGGATGTGCCCGCCTTTGGCCGCAAGCACCTTCTCGCCGGAGTATTCCAGCGGCCCGCGCGCGTCCCAGATCGCCAGGTCGGCGGCGCCGAGACGGCTTTGCAGGTATTCGCGGGTGGCCGTGGGCTCGTCGTGCAGGGTCAGCGCCACTGGGCCGCCAACCGCTGCGGGCACTTCGGTCGACACCGGCAAACCTTCCGCCAGCCACGCCAGCAGACCGCCGTCCACATAGTGGTAGTTACTGTGGCCAATGACATCCAGCAGCCAGATGAACCGTCCGGCCCAGCCGCCGCCTTCGTCGTCGTAGACCACGTAGACCGCGTCTGGGTTATGCCCCAGCTCGCCGAACAAGGCTTCAAGCGCAGCCTGCGGCGGCATCAGGCCCGGCGCCGGCGCATGACCCAATTGAGTACGTTTAGGGTCGACGAAGCGCGCGCCAGGAATATGGCCTTCGGCGTAGCGGGCGCTGCTGGTCAGGTCGACCAGAATCAGTTCGCGAGCATCGAGACGAGCGAGCAGGTCGCTCGGTTCGATCACCAGCGACAAGCCAGAGAAGTCAGACATGTGAGGTCTCCAGAGCACAAAGGGGAGGATTGTAGCGCAACAGCTATTGGCCGCGGTTGCTAAAGCAGTGCAGGGCTTTTTCGATGCACTGTGCGGTTTTGCCAAAGGCTTGCACGGTGATTTCCGAAAAAGGTCCACCGCCCTGGTCCGCCACGACCAGCATGATCACCCGGCCATTGTTGACCAGTGAGCGCAGCAGCAGGTGCTCGCCGCCGAACAGCGCGCGCAGGTTGCCCGGCAGCAGGGCCGAGAACTGGGCGTTGTTGGCGGGCGTCAAACGCACTTGCGCCTGTTGCGACAGCAACCGTTGCAGCACGCTGCTCTGGCTGACCAGCAGGTTCAGCGTGGCCGCCTCTTTAGGCAGGCCGTGAGTCTGGTGTACTCGCAGTTGGCTGTGCGTGCGATCTGCCATCAGCAGCATCACCCGGCGCATACCGCAGGCCACCAGCGCGTCGCGGGCGGAAGTGGTCAGGTGCATGGCGTTGGTGAACGGGCTCGGCTCGACCAGCAGTTGCGCGCATTGTTTGCGCCATTTCAGCAAGTCTTCGGCGGTCGGTGCTGGCGCGGGGAGCAAGCCACGGTGCAGGCGTCGCTCGTCCCACGGCCAGAGCAGGGCTTCGGCCGGATGCCAGAGCCCCGGTATGGCATGGTTGCGGGCACTTTGGGCGGCTTGCTGGTGCAGTTGCTGCTGGACCTCGTCCATCGGCGTTTGCAGGTAAAGGCTGGTCAGAAACTGCCAGCGCAGGCAGTGCGGGCTGTCCCAGGTTTGCTGTGCCGATAACGCCAGACCATTGGCCAGCAACACCGTGTTGGCCGGTTGATTGAGCCAGCGGCGCAAGGTCGGGTCGTCGTCCAGCCGGTTCTGTTGACGCAATGGATGGTCGGCGTCGCGGGCAATGCGCAGGACCTTCATCAGCTCGCGCTGTTCATTGAGCAGCAGCCGATAGCCTTGCCCGACCCAGTTCGGCAAGCGCCAGATTTCCACCAGCGCCTGGCCAAGTACCAGCAGGCGCACACCGAACAACTCTTTCTCGACCTTGCTCGCCGACTCGCCCTTGTGGAGAACCCGCAGCTCCCAGTCTTCCAGCAGATGCGGGAAGGTCAATGCCAGTGGCCAGAACGGCGAGAGGAACAGCAGGCTACCCCAGTGGATGTCCTGCCAGAGCCGTGCCAGGCGGCTGGCAAAAAAGCCGTTGGCCTGTTGAGTCGCGTGCTGGCTGATCAGTTGCAACTGGCGCAGGGCTGGCGGGATTTCGTTCTGGGGCAGGGCGGGCAGGCGTGCGAGCAGTTCTTCGGTACGTTTGAGACCGAGGCGATTGATAGCCACCTCAAGGTTCTCGCTGGGCTCGCTCATGCTGCCATGGGTGTAGCGATTGGCTGCGCGGATGACGCTGAGGGCCAGGGCCGGGCTGTCCTGCATCAACTCGGCAATATCGCGCAATGAGCTGCGATTGTCGGCGATAGCCTTGCACACGCGGTCATGGCTGGCTTGCGGCACGGGCAAGGTCACGCCATCGAGCAGCTTGACCCAGCCTTCGAGAGTGGTCGGTTTTGCAGTTGGAACGGTCGTTTCATTAGCCATGATTGGGCGCGATCATCGTCTGCATTAAACACGCCCGGAGCGGGCCAAATTGGCTTTTCGCCTTAACTGGCTATAGTCTGGCGCAGTTTTGCCGATAAGTAGAAGAAGAGATTTTTTAACTTCCGAATATGACCTTGAACCCGACTTAAGTAAGTACCTTCTACCTATGGCTAAAATTATCGGCATCATCGTCGTATTCGCGAGCGTGCTTGGCGGATACGTGCTTTCCCACGGCAAGATTGCCGCCCTGATCCAGCCGTTCGAGGTGATGATCATCGGCGGTGCGGCGCTGGGTGCATTCCTTCAGGCCAACCCCGGTCGCATGACAATGCACGTGCTCAAGAAGTCCTTGGGCATGTTCGGTTCGCGTTTCAGTCACACCTTCTATCTGGAGGTGCTGGGCCTGATCTACGAGATCCTTAACAAGAGCCGTCGCGAAGGCATGATGGCGATTGAAGGGGATATCGAAGACGCCGCTGCCAGCCCTATTTTTGCCAAGTACCCGGCTGTCCTCAAAGACGAACGCATGACCGCGTTCATCTGCGATTACTTGCGCATCATGTCGTCCGGCAACATGGCGCCCCATGAGCTTGAAGGCCTGTTCGACATGGAACTGTTCAGCCTCAAGGAAGACCTGGAGCACCCCTCCCACGCGGTCAACGGTATCGCCGATGCCATGCCCGGTTTTGGTATCGTCGCGGCGGTACTGGGTATCGTGGTGACCATGGCCTCTCTGGGTGAGGGCGATCAGAAGTCCATCGGTCTGCACGTCGGTGCGGCTCTGGTAGGTACCTTCTTCGGTATTCTCGCGGCCTACGGTTTCTTCGGTCCGCTGGCGCACTCCCTGGCTCACGATGCCAAGGAAGAGCTAAACGTCTACGAGGCCATCAAGGCTTCGTTGGTGGCTTCGGCGTCCGGTATGCCGCCATCGCTGGCCGTGGAGTTCGGGCGCAAGGTTCTGTACCCGGCGCACCGTCCTAGCTTCGCTGAGCTGGAACAAGCGGTTCGCGGTCGCTAAGTCATGGAAAACAATCAGCCGATAATCATCAAGCGCGTCAAGCGCTACGCCGGCGGGCATCACGGGGGCGCGTGGAAAATCGCCTTCGCTGACTTTGCGACGGCGATGATGGCGTTCTTCCTGGTGTTGTGGCTGTTATCCACCGCCACACCGGAACAGAAGATCGCCATTGCCGGTTACTTCAAGGACCCGATCGGTTTCTCTGAAAGCGGTACGCCGTTCATTATCGATCTGGGGGGCTCGCCGGAGCTTGCACCGGACAAAACCCTCAACCCCGAGGTCAAGTCCCAGCCGCAACCGGACAAGGTGACTATCGATACCGATCAGGTCGAAGGCATGGCCGAGCAGGTCGAGCACGAACGTCTGGAACTGTTGCTGCAAGAGCTGCAGAAAAAGGTCGACGAGAACCCGCAACTGCAGAAGTTCAAGGACCAGATTCTTTTCGACATCACCCAGGATGGCTTGCGCATCCAGATTATCGATTCCGAAAAGCGGCCGATGTTCGACTCCGGCAGTGCGCGCTTGAAGCCGTACTTTGAAGACATTCTGCTGGCGATGGCTGACACCATCAAAGCGGTGCCGAACAAGATCAGTATCAGCGGCCACACCGACGCCAAGCCTTATGCAGGCACCGGTGATTTCGGCAACTGGGAGCTTTCGGCCAACCGTGCCAACGCCGCCCGCCGTGCGCTGGTTGCAGGCAGCTATCCGGATCAGCAAGTGGCGCGGGTGGTGGGTTACGCTTCGTCGGCGTTGTTCGACCGCAAGAATCCGTTGAACCCGGTCAACCGCCGTATCGACATCGTCGTGCTGACCAAAAAGGCCCAGCGGGCCATCGAGGGTGAACAAGGGGCCGAGCCGGCACCGACACCGGGGCAGGGCGCTCCGGGAGAGGTGCCTGCCGTGCCCGCCGATCCGAACGCGTTGCCGGCGGACAAGGAGCCGCTGCCGGCCCATGAGCTGCGCGAGCGCCTGAACCTGTTCGACAATCCGGCGCCGAAAGCGGGCGAGCCGGCCAAACCGGCTGAGCCACCCAAGCAGTGACCCACAAAAAAGCCGCGATGATGATCGCGGCTTTTTTGTCTCTGCCGCCGGCTACTTAATAGCTGGTTTCGGGCAGGCTGGCGATGATCGAGCGGTAACTGTTCATGCGCTGCTGTTGCACGCGACCCTCTTCCAGGGCCTTGAGCAGGGCGCAACCGGGTTCGCGGTCGTGCTTGCAGTCGCGGAAGCGGCAGGTGCCGATCAAGTCGTTGAACTCGATGAAGCCGGCTTCGACGTCGGCACGGCTGACGTGGCCCAGGCCGAATTCCCGAATGCCCGGGGAGTCGATCAACTCACCGCCGCCGGGGAAGTGGAACAACCGCGCGGTGGTGGTGGTGTGAGTGCCCTGGCCGGACAGCTCGGACAACGGGCCGACACGGGTTTCGACTTCCGGCAGCAGGCTGTTGACCAGCGAGGACTTGCCGACGCCGGACTGACCGACGAACACGCTGATGCGCCCGTCCAGTTGCTCCTGCAGTTGCTCCATACCGTTGCCGTGATGAGCCGAAACCTCCAGTACCGGATAACCCAGCGTGCGGTAAACCGCCAGCAGGGCATTCAGCGCTGGCGCATTCTGCTCGTCGATCAGGTCGAACTTGTTGAGCAGCAACAACGGGCGAATACCGGCGTGTTCCGCGGCGACCAGGTAACGGTCGATCAGGTTGGCGTGTGGCTCGGGCAGCGGAGCGAAGACGATCACGATCATGTCGACGTTGGCCGCTACCGGCTTGAGCTGGCCACGGCTGTCAGGGCGACACAGTTCGGTGTTGCGCGGCAGTTGCGCAACGATCACGCCGATGCCCTGATTGCCGGCACGCCAGACCACCTGGTCGCCGGTCACCAGCGCAGGCAGGTTGGCCCGCAAGTGACAGCGGAACACCTGGCCGGCGAGTTCGCCGTCGCGGGCTTCGACCTCGACCTGCACGCCGAAGTGAGCGATCACCAGGCCCGTTTGCTCGGGGCCAAGATCACCGCCCTCCAGCGCTTCCACAGCAGAGGATTCGCGTTTGGCGGCGCGGGCAGCGCGCTCGCCTTGAATCTTTTCGATGCGCCAGTTTTGACGACGATTGAGTTGGCGTTTGGCCATGGGTGTTCCGTGTCGATAATGCAGCGATTAGGTAAAACGGCCGCGAGTTTAGCACGCCCCGCGAGTCCTCTAGGCTAAACTGCGTTTCTACGCCGAGGAGCCGACACATGCAAAACCCGCAAAATCTGATTTGGATCGACCTGGAAATGACCGGTCTGAACCCTGACACCGATGTCATCATCGAGATGGCCACCATCGTCACTGACAGCAATCTCAACACCCTGGCCGAAGGCCCGGTGATCGCCATTCACCACAGCGACGAGATCCTGGCAGGCATGGACGAGTGGAATACCCGTCAACACGGCGGCTCTGGCCTGACCCAGCGGGTACGCGACAGCCGCATCAGCATGGCTGAAGCCGAAGCCCAGACCATCGCTTTCCTGGAGCAGTGGGTGCCAAAGGGCAAGTCACCGATCTGCGGCAACAGCATCTGCCAGGACCGTCGCTTCCTTTATACGCACATGAAGTCGCTGGAAAGCTATTTCCACTACCGCAACCTCGACGTCTCGACCTTGAAGGAACTGGCTGCGCGCTGGGCTCCGGACGTGCGCGACAGCTTCAAGAAGGGCAGCACCCACCTGGCGCTGGACGACATCCGCGAGTCGATCGCCGAACTGCAGCACTACCGCAAGCACTTCATCAAGTTCTAATACCCAAGGTATTGAGGGCTAATGTGGCGAGGGAGCTTGCCCTAATGCCGGTCAGTTAAGGCACGAACCTGTGGGAGCGAGCCGGCTCCGGGCGGCGTTCCGACGATGACGGCATCGCATTCAACATCAACGTTGACTGACCCACCGCTATCGCGAGCAGGCTCGCTCCCACATGGATTGCGCTTAACTGACCGGCATTAGGGCAAGCCCCCTTGCCACAGGTTGTAGATGAATGCTCGTGCGCCCCCTTTTGGTGCCCTGACGATCTGAGTAGACTGCGCGCCTTTTCGTAAGGACCGCCACCATGTTGCTGATGCTCTACCTGATTGCCATTACCGCTGAAGCCATGACCGGCGCATTGTCTGCCGGTCGGCGTGGCATGGACTGGTTTGGCGTGGTGCTGATCGCCTGCGTGACGGCCTTGGGTGGCGGTTCGGTGCGTGACGTGCTGCTCGGGCATTACCCGCTGACCTGGGTCAAACACCCGGAATACCTGGTGCTGACCACAGTCGCGGCCATGGTCACAATCTTCACTGCACGCTGGATGCGCCATCTGCGTTCGCTGTTTCTGGTGCTCGATGCCGTGGGACTGGTGGCGTTTACCCTGATTGGCTGCATGACCGCGCTGGAAATGGGCCACGGCATGCTGGTGGCGTCGGTCAGCGGGGTGATCACCGGAGTCTTTGGCGGCATCTTGCGCGACATCTTCTGCAACGACATCCCGCTGGTCTTCCGTCGCGAGCTCTACGCCAGCGTCTCGTTCGCCGCCGCGTGGTGCTACATGCTCTGCCTTTACCTGCAATTGCCCGGCGAACAGGCGATCCTGATCACCTTGTTTGGCGGCTTCCTGTTGCGCTTGCTGGCGATTCGTTTCCACTGGGAAATGCCCAAGTTCGTCTATAACGACGAAGCCTGAACCCGCGATCTCTTACGGGAGTCCGTGTTGTTTGAGCGCCCACGCCACGTGTTCACGCACCAGCTCTGACGGATAATCCGCACGCGCTTTCAAGGCTTCCAGCACCGGAATGCTCGACGGTGCGTTGCCCAGGCCCACGGCCAGGTTACGCAGCCAACGTTCATAACCGGCGCGGCGCAGCGGCGAGCCTTCGGTGCTGCTCAAAAACTTCGCTTCATCCCACATGAACAGTTCGGCCAACTCGGCGTTGTCCAGGTTGTGTCGCGGTTTGAAGTCGCTTTCGCCGGACGGGCGGGCGAAGCGGTTCCACGGGCAAACGATCTGGCAATCATCGCAACCGAACACCCGATTGCCTATCAGCGGTCGCAAGTCTTCGGGGATCGCAGTTTTCAGCTCGATGGTCAGGTACGAAATGCAGCGTCGCGCGTCCAGCACGTAGGGGCCGACGAAGGCGTTGGTCGGGCAAATATCCAGACACGCCGTGCAGCGTCCGCAATGTTCGGTGCTATGGGGTGGGTCCACGGGCAACGGCAGGTCGACGAACAGTTCGCTCAAAAAGAAGTAACTGCCCGCCTTGCGGTTCAGTACCAGGGTGTTTTTGCCGATCCAGCCGAGGCCGGCCTGTTCGGCGATGGCTTTTTCCAGCACCGGGGCGCTGTCGACGAAGGCCCTGTAGCCGAAGGGGCCGATGACCTGCTGAATCTTCTCCGCCAGTTGCTGCACGCGCTTGCGGATCAGTTTGTGATAGTCGCGGCCCAGGGCATAGCGCGAGACGTAGGCTTTTTCCGGTTGGCCCAGGCGTTTGGCCATTTCAGTGTCGCCCGGCAGATAGTCCATGCGCAGCGAAACCACCCGCAGCGTGCCCGGCACCAGTTCTTCCGGGTGTGAGCGTTTGCTGCCGTGGGCGCCCATATAGTCCATTTCGCCGTGGTAGCCGGCTTCGAGCCAGCGTTCCAGGTGCTGTTCATGCTCAGCAAGGTCCAGACCACTGATGCCGACTTGTTGAAAGCCCAACTCGCGGCCCCAGTCTTTGATCGATTGGGCGAGCGCGGGGAGGTCTGTGGTAATTGCAGGCATGAGACAGGAGAAACCGGGGCTGAGGTGCGTATAATTCTGCCAGACATCGGAGCCCGAAGACGCATGCCGCAGACAAAACACCATTTACCCGACGCGCTGTACAGCGCCGAACAGGTCCGAGCGCTCGACGCGCGGCTGATTGCAGCCGGGACAAAGGGCTTCGAATTGATGCATCGGGCCGCCCGCGCCACGTGGCGTGCGTTGGTCCGGCACTGGCCGACGGCCACTGAACTCAGTGTGGTGGCGGGCCACGGCAATAATGCCGGGGACGGTTATCTGGTGGCCGTGTTGGCCCTGCGAGCCGGCTGGCAGGTGCGGGTGCTGGCGGTGGCTGAACCGTCGCGCTTGCAAGGCGATGCAGCGCTGGCATATGCCGAGTCGCTGGCCGCCGGGGTTGTCGTCCAAACCTGGTCACCCTCGACCGAGCTGCGTGGCGTGGTGCTGGATGCGCTGCTGGGCACCGGTCTGAACGGTGACGTGCGCGAACCCTATGTCGCCGCGATTGAGGCGATCAATGCCTGTGGCCTGCCCGTCGCGGCGGTGGATATCCCCTCTGGCCTGTGCGCCAATACCGGGCGAGTCCTCGGCGCTGCGGTTCGGGCCGACCTCACCGTGACTTACATCGGGCTCAAGCTTGGGCTGTTCACCGGTGATGCGGCGGATCAGGTGGGGGAGTTGCAGTTCAACGATCTGCAAGCCGACCCGACGATCGTTGCCCAAAGCGCTGTCAGTGCTCAGCGCCTTAACCCCGGCAACCTGCCGCGCCTGGCCGCTCGAGCGCCGAGCGCGCACAAAGGTCGATTCGGTCACCTCCTGCTGATCGGTGGTGACCGTGGTTTCGGCGGCGCCATTCTCTTGAGCGCTCAAAGCGCCTTGCGCAGTGGTGCGGGCATGGTGTCTCTGGCCACCCGCAGCGAACATGTTCCGGCCGTATTGGCGCGGGTGCCCGAAGTCATGGTTCTGGGTATTCACTCGGCCAACCAGCTGATGGGCCTGCTTGAGCAAGCCCGTGTGGTGGTGGTCGGGCCAGGTCTCGGTCAGGGCGCGTGGGGTCGCAGCTTGTTGTCGGCGGCAGCCAATGCCCCGTTGCCACAGGTTTGGGATGCCGATGCGCTGAATCTGCTGAGCCAGGGTGATGTGCGTCTGCCGAAGGATTGCGTGATCACTCCGCATCCAGGGGAAGCGGCGCGGTTGCTGGGGATATCCACGGCCGAGGTTCAAGCCGACCGCCCCGCCGCGGCCCATGCATTGAGCAAAAAATACACAGCTACTGTCATTCTCAAAGGGGCCGGCAGCCTGGTTGCCAGTCCCGATGGTCGTTTGGCGCTGTGCCATCAAGGCCACCCGGCCATGGCTACCGCGGGTCTGGGGGATGTACTGGCCGGACTGGTCGGAGCCTTGCTGGCTCAGGGCCTGAACGCATTCGATGCGGCTTGCCTGGCGGTCTGGCTGCACGCCAATGCCGGCGAGCGTGAAGGTAAATCTGGCCGGGGGCTGGCGGCCAGTGATCTGATTCCCACCATTCGTCAGTTGCTGGAGGAGCAAGCACCGTGTCTGAAGTAACCCTGTACCTGGCCAATGAAGACGCCATGGTCGTGTTGGGCAACCGTATCGCTCAAGTGACCCAAGGCCACGGCATCATCTTTCTCGACGGTGACCTGGGGGCGGGCAAAACCACCCTGTCGCGAGGCATTATTCGGGGTTTGGGGCATGTTGGAGCAGTAAAAAGTCCGACCTTTACCTTGGTCGAACCCTATGAGGTCGGCGACATCCGCGCCTTCCACTTCGACCTTTATCGCTTGGTCGATCCGGAGGAACTGGAGTTTCTCGGCATCCGCGACTACCTCGAAGACGATGCACTGTGCCTGATCGAGTGGCCCCAGAAGGGTGCAGGCTTTTTGCCAAAGCCCGACCTGACCATTACCATTAGCCCGCATGACAGCGGGCGTTCGCTGAATCTGTCGCCCCAGGGTTTGCGTGGCGAGTCTTGGTGTGCCGCTTTGGCATTGGAATTCAAATAAATGATGGGGTTAGGTATGCGCTTTCGCGCGTTGGTTGCTGTCGTAGGAATGCTGCTTACGGCACTGGCCGTCGACGCTGTGGCCGCGACAAAGGTCAACAGTGTTCGCCTGTGGCGGGCGCCGGATAACACGCGACTGGTGTTCGACCTGTCTGGCCCGGTCCAGCACAGCGTCTTTACCCTGACGTCCCCGGATCGTCTGGTGATCGACATCAATGGCGCCGTTCTTGGCGCACCGCTGAACGTCTCCACCGCCAATACCCCGATTACTGCCATGCGTTCGGCCCAGCGCACGCCGACCGATCTGCGGGTGGTCATCGACCTGAAAAAAGCCGTCACCCCGAAAAGCTTCGTGCTGGCGCCGAATGCGCAATACGGCAACCGACTGGTGGTCGACCTGTTCGACAACGCCGCCGATGCCGCACCGCCGCCTGCGCCGACCCCGGCCCCAACCGTGGCCACCGTGCCTGCGGTGCCGGTGACCCCAGTTGAGCCGGCGATCAAGCTGCCGCCTGCGCCGGCCGGCAAGCGCGACATCATCGTGGTCATCGATGCCGGTCACGGCGGTGAGGATCCGGGCGCTTCAGGCTCCCGTGGTCAGCACGAGAAAGACGTGGTGCTGGCCATCGCCCGCGAATTGCAGCGCCAGGTCAACGGCATGAAGGGCTTCCGTGCCGAGCTGACCCGTACCGGCGACTACTTCATTCCATTGCGTGGCCGTACCGAGATCGCCCGCAAGAAGGGCGCCGACCTGTTCGTCTCGATCCACGCCGACGCAGCGCCCTCCGCTGCAGCGTTCGGCGCCTCGGTGTTCGCCTTGTCTGAGCGCGGCGCGACATCCGAAACCGCCCGTTGGCTGGCCGACAGTGAAAACCGTTCCGACCTGATCGGCGGTGCTGGCAACGTTAGCCTCGACGACAAGGACAAAATGCTCGCTGGCGTGCTGCTCGATCTGTCGATGACCGCGTCGCTGACCTCCAGCCTGAACGTCGGCCAGAAGGTGCTGAGCAACATCGGCCGCGTCACGCCGTTGCACAAGCAGCGCGTCGAACAGGCCGGGTTCATGGTGCTGAAGTCGCCGGATATCCCGTCGATCCTGGTGGAAACCGGGTTCATTTCCAACTCCAATGAAGCCTCGAAGCTGGCGGCGTCTGGCCACCAGCAAGCGTTGGCCCGTTCGATCAGCGCGGGTGTGCGCCAGTTCTTCCAGCAGAACCCGCCGCCGGGCACCTACATCGCCTGGCTGCGTGATTCCGGCAAGATTGCCCAGGGGCCGCGTGACCACACGGTGCGCCCGGGTGAAACCCTGGCGATGATCGCGGTGCGTTATCAGGTCTCGCCTGCGACACTGCGCAGCGCCAACAACCTGCAATCCGATGAACTGAAAATCGGCCAGCACCTGAACATCCCGGGCACCGAACTGGCGGCCAAGGAATGAACGAGGCCGTGAACAACGCAGCGCGCATCGAGCTGCTCAGCCCGCGACTGGCGAACCAGATTGCCGCCGGTGAGGTGGTGGAGCGCCCGGCCTCGGTGATCAAGGAGCTGCTGGAAAACAGCCTCGACTCCGGCGCCAGACGTATCGACGTCGATGTCGAGCAGGGCGGCGTCAAGTTGCTGCGGGTACGCGACGACGGCAGCGGGATCTCCTCCGACGACTTGCCGCTGGCACTGGCGCGACATGCCACCAGCAAGATTCGCAATCTCGAAGATCTCGAACAGGTCATGAGCCTCGGGTTTCGCGGTGAAGCACTTGCTTCGATAAGCTCCGTGGCGCGTCTGACCCTGACGTCTCGCACCCGGGATGCCGATCAGGCCTGGCAGGTCGAGACCGAAGGCCGGGACATGGCGCCTCGCGTTCAGCCAGCGGCCCATCCGGTGGGTACCTCGGTTGAAGTTCGCGACCTGTTCTTCAACACCCCGGCGCGGCGCAAATTCCTCAAGACCGAAAAAACCGAATTCGATCACCTGCAAGAAGTGATCAAGCGTCTGGCGCTGGCGCGTTTCGACGTGGCGTTCCATCTGCGCCATAACGGCAAGACCATCCTCAGCCTGCACGAGGCCCATGACGACGCGGCGCGCGCCCGGCGTGTGGCGGCGATCTGCGGCGCAGGCTTCCTGGAGCAGGCGCTGCCGATCGAGATCGAGCGCAATGGCCTTCATTTGTGGGGTTGGGTCGGGTTGCCGACCTTTAACCGCAGCCAGGCGGACTTGCAGTATTTCTTTGTGAATGGCCGTGTCGTGCGCGACAAGCTGGTGGCCCACGCGGTGCGCCAGGCCTATCGCGACGTGCTGTTCAACGGTCGGCACCCGACGTTCGTGCTGTTTTTCGAAGTCGATCCGGCGGGTGTCGACGTCAACGTGCATCCGACCAAGCACGAAGTGCGCTTTCGTGACGGGCGCATGGTCCATGACTTCCTCTATGGCACCTTGCACCGTGCTCTGGGCGATGTGCGACCGGAAGATCATCTGGCCGCGCCTGTCGCGACGGCCATGGTCAGGCCGACCGGCATCGAAGCCGGCGAGTTCGGCCCGCAAGGTGAAATGCGTCTGGCGGCCAATGCGTTACTGGAGCAGCCGCAGGCACAACCGACGTTCAATGCGCCGGGTTCGGGCGCTGGCGCCGGTTATCAATACCAGTACACGCCGCGTCCACAGTCGGCAGTGCCGGTCGCCGAAGCCCAGGCGGCCTACCGTGAGTTTTTTGCGCCATTGCCTGAAGCGAACGCTACGGCGCTGCCGGACGGCCAGGGTGATATCCCGCCGCTGGGGTATGCACTGGCACAACTCAAGGGCATCTACATTCTTTCGGAAAACGCCCAGGGGCTGGTACTGGTGGACATGCACGCCGCCCATGAGCGGATCATGTACGAGCGCCTGAAAGTCGCGATGGCCAGTGAAGGCCTGAGCGGCCAGCCGTTGCTGGTGCCGGAGTCAATCGCCGTCAGTCAGCGTGAAGCCGATTGTGCCGAAGAGCACGTCAGCTGGTTCCAGCGCCTGGGCTTCGAACTTCAGCGTCTGGGCCCGGAAACCTTGGCGATCCGGCAGATCCCGGCGTTGCTCAAACAGGCCGAGGCCAATCGTCTGGTTCATGATGTCTTGGCGGACCTGATGGAATATGGCACCAGTGACCGGATTCAGGCACACCTGAACGAACTACTCGGTACCATGGCTTGCCACGGCGCGATCCGCGCCAACCGGCGCCTGGCCCTGCCGGAAATGAACGGCCTGTTGCGGGACATGGAAAACACCGAACGCAGCGGTCAATGCAACCATGGCCGGCCGACCTGGACCCAATTGGGCCTGGACGATCTGGACAAACTGTTCTTGCGCGGTCGTTGATGAGCCAGTTCCCTCCAGCGATATTCCTGATGGGCCCGACCGCTGCGGGCAAGACCGATCTGGCCATCGAGCTGACCAAGGTCCTGCCCTGCGAGCTGATCAGCGTCGACTCGGCGCTGGTGTATCGCGGCATGGACATTGGCACCGCCAAGCCTTCGAAAGAGCTGTTGGCCGAGTTTCCTCATCGCTTGATCGACATTCTCGATCCGGCCGAGGCCTATTCGGCGGCGGACTTTCGCCGGGATGCCCTGGAGGCCATGGCCGACATCACCTCACGCGGCAAAATTCCGCTGCTGGTCGGCGGCACCATGCTCTATTACAAGGCTTTGCTCGAAGGTCTGGCAGATATGCCGGCGGCTGATCCGCAGATTCGCGCTGAAATCGAGGAGGAGGCTGCACGCCTTGGCTGGCAAGCCCTGCACGATCAGTTGGCGGTGATTGATCCGGTGTCGGCGGCGCGAATTCACCCCAACGACCCGCAGCGACTCAGTCGGGCGCTGGAAGTTTATCGGGTCAGTGGTCAGAGCATGACGACCCTGCGCGAGATACAATCTGCGCAAAGTACTGAAGCAGGCGCTTCGGGTCGTCGACAATTGCCCTATACTGTCGCGAACTTGGCTATCGCTCCGGCGAACCGTCAGGTATTGCATGAGCGTATTAAACAAAGATTCACACAAATGTTGGAACAGGGATTCATTGACGAGGTCGTAGCCCTGCGTAATAGAAGTGACCTGCATGCCGGGTTACCGTCTATACGCGCTGTAGGCTACCGACAAGTCTGGGATTACCTGGATGGCAAGCTGACGTCAGCCGAGATGCAGGAGCGTGGGATCATTGCCACGCGCCAATTGGCGAAGCGCCAGTTCACCTGGCTGCGCAGTTGGGCTGATTTACACTGGCTGGACAGCCTCGATTGCGACAATCTGCCACGCGCCTTGAAATACCTGGGAACGGTCTCCATATTGAGCTGAGTCCTTGCAATTGCCGTCTATCCTTGGGGGTGTGACGGCCTAAGCCATTTGTTTACCTATTTTTATTATTGAATCCTTAAAGGAGTGCGGCACATGTCAAAAGGGCATTCGCTACAAGACCCTTACTTGAATACATTACGTAAAGAGAAAGTTGGGGTTTCCATCTATCTGGTCAATGGTATCAAACTGCAAGGCACGATCGAGTCGTTCGACCAGTTCGTTATCCTGCTGAAAAACACCGTCAGCCAGATGGTTTACAAACACGCTATCTCTACAGTGGTGCCGGTTCGTCCAATTCGTCTGCCTAGCGCAACCGAATCCGAACAAGGTGACGCTGAGCCAGGTAACGCCTGATAGGAGTCTCCTTTGTTCTTTGAGCGCCACGGTGGTGGTGAGCGAACCATTCTCGTTCACTTGGATGGTCAGGACCCTGAGGCGCGCGAAGATCCGCAGGAGTTTCAGGAGTTGGCAATTTCGGCTGGCGCCGAGACCGTTGCGTTTATTAACGTGCCGCGTCATCGGCCATCCGCCAAATACCTGATTGGCAGCGGCAAGGTCGAGGAATTGCGCGACCAGGTCAAAGCCGAGAAGGTCGATCTGGTGATTTTCAATCACACCCTCACGCCCAGTCAGGAGCGTAACCTCGAACGTGTCTTCGAGTGTCGCGTGATTGACCGCACGGGCCTGATTCTCGACATCTTCGCCCAACGCGCCCGCACCCATGAAGGCAAGCTCCAGGTCGAACTGGCCCAGCTTGAATACATGAGTACGCGGCTGGTTCGCGGCTGGACTCACCTTGAGCGGCAGAAAGGCGGTATCGGTCTGCGCGGCCCGGGTGAAACCCAGCTGGAAACCGACCGGCGTCTTCTGCGGGTTCGCCTGCGGCAGATCAAGGGGCGCCTGGAGAAGGTCCGCAGTCAGCGTGATCAAGCTCGTCGCGGCCGTAAACGTGCGGATATCCCTTCGGTTTCACTGGTGGGCTATACCAACGCC
This sequence comes from Pseudomonas sp. 6D_7.1_Bac1, assembly GCF_025465945.1. Taxonomy (GTDB): domain Bacteria; phylum Pseudomonadota; class Gammaproteobacteria; order Pseudomonadales; family Pseudomonadaceae; genus Aquipseudomonas. The sequence continues at coordinate 15,925 of NZ_JANLNW010000053.1, read as the reverse complement.
GGCAAATCGACGCTGTTCAACTCAGTCACCGATTCCGACGTGTTTGTGGCAGACCAGTTGTTCGCCACCCTTGATCCGACCTTGCGCCGGCTCGAGCTCGACGACCTCGGTCCGATCGTGCTGGCCGACACCGTGGGTTTCATTCGTCACTTGCCGCACAAACTGGTCGAGGCATTTCGGTCTACGCTCGAAGAGTCGAGCAACTCTGACCTGCTGCTGCATGTGATCGACGCCCATGAGCCTGAGCGTATGGCCCAGATCGAACAGGTTATGGTGGTGTTGGGCGAGATCGGTGCACAAGACTTGCCGATCCTGGAGGTCTATAACAAACTCGATTTGCTCGAGGGCGTAGAGCCGCAGATCCAGCGTGATGCCGATGGCAAACCGCAGCGGGTCTGGTTGTCGGCGCGTGACGGTCTGGGTCTGGACTTGCTCAAACAGGCAATCGCAGAGTTGCTCGGCGATGATTTGTTCGTCGGCACCTTGCGTCTGCCACAGCGTTTTGCTCGACTGCGCGCACAGTTTTTCGCGCTCGGTGCCGTACAGAAAGAAGAACACGACGAAGAAGGCATCTGTTTGCTGGCCGTTCGTTTGCCGCGAGTCGAACTTAATCGACTGGTGAGCCGCGAAGGATTGCAGCCGCTGGAATTCATCGAGCAACACACTTTGCAATAAAAGCCTGAAAAAGCGGTTGTGCCGCTGTGGCAGGCATTCTGTAGCATTGGTCGGCGCGCCGTGGGTGCGTCTTTGCTTTATCAGATGGAGAGCGCTATGGCTTGGAATGAGCCGGGTGGCAACTCGAATAATCAGGATCCTTGGGGTGGTAAACGCCGCAATAATGGCGACCGCAAGGGACCACCGGATCTCGACGAGGCCTTCCGAAAGCTGCAGGAAAGCCTGAATGGGTTGTTCGGTGGTGGTAAGAAACGGGGTGACGATGGCGGTGGTTCGGGCAAGGGCGGCGGTTACGGCCTGCTCGGCATCGGCCTTGTCGTGCTGGCGGCTGTCTGGCTGTACAGCGCGGTTTACGTGGTCGACGAGCAGGAGCAAGCCGTGGTGCTGCGCTTCGGCAAGTACTATGAAACCGTCGGCCCGGGCCTGAACATCTACTTCCCGCCGATCGATCGCAAGTACCTGGAAAACGTCACGCGTGAGCGTGCCTATACCAAGCAGGGTCAAATGCTCACTGAAGACGAAAATATCGTCGAAGTGCCGCTGACCGTGCAGTACAAGATCAGCAACCTGCAAGACTTCGTGCTGAACGTCGATCAGCCGGAAATCAGCCTGCAGCACGCAACCGACAGTGCCGTGCGCCATGTGGTGGGTTCCACCGCCATGGACCAGGTGCTGACTGAAGGTCGTGAATTGATGGCCAGCGAAATCAAGGAGCGTCTGCAACGCTTCCTCGATACCTATCGCACCGGTATCACCGTCACTCAGGTCAACGTTCAGAGCGCAGCGGCACCGCGTGAAGTCCAGGAAGCCTTCGATGATGTGATCCGCGCTCGTGAAGATGAGCAGCGTTCGCGCAACCAGGCTGAAACCTACGCCAACGGCGTCGTGCCGGAAGCCCGTGGTCAGGCCCAGCGCATCATTGAAGATGCCAACGGTTACCGCGACGAAACGGTCTCGCGCGCCAAGGGTGAGGCAGATCGCTTTACCAAACTGGTCGCCGAGTATCGCAAGGCGCCGGAAGTCACTCGTCAGCGTCTGTACCTGGACACGATGCAGGAAGTCTTCAGCAATACCAGCAAGGTTCTCGTGACCGGCAACAAGAATGGCCAGAACAATCTGCTGTACTTGCCGCTGGACAAGATGATCGACAGTGGTCGTAGTGGTGCAGCGCCTGTAACCAGCGCGCCTGCTGCCAGCAATGACGGGCATGCGCGTGCGGCAGTTGATCTGCAGCAGCCGGCACGTACCAGGGAGAGTCGCTGATGAGCAATAAATCGCTGATCGCCCTTATTGTCGGCGTCGTCGTGGCGATCGCTGCCTGGAACTGCTTCTACATCGTGGCTCAGACCGAGCGCGCGGTGTTGCTGCAGTTCGGTCGCGTGGTTCAGGCTGATGTTCAGCCGGGCCTGCATGTGAAAGTGCCTTACGTTAACCAGGTGCGTAAATTCGACGCACGCCTGATGACGCTTGATGCACCGACACAGCGTTTCCTGACGCTGGAAAAGAAAGCCGTCATGGTCGATGCCTTCGCCAAGTGGCGCGTCAAGGATGCCGAGCGCTTCTACACCGCGACCTCCGGCCTCAAGCAGATTGCTGATGAACGCCTCTCGCGTCGTCTGGAATCGGGTCTGCGTGACCAGTTTGGTAAGCGCACCCTGCATGAGGTGGTTTCCGGTGAGCGTGACGCGCTGATGGCGGATATCACTGCTTCGCTGAACAAGATGGCGGAAAAAGAGCTGGGCATCGAAGTGGTCGATGTTCGGGTCAAGGCCATCGATCTGCCGAAGGAAGTGAACCGCAGCGTGTTCGAACGCATGAGCACCGAGCGTGAGCGTGAAGCGCGCGAGCACCGTGCCAAGGGTAACGAGCTGGCAGAAGGCATCCGTGCCGACGCCGATCGTCAGCGCCGCGTCCTATTGGCCGAAGCCTATCGTGAATCTGAAGAGGTTCGCGGTGATGGTGATGCCACGGCCGCATCGATCTACTCCAAGGCCTACGGTCAGGATCAGGAGTTCTACGGGTTCTACCGTAGCCTGCGCGCCTACCGTGAAAGCTTCGCGAACAAATCCGACGTCATGGTTCTGGACCCAAGCAGCGACTTCTTCCGTTACCTGGAAAAAGCCAAGCCTTGAGTCAACACTGATCCTGAAGGAACCCCGCCGGGCGGCTAAAGCCTCTCGCGGGGTGATCCTTTGGGAAAACGTGTGTATGATGCGGCAGCCGGGAAATTCCCGGCTTTTTTGCGTCTGCACGTTTGATTGCGGTTTTTTATAGCAACATCGAGTTGAACGACTCGACAGGTTTTTCGAGGAAAGTGGTTGGCGAGGCCGATTTCAGGCCGATCGCCGCGTCGTTCATGGGCGCGACTTATGCGTATGGGTCAGACACTTTCTGCTTCACTCAAGGACAGCCTGAGGGCTGGCCGCCCGGATCATAGGGGAATGGCGTAATGGCAACGGTAGACCGCTGGCTGCTGCCAGATGGCATCGAAGAAGTACTGCCACCAGAGGCGGCGCGCATTGAAGTCGCGCGTCGTCAGGTGTTGGATCTGTTCCAGAGCTGGGGTTACGAGTTCGTCGTGACCCCGCATATCGAGTACCTGGAATCCCTGCTGACTGGCGCGGGCCAGGATCTCGATCTGCGGACCTTCAAGGTCATCGACCCGCAGACGGGCCGGCAGATGGGTTTCCGTGCCGACATTACGCCGCAAGTGGCGCGCATCGATGCGCACACCCTGCGTCGTGAAGGCCCGAGCCGTCTGTGCTACGCCGGTAGCGTGCTGCATGCGCAGCCACGCGCCTTGTCGTCCTCGCGCAGCCCGATTCAACTGGGTGCCGAGTTGTACGGCGATGCCAGCCCGAGCAGCGACGTGGAAGTCATCAGCCTGATGCTGGCCATGCTGCAACTGGCCGACGTGCCGGATGTACACATGGACCTCGGTCATGTCGGCATCTACCGTGGCCTGGCGCGTGCCGCCGGTTTGTCCGGTGAAGTCGAACAACAGTTGTTCGATGCCCTGCAGCGCAAGGCCATCGATGAGGTCATTACCTTGACCGAAGGCCTGCCTGCCGATTTGTCGGGCATGCTGCGGGCGCTGGTTGATCTGTGTGGCGGCCGTGAAGTGTTGGCTGCCGCTCGCGAACGTCTGGCCAATGCGCCGGCGCCTGTTTTGGCGGCGCTGGACGACTTGCTGGCGATTGCCGAGCGTTTGTCCGTGCGTTTCCCGGATCTTGCGCTGTACTTCGATCTGGGCGAGTTGCGCGGTTACCACTACCACACCGGTGTGGTGTTCGCGGTGTTCGTACCGGGTGTTGGCCAGTCCATCGCTCAGGGCGGTCGTTATGACGACATCGGCGCCGATTTCGGTCGCGCCCGTCCGGCAACCGGCTTCTCTACCGATTTGAAAACCCTGGTGACCCTGGGGCGTGCTGACATCGAGCTACCGTCTGGCGGTATCTGGATGCCTGACAGTACGGATGCAGCACTCTGGCAGCAGGTTTGCCAGTTGCGCAGTGAGGGTCAGCGTGTCGTTCAGGCATTGCCTGGGCAGCCATTGGCCGCCGCCCGTGATGCGGACTGCGACCGGCAATTGATTCAGCAGAACGGGCTTTGGCAAGTATTGCCGCTGGCTTCTTGAGTTTTCCTGCCGGCGGCTGCCGGCACCAAGTTTGCGCGAATGAGGACAAGTGTTATGGGTAAGAATGTCGTAGTCCTGGGCACCCAATGGGGTGATGAGGGCAAAGGCAAGATCGTTGATCTGCTGACCGAACATGCTGCCGCCGTAGTGCGCTACCAAGGTGGCCACAACGCTGGTCACACCTTGGTGATCGATGGCGAAAAAACCGTCTTGCACCTGATTCCGTCGGGCGTGCTGCGCGATGGCGTGCAGTGCCTGATCGGCAACGGCGTGGTGGTTGCACCTGACGCCCTGCTGCGCGAGATCATCAAGCTGGAAGAGAAAGGCGTACCGGTGCGCGAGCGCCTGCGTATCAGCCCGTCCTGCCCGCTGATCCTGTCGTACCACGTAGCGCTGGACCAGGCTCGTGAAAAGGCCCGTGGCGAGCTGAAGATCGGCACCACCGGTCGCGGCATCGGCCCGGCCTACGAAGACAAGGTTGCACGTCGTGGCCTGCGCATCGGTGATCTGTTCCACCGCGAGCGTTTCGCCGCCAAGCTGGGCGAGTTGCTGGACTACCACAACTTCGTACTGGTCAATTACTACAAAGAGCCGGCCATCGACTTCCAGAAGACTCTCGACGAGTGCATGGAATACGCCGAGCTGCTGCGTCCGATGATGCTCGACGTCACCGCCGAACTGCATAACCTGCGTCGCGACGGCAAAGACATCATGTTCGAAGGCGCCCAAGGCTCCCTGCTGGACATCGACCACGGCACCTACCCGTACGTCACCAGCTCCAACACCACCGCTGGCGGCATCGCCACCGGTTCGGGTTTTGGCCCGATGTACCTGGACTACATCCTGGGCATCACCAAGGCTTACACCACTCGCGTAGGTTCGGGTCCGTTCCCGACCGAGCTGTTCGACGATGTGGGCGCGTTCCTGGCCAAGCGTGGCCACGAGTTCGGTGCTACCACCGGTCGTGCCCGTCGTTGCGGCTGGTTCGACGCCGTCATCCTGCGTCGCGCCATCGACGTCAACAGCATCTCGGGCCTGTGCCTGACCAAGCTGGACGTACTGGACGGTCTTGAGACCATCAACATCTGCGTGGGTTACAAGAACCGGGAGGGTGCAGTGATCGACGCACCGACCGACGCCGACAGCTACATCGGTCTTGAGCCGGTGTACGAGCAAATGCCGGGCTGGACCGAGTCGACCTTGGGCGCCAAGACCCTGGAAGAGCTGCCTCAGGCTGCTCGCAACTACATCAAGCGCGTCGAAGAGTTGGTCGGCGCGCCGATCGACATTATTTCGACGGGCCCGGACCGCAACGAGACCATCGTTCTGCGTCACCCGTTCGCTTAATAAGTCGTTGATGTAAAACACAAAGGGCCCTTAATCGGGCCCTTTGTCGTTTATGCCTGTCGGGCGGCATGACCTTTGCTGTGAATACGGCTTCCAGGTTGCCATCAATTTAATGGCGTCCAAGTAGAGGGATTTCCTGTGTCGGCCGTTCTCTCACTGTTACAAAGCCGTTTGTTGCGGCCCGTGTTCGTTACCCTTGGTATCGCCCTGTTGGTGCAAGTGTTGGTGGCTGTCGCACTGACCCGGAGCACCGTGACTGCATTGGAAGCAGATTTAGGTAATCGTCTAGGTGTCGATAGCCAGAAACTTTCTGGCGAACTTGAGCAGGCCGGGCGTGAAGTCACCTCCAGTCTTGACAGTCTTTCCACCAACACCCGTCAGCGCCTCACCACGGGCTTGTCCTCGCGACTGAAGGACGAGCAGGCACAATTGCGTGCGACCCTGGAAAAGGACCTGAAGGACTCCGCCAATGACATGGCTCAACTCCTGGCTTCGGTCGCACCCCGTGCCATGTGGGACAGCGACGTTCCAACCCTGTCCGAATTCGCCCGTCGTGCCCAACGCAATCCGAACGTGCTGTTCGTGGTGTATGACGACGCCACCGGCCAGCACCTGACCCGCTACTTGAACCGGGAAAATCCGATCAACGCTGCCCTTGTGGAAAAAGGCCAGGGTGAGCGGGCGCTGGATAAAGTGCTGAGTGCGGCGAAGAACGATCCTTCGGTCTACTACCTCGAAGCCTCGATCAATCCCAATGGCGTGGAAATCGGCAAGGTGCTGATGGGCGTCTCCACGGCGTCGGTGGAAACTGACCTGGCGGCCCTCGACAAGCGCTTCTCGGCGCTGATCGCCAGCAGTGATCAACTGGTCGGCGACAGCCTCAAGGGTGCTGCGGCGGATAGCGCCACGGCCATGCGCTCGCGCTTGCAGTCGGCGCAATCCACGGCCACCGAGATGAAAGCCAATACCACCAGTACTGTTCAGGAAGCCGCGGCGACGTTGCGCTGGCGGATCGGTATGGCGCTGGCGTTGGTGGGCTGCGGTGTCTTGCTGCTGTTGGCGGTGGTGCTCGGGCGACGGGTGGTCAATCGCCTGAAGCTGCTGATCGCGGCGATGGATGATCTGGCGGCGGGTGAGGGCGATCTGACCAAGCGCGTGCAGATCAACAGCAAGGATGAAATCGGCGACATGGCTTCAGCGGTCAATCGCTTTGTGGATAAGTTGCAGCCCATCGTGCGCGAAGCGGGTGATGTGGCTCAGCGCACCGGTGTGGAAATCGGTGCGATGTCCAAGCGCAATGCCGGCGCCGATGCGGCGGCGAAGTCCCAGCGCGATGAGGTGGCGGAGAGCTTGCGCGCCTTGTCGCAAATGGCTGACGAGGCGCAGGCCGAAAGCCATGCGATGCAGGCGGCGTTGCAGCAGGTGGTGGATATTCGTCAGGCGACGGATGAAAACACTCGTACCTCGGCGCAGGTCGGCAGTCTGATCGAAGCATTGGCCGGGCAAGTCGATACCGGGTCTAAAGTTATCGAGCGTCTGGCGCAACAGAGCGAACAGATTGAAGTGGTGCTGGAGGTGATTCACGGGATCGCCGAGCAGACCAATTTGCTGGCACTGAACGCGGCGATCGAAGCGGCGCGGGCCGGGGAGACTGGGCGTGGTTTTGCGGTAGTGGCCGATGAAGTACGGGCGTTGGCCAGCAAGACGCAAAGCTCGACCGGCGACATTCAGGCGCACATCGGTGCTTTGCAGCAAGGTGCTCGCGAGGCCGTAGCGGCCATTGGGCAGGCGGGGCGTCAAGCCAGCGAAGGTTTGCTGGTATTGCGCGACAGTGCGCGTTTGCAGCAGTCCGTGCAGGTTTCTGTCGAGCAGGTGCATGCGGCCATCGGCCTGGCGACTCAGGCGGCGGCCCATCAGGCCAAAGGCGCGCAAGCGGTGCGTGGACGCGTCGAGACGATTCATGCTCAGGCGGAGCGTGCGGCCCAGGCCGTGGTGGAAACAACGGCTAGCGGCAAGGTGCTGGACAGTCTGGCGGCGCAGCTGAAGGCGAGCCTGGGGCAGTTCCGGGCCTGATTTGTTGTCTGGGCCACCGCCATCGCGAGCAGGCTCGCTCCCACAGGTTCTGCTGTGCCCCCACTATCTGCGGGCGACAGAAATCAAATGTGGGAGCGAGCCTGCTCGCGATGGCGTTTTCAGCGGCTCAAACACATCTGCGTCGTAAGCAGGTCAGCCCCCTTGCACAGGGATGGCGGTGGCTGGAGATTATCGAACACCAGAAACGCAAAAACCCGCTTTCGCGGGTTTTTGTGAGATTCAAGATCGTTGACCTTGAACTTTGAATTGGTGCCCAGAAGAAGACTCGAACTTCCACGACCTTGCGGTCACCAGCACCTGAAGCTGGCGTGTCTACCAATTTCACCATCTGGGCAATATCTTCAGCGTTGCCGCTGTTGATGTGGCGCACTATACGGAGAGCGTTTTGATCTGTAAACCCCTGTTTTGGTTTTAATAAATCAAACACTTAGAATGCAAAAACCCGCTTTCGCGGGTTTTTGTGTGAGCCTTGAAATTGAACTAATCTCAAGCTCGAAATTGGTGCCCAGAAGAAGACTCGAACTTCCACGACCTTGCGGTCACCAGCACCTGAAGCTGGCGTGTCTACCAATTTCACCATCTGGGCAGTATCGGCAACGTTGTCCGTCGTCGATGGCGCGCACTATACGGAGCGTCCTTTTAACTGTAAACCCCTGATATCAAAAAAACCTGGAAAATTTTACGAGCGGTGCTCAAGACTGTCTTTCCAGGCGAGAGAAGGGGCTTTTGAGGCCTCCAGGAGTCTGAAATTTCCCGTTTCATTACGCCTATGCCAAACTAACCCGCATATAGACAAGGTGAAAACTCTCTAATGGCCGATTGGCAGTCCCTCGATCCCGAGGCCGCTCGTGAAGCGGAAAAATATGAAAACCCTATTCCTAGCCGCGAACTGATCCTTCAGCACCTTGCTGATCGTGGTTCGCCTGCTAACCGCGAGCAACTGGTCGAAGAGTTTGGTCTGACCACAGAAGACCAGATCGAAGCCCTGCGCCGCCGCCTGCGCGCCATGGAGCGCGACGCTCAACTGATCTATACCCGCCGTGGCACCTACGCGCCGGTAGACAAGCTCGACCTGATCCTGGGCCGCATCAGTGGTCACCGTGACGGCTTCGGCTTCCTGATCCCGGACGACGGCAGTGACGACCTGTTCATGAGCCCGGCGCAAATGCGTCTGGTGTTCGACGGTGACCGTGCGCTGGCACGGGTTTCCGGTCTGGACCGTCGTGGTCGCCGTGAAGGCGTGATCGTCGAAGTGGTGTCCCGTGCTCACGAGAGCATCGTCGGTCGTTACTTCGAAGAAGGCGGCATCGGCTTTGTGGTGGCCGACAACCCGAAGATCCAGCAGGAAGTGCTGGTGACTCCAGGTCGTAACGCCAACGCCAATATCGGCCAATTCGTTGAAGTGAAGATTACGCATTGGCCGACGCCACGCTTCCAGCCGCAAGGCGATGTGGTGGAAGTGGTCGGTAATTACATGGCGCCGGGCATGGAAATCGATATTGCCCTGCGTACCTACGACATTCCTCATGTATGGCCTGAAGCGGTGCTCAAAGAAGCCGCCAAGCTCAAGCCGGAAGTCGAAGAGAAAGACAAAGAAAAACGCATCGACCTGCGTCATCTGCCGTTCGTTACCATTGACGGCGAAGATGCTCGCGACTTCGACGATGCGGTGTATTGCGAAGCGCGTCCAGGCAAGCTGCGCCTGTTCTCCGGCGGCTGGAAGTTGTACGTGGCGATTGCCGACGTTTCCAGCTACGTGAAGATCGGTTCGGCGCTGGACAACGAATCTCAGGTTCGTGGTAACTCGGTGTACTTCCCCGAGCGCGTCGTGCCGATGCTGCCTGAGCAGTTATCCAACGGCCTGTGCTCGCTGAACCCGCTCGTCGATCGCCTAGCCATGGTTTGCGAGATGACCATCTCCAAATCCGGCGAGATGACCGACTACTGCTTCTACGAAGCAGTGATTCACTCCCACGCCCGCCTGACCTACAACAAGGTCAGCGCGATGCTGGAACAGCCGAAAACCACCGAGGCCCGGCAGTTGCGCGGTGAGTACACCGATGTCGTGCCGCACCTCAAGCAGCTCTACTCGCTGTACAAGGTGTTGCTGGCGGCTCGTCACGTGCGTGGCGCGATCGATTTCGAAACGCAGGAAACCCGAATCATCTTCGGCACCGAGCGCAAGATCGCCGAAATCCGTCCGACTGTGCGCAATGACGCGCACAAGCTGATCGAGGAATGCATGCTGGCGGCCAACGTGGCCACCGCTGAATTCCTGAAGAAACACGAGATCCCTGCGCTGTACCGGGTCCACGATGGTCCGCCGCCGGAGCGTCTGGAAAAACTCCGCGCCTTCCTTGGCGAGCTCGGCCTGTCCCTGCACAAAGGCAAGGACGGCCCGTCGCCGAAGGACTACCAGGCGTTGCTGGCCGGTATCAAGGATCGTCCGGATTTCCACCTGATCCAGACCGTCATGCTGCGTTCGTTGAGCCAAGCGGTGTACAGCGCTGATAACCAGGGCCACTTCGGCCTGAATTACGAAGCCTATACCCACTTCACCTCGCCGATTCGCCGTTACCCGGACTTGCTCACGCACCGGGCGATTCGCAGCGTCATCCACTCCAAGCAAGACACGCCACATGTGCGTCGTGCCGGGGCAATGACCATTCCGAAAGCGCGTATCTATCCGTACGACGAAGCGACGCTGGAACAGCTCGGCGAGCAGTGCTCGATGAGCGAGCGCCGTGCCGACGAAGCGACCCGCGACGTAGTGAACTGGCTCAAGTGCGAGTACATGAAAGACCGCGTGGGCGAGTCGTTCCCGGGCGTGATCACTGCGGTGACCGGTTTTGGTCTGTTCGTCGAGCTGACGGACATCTACGTCGAAGGGCTGGTCCATGTGACCGCTTTGCCGGGTGACTACTACCACTTCGACCCTGTGCATCACCGCCTGGCCGGTGAGCGTACCGGTCGCAGCTTCCGCCTTGGCGATACCGTCGAAGTGCGCGTAATGCGGGTTGACCTGGACGAGCGCAAGATCGACTTCGAGATGGCCGAAAAAACCATCAGCGCGCCGATTGGCCGCAAGAAGCGTGGCGCAGAAACCTCCGCGCCTGCTGCCAAGACGGCTGCTGAGCCTGCGCCGGCGAAAACCGGTCGTCGTAGTTCCGTGAAGGAAAAAGCGGTCGAAGCCTATCGCCCAAGCGATGCTGCGGCGAAAAACGCCGAGGTACGCAAAAGTCGTGAAATGAAGCAGGCGTTGCTGGCCGAAGCGAAGAGCGGCGGTAAAGCGGCGTCTGGGGGAAAGGCCGGACGGTCGGCGCCTGAAAAGGCCTCCGGCGGCAAGCCAGCCAAACCGAGTAAACACCGTAAAGGCCCGCCAAAAGCGGGCTCGGCTCCAGCCAAAAGCGGCGGGGCGCGTAAACCTAAGGCCAAGTCATGAGTCAGTTGGAAAAAATCTACGGCGTGCATGCCGTAGAAGCGTTGCTGCGTCATCACCCTAAACGCGTCAAGCAGATCTGGCTGGCCGAAGGCCGCAGTGATCCGCGCGTTCAGACGCTGATCGAACTGGCCAATGAAAACCGCGTTGCGGTCGGTCAGGCCGAGCGTCGTGAGCTGGATGCCTGGGTTGAAGGCGTGCACCAGGGCGTGGTGGCGGACGTGAGTCCTAGCCAGGTCTGGGGCGAGGCCATGCTCGACGAGCTGCTCGACCGTACCGAAGGTGCACCGCTGCTGTTGGTGCTCGACGGCGTGACCGATCCGCACAACCTTGGTGCTTGCCTGCGTTCTGCCGACGCGGCGGGTGCATTGGCAGTGATCGTTCCGAAGGACAAGTCAGCCACCCTGACCCCGACTGTACGTAAAGTCGCCTGTGGCGCCGCTGAAGTGATTCCGTTGGTGGCTGTGACCAACCTGGCGCGCACCCTGGAAAAACTCAAGCAGCGTGGTTTGTGGGTCGTCGGTACGGCGGGCGAGGCTGAGCAGGATCTGTATCAGCAGGACCTGACCGGACCGACCATCCTGATCATGGGTGCGGAAGGTAGCGGGATGCGCCGTCTGACTCGCGATCTTTGCGACTACCTGGTGCGCCTGCCGATGGCCGGTAGCGTCAGCAGCCTCAACGTTTCCGTGGCAACCGGCGTGTGCCTGTTCGAAGCCCTGCGCCAGCGCGGCGTCAAGGCCGCCGCCAAGAAAGCATGAGTCGGTTGTAATCCCTGTGGGAGCGAGCCTGCTCGCGATAGCGGAGTGTCATTCAGCATAAATGTTGAATGTGATGCCCCCATCGCGAGCAAGCTCGCTCCCACAGTTGTTTGTGGTGGTGGGTATTGTTCAAATAATCACCAATTGCCTTGCACCTCTTCTATCCCTTCTCTACAATTGCGCCCCTTGCTGTGACGGCAGGCACGCATGTGTCTATCGCCGGCAAGTCCATAAGTGTCATTCACTCCTTGTCTGACCGCTTTTGAGCGGCAGGCTACAACCCGTAAGGAGCATTCATGCGTCATTACGAAATCATCTTTTTGGTCCACCCGGATCAAAGCGAGCAAGTCGGCGGCATGGTTGAGCGTTACACCAAGCTGATCGAAGAAGACGGCGGCAAAATCCACCGTCTGGAAGATTGGGGCCGTCGTCAACTGGCCTACGCAATCAACAATGTTCACAAGGCTCACTACGTGATGCTGAACGTTGAGTGCACTGGCAAGGCCCTGGCCGAGCTGGAAGACAACTTCCGCTACAACGATGCAGTGATCCGTAACCTGGTCATCCGTCGCGAAGAAGCCGTTACCGGCCAATCCGAGATGCTCAAGGCTGAAGAAAACCGCAGTGAGCGCCGTGAGCGTCGCGACCGTCCTGAGCACTCCGACGCTGAAGGCGTTGACAGTGATGACAGCGACGCCAGCGATAACGCTGACGAGTAATCCACGGACCTTTTGAGGAGCCTATTACATGGCACGTTTCTTCCGTCGTCGTAAATTCTGCCGCTTCACCGCTGAAGACGTGAAAGAGATCGATTACAAAGATCTCAACACTCTGAAAGCTTATGTATCCGAGACCGGCAAAATCGTTCCAAGCCGCATCACCGGTACCAAAGCTCGTTATCAGCGTCAGCTGGCCACCGCTATCAAGCGCGCCCGCTTCCTGGCCCTGCTGGCCTACACCGACAGCCACGGCCGCTGAGACCGGGCAGTCGACACGTAGCAAAGGATTGAATGCATGCGCGCCATAGCTGAGTTCATCATGCGCGGTCGTATGCAGGCCACTCTCGTAGTGGCTGGATGCGCGGCATTGCCGTTGTTGTATTGGTTGGGTGCTGCCGCGGGGAGCCTTGTGCTACTGCGGCGCGGATTGAAGGACGCCCTAGGCGTTCTTGCTCTGGGAATACTGCCGGCATTGCTCTGGTGGATGTATTCCGCTGATCCACGCGCACTTATGGTGCTGCTGGGGTCTTCGGGCCTTGCGTTGGTTTTGCGCGCAAGTGAATCCTGGAACCGCGTGCTGCTGGTCAGCATAGCGATGGGATTGGTGTTTTCAGTGGTGCTGGGTGCGGCTTACCGCCCTCAGATCGAGATGCTGGCGCAGGAGCTGGTAAAGATCCTGCCGCTGGCCCTCGGTGACCTCTACCAGCAATTGTCGGTAGAGGAGCGAGCGCGTCTCGCCGCCCTGATTGCTCCGGTTCTGACTGGCCTGATTGCGGCCTTGTTGCAAATCGTCAGTGTGCTGAGCCTGATTATCGGGCGCTACTGGCAGGCGTTGTTGTACAACCCCGGTGGTTTTGGTCGCGAGTTTCGCGCCATCCGAATCCCGCTGGGGCCGGCGATGTTGCTGCTGGCGTGCATGCTCCTGGGGCCGAACTTCGGTTCCCAGATGGCCATGTTGACGCCGTTGTGCAGCGTACCGCTGGTGTTCGCCGGGCTGGCCCTGATTCATGGGCTGGTGGCTGAAAAGCGACTGGCCAAGTTTTGGCTGGTGGGGTTGTACGTAACGCTGTTGCTGTTTATGCAGCTGATCTATCCGTTGCTGGTGGTCCTGGCCATTGTCGACAGCCTGATTGATTTTCGCGGTCGTTTGGCGCCGAAAGACGCCGATAACGCGAACGGTGAAGGTTAAAAGTTAAGAGGATTTTCACATGCAACTGATCCTTCTGGAAAAAGTCACCAACCTGGGCAACCTGGGTGACAAAGTGAACGTTAAGGCTGGTTACGGTCGTAACTACCTGCTGCCTTACGGCAAAGCTACCGCTGCGACCGCTGCCAACCTGGCTGCGTTCGAAGAGCGTCGCGCTGAGCTGGAAAAAGCCGCAGCAGACCGTAAAACTTCGGCTGAAAACCGCGCTGCCCAACTGGCTGAGCTGGAAGTGACTATCACTGCCACCGCCGGTGACGAAGGCAAGCTGTTCGGTTCGATCGGTACTCACGACATCGCTGATGCACTGACCGCCTCTGGCGTTGAAGTTGCAAAAAGCGAAGTTCGTCTGCCGAACGGCACCATCCGCAACGTAGGCGAATTCGACGTAGCCGTGCACCTGCACGCTGAAGTTGAAGCCACCGTACGCGTTGTCGTGGTAGCAGCTTAAGCAGCACTTGTCGGCTGGCACCCTCGGGTGCTTACCGGTAACATCGGGCACGATCCTGTTTACAGGTCGTGCCCTTTGTCTTTCTGCGGTTCCTGATTTTCTACAAACCCTGCTTTTCCTAAAGAAACCAAGTGGCCATGAACGATATCTCCGCTCCTGAGCAATACGATCTGCAAACCGCCGCGCTGAAAGTGCCGCCGCATTCCATCGAGGCCGAACAGGCTGTGCTCGGTGGTCTGATGCTGGACAACAACGCCTGGGAACGCGTGCTCGATCAGGTGTCGGATGGCGATTTCTATCGACATGACCACCGCCTGATCTTCCGTGCGATCGCCAAGCTGGCCGATCAGAACTCGCCGATCGACGTCGTGACCCTTGCCGAGCAATTGGACAAGGAAGGTCAGACCTCGCAAGTTGGCGGTCTCGGATACCTCGGCGAACTGGCGAAAAACACCCCGTCCGTCGCCAACATCAAGGCCTATGCGCAGATCGTTCGCGCGCGGGCGACCTTGCGGCAACTGATTGGCATTGCCACCGAGATTGCCGACAGCGCATTCAATCCAGAAGGTCGCACGGCTGAAGAGATCCTCGACGAAGCTGAACGGCAGATCTTCCAGATCGCCGAGGCCCGGCCAAAAACCGGCGGCCCGGTGAGCGTGAATGACCTGCTGACCAAGGCCATCGACCGCATCGACACCTTGTTCAACACCGACAACGCCATTACCGGCCTGTCCACCGGCTACACCGACCTCGACGAGAAGACCAGCGGCCTGCAACCGTCCGACTTGATCATCGTTGCCGGTCGTCCATCGATGGGTAAAACCACCTTTGCGATGAACCTGGTGGAAAACGCCGTGCTGCGCAGCGACAAATGCGTTCTGGTCTACTCGCTGGAGATGCCAGGTGAATCGCTGATCATGCGTATGCTGTCTTCCCTCGGCCGTATCGATCAGACCAAAGTCCGTGCCGGTCGCCTGGACGACGACGATTGGCCGCGCCTGACTTCGGCGGTCAACCTGCTCAACGATCGTAAGCTGTTCATCGACGATACGGCTGGTATCAGCCCGTCGGAAATGCGTGCGCGGACCCGGCGTCTGGTGCGTGAGCACGGCGATGTCGCCCTGATCATGATCGATTACCTGCAACTCATGCAGATCCCGGGCTCGGGTGGCGATAACCGGACCAACGAGATTTCCGAAATCTCCCGCTCGTTGAAAGCCCTGGCCAAGGAATTCAACTGCCCGGTGGTGGCGCTGTCGCAGCTCAACCGCTCCCTGGAGCAACGTCCCAACAAGCGCCCGATCAACTCCGACTTGCGGGAATCCGGAGCGATCGAGCAGGATGCCGACGTCATCATGTTCGTGTACCGGGACGAGGTGTATCACCCGGAAACCGAACACAAAGGCATCGCCGAGATCATCATCGGCAAGCAGCGGAACGGCCCGATCGGAACGTCACGCCTGGCGTTCATCGGCAAGTACACCCGCTTCGAAAACCTCGCGCCGGGCAGCTATAACTTCGACGACGAATAAGTTATTTAGCGCCTGAAAGGGCCCCATCGCGAGCAGGCTCGCTCCCACCTTGGAATGCGTTCCTCT